>NZ_CEEDEC010000004.1:0-589648 GCF_979253805.1 Bacillus sp. AC266
GCATGTATTAGGCACGCCGCCAGCGTTCATCCTGAGCCAGGATCAAACTCTCCAATAAAGTTAGTTTGTCTAGCATCAAAAAATAAAAATTGACGTTCACGTTGTTTGTTTCGTTCAGTTTTCAAAGAACTTATTTGCCGCTTCAGAAGCGACTTCATCATATTAACATCTTCATTTTTCGATGTCAACTATGTTTTTTAATTTCTTTTTTGTCGTTTTCTGCGTTTCTGCATCAGCGACGTTTATTAATATATCATGTGAAAAAATGAAATGCAACACCTTTTGAAAACTTTTTTGAAACCAACTACATTTCTTTTTTAATATCATATACTTAAACGAAACATCTCTTTCATTTCTAAGTAATTCCTACATATATTCTATAGTAAGTCACTCTGTCAAAAAACGTTTCTTTCTATATAAAGTGAAACTTTAATCAGTGTGGGGTGTTCATCCCCCACTGATTATTAGCCTTCACCAATCGGGCATTTACGGGCAGTCGTCTCCCACCTAACTTTCTCGCATTCGGCGAATTTTGAGGCGGGGCTGACTGCCCGCAAATAGTGGGATAAACGTTTTATTCATATACCATATCATACAAGGAGGAATATACATGGACTACACCGACTTATTAATAAAACTAGGTCTCTCGGCTATTTTAGGATTCGCTATCGGTTTAGAGCGCGAATTAAAACGTAAACCACTCGGCTTAAAAACGTGTTTAGTTATTTCTATTATTAGTTGCCTCCTAACTATTGTTTCTATTAAAGCAGCTTACAACTTACCACATACCGATCATATGAATATGGATCCACTTCGACTTGCCGCTCAAATTGTATCAGGAATTGGTTTTTTAGGTGCCGGTGTAATTTTACGCAGAGGAAACGATAGTATTGCGGGGTTAACGACCGCCGCTATGATTTGGGGTGCTTCTGGCATCGGCATTGCCGTTGGAGCTGGTTTCTATATCGAGGCTATTTTCGGAATGTGTTTCCTTATGATTAGTGTGGAACTTATACCATTAGCGATGAAATACGTCGGTCCTAGATCATTTCGCCAACGTGATATCGCAGTGAGACTCGTTGTACGAAATATGGACAATATCCCGACCGTAATTGAAGAAATAAAAGAAATGGATATAAAAGTTAAGAACATGAAGCTCAAAACATTGGAAAATGGTTCGCACTATTTACATTTAAAATTGTCTATCGATCAAAAAAGACATACTGCTGATGTTTATTATGCTCTCCAGCATCTTGAAAGTGTTCAACAAACTGAAGTTGAAAGTATGTATTAATTATGAAATGAACTCTCTTTTTAATTAGAGAGTTTTTCTTTTTTCTATAATGGTAACAATGAATGTAGTCCTGAAAAGTAAGGAGGAATAGGAACTTGAAATCCCGTCCGAATTTAGTAGATACATTTCGTGATTCCATTATTTTTCGTTTAATTTGCTTTATTATTGTACTTACTGCCCTCTCCGGCTTTCTTATACATATATTAGAGCCATCTCACTTCACCACATGGTTCGACGGGGTTTGGTGGTCAATCGTTACCATTTTCACCGTTGGATACGGCGATTTCGCCCCCCATACAACGATAGGAAAACTTATTGGTATATGTATTATTTTATTAGGAACGGGATTTTGTTCTTATTATATGGTTCTATTCGCTACCGACATGATTAATAAACAATATATGAGAATTAAAGGTGAAACAGCTGCTACCTCTAATGGTCATATGATTATCGTTGGCTGGAATGAGCGTGCAAAACATGTTGTAAAACAAATGCACATATTACAACCGAACCTTGATATTGTTTTAATTGATGAAACACTTTCTTTACTTCCAAAGCCATTTCATCATTTAGAATTTATAAAAGGTTGTCCGCATCACGATCAAACTTTATTAAAAGCTAACATTACAACAGCTCACACTATATTAATAACAGCGGATAAAGAGAAGAACGAAAGCTTAGCAGATACACAGTCCATTTTAAATATTTTAACTGCAAAAGGACTTAATCCAAACATTCACTGCATCGCTGAACTTCTTACTTCTGAACAAATCCAAAATGCAACGAGAGCTGGCGTATCAGAAATTATAGAAGGAAATAAATTAACGAGCTATGTATTTACCGCTTCTCTTTTATTCCCTTCCATTTCAGGTGTACTATTCTCACTTTACGATGAAATCTCTGATAACAAATTACAACTGATGGAGATTCCCCCGTCCTGTACCGGACAATCCTTTGCAAATTGTAGCTATACTCTTTTAAAGCAAAACATTCTCTTACTAGGTGTAAAGCGCGACGAACAATATATGATCAATCCAGTTCATTCTTTCATTCTCATCGAAAGCGACATACTCATCGTTATTCACCATTAAAAAAATGATTTTCTAGTTCTTGTACCAATACTTTACCAATATTGACATACTTTCTTTTCACATCTCCATCTGGATCTTGCGGCTCCGCAAATTGATCCAATCCACTCGTTCCAGCTGTTAAAGCATTAACATTATCATCTAGTTCGTCTTGATATACGTGCGAAAGAATATACGGTGTTTCAAGACGGACTATTACACCAGGCACATCTAGTTCCCCATCCACCGCTGTAAATGGTACGCGTAAAAATTGATACCCTTCTTCTTCGTCGATTTTATAATCAAAGCATCCTTTATCATAATCCCAATTGCCGCCAATACTATATCCAAGTGGTTTCATAACCTCTTCTAACTTATATAACGCATATGTACATCCTTCTAATTTTGATTGAATCGGAATCAAGCCCATCCCTCCTAGACTTTTCCTTTAGCATACCCATTCTAGTTTGAATATACCGATGTACCTTTCAATAAAATAATAAAAAGCGACCGGAGACCCGATCGCTTTTTATTATTTTAAACGCTCTTCTAATTCTGCTTTTAATTCTTCAAATCCTGGTTTACCAAGTAAAGCAAACATGTTTTTCTTGTATGCTTCTACTCCTGGTTGGTCAAATGGATTTACGCCTAATAGGTAGCCGCTCATCGCACATGCTTTTTCGAAGAAGTATACAAGGTAACCGAATGTGTACTCATTTAATTCAGGGATGTTTACGATTAAGTTTGGTACTCCGCCATCGCTATGTGCAAGTAATGTACCTTCGTATGCTTTTGTGTTTACGAAGTCTATCGTTTCACCAGCAAGGTAGTTTAATCCATCTAAATCGTTGTCGTCTAATTCGATTTTTAGTTCGTGTGTAGATTTACCTACTTTAAGAACTGTTTCGAATAGGTCACGACGACCTTCTTGAATGTATTGACCTAATGAGTGTAAGTCAGTTGAGAAGTTTGCTGAAGATGGGAAAATACCTTTTTGATCTTTTCCTTCACTTTCACCAAATAACTGTTTCCACCACTCAGAGAAGTAGTGAAGTGCTGGCTCATAGTTAACAAGCATTTCAATTGTTTTCCCTTTATTATATAGAGCATTACGAACTACTGCGTATTGGTAAGCTGGGTTTTCTTCAAGTTCTGATTTCGCGAAATCATTATGACCAGCAGCTGCACCTTTCATCATCTCTTCAATGTTTAGGCCACTTACAGCGATTGGCAATAAACCTACTGGTGTTAATACAGAGAAACGACCGCCAACATCATCTGGAATAACGAACGTTTCGTAGCCTTCATTATCAGATAATGTTTTTAAAGCACCGCGCGCTTTATCTGTAGTCGCATAAATACGTTTGCGTGCTTCTTCTTTTCCATACTTTTCTTCTAATAATTTACGGAAAATACGGAATGCAATTGCAGGCTCTGTTGTTGTACCTGATTTGGAAATAACGTTAATAGAAAAGTCTTTACCTTCTAGTACGTCCATTAAATCTTTCATGTAAGTGGAGCTAATGTTTTGTCCAACAAATAGCACTTGTGGAGTTTTACGTTGTTCTTTAGAAAGCGTGTTATAGAAAGAATGGTTTAACATTTCAATTGCTGCGCGTGCTCCTAGGTAAGAACCACCAATACCTACAACAAGTAAAATGTCAGAGTCATTTTTAATTTTTTCTGCGCATTTTTGAATGCGAGCGAATTCTTCTTTGTCATATTGAAGCGGAAGCTCTACCCACCCAAGGAAATCGTTCCCAGCTCCAGTTTTTTCGTGGATTGCATGATGTGTTACTTTTACTGCATCACGTAAATAAGTTAGTTCATTTTCACCGATGAAGGATAACGCTTTAGAATAGTCGAACGTTACATGTGTACTCATCTTTTTCCCTCCAATTATGTATATGTATTTCTGTATTCACTTTAGCGAAACTAAAGTTGTAAATCAAGCGATTCAACAATTGTAAACGTAACCATTATTTATTTTTTAGAAAAAGTTCATTTTTTGCATAAAAATTCGAATTTTTCGGTATAGATGTATATACATCGTTTTTCGTACATTTTTCATGTATAAAAACAACAAAACTATACCATTCTATAAAGGAGTTAAATTTTCTTATTAACTCCTTGCTTGCTCACGCTTCACATTAAGGGGGGGCTTTTCATGAGTACCTTGCAACGTATCGCATTAGTCTTCACTGTAATCGGCGCTGTTAACTGGGGACTGATCGGGTTCTTCCAGTTTGACTTAGTAGCGGCTATTTTCGGGGGACAGAACTCAGCTCTTGCACGTATTATTTACGGCATCGTTGGTATTTCTGGGCTTATCAATCTCGGCTTACTATTTAAACCATCCGAGAATCTTGGTACTCACCCAGAAACACATGAAATTCAATAGTCAGTATGTCTTTTTCGCCTCCGACATACGAATATGATTGCATGCAATCATATTTGCAAATATATATATCATAAGTCACAGTAAAAGAGGAACGCTCATATGCGTTCCTCTTTTACTTTATTACCTCCGACTCTTCAATCCATTCTGCTAGCTTTTCTCGCAGTGTATTAAATCCGTTCTCTGATGGATTCGGTATAAGAATTCGTCCTTGCTTTCTTTTCGCCGCTTTTAACGATAAACTCATTTTTCTGTGTTCTTCATCAATTGAAAGTACTTTTACTTCTACTGTATCTCCGACCTTTAAAAAGTCATGAATGTCTTTTACATACCCATTTGTGATTTCAGATATATGCACAAGTCCTTGTGTTTCTGCATCCAAAGCTACAAATGCACCGTAATCTTGAATTCCAGTTACTTTCCCTGTTACAACCACTCCCGTTGTATATTGTTCTGACATGTGAAACACTCCCATACGTTTACCATTTTCTCTACAATTGTAAATAGCAAAGCAGATGTATTTATTGTTAAATATCCGATTAGTGAGTAAGTATCCTAAGTAAAACACCGAGGATACTCCCACCTTATATTAGTAAATTATACCACTTTGATAGAACTCATTCAAAATTCACGAAAAAATTTCCTGTAATACGTATAATTCTCCAATATTAGGATAGAATACTAACACATGGCTTTCTAGTATTCCCCCCCTTTTATGGACAAAACGTATTGTGTTTTGTCCTTTTTTTATTCTCTATGAACCGTTCCATTCTCTTCATTGCTTCCATAAGTTGCTCAAGCGATGTTGCATATGAACAACGAATAAATCCTTCACCACTCCCGCCAAACACATTTCCAGGAACAACAGCCACTTTTTCTTCTAATAATAACTGCTCTGCAAATTCTGCTGAAGATAGTCCGGTTGAAGCTATAGAAGGGAAGACATAAAATGCCCCGCCTGGCACATGACATGTTAAGCCCATTTCATTGAAAGATGTCGTCATAAAGTTACGACGCTTTTTATAGCTATCTCTCATTCGAATTACTTCATCATTTCCCCCGCGTAATGCTTCAAGCGCTGCAAATTGAGACATCGTTGGTGCACACATCATTGAATACTGGTGAATTTTGAGCATTAATTCTGAAAATTGAACAGGGGCTGCAATCATCCCAAGACGCCATCCCGTCATGGCAAACCCTTTTGAAAACCCTGAAATTAAAATCGTATGGTCACGCATATTTTTAATACTCGCGAAACTCGTATATGCTTCGTCGTATACGAGCTCTGCATAAATTTCATCCGATAACACGATTAAATTATACTTCTCAACAATAACAGCTAGCTTTTCTAATTCGGATTTATTTAACATTGCGCCTGTTGGGTTATTGGGAGAACAAAGTAATATTGCCTTTGTTTTCGTTGTAATAGCTGCTTCAATTTGATCTGGCTGTACTTTAAATTCATCTTCTAATGAAGTCGCCACTGGAACCGGGACCCCGCCCGCTAACGTAACAAGCGGTGCATACGAAACGAAACTTGGTTCAATAATAAGTATTTCATCATCAGGGTTTACAATAGCACGCATCGCTACATCTAGCGCTTGACTCGCTCCAACTGTAACAATGATTTCATCATTCGGATCATAAGATACTGCAAATTGTTTTTTTAGATACTTTGCTATTTCTTGACGGAGCTCCAATAATCCTGCATTTGCTGTATATGACGTATATCCTTGTTCTAAAGAACGAATACATGCTTGCCTTACATTCCAAGGTGTAACAAAGTCCGGCTCTCCCACTCCAAGTGAAATAACACCTTTCATACTTGCCGCTAAATCAAAAAACTTTCGTATACCGGACGGTTGTAAAGATTCTGCTACTCTAGATAGGTCAAATTGCTTCACGGTGTCACCACAATTCTCTTATCATCATCTGTCTTTTCATAAATAATCCCCTCATGTTTATACTTCTTCAAAATAAAATGAGTTGTCGTTGAAACGACAGATTCAATTGTTGCTAATTTCTCAGAAACAAACATCGCTACCTCTCCCATCGTCTTTCCTTCTAATGTAATAGAAAGGTCATATGTCCCAGACATTAAATAAACGGATTTCACTTCTGAATAGCGATAAATTTGTTCAGCTACTGCATCAAAACCGACACCACGCTTCGGTGTAACTTTCACATCAATCATCGCCGTTAAACCAGTATGTTCTTTCACTTTTGTCCAATCGATATGTGTTACATAGTCCACGATAATCTTTTCACTTTCTAATTTCGTAACCATTTTTTTCACTTCTTCTACTTCTATATTTAACAACTTCGCTAATGTATCTACAGATAAACGACTATTCTTTTCAAGACAAGCTAATAATTCCAATTCTTTCTCTGTCACCATATAAATCATCCTTCCTTTTAGTTTCTGTCTAAATTATACAAATACTCTTTCCAATTTGAAAAGAAGATTTTTTTAGTGAATTATGTCAAAATAAAGTGAAACTTTAATCAGTGGAAAGACTCACCCCGCTGATTATTATTTGAACCAATCGAGCTTTTACGGACCGTTGCTTTCCCACCTAATCTCTTTGCTTAAGCTGCTTTTTGAGGCGGGAGGCTTACTGTCCGTTAAATCGGGGTAAAGTGAAAAAACGCAGGATAAAGTGAAAGGGGATGGAACCGTGAAACCAAAAGTATATATTGCTGAACCAGTTCCAACATTTGTAGAAAACTATTTATCAGAACACTGTGATTTTGAAAAATGGGATCAAAACGAGAAAGTACCTCGTGATGTTCTATTAGAAAAAATAAAAGATAAAGATGGGTTATTAAATTTCGGATCTACTATAAATGAAGAGTTATTACAGGTTGCTCCTAATTTAAAAGTAGTAAGTAACATTTCTGTTGGCCATGATAACTTTGATTTAAAAGCGATGGAAAAACAAAATGTTATCGGAACGAATACTCCATATGTGTTAGATGATACAGTAGCCGATCTCGTTTTCGCTCTTATGTTATCTGCTGGTCGCCGTGTTTGCGAACTCAATTCCTATGTAAAAAATGGTAAATGGAACGCTGAAATTGGAAAAGAACACTTCGGACTAGATGTACATCATAGTACGATTGGTATTATCGGAATGGGACGAATTGGAGAAGCTGTCGCAAAACGAGCGAAATTCGGCTTTGATATGAATGTCCTTTACTATAACCGTCGCCGTAAAGAAGAAGCTGAGCAAAAATTTGATGCTACATATTGTGATTTACAAACTTTAATCAAACAATCTGATTTTATTATTCTTCTTACTCCATTAACAGATGAAACGTATCATCTTATCGGTGAAAAGGAATTTTCACTAATGAAAGAAACAGCAATTTTCATTAATGCTTCTCGCGGGAAAACAGTAGATGAAACTGCATTAATTCATGCGTTAACAGAAAAGAAAATATTTGCAGCCGGCATCGACACATTTACACAAGAGCCGATTCAAAAAGAGAATCCGCTCTTATCATTACAAAACGTTGTAACTTTACCGCACATCGGATCTGCAACATTAAAAACTCGGCAGCAAATGGCAATGACAGCTGCTGAAAATTTAGTAGCAGGATTACAAGGAAAAACACCACCTAATATTGTGCGTGGGTAATTATAAAGTGAAACTTTAATCAGTGGGGGTTTTGTCCATCCCCACTGATTATTAGCCTTCACCAATCGGGCTTTTACGGGCCGGCAAATAGCGGGATAAATAAGCGAAAGGGAAGATGACGATGTCATCTTCCCTTTTTTTGTTAACATATTTTGTTTCTTGCCGGGAGATGATATGAACAAAAATCAATGGAGTGACAAAAAATGAACCATGAATGCAAATGCCCTTACTTCACTTTTTCCACTCGCGGGACTACTATTCATTACGAATTGTATGAACATAATACTAAAAAAGAACGACCTACTTTCGTACTCGTTCACGGCTTCCTCTCTTCCTCATTTAGCTATCGAAGACTCATTCCTTTACTAACAAAGGAAGGTACAGTAATTGCCCTTGATTTACCACCATTCGGAAAAAGTGATAAATCTCATCTCTTTAAATATTCTTATCACAATTTAGCAGCTATTATTATCGATTTAATCGAACATTTATCTCTCTCGAATATTGTACTAGTTGGCCATTCTATGGGCGGACAAATTTCACTCTTTGTAAACCGACTACGCCCTGAATTAATTTCAAAGACGATTTTACTATGTAGCTCTAGTTATTTAGCACGCGCAAACTTACCTTTACTGTACTCCTCTTATTTACCGTTCTTCCACTTATACGTGAAGAACTGGATTATTCGAAGGGGCATCGTCCATAACTTAATGAATGTCGTTCATGACCATTCATTAATTGACACTGAAATGATGGAAGGCTATGCTGCTCCTTTTTATGATGATCGTATATTCCCTGCTTTAACTCGAATGATAAGAGACCGTGAAGGTGACTTATCTTCAACTGAATTACAAAAAATCGAAACCCCAGTATTACTCATTTGGGGTGAAAAAGATCGCGTCGTCCCTGTACATGTAGGACACCGTCTCCATAAGGACCTACCTAATTCAACTTTCATTTCTTACGAAAATACAGGGCACTTACTACCTGAAGAAAAGCCCGATCATGTTTATGAAGAAATTATTACGTTTGCGACGCAATAAAGTGAAGCTTTATCCGCGAGCGGTTCTATCCCCACGGATTATTAGCCTTCACCAATCGGGTTTTTACGGGCAGTTTGATTTCTCGCCTAACCTCTTTGCTTCAACCGAATTTTGAGGCGGGAGTCTTACTGCTCGCAAATAGCGGGATAAGGTGAAACTTTAATCAATCAGCACAAATAAAAATAAACAAAAAGGCTGTCGTAAATTCCGACAGCCTATAACGAACAACTTCCGCCTTCTTTTAGTACGAGTAACTCTACTGCTAATTTTTCGCATTTTTCAAGTGCAGGTACTTCTTCAAAAGACATAAAGTATATATGTTGAATCTTCTTTGCGATGTATTTCGGATCATCAAACACACTTACGACGTTTACAACATCGCTCGCTTCTGTTTCATAAAACTCCGGTCCCATTTGAAACGGATCCCAATTTTTCACAACCTCAATCATTTTGTCATATGCACCCATCTGCTTCCCGCCTTTTCACTTTTTAATGCTTTTCTTTATCGTATCATATCAGCTATTCTATAAGAAGAGTGAGAATTTTCATAACTTAACAGTTTGACAGAAGAAAGGAGCAAGCATATGCAACTATTTCATAAAACGGTAAATCGTCGCGGAACGCATAGTACAAAATGGGATACATATAAAAATGAAGAGCTCATCCACGCTTGGATTGCCGATATGGATTTTGAAGTACCAAAACCAATTCAAACTGCATTACAAAAACGCACAGAACATCCTATTTTCGGCTATACACTTCCTCCTGAAAATATTTGGGATATCATTTGTAATTGGACGAAAAGCCAATACAATTGGGAAATACAAAAAGAATGGATTGTATTTAGCGCAGGTATCGTTCCAGCTCTTAGTACGAGCATACAAGCTATAACGAAAGAAGGAGAAGCCGTACTCGTACAACCTCCTATTTATCCACCATTTTTTGAAATGGTCAAAACAAATAATAGACAATTATGTGAGAGTCCCTTATTTAAACAAAATGGCATATATAAGATAGACTTCGAGCATCTAGAAACTCAATTTAAACAAGGTGTAAAACTAATGCTTCTTTGCAGCCCTCACAATCCTATCGGGCGCGTTTGGACGAAAGAGGAGCTAACAAAACTCGGTACGTTATGTACGCAATATAATGTAACCGTTGTCGCGGATGAAATTCACGCCGATATTATTTATAGAGGCCATACTCATACACCGTTTGCTTCTTTATCTGAAGAATTAGCAGCACGCACTATTACTTGTATGGCTCCGAGCAAAACATTTAATATCGCTGGATTACAAGCATCGATCATTATTATTCCGAATGAAAATCTCCGTAATGCCTTTATGTCTATCCAATATAGACAAGGATTCCACGGATTAAATACATTTGCTTATACAGCAATGCAAAGTGCCTATACAGAATGTAATGATTGGCTAAATGAAATTCGATTGTACGTTGAAGATAACGCTCAATTTGCTTGTGAGTATATTCAAAATCACATACCAGCTCTTTCTGTAATTAAACCAGAAGGTAGTTTTTTACTGTGGATTGATTGTTCCCACTTGGATCTTTCTCAAGATGAACGAACAGCATTGCTTGAAGAGAAAGGTAAAATCATCGTTGAGCCTGGTGAGAAATACGGAATGGGCGGGGAAGCCTATATCCGAATTAACATTGGCTGTCCTAGATCTGTTTTAGAAGAAATTTTAAACAGACTACACCATACATTCTCATAACAAAAAAGGAGGCTATCCCAAAATGATTTTGGGATAGCCTCCTTTTTTCGATAAATCGATATAATTCCACTTACTATCATGCGGTTTTACAACAAAATCTACCATTCACGGTAGCTTCTATTTTTTCTTCATATCCGACACTTTTTTTACGATAACACCGCAAGCAATTCGGCCACCAGATTTACCCGTTGGTTGCGTCATACCATCATCAGCGTTTTCTGTAATAATAATAGACGCTCCATCTTTTCTATGAATCGTCGTTTTTCCTTCTTCAAGCGTTATATGCGGAGCATCGATTTCTGCTTTAATCTTTCCCGAACCGTCTGCAACTACGTTCGGTAAATCACCATTTTCCGCACCTTTCGGATTCAAGAGCCCATGTTTTTTATTATCCGGATTAAAATGATTCCCAGATGATTCGAAACGTGGCGCTTTACATTCTCCGATTTCATGCACATGTATCCCGTGTGGTCCTGGTGTAAAGCCTTCCGCTTTAATCGTAATTTTCACTCCACTTGTTTGCTGAACTACTTTTGCAGTCCCAACTTCATCACCTGAAGCATTATGTAATTTCACATCAATTTCTTTCGGCTTCCCTTGGTCACAACCCGCCATTAGAAATAATAAACAACAACTGAAAAAAAGCCGTCTTTTCATTCAATTCCCTCCAAAATGCTTTCTGCCCTTAGATTGTCCGAGCATAGAGGGAAACATACAAAATGAATTACCGTTTCTTTTCAGCTAAAAGCTTTTCTTCTACTTTCTGTAATCGCTCTGCTTCTCGTTTTGATACACGAATAAACATACGCCACGTAGCGACCGCACCGATGATAAATAGAACGCAAACAATACCTGGAATAATATACTCCGTTTTATCTTCAGGAAAATATAAAGGCATCATATGAAACACTCCTTATCGGGGAATTTATAGTAAGAATAAACATCAGAATTTTCTGTTTTATCATCTTAAATTATAATTGAAGCCTGTCATATTCTCAAGGGGGGCGTTCCGAAAGCGAATGATTTCTTTGACTCCTTCGCGCACTTTCCTTACTATAAACTTGAGGTGAAAAATATGAGAGAAACATTTGAAATTGGTGAAATCGTTACTGGTATTTATAAAACTGGAAAATACATCGGCGAAATTACAAATAGCCGTCCTGGCAGTTACGTCGTAAAAGTACTAGCTGTTTTAAAACATCCAGTGCAAGGTGATTTACATAATGTAAAACAAGCTGACGTACCATTTTTCCATGAAAGACGTGCTTTAGCTTTTCGTGAACAGACGAACATTCCAGAGCAAATGGTGAAGAAATATGAAGGAGAAATTCCGGATTATACAGAGTCACTAAAATTAGCATTAGAAACTCAAATGAATTCATTTTCTGAAGATGATTCACCTTTTGCGGGGCGTAGTCTAGAAACACTTCAGCAATTGAAGCAAGATTACAAACTTTAAAAAACAAAACGACCAAATTACATATTTTGCAATTTGGTCGTTACTGTGTACTCACTTTCTTTAACACTTTCGAAAAATCAACAAGTTCCCCTAATGTCGGAGGTGCTGGTTTGACTAAATACTCTTTATCTTTTTCTACTAACTTAAAAATATTATATGTCGTCATCGCATCATCAAGCGCACAATGATGCTTTCCTGTTCCTGCTTTTCCATACGCCTCAATTGCTTTCCACAGCCCTGTTTGATTTCTCTCTCCAAAAAACTTCTTATACTCAAGCGATAAATCACGACACTGTCCAAAGAATGGAAATTCTACTCCCGCCATTTCACAGTTATGCTTTAAGACTTTCATATCCATATTTCCCCACGTTACAATTGTCGGTTTACCACTCTTCTCATATTCTGCAAGTTTCTCAACAAGTTCATGAAAAGAAATTCCTTTGTCCACTACTTCCTGTTTAATTCCTAAAAATTTTTTACATCGATCCGTTAAAGACGGAAATGTTTTCGGTCTAATATGCGATGAATACGTATCTTCCACCTTACAACCAACAACTGAAACGAGTCCGACCTCAATAATTTCTGGGAAAAAACCTTTTGGCTTTTTTCTATGCTGGGGCATCGTAAACTCAAAGTCTAAAAACAAAAATCGTTGTTCATCCATACGATCCCTTCCTTATCATATTTGTCATTCCTTTCTATTTGACACTCCTACACGAACAAGCTCGAATGCTGATTCGATTTTAAATATTCAGATTGGATGTATCTTATATATATGTCAGATGCCCACAAATATTTTTAAAAATAAGAAAAAATGACCTATGCAGAAAATATGACAAAATAAACCCTTCCATTTACATCCGCCATTTTTCTACTTTATAATGACGTTATGTGTGTTTCATCTAGTTAATTTTTTGACACACTAAGAAAAGTGAATGAAAGGAGATGAGAGTTTTGCACGAAACAACGCAAGAACTCGCAAACTGGCAGTATTATTTCGCTATCGCAGTCTTTTTAATTACATATGCCATTATTATTTCTGAAAAAATTAACCGTGCTGTCATCGCACTTCTTGGTGCAGCATTCATGGTAATTGCAGGGGTCGTTGACTTACACAATGCCTTTACGAAACATATTGAATGGGGAACAATTACATTACTCATCGGTATGATGATACTCGTAAACATTACAAGTAAGTCAGGTGTCTTCCAATACGTTGCCATTAAAGCCGCAAAAGGAGCACAAGGAAATCCAATTAAAATTTTAATTTCACTTTCCTTACTTACCGCGCTCGGCTCCGCATTTTTAGATAACGTTACAACAGTACTTCTTGTTGTTCCAGTTACTTTATCTATTACGCGCATCTTGCAAGTAAATCCTGTTCCATATTTACTTTCTGAAATTATTTTTTCAAATATCGGAGGAACAGCAACATTAATTGGTGATCCGCCAAACATTATGATTGGTTCTGCAAATAAGCATTTAGATTTCAATGCTTTCTTATTCAACTTAGCACCTATCGTGATCATCATTATTGCTGTTACGGCAACAATTCTTTACTTCATGTACCGTAAGCAATTAATTGCTGATCCTGTACAAATTAAAAAATTAATGAGCTTAGATGAAAAACAATACATTAAAGACCCAGTATTAATGAAGAAATCTTTAACAGTACTTGGCCTTACTATTTTAGGTTTCATGACTCATTCCATTTTCCATATTGATGCAGCTATCATCGCCTTAACTGGCGCTACTGTACTTATGCTAATCGGTGTGAAAGAGCATGAAATTGAAGAGGTATTCGCAAGTGTAGAGTGGGTAACAATCTTCTTCTTCGCGGGACTATTCGTACTCGTTGGAGGACTTATTGATATCGGGCTTATCAAAATGTTAGCTCAAAAAGTAATTGGAATAACAGGCGGAGATATTTCTCAGGCATCTATCCTTATTCTATGGGTATCTGGTATCGCCTCTGCAACAATCGATAACATTCCATTCGTTGCAACAATGATTCCACTTATTAACGATATGGCAGTTGGGCTAGGTTTATCACCTTCTGACGCACAAGTCGACGTACTATGGTGGGCATTAGCATTAGGTGCTTGCTTAGGTGGAAACGGAACATTAATCGGGGCTTCTGCTAACGTAATCGTAGCTGGTATCGCAAGTCGTGAAGGACATAAATTCAGCTACATGGAATTCCTTAAAGTCGGCTTCCCAATTATGATCGTTTCATTAATCATTTCTCATATTTACATTTACTTACGCTATCTTATGTAGTAGAAAAAAGCGCCCTGCTCAGCAGGGCGCTTTCGTTCTTTTTTCAGCATATCCGAATTATTATAGAACCAAATATATCGACCGCAGGGCAACTTTGATACGCCTACTCGTTATACCTCACCGGCTCATTCCGAATAATGAACAAATGAATCGGCAAGAAAACCGAAAATGTGATTGTATGAATGATCGTAAATAGTATGGAATTCGTTCCGTATCTATCCAAAATAGCATAGATAAGATAAATAGACAGTACAAGTGATACAGCTGTTGCTAATATATATAGAATTGGTACGAAATTAAAGATGAAGCATCCAACATATATGCCAAATACTTTCCACCCTGCTTCTTCTTTCAAGAAATCTGGTAATTTATCTTTCGCTAAATCACCCCATATCTTACTATTTATAAACGGAATAAAAGCAAGAACACCATCAGTTGCACCATCATTTTTTGCCATCGTATAAAGTGCAAAAGCCGTTAACAAATACGAAATAATTGCCCAAATTATTATAACAAGCATAAACGCAAAACTAAGAGCAAAGAAACCTGCTAGTACGCCTTGATCTTCCATCTTATCCTCTCCTCTCTCTTCTCAACATATTTCATTACAGTGCAAGTTATGTTTTAAAATTTAACCAAACTCTTTGTATAATAAGAAGAGAAAGATAATGAGAGAGGAGTACATACCTATGCATCCATTTGTAAAGGCATTACAAGAGCATTTTACAGCTCATCAAAATCCCGAAAAAGCAGAACCGATGGCACGTTATATGAAAAATCACTTCCCGTTTCTCGGTATTCAAACTCCTGAGAGAAGACAGTTATTGAAAGACGTCATTCAAATACATACTCTCCCAGATAAAAAGGACTTCCAAATTATCGTGCGTGAACTTTGGGACCTACCAGAACGTGAATTTCAAGCTTCCGCACTCGATATCATGCAAAAATATAAAAAACACATAAACGAAACTCACATCTCATTTTTAGAAGAACTTATTGTCACAAAATCTTGGTGGGATTCTGTTGATAGCATCGTCCCTACATTTTTAGGTGCTATCTTTTTAAAACATCCAGAATTAATTTCTGCATATATTCCAAAGTGGATTGCATCAGAAAACATATGGTTACAACGTGCCGCTATTTTATTCCAGCTAAAATATAAACAAAAAATGGATGAAGAACTCCTTTTCTGGATTATCGGACAACTACATTCCTCAAAAGAATTTTTCATTCAAAAAGCAATCGGCTGGGTCCTTCGCGAATATGCAAAAACAAAACCAGATGTAGTATGGGAATACGTTCAAAATAACGAACTTGCCTCGCTTAGTAAACGCGAAGCAATTAAGCATATTAAGCAAAATTACGGAATAAATAACTAAAAAATAGGCGAGACTCTATCCTAGATGGGCACGTTCCTCTATTGAGATTTAAAAAAGAACGTGTTAAAATATGTTCATTATTATTAATATAAGTAGCGATGACGGACTTATAAGTACTTGCATAAAAAGCGATTCAGGGATAGTGAAAGCCTGAAGCTGCGAGGAAACGGCAGTCTCGAGCAATACGTGATAAAGTGGATGCACATTTTGTGTATCAACTAGGGTGGAACCGCGGGCAAACGCTCGTCCCTAGGCGATTAAGCCTTGGGATGAGCGTTTTTTTATGTTTTTTAAAGCATATATTGCTCGTTTCCAAAGTACCCATCACGTCATCGCAAATACGTTAACTTTCAAAAGGAGGATTTTATTATGTATTCAATGGAACAAGTTGTAAACTTAGCGAAACATCGCGGTTTCGTTTTCCCTGGTTCTGAAATTTACGGTGGTCTTGCAAACACATGGGATTACGGTCCACTTGGAATCGAATTAAAAAATAACGTCAAAAAAGCTTGGTGGAAAAAATTCATTCAAGAATCTCCACACAACGTTGGTTTAGATGCTGCTATTTTAATGAACCCAAAAACTTGGATCGCTTCTGGTCACGTTGGTAACTTTAATGATCCAATGATCGACTGTAAAAAATGTAAAGCTCGTCACCGTGCTGACAAATTAATTGAAGATGCATTAGACGCAAAAGGTATCGAAATGGTCGTTGACGGTCTTACTTTCGACCAAATGGCTGACTTAATGAAAGAACATGAAGTAAAATGCCCAGATTGCGGTAGCCAAGAATTCACGGAAATCCGTCAGTTCAACTTAATGTTCAAAACATTCCAAGGTGTTACAGAGTCTAGCACAAACGAAATCTTCCTTCGTCCTGAAACAGCACAAGGTATTTTCGTAAACTTTAAAAACGTACAACGCTCTATGCGTAAAAAACTTCCATTTGGTATCGGCCAAATCGGTAAAAGTTTCCGTAACGAAATCACACCTGGTAACTTCACATTCCGTACACGTGAATTCGAACAAATGGAACTTGAATTCTTCTGTAAGCCTGGTAAAGATTTAGAGTGGTTCGCATTCTGGCGTGAAACTTGTAAAAACTGGTTACTTTCACTTGGTATGACTGAAGAAAGCATGCGTCTTCGTGACCACGGTGAAGACGAATTATCTCATTACAGTAACGCAACAACTGATATTGAATTCAGATTCCCATTCGGTTGGGGCGAACTATGGGGCGTTGCATCTCGTACAGACTTCGATTTAAAACGTCATATGGAACACTCTAACGAAGACTTTAACTATATCGATCCACAAACGAATGAGCGTTACGTGCCTTACTGCATCGAGCCATCTCTAGGTGCAGACCGTGTAACATTAGCATTCTTATGTGATGCATATGAAGAAGAGCAATTAGAAAACGATTCTCGTACAGTTCTTCGTTTCCACCCTGCTTTAGCACCATATAAAGCAGCTATCTTACCATTATCTAAAAAGCTATCTGAAGGTGCTACTGAAGTATTCGCAGAACTAGCTAAAGACTTCATGGTAGACTTTGATGAAACTGGTTCTATCGGTAAACGTTACCGTCGTCAAGACGAAATCGGTACTCCATTCTGTATCACATACGACTTCGACTCTGTTGAAGACAAAGCTGTTACAGTACGTGACCGTGACACAATGGAACAAGTTCGTATGCCAATTAGCGAACTAAAAGGTTTCTTAGAGAAGAAAATCCAGTTCTAATTATAAAAAAAGAGGCTGCTCATCAGAGCTGCCTCTTTTCTATTTTTCACGTTTTTCTTTAATTGCTACTGTACATCTTGATATGCATAGTAACTCATCATTTTCATCAATGATGCGAATATCCCAAACCATTGTCGATTGTCCTCTATGTATCGGTGTTCCAATTGCTGTTACAATTCCATCTTGCTTTGAGCGAATATGATTTGCATTAATTTCTAATCCGAAACAAATACATTTTTCTTGATCAATTAAATTGTATGAGCCAACACTTGCCACAGTTTCTGCTAATGCAACAGATGCACCACCGTGTAAAAATCCAAACGGCTGATGCGTGCGTTCATCAACAGGCATTGTAGCAACTACTTTATCCTCTGTCATTTCTAACAACTCAATTCCAAGCGAATCCATTAAAGTTTTTGACATATCGTTTTCAACCTCTCTCCCTTTAGATCAAATGTATAATTTTACCTGTTTAATTTCAAACTACCTATAACACTTATATAAGGAGGTTTCACCTAAATGAAACAGAAATTTTGTATACTATTGCTTATGTTCTCCTTGCTGACTATTGTACCAAATTGTGCAATAGCAGCCAAAGCATCCAACCTGACAATCAATGTTAAGACTGTAACGCAAAAAGGTAAGAAACCTTATATAGAATATCAAATTAATAGGCCTTCCTTTCACAACTTTTCTGATTCGAAATTTCAAAATAAGCTGAATTCCTATTACAAAAACTCTACTACTAAATTTAAAAGTAAATTAGAAAAAGAAGCGAAGAAATATTATGAAGAAACAGAAGGATCTAGCACACCTTTTCATCCATACGTTGCAAATGTTGACTATAAAGTAGCTTTAAACAAACCACCTTTCCTAAGTCTATATGTGAATTACTATCAATATACAGGCGGAGCGCACGGACTGTATACGTGGAAGGCAAATACATTTGATTTAAACGAAAAAAAATTATTACACTTAGACGATTTATTTCAACAAGAGGATAAATATAAAGAAATAATTCGCACAGAGATTGTAAGACAAATTAAACAAAATGAAAGCATTTATTTTCCTGATGCAGTCGAAAAAGTAACGAGCACTAAAAAGTTTCACTACTTTTTAGAACCCGATAATCTTGTGATTTATTTCCCTTTATATGAAATTGCTCCTTATTCAAGCGGAATTCCGCAGTTTCGTATTCCATACACATTGCTTAGAGACTATTTAAAGCCTTCTTATCAAAATATTTTGATTGACAACAAGTAAATATTTTCGCTACGATAATGTTAACCTAAACACAACTGGAGGTTAACATTATGAAGAAGCTTCATGTTTTAGATTTAGCATTAGCTGCCATGTTCGTCGCTCTTATGGCTATTGGTGCAAATATTGTATCGTGGGCACCATTCTTACAAATAGCGGGCATTCCATTATCTATGCAACCATTTTTCGCAATTTTAGCAGGTCTTCTTCTCGGGAGTAGACTTGGGGCATTATCAATGACTGTTTACATGCTTGTTGGAGTAGCAGGTGCGCCAATCTTCGCTAACTTCAAAGCTGGATTTGGAGCACTTTTAGATCCTACTGGTGGTTTTATTATCGCATTTATTATCGTTGCTTACGTATCAGGAAAACTAGTAGAACAAAAAGAA
This sequence comes from Bacillus sp. AC266, assembly GCF_979253805.1. Lineage (NCBI taxonomy): Bacteria > Bacillati > Bacillota > Bacilli > Caryophanales > Bacillaceae > Bacillus > Bacillus sp. AC266. The sequence continues at coordinate 19,693 of NZ_CEEDEC010000004.1, forward strand.
CGACCAACATTCAGCACCTTTGCAATTTCTTCTTTCGTCGGAATCATTTTAACGTATATTATCGGTACTACTTATATGTACGGGGCAGTCAATATTTTCATGGGTGGTAATATGAGTTATAAAGCTGCCTGGATGATTATGATGTGGTTCGCAGTAAAGGATATTGCGTTTACAATTATCGGCGCCATTATCGCACCTCGCATATACTATGCTGTACGTCGTTCTGCTTATCAGCATTCTCATTCGACGATTTCATAATAAACAAGGAGCTGTTCCTATAGGAACAGCTCCTTGTTTATTATATTAAGACTCTTGCTTCATTTGCTCGTCTAAAACTTTCTTCATCATTACTAGCATATCATCACGTAATTCTGGGTGCTGCAATGCCATTTCAATTGTCGTTTGAACGAATCCTAATTTTTCACCAACGTCATAACGCTTTCCTTCAAAATCATATGCAAATACACGTTGAATTTCATTTAAGCTTTGAATTGCATCCGTTAACTGAATTTCGCCACCCGCTCCAACTTGTTGCTGTTCCAAGAACATAAAGATTTCAGGAGTTAAAATGTAACGTCCCATAATCGCTAAGTTTGAAGGCGCAGTACCTTGCGCTGGTTTTTCAACGAATTTACGAACTTGATAACGACGTCCCTCTTGCTCTAACGGATCAATAATTCCGTAGCGATGTGTTTCTGCTTCAGGAACAGTTTGTACACCAATAACAGAAGAAAGTGTTTTGTCATACTCGTCCATTAATTGACGTAAACATGGTTTTTCAGCTTGAACGATATCATCGCCTAATAATACTGCAAACGGCTCATCACCAATGAATTTACGTGCGCACCAAACAGCATGTCCTAATCCTTTTGGTTCTTTTTGTCGAATGTAATGGATATCTACCATTTTAGAAGAAGCTTGTACTTTTTCAAGTAACTCATACTTTTTCTTCTCTAATAAGTTTTGCTCTAATTCAAATGCGTTATCAAAATGATCTTCGATAGAGCGCTTTCCTTTACCAGTAACGATAATAATATCTTCGATGCCTGATTTTACTGCTTCTTCTACGATGTATTGAATTGTTGGTTTATCTACAATTGGAAGCATTTCTTTTGGCATTGCTTTCGTTGCTGGTAAAAAGCGTGTTCCTAATCCCGCTGCCGGGATAATTGCTTTTCTCACTTTTTTCATGACAAATACCCTCGCTTTTCATTCTAATTCTCTTAGTAAAGTGCAAATTTATAACACTCGCTCGTAATAATCCTCTACATCAAACAAAACTACAAGAAAAGAGGAGGCCGTTCTCCGTTCTCCTCTTTTCCTATCAGTAGCATTCTATTCTATTATAAACGATTCATAATATCTTCTTTAATAGTAAGTAACTTTTGTTCACTATTTTGTAAGGAATCATCTTGTACACCAAAGTAGAATTTAATTTTCGGCTCTGTTCCAGATGGACGTAAGCAGAACCAAGAACCATCTTCTAATTGATATTTTAACACATTTGATTTCGGTAAGTGAATCTCTTCCTTATTTCCATCTTGTAACGTTGTAATGATGCTTTCTTTATAATCCTCAACTGCAACGACTGTTAAACCAGCTACTTCTTTCGGAGGATTCTCACGGAATGTTGCCATCATCTTTTGAATCTGTTCGGCACCATCTTTTCCTTTTAACGTTAACGATACAAGGTCCTCACGGAAGAACCCATACTTCTTAAATACTTCTAGCAGACCATCGTATAACGTTTTACCTTGTGATTTGTAGTATGCAGCTACTTCACATGCAAATAGGACGGATTGCACCGCGTCTTTATCACGGCAGAATGGACGGATTAAATAACCGTAGCTTTCCTCATAACCGAATTGGAATTCATATTGTCCGCTTTCTTCATACTGTTTAATTTTTTCACCGATAAATTTAAATCCAGTTAACGTATCAACTGTATCTAAACCGTATGCTTTTGCGATTGTACGGCCAATTTCAGACGTTACGATTGTTTTTAAAACAACACCGTTTTCTGGAAGCGTTCCGTTTTCCTTCTTTTGTGATAATAAGTAATCAAGCATTAACGCACCTGTTTGGTTACCAGTTAATACTTGGAACTCACCATCATGATTGCGAACTGCTACACCTAGACGGTCTGCATCAGGATCTGTTGCGATTAACACATCTGCGCCTACTTTTTCACCGTCGCGAATTGCATACTCAAACGCTGCATGCTCTTCTGGGTTTGGTGATTTTACTGTAGAGAAATTTGGATCTGGTAACTCTTGCTCTTTTACAACTGTTACATCTGTAAATCCAACTTCTTCTAAACCACGGCGTACCGAAATATTTGATGTTCCATGCAATGGTGTAAAGACGATTTTCAAATCTTTTCCTACTTCTTTCACCATCTCTTTATTAATAATGACATTGTTCAATTCTGCTGCATACGCATCATCTACTTCTTGTCCAATTATATGTAATAAACCGTCAGCTTTTAATTGCTCAACATCAGCAACTTCAACTGTTAATTCATTCTCTACTGCATTTACGTAGCTAATTAACTCATCAGCTTCCTTTGGAGGCAACTGGCCACCATCTTCACCATATACTTTATAACCGTTATATTCGGGCGGATTATGGCTTGCCGTAAGAACGATTCCACTTGCTGTATGTAAATGACGAACTGCGAAAGAAAGCACTGGTGTTGGACGTAAGCTTTCAAATACATATGTTGTAATACCGTGTGCACCAAGAGTAGCAGCTACTTCCATTGCGAATTCAGGTGATTTATGACGAGAATCATACGCGACAACAACACCGCGTTTTTTCGCTTCTTCACCTAATTTTTCAATAAACATAGCTAATCCTTTTGTTGCTTTACGAACTGTATATATATTTAAACGGTTCGTACCAGCACCAAGTTCACCACGCATACCACCTGTTCCGAACTCTAGATTTTTATAAAAGCTATCCTCGATTTTCTTCTCATCTTGCTTCATGTTTTCTAGCTGTTCTTTTAATTCTGCGTCTAATTCTGCATATGAAAGCCAGCGACTAAATTCTTGTTTCCAATTCATACTTCCATCTCCTCTCGCCTGTCGTACCTTCATTATATGAAAAAAACAACCTGAATCTCAATATTTTTTAAAATCTAGCAGGATTTTACTATAAATATTTGTATACACTATGGTTAAATACTCCACCAAAGGGAATGAGGATTATGCAAGAATGGGGCTTGTCAGAAGAGCTCAAAATAAAAACAAAGCAGATGATTGAAATTGCTGAAAAAGAATTATCAAACATGAAGCATGCAATCGATAAAGAAGATGAATGTATTTTATGTAAAATGGAAGATATTCATCATATGCTAACAAATGTACAAACGTTAGCAGCTACATATTATATTCAAGCATATTTATCACCTTATACGGAAAGTTCACATTTCATCACTACAGCTGTCCAACATTTAAGCGCTCGAAAACACGGTGCTCTTATTATTGTGGAACGAAGTGACGCTCTTGAGTCTTTCATTCAAACTGGAACGACATTAAACGCACACTTAACCGCGCCACTACTTGAATCGATTTTTTATCCAGGGAACCCTCTTCATGACGGAGCCGTTCTCATTAAAAATAATCATATTGTCTCAGCAGCTAATATTCTCCCATTAACAAAAAGCATGGAAATCAATCCTGAGCTAGGAACACGTCATAGGGCTGCAATTGGCTTATCCGAGAAAATTGATGCACTTATATTAGTTGTCTCTGAGGAAACAGGGCGTACTTCATTCGCTTTAGGTGGGACGTTATATACGATTTCTTTATAGGACGAATCTTTAGCTATGTAGCACTTTTTGGAACGGTAAAATAGTAAATGAAATTATATTAACCGTAACTCCAAATATATCGACTTACCGACAAAAACTGACAATAGTCATACCATATCAATAAGAAAAGGCTATCCCAAAAATTTGAGACAGCCTTTTCTTCAAAAATTATTCTTCTCCGAAACGCTCAACAAGTGTTGCAAGTGTACGCACCATTGCACCTGTTGCTCCAGATGGTCCTAAATCATGTGCTCCTGATGTTTCAGATGTTCCAGCGATGTCTAAGTGTACCCATGGTGTTTCTTCTGCAAATTCACCAAGGAATGCCCCAGCCATAACCGCATGTCCTTCACGGCCTGGTGAGTTATTTAAATCAGCAAATTTACTGTTTTTGACACGTTCTTTATCACGTTCAAAAATCGGCAATTGCCAAATTGGCTCATCCGTTTCCATAGAAGCCTCTAACACTTGTTCAAACAATTCTTCATTATTTGTCATCGCGCCTGTTGTATGATTTCCAAGTGCAACAATTACACCGCCTGTTAATGTTGCAACATCAACTAAGTAATTTGCGCCAAGTTTCTTCGCATACGTAATACCGTCAGCTAACGCTAGGCGACCTTCTGCATCTGTATTTAATACTTCAATTGTTTTTCCGCTCATAGATGTAATAACATCATCTGGCTTAAATGCTGTACCACTTACAACGTTGTCAGTTGATGGAATAACAGCAATTACATTTTGCTCTGGGCGAAGTTCACCGATGATCTCCATCGCGCCAAGAACAGCTGCAGCTCCGCCCATATCACCTTTCATACCAACCATGCCTTCACGTGGTTTTAAAGAATAACCGCCTGTATCATATGTAATCCCTTTTCCAACAAATCCAATTACATCTTTCCACTCTTCTTTTCCTTTATAAATAAGAGCGATCATTTTTGGCGGTTCAGTAGATCCTTGGTTTACTGCAAGTAATGCACCCATACCAAGCTCTTCCATCTCTTCTTTCTCAAGAACCTTATAATCCATATCGTATTTTTCTGCTAATTCAACTGCATACTCAGCAAGCTTTGTCGCTGTTAATACGTTTGGCGGCATATTTACAAGCGTACGAGCTGAATTCGTTGCACGTCCATGTACGTATCCTACCGTTAATGCTGCTTCAATTTCTTGTGCATCTTCTGCTGTAATAGCCGTAAACTTCTCTAATTCTACACGATCCTTTTTATCTGATTTATACGTTTGTAATTCATATGTACCAAGACCTTGTACTTCTGCCGCAATATGAGCTACATCAATCGCATCTAATTTATCTGTCACGAAAGAATCAAGTAAGATTGCTGCATCTTGTACTTTTGCTGCTTGTAACGCTTTAAACGCCTTACCAAGAGCAGCACGTAACGTTTCCGTTGTATATGACTCTTTCTTACCTAAACCAACAAAATAATAACGTTTAACATTTGTTTTTCCTAAGCTATGTACTTTTGAAATGGCTTTCTTCTTAGTTGAAAGTTCTTTTTCTTCTAATAAAACTTGTAATTGTCCTTCAAACACTTTATCCAGTTCTTGTACAAAGCTACTCTTTTTATCTTCTTCAAATAAGGCAACAATTACCGCTTCATGACTTACTAATTCTTTTTGTACTCGAAACATGTTCAGACCCCCTAAATTTCTCTACGTCCATTATAACTTTATTTTCGATAAAATGCGACAATTCTAAATTCTGTTATTTCATATAAAGTGAAACTTTAATCAGTGGGGGTTTTACCGGCCGCAAATAGCAGGATAAAGATACTATCTCCAATATCTTCTATGGTGAAATAAGACAAGAAAAAAGTCTAGCGTTATTACCACTAGACTATCTTTGTTTTAAATATTGTCCACGAAACACTTGCATCGTTTCGTCTTGATTTAACATCGTTAACTCTTCTTCCGAAAACTTGCCATTTCCTATTTTCACTATATACACATTTACTTTTTTCTTACCCCATTGGCTATAAACATCTTTCACCGTATCATAATATAAATCGAGACGATTTCCTTTTATAGCACCGCCCTTATCAGCTACAACACCATATCCGTAACCTGGCACGAATAGAATTGTCCCAAGCGGGAATACGCGTAAATCGGCAGCGATTGTGGAATATAAATCCCTTTTTGCTTTAACACCTGAATATGTAATGCCATACTCTGGATGCCCCGGCCTCTTTCCAGTTGACTCTATACCTGATGTATAACCAGTTGCAGTCATTTCTATAACACGATATTTAGACCAGTCATTTGCCTGCTCTAAAGCATTTATCACTTCTTTACTCGGAGCAATTTTTTTCTCAATTTCTGCTGCATGTACTTCTTTTACACTTGTTCCTTCATATGATTTTATAATCTCTACTAAAGAAACTCCTGTGAAAGCCTGCCATGTTACGCATAATGCGAATGCAAGTAAACAAGTCATCATAATGCGAATACAATATCGTTTTAACATTTTTATATTCCACACTCCTTCATCGTTAATCATTCCCTATACGATGAAGGAATATGCAAAAAAATAATCTCCAAATTGATTGGAGATTAAAACATTTGATATCCACTTTTCCGAAGTTTTTTAATTATAATTCCTGCTAAAGCAGCACCTACTAATCCAGTAGATAGAATAAACACATCTGCGTGTCCTAAATGCGATACACTTGTCCCAAATGAAGAAAATGTTTCTTTTGGCTTTGAAAAATAGTCCCATACACTCGCTTTATTAATAATAAGCATACAAATAATCGGATATACAATAACCATTACCCACGTAGCTCGCAAAATCATGTTGAGTAAAAATCCAATTCCAAAAAATAAAATAAAGAACAACATCATTGAAATAAGTAGTACCGGTATACTCACTTCTTCTCCCTCTCCTTCGCATACGCCGTAAACACATGATAAGCCGTATAACCAAATTGCTCTCCTGGATTTAATGTTTTGTCCATTTCAAAATGCGACTCTGCTCTTCCTTCTAATAAATATTTGATGAGTACAGAAGTATTTTGATCATCTGCAATATTTTCTGGATGTAAAAAAGCTACTTCCGACAATTCTTTCTCCTGTACGATAACGTCTTCTCCCTCTGGCTCTAGAAGAAAAATAATCATATTATCACTAATTTCATTATGAATAACACCTGAGCGAATACCAATAATCCCCTTTACATGAGCAACAATGCCTGTCTCTTCCAAAATTTCACGTTTCACAGCTTCATCAACAGTCTCGCCTTCATTAACAAAACCAGCAGGTAAAGACCATTGCCCTTTCAATCCACCGTATTTTTTCTTAACGAATAGCCATCTCCCATCTTCTGTAGCTACTAAGCCACTGACAGCTAACCACACTTTCCCTCGCTTCCCCATGATATAACCTCCTCCATCAAAACGAACAGAATATTCTTTCTTTTTTATATATTATACTATATTTTCAATACGAAAAAAGCAGAAACAGCTCATAGCCGTTTCTGCTTTTTCTACTATATATTAAAAGAACTTCAATTTACCTTTTTTAAGAACTAATAAAGGTCCGCCTAGTAAGAATAAGTAACGGTTGTCGATTACTTTCTTCATGAATGAAGCTTTCCAACCTGTTAACTTTTTGCCCATAACAACGCCCATTGCATCGTCATGACCTAATGAACATACAGATCCTTTATTATCAAATGCGAACTTTTTCATTTCACCTTTGCCGCGAACTAACACAGTTAAATTGTGTGCAATATTATAACCTTCTTGAATTGCAATCTGTGCTGTTGGTGGGTATGGACGGTTAATTTCTTCGTTGATGATTAACGCTGCATCACCAACCATGAATACATCTTCATGACCCGGTGCGTGCATGTACTCATCCACTTTAATACGTCCGCGCATTGCTTCAAATCCAGACTCTTCCACAATACCATTACCACGAACACCTGCAGCCCAAACTACAGTTTCAGATTTAAGAAGTTCAGCATCATCACCGTTGGCAACGATAATACCTTCTTCAGTTGCTTCCTTAATTGCTGTACCGATGCGGAATTCTACACCTTTTTTCTCAAGTTGTTTTACAGCGTACTCTACTAATGCTGGATCGAAACCAGGAAGTGCTGTTGGAGCAGCTTCTACACAGATGATACGTGCTTTTTCACGTGGAACATCGTACTCTTTGCAAAGTTCAGGAATACGGTTTGCAAGCTCACCTACGTACTCGATACCAGTAAATCCAGCGCCACCAACAACGATTGTTACTAACTCATCACGTTTTTCAGTCGCATATTGAGCGAATTTTTCTTCCATATGCTCACGAATTTGACGAGTTGCATTAATGTTAGTGATTGAGAATGCATGCTCTTTTAATCCTTTAATTCCAAACGTTTCTGATTCGAAACCAAGACCGATTACTAAGTAATCATACTCTAATTCACCATCTTTTAAGATAATACGTTTTTCAGCAGCTTTAATCTCTACTACTGTATCTTGTACAAAGTTCACTTTATTTGTATCGATAACGTCTTGAATATCTAGACAGATTTTATCATCTTGTAATGTACCAGCTGCACTCTCATGTAACCAAGTTGCTTGGTAGTGATAGCTGTTGTTGTTTACTAACGTAATTTCAGCTTCACTTACAGATAATGTTTTTTGCAGACGAACAGTCGTAATCATCCCGCCATAACCTGCACCTAAAACTACGATTTTTGGAGTCTTCACTAAATCACAACCCTTTTCTTTATATAATAGTAATAAAAAATAATACCAAGTACTAAAAACTCTATTTGTCAAGAATGTGGAATTTATCACATTCTATATCATAACAAAACGCAGTCAAAAAATCGTACGAAATTTGTCATAGAAATTTAACATAATACTTCCCTATATTAGTCGGTTTCATTCCATAATTCAAGCACCTAGAGAATTATCAATATTTTAAAATAACATAGCGTTTTCAAGGGTTTTTCAGCCTTTTTTTCATGTATTTTCCTTTCGCTATATTTTATACAATTCTAAAACATCTATGCGCAAACTTACTTATTATTCAGTCGTTTTCAGAAGTATTATTAACTGAAATATGCTATCATTTATTTGAAAGTGTCATCATTTGCAGGATTTTCATGTACATATGAACAATATATGAAATCAATATTAAAATTCCATCATCTATAGGGGGAATGAAAATGACAGAAAATCAAAAAGTTTACGACATAACGATTATTGGTGGTGGCCCAACAGGACTATTCACCGCATTTTATGGCGGAATGAGACAAGCAAGTGTAAAAATTATCGAAAGCTTACCTCAACTTGGAGGGCAATTATCCGCGCTATATCCCGAAAAATATATTTATGATGTAGCTGGATTCCCAAAAGTGCGCGCACAAGAGTTAGTTGATAACTTAAAAGAACAAATGAAAAAGTTCGATCCAACCGTTTGCTTAGAAGAAGCTGTTGATACTCTTGAAAAACAAGCTGACGGTATATTTAAGCTTGTTACAAATAAACAAACTCACTACTCTAAATCTGTCATTATTACTGCTGGTAATGGTGCGTTCCAGCCACGCCGCTTAGAATTAGAAGGCACAGCAAAATATGAAAAGAAAAACTTACATTATTTCGTTGATGATATGAATAAATTTGCTGGAAGACGCGTCGTTGTATTCGGCGGTGGTGACTCAGCAGTAGATTGGACAATGATGTTAGAACCGATTGCGGACAAAGTTACAATTGCTCATCGCCGCGATAAATTCCGTGCACATGAACATAGCGTAGAAAGCTTAATGAATTCCCGTGCAGAAGTAAGCACACCTTACGTTCCAGTTGAACTTATCGGTGATGATACTATTGAACAAGTTGTTCTTCAGCACGTAAAAACAGAAGAAAAAATTATCATCGATGTTGATGACGTAATCGTAAACTACGGCTTCGTTTCTTCACTTGGTCCAATTAAAAATTGGGGCTTAGATATTCAAAAAAACAGCATCCTCGTGAACTCAAAAATGGAAACAAATATTCCTGGCATTTACGCTGCTGGTGACATTTGTACATATGAAGGAAAAGTAAAACTCATTGCTTGCGGCTTTGGTGAAGCACCTACAGCAGTAAACAATGCAAAAGCTTACTTCGATCCAAACGCAAAACTTCAACCAATGCATAGCTCAAGTATGTTTTAATATAGAAATGAAAAGAGCTCCTTTTACATGAAAGGAGTTCTTTTGTTATAAAGATCCCTAATCCAAATTACCTCTCTTTCTTCACAGCTATGTACTTTAGAAAAAAATACCACATACTCCTAAAATATGTTACAATTAAACAGAACATACGTTTCATTCAATGGAGGGAAATTTTATAATGAAAGAACCTATTATCATTAAGAAAGAAGCTTTCCAAGCAATCGGCGTTTCTATTACGACGACAAATGAAAAAGAGGCATCTACTGAAGGAAAAATCCCAGGGCTTTGGAACCAATACTTCCAAGAACAAATCATGCATCACATCCCAAATCAACAAACAAAAGAAACATTCGCTTTCTACTCAAACTACGAATCAGATGAAACTGGTACATATCAATTTACTATTGGCATGCCTGTTTCTTCATTAGAAGACGTTCCTGAAAATATGACAGCCTTAACAATACCTACTGCAACGTATGCGGTGTTTACAACGAGAAAAGGTCCTGTGTCTGAAGTCATTTGTGAAACTTGGGAATATATTTGGCAATGGTCGAAAGAAAACAAACGTGCTTTTACAACAGACTTTGAGCTTTATGACGAAAATGCAGTAGATCCAAATAACGTACAAGTGGATATTTATATTGCTTTAGCGTGAATGACAAAAAAGAGGATACCCTTTGGTATCTTCTTTTTTGTCGTTAAATAGCCACTGTGCAAATTCATTATTATTGTCTACAATGAGAAAGTGCAGTATAGAAATATTAGAAACTGTATAAAACGATTGTTAATAGGTTTTTCAGTCTAAATTTGGTACATAGAAAGGAAGCAATATGGAGGAACTACAACAAAATAAATCTGCTTTAGAAGGAAGCGGAAAACCGTTATTAAAAAATACGAATTTCCTTTTTCTTTGGGCAGCTACTCTCTTTTCAAGCTTTGCTTTAGCCTTTTTTACTTTTTCACAAACATGGTACATAGCAAAAACATTAAACCTTGAGGCTTCACTCGGTATTGTTTTCGTGGCTCTTAGTGTTCCAAGGCTCATCTTTATGATTATCGGCGGAGCATTAGCTGATAAATTCCCGAAAAAAAATATTATGTTTTACTCTAATATTATTCGCGCTATTCTTGTCGCAACCATTCTCACCTGGTTCATCGTCGGTGATGTAACACTATATACATTTGCTTTGTTCGCTTTGTTCTTCGGACTTGCTGACGCTTTCTTCTGGTCAGCAGATGGATCTATTCTGCCTGAACTTGTAGAAAAAAGCCGTTTAACACAAGCAAATTCACTTACTCAAATGACAAACCAAGGATCGGTCATCTTGGGCCCTGTACTTGGCGGTATTCTCATTAAATTTACGAACTATGAAACAATCTTTTCAATTACAATCCTGCTACTCATTATCGCTGCGATACTCGTTCAAAAAATACAATTTACAGTACCCGAAAAAAATGAAACAGATAAAGGCATGTTTACTTCTATTAAAGAGGGAATTTCATATGTAAAAGAATCACCATTTCTTTCAACTTTCCTTATATGTAGCGCCTTTTTAAATTTATTTTTAATCGGCCCAATGCAAGTAGGCTTCCCGCTCTTCGTCAAAAACGTTCTGCACGGTGATTCACTTCAGTTTAGTTACTTAGAAGCGTCTGTTGGCGGCGGGATGGCGATAGGAGCTGTCATTGTCGGATTAAAAAACATTAACCGCAGACGTGGTCTATTTTGTATTATCATGATGCTACTGTCTGGTGTATTCTTCCTAGCCATCAACTTTAGCACCGTACTTTGGCAAGCGTTATTAGCTGGAATGTTTTACGGTATTACAATTGCGATGGCTATCGTTCCACTTATGGCAATGATTCAATCAACAGTAAAAGAAGAGATGATGGGACGCGTTATGAGTTTACTCATGCTTTCATCGATGGGATTCATTCCGCTCTCTTACGCATTTACATCGCTTGCACTTGGGATAGGCATTCCAATTGTAACGGTTATGAAAAGCGGTGCAATCGCTGTTATCGTCTTTGTACTATTTGTAGCAATTCGTGTTCCAGTTGTAAGAAAGTTCGATTAGCTACTTGGAGTCATGTATTATACGCATGGCTCTTTTTTAAATGGATCGAATAACGGTATTCCCTTACTTCTCCTTAATGCCGCTCCCCACTCTAATCCAATTTCTAAAAATAAATCTCGCATCGTACTATACAATAGTGCTCCAACATCTTTACGAATTTCTCCGTACTTATACGCCCTCACAACACTTTTCACCCTCCAAATTAAATTCCCACGCACTTCTTCATCAGCTAATATTCCCTCTAATAAAGCACCTTGCTCTAGTAATCCGCTCTTTTTATAAGCAAGTTCCACCTTACTCCAAAATATATTAATCTTCTTCGGATTACTCGTCATCGGCACCAGTGCGTATATAAAAGGCTTCGGTATATCGTGACGACAATACGTTTCATCAAGCTCGTACGTTACTTTTCTTTTCTCTTTTATTTGTGGAATGTTTTTAGAAAGAATTGTTTCCCCCTCATTTTTTTGCTCGTTTCCACTACAGCCATCTGTACGATCATCACTTTCACATGCGGACATTTTCATACGGTCATCCATGCGGTCAATTGCAGATTTAAGAAATACATATAAGTTTGCACTATATCCCCCGCGCTTATATCTTTCTTTTGTCGCAACACGTTTTATAATCCCTAGTTCCTCTAACTTTGCAATCGAGCGGCGTACCGTACGAATACTCTTTCCAACATTTGTAGCAATCGTCTCCATTAACGGACAAGCAACTCCCACTGTTTTCTGTTTCTCATTCACTGCATACTTTCCTAAAAAATGAATAATGATAGCATCCGTTTTATTCAATTGAAATCGATAGCACTTCAAAACTTGTTTTTGATATGTATTAAACTCTTCTTTACTTCGAAATTGACTATATGGTTTCATTAAATTATATAAGCTTCCCATTTTTATCACCTCACTTATAGGTAAGAAATAGGAAGAGAAATTGGCGTGATATTTAATATTTTTTATCCCGCATTAACGGGCAGTAAGACTCCCACCTCCAGATTCGGCGAATGCGAGGAGGTTAGGTGGGAGATCAACTGCCCGTAAAAGCCCGATTGGTGTGGGCTAATAATCAGTGGGGGATGGACAAAACCCCCACTGATTAAAGTTTCATTTTATTGGAGATGAAAATATGATTGTAATTAGCGCTTGTTTAGGTGGTATCGCTTGTCGTTATGACGGTAACGATAATCTCGTTTCAAAAATAGAAGAGTTATTACAAAGGGAAGATACCATCCTTGTTTGTCCCGAAGTATTAGGCGGTTTACCAACACCACGCCCTTCTGCTGAAATTATCGGCGGTAATGGCGATGATGTTTTAGATGGAAAAGCAAAAGTAATGACGAAAGAAGGACAAGATGTCACGGAGGCTTTCGTGCGTGGTGCTTATAAAGCATTAGAACAAATAAAAGATTTAAACCCAGAATATATAATTTTAAAAGAACGCAGTCCATCTTGTGGTAGTTCTACTATTTACACAGGGGAATTTAACGGCAATAAACAAACTGGTTACGGAGTGACAACTGCTTTATTTAAAAGACACGGATTTAAAGTCATTTCAGAAGAGGATTTTGAAAGTAAAAAAAGGAATTGACCCTGTTCGTCAATTCCTTTTTTCTGTCTTATTTCGCACCTAGTTTTTCTTTCACTTTCGCTGGAAGCTCGTCCTTTTTCACTTCTTCCCAAGCTGTTACACCTTTTTTATCTGAGTGGTATACGCGTAGGAATGCTTCTTTACGAAGATTTTTTTGCGCTATGAATTCTAATTCTTTCTCTTTACCATCTTTATCAAAACCAGTTAGTTTATATTCGTAATCTTTATACGGCTGACCATTATCAGCTTTACCATTATATTCTTTTCCATCTACTGTAATTTGAACGTAATACTCATCTTTACCCATACGGTTTAAATCACAGCCAACTAACAAACTTGCGAATACAACTAAAATACTAAAAAGTGCAATATATCTTTTCATTTCCTTCACCTCATATGTTTTTCTTATATTGTTATCTTAAAGCCTAAGCTTTAAAGAAGAAATTCAAAAACATGACATGAACATTACACTTTTGTAAGATAGTAAATTAAAACTTTAATCAGTGTTTTTTCATTGAAAACGTTATTGACACTCATCTAGCCTAGTCATGACAATCTATTAACGCTAATTTTTCCACTTGTCACGAATCTTATCACGTAATTTCCTTATACCGCTTATTACACCTTCTATTACGCACTCTATTATGATATCAATTACAAGGTAACTTACAAATCTAATTATAGGTTTAATCACATATCTTCCTACGAATTCAAAAATATCGTCGATCTTGCGTCCCCTCCCGCTCGTACAAAAAACTGCTACTTCCGATTCATTTTGCGCAATCTACGTTCTGTTACAACCGCTGCGCCTACTGCAGTAGCTATCAACAAAAATAGTACGGCGATAGCGTCCACAATGAGGATATTGAATTTGGATGAAACCCCAACAAATACTAACGCTATCGTTAATACTGCTAGCATAATTATCGTTATCTTATCTTCGTTCATCATTGTCCTCTCCGATTACTCACGGTTCTCTCTCCAAGACTTTATAAAGCCACCGACAACTTTACTGCAATTGTTCCCGTAATTAATTTATTATCGTTGTAATCCATCTTCTACTACCTGCGTAACAGTTCCATTCGGTTCGAATATTACACGTAATGTTCCTTCGCCGCCATAACCGGTATAGCCGTATACTGAATACGATTTATATTTCTCAATCATACGTGGCTGTCCAATCGCAGCTTTTACTTGATTCGCAGGCATACCTTTTCTGATTTTCAAATAGTGATTATAGTCTACTTCCGCCGAATCGTTATTTACATCTTTATACCACGGTACGCGGTCGTTTTTTTCTTCATATTCCTTTACAGGCTCTTCACTGCTTTTCGTAGATACCTGACTCTCTTTATCCGCATCCTTTATAGCAGTGCGTTCAATATTAACAACGTAACCATATGTATTTAATTCAACCATAATTTCATATGTACCATCCGTATCCTTTTCAGTATAAAACACGCGTTTTTCCTTGTTATTATAATGTTTTATGTTCTCACCACCGTAGTCAATCGTATTAAGAATATCCGTATATGTCATGCCTTCCTCAATCTTTTCGGCTTCGTCACGAGAAATATAACGCTTCTGTGACGATGTAGCGTCCTCATATTTAATGCTGTCACGTTCGCTCGTAGTCATAGGGGTTTCCTTCTGTTCTTTTAGTACTTCCGCTTCCGATTTCACCTGTTGCTTTGCTCCCGCTTTTGTTAACACGTCTGTATCGTTAGAACAAGCTCCAAATATTGATGCTGTAACCAACGTCATCCCTAATACCAGTACTTTCTTAAATGACTTCATTGTAATTCCTCCGGTAGTTTTTAATTTCTAGTAATCAGCGTATTTTAATTAATATGGAACGAGTCAGTTCTATACAATTTGATATGGCCTGCACCTTCATGCATCCTCTTTATCCTTCTTCTTGCATATATTCGTTATCTTTGTCATGCTCTTTTTCTTTTTAGCGCAAAAGAAAAGACCTTCTTAACGATTTGGTTTCATCGCTAAGAAGGTCTTTATATGCAACCTACCCATTCAATTTCCACTTAGAATAAAGGGATGAAAAAACTTAGCAATCTTCTGGCTTACCAGCATTCGACGCTGTACGGAAAGATGATCCGCATCCACATGATGCGATCGCGTTTGGATTGTCGATTGTGAATCCGCCGCCAAGCATAGATTGCTTATAGTCAACTTTCACTCCCTTTACAATCGGAGCACTTTCTTTATCGATAACAAATTCAACACCGAAAAACTCAAGAACTGTGTCGTCTTCTTTTGGTTCTACTTCAAATCCTAAGCCGTAAGAAAGACCACTACATCCGCCGCCATGTACAGCAAGGCGCACGTACTTCTCTCCATCTTCAGCATCTTTTAACATATCTTTAATTTGAAAAGCTGCTTGTTCTGTTACTTCAATCATGAAATACACCATCCTTTCTGTTCTC
Source organism: Bacillus sp. AC266 (assembly GCF_979253805.1). NCBI lineage: Bacteria > Bacillati > Bacillota > Bacilli > Caryophanales > Bacillaceae > Bacillus > Bacillus sp. AC266. Next base: position 35,800 of record NZ_CEEDEC010000004.1, read on the forward strand.
ATTCTATTATACATCTTTACGCTTCTATCTTGTACTCATACACTCCGCGGCAAATTATTTCCGCAGGCCCTTTCATTAATACATTTCCTTCTTCTGTCCATGCGATCATTAAGTCGCCGCCTGCTAAGTGAACCGTAATTTCTTTACCGTGTTCCATTTTCCCATTTAAAATTGCCGCAACGACAGCTGCGCATGCTCCTGTCCCGCAAGCTTGTGTTACACCAGATCCTCGTTCCCAAACGCGGAAATTCATCTCTTCATCATTCAAAATCTCGATGAATTCAACATTCACTCGCTCTGGGAACATTTCATGCGTCTCAAGAACCGGTCCTAACGTTGTAAGAGGCGCTTTTTCTACATCATCAACAAAAATAACCGCATGTGGATTCCCCATTGAAACAGCTGTAAATGCATAACGGTGATTATTGTATAAGAAGTTTTCACGAATAAATGGTGTTTCTCCTTCACCAAGCATCGGTATCTCTTCACGTGTTAAACGAGGTGCTCCCATGTCGATTTTCGCTAATGTAACTTTGTCATCTTCTACCGTTACTTCTGCCGTAACAATACCAGCTAACGTTTCAATTGTGAAAACTTTACCTTCTACTAGTTTATGCTCATACGCATATTTCGCTACGCAGCGTAAACCATTTCCACAGCTCTTTCCTTCTGAGCCATCGTTATTAAACATGCGCATTTTTACTGGTGCCACGTCAGAAGGACAAATTAAAATCATTCCATCTGCACCAATACCAGTATTAATATTTGAAACCTTTTCCGCTACAATTGCTAAATCTTCTTCTCTAATTTGTTCCTCAAACATATTTACATATATATAACTATTTCCAAGACCATGCATTTTTGTAAAAGAAAATTGGCTCATTTTTATTCACTCCAAAAATAATTTATTATTTCAAGTATAAAATGCATGCTTTTAGAACACAATATGAATGTCCCCCGTTTCTCATATTTGACAGTGTTTTGGCAATAAGCCGTTCTTACACAAATCGTGTAAGAAAAAAGCCCTTCTAAAAGGGCTTTTTTTTTCGAAATAAACACTCCTAATAAAGTGAAACTTTAATCAGTGGGGGGACGGGCAACAGGGCTTCAACCTAAATTCTTTGCTTCAGCTGAATTTTGAGGTGGGAGTCTTACTGCCCGCAAATAGCGGGATAAATGAAAAAAGAAAAACGTTGCCTGTTTGCAACGCTTTAAAACATTGGATTTTCATCCATATAATCATATACATTATTTACAAGTTCTTCTACTGTTGCACCTTGTACCACTTCACCATTTACAAGTGCAAATGGACCTTCAAAACAGATGCCACAATATCCTAAACAACCATATTCCATTACGTCTAAATTAGGATCTTTTTCTAATTTTTCTAAAGCTGCTTGCGAACCGCTTGCAAGGTTACCTACACAAAATTCGATTAATGGTTTAATCAAAACTCTCTCCCCCCTGTATCTCTAAACAAATTACCATTTACTTTATATGGTATGTGCATACCTAATTTGCGAAACGGATAAGTAACCCTCTCTACTTGTTACCATTCCACTTTATTTATAAGAAGAAAACTAAGCTGTTTCTTGTTGTTTTCGTTATATATTCTAAACTATTTAGTTACTTCACTATTTCACTTCATAATAGATGGTCTTCTTTATATAACATACTACTCATAATGAAATAGTAAATAGTAACTAGAAAATGAAAACCACTTACTTTACTTTTCTTCTTATTGTACAACAGAGTATTCATTCATGCATTGTTATTTGTTCACAAATTCGATATAATTTGATTGTGTAAAGTCAAAATATTTTATTAATATAAAATTGTATGATTAGGGGATATTTCAACAGAAAAGGGGTAATCCATCATGAAACACCTCGTACTACTAGGTGGTGGCTACGGTGGAATGAGAATTCTGCAGCGGCTACTTCCAAGCAACCAACTTCCAGATGATGTACAAGTGACATTAATCGACAAAGTACCATATCATTGCTTTAAAACTGAATATTATGCATTAGTTGCGGGTACAATTTCAGAAACGCATATTCGCATACCGTTTCCTGAGCACCCACGTCTCAATATTCAATACGGAACAGTAACAAATATTGACCTCGAAACGAAAGCCATTCATCTCGATGGCGGTGAAACGATTCAATATGATGATTTAATTATCGGGCTTGGCTGTGAAGATAAATATCATAACGTTCCTGGGGCAAAGGAATATACACATAGCCTACAATCAATTGAACAAACACGTAAGACATATGAACAATTAAATAGCTTAGAACCAAATGCAACAGTAGCTGTCGTTGGGGCTGGTTTAAGCGGCGTTGAAGTGGCAAGTGAACTTCGCGAAAGCCGTTCAGATTTAAAAATCTATTTATTTGATCGAAAAGATAGAATTTTATTCCCATATCCAGAGAAATTAAGTAGATACGTAGAAGAATGGTTTGTAAAACATAAAGTTACCATTATACGAAACTCTAACATTACAAAAGTGGAACCAAACATTGTATACAACCATGATGAACCACTTGAATGTGATGCAATCGTCTGGACAGCTGGTATTCAAGCAAATGAAGTTGTTCGAAACCTTCCAGTAGAACAAGATGGTAGCGGACGGGTTGTTTTAACGAAATATCACAATATTCCAAATAACGAGCACGTTTATGTCGTAGGAGATTGTGCAGCACTTCCACACGCACCATCTGCTCAACTTGCTGAAGGTCAAGGAGAACAAATTGTCCAAATATTATTAAAACGTTGGAATAATGAACCACTTCCTGATGAACTGCCTGTTATTAAATTAAAAGGTGTTCTCGGTTCTCTCGGCAAAAAACATGGATTTGGTTTACTAGCAAACCAACCATTAATGGGACGTGTACCGAGATTATTAAAATCCGGTCTTCTTTGGATGTATAAATATCATAACGGTTAATACTTTAAAGGCTGCCTACATAGTAGACAGCCTTTTTCTATTCATTTTTTGTAACTACTCAGTCATTCTATGAAAAACCGACAGAAAAGCATTTTTTTAAATGGTCGAGAGGGACTGGCTATGTATAGTATAGGATCGGTCAGTGCCTTTTCCTGCCACGCGCAAAGTTTTAAAACAAAGAAAAAAGATGTTCCTTCTAAAGAGACTTTATTTTTCTATTTTTCTCCCTTTTTGATACGATATAACTAGAATCAGAAAGGAGCAATTTATGTTTATATTAAAAGACATCACATATAAAGATATTCTACACATTCCTTATTTACAGATTCAAAAAGAAAAAACAACTTGTATTATCGGTGAAAGTGGTAGTGGTAAAAGCACATTACTTCGCATGTTAAACGATTTACAATCACCAACATCTGGCACAATTGAGTATAACGGAAAATCTATTTTAGATTATCCTCCCATTCAATTACGCCGTGAAGTTGTCATGCTCGGACAAACTCCGCCTATTTTTGATGGAACAATTAAAGATAATTTATTAATGGGACTTCGATTTTCTGAAAAGCCATTTCCAAATGACGACGCCCTGCAAGGCGCATTAACGACTGTTAGCCTAGATAAAAAATTAGAAGATAACGCCTCTTCTTTATCAGGTGGCGAAAAACAAAGACTTGCTTTCGCTCGTATTATACTAATGGATCCGCCCGTCTATTTATTAGATGAACCAACTTCGGCGCTAGATGGTGACACAGAACGCCGCGTTATGAAACAATTCACTCTACTGGCAAGAGAAAAGAAAAAAACAGTTATCTTCATCACGCACTCGCAACAACTTCCAGAAGAAATCGCAGACGATATTATTGAAATTAGTAAAACAAACGGTGCAACTAGAAAGGAAGTGCTATCAATTGAAGGGCGTTATTGAACTACAAATTTGGCAACTTGCAGCTGCATATATTTTCATCCTTATTTTAATCGGGCTTGTGAAATTAAAAGGAATACCGCGTGAGAAACAAATTACAATTGCTACATTACGTATGACAATTCAGCTCGTACTAGTCGCATATGTTCTTACATACATATTTGAAAATAGTAATCCGTTTTATACAATAGCTCTCATTACTTCTATTACTACATTTGCGATTTTCAACATTTATAAACGAATAAACCTTCCTATGTCAAAAGAATTAAAACGAGTAGCCGCCCTCTCCATGATCGCTGGATCAATTGGCCCTCTTCTACTATTTATCTTTGTCATTATCGGACACGATCCTTGGTATGCTCCGCAATATATCGTTCCTATTGCCGGCATGCTAATCGGTAACGCTATGACAGGTATTTGCCTCGGGGCAAACACCTTTTTAAACAGTATGAAATCACAAAGAGACCATATTGAAGGTGCACTTATGCTTGGCGCAACTCCAAAACAAGCAGCTGCTCCGCTCATACGGGACGCTTTCGATTCTGCTATTTTACCAACAATTAATTCCATGGTCGGAATGGGAATTATAAGTCTTCCAGGCATGATGACAGGACAAATTTTATCCGGTGTATCACCATTTACAGCTATCCAATATCAAATTGCGATTATACTTGGCATTTCTGGAAGTACAGCTTTCTCTGTTATTATCTTCTTACAGCTTGGGTATAAAACGTTCTTTAATAAGCGGTGCCAGTTGAAAGAAGTTGAAGTACAATCATAAAAAAGACGCTCTGCAAGTTACTTACAGAGCGTCTTTTTTCTTTGCTAATCTTACGCTTTCTTAACGAACTGTGATTTTAACTTCATAGCTCCGAAACCATCGATTTTACAATCAATATCGTGATCTCCCTCAACTAGACGGATACTCTTTACTTTCGTACCAATCTTTACAACTGAAGAAGTTCCTTTTACTTTTAAATCTTTAATTACAGTAACAGCATCGCCATCTTGAAGAACGTTTCCGTTCGCATCTTTTACAACTTTTGCACCATCATTACTTTCAGCTTCCGCTTCTTGACCCCACTCATGGGCACATTCTGGACATACGAAAAGAGCGCCATCCTCATACGTATATTCTGAATTACATTTTGGACAATTTGGTAAAGTAGCCATAAATTCATTTCCTCCGTTCATTATTTATACGTAAAAATCAAATTTGATTTTTACATCTCGATAAATAAAATTTGTATAGCATTTCTTTATACTGCCATAGTCTCACGTTATTGACAAGCCTACCTCAAATTCTCATTTTTTATTATATTTTACAAAATTTCAATTAGTATGGCGTTTGTTTACTAATGTTTTTCTCTTCTTGTTACATATCCTTTCTCATAAATAAAAAGAAGAATCTTCATTAGACTCTTCTTTTTGCGATACATCATTATCTATTTATATTAATACCAGGCATTTTCTTCAATATAAAATTGATACTCTTCTGCTTCTTCTTCATTTAACTTTTTATCGTTTAAATAAATTTCTTTCCATTCAAATCTCTGTTTATCTAAATACACAGCGAACTTAACCTTTACATCCTTTTTTTCCTCATAATCATAACCAGTAAATTCTACTATATCAAAACGTCCTTCTTTTTTTACATACGTCCATTTTGGATCATCAGTAAAAACTTCCAATGTAATCCCTTCATCACTTAAACGAACTACATCTTTTATATTCGGTTCCGTCGGTAAATACGATAACCCATAACCAGCTGCACCAAATACTACAAATAATAACGCATTTAATCCAAGCATAATCCCAACATGAGTGCCACCCTTTGTTTGGAAGTAATAATTGTGTTGTGCATCAGATAACTCTTTTGCCTTATGTAAAACGCGAACTGTATGCTTGTAATATAAACGATTCCCTTGCCATCCAGTAAATAGCATAGTTCCGAAATAAACAATAAAATCGATCCACATCGGGATATCTATAAAAACAGAGGTAATTAAAGTAGGAACTCCTACTAATGCAATAATAATAAATAATTTATACATTTTGCGATAAGCTAACCACAATAATGGGAAGAAAAAGGCTATCCAGTTCCAACTATTTCCCTTCTCGGGATCTTTTGCTTTCCCCCACTTAAAGTCGTAATATGCAGTATTATTTCTCACAACTTTATGTAACTCTTTAGGAGCTATCGCTTCCTGTAAAACAGTGTCCTTCACGTACATCATCCTTCTCTTATTTCTATATAACTTTATTGTATATCTATAAAAAGAAGGAATCTAACAAAAAATAGTTATATTTCATAAAAATGAACAAAAATCGAATACATTCCGACAATTATCCATTCTATATTCCATTTTGCTATTAAATATATTAGAATACTCATATATAAGACATTTAATACACTATGTTAAACATCTTGTATATTCGCAAAAAAGGATGTATCAAAATCATTTTGACACACCCTTCTCCTATTAAACTACTATTGTAATATGACCTAGCCTAAAATCTCGACTTAAGAGACTTCACAAATTAGCTCTCTACTATTTCAAACATATTTCCACTTACACAACTATCCCACATTACCCTTCACTTTCTCAATAACATCTTCTATACGCTTAGCTATACATTCTGGCTCCCAATCTCCCTCACCATGCATAGCTGTATAAACCGGACAATTCTCATCATTACTATCTACAAAGATCGGGTCTCCGAGATAGGAATCTATCCCAATTACAATCCAACCGTCTTTCCACTCTCCGTCTTTATTCCCGATTAAGCTTTGCCCTTCATCATCAAAGCTATAACCAAGTTGCCCTTCTTCTATTTCTTCACTATTAAATAATTCTATTGTCATTGGTTCAAATTCACACTCTAACTCAATTTCATTATCCTCAGCGCGATCTACATGTGCTAAAAGTTGTTTAATTTTATTGTGGTTAATCATAAGATTTTCTCCCTCATAAAGTGAAACTTTAATCAGTGGGGGTTTTGTTCATCCCCCACTGATTATTAGCCTTCACCAATCGGGCTTTTACGGGCAGTTGATCTCCCGTCTAACTCCCTCGCATTCGCCGAATTTTGAAGTGAGAGTCTTACTGCCCGTTAATGCGGGATAAATTTACACGCTGCTTTAAAACCACTTGGATTTAAGAAGAAAAGACATACATTTTCCAAAGCTGATAACGGATTTTATAAGATCATTCATATACAAAAAAGCCAGTTTGGAGATGATTTCTATATAAATATAGGTGTTCATCCAATTGGTCTCCCGCAACTTATTACGGACCAATTACAAGTAAAAGAAAACATCTCAATATTCGATTGCATTCTACGAACAAGGATAGAGCCTATACATATGAAACAGAACCAGTTATTACATAATGTTTCACATGAAACTATCGACATTCCGAATTACCTTTCTACTATTTTCGACTGGTTTCAAACGTGGGCTTCATATAAAAATTTAATAAAAACAACTATACATTCCATAACTCCTGTACTAGCTGTCGTTCCAATATTACAAGAAAAAGCGTTTCTGCTTCTTACCTGTTTCTCTTTCTACAAATTAAAACAGTACGAACAAGCTAATCGCTACTTACAGCAATATTTGCATTGTGCTGTTCATCTTAATACCGAGGAGAAAGAGCCAGTCTTCTTTCATGAAGTTGATATGTATATGAAAAAACTAGTAGAAAGTGCAATGTAACTTCACATTGTGCTTTCTACTAGTGCTTTATATTCCTCTTGTAACTTTTTAAATTGTTCTTCATACTTTTGCATCTTTACCGTATCCGTTTTCGAATTAAGGAATGTCCTTCTTCTCCCAATCACCATTATATTTTTCCCTTCTATTGCATCGTTCATATATACGTAAGGTTTAAAAAACTTACATTCCGTATATGGCAATGCTACAGATAATTTTGCATACTCTTCCACTTTAAATTGATTAGATAAACTTAACTCTCGCAAATTTTTTAATTGTATTAAAGGTTCTAACGAATCATCTTTAACCTTTAAGTTCATAAGGGTAAGCTTTTTCAAATGTTGTAATGCAGCGAGTGGTTGTAAAGTTTGTACTTTCATCGTTGTATTTATCCCACCACCCATGTAAAAGGTATTGAGTTGCGGACACTTACTTAAAGCAGTTAAATCTTCTAGCTTAGAAAAATCATCAATTAGTAAGGATTTGAGTTTTTTATTATACGCAATATCCCATAACGTCTTCGCTTTTGTATTCCAGCACATATACAACTGTTGTAAATCAGATAATTTTTGAAGGCTACTTAAATCCTCGACCCTCATTTCGTAAACGTACAATATATTTGGACGAGCGTACGTAAGAATATGCTCAAATTGCTTTTGATTTACTGCGAAAACCCATAACTTCTTAACTTGTAAAGATGCTAATCGTTCTATATTTTTTGTTTTCCCCTCAATCGCTAATTCTTCTAAACTAGCAGTAACATTTTCCAAGTCCTTTATAATCCTCGGTTGCTCACCAATTGGAAACATTTTATCCTCTCCTACAACGCCCAAGTAATATTCATTTCTTCAAACGACTTCTTACTCACTTCCAACCCTTCGCCATCATCAGTTCCAATCATCGCTACTTCTTCTTTAGACAACATAATTTTCTCGTTTGGATTTTTGATTTTTCTCTCATACACGAGTTGTAACAGATCCATTTGCTCCTCTGTCAGTTCATACTCTTCTTCCAATCTTTCTATTGCAGATTCCGTATCAAGTAATGGGATTTCTAATAAGAATCCACCGTGCTCTTCCATCTCTTCAAATGAATCAATTGAATATGCACCGCTATCCTCAATCCAAAATGCCGTCGTAATGAAAGGAACTGTTTCCCCCTCTACCTCTTCTAATACGTATTGGAGTGCTTCCTCTTTAGCAATTTCTATCACTTCCGAAGGTGCCCCTTCAAAATAATTTTCCGCATCAATCCACTCATCAATTCTCTCACTATTCACATCTTGAAGACATACGATTGTGTACTTCGAATCAAAAGTAATTGTCCCTCTTCCGCCTTGACTATCTTGCATACTATAGTTAAATCCATCCCATGAACTTTCATGTGAGAAATCAGGAGCATGTGCTACAAAAATTGCATCTGCAATCGACTTTAAGATGCAACCTCTCCATAATTGTTCTTTGTCTATATGTAATTTATATTTACTCATCGTCTTCCCCCATACACATATTTTTTCTATTATCTTTCCTCTACATAATACTTGTAAAGCCTTTTCTACCTACTGCAAAATAGGAAAGACGCCCTTTTCAAAAAGGCGTCTTTTTACATTTGAAAATTTACTAATATAAAAAATGAATTATTTAATAAATGAATTCCCCATGGAACGAGTAAATTATTTGTTTTCTTATATGTGTAGGCTAAACATACACCTATACCAAAAATATATAACATACTACCTAAAGTAAGGGGATGACCTAAAGTAAATATAAAAGCACTTATAACAATACTAGTAAGTGTAGAGAAGCGCTGAGATAATTTCGTGAAAAATATCCCCCGAAATAAAAGTTCTTCCCAAATCGGTGCAAAAATGGTGAGTACAACTACGTATAAAATGATTTCACTTATAGTAGGCTCTATTACTATATTTGACTCATCCACACTAAGCCCCTGTGGTAAAACTAAATTTAATACCGCAAGATATATAAGCAGTATGATCATCATCATTACTATTGTTACATAATGTTTAAAATTATTGAACTGTAGTGATTTTACTAGCTGTGAACAATACTTTCTTGCTGGTGCATACATTACAATAATCGTACAAAACGTAAAGGGTGGGATAAGATGGTCTACATACCATGGATATAATGAGGAGTCATATAAAAAGTTCAAAAAACCCATTCCATGCATTACCCCAAAAGTAATTATTATAATGCTAATTACTTCGAGCATACTCATTTGTATATTCTTCTCTTCATATGTAGTTAATTCTGTGTTCATCCTATCCCCTCCAGTATAATTAAACCTTTTAAACCATTATATACCAATTTTAACACAAAAACAGACGATACAATTTACTGTATCGTCTGTTTTTCCCTACCATTTCTCTCTACATGCTTCAATTAGATGCAGCAAATACCTCTTCGTCATATCAGCCCTTCTCCACCTTGAGATTATTCGCTTTTCTTTTGGATTATGCCGCATTCGCTCTACTTCCCTTAATAAAGGATCCCACTTATGAGAGTAAAGTTCCAACATGTATTGTAATCCTCTATCTTTTGAAACAATTGTTTTATGTTCTAACGTATATAAAATACGTCCCATCGTAACGACAGCTGATTCTACCCATTCTTCTATGAAAAATAAATAAGGACGCTTCGCTTTTTCAAGCCAGTAATGTTCTACGTTGTATTTCATTGTATTTACTACATCGTCCCACTTTATTTGAAAGGAAAGGTCTTCTACTTCTTTCCCGCTAACTGTAATACCTTGATTTTTCAATGTCCACCATGTGACCGCGTTAATATCCCAATGACCAATATCAGCCTTACCATCTGCACAATACACGTACTCATTTATTTCATGATTGTATTTCCCCAAGTCAGCAAGCGGAATATACATACCGTCCATTCTTTTACCTAACGTACTTTTACTAATTTTTTTATGCAGTTCTATAATTTGTTGTTTTTCAGCTTCATTCACGGAATCACTTATTACCGTAACAAAGTCAACATCGCTCGTTTCTATATGAAATGCTCCTAGCGCGATTGATCCGTAAATATATACCCCGACTATTTTTTCGTCCGAAAAAATTTCTTTTAATTCTACTATGTACTGCTCCATTAATTGCTTTACTTCTTCTGGTAAAACTTGTTTTATTCCATTCTCCACATCTATCCCTCCATTAAAAAAAGCCTTTGCGAATTTGCAAAGGCTTCCTGCTTTATAAATATTTCTCGATTTCTTCGTAAACATCCTTCAAACGAGGATTTCCTTCTCCAACAATTTCTCCATTTACAAGAACGACCGGATAAAATAGATCTTCTTCCACTACGCGCTCTGCGAATGCTTTTTTATCTTCATCTTCTTGTTCTTGTTGAAAATCAATATACTCGAAATTAAATTTATTTTCTTGTCCTTCATATTTACGACCAATCGCCGCTTGTAACCACTCAAACGTTTCTGTTGAAGATGGCATTCCAACGCAGCTCGCACAAATTACTTTCGTCCCATACACTTGCACATTAACCATTTCTTCTCCCCCACTTCTTGCCCTAACAGTATATTCAGATGTCTTAGTACATAAGCACATCATTTTACAAACTTATTCCATACCCCTATACTGAAAAAACACGTTGTACACACGATATAATATTTTGACAATAAAACAAGAAGAGAAAAAATAGATTTTCCCCTCTATCTTGATTATAATAAAACTGATGAAAGGAGTCGATAAAAATGGAAAACCCACATATGCAAGAACAAGTACTAGAGGTATTAGATAAATTACGTCCATTCTTACTTCGCGATGGCGGAGACGTTGAATTAGTAGACATTGAAGAAGGTATCGTAAAATTACGCCTTATGGGTGCATGCGGAAGCTGCCCAAGTTCTACAATCACACTAAAAGCTGGTATCGAACGCGCACTACTTGAAGAAGTACCAGGCGTTATTGAAGTAGAACAAGTATTTTAATTTAAAAGCGGCGGTGGCTCGTTCAGCTCTGACTGGCTAAGGTTCTTTCGCATAGAAGGCGCTTTTTGCCTTCTTATGCGGAAGGTTCTTAGACACGAAGAGCTAGATAACATCTAAAAGCGGAAGCGGCTCGTCCAAAATGTGAGGAGGATGGAGCTTCTGACATAGAGGCGCTTTTTGCCTCGGCGGAAGAAGCGAAGCCACCGAACATTTTAGCCGCTGGAGCTAGACAATATCTAAAAGCGGAAGCGGCTCGTTCAGAATCGCTTCCTAGAAAGAGACCCAAATGGGTCTCTTTTTTTATTCAAATAACACTTCCCCTTTAACATCATAAAACAAAATTGGAAATCCTTCTCAAAAAGTGCGATAATTAATACTATAGAATCGTTCACACATATACAGAAAAAAACATAGGGGGACGACACATGCCAAGAATGGGGAACACTTTCTTAACAATTCAAGAACTAGAAAAGAAAAAAGAGTATTTATTAGACCTTTCATCCGTTATACCAACATGGAATGCAAGTTATCAATTTTTATTTAAAGAAATCCAGCAAGAATTATTGAGTAAAGTAAATGAAAAAATCGAAAGACATCAATTCATTTTAAATATATGTGCAGATCAACAGGTAGGGGCATAATGTATTACATACAATTGTGATATATAAAAAAGAGACCTCACCCGGTCTCTTTTTTCATTTTAAGACAGCCAATCTAATTTCCTAATGCCTAACTTCTCAACAGGTAAACGAAATGACTCGTAAAAATGATTCATAAATTGCTCAGTGCGCTTCACATCGTGTAAAATGATTTCTAAACGGGCTCTATATATACCTTTTTGTTCTTCGTTTCCTGTTTGATAATATCGTTCAATCGTTTCAAAGTAGTGAAGCGGGAACAGAAGCCTTGCGAATAATAAGCGCCAACCAAATGAAGAGAGCGAATAATTACGTTCATAATCTGTAATGAATTGAACTACCGTTTGCTCCCAATCTTTCTTTTTTTCTATCATCATATAGCGAATACATTCTGCTATATCCCTACTTGGGTGATCATATACCCAATCAAAAGGAAGTTTTAAACGCTTCGTTTGCTGCCATAATAAAGGTGTAAATCGTTCTTGGCAAATTGTTGCTGCGTCAGTTATTTGTGGTGTATCGTCCATTTCTGTATCGACAACATATTGAATTGCATTTTCTGCAACTCCTAAGTAATACGGGAAGGATTCAATAAACAATTGATCGAATACGTCTGAAGGATGGTTCATCACTTGCGATTGCCAAAACCTTTCTAATTGGTCGAGCCTTTTTTCCCATAATGCTTTCCATTCACCAATGCGGCTTAATTGCTCAACTTCTTCTGGAAAGAATGCGCCACGTTTATGGAATATAGAAAGCTCACTTCCTAATGATGTAGCATGTCGCTCTAACATACGCATACCTTTTAATAAGCAGTAATTTTTTTCTTCTATCTCACTTACATAGTAGCCGTGTATAGTCGGAACGAAAGTCGAAACAGTTATATCCCCTTGCTGGTTCATATAATCACTGAGCTTTTTCATCTCTACAAGTACTTCTTCCTCCATTTCTCCAATTGGAACAAGTACATAAATTTTGTTGCGAATCCAAAAGCTTTTATAGGGGCCAAGGGGGATTAATTCTTTAACATGCATGTGATAATGCTCATAAATATGCTGAATCATCGCAGTCGCCACCTATGGTTTTTCTTTATATATATGAGCTTGTGCTCGCCTTTCATTCCTATGCACATGATAAAGCAACGAAACGTATACAAATACTAAAAAGAAAAAAAGGTGATAAACATGAAAGACTCAAATCAACTACAAGAAAGAGCATTACAACTATTACAAGAACGCGGTGTAACAATTGACGATATTGCTGATCTTGTTCATTTTCTTCAAAAGAAATACCATGCAAATTTAGAGATGTCAGAATGTCGCTATAACGTTGAGCGTGTACTATCCAAACGAGAAGTACAAAACGCACTTATTACAGGCATTGAACTTGATGTCCTCGCTGAAAAAGGACTATTAAGTCAACCGTTACAAGATATCGTAAAACGCGATGAAGGACTATATGGAATCGATGAAGTCATCGCACTTTCAATCGTTAACGTGTACGGCTCTATCGGTTTCACGAACTTTGGATATATCGATAAATTAAAGCCAGGTATTTTAGAATACTTAAATGATAAATCAACTGGAAAAGTTCACACATTCCTTGATGATATCGTTGGCGGAATCGCTGCCGCTGCTTCAAGTCGTTTAGCGCACCGTGCTGAGCATTCGGAATAACGTATCTAGGCCGTCAGTTTCATACTGACGGTCTTTCATATTCCATCAGCATAAACTCTCTTCCACGGCTCAAAAAAACAGGTCCTACTTGAAATCCAATGTTTTTATATAGCCTAATCGCTCTCTTATTGAATGTCGCTACACTCAGTCGAAACATTTTCGAATTCAATTCCTCAGTAGCAAATGCTATTCCCGCTTGAAAAAACATTTCCCCCATCCCTTTCCCTGTTAACTCCGGCTTCATTCCAAGCCCAATATCTACTACATCTTCTCCCCTATATAAATTAGCATCTCTTCCCCCTGGCACTTGTGCATTTTCTCCAAAACAAAAATAGCCGATAAATTCTCCATTCTCTCCGCAACAACCGTAATACGTTCCATCTAGCAACTCTTCTATTACTTCAGCATCTCCCGAAAAGCTATATAACGTATAGGGATTTTCATACTTCCACGTATTTATTTCTTTCGCTTCTTCTTCTGTTAACTTATGTATATCCATTCATCTCGCTCCTTATCAAATACTCTACTAATCTATATGTATTTACTCATTCATTTTCCAAACTTGATTCTCCTCTAATCGTAATATGCATAGTTACATACGCACACCCCTTTAAAAAATGCTAAAATTTATTTGAATCGCTGTTGTTACACTTCTTGATTAAGAAAGACTGTTAACCGGAAAATTAACGTCTTATCAAACTCAAGCAATTGGCACGTTTTGTCATCATGAAAGACACTCGAAAGAGTGTCTTTTTTTCTATACCTGAGCAGGACCTGCTCATTTACAAAATTAATGCATAAATTAATATAACTCTTAAACCCATTATTACCTTTCTATACGTTGCAGCGTTCGTTGCGACAGATTCGGATAATAAAAAGCACTCCAGCCAGAGTGCTTTTTACTTTCAAACAAGGAGGTTACATATATGGATAGTACTCTTGTATTTAACTTTGGCATTGGTATTGTTATCATTTTATTCGTCTTCTTTGTTCTTTGTATGAGCGGAATATAGTAATATTTTATGCTGACAACTCCTTTAAAGTATCACTTAATTTAAACTTTCTTAATTGTAAGGAAGCAATCAACGCTGCCCCTGCCCCAAGCATTACACTAGCTAGAGCTAATATTAATACTTGATTATATGGAATGATAATAACCGTTAGCTCTAAGCTTGATAACACAATATAACTAAACAAAATTCCGCCAAAAATGCCAATACAGCCAGCTATCGCTCCAAGTAAAGTCCCTTCTAATAAAACAATCCGTCTCATTTGCTTCGGAATAGCTCCTACTGCACGAATCATACTAATTTCAGCACGTCTTTCATGTAAACTTGAGACAATCGCATTCATTAACCCTATACCAGAAATAATGAAAACAATTACAACTAACAAGCGAATTAACATCATCATTTGCGATAATAACTGCTTCTGTTCTTTTAATAAATCATGGCTATTAATAACTTCTACGTTCTCTTTATTATTTGTAATTTGTTTTACTTGCTTCTTAATCTCTTCAAATGATTGATTAGAATTTGTCATAACTTGAATTGCTTCATATCCTTGCACGTGAAACTTATCACGAACCCATTGTTCATTTACGAAAATGTCTAATCCTCTTCCCCTTAATCCTTGCTCAATAATCGAAACGACTTTAATCGTTTGTTTTTCTTTCCCTTTTCCTTGTACTTCAATCGTATCATGCAACTGAATCCCTAATGTTTTAGCAGTTCTCTTCGTAACGACTCCCTCACCATCTTGTAATGGCTTATTTAAATCTTGTCCTGTAATCACTTTCGCTTTTGTTACTTTTTGATAAGCAACAATATCATTCCCCACAACTTCTATCACATCATATTCAAAATCATCTTTCCTCACATTTTCATACCACTCTTGATCCGCTTTTTTAAAATCATAATTTATAAGCTTCGCTGTAAAGTCAGTAACATTTGCTACGCTCTCTTCTACACCATCAATTTTTTTAACCTTCTCCATCCAACTAAATGGTAATACTTCAGTACTTTGCGACTCTATTGGAATTCTTATTACTAAATCAGCTGGTAAATGTTTTTGTAACCCATCTTTCATGCCTTCGTAAATAGAGTTTATATACATCGTTCCAACAAGTGCTAACATAAAACCAAATGCTAGTATAGCAACCGATACAGCTGCCTTATTTCGATAACGAATTACATTTCGGCTACTAATCGTCGTTTCAATTCGTAATATCATTTGAAGTGGTTTTGCAATCACTGGTGCTATCATCCGAATAAATAACGGAATCGCAAATAACAAACCGACCGCAAATAACAGCGCACCTATCGCACTTGGATTAAAACCGATATATCGCTCTAATACGTTACCCGCTAGTCCAATAACAGTACCAATGATTAGAATGCTACCACTAAAAGCACTCCACCTTTTTTCTTTTTTCTCATTACTAGGAAGACCTGGCCTAAGCGCTTGAACTGGTGGAATCTTTCTAACCATAAAGGCTGGTATAATAGCCCCTATGATAGACATAACAATCCCTAGTAAAAACGTAATGAGTAAAATCTCGCCTGAAATCGAGAATGATTCTTTCACTGCCCCCTCAATATTCACCCATTTATTAATAAATGATGCGGCGATTGTTTGCGTACCTGCTCCAAGAATAACTCCTGCTAGTGATCCGATTGCCCCAATACATAAAGCCTCTAATAAAACGACTAATATAATTTGATTTGGATTACTACCAAGTGCACGTAATAATGCCCATTGCTTAAATCGACTTCTGACAGATAAGAAGAAACTTCCCATTATTAAAAGGGCTACAACAAATAAGGCAATACCACCTAAACTAAAAATTAATGGCTTCATTACATTTAGTCGTTCAAATGCCTTATCTACATAGGTACGTTGGTCCACCTTTATATTTTCAATCTTTTTATGTACATCAAAAGCAATTGCTTTTTTCACATTTACATCTTGTACTTTCACTTGAACAAGATTGAATTGATTTGGTAAATTTAATTCTTTTTGAAGCCAATGGATTGGAAAATAAGCACTATGCCCCATTGACGCCATTAACGGTGGATTTAAAATACCGACAACTTTCACAGCCTTTTCACCATGCTGCGGGAATGGCAGTTTAATCGTATCTCCTACCCGTATATTTTCACGATCTGTATACCCTTTTGTCAGTGCTACTTCAGCACCTTCTTTCGGATATCGTCCTTCTAATATTTTATAAGAATGCATTTCTGGAGAATCTTGCTCAACACCCCAATAAGATGGCTTTCCCGATAGTTCTTTATAATGTGGAAAAGGATACGGTATAAGTGCTTTTGATATTTTTTCAGCATTTTCTAAGCCATCTATTCCTTTTAAACTTTCATTATTTAAATACATGTCATTTTTTATATAGCCAAATTGTAAATTATAATCTCCATACCGACTTACTACTTGTTCCTTCACACTTTGCTCTACTGATTGATTACCTAGTAATAACATCGTCGCTAACATAACACCTAAAGCTGCACCGAGGGCAATCAACATATTTCGCAACCAATTTTGTTTCATCGATTTTATCGCATACTTAATTACCCATCGCATCACCTTTACCTCCTACTTTAAAGTGACGGTTCATAATCTCTTGAATGTGGATAACTTGTTGCGGGATATTTCGAAATTTCCATCCTTTACTTTCAGCATGTTCATGAATTACTTCACCATCTAATAAGAAAACAACTTTATCCGCATGGGCCGCTACGAACGAGTCGTGCGTTACAATGACAGCTGTTTGTCCTAACTCATCACACGCATTGCGCAGTGCCGCGATTATATTTTTGCTATTTTCTGAATCCAATGCTCCTGTTGGTTCATCAGCTAATATAATAGCTGGCTCATTTGCAAAAGCTCTTGCTATCGCAACCCTTTGCTGTTGCCCACCTGATAACTGTGCTGGTAAATGCTTTTCTTTTCCTTTCAATCCAACGAGCTCTAATAAACGATTTGCTGTCACCGTTGCCTTCTTTTGCGAAACATTATCTAATAGTAAAGGCAACCCTACATTTTCCTCCGCATTAAACACTGGAATTAAATTAAACTGCTGAAAAATAAAACCGATTTTATGCCTTCTAAATAAAGCGAGCTCTTTTTCTTTTAATGTTGAAATCTCGGTACCATCAACTCGAATACTACCTACCGATGGAATATCTAATCCACCTAACAGCTGAAGTAAAGTCGTTTTACCCGATCCACTTGCCCCCATAATACAAACAAAGTCACCTTTTTGAATTTGAACATTAATATCTTTTAAGATCTTTACTTTACTATCCCCAATATCAAACGATTTTTCTAACCCTTCAATTTCAATAATATTCATCCCGATATCCCCTTTTCTCTCTATTTACCAATCTATATATTCTATTCAAAAATACAAAATACCTACTATTTTGTATTTTTTTGTCACATACTAACATTTATATTAATGGGCCGTAAGACTCCCACCGATTAAGGTTTCACTTTATTTCTCACGTCAGAAAAGTTTACTCTCGCAACGAAAGTAATCATAATAGTTACACGAATACATAAAAACTATTCACATATCCACAATTAGGAGGAAGAACAATGAAACATGTAATCGTTTATGCACACCCGAATACAGCAAGCTTCAACCATGCAATTTTAGAAACTGTAAAAAGTGAATTAGAAGAAAAAGGTCATGAAGTACGCGTTCGTGATTTATACGAATTAAACTTCAATCCAGTATTAGGCGCTTCCGATTTCATCTCATTTTCCCAAGGAAACACACCAGAAGATATTAAAGAAGAACAAAAGCATATCTCTTGGGCTGATAGTATTACATTCATTTACCCAGTTTGGTGGGCGGGTCTTCCTGCTATTTTAAAAGGATACGTTGACCGTGTATTTAGCCACGGCTTCGCTTATGCTTACGGTGAGAATGGTATTGAAAAGTTATTAAGCAGTAAAAAAGGATTGTTATTATCTACGATGGGAAATTCGAAAGAAGTATACACAGCAGGCGGTATGTTTGATGCAATGAAAAAAACAACTGATGCTGGTATTTTTGAATTTACAGGCATTGAAACACTGGAGCATACATTCTATACAAGTGTTCCTTCTGTGGATGACAGTGTGCGTAAACAATATCTTGAAGAAGTTAAAGACGTAGTGAATCGTGCGTTTTAATAAAAAAACTCCGGTTATAACAACCGGAGTTTTTATTTCATCATCAATTTCGGAATATACCTTTGAAGAATGCTTTCTAATTCATTCATATCTTCCTGTCTAATAAGTAAATTCACATTATCATTCATTTTTTCTCGCCCGCGATATAAAAATATATTTTCTTTTGGATTTTCCCATGTTGATGTTTTATAGCCTTTTAATTCTTCGTATGAATAAAAGTTCAATCCGTCTATTACACCTTTTTCATATATTTGTACACTTTTAATCAGATGGATAGCTATTAAAGTCATAAAACAACTTACTACAGCATAACTACCTGACTGAACGAGAAACTGTTCAATTGTACCAATATCACCACTTACGTACTGAGCATATGTATACATACATTGTCCGATGAAATACGCCGGTCCAAGTGATGCAATCCAACGCCGTTTCACCCGAGGATATGTTGCAATAAGTTTTCCCGCTCTTTTTTTCATTGCATTTATTTTATATATCTTCCATAGAACAAAGAACAAAACACATAATGCAAAAACAAACATAATGCATGACATCCAGTACACTCTTATTCCCTCCCTTTTTATATCAATACATATAAATTCTACATTTTGTATAACTACAGTACATATGCAATTATGCATAAAAAAACAGGCAACCTCCTCCGGTTACCTGCATTTCATTACATCTTCTCAATCCACTCCGTCAAGTTGTGCACAACTTGCGTCGGTTGTACTTCATATTCTGTTAACTTGTCCACAGTTGTTACTCCAGTGTGGACAAGAAGGGTATGCATACTAGCATTTATCCCCGCTAAAATGTCTGTATCGTAGTTATCCCCAACCATTAAAGCTTCTTCTTTTCCTATGCCAAGCACTTTTAACGCTTGTTCCATAATGATTGATTCTGGTTTACCAATAAAGATTGGGTCCACACCTGTTGATACTGCAACAACTGATGTTAATGAACCGTTACCTGGTAATAATCCGCGCTCAGTCGGAATTGCGATATCCCCATTTGTTGAAATAAACGTTGCACCGTTACGCACAGCAAGGCACGCTTTTGCTAATTTTTCATATGTGATATCGCGATCTAAACCAACAATGACGAAATCAGGATTTTCATCCACAATTTCAAATCCCTTTTCCACAAGAGCAGCGTGTAAGCCCTCTTCACCAATCATATATACAGTCGCATCTTGTTTACGCTCATAAATAAAGTTCGCTGTAGCCATACTCGTTGTGAATACTTGCTCCGCTTTCGCTGGAATATCGAAACGAACAAGCTTTTCTGCAACTTGTTCTGGTTTACGAGTTGAGTTATTTGTAACGAATAAATATGGAATACCGCGCTCTCCTAACGCTTTTACGAAATCGCTTGCTTCTTCAATTTGTTCTTCACCACGATACATTGTACCGTCTAAGTCAATTAAATAGCCTTTATACATCTGTTTGTCTCTCCTTCTATGCTAACGTTCTCACCTATCATACCACTCTTATATTAACCCCTTTTTCAAAAGAAAAAAACGCTTTACCCTAAAGCGTCCCATAACGTTCATTTTTTCTCTTTTATTTGGTACGAACAATTACAATCGCCCACGCACATGTTCGTTAGCGCTTTCACATTTGCACCTGTAAATAACCGCTTGTACATATCTTTTTCATCTTCACACACTTGCGGGTATTTCTCCGCTATTTCCTTTAACGGACAGTTTTGCTTTTCAAGTATGAAAGAGCGTTCCCCATCTCTCTTTATTTGAACCATATAACCATTTTTCTCTTGCATAGCAGCTATTTCTTGTACTTTATACGCTAAATTACTTTGGTTACTTATCTTCTTTTTTAACTGTTCTTCCATTCGTTTCGTTCTCGCTTGTAAAACGTAACGAAGTATTTTTTCATCGCCCATTCGAGCTAAATCATCTAATATTTCAATAGCAAACTGCTTATATTCTTTCGGGAATGTATCTTCTCCCTTTTGACTTAATCCATACAAATATGTTGGTCGTCCAACATGCTGCCTTACCATCTTTGAATAAATTAGCTCATCATTTTCTAGTTTACTTAAATGTCGACGAATCGCCATCTCTGTAATTTCTAAAGCTTCGGCTAATTCTGCTACAGTATGCTCTCCTTTTATCTTCAGTAATTGTACAATCTCTTCTCTCGTAGTACGTGCTTCCCCCATAGCTCACCCTTCTCCCTTTTCTTTCTCCTATACAATATAAGATCCCCAAAGGAATTCCCGGGGATCTTATAAGCACAATTATTCTGGTACAAATGCAGATACAGGTCCTAATTCCTTTTCTAAATAACTGTGAATATTCGCTGGGTATTTCTCTACCACGGCGATATGTTTTTGAATTGTCTTATATAATTCATCATGATTCATTTGAATATAGTCTTGCGTAAGCATTTTTCGAAGAAGAATAATTTCTTTAATATGCGCTCCCTCTTCTCCACTTATAACTCTCTCGTCCATTAAAATATCAATAATATCTTCGTAACTTCCTGGATCGCGCATAATAAATCCATCAATCATCGCATTCCCTACATCTAATATACAATCGATAATAAGATGCGCCATGCGCTCTAATGCGTAAAATTCAAACTCGGTTTCATATGTCTTTTTCTCTTGAAATGTATTTGTTGCTCGTTCTAAACATACTAGCATTTGTTCTATTTTCTTTCTGTCTACGAAGTACATGAATGTCACCTACCTGGAAATTAAAGCATTTACATTTTAATTGTAACGCTTTCTTCTGAAAAAATCGACAATTTTTCGAATTCACCTTTTCCTCGTTATTTGTTATAGTTATATTTGTATGATTTTTGAAATTGGAGGAATGCAACCTTGGAACGTGAACTCGCACTAGAAATTGTCCGTGTAACAGAAGCAGCAGCCTTAGCATCCGCACAGTGGATGGGCCGCGGAAAGAAAAACGAAGCAGATGATGCAGCAACTACAGCTATGCGTGATATGTTCGATTCAGTAAACATGGCAGGTACAGTTGTAATTGGTGAAGGAGAACTTGATGAAGCACCGATGTTATATATTGGTGAAGAACTAGGAACAGGTAACGGTCCAGAAGTAGATATCGCCGTTGACCCATTAGAAGGCACAAACATCGTTGCAAAAGGTCTTGCAAATGCAATGGCAGTTATTGCAATCGCGGATAAAGGAAACCTTCTTCATGCTCCGGATATGTACATGGAAAAAATCGCGGTTGGTCCAAAAGCAGCTGGTAAAATTAGCTTAGATGATCCAATTGAAAAAACAATTGATATTGTAGCAGAAGCAAACAATAAAAAAATTCGTGACCTAACGGTTATCATCCAAGAACGTGAACGTCATCAAGATATTATTGACCGTGTTCGTGCAAAAGGTGCACGCGTAAAACTATTTGGTGATGGAGATGTTGGTGCATCAATCGCTACAGCTTTACCTGGAACAGGTATCGACTTATTCGTAGGTGTAGGCGGAGCTCCAGAAGGCGTTATTTCTGCAGCAGCATTAAAATGCCTTGAAGGTGAAATGCAAGCTCGCTTAGTTCCAATGAACGAAGAAGAAGAAGCTCGTTGTCGTGAAATGGGATTAGAAGATCCTCGTCAACTTCTTATGTTAGATGACTTAGTATCTGGTGATGATGCAATCTTCTCAGCAACAGGTGTATCTGCTGGTGAATTATTAGACGGCGTGAAATTCCTTGGCGGAGATTTAGCTGAAACATATTCTATCGTAATGCGTTACAAAACAAGAACAGTACGTTTCATTAAAACGCATCACCATTTAGATCATAAACCACACTTAAACTTAGATATTTAATAAAGGAGCCATGTGTATGGAAGAACGTTTCTTTCTGTACGACGATACAGTCGCTACAAGAACTCGTTTCGTTAGCTTTTTGGGGGAAAATGAGCGTCATGATTTAGCGCTTTTATACTCCGATCGTCATTACGGTAAAACGATAGTCCTTGATATGCAAAGCAACAAATTTGCTATCATTGGTCCTGACGATTTAAACGAACAAGGCTACTTAGAGCATGCATTTTCGATGTCTGAAGAAAATGCAGAAGAATTACGCTCATTTTTATTTGAACTTATATAATTTATCTGGTGCACCAGCTATGTTAGCTGGTGTTTTTTTACAATTTATATTTTGAATTTTCAATCTTATGTGTTATACTTATGAACAAATCTATTTGGATAGAAAGGACGTTATCTGCGTATGCCAACATTTACTTTGTAATGGACCAGCAATTGGATAGCATTACTCTCAAAAAAGCACCGTGCTTTTTCAAGGGAGTAGTCTGCCCATTCCCATTACGAAGGAACGTAACGCATCTGTAGTATGATGTTTACGGAGGTTCCTCTTGGGGGAATCTCTTTTTATTTTTGTCTACTTCTTATGTCTTCATACTACAAGACATCCAAATAGCTGTATTACGTTCCTTTGCCACTAATATAAGAGGTGAAGGAAAATGCAGAAAGTACAACTTTCTTGGAGTTTATATGAAAACGAACTAGCAACAATCGAAAAGTATTGTAAAAATTGCAGGCGTAATACCCTTTTTACCGACACGAACATTCGCAGGCATAACGCAAACGGAAAGAACATATACCGATTTGCAATTTATAAATGTCCGAAAGATCATACGTGGAATCAAAAACTTCATATTTATAAATCATTTACTGATCACGTCGAAACTGTCGAGATGACTCAGCAAGAACAAACGGAAACAAGTACTACCATTTCCATTACACAATACAAAGAAAGTGGTATAGCCGAAATAACGATCGTATTAGACATAGTTTTCGGTTCCCACAGGATTGATAAAGTGTTATCCACATATATTTCAGATTGGAGCCGCACTATCATTGTGGATAAAATTAAAAATGGGCATATCCAATTGAACGGACAACAAATGAAACCAAACAAAACTCTTTCTGAAGGTGATTACATTTCAATTTGTTTGTAAGGAGGACTCGCATGTTAAAGGTGAAAAAAGGTACGATTGATTTATTGAATGACTTAGATGTAATGTATACAGCATGCAAAGAATTACTCTTACAGAACCAAATTTACCAATGGGATGATTCTTATCCGACGCGAGAACACATTTCCTATCATCTAGAACAGGCCGAATTGTATTGTCTATTCCAAGATCAAGTACTTGTCGGTGCCGTCGTCTTAAACGAAGCACCGTCTCCAGAATACAAACTAATTGACTGGTCAGAAATAGACGGACGCTTTCTTATCGTCCACTCTTTTGTCATCCATCCGCTCGCGCAAGGCAAAGGATATAGTAAAGTACTTTTATCCTTTTGGGAAAGCGAAGCAAGACAGATGGGCTACAAAGGAATACGCCTAGATTGCTTTACAGGTAATCCCGTTTCATTAAGCTTATATGAAAAAAATAATTATATTTGTCGAGGTGCTGTTTACTTTGCAAGTAAACAGCCTCCTCATAATTGGTATAATTGCTATGAAAAAATCCTCTTACAATCGTAAGAGGATTTTTTCATTTCTTCACTTTTCGTAATACAAAGTGTGCACAACCGAAGTTACAGTACTCGTATAAATACTCTGATAAAGTACTAATTTTCGTATCATATGTCGAACGTTGATTACTATCATCAAAGAATCCGCGCAATCTAAGTTGCTCATAACCCCAGTCTCCAACGATATAATCATATTTATTTAAAATTTCTGCATAGCGCTCTTTAAGTGCTTCTTCACTAAAACCGTCACGAAAGTTTTTAATTACTTCGTACTGAACATTATTAACGCTCACCGTAGTATGAATCTCTTGCTTTTGCTCCATTATGAACTTCCTCTCTAAGCATTCTTCTTTTTATCGTATCACAAAGCATAACAACCAACAATTTCAAATACAAAAAATTGAAAATTAGTGCATGCTATGGAGAAGGAGGTGCTACATCGTGAAAAAACAAATTATACTCTCTCTTCTCACTCTTTCCTTATTTGCAGGCTGCCAATCAACTAATAAAGCCGAAATGGAGCGTGAAGAAGGAAGTCGTGTTCTTGTTTCCAACAAAAACGACATGTATCATACGGAAAATACAAATACACGGCTCACAAGGGTGGGCTATTCATCTAAACAAAAACATGAAGTATCTAACAAACAAGTAGGCGCCATTAACCGTGAGAAAGTCGCTGAAATGATTACAAGCATGACAGTCAAACTTCCTGACGTCACCAATGCCGCTACACTCGTTACCGACGACGAAGTGTTCGTTGTATACCGTGCAAACACAACAGATCCGAAACTCGTAACAGATCAAGTATATAAAACTGCTTTGTCCATCGTTCCTCGCTATTATAAAGCATATGTATCAACAAACCAAAAGTTGATTTCTCAAATTCAAGGTCTTCAATCTGGTAGCCTAAACGATAAAGAATATGAACAAAGTCTTGATATGTTAAAACGTGAAATGAGCGATAATCCTCATTTGAACAATACGGGGGATCAAACTTTAAATGACATGATTAAAAAATAAAAAGGTGGAGAAAACCTCCACCTTTTTACTATTTCTTACGATCCGCATAAACCTCCATCGCATCACACATAAACTGCGCTAAACCTTCACCAAACTTATCAATATTTTTCGTAAAACGCTCATCAGCAACATACATTTGACCGAGTCCCTTAAAGGCCTCTAATGAATATTCACCGAAGTTTTGCAAGTAATCGTACCATACCCCGATTGCGGATTGCGCCTCTTTAGAATCAGGTGCTCCATTTCGAAGTGTTGCTAGATTTCTGTAAATATTATTAAACTCCTCCTGTTTCTCTTTAGACATCCCCTTCGCTGTTTTATTCGCTTTATCTACAGCCTCATCTCCCCATCGTTCACGTGCTTCTTCTTCGTACGGATTATGACTAAAATCAAATCCTTCAAATTTCTCTTTATTCGTCATATCAATCTCTCCTTTTGTATGCTGAATTGTTTTATTAATCGTCGCTATCACCTTATCTAACCTGGCACGCTTTTCAAGAAGCATTTTCTTATGAAGCTGTAGCGCTTCTTCATGATCAAATGATGGACT
This sequence comes from Bacillus sp. AC266, assembly GCF_979253805.1. NCBI lineage: Bacteria > Bacillati > Bacillota > Bacilli > Caryophanales > Bacillaceae > Bacillus > Bacillus sp. AC266. The sequence goes on from NZ_CEEDEC010000004.1 coordinate 61,941, forward strand.
CATGATAATTTCTTTAATCTTCTTCAAAGGGAAGCCTAGCTCTTTAAAAAATAAAATTTGCTGCAGTGTCTCTAAATTTTCATTGGAATACAGACGATATCCAGACTCTGTCGTCTCATCTGGGGTTAACAACCCAATTTCATCGTAATGATGCAGTGTGCGCACACTAATCCCAACTAAATTAGCTACTTCTTTTACCCTCATTGTCATGCGTATCTCCCCCTTAATACATACGATAAAGTATGACGCAACGTTAGAGTCAATAAGTAAATTCATTTATCTCTAAAAGTTTCATCTCTCCCATATTTCATGCATAATAGATATGTACATATATTAGAAAGCGGTGAAAGTATGGTTTCAAATACTGTAATTGCCAGCATCATATTTCAACTCGTTGTTTCGGTTCTGGTCCCAATTATTGTACTCGTTTATTTCCGTAAAAAATATAATATTAATTGGAAAGTGGTCGGCGTTGGTGTTCTTATCTTTATTGGATTTACTCAAATTCTCGAAACACCGTTCCACCTATTTATGCGTGGTAATCCAGCAATCACTCCATTTTTAGAAAATCCGTATGTCTTTGCAATTTATGGCGGACTAACTGCTGGTATTTTTGAAGAACTAGGTCGTTTCGTTGCCTTTTACTACTTACTGAAAAAATATCGAGATTATAAAGACGGTCTTGCGTACGGAATTGGGCACGGCGGTATTGAATCGATTTTAGTCGGCGGATTCGCTGGGCTTCAAACTCTTACCTTTGCAACATCTATTAACAATGGTAGCTTCGCTCAAATGGTTGAACAATACCCACAGTTGAGCCATATCAAGGACTTGTTAATAGAGCAACCTGCCTATTTATACTTACTTGGTAGCCTAGAAAGAATTATGGCATTAGTACTGCAAATTGCCTTCACAATGCTTGTCGTATACGCGGTAAAACAAAAGAAATACATTTTCCTCGCATACGCTATACTATTCCACGCACTTGTAGACTTTTTCGCAGCACTTTACCAAACAAAAATGATTAACATCTTTGTCGCAGAAGGAATTACTCTTCTCTTCGCGATCGGTGGTTTCATTCTTATTCGTAAAATGAAAGAGAAATTAGTAAGTGTGCCAGAGTAAAAAATAACCCACCAATTGGTGGGTTATTTTTTATATGGATTGTCATAATGATGATAGCTTTTTCCCCCTTGTAGTTCCCTCTTTGTTTCCGCATCTATGACGATGTACTTATGAAACTCTTCTACCTCATTTTGAGTAAAAGAAGCAAAAAAGTACACTTGGCGATCAGGGTGAACGAAAGAATCGTCCATCGTCATTTTACTGTGACAGTCGGCATTTGTTTTTTGCCTAAAAATAAATTCTTCATCAGCCACTTCTTTAAATGAAACTTTTTTACGAACGCTATACGCTGCATTTTCATATTCTTTATAAATTTTCTTATCTAACTGTTCATAAAACACATCCTCACTCACAAATGGCTTATTTCGATTGCTTGGATAGTCGAATTTTTGATTTGATTGTGCATATGTTGTGGACAATTGCGCGAGAAAACAAATACTGAATACAATGCATATCATTTTTTTCATAATTGCACCTCAAATTTTCATTATCCACATTACTTTTCCACATACTTAGATCACTATTCCGTTTCCAATAAAAAGGAATTTTTCCCACATTTGTCGAAGTATATATGGTCAACTTGAAAGATGGGGATGAATTATGAAGAAAATTATTGTAATACGACATTGTTCCGCAACTGGACAAGAGCGTAATGCCGAATTAACAAACATGGGAAGAGACCAATCAAACACCGTTGCTACATTCCTCATGGAAAATCATCTACAAATAGATCATATTATTTCAAGCCCATTTGTCCGAGCTATCGATTCTATTCGGCCATATGCCCTCCAAGCTAATTTATCTATTCAAGAAGATGAACGGTTAGCAGAACGCATATTAAGCACTGTTTCAATGGATGATTGGCTTCAAAAACTAGAATACACTTTTACCAATATAGATATTGCCTTTTCGGGCGGAGAGTCAACAAAACAAGCGATGGATCGCGCCATCTCACTTATTCAGGAAGTTTTAAAACTAGAGCATGACACAACATTACTCGTTACACACGGCAACTTACTCACATTAATTTTAAAGCACTTTGATCATACTATTGGCTTTGACACATGGAAAACTTTAACGAATCCTGATATTTATGAAATTACACTTGATGAACAATCTATCATAAAACGATTATGGGAAGCGCCATCCAAGTAATATCCCTTTCCAATACATTCAGTTGACACCGCGAGGAGATATGGTAGAACTGCAGTAAACATAGAGAGGGGTATCATTCAATATGTACGAAGACGTACTTTCTTTACTACATAAAACAAATGCTTCTTATGAAAAATTTGAACACGAACCAGTACTTGACTATGAAACAGATCGTATCGTTCGTGAAAGACTTGGTTTGCAAGGCACTCCAAGTAAAAGCTTATTTTTAAAATCAAAATCCGGGGAGCATTACGTATTCTTTACGTTAGAAGGCACTCGCCTCAACCGAGGAGAGATGAAGGAAATAACAGGAGAGAGCTTATCTCTCTGTTCTCCTAATGAGCTAAGAGAAGAGACTGGTTGCACTCCTGGATGTGTAGCTCCTTTCGGTTATTCACAAGATGTAACGATTATTGTGGACAGTTCAATTTATACTTACGATAAAATTTTAATTACACCTGGTGTACCTGAATTTACAATTGAATTATCCACAGAAGAATTAAAAAAGATTTTATCCACATGTCAAAATAAAGTTTTAGAGTATAAGAAAAAAGAGAGCTAATGATTAGCTCTCTTTTTTCATTATTTCGCTTCTGCTGTTTTTTCTTTTGCAGAACGTACTTGCTCGTCCGCATGATAAGAAGAACGTACAAGTGGACCAGCTTCACAGTGGCTAAATCCTTTGCTAAGTGCAATTTCTTTTAGCTCTGCAAATTCTGCTGGTGGATAATATTTAATAACTGGTAAATGCTTCTTAGATGGTTGTAGGTATTGTCCAAGAGTTAAAATATCCACATTGTTTGCACGTAAGTCATCCATTGCTTCAATTAAATCTTCTCTCGTTTCACCTAAGCCCAGCATAATGCTCGATTTAGTTGGAATATCAGGCTGCATTTCTTTTGCTCGACGTAAAAACTCTAATGAACGGTCATATTTTGCTCTAGCGCGAACTCGGTTAGATAATCGACGTACTGTTTCAATGTTATGGTTCAAAATATCTGGTTTTGCATCCATTAACATTTTTAAGTTTTCTTCTACCCCACCCATATCAGATGGTAATACTTCGATAGACGTGAATGGATTTTCACGACGAACAGCGCGTACTGTTTCAGCAAAAACAGCTGCTCCGCCGTCCTTTAAATCATCACGTGCAACCGCTGTTATAACAACGTGCTTTAAGCCCATTTGTACTACAGAATCTGCTACGCGTTCTGGCTCTTGTAAATCAAGCTCAGTTGGTAAGCCTGTTTTAACCGCACAAAAACGACAAGCACGTGTACAAACCGCACCTAAGATCATAAATGTTGCTGTTTTCCTTACAGCCCAGCATTCATGAATATTCGGACATTTCGCCTCTTCACAAACTGTATGAAGATTCTTAGAACGCATCATTTTCTTTAAGCCTGTATAGTTTTCATTCGTGTTTAACTTAATTTTCAACCATTCGGGCTTGCGCTTATACTCTGTTTGTTTTGTCATGGTTATCAACTCCGCACAATATGAAATAGTTTACCGTGTTCGCTTCTTTCAATGTAACATATCTATTCTAACGTATGAAAGCGATTTGCTCAAATGAAGATTCTAAGATTTTTTCCAATCGTTCCCTATAATGAAATACTCCGTATATCCCACACTAAAAAGAGTGATGTTGTGAAAGGAGTCTATTTCATGCTTCGAAAAATTTCTCTTTTGCTTTCGATTTGCTTTCTTCTCCACCAAAACATCGCTTACGGTGAAGATAATCAGCAAAGCATATATGAAAAGCGCATGGCACTATATAAAGAAACTGAGCAATCTTCCGGTATTCCGTGGTATTACTTAGCCGCAATGGATCAATACGAAAGAAACATACGGAGCGTAAGAAAAGATATTCCGAAAAAACCAGATGCCATCATTTCCCTTTATTTCAAACCTGAAATATGGGCTGGACCTGTTAATAGTAATGATACTCTCCCCCATACAATTTCTCTATTTGGCGGAATGGGTTTAGATGGTGACAAAGATGGATTTGCAAATGCAAATAACGACCGTGATCTTCTGCATACAGCAGCAACCATTTTAAAGAAACAAGGAACGTCGGAAGACCGTATTAACATTATGCTTTGGGAATATTATAGACGTGCAAAAACAGTTGAATTAATTACAGAATACGCCCGAATTTATAAACATTATGGACGCATTAATTTAGAAGGTAATGCTTTCCCTCTCCCGATTCGCAGTGACCATAGCTATCGTAGTACTTTCGGTGCTGGTAGAAGCTTTGGCGGCAGGAGGATTCATGAAGGAACCGATATTTTTGCTGGATATGGCGTACCAGTACGATCAACCTGCTATGGCGTTATTGAAACAAAAGGATGGAATCGTCTTGGTGGATGGCGCATTGGTATTCGTGACCTTCATAATAATTACCACTATTACGCTCATTTAGGCGGGTTCTCTAAAGAAATACAGCTCGGACAAATTGTCGAACCAGGAAAAGTAATCGGATTTGTCGGTAGTACCGGCTACGGTCCTCCTGGTACAGCTGGAAAATTCCCGCCCCACTTACATTTCGGCATGTATAAAGACAATGGCTATACAGAATGGGCTTTCGATCCATACATGCATTTAAGCCTTTGGGAACGAAAAGAACGAGCAAATACAAAACGATAACCGTAGCAAATTGCTACGGTTATTTTTTATAAATATAAATCAATAAAACACTACTGACTAATTATCCGTTTTCTTTTTATCTGGTACAACAACTCCTCCACTTCCGTAATAAGTAGGCACTTCACCTTGAACGATGCGCGTCGCAATCGGAATGTTTTGCTTCACTTTAATTTCTTTCGTGCGTAACGGAATCATAACTTGTAACGTCACTTCCACTTCCATAATAATTTTGATCGCTGTATTATTAATTCCTTGCGGCTCAACTAATTGTTTAATATCCGTATTCACATGACCAATTGGCGTAAAATTAATCGGAATATCCGGTCCTATATTACCAAGAAGCGCATTATCAGTTATACGCCCAAAAGGAACTGACATAGATACCCCATTCTCTTCAAAAATACCAAGTGCTTTCGTATCCCCTTTTTCTACTTGTTGTAAATATTTTTCTATGTATGCAGTAGTCGATGTTAATATTTCATTTACTTGTTTTGTATTTAAATCAATTGTAGATACTTTCCCGTTCCTATCCGTTTGTACTTTCATTAATGAATCTACATCAAACCCTTCATTAATTCGGTCTTTTACCGCTTTCGTCATAACTGCTGTTGCCATTTTATGAGTCTCTGTTTCCCCATATTTAATTAACGTTGGCTGAATACTTTTATTTACAATCCATAAACCTTGAACTACCATTACGATAAAAAGAATAAATGAAATAAGCAGTATATACCGAAAGGAAATCGGTCCCCTTCGAAACCGCGAATTTTTCGAACGAAATATGCCCATAAGAAAACCCTCCTTCTTATATTATTTCTATGCAAGAAAGAGGGACGATATATGCTTATCTCATTTTTAATAGTGCATCTTTTCCGATTGTGCCTACCGGAATACCTAAAGCTTCGGCTCCAGTCGTTACTGATTCCAGCGGTGCTTCAAGAAGTTGTTCAATCGTTCTTACACCAACCGCACGGCCAGCAATAATTCCTCGATCACCTAACTTCTCATTTAGAAGACCTACATCTAAAGCACCGCACATAATATATCCTTTATCGCTCATTACAGCTAGCAAATTTGTCTTTGGAAGTTTTACGCTAACAGCAATGAACGTATAGTTATCAATTATAATTGGCTCTACATTAACCATAGTTCACACTCCTCTCTTTCTTATCTTTATGACAAGAGAAAAATGAGTGTTACAAGTTAACTAGCCTATAGTTTGACTGAAGATGTATAAGTTATCAACATGTCTGTTAGTACATCTCTAAGCAATTCCGGCATATAATATTGTTTGTCAGAAAGTGTGGATAGCTCTGGGTATAAGTATCCGAATGTAAACATATCAATCGTTCCTACCGTATATATCCGGTCTAATTCCAGCGATTCGCCGTTAATCAATACATCTTCTAGTAAAATTTTATTCCCTGGAATCGTATCTGGAATCACTTCCAAACCATCGTAAATCATTTTCCCCATTACTTTTCCACGAAATCCGAATCCTTTCACCTCAAGATTCTCCATATTCGGGCGGCGCGCTTTCAAAATAACTTCTCTTAACGTTTTCCCTGGTACTTTTAACATACATGGATTAATTGGATGTGGACAAATCCGATGAATATCTCCGCGCGTCACAACACCTTCATTTAATCCCTCAAGAAGTACACCAGCATTCACCATCCCAACATCCGCATTACACCACTCTTTAAGTGCACTTGCCAACATATGAGAAAACGTCGTCTCCTTAAACCAATCAACCGGCAATGATTCTTTTAAATGAACGACAGGCTCAGCCATTATCTGTTTACTTTCTTCCTTTAGCATTTCAATTGTGGATAACGGCTCGCTATAAGCACCTAACCGTTCTGTCTTAATCGCTCTACCGTCTTTTTTCAACAGTCTCTTCGTCTCTTTATCCACAGTAAGCTGAACGTGACCAACGTAATGTCCCCACTTTTCACAACAGCAAAGCAAAGTATTATCCACAAGAACGCCACGCTCAAATAAATGATGCGTATGTGCCCCTAAAATAACATCTATATCATAATGCTCCGCCATATACTCATCCATACTTTTTCCAAGATGAGAAAGCACAACAGTAATATGAGCTGTATCCTTAACTTCTTCTAAAATCGACTCTAAATGGATGATTGGATCTTCAATATGCCAGTCTAACATATGATAAAACTCTGGATAAGCTACCGTTAATCCAATAAAGGCAATCGTAATCCCATCTGTCGTTGTATGTAATTTATAAGGCTGCGCCCACGCTGGACGTACACCTTCTTTTTCAAATAAATTCGCTACGAGCACCTCAAACCCAGCATCATCATATAGACGATTCAAATGCTCTTTCGCCAATGTAATTCCTTCATTATTTCCGATCGTTACATAATCATATAACGCCTCATTTAATAATTTTGTATTCCCAAGTCCATTTGTCGCTTCCGAAATACTATGAAAACGATCCACATGATCGCCAATATCCACAGTTAAAACAGTCTCTCCCGCTTCCTGTCTTCGCCTTTTCTCCCCTTGTACAAACCGAGAAATTTGCGGCCAATTTTCAAAATGACTATGTATATCGTTTGTATGATAAAGGTGGATGATTGTTTCTTTATTTATATTCAGAGAAAAAACCTCCTCTCAGTTCCTTACTGCCATTTACGCTATACGTACGCAATAATCCTGTAAATACTTTTCGTCTTTTCTTGCTATTCTACATTGTACTCGCATTATAAGAAAAAGCCAAAGATTGCCCTTTTAATATGGAAAACTTTATTTTTTCTAATCTGTGGATTATTTGGAGGAGGATTCTTTTTGTAGTCGGTGTTGGGGACCTATTTGTCAGGAAGTTTGTTGGACGGATTGGCGAAGAGCTTTTTGCTGCCTACTAGATGGAGTATTACCCTACACATATACCTTGTAATACGACATATGTCGTGTTACAATCTCATCATAAGGTGGTGAACCATAAAATGGATAAAGAGATATTAAAAGGAAGTATTGATATTTTACTTCTCTCCATCATTAAACAGCACGATACGTACGGATATGAAATTATTCAAAAGCTAAAAGAAAACAGCAATGATTTATACACGATGAGCCAAGGTACACTCTACCCAGCACTCAAACGCTTGGAACAAAAGGATTTCATCAATTCATACTGGGGTGAATCTGAAACTGGTATGAAACGAAAATTTTATCGCATTACTACGAGCGGGAAGAAAATTTTAGAAGAAAAACTAACAGCATGGGATTCAGTTACAACTCTTATTAAAACTTGTCAGAAAGGAGCTTTAAATTAATGACGATTGAAGAATACATAAAGAGTATCGTTCAAAAAACAAACCTATCGCAACCTGATAGAGACGAACTTTACTTCGAAATTTACGATCATCTTACAAGTTTAAAACAAGAATTTCTCGATCAAGGAAAATCTGAAGAAGAAGCTACTACATTAGCCATTCAAAACTTCGGAGAAGCCTCTACTTTAGGAACTGAAATTGAAAAAGCGATGCAATCTTCTACGCAAAAATATGTACAGTGGATTGGTTGGGGATTATTTTTACCGTATTCATTTGTTTTATTATTTAAACTGTTGCTCGGGAGGCCAGCTTTTTACTTTGGTAATCTGAAGTACTTCTTTGAAACAGGTGACTGGCATTCTATACACGGTGGGTTAATAAACTTAGTTCCTTTCAGAAGTACAATCCGCTATTTAACTGAATTTGATTCTTATAATCTAGACATCGTACTTATGAATACATTAGGAAACATCATCATATTTATCCCATTCGGATTCCTTCTACCTTTATTATTTAAACAAATAAACAATGTAAAAATGGCATCAAAAATTTTCATTAAGTTTATTTTATTAATTGAATCGTTACAACTCCTTACTTTTACTGGTGTTTTTGATATTGATGACATCATATTGAATATGCTAGGTGCTTTAATTGGATATGGTTCTTTCATTGGGATGAAACATATTTGGGAGCGTATTAAATCTGTGGATAAGGTGGATACGATTTAGGTTCGGGGTATATACCCATCTCAGCTTATAAAACATAAAAAAGCGCCCTGCACAGCAGGGCGCTTTCTTCATACATATATTATCCAGTTCCAGCGGCTAGAATGTTCGGTGGCTTCACTTCTTCCTATGAGGCAAAAAGCGCCTCTACGTCAGAAGCTCCATCCCCTCACATTCTGAACGAGCCGCTTCCACTTTAAATATGTCCAGCTTCGTCTCCTAGACCCTCATGTCTAAGAACCTTCCGCACCAGAAGATAAAAAGCATCTTCTGTGCGAAAGAACCTTAGCCAACGGGTCTGAACAGTCGGCTCCGCATTTCTATTTAACCGATAGAACCTTCCATCTCAAACTTGATTAGACGGTTCATTTCAACTGCGTATTCCATTGGAAGTTCGCGAGTGAATGGCTCGATGAAGCCCATTACGATCATTTCTGTAGCTTCTTGCTCAGAAATACCACGGCTCATTAGGTAGAATAATTGTTCTTCTGATACTTTAGATACTTTCGCTTCGTGCTCAAGTGAAACGTAATCGTTTTTGATTTCGTTGTAAGGAATTGTATCAGATGTAGATTGGTTATCCATGATTAACGTGTCACACTCGATGTTAGAGCGAGAGTTTTTCGCTTTTGGTCCGAATTGTACGATACCACGGTAAGTTACTTTACCACCATGCTTCGCAATCGATTTAGAAACGATTGTTGAAGACGTGTTTGGTGCTAAGTGAATCATTTTCGCACCAGCATCTTGGTGTTGGCCTTTACCAGCAATCGCGATAGATAATGTTAAACCACGAGCGCCTTCGCCTTTTAAGATAACTGCTGGGTATTTCATCGTTAATTTAGATCCGATGTTACCGTCAATCCATTCCATCGTTGCGTTTTCTTCACAAACCGCACGTTTTGTAACTAGGTTGTATACGTTGTTCGCCCAGTTTTGGATTGTTGTATAACGGCAATATGCATCTTTCTTAATGATGATTTCTACTACCGCACTATGAAGTGAGTTAGTCGTGTAAACAGGTGCTGTACAACCTTCTACGTAGTGTACGTGTGCGCCTTCGTCTACGATGATAAGCGTACGCTCGAATTGTCCCATATTTTCAGAGTTAATACGGAAATACGCTTGAAGTGGTGTATCAACTTTAATACCTTTTGGAACGTAGATGAATGATCCACCAGACCAAACTGCAGAGTTTAATGCAGAGAATTTGTTGTCTGTTGGCGGGATTACTTTTCCGAAATGCTCACGGAAAATATCTTCGTTCTCTTTTAATGCGCTATCTGTATCTTTGAAGACGACTCCTAGATCTTCTAGGTCTTCTTTCATGTTGTGGTATACAACTTCAGATTCGTACTGTGCAGATACACCAGCTAAATATTTTTGCTCAGCTTCAGGAATACCTAATTTATCAAATGTCGCTTTAATTTCCTCAGGTACTTCATCCCAAGACTTCTCAGATTTCTCAGATGGTTTTACGTAGTACGTAATTTCATCGAAATCTAAGTCGTTTAAGTCGCCGCCCCATTGTGGCATTGGCATTTCATAGAACTTATCCAGTGATTTTAAACGGAAGTCTAACATCCACTGTGGTTCTTCTTTCATACGTGAAATCTCTTCAACGATCTCTTTTGTTAAACCGCGTCCAGCACGGAAAATCGAAACGTCTTTATCCTTGAAACCATATTTATAATCGCCGATATCTGGCAGTTGCTTCGCCATGTTGGTGTGTCCCTCCTTATATAACCTCGTTTTTAGGAACCTTTAACATTACTTATCTTCGTTTAAGCCCTTTTCTAACGCTTTCCACGCTAATGTTGCACATTTAATACGTGCCGGGAACTTGCATACGCCTTGTAATGCTTCAATATCTCCTAAATCAATGCTGTCATCATACTCTTTTCCTAGCATCATGTCAGAGAAAATTTTAGAAAGCTTAAGAGCCTCTTCAATTTTCTTTCCTTTTACTGCTTGTGTCATCATTGAAGCTGAAGACATTGAAATTGAACATCCTTCGCCTTCAAACTTCGCTTCTTGTACAATACCCTCTTCTACTTTCATCGTAAGTTGAATACGATCGCCGCAAGTTGGATTGTTCAAGTTAACGGTAACACTATCTTCTAACACGCCATGGTTACGAGGATTTTTATAATGATCCATAATAACTTGACGATATAACGTATCTAAATTATTAAATGACATTTGTGAAATACTCCTTTGTCTTGATTAGTGATTCAACAAATGTATCAATTTCTTCTTTTGTATTATATAAATAGAAGCTCGCACGTGCTGTAGAAGAAGCTTTTAGCCACTTCATAAGCGGTTGTGCACAGTGATGTCCTGCGCGAACCGCAATGCCTTCTACATCTAATACAGTTGCTACATCGTGAGGATGTACGTCTTCAATATTAAATGTAACTAGACCAGCGCGATGCTTTGGACCATAAATTGTAACGCCATCTACTTCTGAAAGTCTCTCTAAAGCGTATTGCGCTAATTCATGTTCATGCTTTTCAATATTATGAAGACCGATTTCTTCTAGGAAATCAATTGCCGCACCAAGTCCGATTGCATTACCGATAATCGGTGTACCTGCTTCGAACTTCCACGGAAGCTCTTTCCAAGTAGACTCTTGTAAGTCTACGAAATCAATCATTTCACCACCAAATTCAATTGGTTCCATATTGTTTAGCAATTCTTTCTTACCATATAATACGCCGACACCTGTTGGTCCGCACATCTTATGAGCAGATAATGCGTAGAAATCACAGTTTAAATCTTGTACATCCACTTTCATATGAGGTGCACTTTGTGCTCCATCAACGATCATGATTGCACCGTTTTCATGTGCGATTGCTCCGATTTCTTTTACAGGGTTAATCGTTCCAAGTACGTTAGAAACGTGCATGATAGAAACGATTTTTGTATTCGGTGTAACTGTTTGACGAACATCTTCTAAAGAAATTGTACCGTCTAGTTGAAGCGGAAGGTATTTTAAAGTTGCACCAGTTTTCTTCGCAACTTGTTGCCACGGAATGATGTTACTATGGTGCTCCATGTAAGAGATGACGATTTCATCGCCTTCTTTTACATTATCAAGACCATAACTAGCTGCTACTGTATTTAATGCAGTTGTCGTTCCGCGCGTGAAAATAATCTCTTCCATTGATTTCGCATTAATAAACTTGCGAACTTTCTCACGTGCACCTTCATACGCGTCGGTAGCTTTCGTACCGAGCGTATGAACACCGCGATGCACGTTAGAATTATATTCTTTATAGTAACGTTCTAACGTTTCAATGACTTGAATTGGTTTTTGAGAAGTTGCTGCACTATCGAAATATACAAGTTGTTTGCCGTTCACTTTTTGATCAAGAATTGGAAACTGTTTGCGTATTTCATGAATATTCATTAGCGAACTTTCCTTTCAATTACCTCAACAAGCTGTGCCTTTACTCCTTCAATTGGAAGCTCATTTACTACAGGTGCTAAGAATCCATGGATGACTAAACGTTCTGCTTCGCGTTTTGGAATCCCACGGCTCATCAAGTAGTATAATTGGTACGGATCTACGCGACCTACTGAAGCTGCGTGACCTGCCATTACATCATCTTCATCGATTAAAAGAATTGGGTTTGCATCACCGCGAGCTTTCTCATCTAACATAAGAACGCGAGAAGATTGTTGTGCATTTGATTTAGATGCACCGTGTTCAATCTTACCAATTCCGTTAAAGATAGATGTTGCACTATCTTTTTGTACACCGTGTTTTAAAATCCAACCTTCAGAGTGTTTACCGAAGTGAACAACTTTAGTTGTAAAGTTTTGTGTTTGGTTACCACGACCAATTGTTACTGTTTTTGTATCAGCATATGATCCGTCGCCCATTAAGTTCGTAACGTTCTCTGAGATTGTATTTCCGTCATTCATAAGGCCTAGAGCCCAATCAATGCGGCCGTCGCGTCCAACAATTCCGCGGCGGTTAACGTAAGTTGTTACGTTTTTTGCTAATAGATCAACCGCACCGAATTTCACTTGTGCGCCTTGTTCCACGATTACTTCTGCTACGATATTTGCAATACCTTTAGCATTTTCATTTGCAACGTAGTTTTCTACATATGTTGCAGTACTGTTCGCATCAGCTACGAATAATACGTGGTTATATACGTTAGCTTCTTCGCCGTCTACTAAGAATACAGCTTGAAGTGGAGTTTCAAGAACAACGTTTTTCGGAACATATACGAATGCACCGCCGTTGATTAATGCAGCATGAAGTGCAGTTAGACGATGCTCGTCTACTTTCACGCCGTCTTTCATTAAGTACTTTTGTACTAATTCAGCATGCTCTGTTGCAGCTGTTACGATGTCTGTAAAAATAACACCTTTTTCTTTTGCTTCGTCTGCTAAAGAAACGAAAGCAGTTGTACCAGTACGTTGTACTAATACGCTGTTATTTTCATCGATTAAGTTTTTCACTGCTTCTGGAAGCTCTGTTAAAGAACTTACAGGCTCTTGCTTAGCAGCGTCGCCTTTTCCGATAAAGTCCCATTTTTCAATTTTCGTTTTATCAGGCGTTGGCATTGGAAGTTCAGTTGCTTGTGCAAGAGCTTGTAAGCGGAACTCAGTCAACCAAGCAGCTTCGTTTACTTCGCTTGCGCGCTGACGGATTGTTTCTTGATCGAAAGGTAATGTACCGATTGTCATGTTTATGCTCCTCTCTTACGCTTCTTGCTCTGCTGTTTCGTCTTCAATACCTAATTCTTTTTTAATCCAGTCGTAACCTTCAGCTTCTAGACGTTGTGCAAGCTCAGGGCCACCAGATTTAACGATACGACCGTTCATCATAACGTGAACGAAGTCTGGAGTGATGTAGTTTAATAAACGTTGGTAATGCGTAATCATTAGGCAACCGAACTCTTCGCCGCGCATTTGGTTAATACCTTTAGATACAACTTTTAATGCATCGATATCAAGACCTGAGTCGATTTCATCTAAGATTGCGATTTTTGGCTCAATCATCATTAATTGAAGAATTTCGTTACGTTTTTTCTCTCCACCAGAGAAACCTTCGTTTAAGTAACGTTGTGCCATTTCTGGATCCATTTCTAGGAATTCCATGTTTTTATCTAAAGTACGGATAAATTTCATAAGAGAAATTTCATCGCCTTCTTCACGACGTGCATTAATTGCAGAACGTAAGAAGTCCGCGTTTGTTACTCCGCTAATTTCACTTGGATATTGCATTGCTAAGAATAGACCTGCTAGCGCACGCTCATCTACTTCCATTTCTAATACATCTTCACCGTCGATGATTATGCTACCTTCTGTTACTTCATACTTTGGGTGACCCATAATCGCAGAAGATAAAGTTGATTTACCTGTTCCGTTAGGTCCCATAATTGCGTGGATTTCTCCACCTTTTACTTCAAGGTTTACACCTTTTAAAATTTCTTTGCCATCGATTGATACGTGTAAGTCTTTAACCGTTAATGTAGAACCAGCCATCTCAATACCTCCATTAATCCTCTATATACATTTTAAAAATTACTAAAACGTTCATATTCTCATTTTATTCTCATTCTAATCTTATAGCAAATAAAATGATATCGCAAACACTAAGAAAATGTAACAATTTTTTCACAAATGTATATAAGTATTTCCTTTACATCCTCTTATGATACACCTTTCTTCTTATATATATAAAGAAAAAAGGACTGGGTTATTCCCAGCCCTTTCCAGCACCTATTCGTTCACAGGAAGTACAGCACCTTTATATTCTTTGTTAATAAAATCTTGAATTTCTTTTGAATGTAGCACTTCTACTAGCTCTTTAATTTCTTTTTTCTTCTCGTCACCTTTACGAACTGCGATAATATTTGCGTAAGGAGAGTCTGATCCTTCAATTGCGATTGCATCCTTTGTTGGATTTAATTTCGCATCAATTGCGTAGTTTGAATTAATAAATAAAGCATCACCTTCATTGTTTTCGTACAGCTTCGGTGAAAGTCCAGGTTCTACATCTGTTTTAAACTTTAAATTTTTCGGATTTTCTACAACATCTTTTACTGTTGCTTTAACAACATCTACACCGTCTTTTAATTTAATAACGCCGCCTTTTTGTAACAATGCGAGCATACGGCCACGCTCCGCTACGTTATTACTCATAATAACTGTTCCGCCATCTGGAAGTTCTTTTAAGCTTTTATATTTCTTAGAATAAATGCCCATTGGCTCTAAATGAATTTTTCCTGCATTTACAATTTTGTATCCTTTTTCTTGAATCTCTTTATCTAAATAAGGGATATGTTGAAAATAATTTGCATCGATTTCTTTATCAGCTAATGCCTTATTTGGTAAAACATAATCCTGGAATTTTTTTATCTCTAACTTAATGCCCTTTTTCTCTAATATTGGCTGTGCCTTTTCTAAAATAACAGCGTGCGGTATATTAGAAGCGCCAACGACAAGCTTATTCTCATCTTTCCCCCCGCAAGCAGCTAATGTAAATACAGACAGTGCTGTAACAACTGACAATAGAATCTTTTTCATATGATGTCCCCTTCTCCCCTATATTTATGTAGTAAAAAAAGGACCGGCATACACCAGCCCTTTTTCCGCAATTATTCTTTTACAGGAACAACTGCCCCTTTATATTCTTTAGTAATAAAGTCTTCAATTTCTTTAGAATGCAGTACTTCTATAAGAGCTTTAATCTCTTTTTTATCTTTATCGCCTTTACGAACAGCTACTACGTTTGCGTATGGAGAATCATTTCCTTCAATTGCAATCGCGTCTTTTTCTGGGTTTAATTTCGCATCAATTGCATAGTTAGAATTAATTAGAACCGCATCGCCTTCTTTATTGTTATACACTTGTGGCAATAAACCAGGCTCAATATCTGTTTTGAACTTTAAGTTTTTCGGATTATCCGCAATATCTTTTGGAGTTGCTTTAACTGGCTCTACTCCGTCTTTAATTTTTAAAATGCCTTCTTTTTGTAAAATTGCTAAACCACGACCATGATCAGTAACAGAATTACTCATAATAATTGTCGCCCCGTTTGGAAGTTCTTTTAAGCTCTTATATTTTTGAGAATACACACCAATCGGTTCTAAATGAATTTTTCCTGCTATTTCAAAATCATATTTCTTATCTTTGATCTCTTTTTCTAAATACGGAATGTGCTGAAAGTAGTTTGCATCTAATTCTTTATCTGCTAACGATTTATTCGGTAACACGTAGTCTTGGAATTTTTTAATTTCTAACTCAATTCCTTTTTTCTCAAGTAACGGTTTTGCCTTTTCTAAAATTTCAGCGTGCGGTACGTTAGAAGCACCAACAACAAGTTTCTTTTCATCTTTATCTTTCCCGCCACAAGCAGCTAACCCAAAAATTGAAGTTGAAATAAGTGCTGTAAGTAATAATTTTTTCATTTGAAATATCCCCCTGTTTTCATTATCTTTTATCTATTCGAGTCGTTAAACTATCACCAATCCACTGAATTAAAAATACAACGAGTAATACACAAATTGTCGCAACGATTGTTACATCGTTATTTCCACGCTGGAATCCCTCTAAGTAAGCAAGTGTTCCAAGACCACCAGCACCAACAACACCTGCCATTGCTGTATAGCCTACTAAAGCAATAGTCGTAACCGTAATACCAGATACTAACGCTGGTAACGATTCTGGAATTAACACCTTCAAAATAATTGTGCTTGTTTTTGCTCCCATCGCTTTTGAAGCTTCAATTACACCTTTATCAATTTCACGAAGTGCGATTTCAACCATTCTCGCGTAAAACGGTGCCGCTCCAATAATTAAAGCTGGCAGCGCTGCACTCGCTCCGAGTATTGTTCCAAGAAGAATCTTTGTGAACGGGATTAATAAAATAATTAAAATAATGAACGGTATAGAACGGAAAATGTTTACGAACGCTCCAATCACCGTATTAATCGCTTTATTTTCCCATAAATTATCTTTCGCTGTCATAAAGAGTAATAGTCCTAAAATAAGTCCTAAAACAAATGTGGCAAGCGCTGCGATTGCCGTCATATATAACGTTTCACCAGTTGCTTCTAACATTTGATTCCAATCAATATTTGCGATTAACTTATCCATGTGCAATCACCTCCAGCTCTACTTGATCTTGATGAATCCCTTCTATTGCTTGCTGGATCGCTGTTTCTTCACCATTTAAATGAACGACTAAACTTCCGTAAGAGCCGTTATTCGTTTGCGCGATATTTCCTTGCAAAATGCTAACTTCTATATCACCGCGCTGCATTAACCTTTGAAGTACCGGTCTTTCTACCGCTTCACCGACAAACTGCAAACGAATTACTTTTCCATCTGGATACTTTTCTATTAAACTTTCAATCGTTTCATTTGTATCTTCAGAATCAGTTAACTGCTGTACAAATCGTTTTGTAATGTCTTGCTGTGGATTACGGAATACGTCAAGTACTGGACCCGTTTCTACGATTTTCCCTTTCTCCATTACAGCAACTCGATTACAAATTTTGCGAATAACGTGCATCTCATGCGTAATCAATACAATTGTTAAGCCGAGACGCTTATTAATATCTAACAATAAATCTAAAATTTGATCTGTCGTTTCCGGATCAAGAGCTGACGTTGCTTCATCACATAAAAGTACTTGTGGATTATTTGCTAACGCTCTTGCAATCCCGACGCGCTGCTTTTGTCCACCACTTAGCTGAGATGGGTACGCGTCTCCTCTTCCTTCTAATCCAACAAGATGAATTAACTCATCGACACGTTTTCTTCTCTCCGCCTTATCGACACCTGCAATTTCAAGTGGGAATGCGATATTTTCACGCACAGTTCGTGACCAAAGTAAGTTGAAATGCTGAAAAATCATTCCGATTTCTTGTCTTGCCTTACGAAGTTCATTTCCAGTAATCGCTGAAATCACACGATTCGCAATTGTAATTTGGCCAGAAGTTGGTTTCTCTAACTGATTAAACAATCTAATTAACGAACTTTTCCCAGCGCCACTATATCCAATAACACCAAATATTTCACCCTTATCTACTTTTAAGTTGGCGTTATCTACAGCAGTGACATCACCGCTTTTTGCCTTATATATTTTCTTTACATTTTCTAATAAAATCATGATGTTCACCCCTTTTTTGTTTAAAAAGCGTAAGCGGCTCGTTTAGAACAAGAGGGCGTTGGAATCCCAGACGTAGAGGCGCTTTTTGCCTCATAGGAAGGGATGAAACGACCGACTGTTCTAGCCGCTGGAGCTGGATTTCATAAAACTTTGGATAGACTCCGCATTTTTTTATTTTTCATGCGTGTAGTCCATCGTTATAGCTCCTCTTATTATTTGAATGTCCTCCGCATTCAAACAACAAAAAACCTTTCCGCTTCTAGAGAAGCAGAAAGGTTTATATGCGTATATAACAACATTATCCCTCTCTCTCATCTCTCAAAGCATTTGCTTTGCAGGAATTGGCACCATTTCAACATAAGTTGACGGTTGCCGGGCTTCACAGGGCACAGTCCCTCCACCTCTCTTAATAAGAGAAATCAGATTAAATTTTCGTCTGATTTAAAATTTATGAAATTGTCTATATTTTATGAATTGAATTGTATCAATATCCACATGCTCTGTCAACAGAAATTTTCGTAAAAAAAGAAACTTCAGAATTTTAAGCTCCGACTGACATCGGTTTACATATATGAAACATCGATTCAACTAATAACATCGTTCGATACGTTCCAGAATATTGTACCCGTCCATCACTCATTAACTTTTGCAACCTCATATTTCCAGTCACTAATTTTTGTACATCCTCTTCCTCTAAACAAACGATTTGTTCCGTTCCTCTCGCCTCTTTCAAAAGTTCTATATAATCTCTTGAAATTTGTAACGAACAGCATTCATCTCCAAAACGAAAATTAACAGTTCTTTCTCCTTGCCTTAAAAGCGGTTCTAAATGATATTGACCATTAGCGTAATTTACAAATGATTGAAGCAAAGAATATAATTTCATCCTAAACCACATCCCTCATATCACTTTCTATTACATACCATTCCCTCTTATTAAAGGGCAATCCTGTTATTTTCGCTCGACAAATACTGTATCTATCACGCATGTCGACATATTTCCCAAGAAATATGTCGAGGCGGCAAAAACTTTGCCGCCTACTTTAATTCCGTATATAAATATTCCACCGAATGAAATGCATATATTTTCTTCATCAGTGTCCCATTTTCAAAAATAAGTAAACACGGTACACTTTCTATCCCATACTCTTTCGCTAAATGCGGGGCATAATTTAAATCTAACATTCCAATTTTCAAATCTTCAATCGTCATCTCAACGACCGTTAACATCTTCTTTGCCAATTGGCATGTTCCACACATTGGTGTATACACATATAACACTGTTTTTTCTTCATTTCCTATTAGGGCTGTAGCTTCGGCACCTGTCCAATCAATCACTTCTATCATTCCTTACCGTAAATATTCTGTATAAACGTCAATGTCTGCTCCCCATAATACATTTGCTAAATGTGAAGAAGGTGCAGTCGCCACCTCGCGATACGAGCGATCAATATAAATATGCTCTGCTTGCGGAAATTCTTTTCGGAATTGTTTCCTTAACTTTTCTCCTGCATCATCAGCATCCACTAGCACATATACGTCCTTATCAAAAAATTGATCAATGAGCTCATCCATTTTCGACAAACCAATTGTACCATTTGTACAAACAATTTCCACTGGTTCACGAATAATAGATTCAATCTTTCTTCTATCCGATTTACCTTCTACAATAATGACTTTTTCCACATAAATCATATGTCATCACCCGATCACCATATACTATACAACCTTTAACTTAGTATATAGTATATTCGTTATTTTCATGTTGTTTCCTGTTTATTTTTGCAAAAGAAAAGCGCAAGCGGCTCGCTCAGATTGCGAGGGGGATGGAGCTTCTGAGGTAGAGGCGCCTTTTGCCTCACAGGAAGACGCGAAGCCACCGAACAATCTAGCCCGCTGGAGCTAGACAATGAAAAGCGCAAGCCGCTCGCTCAGCATGAAGCCTCCATGAAAAAAGTTTTTCAAAAACGTTCTCCTACATAATAATTAATATATATGTTTTTAAATTCATTATGTACACAACATAAAAAAGGACAGCACAAAGGCTGTCCTTTTTCTTCGACTATAATTAGTCTTGGTTTGTCATTTCTGCATATTTTTCTGCAGTTAATAACTTCTCAACTTGGCTTGCATCAGAAAGTTCAACTTTAACCATCCATGCACCCTCGTATGGAGATTCGTTAACTAGTTCTGGTTGGTCACTTAATTCTTCGTTTACTGCTACAACTTTACCACTTACAGGTGCGTATAGTTCAGAAACTGTTTTAACAGATTCTACGCTTCCGAATGGCTCGTCAGCTTGGATTGTTGCACCTACTTCAGGAAGTTCAACGAATACGATATCGCCTAACTCACCTTGCGCAAAATGAGTAATACCGATAACAACCGCATTACCTTCTGTTTTTACCCATTCGTGTTCTTCAGAGTAACGTAAATTATTTGGAATGCTCATGACTGTACCTCCAGTGAATGTATTAATTATGTAAAAATACCTTATTGGTACTTTTTCCACACACTTTCAAACTGCTCTTCGTTAAAACCAAGTGTTACACTCGTTCCATCTGTTACAATTGGACGTTTAATTAACATGCCATCAGATGCTAAAAGCTCATACATTTCGTCTTCGCTTGCATCCTTTAACTTATCTTTTAAACCAAGTTCGCGGTAACGCATTCCACTTGTATTAAAGAATTTTTTTAATGGTAATTCACTTTTCTCATGTAAATTACGTAAATCTTCTTTTGACGGTGGATTTTCAACAATATGAATCATCTCATATGCTACATCGTTTGCCTCAAACCATTTCTTTGCTTTTTGACATGTGCCACATTTTGGATATGAATAAAATGTTACTGTCATAAATTCACCTACTTTTTTACTAACCTTTACCTTTATCATATAGAAAACATTTTATTATTTCAAACGATTATTCGCTAAACTTTTACTTATTTCGTGATAATTTTTAATAATCCTGCTAATTTTTCTTATTTTTCCGCCATTTATTAAGAAAAAATAAATATATAATTTTTTAAAATTTTTTTCTCATCCCACGCCGAACATATATCTTAAACAAACGTTTGATTAACTACCTATTTTTCTTTGTTAGCCCTTGAGCTGTATCGGTTTCTTCTTACCGAACATACATCTTAAACAAACGTTTGATTAATTTCCTACTTTTCTTTGTTAACCTTTGAGTTGCATCGGTTTCTTCCTACCGAACATACATCTTAAACAAACGTTTATTTAACCATTTCAGCCTATAATCACAGAACCCGGAAACACTTTAAATGACAAAGGCGTACAGATAAAAGGAACTAACGATTTTGGCCGTAATAGTGAGAGTATTCCATGATGTTGAAGAAATTACTGCAATGAAAAAAGCCCTAATTAGGGCTTCTTATTCCGCTTTTACAGCAAGACTACTATCCATGAAATTGCTAATTGAATGAAATAAAAAAAGACGCATTTAAAGTGATGCGTCTTTTGGCAATGTTTCTTTTGTGAAATCATATAAAGCAACTGCGCCTAAAATAACCAATATACTTTCAGGGGCATCTAACAAAATAGTTCTCCAAGTTTCTGATATTACCCATTTAATACCTGCGGCTGATTCAAGATACGCTTGAAAATAACTGATTGTAAAATCAATTACACATAAACATACAAGTAATGTTAGACCAAATTGAATCAATTTCTTATTTTTAAACATGTAACACCTCTCAAAATTCATTGGATATTTCTGCTTTCAGTTCATTACATATAAAAATCTTTATATGTAATTTTAACATGAATAAAATCCAAATAAATACAATATGCACATTTGCATATTTCATGAATATTGAGGAATTACTGTTAATAAAAAAGCCCTACAAGTGTAGGACAAAATAGCTTTAGCAATCCCGACAATTAATCGCATAAATAACGGAATCATTTGAACCACTATATAGCCAATCCCAGTCCTTGAAATAAGGGGAAATCCCTTTTCCTGGCTACCACCCATAATGAATATCCCGCCACATAACGCTACAACGGATGCGATAGAACCGACAGGTAAGAAATTACTGCAAAGAAAAAGCCATGCATAAACATGACTTTCATAGCATAATCACTTCTATATTCAATAGAAATTAAAGTGAATTATATTTCTTTACTTTTAAAGGAATAGATATTACATATAAATCTATAGCATAAGTAATAATCAAAATCCCTTTTCCTTCATCAGCAAATTTTGCTTGCAGAAACTTTTCTGAAACTTTCCTTTTTCCCCATCTCTTTGGAAGATATCCGAATCCTAAGAACATAATAATAGCCCGATACTCATTAACTTAACTACTTTTCTTTTTTCCATGATATTTCAAATTCTCCACCATGTTCTTCTGTTATAATTTTAACTTTATATGTATCATCTTTAGACACTTTAATATTATTTTTACTGTTTCCACTATTAACTTCCAGTATTGTATTATCATTTGAATCTAAAACATAAGCCTTTATGGTTCCTTGCTTAGTTTTATCATCAAAGGAAAATATCCAGCTTTCACCTTTTGTTACATCCATATCTTGAGTGGCAAAACCTGTGAAACTTTTATACTTTCCATCTATACTATTTGAACCTCCATGAACCTTACCACCAACAATCGTTCCCTCTCTTGTAAAACAACCACTAAGAACTACCAAACATAGAATAAATAATAATGTATTTTTAATAGTTTTCAACATCATTCCCCCTTATCCTCACAATAAATATCCTCCTATTTACATTCAAAAAAACTATAATAACTATAATATACCCTAGTGAATATATTATAATTATTATAGTTGTAAAATCAATAATGCTATTTTAAATCTTCACGCAACTTCATTTCATCTTCATTTACATATCCAGTAAAAATCACCTCTGATATATGTTCATGATTAAAAAACATATTATATTCGGTTGAAATATTTCCGATAGGATAATAACAAGCTACATAATCCCAAGTTTTCTTAGTTTTTGAATCTTCTTGTTTTCTACCATATATCATTAATGGCTGTTCCCATGTTTTAAATTTCACAACTGAACCAATCGGAAGTAATGTGTCTTTCTCTACCTTCTCCATTTTAATTCACCTCTTTATTTAATGAAAAATTTACCTATTTTATATAAAATTAAAAAACTAATAGGAACTGTAATTAAATATATCAATGAAAAGATTATTTTTTCTTTTAAATTATATGTAGCATCAAACATTGTAAGAATAATAGTACCAAAAAAACAAATAACAAAAAGAATTGTTAAAATTTTTTTCAAACTTTCTAAAGTCATAAAAGATACTCCTTTTTACTTTATCTCTACTTCAACACCTGTACCCACAGGACTAGCTCCAGGTCCCCAAGGGAAATTCACTTTAAATCCACTTGAACTTACCTTTAGTGAACCACCGGCTTGTCCAAGTGAGGCTGAACCACCAAGATGTAAATCATGATCTGTAAATGGTATAGGTATATCTATCCCCGCTTCATATTTTGCTAAAGAGGCCTCCGCCCCAAGTTCAAAGCCATTTTTATCTATTTTAGCAGCAACTTCCGCGTTTGCCATGCTTAAACTTGCTTCTCCTTTTAAATCTCTTCCATCAATATTTACTGAACCTTCAATACCTACTTTTACAGTGTTATATGAGGCACTGCCTCCAATAATTGCTCCAGCTTTCAATTCACCACCTATAGCTTTAGCATATAACGGGCCACTTCTTTCATTATATAAATAGCCTTCTTTAGACTTGGTACTTAACAAATCAGTTATTGATTGTAAATTAACTTTATTATTAATCCCTAATCCAGCACCTAATCCAGCAGCACTTAATCCGGCAGTACTTAATCCAGTAGCACCACTAGTCATATTAACTCCATTATTATCCGTTGTTTCAAACTTAAGGGCAATACGCACTAATTCTTCTTCAATATTTTTCAAATGACTATTAAAAGATTCATAAGCTTTGGTTAAAGTAGGCAAATCATTATAAAAAGATAAACTCGAAGCTCCTATCCATCTCATTTGAAGATTCAACAATTCTGAAAGAATCCTATTATGACGATCAGTTGCTTCAGCACTAGCGTATTTAAAATTTTTTGCCCTATTTCTTAATTCCTCTGGAGTAACCTTGATCTCTCCCATTTATACCCCCCCTTATTTCTATGGTTCCTAATTTAACATTAGAATTACACATTCATATAATTACTGTTTTTCCCAAAAAAATCAAGGTAAAAATTATATTATTTAGAATTTTTGATGATTGTATTCCATGATAGTTAGGGAATTCCTCCAAATAAAAAAGTAATCTATATATCTTTAGCAATTTTATAAACAATGGAATCATTTGAACCACTATATAACCGATTCCTGCATGCAAAATAAAGGAGAATCCTCGTTCCTGGCTCTACCTACCATAATAAAGCTAAAGCTGCTTGCATACTTGCCCACAAACCAATACCAATCGCAAGGGGGAAGATGTGGAACTAACATTATCATCCCTTGATAAAACGAGCTAATACTCGATGCGCTTTATTAAATTTTATAATTAAATCTGCAATAGCTGATATAAAATTATAAATCGGTATCATTACAGCCGCGAATGCATCTGGCATACGTTGTAAAGCTTGCGTGAGCTTCTCAATCACATTGTTATATGCTTCTACATAAAAAAATAAGAAGCCTCGTTTACAGGCTCCTTCATCATCTATTCAAATAATCTGCAATTGTTTGAAATACTACGATATACATATTATGAATACTTTCTTCTGTATTTCCACCATTCGATAAACCAACTGCCCATTGTTGTCCTTCACCACTTCCGATATTTGCAAAACCTTGCGTATACATAGCATTTACATCTTTTCGTGCACTGTTATACTCTATCCCTTTTGTAATAAAAGTTGAATATGATTTATCTTGTAAACCAATAAAAAATACTGGTTTCTTTAGCGATGAAAATACATCTTTATACTGCTCTGTTGAGGCTTCTTGAAAGTGATCTTTCATTATTAGAAAACCATCCACTTCCTTAGATTTCTTTTCCAATTCCTCTAACTTCACATTTTCAAACTTTATATTTCTAAACGTATCTTTCGGCTTTTCACCAACAACTCCAATTACGAGTGCTCTCCCGTTATATTCTAATTTCTCTCCTTCTTTATCCTTTGCACACCCAGTACTCACTAGGCATAACAATATAAAAACTAAGAAATAAAATGAACGCTTCATATAGCACCCTCCCCCTCTTTTAAGTCAAGTGACAAAAATGTAAGGTGAATTCAAGAAAATGTAAGCAAAATCGATAGCCCAATTGGATTTTCTAT
The DNA here is from genome assembly GCF_979253805.1 of Bacillus sp. AC266. Lineage (NCBI taxonomy): Bacteria > Bacillati > Bacillota > Bacilli > Caryophanales > Bacillaceae > Bacillus > Bacillus sp. AC266. The sequence goes on from NZ_CEEDEC010000004.1 coordinate 87,377, forward strand.
ATTATAATCAATTGAATTTATTTACATTACTAAAACATAGGAGATTATCATGAAGAAATTTAAACTTTCATCTCTTCTTCCGTTAAGTTATATACTTCTACTCGTACTCGTAAGTCCCCTTTACGATGTATTAAATAAATCTACTGTTCACGCAGTAGATGTCACAACTGTAGTAGATGATTGGATTCCATTTGTGAAAGCATTTATTATTCCTTACTTACTTTGGTTTCCATACTTATACGGTGCACTTATTTATTACTGTTTTGCTGATCGAAAGCAATATTATGTCACTTTAAGTAGTGTAATTCTTGGAAAACTTGCTTGTTTTTCGATTTATTTTTTTTGGCAGACAACTGTACCACGCCCAACCGTCGTTGGAACAGATGTATTTTCCGAACTAGTCCGCTATATTTATAGTATTGATCATCCAGTAAACTGCTTCCCAAGCATTCATGTCCTTACGACATTTGTAATTATGTTAGCTGCCTTTAAGCGCAAGGAACAGCATACTTTGGAATATTACATCCTTACTTTCTTCGGTACGCTTATTATTTTATCAACATTATTTACGAAGCAGCATGCATTTGTAGACGCCATTTCTGGAATGACGCTTGCAAGCGTACTTTACTTCGGCGTTCAGTTGTTATTAGCAAAAGAAACCGTACGTGTTCCAGTAAAACAAAATCAAAAAATGTAAAAAGCAGACTGTGGCTTCAGTCTGCTTTTCTCTATATTAAGGAGATTTTCAAATTAAGATTGTGGTACAGTCATGTCACCAGAATGAATACGACCTGCTTTTTTAAGAGCAATGTACAGTATATAAGAAACAGCTACTGGAATGATGATATAAGTGATTACCATCGCTGGGACAACTTCCCACCCTTGGCTGGAAATTAAATTAATTGGTGCGATAAGAGAGCTTAATCCAAGACCTGCAATTTCTTTTCCTGCTTCCAGTTGGAAAATTAATGCTGATACTGGGCCCACTATAGCACTGGCGACGACAGTTGGGATGAGAATCATTGGATTTTTAGTAATGTTCGGCAACTGTACTTTTGGAGTACAAAGTGCCTGAGCTAATATGCCACCTAAATTATTCTCTTTCGCTGAAATAACAGAGAATCCGATAAACTGAGCAACACATCCTGCAAGTGCTGCACCGCCTGCAACACCATCTAAGCTAAGCGCTATCGCTAACGCAGCTGATGAAGCTGGAGAGATAAGTAACAATCCCCAAACTACAGCAATCACGATAGAAGCGATAAACGGGCTACCAGCTGAACTATCTTTAATGAATGCTCCAACTGTATTTAAAACTGGGCTAATATTTTGAGCTAACCAAATACCGACTAAACCAGAACCTAATATTGCTGCAAATGGAACGAGCATCATATCTAAAGCAGTTTTTCCACTTAATCGTTTACCAATATAAACTGCTAAAGTCGCTGTTAATAATGCACCGATTGGTTCACCTGTTTTAATGATGAGACCAGCTTCAGTAATTGAAATGGAACCTGCTCCAATTGCTCCAGCTACTATTGCTGAGAAAATTACGAGTCCGTTTGCACCGAGCATAAAGGCAATCCCGGCTCCAATTGCTGGTGCCATAAGTGATTTTGCAACAACTCCGATTGTAATAAGTAATGGGATATCAACAATTCTTCCTATATTTTCGATTAGTAAACCAATTCCAAGGGATACGAAAATACCCTGTGCGATTCCGGCAGAAGCTTTAAACACACGAGACATTATATATTCCTTCATTTGTTTCACCTTCTCCTATAATTTAGTAACCAATTGTTTTCATATAATCGCGTAAAACATCGTTTGATTTTGCAAAGCGACTTTCTTCATCTTCTGATAAGTTTAGTTCTACCACTTCTCTTACACCGTCTCTAGTAATAATTGCTGGTACTCCTGTACAAATATCGTATTCGCCATATTCACCATCTAAAATAGCTGAAACAGCGATAACACGGTGATCATCATTGAAAATTGAGCGCGCAATATAAGCTAAAGAATTTCCGATTCCGTAATAAGTAGTTCCTTTGCGCTTATAAATTTCCCATCCAGCTTTTGCAGTCTTCTCAACAATTTCATCTAAATCTATTTCACCAAATTGGTCTTTTTTCTCTTCTAAAATTTGTAAAATCGGCTTTCCACCAACAGTTACGTGAGACCAAGCAACCATTTGAGAATCACCATGTTCTCCTAATGAATACCCATGAATACTACGAGGGTCTACATGTAACATTTCAGATAAAATTGTTCTTAAGCGAGAAGAATCTAGTGATGTACCTGTACCAATCACACGATTTCTAGGTAATCCAGATAGCTTCCACACTTGATATGTAATAATGTCAACTGGGTTCGATGCGAGTAAGAAAATGCCATCAAATCCACTTTCCATTACGCCGCCAACAACACCCTCCATAATCTTAGCGCTTGCTCCTAAAGTGTCTAAACGACTTTGTCCAGGCTTCGGCGCTGGTCCTGCTGTAATAATGACAATGTCCATATCTTTGCAGTCTTCATAACTTCCTGCATATACTTTTGTTCTTGTATTTGTAAAGTTAATGCAGTGCGATAAATCCATCGCTTCTCCAACTGCACGTTCATGATTTATATCAATTAACAATAGCTCTTCGCAAATCCCTTGGTTTACAATGGAATACGCACAGCTTGATCCAACTAATCCAGTACCGATAATTGCAATTTTTCTTGTGTTTCTATTCATAGCAATCTCTCCTAATTGATCATGTAGTCTATTTCTTTCGTTCTTTACACCCCTAATTATAGAGGTTCTCACGATAGAAACCATGGATACTTTGTGAAATATTGAGCAAACTTTTGTCCTTTTTGTGAATTGTTATATTCCATTTTCGTCATATTTGTTACAACCGGAAAAATATTTTTTATGTATTTATTGACATATACCAAACAAAAAAACGAGCGAATCCATTCGCTCGTTTCATTCATCACACTATTCCGCACTTAATTGACTTTTTAATTGCTGTACAATCATTGGGTTAGCAGGCGCTGCCGGCTTATAATAACTTTTTTGCTTTGCGTATTCATACATATTACGTTGACGCATCTCATCTTGATTACGAATTTGAATTAACGTTTGATGTAACTGTTCATTATCAGACTGAGAAATATAATTTGCATAACTTGTTAAACTTGAATTTAACCCTGCTAAATAATCATTTACCATATCTTTTTCATTCATTTCTCTCTTCCTCCTATCCTAGAAAAGTCATTAATTGCTGTTTCGTATTTCGTGCATCTTGTGCATCCTTTTGTAGCATTTGCTTTAGCTGTGGATCTGTACAAGCCTGTGCATACTGGTCCAATTTGTTAATAATCGTCGCATGTCCACCAATTAAATGACGTAAGTTTTCTACTTCAAGCTCTGTTAAGTTTTGCATATAACATACCCGCCTTTCTTTGTTCATTCATCATTAGTATTTGGTTCTTTTTGGATTGTATTCATTAACTTTTCCCACATATAAACAAAATAAAAGATGAATAGCTAGGCCATTCATCTTTTATGCTAAATATTCATTCAATTTTATAAAGAAACAATCATACTTATACTCACAAGTAGGTTCCATACAATATGTAAAATGATGCTAGGTACAATAGATTGTGTTTTCTTATATAACATAGCAAATACAATCCCCATAATCATTGCCGTAATCGGAAAACCACCATGAAGAATCCCAAAGATGAAGGAAGAAATAATGGTACCAACTAGAAAACTATATTTCTTTTCAAAAAATCGATACAAAATACCTCTATATAAAATTTCTTCTTTAATTGGTGTAATTATAGCAACACTTAACACATATATAATACTTTGTAGACTATTTTGAAGTCCTAAGCTCCCTAATTGATCTCGTTGCTGCTCTGCACTTTCAAAGCTAAACAACTCTAACATTACATACTGAGTTAATGCAATGATGATAAAACCTATTAATAAATACAAGTAGGTTTTCCCATTTTTTAAAACAGATACATCCCAAATGTTCTTAATAAAATGAAGCACTGGTTTATAAGCAAATAAAACAATAGTAACAACAGCTGCATCAAATAGAAGTAAATAATATCCCTCTAAATTAGCACGTAATACCTCTTCTCCAAAAATTCCAAGGGCTAAAGCAAGGAATAATCCCCCTAAGAGTGAGAACCCTAGAATGCTTGCAATCGTTACAACTAGATTTTTATATGTTATGTTATCTACTTCTCTTTCTGCATTATACGCGTCTAACACTGTTTTTCTCATACTATTCCTCCATTTGTTTTCATTCCCTTAACAAAAACTATTAATACAAATATATAGATAATATAACAAGATTTTCAAAAAGAATAATATGCAATTTTACATATTATGAAAGCTTTGTATTATATAGTTTTTGGAACTAGATTACTATAGAATAATTATTAGATGGAATTCCAAAAATTTCTTATCTATCCACCATAACCCTCGCATCATATAAAACTTATTAATTAAAGGAGAAATGAACATGAAAACACATGACTTCCTTACAGAAATCCAGAAGGGCTCTGAACCTAATCCCTATCAAGACCCTATCGCATTTATTTTCGTTTGCTTTTCCTTAGCCATATACACATTTTTCAAACCTGCAAGATAATATCATTTAATGAGAAAAAGCCTACCGTTCTTTTGGAATCATATGCACTAAAAAACCTTAGAATCGCTTCTAAGGTTTCTGGCTATTCATACTCAAAACGCCATACTTATAAGTAACGAAAGAATTAATAATATAACTACCAATCCGCCGGTTACTCTTGCTATAAATTTCTTTTGTTCGCCCGCACTGGAAACGGTAAATCTGAAGTATAATATGCCACCCACCGCAATAAGAATACATTCCAATATGATACTAATAGCCGGAAATCGCCACAACCCAAAACCTAGCATAGGTAAGTCTCCGAAATTCCCTGGAAGTAGCGGCAAATCAGCACGGTGCACAAGTAAATCAAGAATCCAATGACTAAAAACTACAGCCCCAACAACAAAGCCACTCCGCTTGCCCCAAAACATCATACCCACCATTCCTGCAACAAAAGCAATAAACAGTGCTCCTATTAAAGAGTGTGAATAATCCGCTTGAATGATCGCTTCACCATAACCATTACTATTAATAGGTTCAATTGTCTCTACTCCTAAAACATAAAGCGGTAAAAAAATAACATCCAATAATTGTGTGCTTAACATGAGAGCCCAAAGTGGTAGTTTAGGTGACTTTGTTTTCACTACTGCCGCTAAGCCAAAATGTCCTGCAAACATTTCACTTCACATCCTTTTGTAATCTTGTCTCCAGCAAACCGCAGCCTACTATACAAAAAGCATGATCAGTAACAAATTCACGTTTTTTTGCTTCCTATTCAATCTCTCATTACATGTAATCCTTTAATAAACGTCTCCAATAATACATGTAAACTTGTATCTAAATCTAGCGGCAAACCAAATCCACCTTGCTGTTCAATCGACGCAAACCCATGACAAATACTTCTGAATCCACGTGTCGCATGAAGTGCATTCTCTCCTTCTAAGCCGTACTGTTGTAACACCTGCAGACAAAGCTTTACAATTCCGTCACCTGCTTTTCTTACTTCTTCATCTCGTAAAAAGGTTGCTTCATACAGTCCAGGATGTTTGCGGACGAATGCTACATACGCTTCTCCTAAAGCATGAACTGCTTCATCCATACGTTTACCCTCAGCCGCTTCTTCCAGTCTGTTATGCAGCTGTTTTATTCCGTACATACCGAGATTTTTCCGTACATCTTGTAAACCGTTCACATGATTATATAGCGAGGGTGAACGTACCCCTAATGTTTGCGCTAATGAAGCTAACGTTACTTCTTGTATTCCATTTGTATCTGCAATTTCTGCCGCTGTTTCTACAATTTTCTGTAATGTAAGTCCGATTCTCGGTGACATAAATTATCCCTCTTTCCTACCTTCTATATTCCGCTTAGCTTCCTTAATAGCAAGTTTTATGACAGTGCCCGGATTCTTTATCATTTTCCCATGTCCTGCCGCAAGCAAGGAAGGCTCATATTCACTTAACTTCTCTGCACTTTGTAATGATATTTCTTTGCTCCACGTTGCCATCGCAGGAAACGGAAACCAAAATTTCATTTGTCCCGAAACAGCCATACCTCCTCTTGTTTGGAATGCATCCCCGACAATAAGAGCTTTATTTCGTACATCAAGAAATGACATGGAGCCTGGCGTATGTCCCGGTGTCATAATCGCAAGAAGGGATCCAACTCGGTCGCCATCTTCCAATAAAACATCAGGTACCGTTTTTACTTTTTTAGGTACACCGCCTTTTATCGGTATATTCGGTTCATCCTTTTGTAACGTCGTATCTCCTTCTAACAGCTTTGCGTCCCGCTTAGAAATATAGACTGGAACATTAGGAAGTACTTCCTTTAACGCGTCTAATGCACCGATGTGATCATCATGCGCATGTGTTAATACAATCTTAGTAATTGGCTTCCCTATTTTCTCAGCCGCCTGTAAAATACCTTTTGTACTATATGGCAAAGCCGCATCAATTAAAGTTAAACCATCTTCTTCCTCCACAAAGTAACAATTCACAGGAAACACTCTTGGCAAAAATGACAATTGATATACCGTTTTTTCATGCATCATTCTCATATTTCCATCTCCCTTTTCACGAAAACTAATAACATTAGTTTTATTATACTAATGGTATTAGTTTTGTGTCACTAAAAATTTCATTTTTACAAAAAAAAAGAAAAGTAGCCGTTTATACGACTACTTTTCTTTACAGCTATTAAACTGTGTAACGCTCATCTTCTAAAATTTTCGCAGCAATTTCACGTTTCTTCGGAATTACGTTAAGTGGTGTGTGGCGAGTTAATTTGCGTAATGATGATAACATCATGCGCAGCATGTCGCCATTTTCAACTGCGATAAGTGTTTCTTTCGCATCTGCTTCGATTTCGTTGAATGCTTCTTGGCAGAATACTTCAGTGTATAACACTTTTTGTTTATTCTTTTCAAGACCAGTTGTTTTAATTGCTTTTTCTGTACGAAGAAGAGCTGATTCCATTGCGTAAAGATTGCTTACGATGTCAGCGATATTCACAAGAATTTCTTGCTCTTTATCTAATGCTTTACCGTATTTTTGAGCAGCTAATCCAGCTACCATTAAGCCGATTTTCTTCGCGTTCTTTACTAAATATTTTTGAAGTGCTAATGGCTCATCGCCTACTTCTTCTGGCATCATCATCATTAACTCTTCTTGTAATTTTTGTGCTTTTTGTAGTAATGGTAATTCACCTTTCATCGCTTTACGTAAGAACGTACCTGGTACGATTAGGCGGTTAATTTCGTTCGTGCCTTCGAAAATACGGTTAATACGAGAATCGCGGTACATTCTTTCAATCTCGTACTCTGCCATAAATCCGTAACCACCGTGAATTTGAACACCTTCATCTACTGTATAATCTAACACTTCAGAACCGAATACTTTATTTAAAGAGCACTCGATTGCATATTCAGCGATAGAAGCTGCTACTGCTTTACCGTCTTTTACTTCTTCTTCAGATAATGTGCTCATGCGGCTTTCGAATAAACCTACTGTACGATATACAGAGCTTTCAGCTGCATATGTTTTCGCTGCCATATTCGCAAGTTTCTCTTGAATTAATGGGAAGCGAGCGATTGGTTGTTTGAATTGTTGACGTTGATTTGCATATTGTGCTGAAATTTCTACTGCACGTTTCGCAGATCCAACTGTACCAACACCTAATTTATAACGACCGATATTTAAAATGTTGAACGCAATAATATGGCCTTTACCGATTTCACCAAGTAGGTTTTCTTTCGGTACTAACGCATCTTCTAAAATTAACGTACGAGTTGAAGAACATTTAATACCCATTTTCTTCTCTTCAGGGCTTGTAGATACACCAGCGTAGTCTTTCTCTACGATAAATGCTGAGAAGTGCTCTCCATCTATTTTTGCGTATACGATAAATACGTCAGCAAATGCAGAGTTTGTAATCCATTGTTTTTCACCATTTAATACGTAATGCGTACCTTCTGCGTTTAAACGTGCAGTTGTTTTTGCACCTAATGCGTCAGATCCTGAACCTGGCTCAGTTAATGCGTATGCCGCTAATTTTTCACCAGTTGCAAGTAGTGGTAAATATTTTTTCTTTTGCTCTTCGTTACCGAATAATACGATTGGTAAAGATCCGATACCAACGTGAGCACCGTGAGTGATTGCAAAACCACCAGCGCGCGAGAATTTCTCTGCGATTAACGCTGAGCTTACTTTATCAAGACCAATTCCGCCGTACTCTTCTGGTACGTCAGCGCCTAGTAAACCAAGTTCACCAGCTTCTTTTAAAAGACGAACAGAACGATCAAACTCGTGTTGCTCTAAATATTCAAGCTCCGGAAGAACTTCATTTACGATAAAGTCCTCTGTCGTTTTTGCAATCATTTTATGCTCAGATGAAAAATCTTCTGGCGTAAACACTTGATCAATTGTAATTTCCTCTACTAAAAAGCTACCGCCCTTAACCGCATTTCCTACTGTTTTTTCCATGAAAATTTCCTCCTTCATATTTTCATAAGCCGCTTCTCTCATTTTGAAAGAAGCTGGCTCTCAATTTTATTTTTTATAAACCTTTGTTGCTTCCATTCTTTTCTTTAGCGCCCTCACATTCTGAGCGAGCCGCTTACACTTTTTTTATAGTAATTCAAACACTCCCGCTGCTCCCATTCCGCCGCCGATACACATTGTTACGATACCGAATTGTTGGTTGCGACGTTTCATTTCGTGAATAAGAGATAGTGTTAGTTTCGCTCCTGTACAGCCAAGTGGATGTCCAAGTGCGATTGCACCGCCGTTTACGTTTACTTTTTCTTCATCTAGACCAAGTTCACGAATAACTTGGATAGATTGAGAAGCGAATGCTTCATTTAGTTCAAATAGACCGATATCAGATAGCTCTAAACCAGCTAATTTTAACGCTTTCGGAATTGCAGCAATTGGGCCGATTCCCATTACTTCTGGTGGTACTCCAGCTACTGCGAATGAACGGAATTTTGCAAGTGGCTTCATGCCATCGCTCACTGCTTTTTCACGATCCATTAATAGTACAGATGCTGCACCGTCACTCATTTGTGAAGAGTTACCAGCCGTTACAGAACCGCGAACGTTAAATGCTGGACGTAATTTACCTAAAATGTCTAGCGTCGTCTCTGCTCTTACACCTTCGTCTTGTGCGAAAATGATTGTTTCTTCTTGCAGTTTGTTGTTTGATCCAACCGAGCGTAACGTCACATCTACAGATACTGTTTCATCCGCAAAGTTCCCTGCAGCTAATGCTTTCGCAGCACGTTGATGACTTCTTACTGCAAATGCATCTTGTTCTTCACGAGAAATTCCATATTTCACAGCAACTTGCTCTGCTGTATGCCCCATACCCATATAATATTCTGGTGCTGCTTCTACAAGGCGACTATTCGGACGAACAACGTGTCCCATCATTGGAACTAAACTCATTGATTCCGCTCCGCCTGATAATACAGCTTCAGAGTGACCAAGCATAATGCGCTCTGCTCCGTAAGCGATACTTTGTAAACCTGAAGAACAGTAACGGTTAATTGTAATAGCTGGAACATCGTAAGAAAGTCCTGCTAATCCGCCGATATTACGAGCCATATTTAAACCTTGCTCTGCTTCTGGCATCGCACAACCGAAAATTAAATCATCGATTGGTCCTTCATAATTCGCACGCTTTAACGTTTCTTTTACTACTAACGCCCCTAGATCGTCAGGACGAACTGTTTTTAATGAACCCCTCTTTGCTTTTCCAATTGGTGTTCTTGCTCCCGCAACAATGACAGCTTCTCTCATGAACGATATCTCCCCTCGTTATTAGTTACGTAATGGTTTTCCTTTTACAAGCATGTGCTGCATTCTTGCTTGTGATTTCATCTCACTTACTAAGCTAATAAATGCTTCACGTTCTACATCTAATAAATACTGCTCATCAACTTCTGTTCCGTACGGCACTTTTCCGCCCGCAATGACATATGCCAGTTTCTTCGCAATGTGCAGATCATGTTCAGAAATGTAACCTGATAAATGCATTGCCTCTGCACCAAGTACAAGCGCTGCATATCCTGTCTCACCAACAACTGGTATCTTTTTGCGGATAGGTGCTTTATAACCTGCTTCATATAAAGAAAGTGCTTTTTGTTTCGCATCATATAGTAAGTGATCACCATTCACACTAATACCGTCTTTATCGCCTAAGAAGTTGTTCGATACAGCTTCTTGTGCTGATGTAGAAACTTTCGCCATCGCTACAGATTCGAATACTTTATTCGCAACTTTTTGTAAGTCAAATTCTACACCGTTTGCCATTTTGTTTAAGTGTTTAATGTATAACTCTTTGTTACCGCCTCCGCCAGGGATTAAGCCAACACCTACTTCTACTAAGCCCATATATGTTTCGCTAGAAGCTTGAATGCTCGCTGCTGGTAAACAAACTTCTGTACCGCCGCCAAGCGTCATACCATATGGCGCCGCTACAACTGGCTTAGAAGAGTACTTAATTTTCGTCATTGCATCTTGGAAGTTTTTCACAACCCACTCAATTTCAAAGTAGTTGTCGTCTTGTGCTTCCATTAAGATCATTGCAAGGTTCGCACCAACGCAGAAGTTCTTCGATTGGTTTCCGATAACAAGACCTTTATAATTTTTCTCTACTTCATCAACAGCGTAGTTAATCATTTGCGTAATATCCATACCGATTGCATTGCTCTTCGAATGGAATTCTAAGCAAAGGATACCATCGCCTAAATCGATTAAGCTCGCTCCGCTATTTTTCTTTAATACGCCATTTTTCGCTTTTAATTGTTTAAGAGAAATTGCCTTTTTATTACGTTCGATTAGCTTATATTCGCCATTATCGTAATAGTAGCTATCTCCGTTATCGTGTTTGTAGAAAGTAGTGAAACCTTTCTCTACCATTTCTTTCACCCAAGTCGGAACAACTACGCCGTTTTCTTCCATCTTTTGAACGGACTTTTCAACGCCGATTGCATCCCAAACTTCAAATGGCCCTTGCTCCCAGCCGAAGCCCCACTTCATCGCTTGGTCAATTGCAACGATATCGTCAGCAATTTCTTTATGAAGTTTTGCAGAGTATAAAAGAGTTGGTGTGATGATGTTCCATAACAACTCTCCTGCGCGGTCTTTCGCGTATACAAGCGCTTTCAATTTATTCGATAAACCTTTTTCTTGTTTACTTAACTCGATAGATGCAGCTTTTAATTTCTTGCGAGCTTCGTATTCCATCGTTTCAGGATTTAGTTCTAAAATTTCTTTTCCTTGTTTTAAGAAGAAGCCTTGACCTGTTTTGCTTCCAAGCCATTTTTTATCAAGCATGTCATGCATGAAAGCAGGTACTTTAAATACATCACGCTCTTCTTCCTGTACATTTTCATATACGTTATTTGCAACGTGTACAAATGTATCTAAACCAACAACATCTAATGTACGGAACGTTGCGCTCTTCGGACGACCAATTAATGGACCTGTTACAGAGTCAACTTCTCCAATGCTATAGCCACGCTTAATCATTTCTTGAAGCGTTACAAGCAAGCCATACGTACCGATGCGGTTTCCAATAAAGTTTGGTGTGTCTTTTGCGATAACAACGCCTTTTCCAAGAACGTCTTCGCCAAATAGTTTCATGAAGCTTAATACTTGTGGATCAGTTTCTTTCGTCGGTATTACCTCTAGAAGTTTTAAATATCGTGGTGGGTTAAAAAAGTGTGTTCCTAAGAAGTGTTTCTGGAAGTCGTCTGAACGACCCTCTGCCATTTTTTCAACGGAAATGCCTGATGTATTTGAGCTCACAATTGAGCCTGGTTTACGAACAGCATCTACTTTTTCAAATAGTTTCTTCTTTATATCTAAGTTTTCAACTACTACTTCAATAATCCAATCTACATCAGCTAGACGCTCAAGATCATCTTCTAAGTTACCCGCTTCAATCAGTGCTAAATTTCCTTTCACTGTCAGAGGAGCTGGTTTTTGCTTTAATAGTTTTTGCACAGCCGTATTACTAAAACGATTTCTCACACTTTTATGTTCTAATGTAAGTCCCTTCGCCTCTTCTTCTTTCGTAAGCGCAGGTGGTACAATATCAAGCAATAATGTCGGAATACCAATATTAGCTAAGTGTGCCGCAATTCCTGAACCCATTACGCCTGAACCTAGAACAGCAGCCTTTTTAATTTGGAACATCCATTTCTCCCCCTATTCTTGAATGAATGCTCATTCAATTTTTCGACATAAGTCGCAATCAATGAGTGAGCCTCTACTAATAAATATATGATACAGTTTGAATTTTCGCAATATATTTATTGATAAAATTTTCTGAAATAAATATATTTCTTTCATTTGGCTATGCTATACATGTGTATTTTCTTCATCAAAATGCACTTTTCCTTTTTATAATCTGACGAAACTGGAGGAATATATATGGCAAAACTTAAGAAGAACCCTTCAAAAGCTGGAATTAGCGCAGCAAGCGTAACTGGAAATGCAGGCCCGCATAATCAAGGTGTTGAAAAAGGGCGTCAAGGTAATAACCAACAATATAAGAAGCATAATATGGGCGAAAAATAACGCTATATTTTTGGGCAGAGAACGTGGCATAATGATTAATGGCTGCTTTTTCTGCCCAATTTATTTGTACATATGGAAAACAAAAGAGGGAACGACGATGAAACGAACAATAATTATGATTGTAATGATTGCCACACTATTTACAGGGATGATTTTCTTCTCTTATGCACAAAGGCAACAAGTTGTAAGAGCAGATCAGCCTAACATTACTGGGCAATACGGGATTACAATCGATGCAGACACAGGTGAAATTTTGTATGGAAAACGGGAAGATGAACGCTCTTATCCGGCTAGTATAGGGAAAATGATGACTACCTTACTCTTACTAGAAAATGTGAAAGAAGATGAAGAAATTACGGTTACAGAGAATGCGATTAAAACGGAAAGTCAAAGTAAGAAGATTAAGCTTCGCGCGGGTGAAAAATTAAAACGTGATGAGGCATTAAAACTTATGCTTATTATTAGTGCAGACCCAATCGCTGAGTCAATCGCAGAACATATCGCAGGATCAAAAAATGAGTTTGTGAAAATGATGAACGCTAGGGCGAAGGAACTTGGGACAAAACATGCGACTTTCAAAAACGCAAGCGGTGCTGATGCACTTGGAAATAAAGTATCACCATATGACATTGCTATTATTACGAAAGAAGCCTTGAAGTATCCGATTGTTTTAGAATATATGAATTCAATACATACAACATTACATACTTCAGAGCGTTCTCCGAAAATCGCAAACTATGGACGGGAAGAACTATATGATGATTCATATGCGATTGGAAGTAAAAGCGGTTTATCAGCACTCGGAAAATACACAGTCGTAACAGTTGATGAAAAAGACGGTAAACGCGTCATTAACGTCGTGTTATCTTCTACTCGTACGCAGCTATATCCTGATACGAAGAAAATGGCGCACTACGCATTTCAGCAATTAAAATAACCAAGGAGTATTTACTCCTTGGTTATTTTTTGATCATACCTTTTAATACGAACGCAACGTTTGCTGGACGTTCTGCTAGACGGCGCATGAAATAGCCATACCAGTCGTTTCCATAAGGCACATAAACGCGCATTTTGTAACCTTCTTTTACTAGCTCAAGTTGACGCTCTGTACGAATACCAAATAACATTTGGAATTCAAATTGATCCCTTGGAATGTTGTGTTCTTCCGCAAGTTTTTTCGTATATTCAATAATCGCTTCGTCATGTGAAGCAATTGCAGTGTAATTTCCATTTAATAAGTGCATTTTAATAATTTTTTTATAATTGTCATCTACATCTTTCTTATCCGGGAACGCTACCTCTTCAGGTTCTTTATAAGCTCCTTTTACAAGACGTAAATTAGGACTATAAGCATTTAATTCTTCCATATCTTTTTCTGTACGATATAAGTAAGCTTGAATAACTGTACCAATATTATCGTATTCAGATTTTAATTGTTTAAAGATATCAATTGTTTTTCCGCAGCGCGTATAGTCTTCCATATCAATTGTAATAAACACACCGTTTTCTTTTCCAGCTTCTAAAATACGGCGCATATTGTTCATTACGATTTCATCAGAGATATCTAATCCCATAGAAGTCATCTTTAAAGAAAGCTGCGAATTAAGACCTTCTCTTCCAATTGCACGAATCGCTTCAATCGATTCGCTAGCCATTTCATTTGCTTCCGCTTCGTTATCAACGAATTCACCTAAATAATCGATCGTTACACAAAGACCTTGCTTATTTAATGCTTTAATTGCAGCTGTCGCTAATTCAATCGTTTCCCCTGCGACGAAGCGACCTGCACCAAAGCGTAAACCGTACTTTTTAGCCAGTTTTGTTAGCGCTTTATTTTTAGATAAGAAAAGAAACGAATTTCGCATTAATTGTTCCATGTAATTCACCCCTACGACTATAATTTATCTGTTTTTTACCCCTCTTCGAAATTATATCACTGTTTAAAATTATTTGATACAAATAATTATTTAGATAATTTATAAAATACTATCAAAACATTTAAAACTCTATATTCTCGTTTGTAAATATGAAGAAACTATTTTTCGACATTCAGAAAAAACGGGTTTACTAGGGAAAAAATGAGCATGCCGAAAATATTCGACATGCTCACAAAACCATTTATATTTCCTGTAAATTATATAAGGATATTAATAACAAAAACTTGAGGTAACATTATCTCAAGCCTTCTTACTTCTCATTTCGCTTCTCATCATTCAGCTTTTTAATATTCGTAATTAACTGTACCATCTCTTCTTTTGCATCTGGATACGTCTCATTCCAATGTTTCACTAAAGCTGGCATCGTCTTAGCCATATAAGAATAAAGTGCCCATTTCTGTACCTGCTCTTTTCGCTCTTCGTTGCTCTCTCCAAGTAATAGTTCCGTGTATTTCTCTAGCAAGCCATCAAACTGCTCATTAAACTTTTCACTCATCTTATTTTCCTCCTATATGAAAAAAGCAGCGAAGATCGCTGCTTTTTCTTATAATTTTGATCGAACAGAGTTTAATTTCTTCTCCATCGTACTTACTTTATCACGGCGATCATCGATACGAATTGTTGTCGCAACGCGCTGTGCACCTTTCGTGTATGGAACTTCATGCATTTGTTGAATGACTTCTAAAATGACAGGAAGATCTCCTTCAATTACTGTATTCATCGGTGTTAATTGATACTTCACGCGATCAGCATTTTTCTCTAGTACCTTTTGTACTTCTGCTACATATTCACTAACACTTGGATTACCTGTTCCTACTGGAATAATCGATACATCAACAATTGCCATAATAATCTTCCTCCTATTACTGCTTCTTATATATCCATTGTCTATTTTACCGAAATTCTCATCATTTTACTAATACGTTACTCTTCTACTTTAAACTGCTCAACCAATCTTTCTAAGTCCTGCATATTCTCTGTCAAACTTTCCATCGTATGAGCTACTTTTTCTAAATGATTCACTTGTGACTCAGTTGCTGCATTTACCTCTTCAGAAACAGCCGCACTCTCTTGACTCGTGCTACCAATTGTTTGCATAACTTCTGTAATTTCTTCTTGCTCGTGACCTATGTTATTTACCTCTTCTACAATTTTTTCAACTGAGGCACTAATAGTATTTACAACTGACATAATTGTGCGGAATTCTGTCTCCGCCTCTGTCGTAACTTTATTTTGTATATCCGCAATGTCTTTCAATTTACTTACAACTTCTATAACTCGCTTTACTTCTAACTGCACATCGCTAATCATTATTGTAATCTCACCCGTTGCCTCTTTTGATTGTTCAGCTAATTTCCGAACCTCTTCCGCAACAACAGCAAAGCCCTTACCTTGCTCACCTGCACGTGCTGCTTCAATTGAAGCGTTTAAAGCCAGTAAATTCGTTTGATCCGAAAGACCTTTTATAAGTTCTACCACATTTTGAATCGATCCAACCCTTTGCTCTAACTTACCGGACGCTTCTTCCGTATGAACAACGATAGAAGATGATTGTTCTCTTGTACGAACTAAATTTCGCATCGTATTTAATCCTTGCTTAGATGCCTCTTCAGCTTTGCCAGCCACTCCTTTTATTTCACCAACGGAGTTATTCATTTGTTCCACTGACTGCGCCATATTCTCGAGCTGTTCTGAAACTTCATCTACACTATTAGCAAGAGTAGACGCGCCTCCGCTCACATCATCCATTGCACCTGAAACTTCTCTACTAGCTGCTACAGTTTCATTCGTTAAATAATGCAGATTGTGAGTCGATTTCTGTACTGTCGATACACTATTTTTAATTTTACTTACCATTTCATTCATTTGCTCAACCATATCATTAAAGTGAGTCGTAAGCATACCAACCTCATCTTTACTTGTCACCTTCATTTGTAGTGTTAAATCACCTTCCGCTACTTTTTGAACGTGATTTGTTAATAGTTGTAATGGTCTTGCTAATCTTCTTGAGAATAAATATGATGCTACTATTCCAACTAATAAACTAATACACGCCATTATAATAACTGTATTTCTCGTACTACTTAACAATCCATCAATCGTTTGTTTCGGATAAAAGATTCCTATCTTCCATTTCATCGCATCAAATGACTGACTATAAACAACTACATCTTCACCTTTTAATGTAGTGACAGCATATTTTGTTACCTCTTTATTTAAACTCTTCATAAGTGGCTCTTTAGAAACATCTTTCCCTACTTTTTCTGGATAAACAAGAGCCATATTTTTATCATTTATAATAAACATTTCTCCGTCATTATTGTATTGAATATTGTGAAGCAATTTCTGAATTGTTCCGAGCGATACATCCATCGCAACAACGCCTAATACAGATCCATCTTGAGCTGTAATTGCTTTAGAAACCCCTACACTTAACTTTCCTGTCGCAATTTCATAAGAAGGTTGTCCCCAATGAACCCTTTTCACATCAGCCTCTGAATCTTTATACCACGTTCTTGTCGTTGGATCATATCCTTCTGGCACTTGCCCACCTTCAGCAAGATTGGCACTTAATGTTTTTTTATCTTTCGTACCAATATATAAATCTAAAATACCGGGATGATTCTTTTTATACTCTGCAAACTCTTTCGTTAAAAACGCTTCCTCTTCTGGAGTAACCCCATCTTGAATCATATTACGAATCATCTCACTGTTCGCGTAATACCCCATATCTTCATCAGTTCTTTGAACAAATGTCGTAAGTTGCTCTGTCACAAGGTCCATCGTATTTTGAGAATACTGGTCTAAGGAACGCACTTCCTTTTCTTTCTGTAATTGATACATAGCTGTACCTAATATTACGAACATCATAGAAATAAGTACCGAAAATACTACTGCAATTTTTAAACGTAAACTTCTCAACATATTCCCTCAAGCATCCCCTTCTCGGTAAAATTTAATCATACTAATCGCCATATTAAGTATAATGGATAAATCAGAAAGCTCAATCTATATAGTTTAAAAACTTGAAATTTATTCTCATTTCAATCAACTTACTTGTTATCTCAACACTTGTGTAAAAACAAATAGTTCATTATCCTTAACATATAATCTCATTCGTTCGGAGGGAACTATGCTACAAAAATTCGGTTTCTCACAATATGAAAGCCAAGCTTATGAAGTTGTCGTATCAAGCAATGACCCATTAGATGCAACAACTATCGTTAAACATTCAGGTGTTCCAAAAGCAAAAATATACGAAGTGTTAGCACGACTCATTGATAAAGGGATGGTAATGGATTCTGTTTCTGAAAAGAAAAAATTGTATACAGCATTACCACTCAAGCTAGCAATTGAAAAGTTAACGACAGAATTCCAATCTAATATTAAAGAACTTGAAAATAATATTTCTAAAAAATCATTTACAGATGACCGCGTTTGGAGTTTAAAAATGCAGTCTTCTATTAAAGTACAAAGTAGGCAACTTGTAGAAGATGCGAAAGAATCCATACGCATCTCCGCATGGAACGATACCCTTTTAGAATATCTTCCTTTACTAGAACAAAAAGCAAAACAAGGCGTCCAAGTCGAGTCCCTCATAGTTGGAAAAGTGGAAACTGACTTAGAAAACATGCATTTTTTAATCCCAGCTCAAGAACCTAACGCATTAGAGCGTTATTTACTACTCATCGTTGACGATAGTGAAATTTTATTTGCTGGTGTAGAGCAAGAATCATGGCAAGCGATGAAAACAATGTCACAACCTTTCGTGAAGTTCTTTACGGAGTTCTTCTATCATGACGTTGCACTTGCGAAGATTACAGAGAAGCACCATGATCTCTTTATGCAGGATGAGGAAATTAAGGAATTGTTGATGAAGTTGAGGTATTAACAAATCCCAAAATCGATTCTACCATTTGAATAGATAATATAATTTTTTATACAAAAAAAGCTGTACCAAACGGAGTTTTACATACTCATTTGGTACAGCTCTTTTTTTACGCTTTCGCTAATTTAATTTTATGTAGTTGGTTTTTCGGATGGTTTTGATTTGTAAATACAGAGCGTTCATTTTACGATTTTTTTTGCTCCTTTATCTCCATCAAAAGCTCAATAATCTTCTCATTTTGCTCTACTTGTTTCTCAGAATTTTGATAGATGAAACGAATCCATCTAAATACAAAAATAATAAGAAATAATGGGACTAAAGAAATTAGAAAACCAATAATTGAAAAATTAGACTCCATATACTATCACCTCGCTATATACTCCCTTCTCCATTTCTCTACTAACCCCTGCAATTTTTCACACAAAAAAGAACCTATCAAATGATAGATTCTTCTTTCGCAAGCTGATTCGAGCGTCCTCTCGTAATAGAGAAAACCGCACAAAGCAGTGCAAATATAATGAAAACGCCGCCTACCCAAGCGTTATATATAACAGATGATTTCTCAATAACAACTCCGCCCACTGTTGAGCCAAGTGCAATTCCTAAATGAAGTGCAGAGTTATTTAAACCTTGCTGAATACCAGCTGATTCTGGCGCAATTTCAATTAAATAGTTTTGCTGTGCTGGCGAAATTGCCCAGCTCAGCATACTCCAAAGCCCCATCATAATAATGAAAAGCGGGAATGAGAATGTCATCATCGGCAACATAAAGATTGCACATGCAAATACGATAATGATGGAAATAATACTTTTCTTCGATCCCCATTTATCAGCAAGCCAGCCACCAAGGCCACCTCCAAGTACCGCTGCAATTCCGAAAATGAAGTAAAACACACTAATCCAATTTGCTTCAACATGCATCACATCTTTTAAAAATGGTGTTAAATATGCGTATAGCGTTAAATGACCTGTTAAAAATAAAAATGATGTTAACTGTGCGCTTACAATTTTTTTATCCTTTAACGTAGCAATTTGTTCTCTTATTGATAATACCGATGTCGCTGGTACTTTCGTTAAGAATAATGAAATACAAGCAATCGCTATAACCGTTAATATTGAAATTAATACAAATGGTGCACGCCATCCATATGCATTTCCGAGCACAAGACCGAGCGGTACTCCAAGTACGAGTGATCCACTAATACCCATAAAAATGATTCCAATTGCACGCGCACGAAAATGCGGCTCTACTACACTAGAAGCAAGTGTAACCGATAGTGCAATAATAAGCGATCCACTCGCTGCACAAATTACTCTCGAGAACATTAACATCCCGTAATTCACACTAAATGCCGAAATGATATTTCCAATTAAGAAAATTGATAATGCCACAACATACAATTTCTTTCTTTCAAACTTGCCTGTTAATGCTAATAAAACTGGCCCTGATAGAGCGAATACTACTGAAAATATTGTAATAAGCTGACCAGCTGCACTAATCGACACACCTAAATCATTGGCAACTAAATCAAGCGTTCCTCCTATAATTAGCTCAACCGTTCCGACTACGAAAGCCGCAATAGCTAAAATATATACACGAAAATTCAAGTCTTCCCCCACACTTTCTCTTTTGGTTACTACTATTATAGTAACCAAAAGAGAAAGTGGACGCAAGTACAATTTTTTTACAGCGAAAAAAGCAGGCGTATTATACGCCTGCCCTTCAATCATTAAACTCCAGTTTCTTTCTTCTTATTTAAGTACCAATACACCGGAAGTCCAGTAAATACCATTCCAATTGATAAGAAACAACTTACCGGATCGTTAATAATCGCACTTCCAAGTACAAACAATGACCCTAAAATCGCAACGATTGGTACAATCGGGAATAACGGTACACTATATGCACGCTCTTTATCCTTGTTACGTCTTCGTAAAATGAAGACACCAATAAACGTCATTACGTAGAAAATATAAATAATGAATACGGAAATCTCAGATAGCTTATTCGGATCACTAATAAGCATTAAAATAATTCCTAAAATGATTTCAACAGTAATCGCATTTGCTGGTGTTTTAAATCTCGAATTTTCTTTTGCAATAAACTTAGAAAACGGAAGGTGTCCACGCTCTGCCATCGACATCGGAATACGTGGGAACGTTAAAATCTTTCCATTTAAACAACCGAAAATAGAAATGATAATACCGATACTAATAATTTTCCCGCCATATTCTCCAAGTAACATACCCGCAGCTGTCGCTGTTGCATTTTCTCCAAGGTCTACAATTTTCGCTGCTGGTAATACATTTAATAACGCTAAGTTAATTAACACGTAAGCAGCTGTTACAATTAAAATCCCAACTGTCATTGCCTTCGGTAATAACTTTGTTGGATTCTTCATTTCTCCGCCAATAGAAGCAAGCAAAATCCAGCCATCATAGGCAAATAAAGTTGCTAAAATTGCCATCCCGATACTTTGATTTTCTGATATCGGTACAACTACGTTGAAGATATCACTATTCCCTTTCCAAAACCCTAGCACAACAATTAATATAATTGGAATCATCTTCCCAATTGTCGTAACCGTTTGGACGATGCCCCCATATTTTGTTCCCAAACTATTTATAACGCCTAGGAACACAACTGTTCCAATTGCGATTGGTAAATTCCAGACTTTATCTAAATAGAAAAAATTGATCATTAAAGAACTAAAATACAAACCTAACGTTCCAATAATAGCTGGTCCATAAACAATTGTTTGCATCCAGCCAGATAAATACCCCCAAAAACTTCCGTAAATCTCCTCTAAATACGTATACAACCCACCATTTTTCGGAATTTGCGCTCCAATTTCGGCTACTGTTAAACCACTTGCTAACGTCAACAGACCACCAATTATCCAAGCAAGAATAGCCATATTAGAACTCCCTGAGTAATCTAATACGCTCCCTGGTTTCATAAACACACCAGACCCAATAATAGTTCCTACTACGATAGAAAGTGCTACTGTTAAACCAATTTTGTTTTTCTCATCATGATGCATGCTGCGTATCCTCCTTCCAATTCTAGTGTGATGCAAAAATGAAATAAAAAAACACTCCTCCCTAAAAAAGGGACGAGTGTTGTATTCGTGGTTCCACCCTTGTTTCAATTAGTAAAGTGACACACTTCACCAATTTCTCAAGTCTAAATAACGGTTTTTGCCGGCATGCAATTACTAGATATACGTTCACTGCTGCAGTTCAGAGGTGGTAATCGATTTTCCCGTATTAGGAAGCTCACAGCCAAAGGCCTCCCTCTCTGATAATCGTAAAAAACTGATCATATCCTCATCATCACTTCTTGATGTCGAATTTTGTAGTTGTTTCCCATTATATTGAATTGTTAGAAAAAATCAATATATTTTTTATATAACATAAGAAACATTTCTCTTCTTATATTATAACAGAAGTTCCGACACTTCTCTAATTTCCTAAAAATGGTATAATCAATGTAGAAGGTGTACTAATAATGATTGCTATTTTTTGTATCAACGCTACGGTTCTTTCTTTTATATTCGCTATCATGTATCGATATAAGTATCCTGGTTATAGCATTTTAGCGGTAGCTATTATACCAGCTGCTTCCTTCTACGTATTAGATAAATACCGATATACTGAAGTGTTTATCGGTTTTGCAATCTTCTACTGCATCTTTGGATACATACTAACAATGAAAAGAATTTCGATAAAGTGAAACTTTAATCAATGGGGGTTTTATCCATCTCCCACTGATTATTAGCCTTCACCAATCGGGCGTTTACGGGCAGTTGATCTCCCACCTAACTTCTTTGCTCTAATCCAATTTTGAGGTGGGTGTCTTACTGCCGGCAAATAGCGGGATGAATCATTAAAAGGGACCGATTTCTGCTTACAGAAATCGGTCCTCGCATTTGTCGTATGTACCTTTCGTTTGCCCACACGAAAGATACTACATAGTTCAATTATTTATCATCTTTTTTCATAAAAAATTTATGATTTGGAAGATCCACATTTAAATCTGCTAATTGTTTCTTTTCCTTTTCTAGAATCGCTTTCGCTTTTTCTTTTGTCACCTCATCTAAGTTTGCAAAGATGTCTTCATGCTTCCCTTTCTCTGGAAGATTCACACCTAGTTTTGTCAATTCTTCTTTCGCTTGCTCGCGAGTTAATTTCCCGGACTTTTCTTGCTCAAAAATAGACTTCGCTTTTTCTTTTGTCGCCTCATCTAGATTCGCGAACATATCACCGTGCTTCCCTTTCTCTGGGAATTTCACACCTAGTTCTTTCAACTTCGCTTTCGCTTGCTCACGAGTTAGTGTTCCAGACTTTTCTTGCTTCAAAATTGCTTCCGCTTTTTCTTTTGTCGCCTCATCTAAATCCGCGAACATGTCACCATGCTTCCCTTTCTCTGGAAGCGTTACGCCTAATTCTTTCAATTTCTCTTTCACTTGATCATGCGTTAATGCTCCGGACTTTTCTTGCTCAAAAATGGACTTCGCTTTTTCTTTTGTCGCCTCATCTAAATTCGCGAATATACCTTTGTGCTTCCCTTTCTCTGGGAATTTCACGCCTAGCTTTGTTAATTCCTCATTTGCTTGTTCGCGAGTTAATTTCCCGGATTTTTCTTGCTCTAGAATCGACTTCGCTTTTTCTTTTGTCGCCTCATCTAAGTCCGCAAGCATGTCTTTGCGTTTCTCCTTCTCTGGAAGTTTCACACCTAGTTCCTCTAACTGTTTCTTTGTATCATCCATAATCGTTTTTACTTTTTGTTTTGTCGCTTCATCTAAATCCTTCTTCGCAGTTTTTGTAACTTGATCGGCCGCTGGAGTATTCGTTGCCGCAAACGCTGGTATGCAAGCTCCTCCTATAATTCCAAATGATAAAGCACCTGCAATTGCTACATACCCAACTGTTTTCTTCTTCATAGGAAATTTCCTCCTTCATATTTCTAAAGCATGTACACTTTCGTATACAATGCCAATAGTAATGTTGGTTTCTTAAAATTTCCTTAACGATTTAAATAAAAAACACCGCTCATCACGAGCGGTGTTTTTCTAAGCTTTTTGTAATTGTAATTCTTCACGTTCCATTACTTTTCTTAATACAATTGTTTGTGTCATTGTAAATAAGTTACCTGTAATCCAATACAGCACCAGTCCTGATGGCGCCGCAAATCCCATAAATAGAATCATTGCAGGCATCATAATTTGCTGTATTTTCAGCATTTGAACTTGTTCTCCAGGCGTTACATTTGATTGGAACACCTTCATTTGAATAAATGTTGTTAACGCTGCGATAATCGGTAATATATGATATGGATCTGCATGTCCTAGGTTCACCCATAAAAATGAAGATGTACGAATCTCTTCAGTTCGGCTAATCGCATAATACAAAGCAGAGAAAATCGGCATTTGTATAAAGATTGGCCAGCACCCAGCTAACGGATTCCAACCGCCTGATTTCATTAGTTCTGACATTTCTTTTTGATACTGCTTTTGTTTTTCAAGATCTTTACCCACATCACCGTATTTCTGTTTCAGCTTCTGTAATTCAGGTTGCATTTTTTTCATTTTCGCTTGGCTACGATATTGCGAAACAGCTAATGGAATCATTGCTGAACGAATAACGAGCGTCATGATAATGATGGCAATCCCGAAGCTAGCTCCAGGTATATGATGAGCAACAAATTGAATCATAAATGAGATTGGATATACGAAATAATGGTTCCAAATTCCCGTACTATGTGAATCAATTGTACCTGCATTACTGCAGCCAGATAAAACAAAAACAAGTAATAATGATAAACTAATGAGCCTAGCTCGGTATGATTTTAACATGTTCATTCCTCCAATGTTTCGTAATTAATTAGCGAAACATTGGTGTATACGGACCTACCTCGTCACTCTCTCCACTCGATTCTTGTCTGCGGACAGAACGAATCATTCCATATTTATAAAAAATAGAAAATAGCGGTACATTTCTTGTACCCTCTTCACACGTATCTACTAGTTTAAAAGCTCTCTGTCTACCGCTCGATGCTTGCTGACGCACAAAGCGAGAAACGTTAGCAAGAAAAAAGACTTCTAATACACAAAGCGCTGTCGTTACAAACGATATATATAGAATTGCATCCTGCAATAAAAATTCCATCGCTTCACATCCTTAATAAAGTCATTTTAGCATATTCAGCAAACATTCTCTATTTCCTTTTGTTCTCAAAAGTTTTTTTGCATATTTTCTCAAAAAATTATGCTAGAAAACCAATGTATTCGCTTTCTTTAGTATATTCACACGTATCTTTGAATAGGTTTAATTTGTTAGAAATTTATAAAATTTTTGCATTATAATAAAACTATTGCCAGTTTTTGAAAAAAGCTTTATTCTCTTCTTGTAATCAAAAATGAATATGGAGATGAAACA
This sequence comes from Bacillus sp. AC266, assembly GCF_979253805.1. Classification (NCBI taxonomy): domain Bacteria; kingdom Bacillati; phylum Bacillota; class Bacilli; order Caryophanales; family Bacillaceae; genus Bacillus; species Bacillus sp. AC266. Next base: position 112,371 of record NZ_CEEDEC010000004.1, read on the forward strand.
TACTATGGGTCAACTAGGAGACGCCGATTACGTTCCCGACACCGCCTTTTTATCCTTCCCAGCAGCTAAAACATTTCATTTAGAATTCATCATACAGTTAGTTGTTATTTTTATAGCTTCTATTTTGTATGCAATTTCTATGAATATGTTTTTTATCCCGCATAATATGATTAGCGGTGGGTTCGCTGGTGTAGGGATGATTATCGGTTATTTAATGCACTACAATATCGGAGCACTTATCTTTTTACTAAACATTCCGCTTCTTATTTTAAGTCACTTTTACTTAGGAAAGAAGACAACCTTTTTAACGGCATACTTTGTGGCTGTATCATCTTTAGCGATGAACATTATCCCAGTACACCAAGTTTCAGATGATATTTTGCTGTCTTCTGTATTCGGTGGTGTCATCTGCGGTGCTGCCTCAGGAATCATATTCCGATTTGCTTCTTCAACAGGTGGTTTTGATGTTGTTGGATTGATTGTAGCGAAACATCGCGATGTTTCAATTGGAGCAATCATCTTTGGATTCAACTTAATCTTACTTGTTGCAGCAGGATTTATTTTCGGATGGGATATTACGCTTTATACGTTAATTAGTCGGTTTGTAGTCAGCAAAGTAATTGATGCCGTGCATACAAAACATATTAAATTAACGATAATGACAATTACAGAAAAAGGTGAGGAAATAAAAAGCTCACTATTACATCACGGCATACGTGGCGTAACAATGGTAGATGCTGTCGGCGGCTATACAAACCATAAGAAAAAAATGATTTACACTGTCGTAACTCGCTACGAGTTGGGCGAAATGAAACGTATTATCCGCCAAGTGGATAATAAAGCATTTATGAACATTACTGAAACAGTTGAAATTGTCGGCCGTTTCAAACGTATATAAAAAAGCGCAAGGAACTACAATTCCTTGCGTTTTTTATTTTTTACACTTATTACAAAATCAGATAATTCTATTATTGTATCACTAAATATGTTATAATAAAACTAGACTAACAAAAAAGAGTATATAGACTTGGAAGTTTCTCTTATTTTTATAAGCAAAAAGAAACGAGCAGTCGGGTATATTTCAGACACCATACACGTAACGGTTTAAAAAAACCGATCATCTTAGTTATTCTTCACTGATCTTTTTATAAAAGATACGTACAACTAAAATTCACTTCAATATACTATACCTACCTTTTTGACTTCCAAATCATCTTATTACATAAGGAGATGAACATATGAATCAATATATACGATACACACTAGCTGTCCTATTTGCGATCGTCGGCGGCGTGATCTGTTTCTGGACAAACACAGAGCTTGGAGAGAATATCATTTTTAATGGAATCGAAACCCTTGTAAGCGCTTCAATTTTAGGCGGATACATTTTCTTCCTCTTCAATCCAGAAGAAAATGCTCAAAAAACAATGTTATTAACAATGATCGGAATCGTTGGTGGATGTATTTCCTACTCAATGACAAACTATACATTACCACTTCAATTAAGCTCAGCTTTCTTCCACGGTCTATGGACTTGGTTTATCGCATTCTGCCTAGCAGACGTATTCAATCTATTACAGGACACTGAAGAAGAAAATGGTCGTCAAATTGAAAGTAACTCGTAAGCTGGAAGAAATTCTTCCAGCTTTTTTGTTTACTGTTCTTTCCTGTTCATACCCCATCACCAAAATAAAAAGAAGTTACCTCCACGGCAACTTCTTTCCCATATACCCCACTTAGTATTCAATTAAATATATCAACGATTTTTAAAATATATCGATCGTTTCTCCACTTATATCAGCGATTTTTTCATTATATCGACGGTTCGACACTCAAAACGCACAACATGCCTATCCCCCAAGTAACTTACTGCCGAACTCAACGATTAAAAAGATAATTAATAGGATCGCGAGTATCTTTAATGCTACATACGCCACTTTAAAAACAGCATAAATGAGCAAGACTATCAAAATAATCGATAAAATTTCCATATGTATCTCCTCCTATCTCTTTTATTCTACCTGTACTTCGTTTTTTATGAAATCGAATAAGATGACATATAAAAAAGAGGATACCTCACCCATCGTAAGATACCCTCGCCTGTAGCTGCTCAAACCATTCTCTCTCTACTTGTAAATATCCCATTCCACTCTTCTCAGCACTCTCCAATTCTTTATCAGCTTTCTTCATATAACAGCGGGAAGCTTCCATATCGTCCTCTAAATATTTAATAATTCCTTGTGTACGGTAATATCCGTTTAAATCCATTTTGGTAATGGCCTTTGCATGTTCCTTTGCTTCTTGCAGAGAAAGGCTATCCATCTGATAAAGAGCTTTATATAAAAGATACCAACTATGAAAACTACCAACGAAAAATTTATTTTCCTTCGTTACAGATAGCTGAACAATTTGTTCTATATACGGTATCGCTCTTTCTATTCCCTTTTGATCAGCTCGGGCATAAAAGACGAGCATAAGTCCGCTCATTACCTCTCTTATACTTTTATCCTCTTTTAATTTTTCCTCACTAAGTTCTACTAATCTCTCATCCCAATCTTTCGGTCTTTTATAACTAAATAACTCACTCGATATTTGAATCGTATATAAATGTTGCTTAGCTTTTTCATCATCTTTAATTAAAATGAGAAATTGCATGCCATCACTCAGAAGCGTTCCTTTTATCGGCACGATTGTAACTGTAAAAATCACAAAGTGGAAAACGGAAAAATATAAAAGATATTGATAATAGCTCACCATGTATATGTAACCTGAAGTAATACCGAATAATAAACTCATAATTGGTCCGCCTAAAGTCATCCACGCCCATTTCTTTGAAAGGTTCGGTGTCTCTATAGAAGACGGTACTAACATCACCACACCACCAAAGTACGCCCATAATTTATTTTCTCGAATGCGTAATTTCCCCTTTTCTTTTTGAACAGTGATAGGTCCTACTGTCATAAATTTAAACTTTAAACCGCCTATTAAACCAAATATTACATGCCCTAATTCATGAATAGCCAACACAAGCAATGCAATCCAGAAAAAGGTCCATATTTCTATAATTTGCTGTACTTTTTCTATTCGAATAAATCCGTATAAAGCGGAGCAAACGAAAGCAACGAACATTAAAAAAGCAGGTCTTCTTAAAACGTCCACCGTTTTTCTCCCCTTAATAAATCATTTTTTTATGCATTTCGTACATATATGTTCCAACATGTAATACCCAAACGAACGAAATCATAATGACCATAAAGAAGTCTTTTCCATCTAAAATTGCATACGCAATCGCCGCCAACCACGCACAAGCAAGTGTCATGTTTGTATATTGATATGCCTTATATCCCGCTTCATGAACAATTTGCTTTTGCCCTTCATCTGCATTCTTTGCCCACATTTCCATTGACTGAGAATACGTAACACTCTGTTCTGGATATAGAGCGTTATATCTTTTCCTCATTACAGATCCTAACCAAGTTATAGCAATAAAGCACACTGTAGATACGACAATACTTACACTAACAAAGAGTAAGTTCCCCTCACTTGTATACGTTCTATAAAAAGTGATAACTGAACAAACAAACCATGATGGAATAATAATTTCCATTACTCGAAAATAAATAAGCGATATCCCTAATCTTCGTCCCTTAACATTTTCTTCTTCATCTTTCGTTTGTGCGAGCGCTCTTGTACGCTTCCAAATATAATATATAATCGCTACGCCAAATACACTCATCATAGCAATGCTAATAACAGGAGGTATTTTGCTAGTACCCTCTGTTGCAATATCCCCTACTACATACCCTATAAACCCACCAAAAATTACTCCTACTAACAACTTCAATATAGCCGTCATTTTCCCCTTACCCTTACCCTTCATCTCCATCTTCCCCCTCCACCAACATAAATATCTCCTCCACCGGCGCTCCAAAAATTTGTGCGATTTTTAGCGATAACACAATAGATGGTGCATAATCCCCACGCTCAATTAAACTAATGGTTTGCCGTGATGAGCCAATCGCTTTACCTAACTCCCCTTGTGATAAACGATGCTTTGCTCGAAATTCTCTCACCCGATTTTGAAGCTTCATATTTTACCTCTTTTTCATTTATTTAATTAAAATTGTAAATAATATCCTTATCTTTGTCAATTATAATTGTCATTTTGACTTATATACATGTCAAAAATAAATCTATATTCTCCTAAATATATAACTTAGATAATAGATTTTAATAATCACATACGGAAAAAAATAGAAACGTATTATATACCAGCCACCGGTTACGGTATCGATGGAAAAATAAAAGCAAACTGGAAAATACAATAAAAAAGGCAGTGCTTTTGCACTGCCTCCCTAAAATCTGACATAGAATGGATTCCATATTAACTTGCGTTTTGTAAAAATACTCGTTTTAGTTGCTTGCGGAAACGAACGCTTAACGTAATTGCTACAATGACAATCGCTCCGAAAATGATTTTGCCGATATGATCTCCCAGTAATCCGAAAATATCATGTAAGTTACCACCTAACCAGTAGCCGCCAATTAAGAAGAACGATACCCAGAATAAAGCACCTGAATAAATTGTAATTGCAAAGCGGCGAAACGGTAAGTTAATGATACCTGCAAAGTATCCTGTAAAATGACGTACACCAGGAATGAAGAAGCCAATAAAGATAAGGAAATATCCGTATTTATCGAACCACATTCTCGTTAAATCAATTTTTCTTTGTGTTAAAAATACGTACTTCCCGTATTTTTGAACAAAAGGCATACCAAGCTTATTCCCTAAAAAGTATTGAATCGTCATTCCTACACTTGTCCCAATAAAGGATAGGATAATTAAAATAGGTAAACTTAGATCACCCTTCTGTGCTAAAAACCCCGCATATGCTAATGTTGGCTCTCCCGGAAACGGAAGTGCAATATATTCTAACAGCAGGCCTACAAGTACTACATAATACCCATATTGCTGAAATAATTCATGAACCCATTCCATGTCATCTCCCCTTTCATTCACGTACAACTTGTTACTATTATTGTATAAAAAAATTGTCGAAATAACTATCACAATAGCTTACATTTTTATTACATTTTTGTAAGGCTCATTCTAAAGTTTTTTGTTCTCTATTTACTTATATCTATTAGCATTAAAAAACAAGCTAACAACTATATATCACGCGAAGGAAATCCATTAATATACATTTTTCATCCAGTTTTTAACTCTCGAAAACCACCTTATTTTGTTCTCTATAAAAAACCACCACAAACTCATATGAACTTCATATTAGCTTCATATACGTATTGTAAGATTATATCGGAATTTGTTGAAAAATTTAGCTAATATATGACTAAACATTAAACTGAATAAATATAAATCGCTTTTCGAAATTGAAAAAAGGGTGAATAAGAAATGGAAGCTTATAAAATGCACGATTTTATTAATACGAATGTTGAATCTCATCAAAATGAAACCGTTTTTAATTTACAAATATGTGAAACAAATGAATTTGACGTAAGTTTAACAAAATCTACAACGCTGTCTTTTATCGTTTCAAAAAAGAACATTAAGATCGTCACGAGAAAATGGATTAATTCAAATCAAGAAAGCATGATTGGCAAAAGCTACATCATTCCAACGAAAGCTTTTCACTATTTCTTACCGATTATTTCTGAAACTGAAGATGAACTAAATATTCGAGTTCAAAGTTTTGGACTACATGGTGAGCTTTTATTAAATGAAAGATTACTTATCGATAAAAACAACAAATGTAATACAAAGATTACTACTTTCTTTGAAACATTAGATGAAAATGTCAATCAAGCATTACGAGGATTACAAATTCATTGTATGTAAGACTACTACAATAAGTAAAAGGAGAATATAATGAAAAAACTATTATTAAGTGCGCTATTATCATTAGGATTTTTAACTCTTCCATTCACTACTGCAGAAGCAGCTACGACGAAGGATCAGCTTATCGTAAACACAAAAATAAATAAAATGGATTATTATCAAGATGGAAAATTCATAAAAAGTTTCACTGTCGCTACTGGAAAAGCAGCAACACCAACACCTAAGGGTACTTTTCAAATCGTAAATAAAATTAAAAACCGTCCTTACTATACAGGAAAAATTAAAGGCGGCGATCCACGTAATCCACTTGGGGACCGCTGGCTCGGATTAAATATGGCAGGAACTTACGGAACAACGTATGCGATTCATGGAACTAACAATAATCAAGCAATCGGGAAAGCAACAACACTTGGTTGTATTCGTATGTTTAACAATGATATTCACTGGTTATTTGAGCGCGTTCAGCAGCAAGCTACTGTCACTGTAAATTAGCCTAAGAACAAGATTTATGTGTAGCCAAGAATTTTATGTCTTGGCTTATTTTATTTATTCATTTACAGTAGCAAAACAACTGTATTTACATATATAATAAAAATAGATTGCATTCAACATCATCGTAACATTGATAAACATAGATATTAAAATTATACAGTTATAATATTTTATAAATTTTACAATACATACTATAATAGAACTACTGTAATTCTGAACTATTCAGTGACACTAAACAATCCCCCTTGCTACTTTCATTACTATTTTATAGCGGGGGCTTATTATATGTATAAACAATCTGAGTCATCCAAAAAATGATGAATTCGAATATTGCAGTAAAAAGCGTTATTTAGGAGGTGTTACTATGACGCATATACTGGTGATTGAAGACAACCCAGATATACAAGAACTTATTCGTGAATTTCTAATGGCACAAAACTTTACTGTTGATGTAGTTGGTGCTGGAACAGAAGGCATTCTTCTTTTCCAAAAAAATTCATACGATCTTGTCCTCCTCGATGTAATGTTACCAGATATAGATGGCTATAGTATTTGTAAAATTATGCGAGGACAATCTGATGTACCAATCATTATGTTAACTGGCTTACATAATGAAGAAAGTGAAATTAAAGGATTTGAGTTAGGTATTGATGACTATATTACAAAACCGTTCCATTACACCGTATTTATAAAACGTGTAGAAGCTGTATTAAGAAGGGCAGCAACAAAGGAAGCAGAAGCTGCAACTATACTACAATTCCATGAATTGATGTTAAATTCTACAGCATATGCCGCTTATGTTCATGGTAATCAAATTGAATTGACTACAAAAGAATTTGAAATTATATATACTTTACTGCAAAATCGGGGAAAAGTACTATCAAGAAGTGATTTGTTGAATAAGGTATGGGGCTATGAACATTATGGTGATGTGAGGGTTATAGATACACATATTAAAAACTTACGAAAAAAATTAGAAATTCCTTATATTAAAACGGTGAAAGGCATTGGCTACAAAATCGAATCGTAGCAAAGACAACATCACCAAAAATATATTCATCAAAACCTTATTATTTTGTATTCTGTTATCACTTTGTCTTTATCAAATTATTTATTTTCTAGCCTCAAATTACGATAAAGATCGTTTGAAAGCTTCTGGAACGCAAACTGCGGAACAAGCGGAATCAGACAAACAAAACGACCAAAGTAAAACAAAGCAAAATAAAGCTGTGTCAGAGAGTAGCATCTCTAATTTTCAATCTTCTCAAATAGACATGAAAACACTCTCTACAGCCATCAATCATCTTTTGCAGCCTAGCCAAACTGCAAAAGCAAAAGAACATGCACAAAATATTCCGGGGAAAAGTAACACAACGTCTTCACTTACAGAAGCGGAAAAGCAAGTTACTAACAATGATGCCTTACATACACAAAATGCAGCAAGTAAAGCAAATGATACACATGATAATCCAAAGTTAACAGATGTGTTGCAGCAGTTAGCTCCACATATTGGGGCGACAATGCTTGCATTATCTCTGCTTGGATCTTTAATCTACGCAAAAATAATCGCCAAACCTTTCCGATATATGAGCGATGCTTTAAAAGATATTATGAATCTTGATTTCTCAGATAAAAAGCTACTTAACAAAAATACAGATCAAACAGATTTTAATTTGCAAGTAGCTGCCTCACAAGTACCCACTATTGTGAAAAATTTACATGAAAGCAATCAAGATTTAAGAAATGAACTCAAGAAGGAACAACAGTTAGAACAATCTCGTAAAGAATTTATGTCTATGATATCCCATGAATTAAAAACACCAATCGCAGCCGTTATGGGACAACTCGATGGCATGATTCACGGAATTGGCGCTTATAAAGATAGAGATAAATATTTAAAACGTTCATATGAGATGATGCAAGATATTAACATATTAACGGAAAAAGTGTCAGAATTATCCAAAATACAAAACCCTCAATTTAAACCAAATTTAAAAGTTATCTCATTAACTAATATTATTGAGGACGTTATAAAGAAAGTAGATTATTTTGTATCTGTAAAACAATTAAATGTTCAATCTAACATTAAACAAGATGCACAAATTTTAGCTGATCCTAAATTTATGCAAACTGCTATTTTTAACATTATTTCAAATGCAATTCATTATACAATTGACCATCAGCATGTATATATAAAACTTTATGAAAAGCCAAACGGTTACGCATTAGAAGTATTAAATACAGGTTCTCAAATTGATGAAGATAAACTTGCCCATTTATTTGAACCATTCTATCGCGCAAATCCTGACAAACATGGCTTAGTACAAGGTAGTGGTCTTGGGTTATATATTGTAAAACAAATATTAGATAAACATCAGTTTCCTTATGGAATACAAAACACACCTCAAGGTGTAAAATGCTCCATTGTATTCCCAAAAGCAATGTAAAACCTACTCTAATTTCATACCCCAAATTCATACTTCGTATGAATGGCGGAATTTTGTAGAGTATCTTACTCTGTTTCGTTCGCCCGTTATCCTTATTTGGATAGCGGGCGTTTTTTATTATTTAAAAGGAGGATTTTTATGGAGAAGTTTAAGTATTCATTACTAGTTTTATTCGGCGCTTGTAGCTACGGCGTACTTTCAACTATTTTTAAACTCGGATTCATCGACGGATTTTCCGCACACCAACTACTAGGAGGGCAATATGTCTTCGGATGGATTGGACTACTTTTACTCGTTCTGTTCTTTTCACGTCATAAAGTATCAAAAAAACAATTCTTTTCGTTACTAACAGTCGGCACAACAATGAGTATGACAGGTATTTTCTATGCTATTTCCGTAGAAGAATTGCCAGCCTCTATCGCTGTCGTTTTACTCTTTCAGTTCACTTGGATTGGTGTAGTCATCGAAGCGATTGCCAACCGGACATTCCCAAGCCGTGAGAAAGTTATATCTATTATTATTTTATTTACTGGTACATTGTTTGCTGGTGGAGTATTTGAAGGTCTTGGACAAAACTTTTCTACGAAAGGTATTATTTTCGGACTATTAGCTGCCGTCTCTTTCTCATTCTATGTATTTGTAAGCGGGCGCGTTGCTACAGATGTTCCGCCTTATACGAAAAGCTTTCTTATGACAACGAGTGCTACTCTTATTGTATGCTTATTTTTCCCGCCTACCTTTTTAACGGACGGTGCTTTACAAGCAGGCCTATGGAAATATGCTTTCTTCCTTGGACTGTTCGGGGTTATTATACCTGTCATTTGTTTTTCAATTGGGGTACCAAAAGTCGGAACGGGACTTGGTACAATATTAGGTGCAGCTGAATTACCAACAGCAATTATCGCTTCTATTACACTTGTTCATGAAGTTGTATCGCCAATGCAGTGGATTGGTATTGTGGTTATATTACTCGGTATTTTCACACCACAACTACTTACTGCTAGGAAAGAAAAAAAACATAATCGTGTTCATAGTGCGTGACAACATCAACTTGTATATAAATGTGAATAAAGTTACTATATGTTAAACTTTATTACTACCTTCAAAATAACATATGATATTGCGGCTATTATTCTCGTAATCCTTGCTGTGCTTTTCTTTTTGAAAGATAAGAAAGAGGGTTATACAGCATAACAAAAGACCTTTCATTTATTTGAAAGGTCTTTTCCTTATATTTCACTTTACCGCTCCATATAACTTCTCTACCTCATGTTCAATTTGTTTTACATCGATTCGCTCAAATAATGGCTGCACATTATCAATTCGGTTTGGCAACGTATTTTGAGGTTCCCAATTTACTTTAACACTCGATAATGTATTTCTAACTCTTTCACTTGAAAACGGTAAAAATGGTTCCAGCAGTTGTGCAAAGTTTGCTATTAGGTAAACACAATTATAAATTGTTTCCTCACATGAAACTGGGTCGTCTTCTCTTTGTTTCCAAGGCTGCTTTTCATCAAAGTATTTATTTGCAAAGCGCACTGCATCAAATATTGTTTCTAGTGCCACCTTAAATTTAGTTTGTTCAATCGCCTCTCCTACACTTTTATATAATCCTTCTACTTTATCTTTCAGCTCTACATCAATACTTCCCTTCGGTACAGTACCACCATAATATTTTTCAATAAACTTTAATGTCCGGTTCACAAAGTTCCCATATGCACCTAACAATTCACTATTATGACTGTAAATGAATTCACGCCATGAAAAATCAGTATCACGATTTTCTGGTGCGTTAACTGTTAAAAAGTAACGAATAGAATCTGGATTATAGCGTTCTAATATGTCAGGCACCCATACTGCCCAGTTTTTACTTGTCGATAATTTTCTTTTTTCAACTGTTAAATATTCATTCGAAACGATATGATGCGGGATTGCTTCTTCTCCTATTCCAAGTAATACCGCTGGCCAAATGATTGAATGAAACGGAATATTATCCTTACCATGTACATAATATGTTTTCGCTTCTTTATCCCAAAACTCTTGATCATCTTTCCCTGTTTCTTCAACCCAGTGTTTACTCGCCGAATAATATCCTGTCACTGCTTCAATCCATACGTAAATTTTCTTATCTTCATATCCTGCCACTGGAATTGGTACCCCAATTGGTAAATCACGTGACACTGCCCTATCTTGTAATCCTTCCTTTAAATATCTCTCTGTTAATTGAATTGCATTGTCGCGCCATGTTCCTTTCTGCTTTGCAATTTCTACGGCCTCTTTAATTTGCTGCTGAAATTTATGCAATGCAAAATAGAAATGCTCTGTTTCCTGTACTGATGGCGTACTACCACATAACTTACATTTCTTTTCTAACAAATCGAGTGGATCTAAAATAGCGGAACAAGCATCACATTGATCGCCCCTTGCTGCTTCATGACAATGCGGACAAATACCTTCTACATATCGATCCGGTAAAAATTGCGTACACGTTTCGCAATAAGCTTGTTCAACTACTTTTTTATAAATATAACCTTCTTCTAATAGTCGCAAAAAGACTTTTTGAACAGTTTCATGATGATGCTCGCTATCTGTACGTGTATAGCAATCATAAGTAAAACCAAGGCTACGAAAACATCGCTCAAACTCTTCGTGATACTTATCAGCAATTTCTTTCACCATCACACCGTCTTGCTTTGCTCTAATTGTAATCGGTGTTCCATTACAATCACTTCCTGAAACATACAACACATGCTCACCTTTTGCCCTGTAATAACGTGCTAAAATATCTCCTGGTAACAAACTAGCAATGTGTCCAAGGTGTAACGAACCATTTGCATACGGCCAAGCGCCTCCAATAAAAATACTCATCTTATATTCCTCCTTTAAAATATAAAAAGCCCCGCCCTTATCTTAAAAAAGATAAGGGCGGGGCTGTATAAACAGTCGCGGTACCACCTTATTTCGTCAGTCATTCGCATAACTAACCTTAACAAGTACGGAGCAATTCATGCTCGTATACTGTGGTTTTGATAACGAGTACCAACTCTCGTCGCCTCCTACTATTATCATTTGATAAGTTCAGGACGAAGCTCAAAGGCCATTGTTCAAATGAATATTCTTGCTTCTTCTCAGCTACCGAAGCTCTCTGGACAGAATGATTTCATTCTACTTTTCCTTTTCAACGCTTTTATGTATAAAACGTATTTTACGACTTAACAACAGAAAAATCAAACTTTTATTCAAAAAAACAGGAAATTCTACTCATTCAACGAATAACTATACGTTCACAAAAGGAGTGATAAAATTGAATCAAAAACAACTAAGTACTATTAATGAAAAAAGTTGGAACGCAGCTGCTTATGAAGCTTGGACAAATCGCCACGGGGCGCCAGAGGATTATGCGAAAAAGCTCATGGAAGATCCCGTGCGCGAGGTAAATCATTATTTACCTTACATACAATCTCCAAAAGGAAAGCGTATTATTAATTTACTCGGATCAAAAGGAAATAAAGCAGTTGCTCTTGCTCTTTTAGGAGCCGATGTAACAGTTGTAGACATTTCAGCAAGTAATGAAAAATACGCAACCGAACTAGCCGAAGCTGCTGGTGTCTCTATTCAATATATCATTTCCGATGTACTAGATTTAAATCTATCCCAATCATTTGATATCGTGTTACTGGAACTTGGCGTGCTCCATTACTTTTTAGACTTAAAGCCACTCTTTCATATAATCTCTCACTTACTAAAACAAGATGGGACCTTTATACTACGTGACTATCATCCCGTTTATACAAAATTATTAGGAGTAGATCATCCATCATTTCGAGCAAATGGAAATTATTTCGACGAGGAACTTATTGAAGGTGACGTAGCTTATAGTACTCTCCTTACGGGATCACAGAAATACGCTTTACCGAAAACAAAAATTAGGCGCTGGACACTAGGAGAAATCATTACATCAATGGCAGAAACAAATTTCAAGGTTGAAAAATTGATTGAAGAACACGGATCTCATCAAAAGTGGGTTTTTCCTTCTACTGCACCAGAGGGCATTGAAGAGCGTATACCTGGTCTATATACATTAATTGCGACAACATGCAAAAAAGGATCCCTTCACGGATAGGATCCTTTTTTTGCATGCTTACGCATATAAGTTGAGGTTGGAGATTACCATAATTCTGTAGAATAGGACACAAGATATTTCAACATTCGTCTCTGACTTACGTCGTCAAAAAGGGGTATGACCAACATAACGAAGAGTAATGTTTAGTTGATAGTGATAATCGTTATCAACTAATTAGAAGTATACAGGATGTTATTTCAAATTACAATACCATTTCTGATTTTTATTTATGAATTTTTTGATATACAAATGTATACATTTTAAGAACATTTACTCACATTAATCTGCCATATTCCATTATCTGCTATAATTTTCATTGAACAGATTAATAACTTCTTAATTATGTTTTTATTAGTTTCGTTCTCAATATTTATAAATTACAATAAATAGTTTTTTCAAAAAAGGTAGGGGTAACAATGAAATATGTTAGCATTCGAAAAAAACTACTGTTCACACTCTTAAGCATTTCTTCCTTATTTAGCATTGCTCTTATTGTCATTCTTTCATTCGCGATGAATCAAGCAAGTGAAATCGAAACATTAAAGAATGATGTATCGAAAAGAGCAACGATTTTAAAAGAACGTGGCGATTGGTTCCAAGCGCAGGTCGCTGGTTTACAAGAATATTTACTATCACATGATCAAAAAGGATTGGATAAATTCAACCGGGAAGGAAAAAAACTAGCTGATACTAGGGAGAAAGTAACAAGTGATAAAAAACTCCCAGAAGGAATGAAAGAGGCCATTTTAATGGGAGCAAAATGGCGCAGCGTCGTAGATAATGAAGTCCTCCCTCTTGCACGGGAAGGAAAATGGGATGAAGCATCCAAAATTGCTCTTGCTCAAACAGATTATGTAAATGATCTTTTAAGTCGTTTTACTAAATATGCAAATGAAGAAAATGACAAACGGGACGTATTAATTGCTGACGTAGAGTCTTCTTCATCCCTTATTCAATATATTATTTTCTTCTCACTCATTACATGTACATTAACGTCTATTCTATTGGCATGGTGGTTCTCTGGTAAACTCGTTAAACCGATTCGACAAATTGATGCGAAGTTAAAAGAATTAGCTTCTCAAGATGGCGATTTAACCGCTAGATTACACGTAACGAGTAAAGATGAAATTGGTGACATCGCAAATTCCTTTAATCAAATGCTTGCTAACTTCCAGCGTATAATAAAGCAAGTTCAACAAACATCAACAAGTGTAAAAGAAGCTTCTGAAAATGTGTTTATCGAAACAACTGCTTCTATGGAAAATACCGCAAAAACTAAAGAGACTATGAATGCTCTTGAGCACAATATTCGTTCACAAGTTTCTAGCATTGAAGAAAGTTCAACCGCAATGGATGATATGGCAACGAGTGTTCAGCGCATTGCACAAGCTGCCTCTTCTGCCGCTAGCCTAGCTGTTACAACTTCTGAAAAAGCAGATGATGGAAATAAAGTCATTGAAAAATCTATTACACAAATGCATACAATTAACGAAGCTGTTAACGCTACATCACAAGTGGTAGAGCGACTCATTACACATACGAATCATATTGATACTGCACTTCAATCTATTTCTAATATTGCCGAGCAGACGAATTTGCTCGCTTTAAATGCTTCTATTGAAGCGGCCCGTGCTGGTGAACACGGAAAAGGATTCGCTGTTGTTGCCGATGAAGTACGAAAACTTGCTGAACAATCTCAGCTAGCAGCAAATGACATTAACCATTTACTTCATCAAATTCAAGCGGACACAAAAATAGCAAATGACATGATGACACAAGGTCAGTCAGAAGCTTCTGAAGGAATTACAGTCATTCGTACCGCTGGATCTTCATTCTCAGAAATTGTTAATCACATTAACAATTTCTCTACACAAATACAAGAAATGTCTGCAACTGCTGAAGAAATGGCCGCAAGTTCTGAAGAAATGAATGCAGCTTTAAATAATATCGCTTCTATTTCAAATGAAGTTGCTGCCGAAACATCGAAAACAGCAACTTCAGCTGGTGACCAAGTAAACAAAATGAGTGTCGTTGCTAAAAAATCATCAGAAATGAAAACAATTGTGCAAGAACTTGAAGTGCTCGTTTCTCATTTCAAAACAAATAGTTAAAATGAAAATTTCATTTATACTTCTACGAACTCTAAATTGTTAGAAAGAGCAATTTAGAGTCTCTCTTTTTTCACGCTAAAATATCTCTTTCTATCTCCCATTCTGTCTGCTATAATTCCTAAAGGAAAGAAGAAAGCTTTATTCCAGATGGAGTAAAGCTTTCTTTCAATTTTTTACATTAATTAATTAATTCTAATACTAAGATTTTACAAGGAGGATTTTTATCATATGAATTTTATTAGCATTCGAAAAAAACTAATGTTCATGATGGGAATGATTTGTGCTTTATTCGGCATCGCCTTAGCTTTTATTTTATTCTTTACCATGGATCAGTCTCATAAAGCTGAAACATTACAAAAAGAAATTTCTCCTCTTGCAACAGAATTGAAAGAGCGCGGAGACGCTTATCAAGTACAACTTTCTGCTTTAAGAGGTTATTTACTACAACATGATCAAGTCGAATTAGACAAGTTTAATGAGATGAGTAAACGTCTTGAAGATACAAAAGGGCAACTTCTTTCTAACCCTAACACTTCTCAGTCCGTGAAAAGCACAATGGAATTAGGATCCACTTGGAGAAAGTTCATTGAAGAGAAAGTATTCACTCTTGCAAAAGAACAAAAATGGGAAGAAGCTTTACAAGTAGCTTCTACAGAGAATGGCACTGTTTATAAAGTAATCGGTGATTTCACAAATTACAGTAATGAACAAGCTAAATTACGTGAACAATCTATTGAAAAAATCGATCAATCTTCACTACGAATTGAATATGTTGTCTTCTTATCACTTGTTATTTGTATTGTAACTGCAATTATTCTTGCATGGTGGTTCTCTGGTAAGCTTGTAAAACCAATTCAACAAATTGATACTAAACTAAAAGAATTAGCCTCTCAAGAAGGCGACTTAACAGCCCGTCTACAAGTAAATAGCAATGATGAAATCGGTGCAATTGCATCATCGTTTAATAAAATGTTAGAAAACCTGCAACATATCATTAATCGTGTTCAAAAAACATCTGTAGAAGTACAAACAGCTTCTGAAAATATGCTAGAAAAGACTAATACATCACGCGAGGCAACAATAAGAGTTCAAAGCTCGATGTCCAACTTAAATTCAAGTATTCAATCGCAAACTTCTAGTATGGAAGAAAGCTCGACTGCGATGGATGATATGGCAATAAGTGTTCAGCGTATCGCTGAATCTGCTTCATCTGTAGCCGAACTTGCTGTAGCTACATCTGAACACGCTAACGACGGAAGTACTGTTATCCAAAAATCTGTTTCACAAATGACAACGATACATGAAGCTGTAAATGCTACATCAGAAGTAGTCGAACGTCTAATCACTCATACAAAATATATTGATACAGCTGTACAATCTATTTCTAATATCGCTGAACAAACAAATCTACTTGCTTTAAATGCTTCTATTGAAGCGGCTCGTGCTGGTGAACAAGGAAAAGGATTTGCTGTCGTAGCTGATGAAGTTCGTAAACTTGCGGAACAATCAAAAACAGCGGCAAAAGATATTAACCAATTGCTTCATCAAATTCAAAATGATACGGAAACTGCTAACTCTATGATGTCTAAAGGTCGTTCTGAAGCATTTGAAGGCATTACTGTCGTTCGTGAGGCTGGTACTTCTTTCACAACAATTGTTGAACAAGTAAATAAAGTATCAACTCAAATGCAAGACATATCAGCAACTGCTGAAGAAATGGCTGCAAGCGCTGAAGAAATGAACGCTTCACTTAATAACATCGCTTCTATTTCAAATGAAGTATCTAGTGAAACAGCCGCAACGGCACAATCTGCTGAACAGAAAGTCATCGTGATGAATGAAATGACTCTCACTGCAAAACAAATGAAACAAACAGTTGAAGAATTAGATCAGCTTGTATCTCATTTTAAAACTGAATAGCTTTTCAAAAAAATATTCCTCTCTCAGAGAGGAATATTTTTTTGAGCTCATTTCCTGCACTTATCCCGCATATCCGTTATAATGAGAACCGATATCATTAATATTTAGGGGGTGCTACACATGTCACAACAAGCATTTGAAGAAAAGTTATATGCAAACTTAGAAGCTGTTATTGACCCTGAGCTAGGTGTTGATATTATCAATCTCGGATTAGTTTATGACGTTACAGCAGATGAAAATAATAATGCTGTCGTTACAATGACGATGACTTCTATCGGTTGTCCAATGGCTGGCCAAATCGTATCAGACGTTAAAAAAGTATTATCAACGAACGTACCTGAAGTAAATGAAATAGAAGTAAACGTTGTATGGAATCCGCCATGGACGAAAGAACGTATGTCGCGTATGGCGAAAATCGCACTAGGTATTCGTGATTAAATAAGGAAAAGACCTGACAATCCAGTCAGGTCTTTTTTCTCTTATTATTTTACTCCTACAGCGTCATAAGCTTTCGTTACAGCTTGTACCTCTTTAGAGTTTTTACCGAATAAATCTTCTGCTGATTGAAGTGCAGCTTGACGCATCATTTTGAAATCAGAGTTTGCAGTTAAATATTTTGTAAGAGCACGATAGTAAATTTTTTCTGTTGCTTCACGGCCCACTCCAGTTACTTTCACATTGTAATGCGTGCCGCCCTCAGAAACTAAATACGCCGCCTTATTGTTAATACTACTGTTAATATGAACGCCGCCATTATCAGCTGTTCCAGTATAACGTTTATTGTAGTGATCTGGGTAACCTTCACCTGGTTTTAATGGGTTTGGAATAGATGCTGGATCCTTCAGAGAACGAAGTGCATCTCCAGGTTTACCAGGTGTATAAATATCAGCACCTAAATCCCAGCTCTTCTTCTCAACCATGACGCCCATAATATCAGATAACGATTCATTTAACGCTCCTGATTCATTTTTATATACAAGGTTTGCTGTATGTTCAGTTACAGCATGCGTTAATTCGTGGCCAATAACGTCTAGGCCAGCTGATAATGGAATAAATGTCTTACCATCTCCATCACCATACATCATTTGTACACCGTTCCACGCTGCGTTATTCCAAGATTCACCTACGTGAACAGCAGAAATAAGTTTTGCACCTTTATCATCGAAAGAGTTACGGTTAAATGTCTTTTTATAATAATCATATACTTTTCCTGCATTCACATGCGCATCAACTGCCGCTTTATCTTCGAAGAACTTAGATTTACTTCCAATTTCTTCTCCTGTATATCCAAGAATTTGTGAGAATAAATTAAACCAGTCTTCGTTCATATTCTCTGCATCAAATGTATGGACACCTTGTCCTCGTGTACCATCAAATAAGTTGAACGCTCCTGTTTTCGTATCTTGAGCAATTTCAAATGATTGTCTAGCACCTAATACTCCGTAACCAAATCCAGTAATGTTATCTACAGCATTATATTTCTCAATAACATTTCCATTTGTTGCATCAACAAAGTAATGCCAATATCCTGGAGCTGGTTTCGAAACCGACGCTTTTACAAGATATGCAAGATAGTATTGACCATCTTTTTCATACACATATAAATCTTTTTTCACACCATCATAATTCTTTACTTTACCAATTTCTTTCTCAATATTAGCTTTTGCAATCGTTTCTGCTTGTTCCGCACTAATACTTGCAGATGCAGGAATATTTTTATTATCTAAATTCGGAATAACTTGTCCGAAAAATGCTTTTACATTATTCTCTTTATCAAGCGTAACTGTTTGATCTGAACCATACACAGGAATGTTATTATGCTTCTCAACTAACTTCACATGTGTTGTACCAGACTCAGCATCTTTTTCTTCACCAACGATATTGAAATGTTTGTCAATATTTCCTGCTAGTTTAAACATATCTTTTTTACTCTCTAAATATTGAAAGACCGTCTCTTTTTTATCTAGTCCTTCCGGCGCTTTCCATTCTTCACCTATGTAAGCTGGTGTTTTAAACTCTTGGTGATACTGGATTTTTTGCTCTTCTGCTTTCGTCGTAGTTGCTCCAAATGCCCCAAATCCACTTGCGATAACAGTTAATGCTAATGCTGATGAAATTACTTGCTTTTTCAATCTAACACTCCCCATTTCCCTAAAAGTTTTTAACACCTTTATAAATATTCTGAATAATCTTTCCAATACCTGCTCTCAAAAATTGAGAAAGTTTTTTCTGTTAATTTAACTCACACAAAAAAGGATACCGTTTTCGATATCCTCTTCCCTATAACTTTTCATCTCACTATTCACATACTTAAAACCGCCATGGGTTAAAGTTTCACTTTATTCCATTTTCATTTCAATCGCTAAGTAGTGAGAGTTTTCTTTCGCTTGAATGTGAATATCTTCTTCTACAGCCTCCGCTGCATCACGCATTACGAGTGTTTCACCGTTTACAACGCTGCTACCTTCAATTTGTACAATGTACAATTGACGTCCTTCTTTAACAGGAAAATGAATTTCTTTACCAGCTTCTAATGATAAAGAATATAAATTTGCATCTTGGTGAATATGAATTGGTGCATCTCCATCAGAAGGAGATACCATATGGAACCACTCATTTTCACGTTTACTCCAATCAAATTTAAACTCACCATAGTTTGGTTTATGACCGTCGCGGTCTGGTAAAATCCAAATTTGCAATAAACGTAATGTTTCACTTCCTAAGTTATGCTCACTGTGAAATACACCAGTACCTGCACTCATATATTGAACATGCCCACGCTCAATTGTCCCGCGGTTCCCCATACTATCTTCATGTGTTAATTCACCATCTATAACGTAAGAGATAATCTCCATATCACGGTGCGGATGCATATCAAAACCAGTTTGTGGCGCTATTAAATCATCATTCATAACACGTACTGCTCCAAAATTCATGTTGTTTGGATTATAATAATTTGCAAAGGAAAAATGAAAATGTGTATTTAACCACCCATGATTTGCTCTTCCCATATTTTTATGATCAATTTTTCTAAACATATCCTTCACCTCATATTATCTCGAAATCGAGATAATTATTTTTAATTTTCATCACTGCAACTTCTTCAGTAATTCTAATAATTGTTTTTGTTCTTCTCTATTTAACTTATCAAATTGCTCTGCTTGAAATGTTTCTTGCGGCGGGACTATTTCTTCATATAGAACCTTTCCCTTTTCTGTTAATGAAATATATTTCGTAGTACCTTCTTGTTCACGCTGAATCCAATCTAGTTGCTCCATCTTATTTAAAAGTTGAGTAACATTTCCTTTCGTAACAAACAACTTATTTCCAAGTTCTTGCTGCGTTAAACGATCGTTTCCTCCAATTTGAACTAATACATCAAACTGAGCGGCAGATACATTCCACTTTTTCAAATGCTGATTCGTCTCACGAATACTTCTATTATAAAAGCGTGATAAACGAAACCATAATAGTACTCCAAGTCTTTCCCCTGCTTTCATTCCATCACCTCGCTCATTTGATACTATTAGTTTAGAACTAAACTTATTAAAGGTCAACTACTTATTTTAAATTAGCAATAAATAAAAGCACAGTGATTTTTCTCCACTATGCTTCAGATTAAATTTCTATTTTTATATTCATCTAGCTTCCTCTCCGCGAAATGCCTCGCATCTTTCTCAATCCATCTTTCTTCGTATAGTTCATTTCCAACATATAGTACATCGTCCTTATGCTGCATCGCATGCCTGAATTCATGCAATAGCGTTTTGAGCACTTGCTCATACTCTTCCCACATACAAACGAAAATTAATTGTTTTTCTTTATGATAAAAACCACCTACTGGGAATAAAAACTCCTCTTCTTCTTCTCCTAATGATAAAAGTACATGATTCGCATCACACGTATCACAAAAAATAACTGGCGTTGCACTTACTTCAATAAGAGAAAACAAATCATTTCTTAACTTTTTGACATCCCAAGGAAGCTCCGAATCCAACACATACCAATTCTCAACTTGTTGATATACATTTTGAAACTGGAGTTCCATTTCTCAATAATCCCCTTCCTAAACTCCCTTTTCCTATATATATGCCACAATATGGTAAATATTAAACATACACTTTCATCCTTTAAAAAATGACGATAAAAAAGAATCTATGTCAGCATAGATTCTTTTTCCGTAATCACTTTTTTTTCATCATTTTTTTTAATATAAAATAACCAATTGCACAAACAATAGCAGCAAGTGCAAAGTATTTCACATATGGCCCAGCTACTTTATTAATACTTTCCCACTCTGTTCCTAATTTAAAACCTAAATATACAAATACAATTGACCATGGAATAACAGCTAGTGTAGTTAGCGTAATAAACTTAGCATGTGACATTTTCGCAATACCCGCTGGTATCGAAATAGCATGACGCACAACAGGAATAAAACGCGCTGTAAAAATAACACCAGTTCCGTAACGATTAAACCACGCTTCAGCATAATCAATATGTTTCTTCTGAATCAAAATATATTTTCCATATCGCTCAAGAACAGGTCTTCCTCCGTATCGACCGATCCAATAAATGAATAGTTGTGCGATTACACCACCAATTGTACCGAACGCGACAGCCCCCAAAATGTAATGCTTCCTGTTGATACTAAATAACCTGCATAAGATAATACGATTTCACTTGGGATAACCTCTATCATTAATCCCAGCATAATTCCCCAATAACCAAGTCCTTCTAGAAAAACTAAAACTGAATGAATCAACTCTCCTAACATCATTTACCTCTCTTTACTGTTTTCATTGCAAAAAATAAAAGTACAAGCAGTAAATATCTTGTACTTTTATTTTTTCAAAATTTATCTAGTCTTCGTATCCCACTTAAAGATTTTATTTAAAAATTTATATACATTCTTTGACTCTTTCGTCAGAAGTGGACCTAAGATCGATAGTATAAGCACGTATAGTGCTGAGAATGGTTTCAGTACTGACATTAAACCACCGGCGATGCCGATATTAGCCATAATGATGGAGAATTCTCCTCTTGAAACGATTGTTAATCCAATATTTGTTGATGCTTTATGAGATAATCCAGCTTGTCTTCCTGCAATCATCCCTGCAACAAAGTTTCCGACGATTGTAAGAAGGACAGCACCTAACGTTAACCATATCGCCCCGCCTAATGAAAACGGATCGATACTTAATCCGAAACTGAAGAAGAAAATAGCTCCGAAGAAGTCTCTAAATGGAACAACAAGATGTTCAATTCGATCACTATGCTCTGTCTCAGAGAAAACTAACCCTAAAAGAAGTGCCCCGATTGCTTCTGCAACGTGAATTGTTTCTGAAAAACCTGCAATAAAGAATAACGAAGCAAATACTACAATAATGAAAATTTCATCTGAACTAATATTGAGCAATTTATTTAATAACGGCGTCGCCTTTCTAGCTACAATAAAGAAGAGAAGCATGTATCCTAAAGCAATTCCAATTGAAGTAAGAGCACCTAAGAAGGAAGCATGATCCCCAAGAACTAAGCCTGAAACGACTGATAAATATACAGCAAGGAATATATCTTCAAACATAATAATTCCTAAAATTAATTCGGTTTCATTATTACCAGTTCTTCTTAAATCAACTAATACCTTTGCAACGATAGCACTAGAAGAAATCGTAATAATACCCGCAATAATTAAGATTTCGAGTAACGGGAATCCCATTATAAATCCGTATAATAATCCTAGTGAAAAGTTAATCAAAATATAGATTGTTCCGCCAATCGCGATAGAACGTCCAGATTTAATTAGTTTTTTCATCGAAAACTCTAATCCCAGATAGAAAAGAAGGAACAGAACACCAATCCTTCCAAGGAAGGATATCACACTTGCACTTTCAATAAATTTGAGATCGATAACACCTATTGTCGGCGCGTGCGGACCTACTAACATGCCAAGAACAATTAGAAAAGGAATTACTGAGAATTTAAACTTTCCAGCGATTACCGCCGCAATTGCTACTAAAACTAAAGCTGTACCAACTTCAAAAATTAAAGTATCCATCTAGTCAGTCCCCCTATTCGAAAGTAATTCATTAATAATCTTTTTAATTTCTTCTCTCTCACCAGAAACTACAAGCATATCTCCTTCTTCAATCGCCGTGTCTGGACCTGGATTAAATAGCTTTTTCATATTCTTTTTCATAACTGCAATTATCGTTACGCTATATGTTTTTCTTATTTCAAGGTCGCCAATTGTTTTTCCGATTGCCGGAGCTGCATTCTCCACTTTAAACCACTCAATTGCTAAACCTTCAAAGACCATCTCAACATTTTCTAATGCTCTAGGCTTATATACCATTCCACCTAATATTGCTGCAATTTGTCTCGCCTCTGAGTCACGCAATGAAATACTTGATAGACTTTCTTCATGATCTGAATCAAAATGATACATTTCTCTACGCCCATCATCATGAATGACGATCACCATCTTTTCGTTACCTTTCGTAACGATTTGAAATTTATAACCAATACCCGGAAGTTCACTTTCTCTAATATTCATATTTAGCTCCTCCATAACTTCTTTATTTTAATTTTCTGTTTTTCTGTCTTTTGTTCATCCAATCAATTTTAGAAATTCTAACCATTCAGGATACCTATGACTTGGAAATCTTTTATTGTAATAATAAGTGGCTCCTAAAAAGATACTTAAAGATGTAATGATAAAAAATAAATTACTTCTTATTTTCAAACTCTTAAGACTTACTTTCAATAAAGATTCTTCTTTCAAATTATCCCCTCTTTTTCGCTTTAAATTTAGTTTTTTAAAATGTAAATAATTCTAAAAATATTACGATGTAACATAATCATAACACGAAATGCATTTAAGTAACATGATTTTTTAGAAAAATTGATTCTAGTATATTTTTTGCATATAATTTTCTTATTACGAAAAAAAGGAAGTGTATTATATGGTTGATATCTTTAGCAGATTCCTTGAGGTAACGAATAATATTTTATGGTCATATATTCTTATTGCAATGTTAATCGGCTTCGGTCTTTATTTCTCTTTCAAATTAAAATTTGTCCAAATTACTCATTTCCGTGAGATGGTCAGTTTAATTAGTAAAGGATTTAATCGAAAAGAAAAAAAGAAAGATAGCATCTCTCCATTCCAAGCATTTTGCTTAAGTGCAGCGGCACGTATCGGTATCGGTAACTTAGCTGGTGTAGCATTAGCCATTTCAATGGGTGGACCTGGCGCAATATTTTGGATGTGGTTTATCGCTATCCTTGGAGCAGCTACTAGTTTCGTAGAATGTACGCTCGCGCAAATTTATAAAGTAAAAGATGGAAGCAGGTTCCGTGGTGGACCAGCGTATTACATGGAAAAAGGGTTAAACAAACGCTGGATGGGTGTTTGGTTTTCACTTCTTATTACAGTTGCGTACGGATTAATTTTCAATTCTGTACAAGCAAACACGGTAACAATAGCATTTGAAAATGCTTTTGGACTAGAGCGAACGATCGTAGGAGCTCTATTAGCTTTATTAGTTGCAGTTATTATTTTTGGTGGTATCAAGAGCATTTCACGTATTACAGAAATGATTGTTCCTCCAATGGCAATCATTTATATCGGCGTAGCTGTTTTTGTCGTAATTAACAACTTCACTATGTTACCAAGCATTTTTACAGAAATATTTAACAGCGCATTTGGTTTAGACCAAGCTATCGCTGGTGGTATTGGAGCAGCAATCAAATTCGGAATTCAGCGCGGTTTATTCGCGACAGAAGCAGGTATGGGTAGCTCTCCTAATGCAGCAGCAACATCAGATGTATCTCACCCTGTAAAACAAGGACTTGTTCAAGCATTAGGTGTTTTCGTAGATACATTCTTAGTATGTACATCAACAGCGTTTATCGTATTATGTTCTGGACTTTACAAAGGATCGAATTTAGAAGGTATTGAATTAACACAACAAGCATTAAGTTCACAAATTGGACCGTGGGCAAGCACTTTCTTAGCGATTATTATTTTCCTATTCGCTTTCAGTTCTTTACTAGGAAACTACTATTATGGTGAAACAAACATCGCATTCATTAAAGAGAGCAAAACATGGTTACTGATTTATCGTGTTGCAGTTGTCGGAATGGTGTTCTTCGGATCTATCGCTGCCCTTCAAACAGTTTGGAGTTTAGCCGATTTCTTTATGGGACTAATGGTATTCACAAACTTAATTGCCATCTCATTCCTTAGCAAGTTCGCCTACGCAGCATTAGTAGACTATATTAAACAAAAGAAACAAGGAAAAGATCCTGTCTTCGTTGCAAGTTCTATCCCTGGCTTAAAGAATACAGAGTGTTGGGATGGGCAAGATTTAGAAGAGAAGAAACAAGTTGGATAACAACTAAAAGCGGAAGAGGCTCGCAGGAAAAAGCGAAGCCACCGAATATTCTAGCCGCTGGAGCTATATAATAAAAAATCCCTATTACTTCATAGTAATAGGGATTTTTTATTTACAACCGTTCATAATTTGTTCAAATTAATTCCAGCAAAAGGGTTGATTTATACAAATTACTAGATTATAATAATTATAAATTAGTAATTCATATAAAATAATAACTCAAGAGGAGATTGATCATAATGAATACACAAGTAATCGAAGCATTAAACAAACAAGTAGCAAACTGGAGCGTTTTATTTACAAAACTACACAACTTCCATTGGTACGTAAAAGGACCTCAATTCTTCACACTACATGAAAAATTTGAAGAGCTTTACACAGAATCAGCTACTCACATCGATGAAATCGCAGAACGTATTTTAGCAATTGGCGGCAAACCAGTAGCAACAATGAAAGAATACTTAGAACTATCTTCTATTCAAGAAGCAGCTTACGGAGAAACTGCAGAAGGGATGGTCGAAGCAATCATGCAAGACTACGAAATGATGCTAGTCGAACTAAAAAAAGGCATGGTAATCGCTCAAGAATCTGACGACGAAATGACATCTGACCTACTACTAGGCATCTACACAGAACTAGAAAAACACGCTTGGATGCTACGTGCGTTCTTGAATCAATAATAGAACTAAAAGCGGAAGCGGCTCGTTCAGAACAGGAGGGTGTTGGAACTCCTGATTACGAGGCGCTTTTTGCCTCGAATGAAGGAGTGAAACAACCGACTGTTCTAGCCGCTGGAGCTGGATAATACTAAAAGCGGAGGTGACTTGCTCAGAACAAGAGGGCATTGGAGCTCCTGACGAAGAGGCGCTTTTTGCCTTCTTATGTGGAAGGTTCTTAGACACGAAGAGCTAGCCACCGGAGCTGGATACCACTTAAAGCGGAGGTGGCTCGTTCAGAATCGCAGGACATTGGAGCTCTCGACCTTGAAGCGCTTTTTGCTTCGAGCGAGAGAGCGAAATGACCGGAGATTCTAGCCGCTGGAGCTAGATACCACTTAAAGCAGAAGCGGCTCGTTCAGAGTCGCTTTTTTCTATTGATTGGTCGCACTTGATAATACATAAAATTATATCGATCGCAACTCACGATATATCAACGTTTCGACAAAGAATATCGCTTTACCAACAAATCACGACAATAATAGCACTCCCCTCCTCTACTTTTATCAATATATTACAATCTCTTTTATGTTAAAATATAGGTAACACCCTTTAGTAAAATAGATCCAAAAAAGCTTTTCCATATTCATCATTTACTACTTAAATGGCGGGAGTGGTTCAGTTGAAAGACTACTTAATTAGAGCATTTTTTGCGTTAATAACAGTTGGGATTCTCTTACTCATAGCTAATATTTTCAACATACGTGTCGAGGTTAAAGACTATGCTTTCCTCGTTGTTGTAGCTATTGGTGGCGGTTGGGGTGGCTGGTACCTGTATAAAAAACAAAGTAATCAAAATGATAAAGGCATTCCAAAATAATATGGAATGCCTTTTTTCTCTAATACATAATTAAGCTTAAACCACTAATAAAATCAGTCCCCAAAAACATCATACAACCCATATTCTATCGTAAATAAAAAGAATTCATTTTGAATATAGAAATAGTCCAAAATCTTGCATAACAGAGGTATGCCCCATTTGCCGCAACATTGTGGCTATATTCCCACGGTGATATGCTCCGTGGGTGACGACGTGTAGTATTGTTTCAGAAACCGTCGTATCCAGGAGCCCAGCATACGGATTATCAACCTCAAACACTTTTTCATAATCTTGTTGACTACTTAAATATTCTTTATATCGTTTAGATAATTCATAAAAACTAGTTTCCATTTCCTCAATATTTTTTGTTTCTAGCTGTTCTTTCAATTGTTCTGTGTGTACCATTGCATCACTCATACTTTTGCCAGAAATGATCTCGAGCCAGGCTAAATCTGTGAGGTATATGTGAGACATTACTTTTGCCACCGAAGAAAAACCACTCTTAACTTCCTTATGGAAAATGTCTTGCGGTAGTTCTTTTAAGCGATTTAAAATAACTTCATTTGCCCATAAGTGGTAGTTATACATTTTTAATACAGAACGACCCATGCTCATTTCTCCTCCAAATTTCATTTTAATGATTAGATTATGATACATAGCTGCTTAAAAATTCCCAAAGGATTACATCTATAAAATTTATTCTGATTACGATTAAAAAAACCTCTATTAACTTCATAAAAAACATTCGCCATCTTCCACAATCTGACCCTTTAACGGAACAATTCTATGTCACTCAATAATTCCTTACTCACCTTTTATTCAGATATTCTTTTTTTTAGTCATCAAAATATCCCTCCATCTACTTCCCCTCTTCGAAGGATTTCACATCTCACTATCAATATATTTAACCAAATTAAAAACACATGTCTTTTTGCGATAAAAAGACATGTGTTTCCAAAATCCACTATAAAAATGTACTATGATAACTGCTTCCACTTTGTCCCCAAAACAGGACGCTCATAATTTTGTATTTCATGAATTAATTTATCTGCCGTCTCAGCTGAAACGATCAACTCTTTATTCGATGGGTTCATAAAGCCTTCTTCCGCTGCGCGATCAACCATTTGCAGAATTGGTCCGTAGAAGTCTTTAATATTTAATAAACCAACTGGCTTATCATGTATACCAATTTGTGACCAACATACAACTTCAAATAGCTCTTCAAATGTTCCGTATCCGCCTGGTAATGCAATGAAAGCATCCGCAAGCTCTGCCATTTTTGCTTTACGTTCGTGCATCGTTTCTACTTCAATTAATTCTGTTAATCCTGTATGAACGATTTCACCACGGAATAAACCACGCGGCATAACACCTGTTACACGTCCACCTAAACGAAGAACTTCGTTTGCTACTTCTCCCATTAATCCAACGCATGAACCGCCGTATACAAGCTCATAATCGTTCTCAACAAACATTTCCCCTAACTCTATTGCCTGCTCCTTAAATTCTGGTCTTCCCCCTAAATTTGAACCTGCAAACACACAAATCTTTCTCATTCCTACACCCCGAAACTATATATTGTTATGATACAATGAGTATTGTACAACATATTGAAGGGATGAGGAAGAAATGGATATCGTCGCATTTCAAAGATGGGTGGAGGAATTTTACGAAAAACGAAGCTGGTCACAGTACAACTCCTTTATTCGCTTAAATTTCTTAACTGAGGAAGTTGGTGAAGTTTCACGCGTTGTTCGCGCAATTGAAATCGGTCGTGATCGCCCTGATGAACAAACGAAAACACAAGAAGAGCTAAAACAAGAACTAAAGGAAGAACTTGGTGATGTACTATCTAATCTTATTGTTCTTTCACAAAAATATGATTTGGATTTACAAGACATTATGGAAACACACGTCACAAAGCTTTCAAAAAGATTCGAAACATCTAAATGAGAACATTATCAATTGTGATATAATGTTCTTGTCAAAATAATAAGGGGGATTTTATGTTATCTAAAAAATTGCACGACGCACTAAATGAACAAATGAATTTTGAATTTTACTCTGCCCACGCTTATATGGCAATGGCCGCTTACTGTACAGCGGAAAGCTACGATGGATTCGCTAACTTTTTCCTTGTACAAGCTGAAGAAGAGCGTTTCCACGCAATGAAGCTTTACAACTACATTAATGACCGCGGCGAGCGCGCTATTATTACTGGATTTGATCATCCTAATAACGAATATGATTCTGTATTGAATGCTTTTGAAGTAGCACTTGAGCACGAGCGTGAAGTAACGAAGCGCATTTATCACTTATCTGATATCGCTTGGGATGAGCGTGAACACGCAACAATTACCTTCTTAAAATGGTTCGTTGACGAGCAAGTAGAAGAAGAAGCTTCATTTGATAGCATCATCCAAAAATTAAAACGTATTACAAGCGATTCAAACGCATTATTTATGCTAGATGCTGAATTAGAGAAACGTACATTTACGCCTCCAGCTGAGTAGTATTCCAATCACCTTAATGAATGTATTAAGGTGATTTTTTATTTTCTCTTTAGCTTAAAATCACCTTAAATTTCCTCATATTTGACATAATGTCAACTATAAAATGGTATTATTTTCAATATAAAATGATATAAAAGGAGAGAAAAAATGAATCAACGTGTAGAAGTTGTTGATGCAATGCGTGGTTTTGCTTTATTTGGTATTTTACTTGTTAATATAACATTAATTCAATTCGGGTTCTTCGCTAATGAAAAACCATCCTATATATTTGGCGGACTCGATAAAGGTGCTAATTGGTTTATTCAATTTTTTGGCACACAAAATTTCATTTCTTTATTCTCTTTTTTATTTGGTCTTAGCATTATTTTGTTACAAAAAAGCATTGTCGCAAAAGGAAAAAAGTTTTCCCCTACATATTTACGTCGTATTCTTATTCTTTTACTACTAGGTTTTATTCACGGCGTGCTCATTTGGTCAGGGGATATTTTATTCTCATATGGCCTCATCGGGATTTTCTTACTGATGTTTATAAACAGAAAGCCAAAAACATTATTAATTTGGGCAACTATTCTACTCGCACTCCTTACACTTATGACTTATTCAACTGACCCAAATACAAATGTTACTGATTTTGCTCCTTATATTGAAAAAGAACATAAAGTTCATGAGACTGGAAGCTATATGGATCATGTCAACTTTAGGTTAACTGAAAATCCTTTCGAATATATAGGCATTGACGGTTTCTTCGGATTAACCTTTATAACACTTTTCACACTCATTTTCCTATCTCCACTCTTCTTAATCGGTATGTACGTAGGAAAAAAAGGATGGTTATTTGAGATTGATAAGCATATCTCTGCTGTCAAAAAGGTCTGGATTCTTACTGGTATTTTCTCTTTTACAATCAAAACTTCAGCTATGTTCGTTAAACATCCTATTTTACTTATGTTACAAGACGGCCTTACACCAGTAACCATGACCTTCTTTTACGGAAGCACAATTATTTTATTATTCCATTACAAAAAAGCAACCCGTCTACTAACATATATGGCCAATATGGGAAAAATGTCGGTTAGTAATTACTTAGCCCAGTCTATTATCACAACAACAATTTTTTACGCATACGGCTTTGGCTTATTCGGTAAAATAGGATATTTCTTCGGTATTCTTTTAACGATTGGAATCTATACAATTCAATTATTTGTTAGCACATATTGGCTGCGAAAATATCGAATGGGTCCTGTTGAGTATATATGGAGGCTTGGAACTTATTTGGAGAAACCACAATTTAAAAGAGACTTAGATAGAGCAAGTTAAATAAAAAAGCAATGAGCCTACGCTCATTGCTTTTCTTAATTTATTAAAGCATAACCCCAACGATAATCGCTGATAATATACTTACTAACGTTGCACCGTATACAAGTTTTAATCCGAATGAAGATACAACGTTTGCTTGTTTGCCATCGATACTCTTCGTTGCACCTGCGATAATTCCGATTGATGAGAAATTCGCAAATGATACAAGGAAGATAGATAAAATACCTACTGTACGAGCTGATAAATCACCAGCTACTTTTCCAAGGTCAAGCATTGCAACGAATTCGTTCGTTACTAATTTCGTTGCCATAATTTGTCCTGCCGTTAGCATCTCTGATGTTGGAATACCCATTACGAATGCTAATGGTGAGAAAACATATCCTAAAATGCTTTGGAATGTGATTCCGAAAATTGAATCGAATACACCGTTAATTGCTGTAATTAATGCTACGAAACCGATTAACATTGCCGCTACTGTTACAGCGATAGAGAAACCAAGCATAATATATTCGCCTAACATTTCAAAGAATGTTTGTTTT
Source organism: Bacillus sp. AC266 (assembly GCF_979253805.1). Classification (NCBI taxonomy): domain Bacteria; kingdom Bacillati; phylum Bacillota; class Bacilli; order Caryophanales; family Bacillaceae; genus Bacillus; species Bacillus sp. AC266. The sequence continues at coordinate 143,628 of NZ_CEEDEC010000004.1, forward strand.
TTATCTTCTTGTAATTCTAAAATGTCGTCTTCTTCTTTTACGTCATACGGATTAATAATATGAATGATAATAAATCCACTAAATAAGTTTAGTACAAGTGCTGTTACTACATATTTTGGATCAATCATCTTCATATAAGAACCAACGATTGACATCGAAACTGTTGACATTGATGATGCACAAAGTGTGTATAAACGATTTTTCGGTAATTTGCTTAATTGATCTTTTACTGTAATAAATACTTCACCTTGGCCGACAATTGCCGCTGCTACTGCATTATATGATTCAAGTTTTCCTAAACCGTTAATTTTACTTAATACGAAACCGACTGCACGAATGATAATCGGTAAAACTTTAATATGTTGTAAGATTCCAATTAGTACTGCTAAGAAAATAATTGGTAATAATACCGTTAAGAAGAATGGTGCTTGTCCATCATTTGCTAGACCACCAAATACGAAATTAACCCCTGCTTCCGCAAATTTTAAAATAGCGCCAAATCCATCTGCAATCCCTTTTACTAATACAAATCCGACCTTTGTATTTAGTAAGAAATACGCAAGTACCAATTGAATGACCAGCATAAGTGCAATTGGTTTATATTTAATTTTCTTACGATCTGAACTGATAAGGAACCCTAGTACAAATACTACAAGTAAACCGACTAGAAACATTACGATTTTCATATGTGAATCCTCCACTTCTCCCACGAGTTATCGGTCGTATAACGAATGACGTCTGACCATTGATGTTAAAAAATTTAAAACCCCTAAATATTATTCAACTGTTTTCTAAAATCAGTAAGCGTTTACATAAATTGCAATTTATAAAAGGTAGCTTCTTCTCTCCTACCATACTTGAAAGTCTGAAATTGATACCACCTACAAATCAAATTGTAAGCGTTATCTAATCGAAATGCAATATAAATTTTAAAAGATTTTTATATGTTAATATATTCCTAACTAATTGGTTTTTTCATGCAAATTTACCATAAAAAATAGCCCTAGCTATAAGCTAGGGCCATCTTTGTTTATAACATAACACCAACGATAATCGCGGATAAAAGACTTACTAATGTCGCACCGTATACAAGTCGTAATCCGAATGATGAAACAACGTTTGATTGGTTTTCATCGATCCCTTTCGTTGCACCTGCAATAATTCCGATAGATGAGAAGTTCGCGAATGATACAAGGAATACAGAAAGAATACCAACTGTACGAGCTGATAAATCACCAGCTACTTTTCCTAGATCAAGCATCGCAACAAACTCATTTGATACTAATTTTGTTGCCATAATTTGTCCCGCTGTTACCATTTCTGCTTGCGGGATACCCATTACGAATGCTAATGGAGAGAAAATATATCCTAAAATAGCTTGGAATGTAATACCGAACACTGAATCAAACAAGCTATTGATTGCTGTAATTAATGCTACGAAACCAAGTAACATTGCTGCTACCGTAATCGCAATCGTGAAACCAAGCATAATATATTCGCTTAACATTTCAAAGAATGACTGTTTTTTCTTATTTTCTAACTTCAGTGTATCTTCTTCTTCTGTAATATCGTACGGGTTAATAATATGAATGATAATGAAACCACTAAATAAATTTAATACAAGTGCTGTTACTACATATTTTGGTTCAATCATTTTCATATAAGAACCAACGATCGACATCGATACTGTCGACATGGAAGATGCACATAGTGTATATAAACGATGTTTTGGGATTTTACTTAATTGATCTTTTACTGTAATAAATACTTCTGCTTGCCCAACAATTGCGGCCGCTACTGCATTATATGATTCTAATTTTCCTAAACCATTTACTTTACTTAGCATAGTACCAATAGCACGAATAAATATCGGTAAAATTTTAAAGTGTTGCAGAATTCCGATTAACACTGCAAAGAATACGATTGGTAATAAAGCTGTTAAGAAGAATGAAACCTCTCCTTTATTAACAAGGCCACCAAATACGAAAACGATTCCAGATTCCGCGTATCCAAGAAGCGCTCCAAATCCATCTGAAATTCCTTTTACTAAAATATAACCAATTGGCGTATTTAATAAGAAATACGTTAACGCTAGCTGAATAACAAGCATAATTGCGATTGGTTTATACTTGATCTTCTTACGATCAGAACTTATAAGAAAGCCGAGTACGAATACAACTAGTAGTCCTACAAGAAACATAACAAACTTCATTAATAAAATCCTCCATTTAACTCTTCATTAACGTTGAACGTCTGACTACTCAAAACAAGGAATAATCCGAACTTTCCATTTCTCCTCCAAAACCTTCAATCGGATATGAAAAACCATAAAACCTCTTGTCTCAAAGCCATTTTCCATTCTAACACAAATTATAACTCACATCCGCACTTTTCTTAAAAAAATACATTTTATTATAAAATACTCATTAATGTTCGTATTTTCCCTCTTTCTTTAGTTTATCACCATAAAAAAAAACGAGCATCAAATTTCTCTGATGCTCGTTCCTTTTTATTATACAGCTTTTTCTTTATCTGCTACTGCTGGCTTGTCCCAGCACTCTGTATTGTTTAAACCAGGAATAGACTCCGCATAAAAGACTGGATCTTTTCCTTGTTTCTTTTGTTTTACGTAATCTGATAATGCCGCGAAAGCATACTTAGAAAGGAATACAATCGCCACTAAGTTAATAATAGCCATGATACCCATGAATAAATCTGCTAAGTCCCAAACAATTTGAATTGTTGCTACAGAACCTAACATAACCATACCAAGTACCGCGATTCGATAAACATTTAGTAAAACTTTACTTCCATTTAAAAACTCAATATTTGTTTCACCATAGTAGTAGTTACCTACTAATGAACTAAATGCAAACAAGAAGATTGCAACTGCTACAAATATAGAAGCCCACGGTCCGATATGTTGACTTAATGCTTGTTGCGTTAATTGAATTCCGTTTAAATCAGCCGCTCCAGGCACATCTGATAATAAAATGATAAATGCTGTACAACTACAAATTAATAATGTATCTGTAAATACCCCTAAAGTTTGAATGAAACCTTGTTTAACTGGGTGCGTTACGTTTGCAGTCGCAGCTGCGTTTGGCGCACTACCCATACCTGCTTCATTTGAGAATAATCCACGTTTTACCCCTAGTAAAATCGCAGCTCCTAATCCCCCGCCCACTACTTCTTTAATTCCGAAAGCATGTAAGAAAATTTCTTTAAATACATATGGAATTGCCGTAATGTTTGTTACAACAACGAATAATGCCACTGCTACATATATAATTGCCATTACTGGAACAATCATTTCAACCGCACGTGCAATACGTTTTACTCCGCCGAAGATAATGATTGCAAGTAAACCAGCCATAAACAGACCTACAAACTTACCATCTGTGTTAAATGCTCCATCAAAAGCCGCCGCTACTGTGTTTGACTGCACGGCGTTGAAAATTAATCCGAAACTAACTGTTATTAGAACAGAGAAGACAACTCCTAGCCAGCGTTTCTTTAAACCCTTTTCCATATAATACGCTGGACCACCACGGAACGCATTCCCATCTTTTACTTTATAAATTTGCGCTAATGTGCTCTCTACAAATGCAGAAGCACCCCCAATTACCGCGATTAACCACATCCAAAATACCGCTCCTGGTCCACCTGCTGAGATTGCGATAGCTACACCAGCTAAGTTACCAGTACCTACACGAGATGCTGTACTCATACAAAATGCTTGGAATGACGATACACCACTTTTTTCTTTTTGCGCTTTTCTTGTTTTTGAACTCGCTCCATCCCCAAGTAAACGAATCATTTCTCCAAAGTAACGTATTTGAACAAACTTTACTCGGAAAGAAAAATAAAGCCCAAGTCCAATTAGCATTGCAATAATAATATATGACCAAAGAACATTATTTATATCCCCAATAACACTAGTTAAAAAATCCATCATTGCGTTCCCCCTCTTCATAACACTAAGAAGATTATATTCTAAAAACTTTTAACAATCAAGAATTTTCGACAAAGAATGTAAGGTTTTGTGACATGAAAATGTTAACAATTATAACATACGTGTTTTTTATAGAAATTATATTAATCATCTTTTAGCCTTAATATCATTAATTACAACAAAAAAACGAGCATCGAATTCATCTCGATGCTCGCCTTTTTATTATACTGCTTTTTCTTTATCTGTTACCGCCGGCTTATCCCAACACTCTGTGTTCGTTAAACCAGGGATAGAATCTGCACTGAATACTGGATCTTTTCCTTGTTTCTTTTGTTTCACATAGTCCGCCAACGCAGCATACGCAAATCGGCCAAGAAGTGTAATCGCAATTAAGTTTGTGATTACCATTAGACCCATAAATAAGTCTGCCATATTCCATACAACTTGAAGCGTCGCAATAGAACCGAATAATACCATTCCCACTACCGCAATACGGTAAATCGTTAACCAAGTTTTACTTTGTTTAATAAATTCAATATTTGTTTCACCATAATAGTAGTTTCCTAGAAGTGAACTGAAAGCAAATAAGAAAATGATAATCGCTAAGAAGCTACTTGCCCATGGGCCAATTTGTGAACTTAATGCATTTTGCGTTAATTCAATACCTTCTAAATTTGTTGCCTTATATGCACCAGAACATAGTACGATAAACGCTGTTGATGTACATACTAAGAACGTATCTACTAAAACACCGATTGTTTGAATAAAACCTTGCTTTGCTGGATGTGTTACATCCGCTGTTGCTGCCGCGTTTGGCGCACTACCCATACCTGCTTCGTTCGCAAATAATCCGCGTTGAATACCAAACTTCATTGCAGCACCGATACCGCCACCTACAGCTGAATCTAAACCAAATGCCCCTTTAAAGATTTCTGTAAACATATCCGGTATTAAATAATAATTTTTAATAACGACGAAAATTGCTACTGCAATATAAATAAGCGCCATTGGCGGAACGATCATTTCAGACATACGCGCAATACTTTTTACACCACCAAAAATAATAACCGCAACTAATACCGCTAACACAATCCCAACAACGTAACGCTCAATACCAAAAGCATTTTTAAATGCTAATGTAACTGTATTTGCTTGTACGGAGTTGAAAATTAATCCGTAAGTAATTGTAATTAGAATAGAGAACCAAATTCCCATCCAACGTTTATTTAAACCTTTTTCCATATAATAAGCAGGACCACCACGGAAGCCACTGCCATCTTTTATTTTATAAATTTGCGCAAGCGTACTTTCTACGAAACTTGAAGACGCCCCAATAATCGCAATAACCCACATCCAAAATACAGCTCCAGGTCCTCCCATAGAAATAGCTAGCGCTACACCAGCTAAGTTCCCGATACCAATACGAGCTGCTGAACTCATACAAAATGCTTGGAATGACGATACACTTCCCTTTTTACGTGTCTTTCCAGTTAATCCATCACTCATTAATCGAACCATTTCCCCTAAATGAGTAATTTGTACGAATTTCAATTTAATAGAAAAATAAAGACCTAAACCAATTAACATTGCAATAAGAATATATGACCAAAGAATTGTATTCGTTGACGAAACAAATTGCTCTAAAATATCCATACAATTAACCCCTCCTTTTCTCCATAAAACGAATTATATTTAAAAAACATTTAAAAATCAACATTTTTCGACAATTTGCAATTTCCAAATATTAGCCAGACACAAAGTAACAATATCTTTATGACTCTCCTCCCTCTAACTGTGCATACTAAAACAAAAAGTAAATCTACAAACTACCCCATTGACAAAAACACCAACCTGTAACTATAATGATTACATCAGGTTGTAACAAACCTTATTACAACAAATTCATTTACTTTCAGATATACACTTTAACAAAACACTTTGGAGGGATTTATTATGAAAATCGGAATCATCGGAGCAACTGGTAAAGCAGGAAGTCGTATTTTAAAAGAAGCATTAGATCGCGGGCATGAAGTAACTGCAATCGTAAGAAACGCTGCAAAAATTACAGAAGAAAATATAAAAGTTTTAGAGAAAGATGTATTCGCTCTGACATCTAATGACCTACAAGCATTTGATGTAGTTGTAAATGCATTCGGCGCTCCAGCAGGAGAAGAACATCTTCACGTAGATGCAGGAAACGTACTAATTGAAGCTATGAAAGGTGCACCTAACACAAAATTACTTGTAGTTGGCGGCGCTGGAAGCTTATTTGTAGACGAAGAGAAAACAACGCGTGTATTTGATACACCAGGATTCCCAAATGAATACCTTGCAACAGCTCAAAACCAAGGTAAAAACTTAGAAATTCTGCAACAAACAAACGATATTACCTGGACATTCATCAGCCCTTCTGCACTATTTGCATTAGGAAAACGCACAGGCTCTTATACAGCTGGAAAAGACAACCTTCTTGTTAACTCAAAAGGTGATAGCTACGTAAGTTACGAAGACTTCGCAGTTGCAGCACTTGATGAAATCGAAAATCCAAAACACGTAAACGAACGCTTCACAGTAGTTTCTGAAGCTGAGTAATAGAAAAAGCTCGTAAACATTATGTTTACGAGCTTTTTTATTTCTGTTAAGCCTTTATCTCTTGTATACCTTCTACTCTTTCAAAACCTTTTTCTGTAATTTTAAAGAATACATCATGCACACCATACTGTGTATTCACTTCTACATTCTTTTTGTACACTTTAAATCGATCAAATTCCGCTTGATATACTTTTACTACATCACCATATTCAAACGAAATACCATTAAATTGTTCTGCAAATACTTTCGTATTTTCCGTTCCTTCTAATACCATTTGCTTTTTCTCTTTTCCATCCTTATCAAATACAGCTAGTCCCATATATTGTTCACCTTTAAACTGAGTATGAACTGGACCTTCTGAACCTACTGTACTTAACTTTTTATTCTCATGATTGATTGTGATAATCGATTTAACATTCGTTCCACCATACCATGTACCAAAGAACATAATGCTATCACCGTAAATGACTTCTAATGACACTTCCGTCACTTTCTTATTTCCAAAACGATCTTTCGTTTCTACTTTTACTTTTTGTTCTCCCAATTTCGTTGTATTTGGCTTTTCAACAAAGCCTACTACCTCTCCATCTTTTACTTGAACAAAATTTTTCGCGTCTAACTTTTCAACTTCCGTTCCAATTTCTACTTGTTGCGGTACTGGTGTTACTTCCTGCTGAGCTGCCATTCTTTCGAAACCTTGCTCCGTAACTTTAAAGAATATTTCATGAACGCCATACTGTGCATCCACGAATTCATTCTTTTTGTACACTTTAAATCTATCAAATTCTCTTTGATATACTTTTACTATGTCGCCATATTCAAAAGCCATTCCATTGAATTGTTCTGCAAATGCTTTCGTATTTTCAGACGCTTTTACAGATACTGCTTTCTTCTCTTTTCCACCTTTATCGTATACAGCCATTTCCATATACTTCTCATCTGCAAATGAAGTATGCATTTTACCTTCTGAATCTGTTGTACTAAATTTTTTCTCTTCATGGTTCAACGTTACAACCGATTTAATGTTTGTTCCGCCATAACTTGTACCAAAGAACATAATGCTATCACCGTAAATGACTTCTAACGATACTTCCGTTACTTTCTTATTTCCGAAACGATCTTTCGTCTCTACTTTTACTTTTTGTTCACCGATTTTTGATGTATTCGGTTTTTCTACAAAGCCGATTATTTCTCCGCCTTTTACTTCAACAAAGTTTTTGGCATCTAACTTTTCAACATCTGTTCCCACTACTACTTTTTGCGGTACTGGTGTCACTTCTTGTAAGCCGTCTATTAACTCATATCCTCGCTCTGTAATTTTAAAGAACTTTTCCTTTTTATCTTTAGAAGCACCTTTATCTACAAGTTTATTATCATCATACCAAGTTAAATAATACGGTTCGATATGGTACACTTTCATAATGTCCCCATACTCAAACGACATTCCATCTAACTCTTTTACAAAATTCTTTAATCCTTCTTGCCCTTCCGCTGAAACACTTTTCTTTTCATTTCCGTTTGCATCATATATTGTAATACCTGCATACTTTTGGTTTCGATAACTATGATCTAATATATTCCTTACTAATGTCGTATTAAATTTCTTATCTTTATGATCTAAAGTTACCACAGAGTTTGTATTCCAATATGTTTTAAACACCATACTATCACCATACACAACGTTCACTGGTACAGGAATTGCATTTACATTACCTTCTGCATCCACAATTTCTACATTTACAATTTGGTTTCCGTTTTCTTGTTTAAGCCATACTATTTTACCTGTTACTTTTACATTTGCTCCTAAGTTCTTTACAAGTTCACTCGCCTTTTTCCCATCAAATTCTGTACCTATTAAAATATCTGGTACTGTATTAACCGCTTCACCATAAGGAATTTTGTATACTTCAACTTGTTTTTCACGAATCGGATTACTATCTCTCGATAACCATATTTCATTTTTCGGTTCAGGTAATTGTAGTTTATTTACTTTTTCTACCGTATCCGCCTCTGCATGTAATCCCCACTTTGCAAAGTAAGAAATTAAATTTTGTCCCGATGCTTTTGAAGCCATGTATATAAACATTTGCTTTTTCTCTCTATCTCCAATAACTTCGTCAGTATCTAGCATAGGGTATTCTATATCAGATAACGCTCTATACATTTGATGTAACTTCGGATAGAATTGATCGCCATACACTAAATGTAACTGCCAGAACATAATAACCGGATCAGATGTATCAAAGTTTTTTTGATCATCTGGTTGGTTCAAATACGCAAACGCTTTTTCATACCTGCCATCTCTCTCCATGCGAGACTGATTTCCAAAGGCTACTTGCACAGCTAAACTATAAATATTAACAGTAGTTTCTCCCATTCCCGTCCACTGCCAAGGCGCTTGTTGATGCAAGTGTCCTACTTCATGCCACGGTCCCCACCCATCCTTCGTAAGTTCTTCTGTATTCAACACCTTATCCATAACATCTGGAACATATGCAGTATGGTAGTGCGTTGCAAACATAAAGTCTCCATCTTCTGGTATTCTTTTTTCAACAAACTGCACATAATGGCTTGGAGACTTCGCAACCCCAATACCATCTTCAGATAAACCTGCCACTGAATTTTCCATTTTTATAATCTTATCATGCAGTTGCATTAACTCTACCGGGTCTGTATCTCCCATATGATTTTTCACAGCATCATAACTTGCAGTAACTAAGCTTCTCTCTCCCTTCAATTCTACTGCGTAAGGGTTTTTATACTTTTTCAGCATTTCATCCCAATCTTTTTTCGTATGTTTTCCTAATATAAATAACGGGAAGTGACTACCACCATTTTCAACTTTTGCAGTTACCTCTCCACTATCATTTAAGTTATAAAAATATAAAATCCCGCCATTAGGGGACTTAATTACATTTTTACCAGGCTTTAAATCAAACTCTTTAAAGCCTTCTACATCATAAGATCTCGTTCCAATAAAAGCTTTAATTGACTCGTTCCCTTTTATTTCAATAGTAATGTCCTCATTAGGCTTCGCATAAATTCCAGTTGGCTCATTCGCAGATAAATTCCATTTTTGCTTTAAGCGTTCTCTCTCTTCTTCCACACTACCTTTTCCCGGCAACTGAAACGTTCTCTGCTCAAACACCTCTTCTAAATTCCCACCCTTGTTCTCTTCCAAAGGCGCCGCATATCCTTTTGATGCTTCGAAAGCTACTGGTGATAACAATGTAGATATACATATACCAGCTACTAATACCCTACTCGTCTTTTTCTTCGACATAATCTGTGTCCCCTATTCTTTTTGTCATGCAAACCATCATAGATATATTCATTTACTGCAAAATCAAATTATCTTTATACAACCATTTAAAATACACAGCAAAACTTCACTTACCAATACCGCTCACATTTATTACCTATATGTATTCGCTTTCTTATACAACAAAATTTTTAAGTATAAAATTCCTTCTCATCTCTCTATGTTTTATGATGAGTTCTCCTTTTTACATGATGGGATAATGATAAGAAATAATTTTAATAGGTATTGTTGTCTACACATGAAAAATGTGTATAAAAATATCATTTTTTACAATTCATTCATAGGCATCCATCTATGGACAGTTTTTCCAAAATGAATTGTACATGATTTCTTTCTCGTTAGATAGACATTTCAATTAGATTAATATTACAATTTTATGAATAAAATCCAAAAATCTTAATGTTTATATTTTAAACATTTAATACTATCTCAAAATAAAAACCTGTCCGAAAGATACTATTCTTTCGGACAGGTTTTTATTAATCAAGCATACGTTTCATTATAAATCCTTTTCCGTGTAACCACTCATCCTCAATTTCACCGGTTAAATGGAACCCAATTGATTCATATAATTTTTGCGCGAGTTTGTTTTCTGGATGTATGCTTAAATACATAACTTTGCAATTATATTCTGTTGTAAAATGCTCCATTAACAAACGCAATAATGGTTTTGCATACCCTTTTCCTTGGCATGCACTATCGATGACAAATTGATTTAAATATACAGCCTTTTCTTCTTCCTCAAACCAGCCATACATTGCATACCCAATAGGTATATCACCATCATACAGACCTATGGAAACCGCATCTTCTTTATATTTTGTTTCAGCATCAACTAAACAATTTTTAACTGTACTTTCAATAAATTTATGCTGCTGTTCTGTTACTTTTAAGTTAGCAATTTCATGCCGATTTTCTGTCGTTATTTCACAAATACGAAGTTTCATTTTTCATCTCTCTCTCTAATTTCTTGTTTCATTATACCGTACTGATCAAAACATTAATGCTGGCGATGTAAGAAATCCGAAGCATGCAAACAAGAACATATATTGTAGCAATACAAGAAAATATATTTTCCTCCATAATTTTCTTTCACTTGAATTTAACCTTTCAAAAAATATCCCCACTCGTTTTTCTAATATAATAATTTGATATATGTACACATTAAGTCCAAACGGTAAAAGGAAACTAAGCCCTCCCCACCACCAAGACTTTTCATACTTATACAGAAGGATCGCTATATAGACTTGTGAGATAAAAAGAAATAGAGCAATCGCTATAAGTACTATCGTTAACATTACAATATCTTTATCGATTATAATCCCCTCCTTTTTACATCTACAAATAACCACCAAACCGTACATTGTAAAAGCGTCAGCCATATAATGAAAAGTACCGAAGATCCATTCATTGCATATACAAACTGTCTTACTAAAGATAATGGCTCTGTAAATAAATGAATCGAATGGAAACGCAAAAACCTTCCAATAAATATCCCGATACTAGAAAGTAATATAAAAACAAAGAGCATACCTTTTCTCCATTTCGTCTGAAAAAGATTGTTCACTTGTTTCAGCATAAGAATGTAATAATAAATTGCGATTATGACTCCACTTGTTAATACAAAAAAGTTTTTCCACTCTTCAAGTACTAGTCCCTTTTTATAATTAAACTCATATATATTTAGATGAATTAAATCTGTTACTACGTAAAACACATTCGGTGATAGTAGTATGAAAATAATATAAAATAGGCTACTCACCGGTATTTCACTTTTCTGTTTCACTTTAAATAATGGCAATAAAAAAGAAAGTTCTAGTGCAGCAAAGGCAAGGAACATATTCAAAATCATAAACGAGTATTTTATATCAAAAATAATTAAAATAGACAGGTAAATAAAAAAACTAATTCGCGCCTTTGAACGTTCATTCACGGTGTATCTCCCCTTATATATCGTAAATTATTTCTTAATTTTAACAGCATGTTGTAAAAACTATAATCTAGATACATTACAGCAACCTTACAAAAATGTAAGCATACAAAAAAAGCACTGGAACATACCAGTGCTTTTCTTTAATCTTTTATCTTTTATCTTGATTTGGTTTATGTGGTTCGTTTGGAGTATACGGTTTATTTGGTTTATTATCATGACCATTTGCTTTTTTCCAACTTACCGCCAACTCTGGACTTGTTTTTTCTTCACTACGCTCAAGTAATACAACTGCATTTTGAATCGTTGGTGTTCCTTTATGAGCAATCCCTTGTAATTTCGTTAAATTTCCTGATACTTTAAAGCTAAATCCACCCGCTGGTGTTTGTTTCGGAATTAAAATACGGAATTTCTCTCCTACATTAAATTCAGTTTTCGCTTCGCCTTTTTCATTTGCAAATTTCGCGCCTTCTGGAGCACCTGTTGCTTGCACCTTATACGTTCCACTTTTCGCATTTGTTTCTACTGTATATAACCCTGTTTCAAAGAAATCATTTTTCAATACTGCTTGTTGTTCTTCTGATGGTACTACACTCATCGTAATTTCTTGTAGTTCTTCACTAGCGTTTGCTTTCGCAACGATATCTTTCGTTACTTTTTCTACATTTTTATTACGGAAATCTAAATCGTTAATATCAATTTGTTTTAACGCATTCCACACCGCAAGCTGCGTTGCGTAATGTGCCTCTCTCCAATCGGAAACACCTAATTCTTGTGGGCTCTTCTGCGGATACCCGTTTAATAGTACACGGTATACGTTAATATCTACTTTACCCATTTCAGGTAAATCTTGGCCGCTCGGAGATTTCAAATCCACATTTAAGCAAAAAGCAATTTTGCCATCTGCTGTTTTAATAAGCTCTGTTCGAATTGGTTTTTTCTTTGACTTACTATAACTCCAATCCATTTGATACTTCGTGTGATCCATAACCTCTGCGGATGCCTTTTGAAGTGGGAATAATAAGTTCGCAAATACAAATAAAACACTCAAAAAAGCGGCCATTAGCTTGAACGATCGTTTTATATTCATGTCTACAACCCCTTATAAAATAACAAATTTACTACTATGTATTATTTAGTTAGAAAAGTTTTTTATGCATAGACAAAACAAAAAAGAGTGCAAACTTTTTTGCACCCTTTGAACTTACCTCTATTAGAAATCAAAGTTATCAGGATCTGGACCAACGCGGTGGTTCTGATTTAAAGCATCAATCTTTTCCATATCTTCTTTTGTTAATTCGAAGTCGAATATATTAGCATTCGCAATAATACGCTGTTCTTTCGTTGATTTCGGAATCGTTACAACTTCATTTTGAAGATCCCAACGTAAAATGATTTGCGCTGTTGTTTTACCGTACTTATCAGCAACTTCTTGTAAAGTTTCATTATCTAATAATTGCCCTTGCATAAGTGGTGACCATGCTTCCATTTGGATTCCTTGTTCTTTACAGAAAGCTTGTAGTTCTTTCTGCGTTAAACGCGGGTGATACTCTACTTGGTTAATCATCGGCTTAATTTCCGCACCTTCCAATACGTCTTTCAGATGATGGATTTGGAAGTTACTTACGCCAATTGCACGCACGCGTTCTTCTTTATAAAGTGTTTCTAACGCTCTCCACGAATCTTTATATTTCCCTTCAACAGGCCAATGGACAAGATATAAATCTAAATAATCTAGTTCTAATTTTTTTAAGCTCTCTTCGTATGCAGCAAGTGTCGTTTCATATCCTTGATCTGCGTTCCACACTTTTGAAGTAATGAATAAATCTTCTCGAGAAATTCCTGCTTCTTTTATACCAGCGCGAATGCCTTCTCCAACTGCTTTTTCATTTCCATAAATCGCAGCTGTATCAATGCTACGGTATCCTTCTTTAATGGCTACTTTCACAGCCTCTACAAGTTCCGGTCCATCTTCTACTTTAAATACACCTAAACCGAACCAAGGCATTTCCACACCGTTATGCAATGTTGTTTTACTTTGTAAATTTTTCATTATATTTTTCTCTCCTTTATTTTGCTTGATCTCTTTTTTCTAAGTTCATACTCCAAGCTGTTAAAATAACAGCGCCTACTACCATAATGCCGCCTACCCAAGCTGTATGAATTAATCCTAACGAGTTCGTTACAATACCGCCCAAATAAGCCCCAAGAGCAATTCCTGCGTTAAATGCTGCAATATTCATTGCTGATGCGATATCAACGGCACTCGGCACGAAACGCTCAGCCAATATAACGACATACACTTGTAGTCCTGGAACATTCATAAACGCGAATAGCCCCATAAAAATAATTGTGATAAGCCCCGCTACTTGAAACGGCGCTGTAAATGTTAGTACGAATAATACAATTGCTTGAATAAAGAACATGTAAAATAGTGCACGAATTGGATTATGATTCGATAATTTTCCGCCGACCATATTCCCAATCGCAATTGCAATCCCGTACACTAACAAAATGATTGTAACGGTACTCGATTTAAATCCTGTTACTTCTTGTAATAGCGGAGATAAATACGTAAATGTTACGAATGTTCCTCCGTATCCTAATGCAGTAATGACGAAAACAAGTAAGAGTCTTCCGTTCGTGATAAGTTTGAATTGATCACGAAATGATACTCGTGTACCCTTTTTTAAGTTAGACGGAATTAACATGCTGTTTGCGACTAAGGCAATAATTCCAATGACCACAATCACCATAAAAGATGCTCTCCAGCCAAATTGTTGACCAATAAACGTTCCAATTGGTACACCTGTAATCGTCGCAACGGTTAAACCAGTAAACATAAATGCTATTGCACTAGCACGTTTATTCTCTGGTACAAGTGCAGCCGCAATTGTGGATCCTATCGACATAAAAACGCCGTGTGCAAACGCAGATACAACCCTCGCCATAAGCAACACAATAAAACTTGTTGCCACTGCCGCAATTCCATTACCAATAATGAAAATAATCATAATCCACATTAATAACGTCTTTCGCGACATACTAGCTGTTAATGACGTTAATACTGGGGCACCAAACGCTACCCCTAATGCATATAAAGAAACGGTTAAACCCGCTGTTGTAACAGAAACATGTAAATCTTCCGAAATAGATGGTAATAAACCGACACTAATAAACTCGGTTGTACCAATTCCAAATGCACTAATTGCTAGCGCTAATAAAGCAAACATACTTCTTCGATTTGTCTGAACAGCCGAAGATGATACTGCATATGAATTCAATTGAACTCCTCCTTAATGCGAGAAATCCAATCATAATAGTATGATAAAAAGGCCTTTTTATCTTCTACAAAAATAATGTTACTGCTGATATATGCTATTATGAATGGCTTCACTCTTTTTTTGAAGAACGCACTTTAAAGTACGATAGGTACCAAAAAGTAACATAGGCACTTTTTAGTACCGTACTACTCATTTCCCTCTTACGTATGCTATTATGGAACATATTCAACATGATAAAAAGTACGTACTTTAAAGTGCTATAGGTACTTTTTAGTAACATTTAAATTATTTGGCTTCTTTTGTTGGAGAACTGAAATCTACATTCATCAAAGGAGATTTTTATATGAAGAAATATAATATTCCCGTTGAAGCGACTTTAGAGGTTATCGGCGGAAAATGGAAAGTCGTTATTCTTTGCCACTTAACGAAAGGTACAAAGAGAACGAGTGAATTAAAACGTCTCATGCCTGGTATTACACAAAAGATGTTAACACAGCAATTACGCGAATTAGAAGAAGACGGAGTTATTCAAAGAAAGGTATACAATCAAGTACCACCGAAAGTAGAATATTCTCTTACAGACTACGGTTGGTCTTTAGAATCCATTCTTGATTCTCTTTGTACTTGGGGCGAATGCCACCTTGAAAAAAGCGGTAACACATCAATGCTAATTACAGAAGGTGAACAATAAAAAAAGGAAAAAATGAACATAAATTTGTCCATTTCCTCCTTTTTTTCTTTATATATATGTACATTTTTAAGATGGATAAAATAATTTATGCGCTTTCATGCCTTGTCAGTACTAGGTTACAGAATCAATATCAAATAATTAGGAATCATTTTTATGTTAACATACGTGTATATAGTATATAATATAGGATATATATTATATACACTTTCCGATAAGGGAACTTTCCATTATGCGGACAAGCCATGTATCGGACAGTTCATAAATAATAGGTAGGACATTATGGTTTTGGATTTATGATTTCAGCTTACTTGCTGTCATAAATTTAAAGGCATTTTATTGTGCTTTGTGAAACTTTGTATAAAGTTTCGCAAGTGTTTACTATCTTACCTATAAAAAATAAGAGTATTGCTATCGTAAAGGAGAATTGGAGATGCCAGAAACTATGACTCAAACAAAGCCAGAACAAGAAACTGTACAAATTTCTGCTAGCCAAGGACAACTTGATGTACTTGATCAGTTGTTAAAACCTGAGGTACAAGAATCATTAACAACACTAGTAGAACAGCTTCCAAAATTAACTGAGCTTGTTAACATTTTAACTAAGTCTTATGACTTCGCTCAAACTGTTGCTACTGATGAAGTATTAAAAAGCGACACTGTTAGTGCAATCACAGAGCTTGTAGAACCTGTAAAAGATACAGTGAAAAGCATGGCTGCAACTGCTATCGAAGCGAAAGATCGTGCTGATGAAAGCAACGAAGTTATCGGCCTGTTCGGTCTATTAAAATTACTAAAAGACCCACAAGCACAAAAAATGTTCCGCTTTGTGAACGCATACCTTCAAATTAGTGCAGAACGTAACAATAAATAATTTAACTTATAACAACAATTAGTAAAGACGGGGGATAACATACTATGTCAAAACAAATTGTCATCTTAGGCGCTGGTTATGGCGGTCTTCTTGCCGCTTTAAACGTACGTAAATACTACAGCAAATCAGAAGCACAAGTTACAGTGATTAACCAATACCCAACGCACCAAATCATCACTGAACTACACCGCCTTGCAGCTGGTAACGTTGCTGAGCAAGCAATTGCAATGCCACTTACAAAGCTTTTCAAAGGTAAAGACATCGATCTTAAAATTGCAACAGTTGAGTCATTCTCAGTTGATAGCAAAGAAATCAAACTAGCTGGTGGCACTACTTTATCTTACGATGCACTTGTAGTTGCTTTAGGAAGTAAAACTGCTTACTTCGGTATTCCAGGACTAGAAGAAAACAGCATGGTATTAAAATCTGCTGCTGATGCAAACAAAATCTACAAACACGTTGAAGACCGTATTCGTGAATACGCTAAAACGAAAAACGAAGCTGATGCTACAATCGTAATCGGTGGTGGCGGATTAACTGGCGTTGAGCTAGTTGGTGAGCTTGCTGACATTATGCCTAAACTTGCAAAAAGCCACGGCGTAAATCCAAAAGAAGTTAAACTTCTTCTTGTTGAAGCAGGTCCAAAAATCCTTCCAGTATTACCAGACCACTTAATCGAACGTGCAACTGCTAGCTTAGAAGCACGCGGTGTTACATTCTTAACAGGTCTTCCTGTAACAAACGTTGCTGGTAATGAAATCGACTTAAAAGACGGTCAAAAAATCGTTGCTAACACATTCGTTTGGACAGGCGGCGTACAAGGTAACCCATTAATTGGTGAATCAGGTCTTGAAGTAA
Organism: Bacillus sp. AC266; assembly: GCF_979253805.1. Taxonomy (NCBI): domain Bacteria; kingdom Bacillati; phylum Bacillota; class Bacilli; order Caryophanales; family Bacillaceae; genus Bacillus; species Bacillus sp. AC266. Next base: position 161,131 of record NZ_CEEDEC010000004.1, read on the forward strand.
ACCGCGGTCGTGCAACTGTTGATGCACATCTACAATCTACTTCTCACAAAGACGTATTCGTTGCTGGAGACAGCGCTGTTGTCTTCTCTCCAGACGGTCGTCCATACCCACCAACTGCACAAATCGCTTGGCAAATGGGTGAGTTAATTGGATACAACTTATACGCAGCACTAGAAGGCAAAGCATTCGAAGAGTTCGCACCTATCAACTCTGGAACACTTGCTAGTCTAGGACGTAAAGATGCTGTTGCTACAATCGGAGCAAGCAATACTCCGCTTAAAGGTTTACCAGCATCATTAATGAAAGAAGCAAGTAACGTTCGTTACTTATCACACATTAAAGGTCTATTCAGCTTAGCATACTAATCTGAATATAAGCCCGAATCATGCCCTGCATGGTTCGGGCTATTTTTATCCCGCTATTTGCGGGCTGATAATCAGTGGGGATGAACAAAATCCCCCACTGATTAAAGTTTCACTTTATCCGTAATTTTCTCTAACTTATTTATTCGACAAAAGAATAATATAACCTCTTTAATTATCAAAATATACTGACTTTTTTATGTCGAAATTGTGTATATGAAAAGAGCGGAAGTAGATATCTTCCCTACTTCCGCTCTTTCACAAGAACTATTCTCCTAATTCCACTAAGCTGTAGTTCTTCTTCCCTTTACGAATAATGATGAATCGTCCATCAAATGAATTTTCTACAGTAACATCCCTACTGACATCCGTTACTTTTTCACCATTCATAGATATAGCCCCATTATTAATATCTTCACGCGCTTGACGTCTAGAAGGTTCCATTCCTAAATCAACTAGCCACTCTACGATATTTTTCGTCTCTTTTGAAGATTGGAATGTCGGCATCTCTTTAAAGCCTTGTTCAATTTCATCAGCTGTTAACGACTTAATATCTCCGCTAAATAACGCTGCTGTAATTTTCACTGCCTGTAAAAATGCTTCTTCTCCATGAACGAATTTCGTCATTTCTTCCGCTAATACTTTTTGTGCTTCACGTTTATGAGGCTCTGTTTCTACCTTCGCTGCTAATTCATCAATTCGCTCTTTCGTTAAGAACGTAAAGTATTTCAAGTATTTAATTACATCACGGTCATCTGTATTCACCCAGAACTGGTAAAATTCAAACGGTGTTGTCTTTTCCGGATCAAGCCAAATAGCACCACCTGCTGATTTACCAAACTTCGTACCATCTGATTTTAATAATAATGGAATCGTTAATCCGAATACTCTCGCTTCATGACCTTCTAACTTACGAATTAAATCTAAACCACTCGTAATATTTCCCCATTGATCACTACCACCAATTTGCAATTGAACATCTTCTTTTGTGTATAAATGATGAAAATCCATCGCTTGCAAGATTTGGTACGTGAATTCTGTGAAAGAAATCCCTGTATCTAAACGACTTGCGACAATATCTTTCGCTAACATGCTATTTATGCTAAAGTTTTTTCCGTAATCACGTAAAAACTCGATAATGTTTATTTTATGTGTCCAGTCATAGTTATTTACCATCTTCACTTCGCTATTCCCGCCAAAGTCAAATAGCTTTTTCATTTGCGCTGTTAACGCATCTACATTATGCTGCACCACTTCTAAAGTTTGCAGTTGACGCTCTGATTGACGTCCACTTGGATCACCAATTGTTCCTGTTGCCCCGCCAATTAAAATAACCGGATGATGGCCAGCTAATTGAAATCTTTTCATCATCATGAACGGAATCAAATGTCCGATATGCATACTATCACCAGTCGGATCAACTCCGCAGTATAGTGAAATCTTTTTCTCTTCTACTAACTCACGTAAACCTTCTTCATCAGTCTGCTGATTCACAGCACCGCGCCATTCTAATTCATCAATAATATTCATCTTTTGTCATCCCCTTTATTTTTTTGAAAACAAAAAAGCCCCTATGTCTACAATAGACATAGGGACGATTATTCACCGTGTTACCACCCAGTTTGCATAAATAGCATAGCTATTCATACCACTCTTAGCAATAATATCGATTGCTAGTCCGCTTAGCGTTACCTAAGATACTCCAGAGTGTAATTCACAAGTTTGTTTGTGCTAGGTTCCAGCAACCCCTAGCTCTCTTTAATAACAGTGACAAACTGCTACTGGGCTCTTTCAACGTATATTTTATTTGTTAAATTATTAGCCATTATATTGAATCCAAATCAAATTGTCAACAATACCCAAATGTTATTTCGAAATAATTCATACTTTTATACGTTTTTTATTCAAAGATTACTGTAGATCTTCTCCAATAATCCTTACTTCTCTCTCTAATTTCACACCGAATTTTTCTTCAACAGTTGTTTGTACGAAATGAATTAAATCGATATAATCTTGTGCAGTTCCGTTATCAACATTCACCATAAATCCAGCGTGTTTTAAAGAAACTTCAACTCCGCCAATTCGCTTACCTTGCAGTCCTGATTCTTGAATAAGCTTACCCGCAAAATTATTTGGTGGACGCTTAAATACACTGCCACATGAAGGATACTCTAAAGGTTGTTTTGATTCACGTTTATACGTTAAATCATCCATCTTTTCCTTAATCTCTTCACGCACACCTTCTTCAAGTTCAAACCTCGCTTCAAGAATAATGTAATGATTGTTCGCAAATACACTCTTACGATATCCAAATTCAAATGCATCTTTCGTTAAAGTACGTAGCTCTCCATCACCTGTCATTACGACAGCCTCTGTTAGCACATATGCAACCTCACCGCCATATGCACCAGCATTCATATATAACGCTCCGCCAACTGAACCTGGTATACCACAAGCAAACTCAAGTCCTGTTAAACAGTGATCTAATGCAATTCGTGACACATCAATAATTGCTGCACCACACCCCGCAACAATCGCTGTCCCTGTTACAGTAACATTTGTAATATGAATTAAACTTACTGTAATCCCGCGCAGACCACCGTCTTTAATAATAACATTAGAGCCGTTTCCTAAAAACGTAACTGGAATATTGTATTGATTCGCATACTTTATAACTTCTTGAATTTCATCATAATTCGTAGGAGAAACGAACACATCCGCTTTCCCGCCCACTTTAATATGCGTATGATTCTTTAACATTTCATCTTGCTTCACATGACCTTCAGGCAATACTGTACTTAAATATTTATAAACCTCGTGCATATTCATTTTACGATTCCTCTATTTCTATAATCTTTTTATCCCGCTATATACGGGTCCATAATATCCCCACATAAAAATGCATTACAAAACAACAGCTAACGTGGTGAATACAGTGTACATAAAGCACACCTATAAACCTCTTAAATTATAAGAGGTTCCACTCATATTAAAATATATATCGCATAATAAAGCAACCCAAATGGGCTACTAAACTTGACATGTAACCATATAGACAACAATTTGTAAAATATATAGGCTTTTCAAAGTAATACCCTTCAATATCTTACTATACCATACGAAAGAAAAGTGGTATTTTTTTGTAATCTTTACTTTATTTTCATCAATAAAAAAGAGCACATCCCACAGAATGTGCCCTTTCTATACTTTTTAACTTATTTTTCGTTCTCTTCTTTTTCCTTATCAAACCATAATAGCTCATCGTCATCAACTTCACCATTATAATTGATTAGAATCTCTTCTCCCGCTTTTATATCTTTGTAAGCAAAGAAGTTAAACGTATGATTCTCGAAGACAATATCATACGTTGCATTCGGATTATATGCATGATTAAATAACATGCCGTATCCTAACAGGAATGCCGTATGATTTACCCCATACTCAAATGCGTAGTCAGCAAGTAACGTTTTCTCAATGTGTTCATGCTGTTCATTCGGATAAGAGATAACTGGTGCTGAGTGTATCAACTCACCCTTTTTAATATCACGAGTTGCAAATACCCCTCTATTAAATTCTCCATCACTAAGTTCAGAAGTCTTAACTTCGATCATATGCGTCACCTATATAATTCTTTCTTTGAAGTATTTTATTCCGCTATTTGCGGGGTTCAACTAATAATCAGTAGCGTATAGCCCCACTAATTAAAGTCTCAGTTTATCTCCTTAAGCTTGGCAGAAAACGCGCAGAAAAGCAATTAAATTACTATCAAGTATTCATTTAAATGAAAAAAGAGCACACATGGTGTACCCTTTTAAGAGATATTACTTTTCTAAAATATCTTCTAGCAACTTCACTTGCTCGCTAACAGTATGTAACGTCTTCACCGATGTATCATTTCGATGCTTTTCTTCTTCAACACTCGCTAACACTTCTTCCGTAGCTGCAGAAGTTTGTTGAATTACGTTAGAAGCATGTGTAACGTCCTTTACGATATTCGTCGTTTTAGCTTGGAAACTTTCTTGATGACCAACAATCTCCCTCATTACATCATTAATCGCATCAATAAACTTCCCTAAATCCGTTACATTCGTCAAAACACTTGCTAACATTTCGTTACATTCTTCTTGTACTCTTTCTGACTTCTCTACCTGCACTTCTACTTTACTTGCTTGATTACTAAACTCCTTCAAAATCCCTTGAATTCTCCCCGCAGAACGATTCGATTCTTCAGCAAGCTTTAATACTTCATTCGCTACAATAGCAAAACCTTTTCCATGCTCGCCTGCCCTTGCAGCTTCAATATTTGCATTTAAAGCTAGCAAACTCGTCTGACTTGAAATATTCGTGATTACATCTACAATTTCATTAATTTGTTTCGATTGTGTCATCAATTCTCTAAATATCGTTCCTGATTGTGAAACAACATCATTTAAACTTCTCATGTTAGCTTCAAAATTTCTTAAAGTATTTACACTACCCTTTGAGATTTCCAAACTTTTATCAACACGCATCGACGCATTTCTTACTTGAGAGATGATTTGGTCAATATTTCCCTCCATATCATTCAATACTTCTACTGAACGTGACATCATCTCTGATTGCGATTGAGTTCCCACTGCTACTTCTTCAAAAGCAAAGTTAATTTCACTCATTGACTCCATCGATGTATTCATATTTTGTCTTAAATGATTGAAATTACTATCTAACTTCACAACAGTTTCCTCAATAAGCCTTTGCGTTTCTTCTAACTCCTGAGCTTTCTTCATCACCGCTTGCTTCTCATCCCTTAAACGAGCCAAAAGATTAGAACCAATCTTTGTGACACCCCACATAGCGATCGTTACAATCGCTAACAAGCTTGCGAAATTTGCAGCTTCAGATGACGCTGTATACGCAAAAAATTGATTTGGCCAATAACTACAAAGTATAAATGTAACAACAACTGCTACCCCGCCAAGAATTAAAATAAGACGTTCACTCAAATAAATAAGTGAAACCGCTAATGTAAAATAGACCATTTGAAATACAGCTGGGCTTTCATTAAATGCTTGTACCATAATGAAAGACATAATAAGTAGCATACATGTCATGATGTATTTATACATTGCTTCCATACTTTCTATAAAAGTAAGCAGCGTTCCAAATACTACGATAGAAATACCAAACATCAAAAATGCTATTGCTCTCTCTGTAAAAATATATCCGTAATACCCAATCGCTATTATCCCAAGGAAGAAACTACACATCGTGATAAATAGCAATAAATGATTTTTCTGTGATTCTTTCTCAAGGTTAGAAAAACAAGTTCTCTTTAACCACTCCATATATGAAGCCCCACCTTCTACTCATACGTATCGATTACTTCAGCTTGAATACCGCACTCACTGGGTTATGATCGCTATTTTCAAACTTCAAATCTTTCCCTTGTACATTTACAATTTCAACATTCGGTGAAACGATAAAGCCATCAATAATCGTGACGAAATTTTCACCTTCCACATATTTCTTCACATCATCTCTCACAGTCATAACAGACGGATCTACAGCCCACTTAAAGCCACCATCAGTAAAGTCCTTTGGTAACTCTACTAACCACTCAGGACGCTCTTTCACGAACTTCGGATCACTTAACTGAGCGTTAGAAATTAATTGATTCCAGTCTCCGCCCATTATTACATAATCACCATTTTTATAATGCTTGTTCATATATTCTTTTAAATACTCCACTTGCTGCTTTCTAATTTTTCCGCCTTCATCATAAGCAGACAAATGTAAATTTACGAGTCTAACAAATTTCCCATTATTAACAGGAATTTTATGTTCAACAATCGCTCGGTCTAAATCAAATAAACGCTTTGGCCACGGCTCCATTCCAGGAAGCTGAAATCTCTTCGCTGTTTGAACCGTATATTTAGAAAATGTACTTAATCCAGCTTCAGCATATCCCATTGGACTTGTGATTGGTACAGGAACCCATTTTGTATCATAGTTCTTTCCGAACGAAGAAGTATAATCAGGCAGTCCTTTTTTCAAAAATTCATGCCCATTTACATCAAATGATCGCATTGATTTTATATCTACTTCTTGTAATAGCGCAAAATCACTATTCTCATTTTGTAAAAACGAAAGCATATTCTTTAAGTTAGTTTCCGTTTGTTCTTTACTACTTGAACCAGACCCTTTTCCCCCATCCATAAAGAAGTCTTGATCCTTATCTAGTCCAGCATATCCAATATTAAATGTTGTAACTTTAAATTCATTTTCATGCGCAATTACGCGCTCCTTATTGTTTTCCACCTTCAAGCTTATAACATCAGCCGGCTGTTCTTTTGTAAGTGTCATATAAGCTAAAAACCCACCTACAACTCCCACACCTACTAAAATACATATAAGTACTATTTTTAATAACTTTTTCAAACAAACGACTCCTTTTCTAAAACATACGATTTTACTTTTCTTTATTTTCAGTTAAATAAAAAAGTGACAGACATACGAAATATTTTATCACACCGAAAACCTTATATCACTATATTTAGTTTATAAGTAAGTATTCCTTATCTTAAACTATTATATAAATACAAAATGCACTAACTTCTCCACTGGAAATTAAACGCAATGTTTAGTACACTATATGTAATAATCATAGGCGATGGAGTTCGCCATAACCGCTGCTTAGCTAATGACTCCTACCAGTATAACTACTGGTAGGAGTCTATTTTTTTGAGCAAGCTATTTAAAGAGGTGAGAAAATTGATTTATATTATCGTTGGCATCGCCGGCATATTAGGAGCCCTTTCCCGCTATTATTTAGGTCTTACTATTCATACATTTTGGCATCATTCTTTTCCATTAGCTACATTACTCATTAACTTAGCCGGCTGCTTCTTATTAGCATGGCTAACTACGTATATCGCCCGGCTAAACATCTTACCTTCAGAGGTTATCACAGGCATCGGGACTGGATTCATCGGTTCCTTTACGACGTTTTCAACATTTAGTGTAGAAACTGTGCAATTAATCAATCATTCTGAATGGAGCACGGCTTTCTTATATGTATCATGTAGCATACTTGGCGGTCTCATTATGTCTGGACTTGGCTATACACTAGGTGATTTCTTAATTAAGAAATCACTTACGGAAGGTGATCACTTATGATGGAAGCCTTATTAGTAGCAACTGGAGGATTTTTCGGTGCGATTACACGATTTGCAATTAGCAATTGGTTTAAAAAAAGAAATAAAACACCCTTTCCAATTGCTACATTCCTTATTAATATAACAGGAGCATTTTTACTCGGGTATATAATTGGCAACGGAGTCTCTACAGAATGGAAATTATTATTAGGAACTGGATTTATGGGCGCATTCACCACATTTTCGACACTTAAATTAGAGTCCATTCAGCTTCTCAATCGCAAAAAAATTTACACATTCCTTTTATATTTAAGTACTACTTACATAATTGGTATCCTATTCGCATTCCTTGGAATGAAGCTCGGTGGAATATAAAAAAGCGACTCTATTGAGTCGCTTTCTTTCATAAGAAGTATGTCCCGCCATATGGAATGGAAAATAAAGTGAAACTTTAATCAGTCGGGGTTTTGTTCTTACCCACTGATTATTAGCCTTCACCAATCGGGCGTTTACAGGCAGTCCGACTCCCACCTAACTTCTTTGCTCCTGCCAAAGTAATAGCCGATCCTACTTGTCTTTCAGGATAACAATAATGATTCACCATGATTCAGCTCACTTTTTATTTTTCTTCCCTATCGTATGTTTCTATTTCATGGCAAGTGTTTTATTACGCTGTCTTTTTTCGAAGCACCGAGAAAAGGGCCACAAACAAAATTGCAACAATTCCAGTGAAGGTAAATAAATATGCTAACGGAATTAAGTAAAATGGCTCCACTAAAGTTCCGTCTGGTTTTACTTCCGAACCAATTACATTAAACATAATGATGCATAACACTCCTAAAAATATTGGACTAGAAGCTAATAAATATTTTTTCATAATATATTCTCCTTTGATTTCACAATTAATTTATCTGCATTCCTTTTTACTATTCTCAATACCATCATAATAAGCCCACTAACATTTTAAGTCAACAACTTTTTATTGTTTTACAATAAAAAGTTGTTGTTAAACACAATAAAAAAAGGCTATAGACAATGATCGTCTATAGCCTTTTCACTCCATTATTTCGTTCTAAAATATTCCTTCTGGAACATGCACATTCTTATCGCATTATGGTAGTTTCCATCAACGAAAAACTCGTCGAGAAGTTCTCCTTCTACCATAAATCCAACCTTTTTATAAACATGTACAGCCTTTTCATTCTCTTTATCAACAACTAAATAGAGTTTATGCATATTTAATACAGAAAAAGCGTAATCCATCGCTAAACGCGTCGCTTCCGCTGCATAACCATGTCCTTGATAATTCGGATCAATAATAATCTGGAATTCAGTTCTTCGATGAATATAATCAATTTCCACTAACTCAACTAATCCAACCATCTCATTATCTTTCTCCAGGATAAAACGGCGTTCACTTTGATCGTGGATATGTTTATCATATAAATCCTGTAGTTCTACAAAAGCCTCATACGGCTCTTCAAACCAATAAGACATAATATGTGCGTTATTATTAAGTTCGTGCACGAACTTTAAATCTTCCCGTTCTAAAGGACGTAACTTTAATTCCTGACTCATTTCTATAACCTCCAAGTAAAATAACCTCTTCACTTAATTTCTCAATTTTTTTCGATTTCAAACGTCCTAATTACATTGTAAACCTTCAAGTAACTTGAAGGTCAAGGTACAAAAAGTAGTGCAAACTTATGTCTGCACTACTCTTTTCTCAAATCCCTCATATTTGATATGTATAAAGAAATGACTAAAACAAGAATAGACCCTGCATATAACAACGTCTCCATCGGTTCATCGTGAGACACGATAATTAATCGAATTAAAGCCGTAATCCCGATATAAATAAAATACCGTAACGGAAAATGATAATTAGATTTAAAATACTTAATAATTAATGCGATAAACTCGAAGTATAAGAAGTAGACAATGATGCTTTCAACTAACTTATACGGTGTGTATTTCTTCGCTGAAAATATGTATTGAACAAAAGTAATCGTCTCGTTAATTAAAAAGATTGATAAAACAATGGATAATATGATTAACGCTATATTTAATATCCACTGTAAAACGCTAGCTATATAATGATCGATATTAAATGACTTCATTTCCTCTTTTAGCTCCCCTTCGTGTAAGTACTTATTCATTATAGCAAAATTATACTTACAGAAATGTTAAATCATATATGATCGTCCTCTTTCACGATTACTTCACCATTCGGATATTTATGCTTAATATAATCGCTTCCCCAATCGCAAAGCACCTTCAAACCCTTTTTTAATGATTCTCCCTGTTCTGTAAGAGAATACTCAACTTTCGGTGGTACTTGATTATATACTTTTCTAGACACAAGCCCATCTTTTTCAAGCTCTTTCAATTGCTCAGTAAGCATTTTTTGTGTAATACCAGTTACCGATCGTTTTAACTCACCCGTTCTTGTCGGTCCGCTTGTTAAATGATATAAAATGTGGGATTTCCACTTACCTCCGATCACATCCAAAACGACTTCAATTCTATTGTTATACTCTTTTTTCATATTGAACTCCTTCTGTATTTTGATAGGCACTTTCTCGTGCCTATGTCACGAGATGGTGTCTATATCACGGAAAAGTGCGTACTTTTCATAATATCTGTACTATACCATAATGATGCATGTAAGCAACTTATAACAGAGCATTAAATTAGTGGAGGTATTTTAAAATGAAAAAAGAAAATCGTACTGCAAATTTTTATGATGTGATTCGTGAGCGCCGTTCCGTTCGCTCTTATGATCCTTCAGTTACAATCTCTGATGAAGAAATTAAAGAACTTTTAGAAGAAGCAATGCTAGCACCAAGTAGTTCCAACTTAAACCCATGGCGTTTCATGGTAATTACAGATCAAGACTTAAAAGAGAAACTTCATCCAGTTGCTTTAAATCAACCACAAGTGCTAGAAGCATCCGCTATGATCGTAATTTTAAGCGAAAATAATGCCCATGAATTCGAACATATCAATAAAGTGAATGAACGTGCAGTAGCTGCTGGATTCATGACAGAAGAAATTAAAAACAGACTGAACAACAGTATTCGTGAGTTTTATGCACCTGTAAGCGAACAAGGAAAAAGAGAATGGCAAATGCTTGACGGTGGTTTGCTAGCTATGCAATTTATGCTTGCTGCAAAAGCGAGAGGATACGATACAGTCCCAATGCTTGGCTATAACGTTGAAGAATTCCGCAAAGCATTTAACGTTCAAGGAAACTTAACTGACGTCTTAATGATTGCATTAGGCAAAGCAAAAGAGCCAGGATTCCCATCAGTTCGATTAACTGTAGATGAAGTAACGTCTTGGAATGGCGAGTTTTAATCACCGTGTTTATCGTACTTTTGGAATGAAAGTACGATAAACACTACTAAGAAGAAAAGAGGTTTTCTTATGAAATTAAGTGTTTTAGATCAAACTCCAGTTTCAAACGGGGTAACTACTCAAGAAACTTTTAAAAATACGATTGAATTAGCACAGTTAGTAGATAAACTAGGCTATCACAGACTATGGTATTCTGAGCATCATGGTTCAGCCAATTTTGCTAGTGCTTCACCAGAAATTATGATCTCTCATATCGCATCTGTAACAGAGCAAATTCGCGTTGGTTCTGGTGGAATGATGTTAATGCACCATTCACCATTAAAGATGGCAGAAGTATTTAAAACATTAACATCTTTATATCCAGATAGAATTGATTTCGGTGTAGGTCGAGCGCCAGGTGGCAATCAATTTTCTACACTTGCATTACATGAAGGAAAACATCCAAATATGCTGAATCTGTACGATAAATTAATGGATACGATGATGTTTATGACAGAAACAATGCCTGCAGATCATTTATACAATCGCACACTTGCTTCTCCATTAGGTGCCCCATTACCTGAAGTTTGGCTATTAGGTTCTAGTGGTAGTAGCGCTGCACAGGCAGGAAGATTCGGTATTGGTTATTCCTATGCTCAGTTTATTAGTGGGGAGTTATCTAGTGAAATGTTAGAATCTTATCGTAAAAATTTCGTCCCTTCTGAGTTTATGGTTAAGCCTAAAATAAACATTGGGTATTTTGCACTAGCAGCAGAAACTGCTGAAGAAGCAGAATATCATGCAGCTTCTTTAGATTTATCTCTATTATTTTTAGATAAAGGTAAGTACTTCCACGTACCTTCTCCTGAAGAAGCAATAAATTACAATTACACTGAAATGGACAAAATGCATATACAGAACAATCGTAAAAAATTCCTTGTTGGAAGTGCTAAAGAAGTTGCAAATACACTTCGCGAACATGAAGAAAAATTCGGAGTTAACGAAGCTATGATTGGGACAATCAGTCATAATCATGACGCAAAGCTACAATCTTATGGACTACTTGCAAAAGAGCTTCTATAAAAAGAAAGGCGGGAAAACAATGCTTGAAGTTTTAAATCGAATCAATGAACTAGCTAAAAAACAAAAAGAAGACGGTTTAACAAAAACAGAATTACATGAGCGTAAAGCATTACGTGAGGAGTACCTTCAAATTATTCGAGGTCAAATCAACACCACTGTTACAGGATTAAAAATATTAGACCCTTTAGGAAACGATGTGACACCTGAAAAATTAAAAGAACAACAAAAGCTATCACTAAACACAGATAACAATGCATGAAAATACCGAGACTTTTTGTTACTTAATGATTCATCTAAGTAAACATATGATCAGATGGATCATTAAGTTAACATTACATACCTCATCGACGTATCCTTCAAACTTTTAGTTCTAACTTGAAAATCTACAAACAAAAAACCATACCCCCGCCCCTCCAGCAAAGTTATGGTTTTTATCCTACAATGTCAATCTACTTATAAGTTTGCCGTGAATTCCACAAAACAGCAAATAAGGTTACTATAACCCTCAAAAAAAAGAAATCTTATTTTAACTTTCCTATTGATAAGTTAACACGATAATTCCCATACTTTAATAGTCGCCCCAGAAAGTTATCCAATTCTTCATTAGAAGCAAAATGTGTTTTTAATAAATAACATCCCTCACCACTTATACGGTCTACTTCAGAAATCCCTTCTTCTTTTTGAAAGAAATTCATAAACTCTTGATGATTAGCTGTTGTTACGAATAAAGTAACAAATGCAGTCACTACTTGTCCTAATTTGATTCGGTTTATTGCGATTGTATATTGTTCAATAATCCCTAAATCCTCTAATCTTCGAATTCGATTTCCTACAGCCTGCCCCGTCATATGTATTTTTTGACCAAGTTCTTTCCATTGTATTCTTGAGTTTTCTCCTAATAATTTCAGTATCTCAAAATCTGTTTGATCAATGATATAAACCAATCCTTTCATCGTGAAAGTAGAAAGCCAGAAAGTGTTTCGCCAACTTATTCTGCTTGTCGATACAATTCACTATACTTAGTTTATCCTCTTACATCACATTGTTTATCAGTTATATTTACTTATAACACAGAGGACGCAACAAAAAAATACATCTAGATTTAAAGGAGGTTACAAATATGTTATTACAAGAGATTTTATCGTTCAATGAACAATTTGTAGAAAATAAAGAATACGCTCCTCATGAAGCGACAAAAATGCCTAAAAAACGTATGGTTGTTGTTTCTTGCATGGACGCTCGTTTAATTGAGCTACTTCCAAAAGCTTTAGATATACACGATGGTGATGCAAAAGTTATCAGAAATGCAGGTGGTAAAATTGCTTCTGCTTTCGATAGTGTTATGCAAAGTGTTGTCGCATCAGTATATGATCTAAATGCAGATGAAATCTTCCTTATCGGACACCAAAGATGTGGTGCGAGCCAAACTAATCCGAAAGGAACACTTCAAAAAATATTAGATCGTGGAGTAGCTTCACCAGAAATTTTATCAGCGATTGAATATGCTGGTGTTGACCTTGAAAAATGGTTATTTGGATTCGATGATGTCAACGGTTCAACTCAAGCTAATGTTGATTTAGTAAGAAATCATCCACTTATTCCAAAAGATGTTCCTGTACATGGTTTAGTTATTGATCCTCACACAGGTAAATTAGATTTAATAGTTGATGGATATAAAGCATTAAATGGTATGAAAAATTAATTATTACTTAAATGAAGGGAAGTTATTAGATATGAATAGACAAGAAGCTACGCAAAAAATTATGGAAGCAAAAATTGCAAAAGGTTTAACATGGGAAGAAATTTCAAAAGTAAGTGAAAACTCTGAGACTTGGGTTGTAACAGCGTTATTAGGACAAGCTACAATGACACGTCCAGAAGCAGAAAAAATCGGTAAACTATTAGAATTAGATGAAGAAGTAGTTCAAGCATTAACAGTAGTTCCACTTAGAGGTCAAGTAATGCAAATACCTCCTACTGACCCAATCTTATATCGATTATATGAAATGATGTTACAATACGCACCAACTCTTAGAGAATTAATTCTAGAAAAAGCTGGCGAAGGTGTAATGAGTGCAATTAACTTCAATCTAGGTGTGGACACACAAGAAGATCCAAAAGGTGGCGACCCTCGTATCGTGATTACACTTAACGGGAAATTCTTACCGTTCCGGACATGGTAATTAATTAAAAATCTATTTATATAATTAAAGTGATTTTATAGATTTACAAAATCCATCCTTTTTAATCTAGCTGTGTAGAAAGGATGGATTTTTATTATGAGATTCTTTTTATACGAGGGAGAATAATATGAATAAAAAATACGTCGATACGAGCTTTAGTATTCTACAGTGGTTTGTGTTTTTATTAGCAAATGCAATTGCATTGCCTATCATTATTGGTAGCATATTCCATTTATCAATAGAAGATATCTCAACATTAATGCAACGAACTTTTTTAGTTGTAGGAGTAAGTTCATTTATACAAGCATGGTTTGGGCATCGCTATCCCATAGCGGATGGGCCAGCCGGCTCATGGGTAAGTATATTTGTCATATTGGGACAAGTCGCTATGCATCAGGGACAAAGTGCAAAGGATGTATTACAACTTTTAGAAGGTGGATTAATTATTGCAGGTATATTACTCTTCCTCCTTGGTATAACAGGGCTTGTTCATCGAATTCTACGTTTATTTACACCCTTGGTTACAGGAACTTTTCTTTTAATATTATCTCTTCAGCTTAGTGGTGTGTTACTAAAAGGAATGATGGGATTACAAGGAGCTGTAACTCATCCTGATTATACAACGGCTGCTATTGCGCTCTTTGTTTTTGCCCTTATTACTTTCTTATCAATTAAAGGGAACGGATGGATGAAAAGTTACGCTGTGTTACTTGGAATTTCATGTGGTTGGCTTTTGTATGCTGTATTAGGAAAATCATCTCATATGCCTTCACACACACCGTTAGTTAAGTTACCAGAGCTATTTTCTTGGGGCACACCTAGATTAGATATCGGAATGGCTCTAACTGCAACTTTATTTACATTTCTTTTAGTTGCAAATACAATCGCTGCTATTTCGGCTGTAAAACAAGTGGCTCCGTTATCTAAAGAAAATGAAAAGCAAATACTGAACCGCGGCGTGTGGGCCGGAGGTATATCGCATATTATCTCGTCGTTGTTTTCTACAATTGGAATTGTACCATTACCTGCATCAGCAGGATTTATTCAACTAACAGGACAAAGAAAAGTGAAGTCGTTCCTTATAGCAAGTCTTATATTAGCAGGAATTTCTTTTATTCCTTCAATTGTAAACTTTATATCCTTGCTACCAGGTCCTATTGCTAATGCCGCACTTTTAGCAACATTTGTCCAAGTAATAGGCATTTCATTTCAATCCATTTTACGTGAAGAATTAAATCAACGCCGATTAACTATATTAGGAATTTCATTATTAATCAGTTTGGGAATAATGTTTCTTCCAGAAAGTGCATTTAGCGGAATTCCTTCTTCCTTACAATATGTTTTAAGTAATGGATTACTTGTGGGTATCATGCTTGTCATTCTATTGGAACAGTTTTGGAAAGAGTAAAATTTGTGACTAAGTAAAAAAGCGCCCTGCTTACAGGGCGCCTTTTTATACTTAATGACTAATACTAGCAGTTGGGTATAATGTTGTTCCTCCAATTGAAACTTTTATTTCATTTGTTAATGGAACATTTTGTTCATTAATAATTGTTCTCCACCATTCCCATGCAAGACCAGTACATTCTCTTGCTACGATTTTTATATTTTTTGAATTTGGTGGAAGAGGGATAACTGTAGAGTAATGAGCCGTTTTGTCTTTGCCGCTACCATCCCATGTTTTATGTGTTAGTACTTCTTTACCATTTTGATCAAATGTGAATTCATCCCAAGATACATCAAATTGCGCAACGTAAGCACCGTAATGATCCAGTGTCATTTTAGCACTTGAATATTCTGTAGTTGTCGTCTCGATATAATCTGTATTGTTATGAACAGCAGCAGTTGCATTATCTTTTAAAAAAGTACTTGTATATGAAATTGGGTATGCTGGATTTTTAAGACTTAATTCAGCATTATCTTTAATGATATTTCGGATTTCATTGAAATCTTTAGTAACAACCTTGTTATGCTCTTTCGCATCTCCGCCTAATACTACAGCAGTAAAAGTACTTTCTTCAAAAATATCTTTATACTGTCCACTCGTTTCGACGCTGTTATTCTTAAGTAAAGCTTTAAAAGCAGCTTGTACATCTTTACTCTTAGATGTTGTTTCTAATTTTACATAAACAGTTCTACCATAAGCTACATTTGAAACCATAACAGGTGGAGCCGAATTACTTACACCTTTACGAGTTAACTCACCAAAAGTAACACTATTATCAAAAAGATCGGATGGATTGTTAGGTAGTTCAGCACTTACGGTATAAAATATTTGCTTATATGCCGCTACCATCACTTTCTTCTCTCCATTTGCAACCGCATTAAAATCGATGTTTAGACTGTTATCGAGATATTTAGCGTTAACGTTAAGGGCACTTGCGATTTGTGATTTACTATAAACCATAGATTCTGTATACTGCATTCTTGCAGGTAACGTATGTGTTTTAGAATACTTTTCATTCCAAGTAGATACTAAATCATCCACTGCTCCAGCCACATTACCATATGTCGGATTTTGGACAGTAATTGTATTTTCTTTTCTCATGCCAGGTAAGTCTATACTAATATTTAAAGGCTTTCTCTTAGCCACTAATAAACTCGGTTGATTGTCTGCAAAAGCTTTATTTGCAAGTTGTACCGCTCCTGGATACGTACGATTCACCACAGAATCAATAATCGAAATATCGACTGGTGAAGTTGTAAGTGATTTTTTCTCGCGTTCCACTACTACAAATTTACCATTTGAATTGATACTTTCTTTCGGAACAAAACTCTCTACCTTATCACCATTTACAGCTAAAACCTCTTGATTATTATATTTAAGGCTTGCTATACCAGTATCAATGCCACTAGCATTTTGGGTTACATCAGTTGCATTACCTACTTGTGTTTCTGCGAAGGAAATAGATGAATAATTAATAGTGCATAGACTAACTAATAAACACGCAAGGAACTTTCTTCTTTTAGTGTTTTTCTTAATATTCAGAAAAATCACCCCGTTCTTTTTTTAGTAAGATATGATAATGATTGATAAATGATAGCTAACTAATAAACCTACATAAATGCTTTCAAAAGTTCTTGAATTAACGGGATTACGCCACCTACAAATTTCAAAACTGCCATTGCGATTTCCATATTATTTCCTCCTTTTTTATTGCTACGAAAATGTGATTTATCTTTATGCCCTCATTATAGTGACCCCTTACACTTTTATCAATACACTCTTATATGCAATATTACATACAAAAAAAACAAGCTGAATTCTTATAAAAAGTTATACAGAGATAAATTTTTCGTTTGGTAAATACTTGAAAACACAAAGCGTTCCTTTGCATTTCATGAGTAATTTACAAGCTTATTGTTGGAAGCATCGCAGAACCGGAAGTAATGAAATACATGCAGGACTGTTACGAGCAGCCAGAAATATTAAGAGTTATCATGGGCAACCGCATAAAAAAAGCTGCTGCCTATAAAATACAGACAGCAACTTCAACTAGAGTAGCTGGCATGATTTACACAAGCTACAGTATTTTTTTGACATACTCATTTTTCACATTTTGTAACTAATAAACAGCGATTGGCCCATAAGGACCTTTGATAATTTCAATTTTCGTTTCAAAAATATCTGTTAAAATTGTTGGGTCCATAACCTCTTCTACTGTTCCAAAAGCAGCAATTTGTCCATCCTTCATAGCACAAATTTTATCCGAATATTTGGCTGCAAAATTTATGTCATGCATAACAGTCAAAATTGTTCTTCCAAATTCATTAGCTGCACGTCTCAAATGCTCCATCATTTGAACAGAACGAGCAACATCAAGGTTGTTCAGAGGCTCGTCCAAAAGTACATATTCAGTCTCTTGGCACAATACCATCGCTACATATGCCCTTTGTCTTTGACCACCAGAAAGCTCATCTAAATATCTATTCTCTAAATTAGTTAAATCTAGGAAATCGATATATTTAGAAATAATAGCTTCATCCTCTTTAGTTAATCTTCCCTTTGAATAAGGAAAGCGCCCAAATCCAACTAATTGTCTAACAGTAAGCCTAGTTACAAAATGATTCTCTTGTCGCAATATGGTCAAAACTTTTGCTAAGTCTTTTGATTTGGATTCAGAAACATCCATATTTGCTACCTGAATTTGGCCTTCATCCATATCTAAAAGTCTTCCAATCATCAATAGTGTCGTTGACTTTCCAGCGCCATTTGGTCCAATTAAAGAAGTAAAGCCCGCTTTTGGTATTTCAATATCCAAAGGTCCTATTTTCACCTTATCAGTATAGAACTTTTTAACATTATCAATTTTTATCATAAAGCCCTCTTCCTTAAAACTATAGTTAAGAATATGATTCCACCAAATAATTCAATAATAACTGAAACTACACCTTGAGCATGGAATACATGATACATTAAAAAGTATGCACTCGTCATTATCAAAAATCCTATTGCAAAAGCCATTGGAAAAATATATCTATGATCATAAGTTGACGCCGCCTGATAACTCAAAGTTGCTACTAAAAAGCCGTAGAAAGTAAGTGGCCCAATTAGAGCTGTTGAAATGGACATCAAAATAGCTACTAATACAAGCGTATAAATTACACTAGGTTGATATTTAACTCCAAAAGAAGTAGCAACATCCTTTCCTAGTGACAAAACATTCAAATTCTTAGAATGAGCAAAAATTAATACTGCTACAATTATGATCATAGGAATTACAATAGGAAAATATGCAGGATCTGCATGATTAACAGAACCAAATAATTTCGCTTGTAAAATATCAAACTCTGAAGGCGCAAGTAGCTTTCTCATAAAAGTTGACACAGAATTTAGTCCGGTACCAATAATAATTCCAACTAAAAGCATAAGTTGTAAATTCCCGTATTTACCGGAAAGTAACCATCCATAAAGTATCAAACTCATGAAGACCATAACAACAACTTGGAATACAAACGATCCAATTCCATTAAAGTTTATTAATGCACTAGCACCAAAGAAGAATATTGTACTCGTATGTATTGCTGAATAAAGTGATTCGAAACCTAAAAGCGAAGGAGTAATAATCTTATTGTTCGTAATAGATTGGAAAGCAACTGTCGACAAGCTATGGCAAACTGCAGCAATAATCATCGCAACAATGGCTATTATCCTTCTCTTAACAACTGGGATAAAAGAAGGTGAATCTATCGGAACTGGATTGTTATAAACTAAAAGTCCATATGAAGAAAGGAGACCTAAAGCGATCAATGTTATCAGTACAATCCAATAACGTCTTGCTTCCTTCTTAGAACGAAAAGCGCTAGCTGATCTACTTTCATTATGAAGGCTAGAATCGATTTCGACATTTTCTTTATTTCTATAGTCTAATGTGATCATCGCAGCCTCCTTGGTTTTCTTTTTCTCAA
Source organism: Bacillus sp. AC266 (assembly GCF_979253805.1). NCBI lineage: Bacteria > Bacillati > Bacillota > Bacilli > Caryophanales > Bacillaceae > Bacillus > Bacillus sp. AC266. The sequence goes on from NZ_CEEDEC010000004.1 coordinate 180,640, forward strand.
TAAAATAGTAATAAATACGACTGCTCCCACTGTTGCAAGTATTAAAGAAACAGGTACTTCAAAAGGCTTTATAATTGTTCGAGAAATGATGTCACAGGCAGTTATTGTCCCCATTCCGATCACACATACCCAAGGTAAATTACTCCTAAGATCATCTCCCCTAAACATTGAAACAATGTTTGGAACAATTAATCCCAAGAAAGGTAAGTTTCCAATAACAGCTGCAACAATTCCAACTGCAACAGAGATAAGGCCAGTCCCAAAAAGAACAATTCTATTGTAATTAACTCCAAGGCTTGTTGCGACATCTTCTCCTAGTCCAGCTAGAGTCAATCTATTAGCATACATAAAAATAAGCACAGTAACGATAACAATCAGCCATAAATATTCATATCTTCCCACCTGAACGGTAGCAAATGAACCTACGAACCAAGTTTCAATACTTTGCGTCATTTGAAAAAGGAGTCCCAAAAAAGTAGACACTGCAGAAATAACTGCTCCAAGCATCAATCCAATAATCGGAACAATTAAAGACGAACGAAGTTTAACTCTTCTTAAAAATAGAAAGAAAATCATAGTTCCTATAAAAGAAAAAATGATTGCACCAGTCATTCTTTGAACTAACGTCGGGGCAGGAAATAATAAATATACAAAAAGCAGGCCTAAGCCTGACCATTCAATAGTCCCCGTTGTAGTAGGTTCAACAAAACGATTCTGTGTAATTAATTGCATTACAAGCCCTGCCATCGCCATTGCAGCTCCAGTAAGCATTAATGCAACTGTTCTCGGAACACGAGTTATGAAAAACATCTCCATTCCGTCCTCTTGTCCACGTATATCATAAACTCCAGTAAACAGTGATATAATCCCTAAAATTGTAACAACTATAATCGCTATTATAAAAGGTTTTGTCCATATTTTATTGTGATTATAAAACTGGGGTTGAGAAATATTCTCAACCCTAGAAATCATATTTTTTGACACTGTTTCGTACTCCTTTACACTACTTAGCTAAAGTTTTTGCGATATTTCCAAATAACTCTATATAAGTCTGAATTGATTCATTTGTGTAAGTATCTGCTGGTGCATAAACAACTTGTTTTTTAGAAACAGCAGTTGTGTTTTGAAGAGCTGGTGATTTAGAAATAACATCTTGAGCAGGAGCTGACTTAGCAGCATCAGATGTTGCAGCATCACGATCTAATACGAAAAGCCAATCAGGATTTGTTTGTGCAATAGCTTCAACAGAAACGTCATCACCTTTATGACCTGCAGTAGAATTAGCAACTTCTAGTGCTGGAGTCCAACCGAAAATTTCATACATCGGTCCCCAAACGCGACCAGAATGTGGAGCAGCAAAACCAATATTTCCACCAGTAACAATAACACTCATAACTTTATCTTTTCCATTATAAGCAGATTTTACTTTTTCAATAGATTTATCAAAATCAGCTACTACTTGTTTAGCTTCTTTATCTTTATCAAAGATTTTCCCTAAAGTAATTGTAGAATCTGTAAGTCCTTTTACTAAGTTTTCGCCAGGCTTAGTAGCTTTTTCAGAAACATCAACATTAAGATCAATAACAGCTGCATTTGGCACTAATTTTTTGATTTCTTCGTAATGACCAGCAAATCTTTGACCAACGATTACAAGTTCAGGGTTTGCCGCTGCAATAATTTCAAGATTTGGTTCGCGGTGATTCCCAATATTTTTAACTGAATCATCTTTTACATATGCTGAATCTGCAGGCATTACATCCTTTGGAGCAGCCGCTAATTTAATTCCCCAATCAGCTAAAGTTTCAAAAGTTCTATTATCTAAAGCAACTACATTTTTTGGATTTACAGGGACTTTAACAGTTCCATGTGCATCAGTGATTTCAACTGTTTTTGGCTTATCACTACTATCACCTTTATTAGCTTTCGAAGTTTCCTTACTTGAATCTGAGCAAGCCACTAACATTAAAGTGAAAATTGCTAAAATACTTACTAATTTTAAAAGCATAGTTTTTTTCATACGTATACTCCTTATAATGTAATTTAGTTCGAAAATGATAACGTCCATAGATTAAATTAGATAGTAACTTTTATGTATCTAAATTGCTATTGATAATCATTTTCATTTGAACATCCTGTTAATAAGTATAGTCATTAATTATGTGAAAATCTTGTGAATGGTGTGAGTTAATACAATTAAACATACATTAGATACAGTCTCATCTAATGCGCACTAGAGTCATCCCCCACACGTACTAATCAATAGATTGGGCACCTTATAAACCATGATTTCTACTGCAAAAAAAATGCCCATGAATAGCTAATTTTTCATAATCCATTGCCTGGTAGCAATCTTCTTTTTATAGTTTCCGTCTTTTAATATTTCACAGAAACTATTTGATTATCAGGTTTAATAGAAAAAACGAGTAAAACTGTATGAAATAGTTTTACTCGTTTTTTCTATTATGACAAACTGTACTTTACCTATTATCTTATTTTATCATTCAATCATTGAATAGCCCCTGCCATGTATCGTTTGAATATATCTATCTCTCTTCTCGCACTTTAACTTTTTTCTTACATACCCAATATATAAATCCACTACATTGGGATTGACTACTACGTTATATCCCCAAACCTGGTTCAAAAGCATTTCACGGCTCAATATTGTATTTTTATTCTTGATTAAAAATACAAGTAAATCGTACTCGCGCTTAGTAAGCGTGAGATTTTTACCACCTTTTTTTACAATATTGCTAGATGCATCAACAAAGAGATCTTTAAACTGAAAAAAGTTTGTCTCATTTTGCTGGATACAGTCACTTCTCCTTAAAATAGCTTGAACCCTCGCTACTAATTCTTCTTTCACAAACGGTTTTCTAATATAATCATCTGCTCCTGCTTGTAGCCCTGCTATGCAATCCTTGCTAGAAATATTGTCGGTCACAATAATTATCGGTGTCGTTTTAACAAGTCGTATTTGTCTACAAATTTCTGGCCCCGATATACTTAACGAATCCCAATCCAATATGATAATATCCCAATCTTGTTCATATACTATATTTAAACCTTGGTTTTCATTGTGAAGTTTTAAAATGAAATAGCCCTCTTGCGTTAGACCGCTTACGATTTTCTTTGCAAAAGACCGTTCATTCTTAATTACTAACACCTGCTTCACCGATGGTTCACCTCTACTTCAATATAACTTAGTTGGATAAAAAGTTATCCCAAAAAAATAATTTAAGATCTATAAATATTAAATCCCTAAAAAAGCCGTTATAACAGCTTATTAGGAGAACTCTATATAATCTTACAATAGATATGGATGAAAACACAAAATATATGAAGATTTAAATACATATTATTTAATCATTAAGAGCAACTATATTATCTAGTTGCTTATTATCAATAACTATTCATTCAGTTTCTGTTTCAAGGGTACCATCCTCAACTTAAGCATTTTATAAAACCACAAAACAAAAAAACTGTATTCTTTCTATTGTTTTAAATCTAGAAAATAAATTGGTTGGGAAGAGGATAAAAAAGAGTCTGAAACAAAGTGAAAAAAAGGGACGAAATTAGGGAGACTACCATTAGAAAAGGAGAAGATTTCAATTGTATTATAGCAATAAGTATTCAATAAAAGGAATTATTCAAAAAACAGGAGTTTCACAAACTTCTCTTTATAGGGCTATTAATTCTGATAAACAAAAAAAGAATAGTATATTTATATTTTTGCTGTTTATCGTGCACTTCGAAATACTAGAACATTCTATTATTTATCTCTCGAATAAAAATTATGGGATAGATATTTTGGGTATAACAAAAGTTAGTCACTACTTCTATTTTGGCTAATTCATCGTTAAGTAGGGTAAGCATTTTTGCTCATGCAGAAAAAGCGAAGTTCAATCAAATGTTCCTAGCATTGTGGAAAGAGATTCTTATTGTAATGATAAGAGTATAAAATAAATGTCACTTTACCCATAAGCTGGCCGTGTGTTTTATTAATGTAGCTTTGGAATAATATTTGGTTAAATTGATACTAATAACCTTAATATACGAGCAAGTGGAACTGACGCTTTCGTTAGTTAATAGGTCACTATGCTCTCTTGATATGATTTCTTTACCCGTTCAATTTGAGCAAAGTGGCCTTGTATATGTTGAAGATCTTTCAATTGAAAATAACCTATAAATCATTTATAAATAAAGTTGTTCTTTGGAAGGTTTATCCAAATATATATAGAAAGTATGAAAAAAATAAAGTTTAATCTGACCAAAGGAGATGAAGAAATTGTTTAAAAAAGTCGGTATAGGAGTATTTTCTACAGCAATTGTATTAAGTGCCAGTATAGGTTTTTCAGGTATTGTATCCGCAGATAGTCCATCTGCAAATGAACAAGTTAGGAATGGAGAATTTGAGGATGGGCTAAATAACTGGATTTTATCTAACCCTAATTCTTCTACCGAGAATATCGGCACTTCTGAACCCGGCAATCATTATCTCAAATTAATACATGCAGACACAGCCTATCAACTTGTTACTGTAAAACCGAATACAGAATATACATTAACATTTGATATAGCGGGAAGTATAGTTTCCCCATCAGAAGTAACAGTAGGTAATCTGAATGCCAATCAAGAAATCGTTCCATTAACAAAGAAGCAGTATACAGGATTTAAGCCGGAACATCATGAGATAAAGTTTAAAACAGGGGAGGATGTGTCAAACTTTGCTGTCAAACTTGCTTCTACAGCAAATGGGAGGGCTAAGTTTGATAATGTACACTTAAAGGAAAAGGAGAAATCTTATATTTTAAATGTTGATTTTGACCACAATTCAAGTTTAGAACCTCTTAAACCATTTGGCGATGCAAAATCCACTATTGAAGAGCATGTAGGAGTAAATAACTCTAAAGGACTTCATTTAAAAGGATTATACGGTGGGCTTAGGGGAAACGTAGCTTTGAAGCCTAATACTACATACATACTTTCCGTATCTGGAAAAGTAACTTATCCTGATGAAAGTATACACGTATTTTTAGGGAGTAAAGTAATAGGCCAACGGTTTTTGGAACTTAGGTCCTCACAGTATGAACAAAAATCGCTCGAATTTACTACTCTAAATGATAGTTCTCCAATTGAATTGATAATTGATCTTCCTGCCGTATTACCAAGAATTGATGTCTCTCTTGATGACAATATTGACAATATTAATGCCTATCTTGATGATATCGTACTAGTTGAAAAGTAGCCATATGCCTATCGACTTGAGACTTTGAAATATATCCAAAACGAAATTTGTTCTTTCTGCATTTATTTATGGGAATTCAGCTCGTTTTTTCATTTTGAGGAACAATGAATTTCTTAAGTTGATGGCGATGTGATGCTATCCCTAAAAGTCGCGACTTTATTTAAAGGCGACATTAAAAATATTCTTGAAATCCTGGAAGCACAAGTTGGCCGTATACTAAAAGAAGCATAAGTTGACCAAAACGGCCATCTTATGCTTCTTGTTATATACAAAATAAAAAAACCACCAAATATGTATTGGTGGAGACGGTGGGAGTCGAACCCACGTCCAAAAATATCGGCACTTAAGCTTCTACGAGTGTAGTCGATATATTAGCATTTCGCGAACTCTTCGGCCTATCGACAGGCTTCCAAGTTGCTAGTCTGATTGTTCTCTTCCTTCGCCCTCAGACGGCGAACTCCGGCGTAGTCCACTTAGTTTGAGTCCCTTACCCTACCACATGGACGATGGAGGGAGGAACCTTTAGTGCAATTAAGCAGCTAAAGAAAGATTGTTTTGTTTGCCAATTATAGGCTTTGACGTTTTAACGAGGCCGATCCCCTCGACTCGCAACCTAAGCTCGAACTATCCCTGTCGAATCCGTAACGTCCCCATGATAAAAATGGAGCATACGAAGAAATATCGTGATAGCTACTAAGAGCTGTTTTTCAATGTGCAACAACCTTACATAAGTTATTATATCATACGCGCGCCGTTTTACAAATGTAAATATCTGTATTACATCTTTTGACGATCACGGAACACGCGTGCAATTTCACGTTTAGCTTCTTTCTCTTTTAAATCGTGACGCTTATCATATTGCTTCTTACCTTTTGCTAAACCAAGTGCCATTTTCGCAAATCCATTTTTCAAATAGATTCTAACTGGAACTAATGCATATCCTGTTTCTTTTGCGTAACCTGCTAGCTTATCAATTTCTTTTTTATGAAGAAGTAACTTCCTTGTACGTAGCGGATCGTGATTGAAACGATTCCCTTGTTCATATGTGTTAATATGCATATTATGAACCCATACTTCACCGTTATGTATACGTGCAAACGCGTCTTTCAAGTTCACGCGTCCAGCGCGAATCGACTTAATTTCCGTTCCTTGAAGGACAAGCCCTGCTTCGTATGTTTCTTCGATGAAATAATCATGAAATGCTTTTTTATTTTGCGCAATAACCTTACCTGTACCTTTTGGCATATAACGTCCCTCCTCTATTTTTACCATTGTAACAAATGTAAACAAAAAGCGAAAGTGGCTCGCTTAGAATCTTTGGACATTGGAGCTCCCGACAGAGAAGCGCTTTTTGCTTCGTCCGAGGGCGCGAAATGGCCAATAGATTCTAGCCACTGTAGCTGGATTCCAACAAAAAGCGAAAGCGGCTCGCTTAGAATGTAAGGTAGATGGAGCTTCTGACCTTGAGGCGTTCTTTGCCTCCTGGGAAGAAGCGAAACCACCAAACATTCTAGCCACTGTAGCTGGATTCCACAAAAAGCGAAAGTGGCTCGCTCAGAATGTGAGGTGGATGGAGCTTCTGACCTTGAGGCGTTCTTTGCCTCCTGGGAAGAAGCGAAGCCACCAAACATTCTAGCCACTGTAGCTGGATTCCACAAAAAGCGAAAGTGGCTCGCTCAGAATGTAAGGCGAAGCCACTCTTTTCTTACTTGCGCTTTTTCTTTTTCTTCTTGAATCCTGGTACATTTTCAAAGAATCCTTTTTTCTTCTTACCATTACCATTACTATTACTATTACCATCTTTTTTCCCTGGCTGACTAGCGGATGTGGATGCAGATGCTGATGCAGATGCTTTTCCTTTTCCTTGTCCACCACGATCAAACTTTCTTCCTGTGCCGCGTTCACCACCGCGCTCATTACTACGTTCGCTACGTCCACCGCGTTTCTTTCTGCCTGTTCTTGGCTGTTCAATCACAACTGGACGATCTTTGAACTTACGACGAGGTGTGCCTTTCATGCCAACGATTTCAAAGTCGATTGCGCGCTCGTCTTTATTTACGTTAATAACACGAATTGTAATTTCGTCACCGATGCGGAATACGTTACCTGTACGTTCTCCGATCATCGCAAAATGTTTTTCGTCATAACGGTAGTAATCATCTGTTAAATAGCTAACGTGTACAAGACCTTCAATTGTATTTGGAAGCTCTACGAATAAACCGAAGTTTGTTACAGAGCTAATCATACCGTCATACTCTTCACCGATCTTATCGACCATATACTCTGCTTTTTTCATTTCGTCTGTTTCACGCTCTGCTTCAACAGCACGGCGTTCCATATTAGAAGAGTGCTCTGCAATCTCAGGTAAGTTTTCACGCCATTTCGCTTGCGTTTCGTTGTCTACTTTACCATTAATGATGTATTCACGAATCAATCTATGAACAATCGTATCTGGGTAACGACGAATTGGCGATGTGAAATGCGTGTAGAACTCAGTTGATAAACCAAAATGTCCTAAGCTGTTCGAGTCGTAACGTGCTTGCTTCATAGAACGAAGCATAACTGTTGAAATGACTATTTCTTCCGGCTGACCTTGAACCATTTCAAGAATTTGCTGCAATGCACGAGGGTGTATTTCATTCGCACGTCCCTTTACTGCATATCCGAAGTTTGTTACAAACTCGAAGAAACGCTCAAGCTTATCTTCTTTCGGATCTTCATGGACACGGTACATAAACGGTACGTTCATCCAGTGGAAATGCTCCGCTACTGTTTCGTTCGCAACAAGCATAAACTCTTCAATTAACTTCTCTGATACAGAACGATCACGCATTACAACATCAGTCGGTTTTCCTTCTTCATCTACTAGTACTTTCGCTTCTTTAAAGTCAAAGTCAATCGCACCACGGCGCATACGTTTTTCACGTAAAATTTGTGCTAACTGCCCCATTTCTTTAAACATTGGTACTAGCGGCTCGTAACGTTCAATTAGTGCTTCGTCTTCATCTTCTAAAATGCTTCTTACGTCAGCATACGTCATACGCTCTGTCGTTTTAATTACACTTTGGAAAATCTCGTGTTTTACAACATCACCTAGATTGTTGATTTCCATTTCACAAGATAGTGTCAGACGGTCTACTTTCGGATTTAATGAACAAATACCGTTTGATAAACGATGCGGAATCATCGGAATTACACGGTCTACAAGATATACACTCGTCGCTCTCTCTGCTGCTTCAACATCAATTGGAGAACCTTCTTGAACGTAATGACTTACATCCGCAATATGAACACCAAGCTTATAGTTACCGTTCTCAAGCTTCGTTACTGTAACAGCGTCATCTAAGTCTTTCGCATCCGCACCATCAATTGTAACAATCATTTGATCACGTAAATCACGACGATCTTTTATATCTTCTTCTGAAATCGTTTCTGGTACACTGTTTGCATGCTCCATCACTTCTTCAGGGAATGCTAAAGGTAAATGATGTTTATGAATGACAGATAAAATATCTACTCCTGGGTCATTTTTATGACCTAGAATTTGAATAACTTCACCTTCTGCGCTTAAACGGTTCTCTGGGTAGCCCGTAATTTTCACAACTACTTTATGGCCTTCTACAGCGCCCATAGATGCACTTTTCAAGATGAAAATATCACTTGTCCAGCGTTTATTATCAGGTATAACAAATCCAAAGTTCTTTGACTCTGTATATGTACCAACTAGTTCCTTCGTTCCACGCTCTAAAATACGAACAATCGCGCCTTCTTGGCGTGATCCACTTGATTGTGCGCTAACACGTGCTAATACTGTATCACCATGAAGTGCACCATTTAATTCTGTCGGCGGGATGAAAAGATCATCATCTCCTGTTTTCTTCTCTTCTGGAACGACGAACGCAAAACCACGTGCGTGCCCAATTAATTTACCGCGTACTAAATTCATTTTTTCTGGAAGACCGTAGCGGTTACTACGTGTGCGGATAACAAGCCCCTTCTCTTCCATCATTACAAGTGCCTTTACAAAATCTTTAAAGCCCTCAGAGCCTTCGATTCCAAATGCCGATTCTAATTCTTGTATCGTTAACGGTTTATACGCTTCTTCCCTCATAAATAATAACAACTTATCAATATGTTCTTGCATGATTTCTTCCAAGCAGAAATACCTCCTTTAAACCCTTATATTATTTAGTGTATCCGAAAGATGGGGGATGTATAAAGTGAAACTTTAATCATCTCCCAATGATTTTTTACAGCTTTCATAAAGTGTAACTTTAACCAGTGGTTTTTTGTCCGTCCCCACTGATTATTAGCCCACAAATAGCGGGATAAAAATTCCCTTATGAAAAAAAGAGGCAACTAGACCTTACCAATCTAGTTGCTCCAAGAAGTTATATACATCCTCATGTAGCACATCACGTTCTTTATCAAGTGTAATGACATGCGTAGAGTCTTCATACCATTTAATGTCTTTTAACGTAGATTCTACACCGTTATAAATAATGTTAGCACTATCTGTATTAATCATCTCATCATGACGTGCTTGTACAACGAATGTTGGAGCATAAATCATATCAACATTATTGCGTACGTCACGAATCAACTCCTGTAATGCTTTTAATGTATTCATTGGTGTCTGTTTGAATTCAAACATTTCCTGCTCAATTCGTTCTGGTGATTTTTGCTCACGCTTTTTATATTCGCGGGCATATGCCAATATACCTTGGTACATAATTTCTTCACTTTTAATGTACATCGGTGCACACATTGGTACAACACCTAAAATCGGTAATGTATAAGCAAGTTTTAATGAGAATACTCCGCCTAATGATAATCCAACCGCAGCTATTTTCTCGTAACCTTGATCTTTTAAATGCTGGTAGGCATTCATTACATCTTTCCACCAGTCTTCAGGGCCTGTATGAACAAGCTCTTCTGGTGGTACACCGTGTCCTTTATAAATTGGCGCATGACAAGTATAGCCTTTCTTCTCTAAGAAACGCCCTAGCATGCGTACGTCAGCTGAGTTCCCTGTGAATCCATGTAATAATAAAACAGCGCGGTCTCCACCTTCAAATGTAAATGGTTTCGGAGATGCTAATTTCATCATGTACTTCTCCTCTTTCTCTTCTGTAATCTAGTCGTATTCTTTCTATTCTTAGTGTACCATATTTATAATTCTATAATCTAATTAGAAACTTTTTTTGAATAACAAATCAAAAAAAGAAGAACCATTAGCATAATCCGCTAACGCTTCTTCTTTTAATTTTATAAATTTAAGTACGTAACACCAATTGTTAGTACGAAGAATAGTACAGCTAAGACAACTGTAACACGGTTTAATACCGCTTCAATTCCACGTGCTTTTTGCTTACCAAACAATTGCTCTGCACCACCTGAAATAGCGCCTGAAAGGCCTGAGCTATTACTAGACTGCATAAGTACCATAACAATCATTAAAATCGATACAATAATAAGTAAAACTGATAATAACGTATGCACTTGGCGTACCTCCTACAAAGATTCAGTTATTTTAAATGTAGCATAAATCCTATAGAAAAGCGAGAGCTATAGAATCGCTCTCGCTTTTCTTCTATTACATGAACATCATTGCGAATAACGGTCCAAGCAAACATGTCAAAATTGCTGTTAATGTCATTGTTACCGATCCAATAACACCTTCATGCTCATTATTTTTCATCGCTCTCATAACACCCATAATATGAGACGCACATCCAAAGCCAATCCCTTTACCAACTGAGTTTGTAACACGGCTCCATTTTAATAAAATTGGTCCTGAAATCGTTCCAGTAATCCCTGCGATAACGACGAATGCTGCTGTTAAGGACGGGACACCACCAACTTGTTCAGATACACTCATCGCAACTGGCATTGTCACTGATTTTGGTAAAGAAGATAAAATTAAGCTTTTATCTGTTCCCATAAGTGTGGCGATAGCAAAATCACTTGCAATAGCAACTGTTGTACCTACTAATACACCACCAGCAATTGGTACAACATATTTTTGCAGAACATGACGTTGTTTATAAAGCGGGATTGCAAATGCTACAACACCTGGTCCTAGTAGCTTCGCAATCCAGCCACCACCACTTTCCATATAATTTTGATATGGTATATCAAGCAGTATAAATAAGAAAGCCATTAATCCTGTTGCAACAAGCATTGGAATGGTAAATGGTGTTGGAAATAATTTGTAGATTTTTTTAGATAATTGATATAATAGCACCGTAAAAAGAACCCAACCGATTCCGATTAATATTTGGCTCATTGTGTCTCTTTTTCCTTTCTATTCGCAAGATATTGTCCTGTATGTCCTGCGACAATAATAATTAAAAACGTACTCGCTACAACTGTAATGAAAAGGGAAATTCCTTTACTCATAAAAAAAGCACCGTAATTCATTAAGCCAAGCGTTGGCGGAATTAATAAAAACGGCATAATAGCAACGAGTGTTTCTGCTCCTAAATCAAACCATTTCACTGGAAGTACTTTTAGGCTAAGCAAAACAAGTAGGAGGAACATCCCAATCAAACTTCCTGGAATCGGAAGATTCAACATTTCTTGCACCCAATTTCCAACCATATAAAATACATAAAGAGCAGCAATTTGGACAAGAATCTTTGTAAGTTTCATGTTCATCATCCCTCATGTTTATACGATCTTCTGTTAATATCCTTATCATAGTATAAATTGTAAAAACCTGCAATTTATCAAATCGACAACGAAAACCCACTATATTATACGCTTACACCCTTGATATGACTGCGTTTCCTAATGTGATTTACGTCAAAAACCTTGACCTAATATATAAAGTTTATATTTTCTGAATTTTGATGGTTATTATTTTAATAAAACAAAATCCTTCACTCCATTTTTATTCTGCCTTCTCTCTAGCACACATATATATATAAAGATAGGTGGTGAACGCATGTCTAAAAAAATTCTCATTTTTTGTGATCCTGGAATCGACGATGCGATAGCCCTCCTCCTCGCATTCTTTATCGATGAAATTGAAATTGTTGGGATTGTCGCTGATTACGGCAATGTTCCAAAAGAAATGGCCGTACAAAATGCTCATTTTCTTAAACAAAAATCAAGAAATAGAGATATGAAAATATTTGGTGGTTCAGACCGTCCTCTCAATGGAGGTCCACCCGCTTTTTTTACTAATATTCACGGTAAAGAAGGGTTAGGGCCAATCATCCCAAATGAAAAGTTACAAAACGGGGAAATGGAGAATTTTTTTGAAGTTATCCCTCTTATCGAGCAGTATAAAGACGAACTAATCATTGTAAGTTTAGGGCGACTCACTTCCCTAGCTGCTTTATTTATTTTATGTAAAAACTTAATGCAGCAAATTAAATCTTATTATGTAATGGGTGGTTCCTTTCTGCACCCAGGTAATGTAACTCCCGTATCAGAAGCGAATTTTTATGGCGATCCAATCGCGGCTAACATTGTATTACAATCTGCATCCAACATGTACATATACCCGTTAAATGTAACTCAGTATTCCATCGTTACACCTGATATGGCTGAATATATTGAGGCGAAAGGAAAGGCTTCTCTCGTCAAACCTCTATTCGATCATTACTACTATGGATATTACGAAAAAATTTTACCACAATTAAAAGGCTGCCCTTTTCATGACACGATACCGATATTAGCTTTACTTGATAATTCTATGTTTACCTACTACAAATCACCAATTACCGTCATGACCGAATCTTACGCTCAAGGAGCAAGCATCGGTGATTTCCGCTCTTTAGTAGGATCAAGCCCATTCACCAATCGGCCCTCGCAGCAAATTGCTATCGATTTTGATTATAATCTCTTCTTTAAATACTTCATGTCACTTATGACAGACGAACAATTTTAGCAAAAAAAAACAGACCGTGATTTCTCACGGTCTGTCGTTATTTTCTACAATTATCGTTTGATGTTGTAGAAAGATTTGATACCATCGTAAACAGCGATTTCGCCTAGTTCGTCTTCGATGCGTAGTAATTGGTTGTACTTAGCAATACGGTCAGTACGGCTCATAGAACCAGTTTTGATTTGGCCAGCGTTAGTTGCAACTGCGATGTCAGCGATTGTAGCATCTTCAGTTTCACCAGAACGGTGAGATACAACTGCTGTGTAACCAGCACGTTTAGCCATTTCGATAGCTTCGAAAGTCTCAGTTAAAGTACCGATTTGGTTAACTTTAATTAAGATTGAGTTAGAGATACCTTTTTCGATACCTTCAGCAAGTTTTTGCGTGTTAGTTACGAATAAGTCGTCACCAACTAATTGTACTTTATCACCGATACGCTCAGTTAATAATTTGTGACCATCCCAGTCGTTTTCGTCTAAACCATCTTCAATAGAGATGATTGGGAAGTCTTTGCAAAGCTCTTCGTAGAAATCAACCATTTCTGCAGAAGTTAAGCCAGTACGGCCTTCGCCTGCAAGGTCATATTTACCAGTTTCTTTGTTGTAGAACTCAGAAGAAGCAACGTCCATTCCTAAGAATACGTTCTCGCCAGCTTTGTAACCAGCTTTTTCGATAGCTTCGATGATTACTTCTAATGCTTCACGGTTAGAACCAAGGTTTGGAGCGAATCCACCTTCGTCACCTACTGCAGTGTTAAGACCTTTGTCATGTAATACAGCTTTAAGTGCATGGAATACTTCAGCACCCATACGGATTGATTCTTTGAATGTTGGAGCACCAACTGGTAAGATCATGAACTCTTGGAAGTCAACGTTGTTATCAGCGTGAGAACCACCGTTGATGATGTTCATCATTGGAGTTGGTAATTGTTTTGCATTGAATCCACCAAGGTAACGGTATAATGGAAGACCTACGAAGTCAGCTGCTGCGTGAGCTACTGCCATAGATACACCAAGGATAGCGTTAGCGCCTAGTTTACCTTTGTTTGGAGTGCCATCTAATTCGATCATAGCACGGTCGATACCCGCTTGGTCAGTTACGTCGAAACCAACGATTTCTGGAGCGATTGCTTCGTTAACGTTGTTTACTGCGTTAAGAACACCTTTACCAAGGTAACGAGATTTGTCACCGTCACGTAATTCTACTGCTTCGTGCTCACCAGTAGATGCACCACTTGGTACGATAGCGCGTCCGAATGCGCCGCTTTCTGTGTAAACTTCTACTTCTACAGTTGGGTTACCACGAGAGTCAAGGACTTCGCGAGCATAAACATCAATAATTGTTGACATAATAAATTCTCTCCTTTTTATATAAGCAAATTATTTAATAATTGTTTTACCTGTCATTTCTTTCGGTTGTTCCACATTTAAAAGTGTAAGCATTGTTGGGGCGATATCTCCTAAAATACCACCTTCACGAAGCTCTACATCATTTTTTGTAACGATGAAAGGAACCGGGTTAGTTGTATGAGCTGTCATTGGTCCACCTTCAGCAGTTAACTCCTGATCGGCATTACCATGGTCAGCAGTAATAAGTGCTACACCATCTTTTGCAAGAATCGCTTCTACAACTTTTCCTAAACATTCGTCAGTTGCTTCTACTGCTTTAATTGTTGGTTCCATCATCCCAGAATGGCCAACCATATCACAGTTTGCAAAGTTAAGAATGATAACATCATGTTTATCATTTTCGATGTCATTTACTAAAGCGTCCGTTACTTCATAAATGCTCATTTCAGGTTTCAAGTCATACGTTGCAACCTTCGGTGAGTTAATTAAAATACGCTCTTCTCCTGGGAATTCAGCCTCACGACCACCGCTAAAGAAGAATGTAACGTGCGGATACTTTTCAGTTTCCGCGATGCGAAGTTGCTTTAATCCCGCTTGCGCAACAACTTCACCTAATGTGTTATCAAGGTTCATTGGCTTGAATGCCACGTAACCATCTACAGTTTCACTGAAATGTGTCATACAAACGAACTCAGGAATGTGAGGTACTTTTTCACCACGATCGAACTCACGGAAGTCTTCGTTTGTAAATACACGAGCAATTTGAATTGCACGGTCTGGACGGAAGTTATAGAAGATAACTGCATCATCATTATTGATTGTTGCAACTGGCGTGTCATCTTCGTTAACAATTACAGACGGCAATACGAATTCATCATGAATACCATTTGCATAAGAGTCCTCTACACACTCTTCTGCTGATTTATAAGTAGGGCCTTCACCATTCACCATAGCACGGTAACATTTTTCTACGCGATCCCAGCGCTTGTCACGGTCCATGGAGTAATAACGACCAGAGATAGTCGCGAATTGTCCTACTCCTGTTTCTTTAATTACTTCATTTGTTGCATCGATATAACCTTTTGCTGTTTGTGGTCCAACATCGCGGCCATCTAAGAATGCATGGATATATACTTTCTCCACGCCTTCTTTTGCTGCTAAGCGAAGAAGAGCAAACATATGGTTCATGTGACTGTGTACACCACCATCAGAAAGTAAACCGAATAAATGAAGAGCAGTACCTTTTTCTTTCACGCTTTTAATTGCATTTTGGAAAGTTTCGTTCTGATCGAACTCACCTTCACGAATTGCAACGTTTACGCGTGTTAAGCTTTGATATACGATGCGGCCAGCACCGATATTTAAGTGACCAACCTCTGAGTTACCCATTTGACCTGCTGGAAGACCTACTTCCTCACCAGAAGCTGTAAGCGTTGTGTGAGGGAATTTGTTCCAGTAACCATCAAAATTAGGTTTCTTAGCTTGTGCTACAGCATTCCCGTAAGTTTCTTCACGTAGTCCGAAACCATCAAGAATGATTAAAGCTGTTGGCTTTCTCATTTTACCGCCCCCAGAAGACCTAAGAACGAAGCAGGCTCTAAGCTAGCACCGCCAACTAAAGCGCCGTCGATGTCAGATTGTGCCATATACTCTTTAATGTTTTCTGGTTTTACGCTACCGCCGTATTGAATACGAACAGCTTCTGCAGCTTCTGGAGAAACAGCTTCTGCAACAACTTTACGGATGTGCGCACATACTTCATTTGCATCTGCAGAAGAAGAAGATTTACCTGTACCGATAGCCCAGATTGGCTCATAAGCGATAACAGTTACTTTAACTTGCTCTTCTGTTAAACCTGCAAGTGCTTTTGTTACTTGACCTGCTACTAGATCAAATGTTTTTCCGCTTTCGCGCTCTTCTAAAGTCTCACCACAACAAACGATTGGTGTTAAACCATGTTCAAATGCTGCAAGAGTCTTTTTATTTACTGACTCGTCTGTTTCAGCAAACATTTCACGACGCTCAGAGTGGCCAAGTACTACGTAGCCTACTTTTAAGTCGCTAAGTGCTACTGGGCTAATTTCGCCAGTGAATGCACCATTTTTTTCGAAGTGCATGTTTTGTGCACCTACTTGTAAGTCAGTTCCTTCAGCCTTTGCTACTAAGCGCTCTAAGAATAGAGCTGGCGAACAAACTACTGCATCAACAGCTGAAGCTGCTGGGATTTGACCTTTAACTTCCTCTACGAAGCTAACTGCTTCAGATAGAGTTTTATTCATTTTCCAGTTACCTGCGATAATTGGTTTACGCATGCTTTGCACCGTCCTTTTTCTTTGGCTGCTACTTATTTGTCGTTAAGACAAACTACACCTGGAAGTTCTTTACCTTCCATGAATTCTAATGACGCACCGCCGCCAGTAGAAATGTGGCTCATTTTATCAGCCATACCGAATTTTTCAACAGCTGCTGCAGAGTCACCACCGCCGATAACAGAGTATGTATCTTCTGCATCTGCTAATGCTTGCCCTACTGCTTTTGTACCTTCTGCGAATGGAGTCATTTCGAATACACCCATTGGTCCATTCCATACAACAAGCTTAGAGTTTTTAATTACATCTGCATAAATTTCACGTGTTTTAGGACCGATGTCCACGCCTTCCCATGTAGAAGGGATAGAGTCGATACCAACGATTTGAGTTGTTGCAGTTTCAGAGAATTCCTCTGTGATTACAACATCAACTGGCATATAGAAGTTTACGCCTTTTTCTTTTGCAAGTTGCATAAATTCTTTAGCTAGTTCAATTTTGTCGTTTTCACATAGAGATAGACCAATTTCATGACCTAATGCTTTAACGAATGTGTAAGCAAGTCCGCCACCGATGATTAAGTTATCTACTTTGTCTAATAGATGACGAATTACACCGATTTTATCTTTTACTTTCGCACCACCGATGATAGCTGTGAATGGACGTTCTGGGTTAGAAAGTGCTTTACCTAATACATCTAACTCTTTTTCCATTAATAAACCAGATACTGCTGGTAGGTAGTCTGCGATTCCTGCTGTAGAAGCGTGAGCACGGTGAGCTGCACCGAATGCATCGTTTACGAAGATATCAGCAAGAGCTGCAAATTCTTTCGCAAGTTCTGCATCGTTCTTTTCTTCGCCCGCATAGAAACGTACGTTTTCAAGAACTAATACGTCGCCTTCGTTCATTGCTGCAACCATTTCTTGTGCAACTGGTCCGAATGCTTCGTCCGCTTTTTTAACATCTTTACCAAGAAGCTCGCCTAAACGTGCTGCTACTGGAGTAAGACGTAATTCTTCTACTGCTTGACCTTTTGGACGGCCTAAATGACTTGCTAAAATTACTTTCGCACCTTGCTCTATTAAATATTGAATTGTAGGAAGAGCTGCACGGATACGAGTTTCATCTGTAATTTTGCCTTCTTTCATAGGTACGTTGAAATCAACGCGGCAAAATACACGCTTACCTTTTAAATCTACGTCACGAATTGATTTTTTGTTCATTGGATTTCCCTCCGACTACTAGTTAGGATTGACAAAACCCATTCAAAAGCTTAACACATTTGCTTCTAAAACGAAAGAAGAGAGAGAGGGAACAAACCCTCTCCCTCGTTTTGTCATTGATTGCTTATATACTTAAGAATTAAAGACCTTTAGAAGTCATGTATGCAGCTAGGTCTACTACGCGGTTAGAGTAACCAGTTTCGTTATCGTACCAAGAAAGTACTTTAACCATGTTACCTTCCATTACCATTGTAGATAATGCATCGATTGTAGAAGAAGCTGTACATCCGTTATAGTCGATAGATACTAATGGCTCTTCGCTGTATCCAAGGATACCTTTTAATTCGCCTTCAGAAGCTGCTTTGAATGCTGCGTTTACATCTTCAACTGTTACTTCTTTGTCAAGTTCAACAACTAAGTCAACAAGAGAAACGTTAGCAGTTGGAACACGTACAGCGCCGCCGTTTAATTTACCTTTAAGTTCTGGTAATACTAATGCTACAGCTTTAGCAGCACCAGTAGATGTTGGGATCATGTTTTCAGCTGCTGCACGAGCACGACGTAAATCTTTATGTGGTAAGTCTAAGATTTGTTGGTCGTTAGTGTAAGAGTGAATTGTTGTCATCATTCCGCGTTTTACGCCGAATTTTTCGTTTAATACTTTAGCGAATGGAGCTAGACAGTTTGTAGTACAAGAAGCATTAGATACTACGTTGTGGTTAGCTGCATCGTATTGTTCGTGGTTAACACCCATAACTACAGTGATATCTTCGTCAGAAGCTGGAGCTGAGATGATAACTTTCTTAACTGATCCACCTAAGTGTTTCTCAGCGTCTGATTTTTTAGTGAAACGGCCAGTAGATTCTACTACTACTTCTACTCCGTAGTCGCTCCATGGTAATTGAGCTGGGTCACGCTCAGCGATAACTTTAATTTCTTTACCGTTAACAATGATGCTGTTTTCGTTAGCAGATACTTCTGCATTTAAAGTTCCGTGAACTGTATCATATTTTAAAAGGTGAGCTAATGTTTTAGCATCTGTTAAGTCGTTGATTGCTACTACTTCTACCTCAGAGTTGTTAAGAGCTGCGCGGAATACGTTACGTCCGATACGTCCAAATCCATTAATACCAATTTTAGTCATTTAAATTTCCTCCTTGGGGGATTATATTAAAGGGTAATACCCTTTGTTAATTGTTTTGCTGCACCTTCATCTGTAATTAGAATTGAAGTGTGCCCTTGCTTTATTACAGCCTGTATTGCTTTTGCTTTTGAAGAACCTCCAGCGACTGCGACAACGTGAGATACATGTTGTAAATCTTCAAGTTGCATACCAACTGTTCTTACTTTATGAACAACATTTCCTTGTTCATTAAAGTAGTAACCGAAAGCTTCGCCAACTGCTTCGCTTGCCTGAATCTTTAACCAATCTGCTTCTGCAGTATTTCTGCGACGTGCCATTGTTAACGCATCACCAATTCCATGAATGACGATATTGGAAGATCGAATCAACTCAAGAACTTCTTTCACGGAGGGCTCTGTTACAATAGACGCATATGCTTCGCTACTAACGTGATCTGGAACATACAATAAGCGATAATTACTCATCGTATTTTGTGCCATTTTGGCGCAAATGGTATTGGCTTCTAACTCGACACCTTCTCCAATTCCACCACGTGCTGGGACAAATAGCATATGTAAATCTTTGCAATCAAGTTGCATCATGTCCGCAGCAGCAGCTAGCGTACTTCCTCCAGCCACAGCAACGATATTATTCACTGTCAGACGGTCTTTTATACAAGTCACACAAGCACGGCCCATCTCCAGTTTGACCCAAGGTGATTCATCACTATCACCAGGGACAACGAAAACTTCATCCAAGTCTAATGTTTCCTTAAGTTGTTTTTCTAAAACCTTTAACCCGGAAATTTCTTTCATAAAGTCTTCCAAAGCAAGAACTAAAGCTGTTCCTTCTTCTGTCAAAGTCATTCCAGAAGAAGCGACGTGAACTAAGTTTTGTTCTTTCAAAACTTGAACTTCACTTCGCAATACTCGTTCTGTCATACCGAGACTTGCAGATAAGTTTCTTCTTCCAATCGGCTGCATAAGCCTAATGTACTGAAGCACTTGCATTCTCGTTTGCATAACAGGTAGCAGATCAGGTAATAATTTTTTTGTGTTCTGAATCCATGAGCGCATATCTTTTCTCCTCACTGCATCGGTTCATTTCCCTTCGTGGTCACTTTATGTCCCGTAGTGACATTTTGCGTCCCACTTAGGTTAAAAAAATAATCCCTGCTACGTGTATTATTGTAACAGGAGACAGAAACTTATTCAACTCTTAACTGCATTCTTTATATAGTTTATTATGACACCTTTGTGAATGTTACCATATTCCACTTGTCTTCCGCCTATTTCTACAACAGGAATCATTAGATGGTATTTCTCTAAAAGGTCATTATCTTCATATATATCTATTTCCTCAATTTGAAAAGAATATTCATATTGTACTTCTTTTAAAACTTGTTTCGCCTTCACGCAAAGACCACAATCTTTTTTTGTATATAGTACAACCTTCATCTTCTTCACCTATCCAATTGTTTTTCTTAGAGACGAAGCAGGAATATGCATTTGTTCTCTATACTTCGCAACCGTTCTTCGAGAAATAACTATTTCATGCTCTTCTTCTAATAATTTTGAAATCTTTTGATCCGAAAGTGGCTTTTTCTTATTTTCTGCTCCAACAAGCGTTTGAATGAATTGTTTCACACGCTTTGTAGAAACCGCCTCATCTTCCGTCGTAGAAATAGAATTACTAAAGAACGATTTCATCTCAAATAAACCGTGCGGCGTTTGCACATATTTATTACGCGTTGCACGACTAATTGTAGACTCATGCACACCTAACTCTTCCGCCACCTCTTTTAAAGCAAGTGGTTTTAAATACTCTGGACCTCCCCAGAAGAAATCATGCTGTTTTTCCATAATAATATTCATCACTTGTAAGAGTGTTTGTTTTCTCTGTTTCAAACTGCGCATAATCCATTGCACATGCTGATACTTCTCCGATACGTAAGAAGCCACTTCACTTTCACTGTTATTTAGTAACGCACTATACTCAGAGTGAATTTCAATTCTTGGCATATTTCTCTCATTCATCTGTAAAACGAGATGATCGCCATCTTTTTTTACCGCCATATCAGGCACAATATAAAGTGGTTTATCAGAAGAAAATGCAAGACCTGGTTTCGGCTGCAATGATGTAATACAGTTCACCGCATCCTGTAATTCCTCGTTGGTACACTTCAACACTTGAACGAGCTTTCGCCAATCTTTCTTAACGAAATAATTAAAATGATCATCTATAATTTCTTCCGCTAACCCATTTCTTCTTTGTAAGCGCTTCAATTGGATTGATAGACATTCCTGAATATTACGCGCACCTACCCCTGCTGGCTCTAACGATTGAACAAGCTCCACGGAACAGTCCACTACATCAATTGGCGCAGAAAGAAGCTCTGATAACTCTTCATTTGTTTCTTGTAAATAGCCATTTCCATCCATGTTCATAATAATGAAAGAAGCTGCTTTTCGCTCTTCTTCATCTATTTTATAATACTGTAGTTGATTTAATAAATGTTGCTGAATCGTTGTAGAATCCACACTGTAGATTTCCATTTGATTCTCGACTTGTTTGCGGGTACTTTTACTTGTGTTAGAGCTCTTTTTCTTCTCCCTCTCAAAACCACCTAACTCAATAAGGGGATTCTCTAACGATTGCTCATACAAAAACTCCGATAATTCTTGTACATTATACTGGAGCATTGTAATCGCTTGCCTTAACTCTTGTGTCATTGCCAAACGTAAGCTTTGTTCTTGTAAAAGACTTGCCTTCAAACTAATCTCCCCCTTGTTTCTATTGTACAATAAGTTTGGTAAAAGGAGAATCCTCACGC
Source organism: Bacillus sp. AC266 (assembly GCF_979253805.1). Classification (NCBI taxonomy): domain Bacteria; kingdom Bacillati; phylum Bacillota; class Bacilli; order Caryophanales; family Bacillaceae; genus Bacillus; species Bacillus sp. AC266. Next base: position 202,619 of record NZ_CEEDEC010000004.1, read on the forward strand.
AGACACCCATTCCAAAATATTATTAATTTATATGTATTAATGAGATTTAGATCTTACAACCGAAATTTGAATAATATTGAAAGAAAATAATAGCGCAATAAAAATTATTACCACATACTAATAGTAAATCTTATAACCAGATATAACAAGAGAGAAATAAAAAAAGGTCCTAACTTACAAATGTAAGTTAGGACCTTTTGACGCGCCCAGAGGGATTCGAACCCCCGGCAGACGTGGTACCGGAAACCACCGCTCTATCCGACTGAGCTATGGGCGCATGAGATTATGATAATATCAACGGTTTGCTTCCGTCTTCTTCCGATTTGTTCTTACCGAAAGTTAAACGTAGGATACGAACACCAACACGTAGACGTTCGCTTCTTTACATATGGATATTATATCCTGACGCTAACCTAATACGCAAGCATAAAAACCTCTTCTACACTAGCTTTAGCGCGCAGTTTTCCTTCTTTCGTTCCCCCTTAATCTACTTAAATCGAAATAGAACGCATATAGGCTCATAACTTCATCATATTAAATCTAATCGTCTAGAATTACATCTCTCGGCATCGCACTTTTCGCATATAGTCTATAAAAAAAGACAGGCGAAGTGATGCCCGCCCATCTCCGCACTATTTTATATATTTTGATCGCAGGCTAAATATATCTTCCCCTTCACGAATGCCTGCCGATCCCTTCCTCACATTTTTTACGACAGTCCAATTCGGGTTAGTTTCATCACCTATGTTCTGTACTGTAAAGTTGCCGTCACCATATTCTCGGTGACCTTCTGCCAATTTCTCCGTTAAATCATTCTCTTTTGATCTCACCATCTTTGCGCCATCTCCCTTTTTATACAACCCTCTTAAACTGTCCAACCGATCACACGTCCAGTCAATTGGAGATCCTCGTTTTCCGCTTCGATTAATTTTAACACACTGTCGGGGGTAAGTTCCGATAACGGCTGCCCAATCGCATTAGAAACGTTATTTTCTTTGATAGTAGAAACTCGGCGAGGATTGGGTAAAAGACAATTCGCTGGGCTGCGTCAGGACTTCGCGAGAGATCAACCCCCTGATTCAAAAATCACAAATACTATCTCTAAGGGACTCCTGCGACGGCTCAGCGGGGTGGCTTGGAGGGTTCGGAAAATTTTCGTTTGGGTTGGCTTGTGGTGAATAGCGTATTCATTTTGATGAATGACGAATACAACATAAATGACTTTTGTTACTTTCGACTTTCTCTTCTAAACGTTGATTTAAAAGAATTCGCAAGACTTTCGATGAACAAAACAATTCGTAAATGTTTTATGTATTAAAAGAAACGTTGATTTAATAACGTTCTTCTTTCGTGAATGACTTCGATTGAACGAATAAGATAATGAAGATATTATTTTTTTAAAACTGAACACATCCTTTTTTTACTATACAAGAAAATTTTATTTTAAATTGAAAATAACTACAAGAATAGAAATATATATATTTTATTGATGTGTTTTTTGTGAATAACCAGAAATTTAACCTCATGTAATTTTCAGTTACTTTTTAATCTTCAACAGGTAACATACCTACATCATGAATTACATATCATCCTCTTCCATCTTATAAAGCGCCACTATAACAAAGAATTCATTGGCGCTTGAATCAAAGCTTCAACTTCAAAACCTAAATTTTCCAATCATAAATTCACCCAAACCCACAAATTATAATCTTTGAATTGATATTCCAAAGGGGGCTTCATTCAATGACTGTAATTACAAAACTAAAGCAAACTGTTTCTGGATTAAAAAGTGCACAAGCTAGCTTAGAGGGATTCGCTCTTGATACGGATAACCAACAAGCAAAGCAACTTTTCCAAACAGCTGCGCAGCAAACACAAACAATTATTGATTCTTTAAACCCACGTGTTGAAGAAGTCCAGCAAGAAGAACCACAATACACACAGCAATAACCAAAGGTGCCATTGTATCTAATGGTGCACAATTTGAGAAAAAGGGTGATATGCAATCATCCTTTTTTCTCAAATTACATAATGCAATAGAAATGGAATGATTATAATGCGAAAACTCGGAATCATAACCGCGTTATTTATGCTCCTATTCGGTTCACTTACCGGATGTGATAATAGCCCGTTAGATAAAAAAGTAAAGAAAGAAGAAGCTAAACGAACGAAAGAAGACAAGGGCCCTAAGTTAACAAAAATGAGTACAGAATCCTTTAATCAATCTATATCGCAAGAAGCTAAGAAAAAGGCTTTCACTATAGAGGGAATTACAGAAGCTACCGCAGTTAATACAAATTTAGATCTTTACATAGCCGTTAAACCTGAACATCACGAAAGATTTGGTTTAAAGCCTTTAAGAAGTAAATTAAAAAAGAAGCTAAGTGATGAAAACCCTACTTTCGATATTCGTGTAAGTACAGACAAAAAGATCTTTATGCTCATAGAAGAACTTGAAAACAAAATTAAGAAAAAGAAAGTGAGTAAGGATGGCATTAAAGAACAGTTAAAACTCATTCAATCAGAAATGGGATCTAATATTTAAGCTTTCTAAAAGAGAAGGAAGGATTCAAATGTCTAGTAAAGATAAAAATTTAACACCTGTACAACAAGAATATAAAAAATTCGAACAACAGCGCGAGCCGAAGCGCCCCGTTTTAAAAAATTGTATAAAAGCTTTTTTCGTCGGGGGATTAATTTGTCTAATAGGCCAACTGATTTCCACCTTTTATATTACGTACTTTGATTTCACTGAAAGATCTGCCGGGAACCCTACCGTTGCAACTCTTATTTTTATTTCTATGCTACTGACGGGATTTGGCGTCTACGATCGCCTCGGACAATTTGCTGGTGCTGGTACCGCAGTTCCCGTTACTGGATTTGGTAACTCTGTTATTGCCGCGTGTATTGAACACCGTACAGAAGGATTCGTTCTCGGCGTTGGTGGTAACATGTTTAAACTAGCAGGATCGGTCATCTTATTTGGCGTATTTTCAGCTTTTGTCATCGCTCTTATTAAAACGATTCTCTTTCAATGGGGAGGGCTGTAAATGTTACAAGGACACCGAACATGGGTATTCGAAAACAAACCAGTTATCATCTCAACAGGTGTAGTCGGTGGCCCATTTGAGGCAAATGGAAAAATTCCTGAAGACTTCGATACCCTGCATGAAGATTTATGGCTCGGACAAGATTCTTACGAAAAGGCGCATAAAATTTTATTTGAAGAAGCTTGTAGCCGCGCTACCGAAAAGGCAAAGCTCCGTAAAGACGATATTCAATTCGTACTCGCAGGGGATTTAATTAACCAAATAACTCCAACGAGCTTTGCATGCCGCACACTCGGAACACCTTATCTCGGTTTATTCGGCGCCTGTTCTACCTCTATGGAAGGCTTAGCACTCGGCGCAAGTATCGTAAATGCAAAAGGTGCAAAGTATTTATTAACTGGGGCATCAAGTCATAACGCTGCGGTAGAAAAACAATTCCGCTATCCAACTGAATATGGTGGTCAAAAACCTCCTACGGCTCAGTGGACAGTGACCGGTGCAGGCGCGGCTATTTTAAGCGACACTGGATATGGTCCACAAGTAACATCGGCCACCATTGGACGGGTTATTGATATGGGACTAACAGATCCTTTTAATATGGGTGGTGCGATGGCCCCAGCTGCTGTCGATACGATTGAAGCTCATTTACGCGAACGACAAATTGACGCCTCTTATTACGACTTAATCGTAACAGGTGACCTTGGACATGTCGGTCGCGAAATCGCTTACGACCTACTACATAAACATGGAACAAAGGTAAAGAGCGAGCAATTTCAAGATTGCGGAATCATCATTTATAGAGAAGGTCAACCTGTCATAGCTGGTGGAAGTGGTCCGGGCTGTTCAGCAACAGTCGTATACGGACATTTATTAAACCGAATGAAAAGAGGAGAATTCAAGAAAATACTTGTCGTTGCGACAGGCGCTTTACTATCTCCACTTACATTCCAACAAGAAGAAACGATTCCGTGTATCGCTCACGCTGTTTCGATTGAATTTGGAGGTGCAACGCAATGATTTTTTTCTGGGCTTTCGTCATTGGTGGACTCATATGCGTAATCGGACAGCTTATGTTTGATGTCGGCAAACTAACCCCCGCTCATACGATGGCAACACTCGTTGTTGCTGGAGCTATATTAGATGGATTCAATCTGTATGAACCATTAATCGACTTTGCAGGCGCTGGGGCAACTGTACCTATTACAAGTTTCGGTAATGCCCTCGTTCATGGCGCGATGGAGGAAGCAGCCAAACATGGCATCGTCGGCGTTATTACCGGCATGTTTAAAGTAACGAGTGCTGGTGTATCAGCTGCCATTATTTTCGGCTTCATTGGAGCATTGCTATTCAAACCGAAAGGATAAGGTGTTCGTATGACAGTTATCGCTAGCGTTAAAACCTGCCTTGCCAGTGTAAGGGGCGCTCAAGCAAGTTTAAGCTCCCTTTCACTAAATTCACAGGACGCGGAATCAAAACGTGTATTTCATGAATGTATGTTAGAAATGGACAGCGTCATCACCGATTTACAGAATAGAGTTTCAGTATTAGAACGTGAAGAACCTCAATATAAAGGGTTTTAAGTAGACTGGAGGAAATGACTATGTCTCACCTGCCGGAATGGACACTTGTCATTCTTCGCTCTGTATTCATATTAATTATTTTATTCGCTATTACGAAATGGTTAGGAAAAAGACAAATTTCTCAGCTCTCCTTTTTTGAATACATAGCCGGAATGACAATCGGTGACATCGCTGCCCAAGTATCTACAGGGCTTGATTCAAAATTTTTCCACGGCGTCTTTGCGATACTCATTTTCGCTGTGGTACCTTTTTTCACTGGAATCCTCTCTTTAAAGAACAAAACAGCTCGAGATTTTTTTGAAGGAAAATCTACCGTATTAATAAAAGATGGCAAAATACTTGAAGATAATTTAAAGAAAGAAAAGTATACAAGTGATGAATTACTTGAGCTTCTCAGAGGAAAAAATGCGTTCAGCGTAGCTGATGTTGAATTTGCTGTACTAGAACCGAGCGGGGAATTAAATGTATTATTAAAGAAAGATCGCCAACCACTTACAGCAAAAGATATCAGCTTAAAAGTGCCAAACGAAAAAGAACCGCAAACTGTTATTATGGATGGAAATGTATTAGATGAACCTCTTTCTGCTAGCGGGCATAATCGCGCTTGGTTACATTCTGAGCTAGAAAAACTCGGTGTTGTCATTGAAAATGTCTTTCTTGGTCAAGTTGATTCATACGGACAACTTACTATCGACATCTATAATGATAAACTCCAAATGCCTTCTCCTCAAAACAAGCCTTTACTATTGGCATCCTTAAAGAAATGCAATGCTGATCTTGAATTATTCTCTTTAGAAACGAAATCAAAATCAGCGAGTGATATGTATAGTAAAAACGCAAAACAAATCGAGAAAATCTTAAATAAAGTAACCTATCTGTTAAAAGAATAAAAAATGAAAGAACGCTTCTATACAAAAGGCGTTCTTTTGCCTTTCCCACACCATTAATCACGTTTAAATTTATGTAATTCGGTTATGATGTTGAAGATACATAAGCAGGGAATTTTAAAAACATAGCGAATAAATCATGATACAACTACATATTTTTTGATTTAAAGTGGTTTCGTTTGACCTTCATTGACCATAATTGTATTATAAGACTAAGAAAGCTTTTAAAGGAGGAAATAACAGATGAATTTAATTCCTACAGTAATTGAACAAACAAATCGTGGAGAACGCGCTTACGATATTTACTCTCGACTATTAAAAGATCGCATCATTATGCTTGGTAGCGCAATTGATGACAACGTAGCAAACTCAATCGTTTCCCAGCTTTTATTCTTGGAATCTCAAGATCCAGAAAAAGATATTCACATTTACATCAACAGCCCTGGTGGTTCTATCACAGCTGGTATGGCAATTTACGATACAATGCAGTTTATTAAACCACAAGTATCAACAATCTGTATCGGTATGGCTGCATCTATGGGTGCATTCTTACTTGCAGCAGGTGAAAAAGGAAAACGTTACGCACTTCCAAACAGTGAAGTTATGATTCACCAACCACTTGGCGGAGCACAAGGTCAAGCGACTGAAATCGAAATCGCTGCAAAACGTATCCTATTCTTACGTGAAAAATTAAACCAAATTCTTGCTGACCGCACAGGTCAACCACTTGAAGTTCTACAACGCGACACAGACCGCGACAACTTCATGACAGCAGAAAGAGCTCTAGAATACGGCTTAATCGATAAGATCTTTACAAATCGTTAAGACACTTAAAAGCGGAAGTGGCTCGTTTAGAATCGCAGGGCGTTGGAGCCCCTGATTCCGAGGCGCTTTTTGCCTCGAATGTAAAAGCGAAACGACCGGAGATTCTAGCCACTGGAGCTGGATAGAATTAAAAGCGGAAGCGGCTCGTTCAGAATGAGAGGGGGATGGAACTTCTGACAAAGAGGTGCTTTTTACCTCGACGGAAGAAGCGAAGCCACCGACCATTCTAGCCGCTGGAGCTGGATACATCTATAAGCGGAAGCGCCCTATTACAGGGCGCTTTTTTTATTATGTACAAGGGTATCACATACCCCACCTAGTATCTAATCCAATATATCGGTGATTTTTCAATTTTATCGACCACAACTCAAATTATATCGGCGTTTCGACACAACTTATCGACTTACCGACCATTCCCGACAAGCGCGAACCAGCTATATACCCACCGATCCTTCGTTATCACACCAACCACGCACCCCACAAACAGAAAAATAAAAAAAGCTATCGCACATTCGCGATAACCCTTTATTGTACATATGCAGTTAATGCTTCCAAAGCCTCTTCTGCATCTGAACCTTCTGTTGTGATTGTAATCATGCTACCAGTTCCGATTGCTAAGCTCATAATCCCCATTATGCTCTTTGCATTCACTGTCTTTCCATCTTTCTCGATGAAGATATCCGCATGAAAGCGATTTGCCTCTTGTACAAACAACGCAGCCGGACGTGCTTGTAAGCCGTTTTTTAATGCCACTTTAACCAGTTTTTGAACCACAGCTCCATTTCCCCTTTAACCTTTTATTTTTTTGCTACTGTTTCCCCCGCGCGTAATTTCTCTGCAATTTCATCGATTTTACGCAAACGATGATTAATACCCGATTTACTAATTTTCCCCCCGGATACCATCTCACCTAACTCTTTCAATGTTACATCTTGATAATCTCTTCGTAACTGTGCAATTTCTCTTAATTTATCTGGCAAAATATCAAGCCCAACCGTCTCATCAATATAGCGGATGTTCTCAATTTGCCTTAGCGCTGCACCAATTGTTTTATTTAAATTAGCTGTTTCGCAGTTAACTAAACGATTTACTGAATTACGCATATCGCGAACAATTCGAATATCTTCAAATCTTAAAAGTGCATTATGAGCACCTATAATATTTAAAAACTCTGTAATTTTTTCAGCTTCTTTCAAATACGTAATGTACCCTTTTCTTCTTTCCAACGTCTTACTATTTAAATCAAATCCGTTCATCAGTTCACATATAGAATCATTATGTTCCTTATATAACGAAAAGATCTCTAAATGATAAGATGATGTTTCTGGGTTATTTACTGAACCACCTGCTAAAAATGCACCGCGTAAATACGATCGTTTACAACATTTCTTCTCGATTAATTCCTGCGATATATTTCGAATAAACGAAAAGTCATCTCGAACAATGTGAAGATCTGCTAATATTTCGCGAGACTTCTCAACAAGCCGCACGATATATACATTATTTTTCTTCAATCGCATTTTTTTACGAACAAGTAATTCTACCGTCACATCATATCCTTTTTTCAAAAGCGTATAAATCCTTCTTGCAATTGCTGCATTTTCCGTTTGAATATCGATAGATAGGCGACGGTTTGAAAAAGAAAGCGATCCGTTCATTCGAAGCAACGCCGATAATTCTGATTTCTCGCAGCATTCCTTCATTTCAAGGTTGGTCAACTCTTTCTTTGTTTCTGATGCAAATGACACAGTCAACACCTCCTTATACTATTACTTTGGAACAAAAATCTTGTCCTATATGAATGAGGAGCGTTACCTCAAATGAGGCAACGCACATTTATAACAATGAATATAAAATAGAAGCTAACTTTAATGTATCATGTCTTACAACACGATCATCATATTTCGCTAATCGATCTTGAATGATTTCGATATTATGTTCAGCAAAACGATTTGTATCCAGTGCAACTGGTTCCGACATCTCTTCCTCATATAACTTACGTAATTCACGAGGAATATCACGATTATTTACAATCGCAGTGTCGATAAATGGTTTACCTAAATGATCATGTAACGCCTGCACATGATCAAATGCAGTATAACCCTTCGTTTCGCCCGCTTGCGTCATAACATTACATACATATACCTTCTTCGCTTTTGCAGCAAGAACAGCGTCTCCAATTTTGTTAACGACTAAATTCGGTAATATACTTGTGTACAGACTTCCTGGACCGAAAACAAGCAAATCAGCTCGTTTAATTTCCGTCAACGTTTCACATAACGGTTCTACATCTTCTGGAGTTAAAAAGACACGATTAATCTTCTTCCCGAAATGAGGAATCTTTGATTCACCTGTTACAATTTCTCCATCTTCTAATTCTGCATGAAGTACCGCACTTTGATTCGCTGCTGGTAATACACGTCCTCTGACATTTAATACTTTACTCGTTTCCGTAATCGCGTGGTAAAAGTCTCCTGTAATCGAAGTCATACCTGCCAATAGTAAATTTCCTAACGCATGCCCTTTCAGTCCGTCTCCAGTTGTAAAACGGTGCTGAAATAAAGCCTCCACTAATGGTTCTACATCCGATAACGCAACAAGTACGTTACGAATATCACCTGGAGGTGGAATTTCTAGCTCATCACGTAGTCTACCTGAACTGCCTCCATCGTCGGCTACTGTTACAACTGCTGTAATATCAACAGGATATTGTTTTAATCCCCTTAATAAAACAGAAAGTCCAGTTCCACCTCCCATGATAACAATTTTAGGTTTTCTCTCTTTTTTCATCCCTTAATGGCCCTTTCTCTTCTCCACATCACGATGAGATACATGAACGCTATACTCTGGTTTCAAATGTTTCCCAAGGTACTCTGTAAGCGTAACAGAACGATGTTGCCCACCTGTACATCCAATCGCAATTACAAGTTGACTCTTACCTTCTCTTTTATAATGAGGCAGCATGAAAGTGATAAGATCCGTCAATTTCTCTAAAAACTTATGTGTTTCATTAAATTTCAACACATACGACGAAACTTCTTCATCCAGTCCTGTTAATGGCTTCATATGTGGAATATAATATGGATTTGGTAAAAAACGAACATCAAATACTAAATCAGCATCAATTGGAATTCCGTACTTAAATCCAAATGACATAACATTTACACGAAATGCTTGCTCAGTTTCTGTTGAGAATAAGTGAACAATTTTTTCTCGTAATTCTTTCGGTTTCAAATCAGATGTATCAAGCACAATATTCGCTCGTGCCTTCATATCAGTTAAGAGACCACGCTCAGCTTCAATTCCCTTTAAAGGCAAGCCAGTTGGCGCAAGTGGATGCGAACGTCTCGTTTCTTTATAACGAGTTACAAGTGTGCTATCTTTCGCATCTAAAAATAAAATATGAGGAATAATCCATGTACGTTCTGATAAATCATCAAGCGCTCCCCATAAATATTCAAAAAACTCTCGGCCACGTAAATCAATACCGAGTGCCACTTTATTCATTTTACCTTTTGAATCTGCCATAAGTTCAATAAACTTCGGCAATAACATCGGTGGTAAATTATCTACACAAAAATATCCTAAATCTTCGAAACTTTGTAACGCTACCGTCTTTCCAGCTCCAGACATCCCTGTAATAATTACCATTTTTATATCATTATTCTCTGTCATCGTATCCTCTCCTTGCAGGTTTAACTCGGATCTAATCGATATGAAAGCAACTCAAAATCTGGGGTATATACAAATGTACCGTAGATTATACCATTCCCTTTAATTAAATAATCAATAATGTGATAATCTCCTGGTGCCATTGCTAAATCATCAATTTTATCAAATGTATGCCAACCAATGATGCCTTCTTCGCTCTCTAATTTGTTTTCTCCTGCAAAATCTGTTGCTAAAAAGGAGAACATCATCCATTCAGAAACAACTTTATCACCTTCTTGGATGACAAAAGTGAAGACCCCTTTTAATGCTGGATTCTTTAAATAAATACCTGTTTCTTCACGATACTCGCGAACAACGGTATCTCTTACTGTCTCACCACGCTCCATTTTCCCGCCCGGTGCAACCCACCAATTCCGGCGAGGTTTTTGGAGTAAGAGTACTTCATTATCTCTAATTAACACACAGTTTGTCACTCTTTGCATGTTTCTTCACCTCAGCTACTTGCAGCAAAATTTCTCACTGCATACTCATTTCATTATACTATCAAAAACAGTTTGCTACAACGAAGGTGCCAGTCCCCTTTCGCTAAGCAATTGTAAAAATTCTTTCTATAACAAGCAATCAAAATACCTTACTTCCCATGAATAGCACATAAAAATCCCCTTAACGATTTTTATCGTTAAGGGGATTAAAACACTTATTTCTTACCGAAATAAGTAACAACCGCAAATCCTAAAATAAAAGTAATAATTGAACTTACAATTGAAATTCCACCAGTCGGAATGCCAGGGAACACAATGACAATCGACCCGATAACGAGCCCAATAATTGCCGCAAATGTCATACTTTTATAACGATCTAACAAATAACTAATTCCTTTACTACTTACAACAAATCCGGCCATCACGCCGGCACCGATAACCACGATTAACGGTAAATTGAGTGTAGTTAAAGCGTTAATTGCTGTTGGATACACACCAATAATTAATAAAATAAACGATCCACTAATTCCAGGAAGAAGCATAGCCATACTAGCCATCCATCCTGCGAAAAATAAACCAATTGCATTTAAAATTGTTAACGTCGTAATCGGATCAGCTGCCTTATCTGGTTTAAAGAATGCTGTTATTGCAACAAGAATTGCTGCAATTATTAATAAGACAATATGACTACCTTTAAACGTTGCCTTTGCATCAGCTTCTCTCATTAACATCGGTAATATACTAATAATTAAACCGAGAAAGAAAAATTGAGTCGGTTCATAATGATTTGCTAATAAATATTTAATAACGTGACTTAACGTTAGAAAAGCTGCCGCTACACCAGCTGCAAGTGGGATTAAAAACGCTAAATGTTTTTTCCATTCACGACTAAAGAATCCGCTAATTGCTGCAAGCAATTGTTCATAAATCCCCAACACAACAGCGATTGTTCCGCCGCTCACACCAGGAATTAAATCACTAACGCCCATACAAAATCCACGATATATATTACGCCATTCCATACTGAATAAATTCCTCATTTCTTATAATGATTTTTCCCGTAAATTCTAGTATAACAATAAGAATCATTATATTCTTAATTGTTTTTGACAATAGTTTGACATTTGGACAAAAAAAGAAAGCCACCTATCGGTAGCTTTCTTCTCAAAAGGAAAAATAACCTTATTTTTCTGTTACAGTCTTTAGTTCCTCTACTAACTCTTCTATATAATGCTGTGCACTCTGCGCTGCAATACTACCATCGCCTGTTGCCGTTACAATTTGACGAAGCATTTTTTCACGAACATCACCAGCTGCGAAAATACCAGGAACTTTCGTTTCCATACGCTCGTTCGTTTCAACATAACCATTTTCATTTGTAATACCTAGCTCAACAAACGGTTTTGATAATGGTAACATACCGATGTATATGAAAACGCCGTCAGTTTTAACTTCTTGTTCTTCTCCGCTGTTTACATCTACAAGTGTTACGCTTCCTACTTTACCATTTGCATCGTTAATTTCTTTTATAGTGTGATTCCAAATGAAATCTACTTTCTCATTTTGGAAAGCACGATCTTGTAAAATTTTCTGTGCACGAAGAGTGTCACGACGGTGAACGATCGTTACTTTTGATGCGAAGCGTGTTAAGAACACACCCTCTTCAACAGCAGAATCTCCGCCGCCAATAACAACAAGTTCTTTCCCTTTAAAGAATGCACCATCACATACTGCACAATATGATACACCGCGGCCGCCAAGTTCTGTTTCACCTGGCACACCAATTTTTTTATACTCTGCACCGCTTGCAACGATAATTGCACGTGCTTTATATTCTTTTTTACCAGCAATAATTGTTTTGTACTCTTTACCATCGATGATTGCTTTCACATCACCGTATGCATATTCAGCACCAAATTTCTTCGCATGCTCAAACATTTTATTTGATAAGTCTGGTCCTAAAATAGACTCATAACCTGGATAGTTCTCTACATCTTCTGTATTTGCCATTTGTCCACCTGGAATACCACGCTCAAGCATCAGTGTGCTTAAATTCGCACGAGATGTATATACCGCAGCTGTCATACCAGCTGGTCCTGCACCAATAATAATGACATCATAAATTTTTTCTTCTGACACACTATTCACTCCCATTCATTCATACACATTAAGTTACCCTCATTATACTGTTAGCATCATTTTTTTCCCAATGATTTGCCTACCCTACGTGTGCGTTCGCTTAACAGCCTGCACATACTTTCGTACAGTCGCTACAGATACATTATATACATCACCAAGCTCTGCCTGTGTCATCTTATTTCTTTGTTCGCCGCGCACAATGTATTCAATTGCCGCTGACCAACCGTACACATTTGTAAAAGTCGCTCCAGATGTATATAAACGTATGAACGTGCAAAACCAAAAATTCAAACACTCTTCGATTAATTCATCGTCTTTTTTCGTATAATTGTATAATGCATCCGCGATTCGTACGCACTGTTCAAATTGCTGTAAATCAGCTGGGATGTTTTTATGACTATTAAGTAAAAAGAAATATTTTGCAAGTTGCGATACGATTGGAACACCATTTTTCGCTTGCGTTACATCAAAGAAGAATCCAACCTTCTCTGGTGTTGACAATTCATTCATTAAATATAAAGCTAGCATTTTCTCTTCTAGCGTCGTACTTTGCTGAAATGATTTTCGTAACTCTTCAAATAAAAGATTTTGTCCTTCATCTGCTAAATTCAGTGCATTCCACGGTTCTTTTCCTTTTTTATCAGGATGCAATTCTACAACATGTTGCCACATTTTTCCAGCTACTTGCTGTTCCTTCACCATATACGCAGAGTATGCAAACCAGTAATAAAAACTGACGTCTCCTTCGTATCCTTGACGCTTTAATACTTTGAACCATTTATATGCAGGTTCAAAATGACCAATTGTTGCAAGCGTTGTTCCAAGTTTCAAACGATGCTCAAATGAAATTGGATATACCGAAACTAACTGCCCCGCTAATGACTCTACTTGCTTATGCTCTCCAATTGAATATAGAAAAATAAGCGTATTACAAAGCGCATGCATATTACCAGGATTTTTCTCTAAAATCATTTCTGTTAACTTAAGCGCTTGATCTACATTACCTGATTGAAAATGTGCAATCGCTAAATTATTATGTCCTGACCAAAATTCTGGATATTCTTTCGTAACAACTTCTAGTGTAGCAATCGCCTCTTCTAATTGTCCGTTACGAATGTAGCGGTTCGCTTCTTCTTGCATAACAATTAGCTCATCTTCATCCTCAATCTCTTCCGCACCCATTGCATCTTCTTCCATAATCTCAAGCAATTCTAATGTATCTTCTACAAATTCCTTCTCTTCCGCAACTTCTAAATATTGCTCTGCATATTTCTTCGCCTGTTGAAACAAGCCCATATATGCATAATTATTTGAAATAAAATAATAGCATTGCTCAAGTTCAGGATTGGATCTAACAAGCTTTAGAAATATCTGATTCGACTCTTGATATTCACCAGATTCAGATAATGCTATTGCTAGTTGGCATAAAATAAACGGCTCCTTCTCGCTTTGTGCTGCTCTTCGAAAATATTTAATTGCATCTTGCAATTTTTGCCCTTTATAAGCCCTCATCCCTTTTTTATAAAAGAAGTCCGCTAACTGATTAAAAGAGATAACTTGTCCGTTCTCCTTATATATTCTTTGATTTTTCCCCATATATCCTCCAGTTTTTTGTTTTCTTCGTTCACACATTCTTCTATCTATAAGTATAAACGATTCCGTAAAAAACAAAACAGTATATTATAATCAATTATTTCCTTTTTATTCATAAAAAGAGAAGGGAAATGTTACATTTTTAACATCAACCTTCTCTAGCGGCCATTTCCTCTTTCGTATAAATAATACGCATCGGATTTCCGCCTACGAAGGCGCCGCCTGGTACATCTTTATGGACAAGTGTGCCTGCAGAAACGATAGCTCCATCTCCAATTGTCACACCTGGTAAAATTGTCGTATTCGCTCCAATCATAACTTCATTCCCTATGACGATTTCTCCGAGTCGATACTCACGAATTAAATATTCATGCGCTAAAAGCGTTGTATTATAGCCGATAATTGAATTGTCTCCCACAGTAATCTTTTCTGGAAACATAATATCTGGCATTACCATAAGTGCAAACGACGTTTTCTTTCCTACTTCCATCCGTAAAAACGTGCGATATAACCAATTTTTTACGGATAAAAATGGCGTGTAACGTGCGATTTGGATGATAATAAAGTTTTTCATTACCTTCCAAAAAGAAACTGTTTTATACACATTCCACAATGAATTTTCTCCTGAAACAGGATAGCGCGTTGTCCGTCGCACTGAACTCTCTCCTCTACTTATATAAAGTGACACTTTAACCGGCAGGAATCTTACTACCCGTTAATGCGGGACAAAATCGGTAGTAAATCACTCATTTTATCTAGCACATAATCTGGTTTATACGCTTCTAAATACGCCCTACCTTTCAATGTCCATGAAACCGCTACTGTTTTCGTACCTGCATTTTGTCCACCGACGATATCATGATGATTATCACCAACCATCAATGTTTCTTCTGGCTTTGCATCTAATAATTTCAATGCTTTTTGAAGTGGTTCTGGATGTGGTTTCACATGTTCCACATCATCAATCGTCACGACAACATCAAAAAACTGATCAAGTTTCGAAAGCTTTAATCCCATTTCAACCGTCTGTCTCGCTTTCGTTGTAACGATGCCGATCTTATAACCTTGCTTCTTCAATTCTTGAACCGTTTCATATACAGTTTCATACTCTTCCACTAATTCATCATGATGCTCATGATTAAATTGACGATAACATGTAATCATCTCTTCAACCTTACTTGCATCAATCTTACTAAAAGTATCATGCAAAGATGGACCGATAAATGGCAATACATCTTCACGCTTATACTGATTAGAATAATAGTGATTTAACGTATGTAAAAAAGAAGAGATAATAAGTTCATTTGTATTAATTAACGTTCCATCTAAATCAAATAACACTGTATTTATTTTCATCGTCCTTAATCCTTTCATTACCTGAATATGAAAGAAGCAGCATCTTATATAAGATGCTACTTTTCTCTAATTTTCTAAATATCTTTTATCAGCTTGCCCCATTTTTCGTCTCACAATAATGAAAATGATAGAAATAACAACAATTCCAATAGACATTACTTGCGCAATACGAAGTGGTCCTAACATTAAACTATCTGTACGCAAACCTTCTACGAAGAAGCGTCCCACTGAATACCAAATTAAATATGTGAAGAATAATTCACCACGGCGTAAATTCACTTTTCGTAACGCGAGTAGTAAAATAACACCTGCAAAGTTCCATAATGATTCATATAAAAACGTTGGGTGATAATACACACCATCAATGTACATTTGATTAATAATGAAATCCGGTAAATGAAGACCTTCTAAAAACTGTCTCGTTACTTCATCACCATGCGCCTCTTGGTTCATAAAGTTTCCCCATCGGCCAATTGCTTGTCCTAGTAAAATACTCGGCGCAGCAATATCCGCTAACTTCCAGAATGAAAGCCCGCGTCGTTTCGCAAAAAGGATTCCTGTAATAACAGCCCCGATTAAACCACCATGAATCGCCAAACCACCTTGACGAATATTAATAATTTGACTCGGATTTTGCGAATAATATTCCCATTCAAAAATGACATAATACATTCTCGCAAAAAGAATGGCAATTGGTACTGCGATTAATACAAGGTCGATAAATGTATCTTTGTGAATACCAAGCCTTTCTCCCTCGCGAGTTGCTAGCCAAAGACCTAATAGCACACCTGTACCGATAATAACCCCATACCAATAAACAGGGAACGGCCCAAGTTGGACTGCTATACGGTCAAGCTGTGGTACAGAACCTAACAGCATATATATGACCTCCCTCTCCAGAGTCTACTCTTGATTTCCTAACTCAATCGCACTCATTAATCGTTCAGAGAACTGTTGCGCCGCATTGACTCCCATACGTTTTAATCTGAAGTTCATCGCTGCTACTTCAATAATAACAGCCAAGTTTCGACCAGGACGAACTGGAAGTGTAATCTTCGTAAGTTCTGTATCAATAATCTTCATCTTCTCTTCATCAAGACCTAAGCGATCATAATTTTTCTTTTGATCCCAAATTTCAAGATTAATAACAAGTGTAATACGTTTATAATTTCGTACTGCCCCTGCACCGAATAACGTCATTACGTTAATGATACCTAGACCACGAATTTCTAATAAGTGCTCAATTAAATCAGGTGAGCTCCCTACTAATGTATCTTCATCTTCTTGACGAATTTCTACGCTATCATCCGCAACAAGGCGGTGACCACGCTTTACAAGTTCAAGCGCTGTCTCACTTTTCCCGACACCACTTTGACCTGTAATTAAAACACCAACACCATAAATATCTACTAACACACCATGAACAGCTGTTGTTGGCGCTAACTTACCTTCTAAATAGTTTGTTAAACGACTTGATAATCTCGTCGTCGTTTGAGCAGAACGTAATAAAGGCACGCCTGATTCACGTGATGCTTGTAATAACTCATCCGGTACATCTTGATTACGAGTTACAATAATACAAGGCGTCTCCTCAGTACAAAGCGCTTTCATTCTCTCTTGCTTTTGCTCTGTCGTTAACGTATCAAAGAACGTAAGCTCCGTTTTTCCAAGAAGCTGCACGCGATCAGCTGGATAATATGTAAAAAATCCTGCCATTTCAATTCCAGGTCGCGATAAATCACTCGTATCAATCGGACGATGAATCCCTTCTTCACCACTTACTAACTCCAATTGAAATTGTTCAATTAAATCTTTTGTCCTTACTTTCGGCATATGTATAAACCTCCACTCCGCTGCGGGTTCAGTCTCATTTGATGTAAAATTCCATTCTATCGGATATTGTACCATTTTTTTCTGGAAACAAGAAACTCGGTTTCTAATAAATAGAAAAAAACATTTCATATGAATCATGAAATGTTTTTCTTTTTGTCATTTTCTCTTTTTTTCATGTAATGGTTCAACAATTACTTTTTCAATTATCATATTAAAAATAGAAATACAAATTGCCGCAACAATCGCTACACCAAATCCAGATATATTAAAGGCGTCCCCTAATAACGAATCCGTCATCTTTAACGTAATCGCATTAATAACAATTAAGAAGAAACCGAAAGTTACAAGAGTAATCGGTAGCGTAATTAAAATTAAAAGCGGCTTTACAAATACGTTTAAAATCGCCAATATAATACTCGCAATAATTGCAGTTTGTATATTTGCTATGTAAAATGCGTCTGGTGCAACCCCTTTTAAAAGTCCGGATACAGCGATTAACACAACGCTATTTACAAGAAGTGATACAATCCATCTCATTTCCTTACACATCCTTTTAACATATATATTTCATCATACGCTAATAGATAATAAACGCAAGTAACATACATACACTTATATCAACTTATTCTAACCTTCATGCTTGTATACCTACTAACAACCTTACCAGTTTTCCTTAGTGAAATAAAAACCGAGTGCAATTCCCACTCGGTTTTTATTAACAACTTATTGTGATAACTCTACTTCTTTTATTTTCTCTTTCATTCTTGCTTTATCACGATCTAAAATCTCTTTTAAATACTTACCTGTATAAGAGCGCTCTTCTTTCACTACTTGCTCTGGCGTTCCGGAAGCAACGATTTGTCCGCCTTTGTCTCCGCCTTCTGGTCCAAGGTCAATAATATAATCAGCTGTTTTAATAACATCTAAATTATGCTCAATTACAAGTACCGTCTCACCACTCTCAACAAGACGTTGCAACACTTCTAGAAGGCGTGCAATATCATGTGCATGTAAGCCAGTCGTTGGCTCATCTAAAATGTATAACGTACGCCCTGTAGAACGACGATGTAATTCAGAAGCTAATTTCACACGCTGCGCCTCACCACCTGATAACGTCGTAGCTGGTTGTCCTAATTTCATATAACCAAGCCCTACATCTACAAGCGTTTGAAGTTTACGCTTAATTTTCGGGATATTAGCAAAGAACTCTACCCCATCTTCAATTGTCATCCCTAACACTTCAGAAATATTCTTATCTTTATATTTCACTTCTAACGTTTCACGATTGTAACGTTTACCGTGACAAACTTCACACGGAACATACACGTCTGGTAAGAAATGCATTTCGATTTTAATAATTCCATCACCACGGCACGCTTCACAACGGCCGCCTTTTACGTTAAAGCTGAAACGTCCTTTTTGATACCCACGTACTTTCGCTTCATTCGTGTGCGCAAATACATCACGAATATCATCAAATACGCCAGTGTATGTCGCCGGATTTGAACGTGGTGTACGCCCGATTGGTGATTGATCAATATCAATCACTTTATCTAACTGCTCAAGACCTTTAATTTCTTTATGAGCCCCTGGCTTTGCTTTCGCTTTATATAGCTTTTGAGCTAATGATTTGTATAGTACTTCATTAATTATCGTACTTTTTCCAGAGCCAGATACGCCTGTTACTGCTACAAATGTTCCTAGAGGGAATGACATTTTCGCATTCTTTAAGTTATTTTCTTTCGCACCGACAATCTCCACTTTACGTCCGTCACCTTTACGTCTTTCAAGTGGTACCGGAATAAACTCTTTACCGCTTAAATATTTCCCAGTTAATGAATTCTCGTCTTGCATAACTTCAGCTGGTGTACCTGCTGATACAACTTGACCACCATGAATACCTGCACCAGGTCCGATATCAAGTAAATAATCAGCAGCCATCATCGTATCTTCATCATGCTCAACAACAATTAACGTATTTCCTAAATCACGCATTTCCTGCAATGTACGAATAAGACGATCATTATCACGCTGATGCAAACCAATAGAAGGCTCATCAAGAATGTAAAGTACGCCAGTAAGGCGAGAACCAATTTGTGTCGCTAAACGAATACGCTGCGCCTCACCACCTGATAAAGTTCCTGCGGCACGACTTAACGTTAAATAATCTAAACCGACGTTCACTAAGAACCCAACACGTTCCTGAATTTCTCTTAAAATTAAATGAGCAATTTTTTGTTGTTTCTCCGTTAACTCAACAGTTGAGAAGAACTCCTGTACTTCTTGAACAGAATATTTCGTTACATCGGCAATCGTTTTATCACCAACGAAAACAGCTAAACTCTCAGGCTTTAAGCGTCCACCTTTACACTTCGGACAAGCTTGCTCTGCCATATATTTCTCCATCTGCTCACGAATATAATCAGAACTCGTCTCACGATAACGACGCTCAATATTCGGAATAACACCTTCAAATAAAATCTCATTTTCCTTTACTTGACCAAATTCATTCACATAGCGGAAATAAAGCTTCTCTTCCCCGCTTCCGTACAGCACTTTATCAAATAAATCCTTCGGTATATCTTTCACCGGCATATCCATATCGATGCCGTAATGATTACACACAGATTTTAATAATTGCGGGTAATATTGTGAACTTGTCGGTTCCCAAGGAGCAATCGCATGTTCATTTAATGATACATCCCAGTTCGGAATAACAAGTTCTAAATCTACCTCTAACTTCGATCCAAGTCCATCACAAGAAGGACACGCGCCGAACGGACTATTAAACGAGAACATACGCGGCTCTAATTCTCCGATTGAAAAACCACAATGTGGACAAGCATGATGTTCACTAAATAGAAGTTCTTCCTCTCCCATTACATCGATTAAAACTCGGCCCCCGCCAAGCTTTAAAGCACTTTCTAGTGAATCTGCAAGTCGGCTTGCAATTCCTTCTTTCACAACAATACGGTCAATAACAACTTCAATTGAATGCTTCTTATTTTTTTCTAAAGTAATCTCTTCCGATACATCCAGCATCTCTCCATCAACGCGCACACGAACATAACCTTGCTTCTTAATATCTTCTAATACTTTCGCATGCGCACCTTTACGCCCTGACACGATAGGCGCTAACACTTGCAACTTCGTACGTTCAGGATATTCAAGAACACGGTCTACCATCTGTTCCACTGTTTGTGATGTAATTTCAATTCCATGATTCGGACAAATCGGCGTACCAATTCGTGCAAATAATAAACGTAAATAATCATAAATCTCCGTTACCGTTCCAACCGTTGAACGAGGATTACGACTCGTCGTTTTTTGATCAATTGAAATCGCTGGAGATAAACCTTCAATCATATCAACATCCGGCTTATCCATTTGCCCTAAAAACTGGCGCGCATACGCAGATAAAGATTCCACGTATCTACGCTGCCCTTCTGCATAAATCGTATCGAATGCTAACGATGATTTCCCCGAACCAGACAATCCCGTCACAACAACAAGCTGATTTCTCGGAATGGTTACGTCAATATTTTTTAAATTATGCGCTCTAGCACCTTTTACAACAATAAAATCTTTACTCACTCTTTTCACCCTTCCGCTTTTAATTCTAATAGTAAATCTCTTAATTCAGCTGCACGCTCGAAATCTAATGCCTTTGCTGCTTCTTTCATCTCTGCTTCCATTTTCGCAATTGTATTTTCACGTTCTTTTTTCGTCATCTTCTTAGCTGGTGTTGCTTCATATATTTCCGTATCCTCAGCTGCTGTTGTCGCACGAATAACGTCACGTACTCCTTTTTGAATCGTTTTCGGCGTAATACCATGCTTTTCATTGTAAGCTTCTTGTATACTACGACGACGCTGTGTTTCTTCAATTGCAATTCCCATTGATCTCGTTATGCGATCTGCGTACATAATAACGCGGCCGTTTGCATTACGCGCCGCACGACCAATTGTTTGAATTAATGAACGCTCTGAACGTAGGAACCCTTCCTTATCAGCATCTAAAATAGCTACAAGTGATACTTCTGGAATATCTAATCCTTCTCGTAATAAGTTAATACCGACAAGTACATCAAACTTACCAAGGCGAAGATCACGGATAATTTCAATACGCTCTAATGTTTTAATTTCAGAGTGAAGATAATTCACTTTAATTCCTACATCTTTTAAATAGTCCGTTAAATCCTCTGACATTTTCTTCGTTAAAGTCGTAATTAATACACGTTCATTTTTCGCAATCCGGTCATGGATTTCTCCTAATAAATCATCTATTTGTCCTTCAATTGGTCGTATATCAATTGGTGGATCTAAAAGCCCTGTTGGACGAATAATTTGTTCTATTGCTTTCGGTGACTGCTCTAACTCGTACGGTCCTGGCGTTGCCGAAACGTAAATAACTTGATTCGTTTTCTCTTCAAACTCATCAAACGTGAGCGGTCTATTATCTAAAGCTGATGGCAGACGGAATCCATGATCAACAAGCACTTGCTTACGTGCTTGGTCCCCGTTATACATCGCTCTTACTTGCGGAACCGATACGTGCGACTCATCCATAACGATTAAGAAATCCTCTGGAAAATAATCTAAAAGCGTATACGGCGTTGAACCTGCTGGACGAAGTGTTAAATGACGGGAATAGTTTTCAATCCCTGAACAAAAGCCCATCTCGCGCATCATTTCTAAATCATAACGCGTTCGCTGTTCTATGCGCTGCGCCTCTAACAACTTACCGTTATCATTTAATTCTTTTAAACGCTCTTCTAATTCTTTTTCGATATTTTCAATAGCGACCTTCAGCTTTTCTTCACGTGTAACGAAGTGAGATGCCGGGAAGATTGCTACATGATCACGTTCTGCTAATACTTCACCCGTTAATGCATTTACTTCTCGAATACGATCTATTTCATCCCCAAAAAATTCAATTCGAATACAATGCTCATCAAGTGATGCGGGGAAGATTTCAACTACATCTCCGCGCACACGGAATGTACCACGCTTAAAATCAATATCATTACGTCCATACTGTACATCAACAAGTTCACGAAGCAATTGATTGCGGTCCTTTTCCATACCAACTCGAAGCGAAACAACTAACTCGCGGTATTCTTCCGGAGAACCTAAACCGTATATGCACGAAACACTCGCAACGATAATAACATCATCTCTTTCAAATAAAGAAGACGTTGCCGAGTGGCGTAATTTATCAATTTCATCGTTAATTTGCGCATCTTTTTCAATAAACGTATCCGTATGTGGTACGTACGCTTCTGGCTGATAATAATCGTAATAACTAACAAAATACTCCACAGAATTGTTAGGAAAGAAATCTTTCAGCTCACTATATAACTGTCCTGCTAACGTTTTATTATGAGCCATTACAAGTGTTGGCTTCTGCACTTCTTTAATGACATTTGAAATCGTAAATGTCTTACCCGTTCCTGTCGCTCCAAGCAACACTTGCTTTTTCTTTCCACTATTAATTCCCTCTACAAGCTTCTCTATCGCTCCCGGCTGATCACCTTGCGGGGAATACTCTGAGATAATTTCAAATGGATGTTCCAACTAAAAACCGACCTCCTCATAAAAATCTGTATTATTATTTTACCACGAATGCCCATAAAAAACCTAAAAAAAAACGAACAGATATTCGGTAAAGTTTTCGACAAGTTATATATAGAAAAAGGAAGGAATAAATACTTCCTTCCTCTACTAACTCTATTTTTTAAGTACATATAATAAGTCATATCCATTGCGCCCATTTTCATTCGTACAATCTATTAACCTATATGCCGTTTCTGATTCACGTTGCTCTTTAACAATCCTTTTACAACTATCTTTATGTAACCCTTTATGGTCACCAGCAAATTGATCTCGTCTATTATCTAACACATAAAGTATATCTTTCTCACTATGCTCTAACGTTTGAAAAATCGGATCACCTTCATGTGTATACTGTACAATTCTTATTTTATCAACTTTCCCTTGTTCCACATTCCAAATGAACTTCTCGAATTTATCTAGATTAGAAATTTCCGCCCCCTCTGCAACGACATCATTCTTCTTATCAATTGCACTGTTAGGTTGTGAACATGCTACTAAACTAAAGAGAAATAAGCATATAAAACCTGTTCTTTTTCCTATCGTTATCCTCTCCTATACAAACTATTGGTATACTAGAAAAAAGCTACTTTCCTCTATGAAAGTAGCTTCTTGTTTCCTTTCTCCTTCTTCGGAAAAATAACATATGAAAATGAAATTACAGTATCCACTAAAAGAATAATAGCCCATACTTGGCTTACACGGCTTGCTGCTTTATTTAAAACGATTCCTGACTCTAACCAATTTCCCCACTGTTCTACTGGAATAAGCCCATACATGAAGAAAAAGAATATATGAACAGCAATAAACAAAATAAGATGTAAAATCCAATTTTTTATTTCCTGCTTCGCATGCGCCATCCCTGCTACTTCAATTGGTTCTTCGATAATAGGTGCCGGTTCATTCCGCCACTTCGCAACTAATTTTTGTACATATATATCTAATTTCTTCAAATCCTTTTTCCCATAAAAAACTGCATATAATAAAATGATTACCGTAATGATTTGAAAATTAGAGAACTTCCCTGTTTGATAGTAGTCCACTACTCCTAAAGTTAAAATAAACACTTCATTTACAAGTAGCACAATCCCCATAATAAAACTTGCCTTTTTCAAGCGAAATCCATACCTTAGTAAAAAGAATCCGATAGCCGATAACCAAAATACAATCTCTGCCCCAATTAAAAAATACCAACGATATTCTGCAAGTATACTCATTTATCCCTCTCCCTTTCGTCATATATACGAAAAGCCTCATCCATATATAATAGAAGCTCTTCTTCAATTGGATACATACTCATTTTCTGTGAATCTTCTTTTGACTTTCTTACTTCCCACAATTTATCTAAAAATGCTTCATCACCATTTGCCATCTCTAAACACTTCTGCATTAATTCCTTTGTTGCGCCTTGTACCTCATCACATGATGCTTCCTTACCGTCTTTCATAAAGTTACGTAGTTGCTTTAATAAATTTACCCATTCTAAAACATTCGGGTCTTCTTCACTCATGTTCGGCAAATTATGAAGCAACTTTTGTTCTCCCTTTGAAAATACTTCATTTTGAAATATTTCACGTATACGAGACGACTGTTTCGAAAGCTGAATAAGTTCAAACATAACTTTCCAATCAAGTTCTCCTTCCACATCTACCGAATAAACAACAGCTTGTAAAACACGCTCCATCCGATTGAATTTCTTTTGTTCTTCCTGTACAAACCGAAGTTGTTTTTCAAGAGAATCCTTTAAGTTAAGCTCACCTTTTACTAACATATTCGCAGCCTCTTTTAATGAAAAACCCATTTCTTTTAAAAATAAAATTTGCTGCAAACGAACAACATCTCTCTCGCTATATAACCGATGTCCTCCATCAGTTTTCCCACTCGGCTTTAATAAATCAATTTGATCATAATAACGTAACGTCCTTACTGTAACCCCTGTTTCCCTCGTTAGTTCTTGAATTGAAATCAACTCCATCACCTCTTCTCCTTCATTATAAAAGGTGACGTAACGTAACTTTCAAGTAGTTTGTAAAAAAAATACAAAAAGCTATTTATACCTTTTGTATAAACAGCTTTTATGGAAATAACCCCTTTTGTATAGCACGCCCACAAAATAAAATAATTGCCCCTACAACAACACTTGTTGCTGTTTTATGATAATGCGCTAAAATTAATAAATAGTATGATAAACCTACAGCACCAATCATAATACATACACTTGGCACTGGATTACGAGAGAAGTTTTGTATTCCCCAAAACAAAGCAAAAATAGCCGTAGCGACACATAATACCGGTAATCCCATCCCAGTTCCCCTTTTTCTATCTATTCCTTGTTGCTAACACACTCGTCGATGCCATACTTATTAATAAACCAAAAATAGCACTATATAATAACTCATTTACATGTACTACTTGCCTATCTAAATACTTATTTACACAAAGATACATAATGAACAAAAAAACGCAGCTTGTAATACAAATCGTAAAATATGACTTCATATTGTTCACAACTCGCTCATCAATTGACGGTACTCTCTTCTTTCAAACGCTTCTGTTCTCTATATTCCGAAATGCCATATAAAATGACTAGTGCTACATTCGATATGAAGATCGTTCCCCACGTAATACTTAAAATCATTAAACTCACATTTAAAACAAGACCCGCTGAAAGCAAACTTCCTATGAACCGTATAATATCTTACTTACTCATACATGATCAGCCTCTTTTTGATTTCTATATTTCCATTTCGGCCAATAGTTCACAAAGAAATAAACAAACTGTCCTAATACAAATAAAACAAACGGCATGCCCGCATTTCCATAAACAATTAAATTATACAAACTCCATACCGCTAAACTCATTGTTAAAAACAACCCTAAATATTTAAACGCTTTATCCGACTGAAATCTCTCAAACTCATCTTGCATTTTCATTCCTCCTATCGTTATGCTCGTTTTCCCGCCATTACTCCTATGATGAGACTACCAGCAAATAAGAAACTACATACAATGAATATTTCTGGAATCGGTATAGTAATTCGCCCTATCGCTTTGCTTGCAACAATATAAACAATAAGCAAAAGAAATGCGAATATAAATGAAACATTTACATACTTTTTTATATTTTCATTTACCCGCTCATCTATATCTGGAAGTTCTTTTTTTGTACTTCCGCTTTTTGTAATTCGTATACAATATCAGAAATACAATTGCTAAAATATTACTAACTATAAGCGATAACATCGGTATGGATGGGTCCATAATACGAACTAAAACGTCCCCCTCCACATAATCCTAAGACAGTAGCGATATACAACTTTTTAGTGTCGTTCATTTTCTCTCCCCTTACTCCAGCGTAAATATTTCCTCTACCTTCATCCCAAAATATTTGGCGATTTTTAGGGATAGCTCTAGACTCGGATTATAATGATGGTTTTCAATCGCCACAATCGTCTGCCGCGTCACCTGCATCGCCTTTGCCATTTCCACTTGCGTTATATGATGTTGTTTTCGTAATTCCTTAATTTTATTTTTCACACCCATAGGCTCCACCTTCGAAAGTAAAGATATCTTTACAAAAAAAGGTAAAAAAAGAGACATCTATAAGATGCCTCTTTTTTTGCTACATAAATCCTAATGCATATACAAGAACGTACCCAAGAACAGATAAGCAAACCGAGCCAATCAATCCTGCCACGAATGCCCTACTTCCTAATTTGCGGAACGTTTTAAACTCTACATTTAAACCGAGTCCTGCCATTGCCATCGCAATAAGCATGTACGCAATTACTACAATATATCCGGCAACAACTTCTGGGATAATCCCAATCGAATGCACCGCACTCATTGCTAAAAATCCGAAGATGAACCAAGGAATCGGAAGGTCGCGCCACGATCTTTTTTCCTTGCTTTCCTCGCTCTTACCAAACCATAATCCAATTAAAATCGCTACTGGCACAAGCATCGCTACGCGCGTTAACTTCACAATAACCGCGATGTCTACAGCCGTGCTACCTCCTGGCGCTGCAGCAGCGATAACGTGAGCGATTTCGTGCAGCGTCGCCCCTGAGAACACCCCGTAACCGTAGGGTGAGAAGCCAAGTACTGGGTATAATAGCGTATAAATAAGTGTAAATATTGTACCTAAAATTGCAATAATTGCTGCCCCGACTGCTGTTTCTTCATCTTTCGCTTTCACTTGCGGTGCAATTGCCACGACCGCTGCCGCACCGCAAATTGCCGTCCCGCATGCTGTTAAAATCCCAAGTTTCTTTTCTACTTTAAATACTTTCGTTAATCCATATACAACGAAAATGGTAAATGTAATAACAACCGCTGCGATGACCAATACTTTCGGCCCCGCCTTCGCAATATCTACAAGATTTAACCGCATTCCGAGTAAGATGATCCCAAAGCGTAGCAACTTCTTACTCGCAAAGTTCGTTCCCACTATCGCTTCTTGAGGAATCCCGATTGCCGCGCGCCAAACCATCCCGATTAGAATAGCGATTACTAATTGTCCCATAATATTTAAAAATGGAAGCTCTGCTAAATATTTCGCGGCGATTGCGATTAATAACGTAATCCCAATACCTTGCGAAAATCCAAAGCCCTTCTTCTTTTGTATAACAAGTGTTTGTTCCACTTTGTACCACCCCAATAATCGTATTGGAACATGCATGTTCTTTCTAGTTACATTATAAGAGAGTTTTAATAATAAGTTTAATATCAATATTGAATCCCTATCATCAGAAATACTTATGATAAAATAAAAGCAAAAATAAAGGGGCCTAACAAATGAACGTCGACATTTTAAAGATCTTTGTTACTGTCGTTGAACAAAAACATTTTTCGCGTGCTGCGGAACTATTAAACCTTTCACAACCTGGCGTTAGTATGCACATTCGCAACTTGGAAAATGAATTTGGGACTACACTTATTCAGCGCTCCCCAAAGCACGTCCAAGTTACGGAAGCTGGAAACATATTATACATACACGCAAAGCAGATGCTCTCACTTTATGAAGATGCAAAACAGGAAATTAATGCGCTGCATAACGTCGTAACAGGAACACTTCGCATCGGCGCTAGCTTTACAATTGGCGAATACTTACTTCCAAAAATACTTGCGCGCTTTGCCAATGAAAATGCACACGTCGAAGTTCATACATTTATCTCCAATACGGAAGAAGTTTTGCAAAGCCTCCGCTCTAATCAAATTGATATCGGCTTAGTGGAAGGCCAAGTCGTGTACGCTGACGTAGATGTTGAAACTTTTATGCAAGATGAAATGAAACTCGTCGTCCCGCCAAACCACCCATTGCTCCATATCAAGGGGATTAACGAAAATGCATTGCAAGACCAAGTCTGGGTATTAAGGGAGAGCGGCTCTGGCACACGTGCCTATAGCGATCGATTTATACACCAACATCATTTAAAAATGAAACGCTTCTTTACATTTAGCAGTATTCAAAGCGTGAAGGAAGCCGTTGCAGCCGGTCTTGGCATCGCCATCCTTTCAGATTGGACTGTTCGAAAAGAACTATTAGCAAAAGAACTATTCCACATCCCTGTTCCGAACGAAGAGCTAATCCGTCCATTCTCCATCGTGCGCGGCAAATATTTTATCCCGTCTAAAGCTATTCAAGTCTTTTTAAAACACGTAGATTCTTTTGCGAAAAAACAGAGTTGACCTTCACATTAGTGTGAAGGTTTACAATACATGTAAAAGGAGTGAAACGCATTGCGAATTGGAGAGTTATCAAAAGAAACTGGGGTTAGCGAAAGGGCACTAAGACATTATGAAGAAAAGGGATTACTCCCTTCGAAACGCCTAGCAAATGGCTACCGTGATTTTGATGAAAGTGCAATCGAAAAAGTAGAGCTGATTCAAATGTACTTGCAAATCGGCTTAAATTTAGAAGAAACAGAACGAATGCTACGTTGCCTTGAAATCGAGCCCCATCTTTACGAAAATCCGTGTAGTAGTATCCTTGCACTTTACGAAGACAAACTTGATGAGGTAACGAAGCAAATCACATTACTTTCCAACATTCAAACGAATTTACAAAAACACGTTTCACTCCTAAAACAAGCAAAAGAAAAGGGATGATTACATGTTTGTTATACATGGCAGTTCAAGACAAAACGGAAATACGGAAGCTTTAACACATATGGTGATTGATGGGATTGAAACAGAACAAATTTACTTGCGTGATCATATCGTCCACCCAATCATAGATCAGCGCCATGATGTAGAAGGATTTCAACCTGTAAATGATGACTACGAGCAGTTAATCGAGCGCATGCTAGAGCACGACACGATTATCTTCGCTACACCGCTATACTGGTACGGAATGAGCGGCCACATGAAGAACTTCGTTGATCGCTGGTCACAAAGCTTGCGTAATAAATCTCTTCATTTCAAAGAAAAAATGAAAGGCAAAAAAATGTACGTTGTCATCGTTGGCGGAGACAGTCCAAAACTGAAAGCATTGCCACTTATCGCCCAGTTTCAATATATCTTTGATTTTGTTGGTTCATCATTTGAAGGGTATATTATTGGGGATGCGAATGGACTAGATGAAATCAAGAACGATGCTGAGGCGCTGGCAAAAGCACAATTGTATAATAATAAATTCAAAAATAGCACACAGAAATAAGTTTGACAAATCCATTTGTATGCGCATACAATAAAAATAATATTATGAAAGGAAGGTACTTTGACCAATGAAGTTCTAATTCTCTTATTTATTTCATCCATCACAAATAGTGAACAAAAATGATGAAAACTAGCAGAGGATTAGTCTGTCCATTTGTCGATACTTTCTTTCGATACGATTATGTAAAAAATCGTTTATTTATGTACGATTTTTACATTAAAGGGCGACATTTATCCTCTCTAGTGAAACTAGGGAGGTTTTTTTATGACTATTTTAATCGCACGTAATATCGAAAAGAGCTTTGGTGATCGCACCATATTTACGTTACCATCACTAGAAATTCAAGCAAACGATCGTATAGGGATTGTCGGAGTCAACGGAGCTGGAAAATCTACGTTATTACAAATATTAAGTAAAGAAATAGAAACTGACAAAGGCACAGTAACTCATCATAGTTCTATCGCCATCATTCCACAGCTTAGCGAGGGGATACCGGAAACCGCTTCTTCCCTCGCTAAAGGAAAATGGAATATTTCAAACGTCGCAAATTCAATGAGCGGCGGTGAACGAATGCGCCTAAAGATCGCCCATGCCCTCGAAGAAGATGCAGGCATTCTATTTGCTGATGAGCCAACAAGTCACTTAGATATGTTCGGTACAGAGCAATTAGAAAAGGCACTTTTATCTTATAAAGGTGCACTTGTTTTAATATCGCATGATCGTGATCTTTTAGATGCCATATGTACAAAAATCATCGAAGTTGAAGACGGTACTATTCAAGAATATAAAGGTAATTATTCAAACTATCGAAAGCAAAAAGAACGTGAGCGAATACAAAAGGAAGCAGAATATGATCAATATATACAAGAAAAAAATCGGTTAGAACAGTCAATTTCACAAAGAAAGCAACGTGCTTCTAGCATGACAAAAATCCCAACACGGTTCAGTTCATCTGAATCTAAACTTTATAAGTGCAGCGGGGCTCATGGGCAAGAAAATGTTAGCAAAGTAGCGAAAGCACTAGAAACACGCCTTGAAAAGTTGGAACAGAAAGAAAAACCGAAGGACTTTTCTCAAGCTCAGTTTGACGTACAATACCACACACCAATTCATAGTAAAGCAGTTGTTCAATTTAATAAAACAACGAAGAAAATAGGGGATCGCACATTATTTAAAAATATGAATGGAACAATTGTCCCTGGGGCAAAACTTGCTATTTTAGGGGAAAACGGAAGCGGAAAAACAACTTTGTTCAAAATGCTTCTCGCGAACGAGCGTGGCATTCAGCTTTCGAAAAGTTGTAAAATTGGATACTTTGAACAAACATTATCTATTTTAAAAACAGATAAAACAATTTTAGAAAACGTTCTAGAAGAAACAAACTATACAGAATCGTTCGTTCGAACAATACTTGCACGGCTCCTATTCCGCCGTGAAGATGTTCATAAACCTGTGCACATCTTAAGTGGTGGAGAACGCATGAAGGTTGCACTCGCAAAAGTATTTTTAGGAAACTATAATATGCTTCTGCTCGACGAACCGACAAACTATTTAGACTTGGCAACGCAAGAAGAATTAGAAAGCATGTTACAGGAGTATCCTGGTACAATACTTTTCATTAGCCATGACCGTGCCTTTATTCGTTCTGTTGCAAACCATATTCTACAAATAGATGAGAGCGAACCAAGAATATTCCACGGCAATTACGAGCAATACACAAAAAGAACCACCCAAGCTTCTGTAAACGTTACTGAACAAGAATTATTGCGATTACAAACAAAATTAACAGAAATCATCAGCCGGATTTCTATCCCAAATCAGCATGATGACATCACATTTCTCGAACAAGAATACGAAAAATTATTAGTTCGAATTCGGCAGTGTAAAGAAGCGCTCTAATGTCTTCCCCATATATCGACGGGACCTTCCACATTTCCCAAGAAATATCGAGGCTTCGACATAGAATATCACCCTACCTATCATGTTAGACACAATAACAACAAAAAGCCGTGCACCAGCACGGCTTTTCACTTTATATACGGACAGCAGTCCCACTCACCGCAACCATTAGCATTCCTTCGCGAACTACTTCGTAGTCCACATCGATACCAACAATGGCGTTCGCATTTTTTTGTCTTGCGAGAGTTTTCATCTCTTCCATTGCAATGTCGCGCGCTTCTTTTAATTTACTTTCGTAGGCGCCTGCGCGACCACCGACAACGTCACGGACAGAAGCGAAAAGGTCACGCACGATATTCGCACCCATGATTGCTTCGCCATTAACGATATCGATATAATCAATAATTTCTTTCCCTTGAATTGTAGAAGTTGTTGTTACAATCATGCTTTGTAGCCTCCCAAATAAGATTTCCACTTACTTATGGTGCACTAATTCAGCAGAAATTATATTTACGAACTAAACTGCGCCTCATACAATCGGCTGTAACCCTCGCCTCGTTTGATTAGCTCCTCATGTGAACCTTGTTCTGCAATACCGTCTTTATTTACAACGACGATGCGATCTGCATTTTTAATAGTTGCAAGCCTGTGAGCGATAACTAATGTTGTACGGCCAACAGATAGTTCTGCAAGTGATTTTTGGATAGCAAGTTCTGTCTCTGTATCTAGCGCAGAAGTTGCTTCATCTAAAATTAAAATTGGCGGGTTCTTCAAGAACATACGGGCAATTGCTAAGCGCTGCTTTTGTCCTCCTGAAAGTTTCACACCACGCTCACCAATAACTGTATCTAAACCGTCTGATTGCGAGTAAATTAAGTCCTCTAGCTGAGCACGTTTTACCGCCTGCCAAATTTCAGTTTCTGAAGCTTTTAAGTTTCCGTAAGCGATATTTTCACGAATTGTTCCTGAGAATAAGAAAACATCTTGCTGTACAATTCCGATTTGCTTACGAAGTGACGATAACGTCATCTCTTTGGTGTCAATGCCATCAATTTGAATTGATCCAGATGATTGTTCATAAAAACGAGGTAATAAACTACATAGTGTTGTTTTCCCTGCCCCTGATGGTCCAACGAAAGCAACTGTTTCACCTGCATGTATTTTCAAACTAATATCGTTTAAAATCGGCTCTTTATTTTCATATCCGAACGTGATGTTATTGTATTGAATATCGCCGTGTACATGTTTAACTTCTATTGCACCTTTAGAATCTACAATATCCGGCTCTGTTTCCAGAAGTTCTACATATCTTTTAAAACCAGCGATTCCTTTCGGATAACTTTCAATAACCGCATTAATTTTTTCAATTGGGCGGAAGAAAATATTCGTTAATAAAACGAATCCAATAAATCCACCGTACGTTAATTCACCTTGCAGAACAAACCATGTACCACATATTAATACAAAGAGTGTTACAAGACGCATCAGCATATAACTAATCGATGAATTTAACGCCATAATTTTATACGCCATTAATTTTGTTGTACGGAAACGAGCATTATTTACAGCAAATTGCTCTTTCTCAAACTTTTCATTTCCAAATGCTTGTACAACGCGGATACCACCTACATTGTTCTCGATACATGCATTGAAATCAGCAACGTCTGAGAATAAACGTCTAAACGTACCTGTCATTTTTTTATTGAAGTAAAGTGCCAACCATAATAAGAACGGGATTACGAAGAATGTTAGAAGTGCTAACTTCCAGTTAATCATCATCATAAATGAAAATGCTCCAACTAAAGTCATAATGGCAATGAATAAATCTTCTGGTCCATGGTGAGCAATTTCCCCAATTTCCATTAAATCGTTTGTAAGACGTGAAATTAAATGACCTGTTTTATTATTATCAAAAAATCTGAATGATAGCTTTTGAATGTGATCAAATAATTTCTGCCTCATATCTGTTTCAATGTTAACCCCAAGCATATGTCCCCAATATGTAACGACATATTGCAAACCTGCATTTAACACATAAACTACGAACAAGCCGAAACAAGCCCATAAAATAAGCGTCCAATTTTGTCCTGGTAATAACTTATCAATAAATTGATTTACGATAAGCGGGAAACCAAGTTCGAGTAAACCTGCAATAACTGCACAGGAAAAATCGAGTACGAATAAACCTTTGTACGGTTTATAGTAAGAAAAAAATTTACGTAGCATATCTTTCCTCCCTTTTCCAAATTAAAAGACTCTCTAAATGATAACCATTATCAAATAATTATTCAAGTTATCCGTCTATGAAACTAAAAAAACCTTCATCTATATTTGATGAAGGTTTCCATTTTATTTTATATAGCTTCCGAATCCCATTCGTGCTCTTGCTGAACAAATACAACACCTAATTCATGATGTCCCCCGGCGTATAATGCCGTTTGAGCAAGACGAAGCTCACCATTTGTATCTACTACTTCTAATTTACAAAACGCTCCTGTCGTCTTCGTTTGAAGCGCGTCATAAAACTCTTCGGTACTTCTTGGAATGATTCCATTTACTTTCGTAATAACTTCTCCAGGTTTTAAATTCATCTCTGCCCCAATTGTATTCGGAATTGTATCTAACACAACAAGTCCATCATTACGTGCGGCAAAGTATGCTGGTCTTTTCTCGTCTGCAATTTTCTCTTGCATCGAGATTGTAAAGCGTCCAAGCATTGCGACTCCCATCGCGATAATTGCAAGTACGTGCCACCAGTAACTTGCGATACCTAAAACGAGTACGAGCCCCGCTAAACCATAGACACGTCTTCCTGTAAATAACAAAGCTTCCGTCGGCTCATAACTTCTAACCTTTCTCATAAATCCAATTAAAAATGGAACGAGGAATAAAGAGTATGTAGTCGAACCTATTGAAACGACAGGCCACCAAGAAATAAATCCTGTCACCGCGTCTCCTGGTATAAGAATAAATACTGGTACAAGCCATAAACGATTGGATTCATGTAGTCCAATTCGTAGCCCACGCTTACCTTTGTTAATTTTCGGCGTAGAATAACGAACTGCATTTTTAGAGATTAATAAACCCTCTACAACGAGCATAACGCCTAGTAAAATAGCAAGGGATACAATCGTACCCTCTTCACCTTCTCCAAGCTGTAAGAAGGAAACTGGCATCTTAGACGATAACAACACGAGTGCAATCGCGATTCCGAAAGTATAAGCTACAGATAAATATCGATACATAGCAGTTAATCCGAATAATAACGTCCAAAGTAAAATTGCCCATAAACTCGCTTTTGAAACAACAAGCCCAAGCCCAATCGTAATAATAGATACGATTAATCCGTACCCAATACCTGCAAATAGAGTTGTTCGTAGTTCAAACCAAATATCATATACTTTAAAAGAAAAATCTTTTCGTTCTCGTAATATACGTAAGTATCCAACGAAGATACTACTAATTAAAAATACATAGACAGCAGGGTGTAAGAAAAAACGTCCAACCGCTCGTAGTATTTCAAAAAGCCATGCCTCCACGAATTCATTCACCACCATTTATATCATTCTTTCTTTTTATCTTATCATATTTAACACATAAAAAAATACAGGCATCAAAGTGCCTGTATTCTTTCTTATTTCGCTATTAATTTCAATGCCGTCTGTAATTGTAAATCATTTTCTCCAGAACGGATTTTTTCAATGATTTTAGTTTGAATCGCTTCAGCTGTCTTTTTATCAAGTTGCCCTGTCGCTTCCATCTCATTCGCATTTTGGAATGCTTTTAGTGCTGATTCTGTCTCTTTGCTAAAGTATCCATCTTCACGTCCTGGTACATATCCTAAGCTCTTAAGCATTTCTTGCGCGTGTTTTACTTGTACATCATTTGAATTGTATGAAAGTGTCTTTTCAATTTGAATTGGTGTCGCATGATAATAATCTGGTTGCTTCACTTCTACAGTTGGCGCGATTCCTTTTTTATGAATCCAATTGCCATCTGGTGTTAACCATTTAAACATTGTTAATTTAATGTTGCTGCCATCTTTAAATGGAACAGCCTGTTGAACAGTACCTTTACCAAACGTTTTTTCACCAATTAAATCGTATCCTTCTCCTTCTTTTAGCGCACCAGCTAAAATCTCTGAAGCAGAAGCACTTCCATTATCAATTAATACTGAAATTGGATATGACTTTCTCTCTTTCAGTTCCGTAGAGAATTTCTTCTTCTCACCATTTCGCTGTTCTACTTGTAGCATTGGCTTTTTATCTGTCATGATGTCTCCTAGTATATCTTCTACACTATTTAAATAACCGCCAGGATTACCACGCACGTCAATAACTAAGCCTTTTATGTTTTTCTTCTCTAGCTCTTTTAACTGATCCTTAAATTCTTTCGCAGTATTTTCAGCGAAAGAAGTAATTTGCATATAACCGATATCTTTTCCGCTATCTTGCTTTACGGAACTAAATACAGTGAAAATCGGAATCTTTTCACGCTTAATTTTAAATTCTATCGGATCAGCCACTCCTGCGCGCTTAATTTCAATTGCAACAGTCGTTCCTTTTTTACCACGAATTTTTAATACTGCTTCTTCACGTGATAAATCTTTCACACTATTTCCATCTACAGATAAAATTTGGTCATTCGGTTTAATTCCTATCTTTTCTGCTGGTGAACCTTTAATTGGCGATACGATAATAAGCTTACCGTCCGTCTTGTTCACTTCAGCTCCAATCCCTTCAAGTTCAGGATCTAATGACTGACTAAACTGTTTTGCCGTTTCTTTATCCATATACGTGGAATAAGGGTCCTTCAGCGTAGACAACATTCCCTGTATCGCACCTTCGACTAATTTGTCGTCTTTCACGTCTTCCACATAACGTGAATCAATTAGTGCATACGCCTCATTA
The DNA here is from genome assembly GCF_979253805.1 of Bacillus sp. AC266. Lineage (NCBI taxonomy): Bacteria > Bacillati > Bacillota > Bacilli > Caryophanales > Bacillaceae > Bacillus > Bacillus sp. AC266. The sequence continues at coordinate 239,118 of NZ_CEEDEC010000004.1, forward strand.
ATCTTTACCAAATTCCCTTGCGCTGTGCCAGCATTACCATTCGATACTGTTTGCGTTACATACGCTGGGTTTATCCCAAACCAGTACATACCACCAAACATCCCGCCAGCACCAATTAAAAATGCAACAACCATTCCAATAATTGCAACTCTACGTTTCAATGCGGAATTCCCCTTTCCAGAACACACAGGTGGTGTAGCAAAAGGCATCACACGATGTGTGATGCCTTTACCTATTTCTACTATATGATAAGCTTGTACGAATTATGTTTGCAACTTTTTATACTTTTAAGAAGCGACGAATTGACATTACACTTCCCCACATACCGATTAATGCACCGATTAACATTAATAAACCAGCTAATTGGAATACGAATGGGTTGTATGGTAGAAGCTCGAAAATTGTTCCGCCAAGTTTTTCATTAAACACACCTTGCAACGAATTATACATAACTAAAATTAGGCCAATTGGAATAATTGATCCTAATACTCCTAGGAATAATCCCTCTAACAAGAACGGCCAACGAATAAACCAGTTTGTTGCACCAACAAGTTTCATAATTTCAATCTCAGTACTACGAGCATAAATTGTAATTTTAATTGTGTTAGAGATTAAGAACATCGCTGTGAATAGAAGACCCGCAATTAATGCAATCCCGATGTTACGACCAGTTTTTACAGTATCAAATAATTTTTCAACTTGACCTTTACCGTATTGAACATTACTTACAAACTGCATTTTCTCAATCTTTTTCGCAATTGTTGCCGTATCTGTTGGTTCTTTCGCCTTTACAACAAATACGTTTTTCAGTGGGTTATCTTGCTCAAATAACTCGAACGTTTTTCCACTATCGCCTAAGCTTTTAATTAAACGTTTCAACTCTTCTTCTTTAGAAGAATATTTAATAGAATCTACTTTCGCAATTTTACTCATATCTTCTTCTAATTTCTTTTGATCAGCTTCTTTTGCTGCTGGATCAACATGCACACGAATTTCTACATCTTGCTCTACTTTCGTCGCAAAATGGTTCATATTCATAATCGCTGTCAAAAAGACACCTACAAGTAATAATGTAACTGTTACTGCACTTACAGAAGCAAATGTCATCCATCCGTTACGGGATAGATTTTTCACACCTTCTCGCAAATGTCGACTAAGGGTTTTAGCCTTCATATCCGTATCCTCCCTCAATCTCGTCTCGAACAATTCTTCCGCCTTCAATTGCAATTACACGATGACGAATTGTATTTACGATATCTGCGTTATGTGTCGCCATAACAATCGTTGTACCACGCTCATTAATACGTTTAAAAATCTTCATAATATCAAGAGCTGTTTCAATATCTAAGTTACCTGTTGGCTCATCGGCAATTACAACCTTTGGCTTATTTACAATCGCTCTTGCAATCGCCACACGTTGTTGCTCTCCGCCCGAAAGCTCATTTGGAAGTGCATCGGCACGCTCTTCAAGACCAACAAGACCTAACACTTCTGTAACGCGCTCACGAATCGCTTCCTTCTCTTCTTCAATTACTTCTAAAGCAAACGCAACATTCTCATATACCGTTAATTTAGGTAGCAATTTAAAATCTTGGAAAATCACGCCTAATTGACGACGGAAATATGGAACATCTCTTTCTGCTAATGTTTCAATTACAAGTCCATTTACATTAATTGATCCTGTAGATGGCTTCTCTTCACGATACATCATTTTAATAAATGTAGATTTTCCGGCTCCACTCGGTCCAACTACGTATACGAATTCACCTTGTTTAATGTTAACTGTGAGACCAGCAATGGCTTTCATACCATTTGGGTACTCCTTATAAACATTCGTCATTTTTATCATTATTTATCACCCAATACTTAATGATTTTTTTAGAAATACTTTTCTGTACATTTGAAAATAAAAGAAAAACCTTTATTTTCGTTCGACCATTCTTGTTGAAGGTAGCTTCCATACATGCTTTTTATTAGCAACGCTACTCTATGTAATATATTTCATCAAAATTCTACAAACCCCATTGTAACATCAATCGGTTTCCAATTCGGATACATTTTTGTTACAGTTATGTTACATCCTAATAAAAGGTAAACGAGCTCATGTAATTACTTAACTCGAAGTACTTTTCGGTCAAGTTATACAATCAGCTCGTTTATTAATTACGTTTCTTATTTATGCTCCGCTAACCATTCAGCTACTTTTTTCGCATCTTCACCTTGAATAATTCCTGGTGACATTGAACCCCGGCCTTTTTCAATAATCTTTTCAATCTCTGCTGCGTCATATTTCTGTCCTACTTTTCGTAAATCTGGTCCAGTTGCTCCTGATAAATCTTTAGCGTGACAACCTATACAACTTTTTTGGTAAATTTGCTCTGCGCTATCTGTGCTTGCAGATTGTTTTGATGGTTTACTCTCTTCTTTATTTCCACATGCTCCTAAAGCAAAAACGACTGACGTCCCCAGCGTAATAGCCAACAATTTCTTTTTCACTTCTATCGCTCCCCATTGTTGATATTCTTTTCATTCATAACTAGGCAATAGTTTTCATAACACATTCAATATTCATTATAAGCATTATCTTTATATAGAAAAACTAATGTGTACTTCATATTTTTCACAAATATAGTGAGAAGCCTAATAAAATAAGCTTTCATAAATTGTTTCAATTCTGTGAACACCTTAAAAAATTCTATAAAGAGCCTTTTTCTCCAATCAAAACTGAGAAATTCTATATAAAGTCCTACTCTATTACCACTTTGTTTTACTATTCTCTACCTTTTACAAAACAATATACGGCATCGTATTCTACATATAATCTCATCAAAAAGAGAAGTTGTCGTTTCCAACTTCTCTTCCTCTTTATTTCATCAATATAAATAAGATAAGCCTCTTTATATCCTCTTGGACCTCAGCATGTGCCAACAATTCTGTTGGCTTTTTCTCTTATTAAATACGAGAACGTAAATACGCATCAATAAACGGATTAATTTCTCCATCCATAACTGCTTGTACGTTACCAACTTCTGTATTTGTACGATGGTCTTTCACAAGAGAATACGGGTGGAATACGTAAGAACGGATTTGGCTTCCCCATCCAATTTCTTTTTGCTCTCCGCGAATCTCATCTAATTGTGCTTGTTGTTCTTCTAATTTCTTTTGATATAATTTCGCTTTTAGCATTTTCATCGCATGCTCACGGTTTTTAATTTGAGAACGCTCTGACTGACATGTTACAACCGTGTTTGTCGGTAGATGAGTTATACGAACTGCTGAATCTGTCGTATTAACGTGCTGTCCACCTGCACCACTTGCACGATACGTATCTATTTTCAAATCTTCTGTACGCACTTCAATTTCAACTTCATCATTGAATTCAGGTACAACTTCACAAGATACGAACGATGTATGACGACGACCTGAAGAATCGAACGGTGAAATACGTACAAGACGATGTACACCTTTCTCCGCTTTCAAGTAACCGTAAGCGTTATGACCTTTAATTAATAATGTAACACTCTTAATACCAGCTTCATCGCCCGGTAAGTAGTCAACCGTTTCTACTTTAAACCTACGTTTTTCAGCCCAGCGCGTGTACATACGTAATAACATAGAACCCCAGTCTTGTGACTCTGTTCCACCTGCACCTGGGTGTAATTCTAAAATAGCGTTATTTTTATCATAAGGATCGCTTAATAGTAACTGCAGCTCGTACTCATTCATTTCTTGAATTAAAGTTTTCACTTCTGATTCTAGTTCCTCATGTAAATCTTCATCATACTCTTCTTTAAGTAAGTCATGCGTCATCTCTAAGTTTTCGAACGTCTCATCTAACTGACGGAACCTTCCAACCATATCTTTCAGCGCATTCGCTTCATTAATTACAGCTTGTGCGCCTTGTTGGTCATCCCAAAATCCTGCGCCCATCATCGTTTCTTCTAATTCTGCAATTTGTTTTTCCTTAGTAGGAAGGTCAAAGAGACCCCCTAAAAGCCGCTAATCTCTTAGCCATTTTTTCTAGTTCTTGCCTAATTTCTACTAATTCCATTTCCTTCACCTCTATGTAATTGCTGTTACTTTCATATGAAAACAAGGGAAACTCTCTCCACTTATTACGGAGAGAGTTTAAACCTTTTCATTATACATTTTTGATGTAAAAGTTTGCAAAGCAGCCTGAACTACAGTTCCCTATTACTGCCCAATGCCACAACAGTTTTTATATTTCTTGCCACTACCGCATTTACATAAATCGTTGCGTCCCATTTGGTCACCTTTTACAACCGGTTTTTTCTTCGCGTCTTCGCCATCGCTTGATGGATGAACAGCTTCACCTTGAACAACTTCTTGACGCTCTAAGTTTTGCTCAATTTCAGCTTTCATAATGTAACGAGAGATTTCCTCTTCAATAGAAGCAATCATCGACTCGAACATTGCGAATCCTTCCATTTGGTATTCACGAAGTGGATCGATTTGTCCGTAAGCACGTAAATGAATACCTTCACGAAGGTGATCCATTGCATCGATATGATCTGTCCATTTCGTATCTACAACACGGAATACAACAACCTTTTCGAATTCACGCGTCTGCTCTTCAGGTAGAAGCTTCTCTCTTTCGTTATAACGCTCTAACAATTTCGCGATAATTGATTCGCTCATTTCTTCTGGAGCAAGGCGACGTAACTCTTCTTCTTTTACATCTCCTTCTTCAAGAAGGTTCGTATTTAAGTAATCGACAAGACCTTTAATGCTCCAATCTTCTTCGATTTCTTCTTGCGTATGAAGTGCAACAGCACGTTCTATCGTAGATTTCATCATACCTTCAATAATACTGCGTAAGTTCTCTGAATCCATTACTTCTTGACGCTGTTTATAAATTACTTCACGTTGTTGACGAAGTACATCGTCGTATTGCAATAGCTGCTTACGTGCATCATAGTTATTTCCTTCCACACGTTTTTGCGCAGATTCTACCGCACGAGAAACCATTTTACTTTCGATTGGCTGTGAATCATCCATACCAAGGCGATCCATCATCGCTTTCATATTGTCAGAACCGAAGCGGCGCATTAGTTCATCTTCCATTGATAAGTAGAACTGTGTTACACCAGGGTCCCCTTGACGACCAGAACGACCACGTAACTGATTATCAATACGACGACTTTCGTGACGCTCTGTACCGATAACTGCTAGACCGACGTTTCTAATATCGTCGCCTAACTTAATATCCGTACCACGACCAGCCATATTCGTCGCAATTGTTACAGCGCCTTTCATACCAGCTTCTGCAATGATATCTGCTTCACGCGCATGGTTTTTTGCATTTAAGATATTATGACGTACACCTTTACGTGTTAACATTTTTGAAATAAGCTCTGACGTTTCAATTGCAACTGTACCAACAAGAATAGGTTGCCCTTGCTTATGACGATTTACAATATCCTCAACAACTGCATTAAATTTACCTTCCATTGATTTGAAGATTAAATCAGCACGATCATCACGAATAATATCTTTATTCGTTGGAATTACGATAACATTCATATTGTAAATACTACGGAATTCTTCTTCTTCCGTTTTTGCTGTACCAGTCATACCAGATAATTTTTCGTACATACGGAAGTAGTTTTGGAACGTAATTGTTGCAAGCGTCATACTTTCATTTTGAATTTCTACGCCTTCTTTTGCTTCAATAGCTTGATGTAAACCTTCGCTATAACGACGACCTTTCATAAGACGACCAGTGAATTGGTCTACGATTACGATTTCGCCTTCTTGTACAACATAATCTGTATCAAGGTGCATAACAACGTGTGCACGAAGCGCCTGATTAATATGGTGAAGAAGTGCTACATGTTTTAAATCGAATAAGTTATCGATATGGAAAGCTTTCTCAGCTTTCGTAATACCATCTTCTGTTAACATTACATTTTTCGTTTTCACATCAAATGAATATTCTTTTTCATTTTCTAATGTACGAACGAATGCATTTGCAAACATGTATAGCTCTGCTGATTTTTGAGCTTGTCCCGAAATAATAAGCGGCGTACGTGCTTCATCGACTAAAATAGAATCGACTTCATCGATGATAGCAAAATTAAGTGGACGCTGAACGCACTGCTCTCTATATAACACCATGTTGTCACGTAAGTAATCGAACCCAAGCTCGTTATTTGTGCTATACGTAATATCAGCAGCATAAGCAGCTTGTTTCTCTTCACGTGACATACTATTTAAGTTAATCCCTACAGTTAGACCAAGGAACTCATGAAGTTGTCCCATTTCGCTCGCATCACGTTGCGCTAAGTATTCATTGACTGTAACAACGTGAACACCTTTTCCTGTTAATGCGTTTAAATATACAGGTAAAGTAGATGTTAACGTTTTACCTTCACCTGTTTTCATCTCAGAGATATTTCCTTCATGTAAGGCGATACCACCCATTAGCTGTACGCCATATGGACGCATTCCAAGAACACGATTCGCTGCTTCACGAACAACCGCAAAAGCTTCAGGAAGTAGATCATCTACTGTCTCACCTTTTGTTAGACGTTCTTTAAATTCAATCGTCTTTCCTTTTAATTGTTCATCAGTTAGCGGCTTAATAGATGATTCTAATGCATCAATTTGCTCCACTGTCTTCTGCATACGTTTAATTTGGCGTTGGTTGACATCAAATACCTTTTTTAAAATACCGATCATAGGAAATACGCTCCTCTTTTATTAAAATAAAACTTCCGATTGCTTTCTTTTTCTCTTTACAATCAGTCGTTATAAAAATCAAATTTATGTTATGCCAATTTTTCTCCTAATTAAAAAACTAAAATGTATAAACCTAATGATAATTGTAACACTTGTCTTATAACTATGACAACAATCGTCCAAATGTCGAGCCGTAGATTCAGAAAAAGTTTTTATTTTATTTTATTTCTTCCAACAAACTACTATCTCTTCGTTACAAATTTTGTATTAAATCTAAGTAGTATTCTTTCAAGTTCTCTTTTAAAGAAGATGGCTCAATTATTTTTATAGTTTTACCAAAACTAGCTAGATATGAAATGATAAAGTTGATTTCAGCAGGCTCATAAGTTCCTATTAAATATGTATCTTCACATTCTTCCCATAATTTCATCGAAGGATATTGTTGTTGCTTGAATATCTCTATCCCCCTCGCAGTAATTGAGCATTTAAATTGAATAGCTTGTTCAGTTGCCTTCCAAAGACTATGTGCGTTATGTATATTTATATTTTCCAAATCCAGACTATCCTGAGCATCTACCATTTCTAACGACCTAATACGATCACAGCGAAACACTCGATAAGTCGCTTTATCTAAATCGTAAGCCTGACAATACCAATAACCTTTCATTGCATAAATCGAAATCGGCTGAATACGGCGCATTGTCGTTTGTTTCGGCGTTACATAGTTTATAGTTAAAGCCCTATTTTGAACAGCAGCTAACAAAATCTCTTCTAGATAACCACATTCATGTGCTTGTTCCAAATGAAAAAAGGACACTCTTTTTTGCAAGTTTTCAATTTGCTCACGCTGTTTTGACGAAACACTATCTAAAAATTTCTTATTAATCGAACGAAACGAGATTTGAAAAGGAATACTTACAAAACTACTTAGTGCTTGCATTGCAAAATAAAGTGCAAAAACTTCATGATTTGTAAATGAAATCGGTGGTAATGTCATCGTTTTTATTAAACGATACCCTCCATACCGACCATACTCTGCAAAAAGAGGTACACCCATTTCCTCTAATGATGCAATATCACGTAAAGCTGTCCTTTTTGAAATTTGAAATTCATCCATTAAATCTTTCAATGTGAATATTTGTTTTTGATTAATAAAACGTAGCATCTGATTTAAACGCTCAACTTTTTTCATAAACTCTCCCTATAGGTGCCAATGCGTGGCACCTATATTTGTATAGTAATAAGTGTAAACATATATAAAGGAGGCAATACAATGAACTTTGAAGTAATCCCTTTTTTATCATTAAATGGGCAAGGTGCTAAAGCAATTGCATTTTACGAACAGTATTTAGACGCAAAAGTTTTATTTAAAAAGAATTATAAAGAAATAGATCCGAATTTCACGTATAAAGAAAGCCAAGAACATTATATTACCCATTCCGTTTTACAAATTGGCACTAATAAAATTATGATTGCAGAACAGGCAGTGGATTCCACACGTCCTTGGCAATTAAGTAATAGCTCATCATTATGCATTCAATCTAAAGATTTCCAAACCATTGAAGCACTCTATCACAATCTAATTCAACATGATGAGGTTTATATTTTAACACCTTTTGAAAAAAACTCCTTCAGCCCTGGTTACGCCATTGTGCGAGATCCTTTTGGAATAGTAATACAATTGACCGTTACAAAACATGACTTCTAAATTTCATTACGAATAAGCCATTTAAATTCATATCAATATTACAAGATAGAAAGGCAAAAACATATAAAAAAAGCGCAGCCATTTCGGCTGCGCTTTTGAATGATTATTTTGTTTCGATTAAACCATATTTCCCATCTTTACGGCCATATACAACATTAGTTTCATTTGTATCAGCATTTGTGAAGACGAAGAAACTATGTCCTAGCATATCCATTTGCAAGATCGCTTCTTCAACGTCCATCGGTTTTAAATCGAATCGTTTTGTACGTACAAGTTCTAATTCATCCTCTTCTACCGCATCCAGAACAGCTACTGCTTCCGGAAGGATAAAGTTAGTTTTCACAGAACCTTTCTCACGTAATTTACGGTTTACCTTTGTTTTATGTTTACGAATTTGTCGCTCAATTTTATCAACTACTAAATCAATCGCAGCGTACATATCGCTATTTGTTTCTTCTGCACGAAGTAATAAATCTGTAAATGGAATTGTTACCTCGATACGTTGCTTGTCAGAGTATACTTTTAAATTAACCTTAATCTCTGGGAATGTATCAAAATAACGCTCTAATTTACTTAGCTTTTTCTCTACATATTCCTTTAATGCTGGAGTTACTTCAATATTTTCACCACGAATGTTGAATTTCATAGATGAATTCCTCCTTTCAAGCCTATGTACTATAATTTCGACATTGGCTTAAAAACTCCTTCTAATTTTTTTAAAAAATTAGTGGAATTGCGATTTTTTTATCGTTTTTTGTTGAAATGAAAAGATGCATCGTTTCTATCTTTATTTTATCCTATTAACATCGTGAATAACGAATGTAACTGTGGACAATTAGTTACAGAAAAGAGACAACTTTTTGACAACTCCTCTAAAACAAAAAAGCCCTTGTTACGAACAAGAGCTTTCGCCATCTATATAATGCTGCTAAAAATACAGCTCTATCTTTTCCAAAAACTTAATTTTTACAGTTTCACAACATTAGCCGCTTGTGGCCCACGTGCTCCATCAACAATATCAAACTCCACTTGTTGACCTTCTTCTAACGACTTATACCCATCTTGTTGAATAGCAGAAAAATGAACAAACACATCGTCACCATCTTCACGCTCAATAAACCCAAATCCCTTTTCTGCATTGAACCATTTTACTCGTCCTTGCATGTTCATTCCATTCCCTTCACTCTTAAAATCAGGGCATTCGCCCCATATTCTGACTATAACGAATGACAAGACTGTAAGTCAAAGAAGACCTGTCGTCTTTTTATTACTCCTTTCGACATTCACATATTAACCTCTACAAAGCGTCAAACAAGAAACCTCTCTCGCTCCTCGATCATACAAAAGGCTTCCAATTTGCCTAACAGTAATTCCTGTCGTATACACATCATCCACGATTAAAACGTGTTGCTCATGAAACATCTCTTCTCCCTGAAAATAAAAAGGATTAACTCCCGATATCCTTTCTTTACGCTTCTTCTTACTTTGTTTTTCTGTTTCTATTCTTCTTAATGATGTACAAAGCATTTTCATAGGCAAACAAGAAGCTAGTAACTCTGCTTGATTAAAACCACGCTCGTATTCTCGCTCTTCACTAAGAGGGACCGGAATGGCAACTGAAACATTCGCAAAATATTTTTGAAAAAGACTTCGAAAAGGCTGATGAAAAATATGCACTAATTCAGCATCTCCTCGAAATTTAAACTGTGCTAATATTTCTTTCATCCCTTCATCATACACATGCAACGAACGATTTATGAGAGACGGAAACCCCTGCTCGTTCGTCCACCTTATGCAGTCCATACAAATATCCCCATTTTTATATTCAGCTGGTACAAGTTCTAAAGGCCGACCACACTCCTTGCAAATATCTCCTATAATATAGGAAAGTTTTTGCTCACATCTATCACATATATACTTTTTATGAAGCTTAACAAAAAAAGTGTACCAACTAATCGCATATGAAATATACTCATCACAAAGTAGACAATGCATCAATCTATCAGTCCTTGTTCTTTAGCATTCTTATTCATACTTTGAATATGTTTTTTCGCACGAACCATCGCCTCTGTCTTTCCATAATGAAAATAGATAACATCTCCATGCGGTTCATCAGAGCTTCTGCCAGCACGCCCTGCAATTTGAACGAGAGCACTTTCTGAAAATATTTCTTCCTCAGCTCCTAAAACTGCAACTTGCAAATTTTTAACAGTTACTCCTCGTTCCAAAATCGTCGTTGTAACTAATAAAGGGATTTCTCCTTTTCTGAAAGCTGCTACCTTCTCTTTTCTCGCCGGATCTTCTGCATGCACACCGTCAATTTGATTGTTTAATGATTTTAATAACTGGCTAATTTCTTCTACATATCGCACATGAGGAACAAATAAAAAAATGGGGTATCGTTTCGATAAGTACAGATTTAACCATTGTAATAAAGCACGAGGAATTTTTTTACGTATAAGACCCTTTTTCCAATTTCCGCACCACTGAAATATCGGAACTGGCAATGGATGACGATGGTATCGCCCTGAAATAATAACCCCTTTTTGCTTACCACTTCGCAACTTACGCTTCCACTTTTCATCTGGAGTTGCAGTTAAATAAATACGTGCTGCCTTCTCTTTCATCGCTTCGTTTACTGCATACTGCAACATCTTATCTGCATGATACGGAAAAGCATCTATCTCATCTACAATCATGACATGGAACGCCCTATAATAACGTAACAATTGATGTGTAGTTGCAACGATTAACGCCGCATCTTTTTCTCGGTCTAAACTCCCTCCGTATAAAGCAGCTACATTTATATTTGGAAACACTTCTTGTAATCTTGGTGCTAATTCAAGTACAACGTCCGTTCTCGGCGTTGCAATACAAACTCTTTCTCCCTTTTGTAGTGCCTCTGCAATTCCGCGAAACAACATTTCTGTTTTTCCAGCCCCGCACACCGCCCAAATAAAAAATGATTCTTTCTGCTTAACAGCGTCAACGACACTTTGCGCAGCTAACTCCTGACCGTCAGACAAAACGCCTTCCCACTGTAACGGATTCAAATAACTTTCTCCGCTTATTTCAGCAATCCCGCGAACAAGTACAGTACATTCACTTACCCTGCCCATCGTTATACATTTCCGGCAATACGTACATACTTCATTGCACCTTTTACATAGCAATGATACAAATAGTCGCTGCTCTATATTTCCGCAGCGCTGACACATATATTTTGAAGACTTCTTAATTACCCCTTGCACACAAACGACGTCTCGATTCCTTTTCAGATGATCCAATTTATTCTGCAAATCTGAAGAGAGTTCTTCTAACAGTAACTGTCTACCAGCTAACATCATCAATAGCCACCTCCAGCACTACTATAAATCCTTCTCTTTATCTCGTAAAAACTCAAAAAAGCCGATAACCTACTTATAAAATAGTAAGCTATCGACTTTATACACGTTTTTTATTCAGTTATAAATCCTAGAATCTACCGTATCCTAAGAAATGTTTTTGGTTGTAGCTACTGCTTAAGCTAGCGTAAGCAATCCCTTTATCACCAGCATGAATCATTTGGTCGTTACCAACGTAAATACCGATGTGAGATGGACCGTCTTTATAAGTATTTTGGAAGAATACTAAATCTCCCGGCTGCGGGCTACTTACTTTCGAAACTGAATTCCAATATCCATTAACATCTTGACGTCCTACACCAAATACGTAAGAAATGAATCCACTACAGTCAAAACCACCGTTTGATGGAGATGCACTTGCCCAAACATATGGCATACCTAAGTATTGTCGTGCTTTACCAATCACGCCAGGATCCGGAGTTGGCCCTGGTGCTGGCTCTGGTTTTTTGTTTTCTTGTTTAGGTGTCTCTTTTTTAGGTTCTTCTTTTTTAGGTTCTTCTTTTTTAGGTTCTTCTTTTTTAGGTTCTTCTTTTTGAGCTTGTCCAGCATTGTTTGCTGGTGCAGCTTGTTCTGCAGGCGCTTGCGCTGGTGCAGCTTGTTGAGCTTGTGCTTCTTTAGCAGCTTGTTCTGCTTGTTTTTGAGCAGCAGCTTCTTGTGCCGCTTTTGCTTGCGCTTCTTCTTCCGCAATACGTTGTAATTGCAGTGCTTGTTTCTCAAGATCTTGCAATTGACTTTCCGTACTTGTCATTGTAGTTACAACTGTATCCATTTTACCACTTAAATCGTTTACTGCTGTTGCTTTTTTCTCTTTTTCAACGTCAAGTTCTTTCTTAGCAGTTTCAATTTGAGCTTGTGCTTCTTTTAATTCTTTTTGTTTTTCTTTTACTGTCTCAACATCTTTTTTCACGTTCGTTTGATCTTCTTGTTGTGTTTTCATGATATCTTCGTCAGATTCCATAATTTTAGACACAGAAGCTAAACGATCAACTAAATCTGCAACGTTTTTAGAGTTTACAAGAACTTCTGTTACAATGTTCGTATTTGGCTGTTCTTGTAGTGCAACTAAACGTTTTCTTAATAACTCTTCACGTTTTGCAATCTTTGTTTGTAGTTCTGCAATATCTTTATTTTTATTTTCGATTAATTGCTCAGTATCAGAAACTTTTTTTGTTGTTTCATCAAGTTTTGAAGCGTTCTCTTGAACAGACTTATCCAAGCCTTGGATTGTTTTGTTTAAGTCATTCATTTGTTTTTGTAATTCATCACGTTCTTGTTGTTGTTTATGTAAAGTATCATTTTGTGTGTTAATTTGTGATTTCACGTCAGAAATTTTATCTTCTGCAAATACATTTGGTGTTAGCCCAGAAAACATTAACCCTGCAACTAATGCGCAAGATGCCATTTTTAGCTTTTTCATTTTATTTTTTACACCGCTTTCTTTTTTTCATTTTCCGTATATAACCTATTAAAATTTATACCATAATTCGGGAGTTTTTTTGCTAATGTTACGGTTTTGTAAAATAAATGTAATATTACATTTATCTCTATAGCAAAGTATATCTAAATTTGTATATATATGTAGAATTTTAAGAGCCTTACACCGTTTTTTATAGGATTGAAAAAAAACGTAAGGGAACCCCTTACGTTTTGAAAATACTCCAATATGAATGAAATAGAAACGTTACTTCATCCATTTCTCAGCCCAATTTTGGACCTCATCCATAACACTTTCCAACGCTTTCCCTTTATCAGTTACACCGTACTCGATTCTAACTGGTACTTCTGGATAAACATTACGAACTACAATACCTTCGCCTTCTAATTCCTTTAAACGTTCTGACAACATACGATCGCTCATATTCGGTATAATATCTGCGATTTCTCTGAAACGTTTCGGCTCTTCGAGCAAAGATTTAATAATTAAGCCAGTCCATTTCTTACTAAGCATTGTAAAAGCTGACTCAAACTTTGGACATAAACAAGAATTATGCTCCATATGTTTCACCTCTCTTCTATTATAATATAGTTTCTTGTAAAAAGTAAGTAATAAAACTTTCCTCATTATTTAATTTTACATACATTTTACCATTTCCAAATATTAACTTGTCAAATCCCCGTAAAATACCCGTAAAAAAACCCTCTTCAAGTAAGAGAGCTTTTATATCTTTATCACTTCGTATACCAACCTAAACCAAGCGCACCTTCACCTAAATGCGTCCCAATTACAGCTCCGAAATAACTCGTACGAATTGTAACATGAGGGTATATCTCTTCTAATTCTTGTTTCCATTCATTAGCTTCCTCTTCACGATTCGCATGAATAATAACAGCTTCCATAGGCACACCTTTATTTGCCTGCTCATCAAAGATTTCAACGATACGCTTTAACGCTTTTTTACGCGTACGAATTTTTTCGAATGGAATAATTACTTTATCTCTAAAGTATAATACTGGTTTTACTTGTAACAAACTACCAATGAAAGCTTGTGCACTATTTAATCTTCCACCACGTTGTAAATGATGTAAATCATCCACTACAAAATAAGCATCCATCGTTTGCTTCATTTCATCAAAGCGAGCGATAATCTCTTCTGGGGCTTTCCCTTCACTTACTAATTTTGCCCCTTCACGCACGTAAAACCCTTGTACTTCACAACTAATTTCAGAGTCGTACGTATATACATCAATACCATCTACCATCTGTCCAGCTGCCGTTGCTGTTTGATATGTACCACTAATTCCACTGGAAAGGTGAATGCTAATAACTGCATCATATTCTTTAGATAACTCTTCATATAACTCTAAAAACTTTCCAATTGCTGGTTGCGAAGTTTTCGGAAGTTCCTCTTGTTCACGTACCTTTATATAAAAATCATTTGCTGAAACTTCAGCCTCTTCTTGATAAGATTCCGTTCCAAACACAACGTTTAATGGAATCATATATATATTGAGTTCGTCACGAATATGCTTCGGTATATATGCTGTACTATCGGTAACAATAGCTGTTTTCATTTTCGTACCTGCCTTATAAAAAATTTTTATCCCCTAATTTTACACGAAAACTAGAAAAGGTGCATCCATACATAAAAATGCCGGCTAGAAACTACAATCACTCGCTCGACAAATTACAACAAAAAGATAAAATACTCACCAAAAATTTCAACATATTTGTAAAAAATGTTTGAATATAAAAAGGCTCGCTTTTAAAATGTAAAGTACTAGTTATTTTGAAAGATAGGGGCGTATACCATTGTTATTACAATATTTAACAATTAAAGGCTACGGTGAGCACGAAATTGTGATTCAAAAATCAAGATTCATTTGCTATGTGAGTCGCGCCACAACGGAAGAGGAAGCTCAAGCGTTTATACAAAAAATAAAAAAACAGCATTGGAATGCAACACATAATTGTTCCGCATATTTAATCGGCGAACAAGATCAAATTCAAAAAGCGAACGATGACGGCGAACCGAGCGGCACAGCTGGTGTACCTATGTTAGAAGTATTAAAAAAGCGAGGCCTAAAGGATACTGTCGTCGTCGTTACGCGCTATTTTGGCGGCATTAAACTTGGTGCTGGCGGATTAATTCGCGCATATGGAAAATGTACAAGTGAAGGACTTAATCACGTAGGCGTTGTTGAGCGAAAACTAATGCGCGTTATGGAAACAGAAATTGATTACACATTGCTTGGCAAAGTTGAAAATGAATTACGTAATTCAGAATATGCTATTAAAGATATACATTATCTAGAAAATGTCACATTCGATACGTATGTAGAAGAAAATCGAAAACAAACATTTACAGATTGGATGATTGAATTAACAAACGGGAAGTGTACAATTAAAGAAGGAGATATGTTGTACTTAGAACAAGGTGTTATCTAAGAATAGCTAACGTATCGCCTTTAAAGATTAATGTAGTGAATTAATTCCCTACAAATGAACTAAGGAGATTATATATGGAAGAACGTTATTATCATCTCCAAAATAGCAGAATAAAAAAGAAACGTAGAAGAAAACTTTTCTTCTTTCTTATTTTCGCATTTTTATTTGGTAGCGTAGGACTTTATATGTTAAATTCCTACACTTCTCTCATGGGGATGTACAGTGGATTTAGCCGTGAAAAATCTAAATTACGAGCAGAAGATGTGGAAATCACAAAAAAACCTTTCACAATACTAATTATGGGTATTGAGGATTACGCAACAGATGGTCAAAATGGTCGAACAGATTCACTCATGTTCGCGACAGTTAATCCAAACTCAAAAAAGGTTTCACTTATGAGTATCCCACGCGATTCTCGTGTTAAGATTGTTGGCAAAAATAAAGAAGACAAAATTAACGCTGCCCATGCTTACGGTGGAGAAAAAATGGCAATTGACACCGTCGAAGAGTTTTTAAAAGTTCCTGTTGATCATTATATTAAAATTGATTTCCAAGGATTTAAAGGTATCGTTGATGCTGTTGACGGTATTACCGTTGATGTCCCCTTCGATTTCTGGGAACGCTCTGACGTGGATTACTATAAAAAAATCCAATTTAAACAAGGTCAACAGAACTTAAATGGTGAAGAAGCACTCGCATACGTCCGTATGCGAAAGCAAGATCCTAACGGTGATTATGGTCGAGCTGCTAGACAAAGACAAGTACTGGCTGCTGTTGCCCAAAAGCTAAACTCTGCTTCTACCGTATTTAAAATTAAAGATTTAACAAAAGTAGTTGGAAAATATATAAAAACCGATATTCCTATTTCAGACGGACTTGCTCTTTACAATAAAATCTCTGGATTCGACCCTTCTACAATACAAACGTTAAAACTTGAAGGAGAAGACAGAAAAATTGGCGGTATTTATTACTTCCTTCCAGATCCAATCAGTGTAGAGACTGTACGTAACGAAATTGAAAAGGAACTAGGAGAAAAAGCAAAAGTTCCAACAGAGACTACGAAAAATGAGAATACAAATTCCGATTCAAATTCTAACTCCAGCGCAAAAGCAAAGAAGGCGCCGAGTGAGAACAAAACACCACCGCCTCCTCCCCCTTCTACAAATGCTCATGCAGAGTGGATTATGAGGAATCATGAATAAAAAAAGAGCCAAATCGTATACGATTTGGCTCTTTTTATTTCACGCAATTGTTGTTACTTCTTAAAGTGTTGTAAAATCGCTTCTACAATACGCTCAGATGCACGACCATCGCCGTAAGGGTTAGATGCTTTCGTCATCTTATCATGAGCTTCTTTATCAGATAACAACTCATCAGCAAGACTAAAGATTGTCTCTTCATCTGTTCCTGCTAATTTCAGCGTACCTGCTTCGATACCTTCTGGGCGTTCCGTCGTATCACGAAGGACAAGGACTGGCACACCTAGTGATGGTGCTTCCTCTTGTACACCACCAGAATCAGTTAACATTAAGTATGAACGAGCTGCAACGTTATGGAAATCAATTACATCTAACGGCTCAATTAAATGAATACGGCTATGCTCGCCTAAAATATCATTCGCTATTTCGCGAACAACAGGATTCATATGAACAGGGTATACAACTTGTACATCTTCGTGCTTATCAACAAGACGCTTAATTGCACGGAACATATTGCGCATTGGTTCTCCTAAATTTTCACGACGGTGTGCTGTCATAAGTACAAGACGATCATTTCCAAGTTTCTCTAACACCGAATGGCTATAAGTTTCTTTTACAGTTGTCTTCAGTGCATCGATCGCTGTATTTCCTGTTACGAAAATGCGTGACTCATCTTTATTTTCTTTTTGTAAGTTCGTTGCTGATTTTGTTGTAGGTGAGAAATGAAGATCCGCCATTACACCTGTTAGTTGGCGATTCATCTCTTCTGGATATGGAGAATACTTATCCCATGTACGAAGTCCTGCTTCAACATGTCCTACTGGAATTTGATTATAAAAAGCAGCTAAGCTTGCAATAAATGTCGTCGTTGTATCACCATGCACAAGTACGATATCAGGCTTCGCTTCTTTCATTACTTTATCTAAACCTTCTAAACCACGTGTTGTAATATCGATTAACGTTTGACGATCTTTCATGATATTCAAATCGAAATCCGGCGTAATTCCAAAGATATTTAATACTTGATCTAACATTTGACGGTGTTGTGCTGTTACAGTCACAATTGATTCAATCTTTTCTGGGTGCTTTTGCAACTCTAATACAAGAGGTGCCATTTTAATTGCTTCTGGTCGTGTCCCGAAAATTGTCATTACTTTTAAACGTTCAGTCATTTCATTGCCTCTTTTCTTTCACTAGTTAAAACTTCTATTATCGCATATAAAAATATGCATGTGAAAATACATTTTTTAACGAGCCTGAGAAACATTACTATTACAGACGTCTTTTCGCCCAACTGAGTAATAATCTAATCCATGCTTCTCGGCATCCTCATTAGTATAACAATTTCTCCCATCAAATAGAATAGGTTCCCTCATAAGCTGTGCATACTTTTCTAGCGGATAATTTCGAATTGATTCCCATTCTGTTACGATAAAAACTGCATGCGCCTCTCTAATCGATTCATCTATACACTCAGCGTATCGTATCGTATTTCCAAATAAACTTCTTACATTTTGAATAGCTTGTGGGTCATATAAAACCACATCTGCACCCATATTAATTAATTCTTCTATTATAATAAGAGATGGTGCTTCCCTAATATCGTCAGTATTCGGTTTGAATGCTGCACCAAGAACCGCAATTTGCTTCTTCTTCATATCTATAATTTTCTTCGCTTTTTTAACTAACAACAACTGTTGTTTATTATTCACTTCAATGACTGCTTTCAACAAGCGAAAATCATGAGAAACATTCCCTGCAATTTGCACAAGCGCTTTCGTATCTTTTGGAAAACAAGATCCTCCATATCCGATGCCTGCATTTAAAAAAGATGCACCAATTCTCTTATCCATCCCCATCCCTGTAGCTACATCTACTATATCTGCACCCACTTGCTCACATATATTAGAAATTTCATTAATAAAACTAATCTTCGTAGCTAAAAAAGCATTAGATGCATATTTAATCATCTCAGCACTTCGAATATCTGTAATATACGTTTGTAAGCTTAATTTACTGTACAAATTCTCTACTTTCCTTGCAGCTTCTTCACTACATGCTCCAATTACGATACGATCACCCTGAAAAAAATCATAAATACCAGAACCTTCTCTTAAAAACTCTGGATTCGATACAATATATAATTCATGTCTATCTTGTAGTTTATCCTCAATCCATTCTCTCATTACATCATTTGTCCCTACAGGAACCGTACTTTTCGTAACAACAATAATATCGTTATTCACATATGTTCCAATATCATCACAAGCACTACGAATATACGTTAAATCTGCTGTTCCATCTAATAAAGATGGCGTTCCAACTGCAATAAATATAAACTCTACATCATTAAATGCCGCTGATTTACTTGCTGTAAAAGTTAAATGATTATTCTCGTATGCTTCATTTATTAATTCATTTAATCCACATTCATAAATAGGTAACTCGCCTTGTTTAATCCGTTCAATTTTCCCACTATTTATATCGAAACATGTGACTGAATGTCCCAATCTCGCCAATCCTACTCCTGTAATCAATCCAACATATCCGGTACCTATTATCGTAATTTTCATTTTCTTTTCGCACAGGAATATACATAAGAAAATATACGAATACATAGAACTCCCCCTGCGCTTCCCCCTCTCACACTAAGAATGAGAAAACTCTTTCACTTCTTTATTATATGAATCGTTTTTTTATTATTTTTTAAGATTTTGTAAAGTTAAATGATGCAATATATACAAAATGTAAATTCCCACAATTTAACACGGAACTTACTCATTTTACGTGCAACACTTATAATACTGAAACAAAAGTCATCGCTATATGAGAGGGGAGTACAATGTCATATTACAAGACACAATATGAGATCAACCTTCTCTAAGAACACAACATTCCATATCCAATTGTCATATATTCTATTCACTGCCCTTTACAGCCAAAAGAAAAAAAGATTGAATTCTAATCTTTTTGTGATACCATATGTTATGAGCCTGTAAATAAACATCATAATTTTCAGATAAATAAGATTGAAAAAATTACGTTAAACTATAAAGGGTGGGGTATTAATGGACTCACAAGTGATTTATGCCATTTTGGCATCTTTCATCACTGTACTCGTCGTTACTCCTTTAGTTATTAAATTAGCTTTCAAAATAGGAGCAACAGACAAGCCAAATGCGCGTAAAGTACACCAAAAAATTATGCCTCGTCTTGGCGGGTTAGCAATTTTCATCGGTGTAGCCGTAGGATTTGTTGTCGGTGGATTGTACGAACAAAGAATGTTATCGATAACTTTAGGTGCTATCATCATTGTTATCATCGGGATTTTAGATGATATGTACGAACTATCTGCGAGGGTAAAATTCGGTGGACAACTATTAGTTGCCATCATGATTGTCAAAAGTGGATTATTAGTGCAAGTATTATATATTCCAATTTTCGGAGATACTGAACTCGGATGGCTTGCTTATCCAATTACTGTATTTTGGATTGTAGGTATTACAAATGCCATCAACTTAATTGATGGATTAGATGGATTATCCGCAGGGATTTCATCTATCGTACTTGCAACGCTAGCATATATGGCCTTCACTAGCCCATGGGGTACTGGAGCAGCTATTATATTACCTCTAGCACTGATTACATTAGCAAGTACAATTGGATTTTTATTCTACAACTTCCATCCAGCAAAAATTTTCATGGGAGATACAGGAGCACTATTTTTAGGATACTGTATTTCTGTTATATCGTTACTTGGATTATACAAAAGCGTAACGTTATTCAGTTTTATCGTTCCAATCATTATTTTAGGTGTACCTATATTTGATACGACATTTGCAATTATCCGCCGTATCGTAAATAAAAAGCCTATTTCAGCACCTGATAAATCGCATTTACATCACCGTTTGCTTGCAATGGGATTCTCTCATCGTAAAACGGTACTAATTATTTACGCATTGGGTATTTTCTTTAGTGTAAATGCAATTATTTTCAGTAGTGCAACATTATGGTTATCCATTATTCTTCTTTTCATTTTAATCTTCTTTACAGAAATCATTGCTGAAGTAATCGGTCTTGTACACGAACGTTACAAACCAATTATTTCCTTCTATAAAAAAGTGAAAAAACGCGAAGACTAATTGTAGTATAGCCTTTACTATTATGAAATATTCAAATAGCATCCTCTTTTCATAAGAGGATGCTATTTTTTATTTTTTAATCCTTATTCCCCATTTCCAAAATATAGATTGTTTGAGAGTGCCTCTATTGGAGAAAGATATACGTATAACGAAAAAAGTATCAAATTTTCATTTTTACATCTTGATTGTCAAACTGAGGGTGAATGTTATGATCAAGCGATTACTTCAATGTATAATTTTATTTTTAACTATTACTATGTACGCATCATCGAATACAAAAGCAACTACAGACATTCAAGTAAAAGATTACCAAAGTACTCAAACTACCTCTCCTACAACAAAAATTGCGTACTTAACATTTGATGACGGACCAAATAAATACACACCACAAATTTTAAATATTTTAAAAGAGAAGAACGGAAAAGCAACTTTCTTCGTTATTGGCGGAAAGGTGCCACATTATAAAAAAACGATGGAGCGATTGATTAAAGATGGACATTATATCGGTCTCCATAGTATGTCGCATGATGTAAAACGTCTTTATACTGGCGATCCATCTGTTTTAATTGCAGAAATGGAGCAAACCCAAAACATTGTCCAGCAAGTTACACATTTAAATACACATCTCGTTCGGGTCCCATACGGTAGCATGCCTTACTTAAAAAAGAATTACCGTGACGCACTCGTATCTGCCCAGTATAAAATGTGGGATTGGACAATTGATACATATGACTGGAAAAGCTATGATAATCCTTCCGCAATACTAGAAAGGGTACGAAATCAAAGCGATGAACAAGTAGAGGTTATTTTAATGCATGATTCTAGTGTCACAGTGCAAATACTCCCAAAAGTAATTGATTATTTACACTCACAAGGATATAAACTACTTCCCTACAATCCATCTTCCCATCTCGAAGTGAATTTTTGGAAAGACACAAGATTGTAACAGCTTTAGTGCCTATGTACTAAAGCTGTTTTACCCCGCGTTAACGGGCAGTAAGACTCCCACCTCAAAATTCAGCTGGAACAAAGAAGTTTGGTGGGAGATCCACTGCCCGTAAACGCCCGATTGGTGAAGGCTAATAATCAGTGGGAATGAACAAAAACCCCACTGATTAAAGTTTCACTTTATTTTTCTCTTCCCACACTTCTCATTTTTGTGTAGAATTTTAAATAGTGATGAAGTTTCGAGGTGAATAGAAATGAAACGAATAGATCTCATTTTTAACGCAATACAAAAAGGGAATTATACAGAAGGTATAACAGCATCAGAACTCGCTACACTTCTACAGCTAGACCGTGCAAATGTTAGTAGCGATTTAAACAAGCTTGTGAAAGATACTCGTTTATTAAAAACGAGTACACGCCCTGTCCGTTTTTATATAGAAACGAACACTTCATTGGAAACGCATTCAACAAAGGGCACTTCATTAGATACATTTGCTATTGAAAATACAAGCCTAAAAATTGCAATTGAAAAAGCAAAAGCTTCTATTCTCTATCCTCCAAACGGTATGCATACTTTACTACTTGGAGAAACAGGTGTCGGAAAATCGATGTTCGCTTCTTTAATGCACGAATACGCAATTGAAGTGGAACAACTTCCAAAAGATGCACCTTTTATCGTCTTTAACTGTGCTGATTATGCAAACAATCCACAACTACTACTTGGACAGTTATTTGGGATAAAAAAAGGAGCTTACACAGGTGCCAGTGATCAAAAAGGGTTAATTGAAAAAGCACATGAAGGAATCCTCTTCTTAGATGAAGTACATCGCCTTCCTCCAGAAGGACAAGAGATGCTCTTCACATTTATTGATCGCGGAGTATACCGCCGCCTGGGAGAAACGGAAAATGAACGTAAGGCACGAGTGTTGATTATTACTGCAACAACCGAAGAACCAAATTCATTTTTATTAAAAACATTTACAAGACGTATTCCGATGACCGTTACGCTTCCACCACTTCGTGAGCGAACACATAAAGAGCGGTTTGCTTTACTGCAACTATTTTTCACAAATGAAGCAATTCGTCTAAGGAAAGAGATTCATGTTAGTCCAAATACAATGCGTGCTTTCGTCTTTTACAATTGTCCAAATAACATCGGTCAATTGAAAACGGACGTACAAATTGCCTGTGCGAAAGCTTATTCTGATTTTGTAACAAAAAAACGTGATTCTGTCTGTGTTTCAAGTACAGATTTACCTTGGTATATGAAAGAAGGATTATTTATTGAAAGAAAGAGCCGTCATCTATATCAAATACCAAATGAAACATTTGTATTTACAGGTGATGAAGGTTGGAGTAAACATACAATAAAACCCGAAGGAAGTCGCTCTTCTATTTACGATTATATTGATTATAAATATGAAGAACTTCAAGCACGCGGCATTGAAGAGGAAGAATTAGAATTACTAATAGAAAATGATATTCAAAGCTTTTTCGTCCAATACTTTAACCAAATATCTAAAAAAACAAGTCATGAAAATGTTTTTAAAATTGTGGATCGTAATATCGTTTCCGTATGTGAAAAAATTGCGGAACTAGCTGAAAAATATTTATCTAAAACTTTCGATGAAAAAGTATTTCTCGCTTTAAGTTTACATGTACAGACAACTCTACAACGTTTACAGGGCGGGAAACAAATTCACCACCCACAATTAAATCAAATTCGTACGAAATATAAAGAAGCTTTTTCCGTAGCTATGCAATGTATTCAGCTATTAGAAGAAGAATTACAAATAACAATACCTATTGATGAAGCTGGCTTTTTAACAATGTTCTTCGTTGTTGATCCAATTCCTGCCTCACAAACAGAAGTAAAAGTATTAATATTAGCACACGGTAATGGCATCGCAACAGAAATGGCAAACGTTGCAAACGAACTTCTCGGTATTGATGAAGTAACTGGTATCGATATGCCCTTGCATGAATCACCAAAAGACTTCTTAGAGCGTGTTAAAGTGTATATGAAAACACTTCAAAATGTAAACGGGCTTCTTTTACTTGTTGATATGGGATCTCTCGCTTATATTGGTGATATATTAGAAACTGAATTCAAAATCCCTGTACGTGTTCTTTCCATGACGAGTACACCACACGCACTAGAAGCAGCTCGAAAAGCTCAGCTTGGCTATTCATTAGATGCACTATACGAAACAGTTAAGAACTTAACGCCGTTCTATTTAAACGTACAGGAAGAAAAGAAAAAGCCACTATCGCCAATGAAATCCGTGATTTTAACAGCTTGTTTAACCGGCGAAGGAAGTGCTTTAGCAATTCAAAAAATGTTAGAGAACTATTTACGCTTTGATAAAGACTTAATTGAAATTATTCCGATTAGCATCGTTCATGAAAAAGATTTAACGAAAATGATCGAGAACATAAAAAAAGAGCGTAATATCATTTGTATCGTCACGAATTTCGATATGCAAATACCTTGCTTAACATATCATTTCCAAGACATTGTGAACTACACAGCTATTCAACCAATTCAAGAATTGATTACGTATGAAGAAACATATGCAAAAATGGCTGATATTCTTGAACAACAAATGCAGCGTAACGATGGAGCATTACTTATTAAAACAATTCGTTATGCATTAAATACAATTCAAGAATTGATTTCTTTACAGCTAACTCCCGACAGTTTAATGGGTGTGATTTTGCATATGAGCTGCATGGTTGACCGTCTTCAAAAAGGTGAAAGTCTCCTCCCTCATCCTGATAAAGAGAAACGAAGACAAGATGAGTACTGGATGTATATGAAAGTGAAAAAAGCATTGCAACCTATTGAAAATACATTTGAAATACAAATCCCAGATGACGAAGTATTTTATATAATGGACTTCTTCATTAAAAATCAGCCTGTAAAAAATTAAACTAGGCGATATTGTAGCACTCTATATAATTAGAAAAGGCTGTTCCAAAATGTTTTTTGGACAGCCTTTTCGCTTACTTCTTTACTTCCCTTATTCTCCCCCTTATTTCTCCCTTTTTATTAGATTTCGTATTAACATTTACATATACATTTGCTTGCATTATCTCTTGAAACAAGCTATCAAATGCTCTCCCCTGTAAAGGCCCTTCAAAATCCTCTACTCTAGCTACACCAGTAACGACTCCTTCATTCACACTAATTCCTTGCTCTAACGGACCAAACAAACTTAAAATAACTGGACCAATTTGATTCGCTTTTCCTAAATGAATTTGGCATGACGTGATTTTTTTTATATTTTTTAATATGACCCGATATTGCAACTTCTTTAAATCTTCACTAAAAATGAGCTCTGTTACACCGTAAGCCTCTGTATTTACAGGAGGTACTTCCCTCTTCCCTGTTAACCTAGCAAAGAAATGTGTTGTCATACGGGCATTCTCCTCATATAAATTTCCCAGCACTACTTCTACTACTTTATGGTTTAGACATAATCATTTATGACTTTTTCAAATTTTAATTACAACTAAAAGATTCACAAAATCTTTACATAGAAATCATTCCATTCACTTTACTGCCTCTTGTATAATGCATTTAGAAAAACATTCTAGGAGGTTATCTTGAAAAATAATAACTACTCTTTCCAATCATTAATAGAGATTTTTCTCGTATCATTTAAATTAGGACTTACTTCATTTGGTGGTCCCGTCGCCCATCTTGGTTATTTTCATCATGAATACGTGCAAAAAAGAAAATGGATGGATGAACGAAGTTACGGAGACTTAGTAGCGCTATGTCAATTCCTTCCTGGCCCTGCTAGCAGCCAAGTCGGTATGGGAGTTGGCTTATTACGCGGCGGATTATTAGGAGCCATTATTTCATGGATCGGATTCACTCTCCCATCTGTGCTCGTTTTAGTTTTCTTCGCTTCATTTCTTAACCAATTCGAGCTTGGAAGTACTGGCTGGATTCACGGACTGAAACTTGTAGCGGTCGCAATTGTCGCTCATGCAATATGGGGAATGGCTCAAAAGTTAACACCAGACCGAAACCGTGCAACAATCGCAATTGCAACTGCCGCAATCGCCCTATTATGGCCAAGTAGCTGGACACAAGTAATTCTCATTATAGTATCTGGTTTCATCGGTTGGTTTTTATATCGTGGCCAGCCAGTTAGCCAAGCTCATAAAATAAACGTACCTATTTCAAAAATGGTAGCCATATCTTGTCTCGTCTTATTCTTCGGACTATTAATACTGTTACCGATGTTACGACCATACTCTTATTTCATCTCTTTATTTGACAGCTTCTATCGCTCTGGTGCACTTGTATTTGGCGGAGGGCATGTCGTACTTCCTCTTCTTGAAAGTGAGTTTGTACAAAACGGGATGATGACAAAAGAACAATTTCTTGCTGGATACGGATTAACACAAGCAGTGCCAGGGCCACTATTTACATTCGCTTCTTATATAGGAGCAGCGCTAAATGGAACCGCCGGAGCAGTTGTTGCAACGATCGCTATCTTTCTTCCTGCCTTCCTGCTCGTTGTTGGCGTTTTACCATTTTGGGACAGTGTAAGGAGAGTATCTTACATACAAGGTGCACTACTTGGAGTAAACGCAGCCGTTGTCGGCATTTTACTTGCAGCTTTTTATGATCCAATTTGGACGAGTACAATTATGAATTCTGTAGATTTCGTTTTTGCTTCTCTTCTATTTTGCTTACTCGCTTTTTGGAAAACACCACCTTGGGTTATCGTTATAATCGGGGCCTTCGGTGGATATGTTCTATCCATTTTGTAAGCACAAAAAACGACGGCCCCATTTAGCCGTCGTTTTCCTATTAAAACTTCACAAGCTCCATTCCCTCAGGCAGCTCACTCTCCGTTAAAATACGCAACTCTTTCACGCGATCCATTACGTAAGAAGAACGTTTCACAAGCTCTGGGTCAATATAAGCTGGATGCACCATAATTTCTACCGTTTGCTCGTCCTGCACTCTTTCCTTTAACTTCACAAAGTAATCTTCCGTCACACCGTCAGCGTAAAAGTCACTGTAAAACACATCTGAAAATGGGCGCACCGCTCGCTCTTCTTCACAACGACGAATTGGAACATTATATTTACTTGCTAATCTCTCAAGAACGTCGTGTAAAAGCGGTAATCCATGCACGTGATGATGACTATCTAAATGAGTTGGTGTTAACCCGTAAGATAAAAACTTCTCAATTTGAGCAGTCCATTCTTTTTCTACCTCTTCTGGATTTATATTTCCTTCCCATACAACACTTTGTTTATGAAACAATCCATCGCTACTTACAAGTGATGGAACATCTTTAAGAAGCGGTTCTCCTGCCGTTAATACGAGATGAACTCCTATCCCTAACGTTTTATACTCTTTCGCTAAGCGTACGGCATGCTCTGTCCCTGGCATATTCATCATCATCGTCGTTGAATTTACAATCCCGTTTTTATGTCCATCAATAATTCCGTAATTTGTACCTTCCGTAAGACCGAAATCATCTGCATTTACAATTAGTTTAATCATCGCAATACCCCCTACTAGAATTAAAAAAAGCGGGCTAAACAGCGCCGCTTCTTATTTCTCTATCTTCTTAAAGAATTGTGGAAGATGTTCTTTATGTGCTTCCAACATTTCATCTAAAATTTGTTTTGCAACTTTATCTGATGGTACAAGTGGGTTAATTGTCATAGCAAGCAGCGCTTTATGATAATCCCCTGTAACAGCAGCTTCAATTGTTGTGCGCTCAAATGATTTAATTTGCTGTACTAAACCACGAACTGGTACTGGAAGATCTCCGACCGCAATTGGTTTTGGACCTTCTTTCGTAATAATACAGTTCACTTCAACAGCCGAATCATGTGGCAAGCTTGCAATTGTTCCGTTGTTTCGTGTATTAACAGGCTGGATATCACCTTTATTATTGTAAATAGACGTAATTAAGCTACATGCTGCGTCACTATAATAAGCTCCGCCGCGCTTTTCTAATTGTGGTGGCTTAATATCTAAATTCGGGTCTTTATACAGCTCGAATAAATCATCTTCTAATTGTTTTACTACTTCTGCACGTGTACCTTTTTCAATCGAAGCTGCTTTCTCTTCTTCCAACATTTCACGTGTTTTATAGTAGTAACGATGATATGGACACGGAATTGCACGAAGACCGCGAATAAAGTCTGGCTCCCAGTTAAGCGCAGCAATGTTTTCCATCGTAATTTGCTTTTCTGGATCTGTTACAAGTTCTAATACACGATCCATTACGCTTACGCCATCCAAGTATACATCTAATCCGTATACCATATGATTTAAACCAGCGAAATCAACGTGTACCCGGCTTGCATCTACTTCAAGTAATCTTGCAAGACCCATACGAATTCCGATTGGAACGTTACATAGACCAACTACTCGTTGAATGTTCGTGTAGCGAAGTACAGCTTCTGTTACCATACCTGCTGGGTTTGCGAAGTTAATAAGCCATGCATTTGGACATAGCTCCTCCATGTCCTTACAAATATCTAAAATAACAGGAATCGTTCTCAGCGCTTTGAACAAACCACCAGGACCATTCGTTTCCTGACCAATTACATCATATTTTAATGGAATCGCTTCATCTTTTGCACGTGCTTCTAACAAACCAACGCGAAGCTGCGTTGTTACGAAGTCAGCACCTTTTAATGCCTCACGGCGATCAAGTGTTAAATGAATATCAATTGGTAAACCTGATTTTTTCACCATACGTTTCGCTAAGTCACCAACGATTTCTAACTTCTCTTTTCCTGCCTCAATATCTACTAACCAAATTTCACGAACAGGAAGCTCGTCATAACGTTTAATAAACCCTTCAATTAACTCTGGTGTATAACTAGAGCCACCGCCGATTGTAGCAATTTTAATTCCAGTCATGCTTTATTCCCCTTTCGCTTCTAGCTTTTTATAAAGGTCAATAAATTCTGCCGCTAATTCTTTTACCGTAATAGAATTCATTAAATGATCTTGCGCATGAATTAAAAGAACACTAATCTCTGTTTTTTCCCCTCTTGCTTCTGATTGTATGAGCTCTGTTTGGAAATGATGCGCTTCATTAATCGCTTCTTTCGCCTTTACCATCGCTTCATCAGCTTCTGCCATTTTCCCCTGTTTGGCGAATTGCAGTGCCTCCATTGCAAAGCTTCGTGCATTACCACTATTTAAAATCAATTGGAATGGAATTTGTTCTGCTGTAGTCATCATAATTACCGTCCTCTCTATTATGGTTCAACCGATTTAAATACCCCTTCAGTTTGAACATTTCTATTAAATTATTATTTTATTAATGATAGTTTGGTGTTCTTGTAGATGGGTCTCATCTTTCTGAACATGATATAAAAGTTAGTTGTTCTGACGAGCTATAAAAACTCGTCAGAACAATACTTTTTAAAGTGATACTGAATTGTCGTTTCCTTTTGCAGCATCTTTTGAAGCTTGTACGTACGTACGGTCACACATTAATACGAATGGATAGTAAATTACTACCGCGATTGCAAAGTTTACTAGCTGCAATGCAGCACCAGCAATGCTTCCGCCCGCTACAAGATAACCACTAAAGATTGGTGGCATTGTCCACGGAACTAAAGCAACTGTTTTTGGTACCCATCCTAAGGAAATTGCTGTATAAGAAGTAATAACTAATACAACTGGTGTAAGTACGAATGGAATGATTAACGCTGGGTTTAATACAATTGGTGTACCGAAAATAACTGGCTCGTTAATATTGAAGAAACCAGGACCGATAGATACACGGCCTACACCACGAAGCTGTGCACTTTTCGCAACAAGCATTACTGCTACTAGGAATGCTAATGTCGCACCTGATCCACCGATGTATACATATACATCAAAGAATGGTTTTGTGAAAATATGCGGTACGTCATATGCAGACATACCATCGTTAAATAACTTAATATTCTTTTCTAATGCTGGTAAATAAATTGGGTCAATAATACCACCAACGATATTAGGACCATGTAATCCGAAGAACCATAATACATGAATAAGTAAAGCAACAATAATTGCACTTGGTAATGTACCTGCTAAACCTTGTAATGGTACTTGAATTGTTTCAAATACCATTTTATGAATACTTGTACCTGCTAATTTCACCGCTAATTGAATACTTGCTGTTACAATTAAAATAACGAATGCTGGTACTAACGCTGCAAATGACTTCATTACTGCTGGTGGAACACCATCTGGCATTTTAATTGTAATATCTCTTTGAACAAAGAATCGAAATACTTCCGTTACAAGAAGGGCGACAATTATGGAAACGAATAAACCTTGTGATCCTGTCCAAGCTAAATCAATACCGCCTTCTTTTGGCGTTGTCGGAGAAATAATAATTAATGCACCGAATGTAATGATTGCTGCTGACAACGCGTCTACACCGTAAGATTTCGCTAAATTATAACTTATCCCTACCGCGACTATGAGGGCGAGTATAGCGAAGGAACCTGCCCACATACCACCGCCGATATCTTTCCAAACGTCCCCGAATGCACCCTTCATAAATTTTTGGAATGCATCAATTGGCAAGTTATTTATAAGTATTGCAAACGATCCAACTAAAATAAGAGGCATAACTGCGATAAAACCATCACGGATTGCAACTAAATGACGCTGCGATCCGATTCTTCCTGCGACTGGAACTAAATACTTCTCCATAAATGCAATAAACTTTTGCATTTCGCTTCCCCCCTAATTATTTTTTTAGTGTTAATGCGTGATCTAAAACTGCTTCTCCATTCATCATGCCGTAGTGCATTGAGTTAATAACATCGACTCCAACGTTTTTCTCATCGGCAAGCGTTTTCATTGTAGAAAGCATGTAACGAACTTGCGGTCCTAATAATAGTACGTCTGCTTGATCGATATTGTTTTTTACTGCATCCCCAGATACAGCCCAAATCTTACCTTCTAGACCACGAGCTTTTGCAGCCGCTTCCATTTTTGTAACTAGTAAACTTGTAGACATCCCTGCTGAACAACATAATAAAATATTCATTTATAAATCCCCCTTGTGTGGTATAAAAAATTTATGTTTTTTATTTTTCTTTACGCTATTTATTAATGCAATTACCGTGCCAACTTTTCAAAACGCCTAAAATCAGCGTTTTTTCGAGTGATTTCTTTGTGTGTTAACGCTTTCAATTAGTGTGTCACTCAAAAAACACACAGTGTGTTATAAAACAACACGCTTTTAACACATAACTGTATGAAAATAGATTAGTGTTTAGTTGTCTAGTTGTATTTAAAGCAAAAAAACACTAACTTTTTTTAAAGCGTGAAAATATAATAACGAAAAATATAATATTTCAACTCAAATCAAAAACAAATACCTATTCAAGACACTCGTCTAACTATTGTCCAGTCAAACTCTATTAAATTACATAGAATAGAATAAAATAAAGTATTTTGAAAGGGGATTCCAATGCCAAAGCATAGAAAAAAGAATAGAATGAAGATTTATAGAATACAGTTTCAAAATAAATGGTATAAACAAGAAGAGGATTCTGAATTAAATTCCAACACGGATACACTAGATCGACAGGACACTGAAGATAAACAAGACAGACCTGACAAACACGACGAACCAGATAAACACGACGAGGATGAAGACGATAAGCAAGTACAATCGGAAAATGTAATTATAGTACCCACAGATTCACACAGCTTAGATGTGTGGGATGAAATTTCTCTAAAGGAAATACAAGCTGGTGAACATACGAATTTATTTGAAGAAAAGAGTAATTATCAAAATATTAATTTAGTCCAAGTAAACGATATTCGCTTATACTTGGACAAGCAACTACAATTCAGCTCCGTTGATGAGCAAATTTATCATGAAGCGCTTGTACATCCGATTATGGCAAAAGTAATTGATCCAAAGCGTGTTCTCATATTAGGTGGTGGCGATGGTCTTGCCTTACGAGAAGTTTTGAAATATGAAACTGTGCTACACGTAGACCTTGTTGATTTAGACGAGGCAATGATTAATATGGCACGTAATGTTCCAGAAATAGTATCTTTAAACAAAAACGCTTTTTTTGATAATCGCGTGAACGTGCACGTATGCGATGCAAAAGAATTTCTAAATTCACCTTCATCTTTATACGATGTAATCATTATTGATTTTCCTGATCCAGCGACAGAGTTATTAAGTACTTTATATACAAGCGAACTTTTTGCTCGTATAGCTACGTTTTTAACAGAAGATGGTGCGTTCGTCTGCCAATCTAATTCACCTGCTGATGCACCTCTAGTATATTGGAGCATCGGTAACACTATTGAACATGCTGGATTAACTGTGAAAAGTTATCATACAATCGTTCCTTCTTTCGGAACTGACTGGGGATTTCATATTGCTGCTAATTCTGCCTATGTACTCGATCAAATTGAGCAATTATATGTAATACCAACTCCTCGAACATTACCTTCTCTTCTTTCTCCTTTGTTTCAATTTAAAGAAGAACATTTAGAACAACGTAATCTCGCTCTTTTAAACTCAGAATCGAATCTTATCCTACATCAATGTTACAAAAAGGAAATGGAGTTTTGACAATATTATAGTAAGGAGTGCTACCCTATGGAATATTCTACTTTTGGTAAGCATATAATAGTAGATTTATGGGGAGTGGACTTTTCCCTATTAGATGATGTTCACTTTTTAGAATATCATTTAGTTAACGCTGCAGATTGCTCTGGTGCCCATATTTTAAACGTAAGTACAAAAGAATTCGATCCGCATGGCGTTACTGTTTTAGTTTTACTATCCGAAAGCCACCTTTCAATTCACACTTATCCAGAAAAAAACTTTGCAGCCATCGACTGTTATACGTGCGGTACGACCGTTGAACCGCAAATAGCGATTAATTATATCGTAAGTATATTAAGACCAAATGAGATGCATATAAAAAAACTAATTCGTGGTACAGGAGAGATTATTACTGCCGATTAATTATCACTCTTACCCATCCGTAAAAAGGAGGATTGTAAATACCATCAGTGGAACAAACACTCCACTGATGGTACGGACACATACATAAAAAAACCTCGCATAAGCAAGGTTCATTCATCCACCGACATCTTCCTATATAATTCTACAAACTCACTCGCCAATTCCTTCACCGTAATTGCGTTCATTAAATGATCTTGCGCATGCACCATCAAAAGGGTAACTTCGGTTTTTTCCCCGGCAGCCTCTTTCTGTATGAGCTCTGTTTGTAAACGATGCGCCTCTTGCAATTCATTTAAAGCTTCTTGTAGTTTCGCTTCTGCTTCCTGAAATTCACCGCGCTTTGCGCAATCAATTGCTTCCATTGAGCAGCTTCTCGCATTACCACCATGCAAAATTAAGTGAAAAGCTTTCGTCTCTATCGTATCCATTTTAGTTCTTTACTCCCCCTTTTCTTCCGCTACTTTTTGTTTATCCCATATTTTTAAGAATGGAAAATAAATAAGAAATGCAAGTGCAAAGTTAATGAGCTGTAAAATAACCCCTGAAATTTTCCCGCCTGATCCTAAATATCCACTAAAAAGAATAGGTGTAGTCCAAGGTACAGCAGCTCCGCTCGGACGTGCAACCCATCCCCATTCCATTGCAAAATAAGAAACAATCGTTAAAACAACTGGTACAAGTATAAATGGAATAAGTAAAAGCGGGTTCATTACTATCGGCATACCGAAAGTCACCATTTCATTAATATTAAAAATACCTGGTGCAATCGATAATCGCCCTAAACTTTTCAATTGCTGACTTCGCGCAAATAATAACATTCCTACAACTAAAGCAAGTGTTGCACCAGAACCGCCCATATAAATCCATAAATCAAAGAACTGTGCAGTAATCGTATTCGGTACATCTTGCCCTGCCTGAAATGCAATTCGATTTTGATCCATTAATGACAACCAAATCGGACTCATTACACCACCAACAATTGCAGCTCCATGAATTCCGCACGCCCAAAGTACATGGACAATGATAACTGCGATTATCGCACCCCAAATGCTAGCCCCAAGTACACTAAGAGGCTCCTGTAAAAGCTTTCCTATAACATTATGGATGCTACCGAAAGTCGTATGTTCAAAAATTAATCTAATGATCCAAACAACCGTCACAACAATAAAGCCTGGAATAAGCGCAGCAAATGAACGCGTTACTGCTGGCGGAACTGTCTCTGGCATCTTTATAATCATCTTTTTCTGTACAACAAATCGATAAATTTCAGTAGATATAATTGCAATAATCATCGCTACAAACAACCCTTGGCTTCCCATTAACGCAGCTGGTATAACTCCATCTACAAGTATACTTTCTTTCGTATTTGGTATCATATACATAACTTGGAATGGTGTTGCAAGCAAAAATGCTACAAGTGACAATGCACCTGCCGCTAAAGCATCTACTTTATATTGTTCTCCTAATCTGTAAGCGATTCCAAAAACAGCTATTAAAGACATTATATTAAAAGTAGCCCCCACTGGGTACCCTAATGCTACATTCCAATTCTTTCCGAAGATTCCTGCCATAAAATCATTATACCCAGGTATCGGAAGAGCACTAATGATTAGAAAAAAAGATCCAATAATCAAGAAAGGCATCGTTAAAACAATTCCATCACGAATCGCTTGCAAATGTCTCTGTTCTGCAACCTTCCCTGCTACTGGCATCACATATCTCTCTAAGAACCCTATCATCTATCCCACACTCCTCATGGTTTCATTAACAAAGCTGCTTGCAAGATAGCTTCTCCATTACAAAGCCCGTAATGGACGGATTGAATGACATCAACAGGTATTCCCTTCTCCTTACATAATTCTTTCATTTTCGGTAATAAATAACGTACTTGCGGTCCAAGTAAAAGTACATCTGCAGTATCAATATGATTTCGCACTTCTGAACCTGATACTGCCCAAATCTTTACCTCTATCCCTTTTGCCTCTGCTGCTTTCTCCATTTTTGTAACAATCAAACTGGAAGACATTCCCGCTGCACAGCAAAGTAAAATATTCATCTCGCTCCCCTCCCCCTTTTTCCAAACCTAAGTTATGGTGTAGCCCTTGCCACCACTAGGTTACAAATATATATGTCTAGATTTCTAACTGTATGCCGAGCTTAAAAACAAAAATTTCTCGGTTTTCACGCTATTCCATCTATCCGTATTTTCCTAGTAAAGAAGTCTCTAACTCGCTATAATGATTCAGTATGATTTTTTATAATCGATAGGAGGATATATTTATGAAGGCATATCGCTTTCCACTTATTTTATTATCTTCTATCCTAATTGGTGGTTTCATTGGTTATTTCATGGGTGCCGATGCAGT
Source organism: Bacillus sp. AC266 (assembly GCF_979253805.1). Classification (NCBI taxonomy): domain Bacteria; kingdom Bacillati; phylum Bacillota; class Bacilli; order Caryophanales; family Bacillaceae; genus Bacillus; species Bacillus sp. AC266. The sequence continues at coordinate 274,476 of NZ_CEEDEC010000004.1, forward strand.
TGCTTTAAAGCCGCTTGGTGACATTTTCTTAAACTTAATGTTTACGATTGTTGTACCGTTAGTGTTCTTTAGCATCGCGTCATCTATTGCTAATATGGATGGATTAAAACGTTTCGGTAAAATTATGTCTAGTATGGCTGGAACTTTCTTATTTACAAGTATTTTAGCTGCTATTTTTATGATTATTATCGTGAAAGTATTCCCGCCAGCACAAGGTGTTGTATTAGAACTAACGCAGCCTGATAAAGCTGAAAAAGCAGTTAGTGTTGCTGATCAAATTGTTGGTATCATAACAGTATCAGACTTTTCAAAGTTACTATCTCGCGAGAACATGCTAGCTCTTATTTTCTTCTCTATCTTAATGGGGGTTGCAACTTCAGCAGTTGGTGAAAAAGGGAAACCATTCGCTACATTCCTACAAGCTGGTGCAGAAATTTCAATGAAAGTCGTATCTTTCATTATGTACTACGCTCCAATCGGACTAGCTGCCTACTTCGCAGCATTAGTTGGTGAATTCGGACCACAACTTCTTGGAACTTACTTCCGAGCAGCAATGGTATACTATCCAGCTTCTCTTATTTACTTCTTTGTATTCTTTACATTCTATGCGTACCTTGCAGGTCGCAAACAAGGTGTACAAGTATTTTGGAAGAACATGGTCTCTCCTACAGTTACATCACTTGCAACTTGTAGTAGTGCCGCAAGTATTCCAGCGAACTTAGAAGCAACGAAGAAAATGGGTATTTCTTCTGACGTTCGTGAAACAGTTGTCCTTCTTGGGTCTACACTTCATAAAGACGGATCTGTTTTAGGCGGGGTATTGAAAATTGCTTTCTTATTCGGTATTTTCAACATGGAATTCGAAGGACCGAAAACATTAGCAATCGCACTTGTCGTTTCTCTATTAGTAGGAACAGTAATGGGTGCTATTCCAGGCGGGGGTATGATTGGTGAAATGTTAATCGTTTCTCTATACGGATTCCCACCAGAAGCATTGCCAATTATCGCAGCAATTAGTACAATCATCGATCCTCCTGCAACAGTGTTAAACGTAACAGGAGATAACGCTTGTGCCGTAATGACAGCTCGCCTTGTAGAAGGTAAAAACTGGATCAAAAATAAATTTGCTTAATATATAGAAAGAGGATGCTCGTTTTGAGCATCCTCTTTTTGTTGTCATTTGTCAGTGAATCGATATATTTGAAGTTGTGATAGATATATTAGCAAAAGCGTTAATATAATCCCATCCCGCCACAAATTTGTTATAATCTTCACAAATATTCCACACCTTTCATCCTTTCTCCGTACTATAATCATGTATGGAAAAGGAGATGGACACGATGACACAAAGCGCACCAGAATTTAAAGTTTTGCAAAGCATTGCATTTCTTGCTGTCGTTTTGCAAAGTTCCTTATTATATACAATGAATCAAGGAAATGTCTTACTCGAGCAATCCCTCATTATGGGCATGCTATTTAATCTTGCAAAATTTTCAGCGCCTGCATTCATATTTATCGTCGGCTTCCATTTAATTCGGCTATATACGAAGCAACTCGTTTACAGAGAATATATTTATGAAAAAGCCGCACATTTACTCATTCCTTATTTCTTCTGGTCTATTCTTTACCTATTAACAACAAACGATGTCATTACACTACAAGGCGGAATAAAAAGTTTATTACTCGGAACAGCTGCACCTCATCTTTGGTACGTTATTATGATGTTCCAAATTCACTTATTGTTCCCTTTACTATGCACACTATTTTATTGGTTTCAAAAACGAACAGAAAATAAAAAAGACATATATAAATATATGACCATTTTCGCTTGTCTATATTTCTTCTTAATGTGGTACTCTTCTCACTACATTTTTAATGGAGAGAAACTGACTAGTTCAACCATTTTACATTATACAGATCGTTCCTTCTTCTTCTACTCATTCTATTTCGTCATGGGAGGAATAGCTGCTGTATCATTAAAAACTTGGCGTATATTTGTCATGAAACATATTCCGCTTATCACAATACTATTTTTCATCTTATTTTTATTCATCAATTATGAGTTATTTAGTTTTTACGGCGCCAATTCTATTCATTTAACGGTTTCTACTTATTTAAAACCGTCCATGTTTTTATATATTGTTTGTGAAATTATGATACTGTACGTGTTATCTATTACAGTTGTACAGCGACGTGGTTTCTTATATAAAGCTCTACGTTTTATCGGGAATTACACGTATGGCGCTTATTTAGCTCATTTTTTCTTCTTGCAACTATGTACAAAATTTCTTTCCTTATTCGCACTGCAAGAAAACACAATATTATATAGCCTATTACTATTTATATTAACGACCACAATCTCGATTTCAGCAATGGTCATTTGCAGTACACTACCATTTCATACATGGATTACAGGACCTTCTCCTACAACAAATATGAAATGGGCTAAGATTGTACTTCAAAAAAATCACGAAAAGGTATTCAAACCATATCTTTGATATAATAGAATTCCATACAAGAAAAGAAAGTAGGACACACCTATGATTAATCAAATTGGACAAATTATGTTATATGTAAATAATCAAGATGAATCAGTGCAATTCTGGACAGAAACAGTAGGATTCCAAATCGTTGCAGAAGAAAATAACGGTCAAGGATTTCGCTGGATTGAAATTGCGCCGGCAAAAGAAGCTGGAACAAGCATCGTCCTTCACGATAAAGCGTTAATTGCGAAGATGCAACCTGAATTAAACTTAAATACCCCTTCACTTATGTTCTTCTCTAATAACTTAGATCAACTGTATAAAGATCTTTCTGAGAAAAGTGTTACAGTTGGACAAGTTGTAGATTTACCTACTGGTAGAGCATTCAACTTTGCTGATAATGAAAATAACTACTTTGCAGTTATGGAAAAGAAATAAGAAAAAGCTATCCGAAAAGGTCATAATAAAACCTTTTCGGATAGCTTCTTTTATTAAGAAACTTGCTCTGCATTCGTTTCCTTATGCTGTATATGACTCGTAACCCATGTAATTCCGCCAGCAACAACGAGATAGCATAATAAAATTAAAATTTGCATTCGTAATTGCGACCAATCTCCTAAAGAGATAACATCTTGTAATCCTCTAAGAGAATGAGACATTGGGAGAAACTGTCCAATTTTGCTAAGCACAGCTATATTTAACTCTCCTGGGAAAGTACCTCCGCTCGTCGCTAATTGAAGAACGAGAAGCGTTACCGCTGCGAACTTCCCAACAATGCCGAATACCGTTACTAACATAAGAATAAATGTCATGAACGTAAAGGAAATAACAATACTTGATAAAACAAAGAGTGATACACTTGCAACTTCTAATTTCATAACTCCTAACACTACCACGTCTACAAGTAGTGCTTGAATGAGTCCAATTAAATATACTAATCCTAGTTTATTAATAAAATGTACTGTTCCGCTTACCTTCATATTTTGTCTACGGCCAAGAGGTAAAATATTTGATGCCATAATTCCGCCAACATAAAATGCCAGTGATAAAAAGTATGGTGCAATACCTGAACCGTAGTTAGGCACATCAGAAACTGTCGACTTCACTAATTGAACCGGCTCTGAGAACATCGTATTGCGTGCATCATCATTGCGAACATCCGCTATCTTCTCTGCGCCCTCTCCCAATTTCGTAGAAAGTTCTTTCGCACCATCGTCAAGTTTAACAAGTCCGTTCGTTAACTTATCAGCACCATGATTCAGCTCTGTTCCGCCACTCGCAAGGTGATTTACACCTTCTTGTAATGATGTAAATCCATTTCCCCACTTCGTAAATCCATCAGCTAAATTCGAAGTACCATCTGCTATCTTTTTCGTCCCAGCGGTAGCTTCGTTTAACTTAACTCCGAATGTATTCATGCCTTCCTCAATCTTATGCTGACCATCAGTAAGCTTCCGCGCACCTTGTGTCAATTGTTGTTGGCTATTATTTAAAGTGTTTGTTGCTTTAGCTAATCCGTTAGAAGTAGCAATGATCTTTTGAAAAGCAGGATCTTGCTGCACTTCTGGATGACTTTTCACGTACTCTTCTAATTGTTGTTTTACACTATTTGCTGCATTGTCCGCTTTCACTTGCCCTTCAGCAAGTTTCTCACTTCCGTTCACCCATTCATTTGTACCAGCACTTAATTCACTAACTCCTGATTGTAAAGACTTCTCACCCTGTGCTAGCAGCTCCATACCATTATGAAGTGATGTCGCTCCTTGACTAAGCTCATTTGCTCCCCCAGTTAAGGCCGATTGACTAGAGGCAAGCTTATCACTTCCTTCTTTTAACTTCACTGTTCCATCATTTAAACGATGAATACCATCTGTAAGCTGATTCGCCCCATTTTTTGCATCCGTCGTTCCTTCATGTAACTTCTCAGCGCCATTACTTGCATCACTCAACCCTTGTGCCAAATCTTGAAACTTTGAAAAGACACCTTCTGTATAAGATTTCGTAATACTATTTGAAATTTTTGTTTTCATATTTTCAACAGCTGTCGTTCCAATTTGAGCTGCTACAAAGTTTTTACCTGGATTTACTTTATACTGCAATTGTGCCGGCTCTGGTTTCTCATCCATTAGTGTACTTACCTTTTTAGAGAACTCCTCCGGAATCGTAACCACCATATAATACTTATCTTCTTTTAGCCCTTCATCAGCATCTTTTTCTGATACGAAATGAAACGCCAATTCCTTATTCTCTTTTAAATTTTTAACAAAATCGTCTCCAGCCTGGATTGTTTTTTCATCCATCACAGCACCCTTATCTAAATTAACAACTGCAACAGGTAATTTATCTAATTTTCCGTACGGATCCCAATATCCAGCTAAGAAGAATCCTGAATAAATTAAAGGAACGATTAATAAAAAAATTAAAGCGATACGTCCATGTTTATGGTTCCACATCGCCTTCCAATCTTTAAATATAAGTTGAATTCCCTTCATGAAACATACTCCTTCTCCTAATTTAACACCCTTCGAATGGTTTAACAGATTTACTATACACGTCACTTTCCATACTGTATAATACATCTTTAATTATCAATTCATTCCTTTTGGTCTATAGAAAGGAGATTCGAAGTGGAACTTCTTCAATTAAAATACTTTCAGACAGTTGCACGACTAGAACATATGACAAAAGCAGCTGAAGAATTGCATATCGCGCAGCCTTCACTCAGTAAAACAATCGCTAGACTAGAAAAGGACTTAGGCGTCCCCTTATTTGATCGCCAAGGTCGACAGATTACATTAAACTCTTTCGGCAAAGTATTTTTAAAACGAGTAGAACGCATTTTTCATGAATTAAGTGAAGGGGAACGAGAAATTAAAGATTTAGCTGAATTACAACAAGGCTCTATTACACTTGCAGTTTCTATTCCAAGAATATTACCCGAGCTACTCGGTTCTTTTTTACTAGAACACCCTAACGTTCGATTCCAACAATTTCTCGCATCTACTCCTTCTATGAAACGGCAACTAGATAATATGGAAATTGATTTTTGTATCTCCTCTGTACCAATTGAAGGCGAGGAAATGGTTTGGGAACCACTTATCACAGAAGAAATTTTCTTAGCTATTCCTTCAGGACATCGGTTATCAAACCGCGAAAGTATCTATTTGCATGAAGTAAAAGACGAATCGTTTATTAGTATGAACACTGGTTACGGATTTCGGCACTTAACAGATGAATTTTGTAAAAAAGCTGGTTTCACTCCACATATCGCTTTTGAAGTAGATGAACCAACCGTGATTAGCGATCTCATTAAGCAAGGTCTTGGCATCGCCTTTGTCCCAAGTTTAACTTTATTAAAAAACTCTACTTTAGCATCAAATAAGTTACGTATTATTGAACCTAATTGCGAACGAACTATCGGCTTAAGTTGGTCGAAGAAGCGCTATTTATCAAAAACCGCCCAGCAATTTCGTGAATTCGTGATTGATTACTTCTCCAATATTAGGGCGTAAAATTATATCGCTTTACAAACAAATAACGACACAAATAAAAGGTACCATCCCCATAGGGTGGCACCTTTTATTTTTTACTCTTATCCAATTCCATTTCCGCTAAAAGCGGCAATACGTTATCGAAAATATGTGTATTATTATTCTCACCTGTTACATATCCACCATAATATCTACTAAATACATTATCATTTCGGAATGTATTCATCCGCTCATACAATTCCTTCGCAAACTTTGTATCACCTGTTTGTAGTACGTACAAAATTGTTAATCCGTAAGATGCCGGTGATTCATAGTTCACAGCTTGTTTTCCCGTTTCTAAGTTATAACGACCATATAACTTTTCGTCTTCGCGAAATTTCTTCTTTATAAATTCCAAATAAGCGTCTGATGAAAGACCGCCTAAACTACGATGATAAGCAACGTATGATTGATCAATAAGATTCACTTCTTTATCGTACGTAAATGTCCCATCATCTTTATACTCTTTCGGGAATGCCCAGCCCTGCCTTGGATAATCCGCTAAAAACTGAACAACTTCCTGATACTGCTGCGCAGAAATTTTTCCATACTTTTCCATACAAGAGAATGCATGCGGATTTATGTAAGATGTTGTTGCAAAGTTATTTTGTTTTCCTGTATCTGCATCGTAATAATCAACGTAATAATTACCTTTTTTATTATAACGAAGTACAGAATCACTCAATTGATCTGCAAGGTTTTTATAGCGATCTTCCTTGTACATTTCGTAAGCACGATATAATTGTTCTATAATACGAAGATCATCGATAAGTGCATTAGTAGCTGACTGCATTTCTCCCTTTTCAGAGATTTTCCATATAACGATGCGATCCTTGTGTACAAAGTTATTTTGAATAACCTTCACTTGTTCATCAAATAAAGCTTGATCATCTTTATCAAGTGTATATTGTAGCCATAACCCTGCAGATTCTGATAAAGCTTCACGGCCCTTCGCTTCACCCTTACCTGCCTTTGTATCCTCTAAGCGATACGTTGCAAGTGTTCCATTTTCATTCACCATATGTCGTAAAATAAAATGCTCGGTACGATTTCCTTGTAAAGCTGACCAAAATACAACTCCACCTAAAGCGATTAAGAGAATAACCCCAATCCCTATATATAAACGTTTTCGCAAGCTTTTCACCTCCTTTTAAGGCTAACCTTAATTTTACCAGAGCATACGCAAATATAAAAAAGACAATCCTTTAGATTGTCTCTCTCACCTTATCCTTCGCAAGCCTCTTTAGAAGGTCTATATAGCGATTCCACAAGTCGATCATATTCACGACGCGTAATTTCTTTATTATACAACTTTAATAATAAATCTCTATGCTCTCTTGAAAATGCCATCTTTTTAATGACTTCAGGATACATAAAACACCCTCTCCATTTCACATAAACTTCTTCATCCCGGAAATAGAACTTACGTTCGCATAAAAGATTATAAAAGATTCAGCCCTAAAAAACAAATAAAATATTACCAAATATCAATTTCTTTCTTTTTAGAATATTTAAACACTATATTACCGTACTCATTTTTTAAATACATATATATTTTTGGTAGTTTTTTGAATAAATTTTCCAATTCAATCAGAAAATAATGGCAAAAAGAAGGGGAGTATACATATGGATACCGTAACATTAGCACGGGCATTTTTTGGTTCTTCATTAGCATTCCACATTATCTTTGCAACGCTTGGAGTCGGGCTTTCTTTAATGATTTTTATAAGTGAAATACTCTATCACTGGAAGAAAGATTCCGACTATGCCATTATGGCAAAAAGATGGACAAAGGCTTTTGCTATCCTTCTCGGTGTAGCAATTCCAACTGGAACAATTGTTGGTGTACAAATTTCACTTCTTTGGCCTGGTTTCGCCAAAATTGTTGGGCAAGTTATTTCCGTTCCGTTTCAAATTGAGATTTTCGCCTTCTTTTTAGAGGCTTTATTCATGTCTATTTACGTATATGCGGCTGATAAACTGCCTCCAGTTATGAGATTAATCTCGCTGTTTTTCGTTATGATTGGCGCCACTGCATCTGCCGTGCTTATTACATCGGCAAACACATGGATGAATACACCTGCGGGCTTTTCAATGAATCCAGATGGCTCAGTTTTTAACGTTGATCCGTGGAAAGCTTTCTTTAATCCGAGCTTTGGCACAAGTGCATTCCACGTCGTTATTACGGCCTATACAACTGGAGCAGCTGTTATTGCTTCTATCGCTGGATTTAAATTATTAAAGAAAAATTTAAGTGCTCGTGAAATTGCTTACCATAAAAAAGGATTACTGTTAGGGCTTGTCGTTACATTTATCACAGGTGCTACGATGTGGCTTTCAGGACACGAATCTGCTATTGCCTTACATAAACATTCACCTGAAAAACTAGCATCTGCTGAAGCTTTGTTTGAAACGACATCACACGCGCCTTTATCGATTGGCGGGGTTGTGGACCCTAACACACTTGAACTAAACTATGCCCTTGAAATTCCGAACATGCTTAGCTTATTAGTGGGACTAGACCCTAACACCGTTGTAAAAGGGCTAAATGAATTCCCGCAAGAAACGTGGCCACCATTTTACACACATACACTATTCAACTTAATGGTCGGCACCGCTGCCTTTACCTTTGCAGTTGCAGCTATTGCCCTCTTATATTGGTACTTTGTTTACCGAAAAAAAGGAGTAGAGTTACCGAAGTGGCTTCTTTGGGGAGCTGCCGCCTGTGGACCCGTTATGTTGCTCGGTATTGAATTCGGATGGATTTTTAGTTGTAGTGGTCGTCAGCCATGGACAATTTATGGCATGCAACGCACGGTAGATGCTTCTACGCGCGCTGATTTCGTCGGTCCTTTATTTGTTTTATTCATCATTTTATATATCGGACTCGGTATTTTAACAGTCTTTGTACTACGGACATTCTTTAAGAAACATCCGTTAAAGAATGATTTACATCACGAAGGAGGCGATTCTCGTGCATGAGGAAAGCATTGCAATCATCATCTTATGGGCTCTTATTTTCGTATATAGCATACTAGGGTCTATTGATTTTGGAGCTGGTTTTTGGGGCATGGTATACGCTAAACACCCGACACTTGCTGCCAAGCTTGCTAATCGGTACTTATCACCAACTTGGGAAGTAACGAATACGTTTCTTGTCTTTGTCGTCGTTGCTTTTCTCGGTTTCTTCCCAAAAGCGGCCTTTACCCTTGCAACCGTTATGTTTGTACCAGTTATGTTAATTTTAGTACTCGTTGCGATTCGTAGTACATTTATGGTATTTGCTTACTCCCTGCCAAAATACCAACACCTTCTTCGGATTATTTCAGGTATTACCGGGCTCTTAATCCCAGCTCTATTAATTACCGTTCTGCCAGTTACAGAAGGTGCCTATATTACGATGTCTGAAGGAAAAGAAGTGCTCCTTTACGGAAAACTTCTTTCTAGTCCCGTTATTTATTGTTATATGCTCTTCGGACTAACTTCGGAACTATTTCTATCATCTCTCTTTCTTGCTGATTTTGCTAGGGAACAAGGTTCTGAAGATACGTACCGAATTTATAGAAGAAATGCCATCATACTTGGTCCTGCAACGCTCGTGACTGCTATTATCGCTCTCGTTGTAATGGACCCTGAAACACACTGGCTTATGCAAGGACTAATAAAGCAATTCCCATGGTTTACAGTCTCTATCATTTTATTTGTTATCGGATACTCTTCCCTTTGGTGGACAAATAAGAAATATGGCACATTAGGCTTTCCTCGCATTGCAGTTTTAGCTGTCGTCGCTCAATATGCATTTGCAAGCTACGCTTACGGCGTCGCCCATTTACCTTATATCATTTACCCGGACGTAACTGTATTTACAAGCTTTACGACGGTCGAAACATTCTATGCTCTTCTTATTCTTTACGCAATCGGGATTGCAATTTTACTACCAGGATTTATTTTCTTCTGGAATTTATTCTTAAAAGATCGAACATTTTTAAAGGAAAAATAGTAAATTAGGGGCATTCACACATAGAATGCCCCTAATTTATTAGACTCCTCTCCTAATAGTTATTACACTACTCCTTATACTTGCCTTATTGCTCAAAATACACATATTCACTAGATTAAGGTAGATGCCTAGTTCTTCTTATTTTCTTTTGAATATAATGCTATATAAACTTGAGACAAGCCACATTTGTTCAAGGGAAAATAGAAAGGTAGGTTAAATATGAGCATTGAAATATGGATTACTATTATTGTATTCTTCTTAACGATGATTGTTATCTTTTGGCGACCTCGCGGTTTAAATGAGGCGTGGCCGGCAGCAGTCGGCGCTAGCATTATCCTCATTACTGGACTTGTATCAAAACCAGACGTCATGGACATTATAAGTAAAATCGGCGGTGCCTCTATAACGATATTAGCGACCATCGTTATGGCGGTTATATTAGAAAGCTTCGGCTTCTTCCACTGGTCTGCAGCGAAGCTCGCAAATTTAGCTAAAGGTTCCGGACGACGCCTATACTGGTACATTCAATTACTATGTTTTCTTATGACTCTTTTATTTAATAATGACGGTAGTATTTTAATTACAACACCGATTTTGATTTTACTTCTGAAAAACCTTCAATTAAAACCTCATCAACAAATCCCTTATTTATTAAGCGGTGCTTTAATTGCCACTGCATCTAGTGCACCAATCGGTGTAAGTAATATCGTAAACTTAATCGCATTAAATATTGTTAATATGACTCTTTATATGCATACAGCTATGATGTTTGTACCTGCAACACTAGGACTACTGTTTATGTCATGGCTCATGTATACAGTTTTAAAGAAAAAACTTCCAGAAAGATTACCTGTTTCTTCATATGATATTGAAGAAATTTTCTTCACGAAAAACTTCCATCCGTTAAAAGGACAGAATTCTGTTAATACGAAACAAAAACGTACGAAATTCATGTTAAAAGTATTAGGCTTCGTTTTCCTTATGCGCTGTCTTCTATTCGTTGCATCCTTCTTATCGATTCCAATCGAAATCGTTGCCGTACTCGGTTCACTCGTTCTTCTCATCTGGAGATGGTACTACTTACGAACAAACCCAGTCGATATTTTGAAAAAGACACCGTGGCACATTTTAATTTTCGCTTTCTCTATGTATGTAATTATTTACGGGCTTCATAACGCAGGGTTAACAGCGGCACTTGTAAGTTGGCTTGAACCAGTTGTAAGTCAGCATCTACTCTATGCCAGCTTTGCAATGGGCGGACTCGTTTCCCTCCTCTCTAACGTCTTCAATAACCACCCTGCACTTATGATTGGTACAATCACATTAACAGAAATGGGACTAGATCCAGTCACATTAAAAACTATCTATCTCGCAAATATCATCGGTAGTGACATCGGTTCACTATTATTACCAATCGGTACACTAGCTTCCCTCATTTGGATGTATATCTTAAGACAAAACAAAATTAAAGTGAAATGGAAAGATTATTTAAGCGTATCTCTCATCGTAATCCCACTCACAACAGTCGTCACATTATTCCTCTTATACTACTGGGTACAATTATTCTTCACCTTATAAAGTGAAACTTTATAAGGTGGGTGGGTGTTCATCCCCCACTGATTATTAGCCCGCACCAATCGGGCGTTTACGGACAGTTTATCTCCCACCTAACTTCTTTGCTCCAGCCGAATTTTGAGGTGGGAGTTTTACTGCCCACAAATAGCGGGATAGACGACAGAAGCCCCCTTTGCTACCGTCTTAGCAAAGGGGGCTTCTTCTATATTTAAGTTAGGTACAGTGTGATCAATCAAGTAAAGAGGTGTAACGTGTTATTGATATAAGTGACTACCAGTTTCTTTGAATTCTACCGCTTTCTCTTTCATTCCTTTTTCAATTGCTTCTGTCGTTTCTAAGTCATTTTCTTTCGCATATTCACGAATATCATGTGAAATTCTCATACTACAAAACTTTGGGCCACACATTGAACAGAAATGCGCTGTTTTCGCCCCTTCTGCTGGCAACGTTTCATCATGGTACTCCATCGCGCGTTCAGGATCTAAAGATAAATTAAATTGGTCGCGCCAACGGAATTCAAATCGTGCTTTTGAAAGTGCATCATCACGCTGATGAGCCGTTTTATGCCCTTTCGCAAGATCGGCTGCATGCGCAGCGATTTTGTACGTAATAACCCCTTCGCGAACATCATCTTTGTTCGGTAAACCTAAATGTTCTTTCGGGGTTACATAACAAAGCATCGCCGTTCCAAACCAGCCGATCATCGCAGCACCAATCGCTGAAGTAATATGATCATAACCTGGTGCAATATCTGTCGTTAACGGCCCAAGTGTATAGAACGGCGCACCCTGACAAATATCAAGTTCTTTCTCCATATTTTCTTTAATTAAATGCATCGGTACATGCCCAGGTCCTTCAATCATAACTTGCACATCATGTTTCCAAGCGATTTTTGTTAATTCACCAAGTGTCTCAAGCTCAGAAAACTGCGCTTCGTCATTTGCATCTGCAATAGAACCTGGACGTAATCCATCTCCAAGAGAAAACGAAACATCGTACTGCTTCATAATTTCACAAATCTCTTCAAAGTGAGTATATAGGAAGTTTTCTTTATGATGGAATAAACACCACTGCGCCATAATCGAACCACCGCGCGAAACAATACCTGTCATACGCTTTGCAGTAATTGGAATATAACGAAGTAATACACCAGCGTGAATCGTGAAGTAATCAACGCCTTGCTCCGCCTGCTCAATTAACGTATCACGATACACTTCCCACGTTAAATCCTCTGCAATTCCGTTTACTTTTTCAAGCGCTTGATAAATTGGCACAGTTCCAACTGGTACCGGAGCATTACGAATAATCCACTCACGTGTTGTATGAATGTTTTTACCTGTAGATAAATCCATAATCGTATCTGCACCCCAGCGAGTCGCCCACGTCATCTTCTCTACTTCTTCTGCAATAGAAGACGATACAGCAGAGTTTCCGATATTTGCATTTACCTTCACGTGAAAATTACGTCCAATTATCATCGGTTCCGCTTCAGGATGGTTAATGTTTGCCGGCAAAATCGCACGACCTTCTGCAATCTCCTTACGAACAAATTCAGGCTCTACCCCTTCACGAATCGCAACATATTCCATCTCAGACGTAATAATGCCATTACGCGCATAATGCATTTGCGAAACATTTGCACCTTGCTTCGCTCTAAGCGGCTTACGATCCATTTGCGGGAAAACAGGTGTATGTTTTGAAGCCACTTTCACACCGTCATCCTCAGGTTTAATTTCGCGTCCTTCATAAGCTTCCACATCACCACGCCCCAAGGTCCAAGAGTGGCGCGGCGCCTGCAACCCTTTTTCCAGCTCCACTTTATACTCTGGATCTGTATAAGGTCCACTCGTATCATACACACGGATTGGCGGATTTTGAACACCGTTCGTATCGCTTTGTTCAATCTCACGCATTGGTACTTTCATACCTTCACGTGTTCCATCCACATACACTTTCTTACTTCCTGGTAAACTCGATTTCAATTCAATTTGCTCAGCTGAAACAGACTGTTTCATAACCTTTGTTGCCCCCCTGTTCGTGACAAGGACGAGATATGGCCAGCGCATGCCAAAATAAAAAGAGCCAGGTCCATAAAAGAATAAGGACCTGGCTCATAAAGACATAATTATGTAAAGCCGTTAACTTCCCTACGCTGGTACGAGCCAGATCAGGTCCAAAGGGTTAAGAAGTTCACACGCTTCTCTCTCAGCCTACGCATACGTTAGGCACCCCTAGTTTATCACTGATTTAATTTTCAATACTTTCCCATCATACACTATAATCTGAAAAATGCAAAGTTTATTTCTTTTGTTGTTTACGGAATCATCCAAGTTAAATAATAAGCCTGCACATACGTCATAATCCCAACAATAGTAACGAAGAATAAACTATGCTTCAATGTAAAGCGGAACAAATCTGACTCTTTCCCAGCAAGTCCAACTGCCGCACAAGCAATCGCAATTGATTGCGGAGAAATCATTTTACCTGTTACACCGCCCGTTGTATTTGCTGCAACAAGAAGCACTTCAGATACACCGACTTGCTGCGCTGTAATTGCTTGTAAATTCGAGAACAGTGCGTTCGCTGACGTATCTGATCCTGTTAAGAATACGCCAATCCATCCTAAGAATGGTGAGAAGAACGGGAATAGTCCGCCAGTTCCTGCAAGTGCTAACGCTAATGTAGAAGATAGACCAGAATAGTTTGCGATAAATGCGAATCCTAATACGAATCCAATAGATAGAATTGGCATTTTTAGTTCATTTAACGTTTCTTTAAATGTTGCTACTGCATCTTTTGCACTCATTTTCAAAATAAAAATAGAAATGATACAAGCAATTAAAATTGCTGTTCCAGTCGCTGATAAAATATCTAATTTCAAGATTGCTTCATAAGGTGTTGGTTTATTTACAATAGGCTCTGCTTTCATTACTAAATTGTGCAAGCCTGGAACTTCAAATTTAAATACGAGACTTTCTAAAGCCCCGCCCGGAGCGAATAATGCTTTAAAGAAACTTTGGCTCCAAATGACTACCATCACAGTTAAAATAATGAACGGAGACCATGCTTTTACTACTTTTCCTACCGTTAGTTTCGGCATAGATGTCGTTGTCGTCGCCGCGGCTACTTCACTATTCGCTTGCTTAGTTTGATAAATTTCTTTCGGCTGCCAAACTTTTAAGAATAGCGATAAACTTACTAAACTTACAAGTGCTGACGTAATATCAGGAAGTTCTGGTCCTAAAAACGTCGCTGTAATAAACTGTGTAATTGCAAATGAACTACCCGCTACAAATAAAGCAGGCCACGTTTGTTTTACTCCTTTAAAGCCATCCATTAAAAATACGATAAAGAACGGAACAAATAAAGATAAGAACGGTAATTGATGCCCAGCCATTTGTCCAATTTTATGTGGATCAATGCCTGTCACTTGTCCAGCAACTGTAATCGGAATCCCCATCGCTCCGAAAGCTACTGGTGCAGTATTTGCGATTAAACAAAGACCTGCTGCATATAAAGGATTTAGCCCAAGGCCTGCCAGAAGTGCTGCCGTAATCGCTACTGGTGCACCAAATCCTGCTGCCCCTTCCAAAAATGCTCCAAATGAAAATCCAATTAAAATAACGAGTAAACGATGGTCATTCGTAATGGATAATACAGATGCACGAATGACATCAAATTGACCTGTTTTCACAGAAATTTTATATAAAAATACTGACATAATGATAATCCACGCAATTGGCCATAATCCGTATAAGAAACCGTATCCGGTCGCTGCCATTGCCATTGTGAATGGCATTTTATACGCAAATAACGCCACCAAAATCGTTAATACAACTGTAATAAATCCTGCCACATACCCCTTCATGCGGAAAACCGCTAAAGCTAAGAAAAAAAAGATGATTGGAATAAGTGCGACTGCTGCCGAAATCCAAATGTTACCGAACGGATCGTAAACTTGTGTCCATGTGTTCATTGTTCTCTCCCCCTAAAGAATCCCCTTTTAAATAAGATATAACCTTATCAATAGACTACCAGGTCATCATACCTTTAAGTCTAAAAAATACAAAACGTTCAAGAAAACGTTTTCAATAATTTTATCACAACAATTTTCATTTAAAAAGATTTTTTCGAAAATTTCATCATTTAAAAAGGAAATCTTACAAAAGCGTCACGTTTTTGTAATGTTAATCGATAGGAAGGTTGCCAAATTTATCGCATACTAAAAGTATAACAACGGACATTACTTATGAGGTGATATATATGAACGGAAACAAAATATTAGCAGCTTTATCATACTTTAGTGTATTATTTGCACCTATCTTATTCCCTATTATCGTGTGGATTGTGGGCGATTCTGAAACGAAACCACATGCGAAACGTGCTCTATGGACACATATCGTTCCAAGCATCGCTTCATTGATTGGATTAGTTATTTTAGGGATTATGGGCATCGGATCTGATCAACCAGACGTAACACTTGGAATTGGAGCAATCATCGTCTTATGCATTTGCGGAATCATTAGCTTATACTACTTCATTTGGAATATCGTGAAAGGTATTAAAGTACTGAAAGCTTAGTTTTAAACAAGCGTTTGATTAAAAAGAAACTGTCCAAAAATTGATGTCGCATGATCGTAAATGAAATTTTATCGGCGGTTCAACAAGAGTAACCTACCTATTAATAAGAAAAAAACCGTCCCAAAATACCTTTTGGGACGGTTTCTTTATCTTCTGCGTTTCTTCTTTTTTCTCATCATTTTCTTTCGGCGCGTATTCGCTTTATCCGCTATAATGTGAAGCGTACTCGCCACAACAATCCCCATTACAAACGTTACAATTTCAACCTCGTGTTCCTTCGCAATTTCTATTAAATTCCCACCGAATGCGATTATATTTAATAGGAATAAAAACGGAGAAAACACGATTAACATGTATGCAATACGAATAATATCACCAATTATAATCGTATGTGTGAAGAAGGAACGATGGGGCATTACGCTCCTATATGGATACCAAAAAATGCGGAGGAATCCCCATTTATTATACGCATTACTGTACGTATCTAAATCCGGTGTTAGAAATGAAGTACCTACTAAAAAGCCAATTGCAAAAGTTAATAAAAAATCAAAACTTGTTAATCCATACGAAAAGAGCATAAACAAAACAACCGGAAGGGATATTAAGTTTATTTTCGTATGCGTTCTTCCTGATGGCATAATGCACTTCCTCGCTTACGTTCGCCCTGTCATCCTATGACAGTTCTCACCTATTGATCTAATTTTTGATCGATAAATGATGTGTCTATATCCGAACCAAACCATTCTGCCAACTTCACTCGTGCCTTATCTTTCACATCTTCATTTACGTATATCGATGCTTGTAATAGTGCGGCCATTAACGCACCTAAATCATCCGTATAACCGACTCCAGCAATGAAATCTGGAATGGCATCAATCGGTGCAATGAAATAAGCAAGTGCTCCGATTACAATAATTTTCACTCGTTTTGGAACATCCGGTCTTTGCAACACGTAAAACAACAATAAACTCGCATAGATTACCGACTGCCCTGCCTGCTTCGCAACATGTTTTATTTTCTTCCAAAACGCTTCAACTGAAAATTTTTGTTTCATTCAAAAGCCTCCCTATTTTCAAAAGAAATAAGCTACAATATGTTATGTTATCAGTAAAAGTTCATCAAAATTACACATAATCTATCAATGAAATTTCATTGTAACAAACAAAACCAAAAAGAACAAGTGTTCGTTAATTTTTTCGTATTTTCCTTCATATAATAGTTTTCTAGACAACCACTTAAAGATTTCTATTCCATATTTCTCAACCAAAAAACTTTCAATTCCGCTTAACATTCTTTTCTATAAAAGTTCATCAAAATTACACATAATCTATCAATGAAATTTCATTTTTTGTTATATTTTCTAGTTGACGAGCCTATAAACGAATGTTAAAGTTTTCTCTGGTAGTGACAAATCACATACAAAAAATGTAAAATGTTATAGTGTTTCTCAGAAATGAATTTTGTTGTATAATACAGAAATGACGTTATGCTTATGAGCAGCACAAGAAACCAAAAAGGGTATGCATAGTTAAAGTCGTATATGGGTGAATATAGAAACTCTAATTATGACCAAGAAAACTATGTATTTTTTATTTTAACATTTTTCGCTCCAAAATCGACCAAGCCTGATAGAGAAAGGGTGGAAATGAATGAAAGAAACCATGAAATCACAATTTCAAAATGTGCGTTTCACTTTATTCGTAGCTTTGGCCGTATGGCTAAAAACCTACATCATTACACGCACTAGCTTCGATTTAAAACTTGAATCTTTCATGCAAGAATTCATTTTATTCATTAGTCCATTAGCAGCATCATTACTGTTTGTGGGTCTTGCATTATTTGCAAAAGGGAAAAAACGTAACTATATAGCACTAGGAATTAACTTTATCTTAACGTTCATTCTTGTTGGTAACGTAATGTTCTACGGATTCTACAATGACTTCGTTACTTTACCAGTACTAGGACAAACGTCTAATTTCGGAAGTTTAGGTTCTAGTGTGAAAGAATTATTTAACTACAAAATCATCCTTGCATTTGCGGATATTATCGTATTCTTCGTTCTATTGAAGAAGAAGAAAGATTTTGCACCGACAGAACGTGTAGCACGTCCGATGCGTTCTCTATACTTCGTGTCAACGGTTGCTATTTTCTGCGTAAACCTAGGATTTGCAGAAGCTGAGCGTCCAGAACTATTAACACGTTCATTCGACCGCGTTATGCTTGTTAAAAACCTAGGATTATATGTACACCAAGCATACGATCTTGGCTTACAAGCAAAATCAAGTTCACAAAAAGCGTTTGCTGATAGTAGTAAATTGCAAGAAGCAGAAAACTATGTGAAAACAACACAAAGTAAACCAGATCCAAATATGTTTGGTACTGCAAAAGGGAAAAACGTAATTGTTGTCTCTCTTGAATCATTACAAACATTCTTAATTGGTGCGCAAGTTAACGGACAAGAAGTTACACCATTCCTAAACCAATTTGCGAAAGAAAGTTATTACTTCGATAACTTCTTCCATCAAACTGGGCAAGGTAAAACGTCTGATGCTGAATTCTTAGTAGATACTTCAATGTATCCACTAGACCGTGGTGCTGTATTCTTCACACACGGTAATAACGAATATACAGCAACTCCAGAAATTTTGCGTCAGCAAGGATATCACACATCAGTATTCCACGCGAATAACGCAACGTTCTGGAACCGTAACATTATGTATCCGGCACTTGGTTATGATCGTTACTACAACGAGCTTGACTACAAAATTACGCCAGAAACAAAATTAAATTGGGGATTAAAAGATATCGAATACTTCGATCAATCTATCGATATGTTAAAAGAAGTGAAGCAACCGTTCTATACTCGCTTCCTTACTTTAACAAACCATTACCCATTCACTTATGATGACAGTACGAAATTAATCGATGAATACAATTCTGGTGATGGCGTATTTGACCGTTACATGGTAACTGCTCGCTATTTAGACGAAGCAATGAAACACTTTATTGAGCGTCTAAAAGCAGAAGGTATTTACGACAACTCAGTTATCGTATTCTACGGTGATCACTATGGTATTTCTGAAAACCATAACCGTGCAATGGCACAGTTCTTAGGAAAAGAAGAAATCACTACATTTGACCATATGAACTTACAAAAAACACCGATGTTTATTCACGTTCCAGGTCAAAAAGAAGGTAAAACAATTTCAAAACCAACTGGTGAAATTGACATTAAGCCAACAATTCTAAACTTACTTGGTGTAGATTCTACGAATCAAATTCAATTCGGTCATGATGTATTCTCACCAGAAAATAAAGGATTCGTTGTTCTTCGTGACGGTAGCTTCGTTACAGATAAGTACATGTACACGAACAGTACATTCTACGACCGTACTACTGGCGAAGTTGTGCAATTACCGAAAGAAGAATCTCAACCACTAATTGATCGTGCTCAAAATGAATTGAACATGTCTGACAAAATCATTGAAGGTGACTTACTTCGCTTCTCTGAAAGTAACAAGATCAAAACTGGTGAAGTAAAGACAGCTATTAAAGAAGAAAAGAAGAGCGCTGAGTAATCTCAGCCTCTTTTTTTATTTTCTGCTATCCTTCCTCTCCTATTCATTAACTTTAAAATTACATAACCTTCACCTAATATTTACACCACATTAACGAAACATCTTTATAATAAAATATGTAAACAAGGTTCCACATATTTCTTATCTCTCATCTTCAATAAGATCCCTTAGAGAAATGTGTGCATCATTTGTTTTCAACTTTCTTATAATTGTCTTTCCAAGTGTTTTGTTTGCATAAATGAAACCTGTAAAGACGATGTCCCTATGAATGATAGCTACCCTCCTTGTGCAGCATTCCATACGAATGTTGCTTTTTTTTTTCAAAAAGCAGGATTCTTATTTCTCATTTCCGAATTTGTATATACAAAATGCTATAAAGTGAAACTTTAATCAGTGGGTGTTTTGTTCATCTCCCACTGATTATTAGCCCTCACCAATCGGGCGTTTACGGGCAGTTAATGCAGTATAAATCACCACTACTTCTCTGTGATTTACAAATACATATACGTCATATGTAGAGAATTGCTTACATAAAAATTACTATAGTGATTTTTATTCATGTACTAACGAAAGGATGGGACGAAAATTGGCATACGAAAGATTTGTACTATGGAATGATGCAGTTATTGATACAACAAAACATCGCGCGTACATAGAACTTGAAGAAAGAGGTTTACAATTTGGTGATGGCGTCTATGAAGTTATTCGCCTTTATAACGGAAACTTTCACTTATTAGACCCACATTTAACAAGATTATATCGATCCCTTGAAGAAATAGAATTATCACTTCCTTTCTCAAAAGCCGAACTCATCATCTTACTCTACAAATTAATTGAAAACAATAATTTCCACGAAGACGGAACAATTTACTTACAAGTATCTCGTGGTGTACAAGCTCGAGCACATGCATTTTCATATGACATATCTCCGACAATCTATGCTTATATTTCAAAAAAAGAAAGACCATCTTTATGGATTGAATACGGTGTACGTGCTATATCAGAACCTGATACACGCTGGCTCCGCTGTGATATTAAATCGTTAAATTTATTACCAAATGTATTAGCTTATACGAAAGCTGAACGCAAAGGTTGTAAAGAAGCACTTCTCGTACGAAATGGTATTGTAACTGAAGGTAGCCACTCTAACTTCTTTCTTATAAAAAACGGAACACTGTATACGCATCCAGCCAATCACCTTATTTTAAACGGCATTATTCGTCAGTACGTCCTTTCTTTAGCTAACACTCTTCAACTTCCTGTAAAGGAAGAGCTTTTCAGCGTTCGCGATGTTTATCAAGCAGATGAATGCTTCTTTACGGGAACGACTATTGAAATTTTACCGATGACCCATCTCGATGGAACTGCGATTCAAGATGGTCAAGTTGGCCCTATCACCAAATTACTGCAAAGGTCATTTTCTCAAAGCCTTTTAAAATCCAACAGCACATCTTCCTAAATACGAATAATCTTCTCATTTTCCACATCAAATATATGTATTTAAATGGAAATCAAGGTGCAGATTTATACCTTGATTTTTTTTTTGTAACCTTTTTGTCATATTCAGATTACCACATAAGTCTTGACAGTAATCGACATGCTCTTTAGAATTTTTAACAGTTGGTAAATATTTCTTCACTACATTACAGACAGAAAGGAATCGACAAATTATGAAAAAATACCTTGCCGGTCTTGCGGCAGTGTCTGTAGCAGGAGGAGCAGCCCCTACACTTGATAGTGTTCAAGCTGCCCCTGAACAAAATACACAAAAAGCTGCTACACAAACTGTCCAAGCTTCCGCATCAAACAATTCATCATATACGGTGAATGCTAGCGTACTACACGTTCGTGCAGGATCAAGTACTTCTCACGACGTCATCTCTCGCGTTTATAATGGTCAATCATTAAACGTAATTGGAGAAGAAAATGGTTGGTTCAAAATTAACGTTAATGGACAAACTGGTTTTGTTAGTGGCGAGTTTGTATCAAAAAACGGAGCAACGAATAACAATGTAAGCACAGGTGGAAAAAATAAAGTTACTGCTGATGTATTACGTGTACGTACAGCTCCTAACACTTCTAGTTCTGTTTCAGGACGTGTATATGAAGGACAAACTTTAAACGTAATTGGAGAAGAAAATGGTTGGGTGAAAATCAACCATAACGGACAAACTGGTTATGTTAGTAGCCAATTTGTATCAGGCGCTTCTTCAAATACTGGCTCTACAAGCAATAACAACAATAGTAACAATGAAGCAACTGTTCAACCAGCAAGTGGAAACTATACAGTAAATGTATCTTCCCTTCGCGTTCGTACAGGTCCTAGCACTTCTCATCCAACTGTAGGTTCTGTTAAACAAGGACAAGTAGTACAAGTTGTAGGCGAAGTTCAAGATTGGTTCAAAATCAATTACGCAGGACAAACAGCTTACTTAAGCAAGGACTACGTAACAAAAGGCGGTTCTAACGAAAACGTCAATCAAGGTAACAACCAAGAGCAAAATAATAATGGAACTATTCAAACTGGTGGTACTTACGTTGTTAACGCAACATCTCTACGTGTTCGTACAGGCCCTGCTGCTTACCATAGTGTAATTGGCGGCGTGTTAAATGGCACAACATTAAACGTAGTCGGATCTGAAAACGGCTGGTTTAAAGTAAACTACCAAGGAAAAACAGGCTATGTTAGTAGCGAATTTGTAAAATTCGTCAAAGGTGGCACTGCTACTCCTGAGCAACCGAAACAACCTGAACAAGGTGCAATTGGTGACTACTACATTAATGCTTCTGCACTAAATGTACGTAGCGGCGAAGGTACAAATTATAGAATCATAGGCGCACTTCCACAAGGACAGAAGGTTCAAGTAATCTCTGAAAACTCTGGATGGAGCAAAATTAACTACAACGGTCAAACTGGTTACATCGGAACACGTTTCCTATCTAAAACACCAGTTGGTGGCGCAGTAGATAATAAGCCTAACGACAACCAAAATAACAATCAAAATCAAAATAATAACAACAATAACAATAATAATAGCGGTGACAGTTCTTCTCTACTTGCATACGCGAAATCTATGCAAGGCGTACCATATGTTTGGGGCGGTACTTCTGCTAATGGTGTTGACTGCAGTGGTTACATCTACCACGTATTTAAGAAATTTGGTCATAACATTAGCCGCCAAAGTGTTGCTGGATATTGGAGCAGCTTATCAAAAACTTCAACTCCACAACCAGGTGACTTAATTTATTTCCAAAATACTTATAAAGCAGGTCCTTCTCACATGGGTATCTACCTTGGCGGGGGATCATTCATCCAATCTGGAGATAAAGGTGTAGCAATCGCTTCATTAAACAATTCTTATTGGAAAAGCCATTTCTTAGGGTATACGAAAGCACCTTAATTTATAGTTTCAGAGCCTTCTAGTTTACTAGAAGGCTTTTTTTAAAGGACTCGATATAGTACTTCCCTTTCATTCTCTCTACGAAAAAATTATGCGTTCATTTTTCTATTTCATACACTATATTCTATTAAAATTTCCCAAAATGTTATCATAATGAATATATTCCCACAAAAAACATAACCTATTTCATGTCTATTCATTTTATATGTGTTTTTTCAAAGAATTTTCTTTTTATTTAAACTTTTCGTTAGACGTTTGACCTCCGATGTCCATTATGATAAGTTACTTAAGATGTTATATTCGCAAAAGTATAGACAACTGGTTTATACACTTTTTTACTATGAGGAAGGAGCATACACTGCATGAATGTTTTATGGGGAATTGGCGGCGTGATTGGAGTATTAGCAATTGCTTTCTTACTATCTTCTAACCGCAAAGCTATTAATTGGCGCACAATTTTAATCGCGCTAGCATTACAAATGACATTTTCATTTATCGTATTGCGATGGGATGCTGGAAAAGCAGGCTTAAAAGTTGCTGCTGACGGCGTTCAAGGATTAATTAATTTTTCTTACGAGGGAATTAGGTTCGTTGCTGGGGATTTAGTCAACGCAAAAGGCCCTTGGGGATTTGTTTTCGTTATTCAAGCACTACTTCCAATTGTATTTATTAGTTCATTAGTTGCAATCTTATATTACTTAGGTATTATGCAGAAATTTGTTAGTATCGTTGGTGGTGCATTAAGTAAACTTCTTGGAACTTCTAAGGCAGAAAGCTTAAATGCAGTAACAACTGTATTTTTAGGACAAACAGAAGCACCAATTTTAATTAAACCATACTTAGCACGTTTAACTAACAGTGAATTCTTCACTATTATGGTAAGTGGTATGACCGCTGTTGCCGGATCAGTTCTTGTCGGCTATGCAGCAATGGGTATTCCGTTAGAACATTTATTAGCAGCTGCAATTATGGCAGCTCCATCAAGTTTATTAATTGCAAAACTAATTATGCCAGAAACAGAAAAAGTAGATAATAATGTTCAACTTTCAACAGAGCGTGAAGACGCAAACGTTATCGATGCAGCTGCACGCGGTGCATCTGAAGGTATACAGCTTGTTATTAACGTAGCTGCAATGCTAATGGCCTTCATTGCATTAATCGCTTTATTAAATGGCTTATTAGGATGGGTTGGTTCTTGGTTCGATATTAAACTTAGCCTTGATTTAATCTTCGGTTACTTATTATCACCATTTGCAATCTTAATCGGGGTTTCTCCAGGTGAAGCTATCCAAGCAGCAAGCTTTATCGGTCAAAAACTTGCAATCAACGAATTCGTTGCATATGCAAACTTAGGACCACACATGGCAGAATTCTCTGCAAAAACAAATATGATTTTAACATTTGCAATCTGTGGTTTTGCAAACTTCTCTTCTATCGCAATTCAATTAGGTGTAACAGGAACGTTAGCTCCTACTCGCCGTAAACAAATTGCACAATTAGGGATTAAAGCAGTTATCGCTGGTACACTAGCGAACTTCTTAAACGCAGCAGTCGCAGGTATGATGTTCCTATAAACTCATGTAAAGTCTCCTCTTTTAAAGAGGAGGCTTTTTTATATAACATAAATATAATTTTCATATATATTAAATACTTTATGTATAGATGTATAGACGCTATGTTACAATAATTAGTATGTCTGTTTATTTTTTCTTGTACAAGAGGGATACTACCTGATGTCGCTCGCTAAAAAAAGACTTCCAGCTACATGGTCCATTTCTTAATAATTGTGCATACTACAAATATCCAGCACGAATTAGCTTTAAGGAGGAACGTTTCGTGAAAGATAAGTCCTATAAAGTCCTCTCTATGTGGATTTTACAAATTTTATTTTATTTTACTACTGTACATGTGACGAAATATGAGCACGCGCTCATTTTTACAATTATATATGTCATCATAAATGTACTATTCCTATTTTTACCTGATAAAACAGCATTTATTTTCTTCATACTGGGAACAATCATTTCAGTATTCTATTTATTTTATCAAGCGTGGCTTCACTTATGGAGTACATCAGATCAATGGGAATATATTATTACACACTTCCTGATGGCAGCTAACTTCTTCATTGTTTATATTTCAACCCATCTATTAAAAAAGGTTATCCTTAAAAATAAAGAGTTAACTGAACGAGTGAGAGTGCTTGAGCAATACATTGGAGAATCAAAATTATTAACAAGACAAGAATTCGAAAGACGACAAGCTTTATTAACAACTGCGATGAATCGTCGTAATGAAACAGGCATTATCATTTTCTTTGATTTCACTTCCTTTAGTAAATATACGAAGGAAAGTGTCATGGATCGTGTAGCTTCATTGTTAGTTGATACAGTCAGAGCTGACTTTGACCTTGCTGCTGAATATGACAGCAACACATTAGTCATTTTATTACAAAATACAAATGAAGCCGGTGCTGACATTGTAATGAACCGTCTACATCCAAAAATGGAGCAATGGCTTGCTGCTGAAGCAATTCAAGACATTAAAATAAAACGAGAACAAATCACGACAAAAGGACAGACATTATTATGATGACACTCGTTATACTCCTTTTATTCCTTCTGTTCTGCGTACTCGTATTTTGGATTAGCATCACATTTTCAATCAAATATGTACTTATTTTTACGGCCTTTCTATTCTCAGGCCTACTCGTTTACTACTCTCTCTTAACACTCGCAGGCTTAATTCATCGAAATAGTAAACGAAAAGATCGTACGCTAGAACATTATCCAAGTGTAGATATTTTAATACCTGCCCATAATGAAGGGGTTGTTATTAAAGATACATTAGAAGCAATGGCAAAGATTGAATACCCAGGCAAACTAAACGTTTATTTATTAAACGATAACTCTCAAGATGAAACACCTGAAATTGGCGATGATTTCGACAAAGCTTATGCTCATATTCATCACATTCGTGTACCACCTGGCGAACCGAAAGGAAAATCGCGTGTATTAAACTACGGCCTTAGCATTTCGGATGGTGAATATTTCTGTGTTTACGATGCAGATAATCAACCTGAACCACATGCACTGCGAATGCTCGTAGAACATGCTGAAACAACAAAGGATGCCGTTGGAGCAGTTGGACACGTTCGTACAGTAAATGAGAAAAGAAACTGGCTTACACGAATGATTTCATTAGAATTTCAGATTTTCCAGCTCCTTATGCAATCTGGACGCTGGCTATTATTCCAAACAGGTTCACTAACCGGAACAAACATGCTTCTTCGTCGTTCCGCATTAGAAGAACTTGGCGGCTATGATCCTTATGCAATTGCAGAGGATGCTGAATTAACATTAAGAATTACCCAAAAGGGCTATCTCTTACCAATCGTCCCGGAATCGATTACATGGGAACAAGAACCTGAACATTTAAAAATTCTTATAAAACAGCGGACACGTTGGCTTCAAGGAAACTTATACATTTTAGAAAAAATGTTTTCTTCATTAAGCTTTTTTAAAGGGAAACTTCTCGTCCATTCCTTACAACAAGTTTTAGTGTATGTCGTATTTTGGCTATTCCTAATCATTTCAAACGTTTGGTTTATAATTGGACTGCTCGGCATATTCCAAATTCAATATAGCATTCCATTACTATTTATGTGGTATGTCGCATATATTACATATGTTTCTCAATTATTTAGTGCTCAGAGCGTCGAACGAACCTTTACACCGACCAATATTTTCATAAGCGTCATTATGTACTTTACGTACGCACAGCTCTTTACGTATTTGTTTATTCGCAGTCTCATTCTTTACTTACGTGCAAAGAGCAAGAAACAAGTAATTGGTTGGGATAAAACAGTACGATTTAAAAAAGAAAAATAGATTTCATTAAAAAATAAGCACAGAGCGCCGTATGCTCTGTGCTTATTTTTTACCGTAATACTATATATATCAGACAATACCCCTTAGCTGAAAGTTATTTCACGTCCATCCCCCAACGAACGATCGACCTTCATTTATATACGAAAAAGTGATTGCTATTTTTGTAGAACCAATTGCTTCTCTTGATGCTCTTTACGAGTTTCAGTCTTTGGTTCCGTGCTTTCTTGGGCATTTCGATGTGCCACACGTTTCAAACAAATATGCTTCCACTTTCTTTCGTAACGTTTCATTATTCTAGTTGTCCCCCTTGAATGCGCTTTAAAACTATTTGAAATCGCTTACAGGAAATAATATAGCACATATACATAAAAGTAACAACACATTTCCGACATATTTTTGTCAAAAATATGAATATAATGTGTAAAATATCGGATAATGTCGAACTATATCGATTTTTCTTTTTAAATTACCGATATCTATAGTATTCCGCAACAAAGTAATGCTTTTCCTACAATAGTATAAAACAGTGAAAAAGGACTGCCGAATGTCGGCAGTCCTAATACTATTTATATATACAGAATTTTTTTCTTCTATTATTAATGTTGTTTCATACGTCCTTCTTTTTGCAACTCTTTAAATAGTGCTGCAATCATAAAGAAAATAACAAATACGAACGGGAAGGCCGCAATAATCGACGCAGTTTGCAGCGCCTCTAATCCTCCGACATACAATAAGATCGAAGCTAACGCCGCTAGAACAATACCCCAAACCATTTTAATACGATTTGGTGGGTTTAAGCTACCATGTGTCGTTAACATCGCTAGAACAAACGTAGCAGAGTCTGCCGATGTAATAAAGAATGTTGAAATAAGTAAAATGGCTAACACACATAAAGCCGGTCCCATACTACCCATTTGGTCTAACATAGCAAACAATCCTACTTCTGTGCCCATTTCTTTAATTTGTCCATATATATTTGCACCATCAAATAGCTCCATGTGAATACCTGTTCCTCCGAAAACAGAGAACCAAAGCGCACCAATTACTGTTGGTACGAGTAACACACCAACAACAAATTCACGAATTGTACGCCCGCGTGACACACGAGCAATAAACGTACCTACGAATGGTGACCATGCAATCCACCATGCCCAGTAGAAAATTGTCCATGACTGAATCCATTGATTTCCGCCTTCATTTAATGGACTTAAACGGAAACTCATACTCGGCAATTCTTGAATGTATGAACCGATTGTTGAAGTGAAATAATTCATAATAAAGTTTGTTGGACCTGCAAATAATACAATTATCATAAGTGCAAACGCTAAAATAATATTCGCATTACTTAAATATTTAATTCCTTTATCGAGTCCCGTTTGCGCAGATAGCATATAAAGAACAGTTACAATTCCGATGATTACTAGCTGTGTCGATAATGAGTTTGGAATGGATGTTAAATAACTAACACCACCCGCAATTTGCTTTGCCCCAAGTCCTAATGATGTCGCCACACCAAATACTGTCGCAAATACAGCTAGAACATCAAACATATGGGCAATACGGCCATGTTCACCGCCTTTAAATAGCGGACCGACCGCCGCACTAATTGTACTTGCTCTTCCTTTTCTAAATGTAAAATAAGCAATACATAATGCTACAAGTGCATATAATCCCCACGGATGTAATCCCCAATGGAAAAATGAGAAACGAAGTGCAAGGCGTGCACTCTCTTCAGTCGCACTCTCTCCAAACGGAGGTGTGTATAAATGGTTCATCGGTTCTGCGACGCCCCAGAAAACCAAACCGATTCCCATACCGGCACTAAATAACATAGCAAACCATGTCATATAACTATAATCAGGTTCATCATCATCTTTACCTAAACGAATCGAACCGTACTTAGAAACAATTAAGAAAATAGCAATTCCTAAGAAAATAGAAACGGAAATAATATAGAACCATCCAAACTTACTAACTAACGCAGCTTGAATTACAGTCGTTACATTTCCTAAGCTACCTTTTCCAATAATAGATTCGGGAATAATCCCCCAAAGTGTAAATGCAATACATAATGTTAATGAGACAATAAATGTTTTCGTCAGTTTCCTCATCAAATCCCCCTTCGTATGTTTCATTTCTTGTAAAAATCATAAATTCCGATATGTTAAATCGGATAGAAAACCATAGTTTTTTGTGGTGATTTTCTTTCGGCTCTCTCAAGTTTGCCTTCACCAATTAGAGTTCTTATGGACAGCCTTACCTTCCGTACAACCTTTCCACTCTGCAAGAGCTACAAGATTGGAATACTACTGTCAAATTGTGTGAGAAAAATGCGGATGGGAAGAGATTTTCCCAAAAAAGGATGTGTTACAGTTTTAAAAAAGGGCAGATTTATTCTTTACAACCCTTTCTTCTTGTAACAATTATGCGGTTTTTTGCTAGTATATAGCGCGTGTTTATAACTTCACAAACGAGATGTTTATGTTTATATAACTATATTACCCATAAAACGGGAAAATACTCAAGGAATGTAACTGTATAGTAATCATTATGTAACACCCCTGTAACATTTTTATTTACACCGAAAAAAATATGTTGTATTAAATATTTTGAATATAACTAGAAACCTACTAATTATATGGAATGAAAAACGCTTTCCTCTCATTCTAGCTATATTACAAAGTGTTAACGACTTATTACGAATGGTTTGTAATTGTGTGTTTTCCCAAAATCCGAAAAAATCTGTTGCTATAATGAGGACACGAAAACAAACGCAATGGAGGCTATCATGAAAAAATTAATTGGAATAGCAACAGCAGCAGTTTTTGGTCTTGGGATTTTCACCGCATCTGCTAATGCAGAAACTGTTGTAACAACAGACGTACTAAACGTACGAGAAAACCCTACTACTGAATCAAAAGTTGTCGGTAAATTACAGAATGGTCATAAATTAGATGTTCTAAATACAGAAAACGGATGGTCACAAATCAAATTAGATGGTAAAGACGCATTCGTAAGTGCAGAGTTTACAAAGAACTCTTACTATGTAACAGCTAACGTATTAAATGTACGTGCTGAAGCGAACACAAACTCAGAAATTCTTGGAACGCTTAAGAAAGACGATATGATCGAAACAACGAACCAAGTACAAAATGAGTGGTTACAATTTGAATATAACGGGAAAACAGCTTATGTTCACGTTCCTTTCTTAACAGGTACAGCACCTGTTATCGAGAAACAAGAACAACCTGCTCCTGCTAAAACTGTAGCACCAGCTAAAGCTCAAGCACCTGCAGCACAAGCAAAACCAGCTGCTAAGCCTGCTGTGAAAGCTGCTGAGACTAGCACACCTTCTGGTGGTCGTGAGTTAACAGTTGTAGCTACGGCATATACAGCTCACCCAAGTGAAAACGGTGGCACATACGGCGGCCGTGTATTAACTGCAATGGGTCATGACTTAACAGCGAACCCAAACATGAAAATGATCGCTGTTGACCCGAAAGTAATCCCATTAGGATCTAAAGTATGGGTAGAAGGTTACGGAGAAGCTATCGCTGGAGATACTGGCGGTGCAATTAAAGGTAACCGTATCGACATCCTACTTGGATCAGATAGCGCTGCTCAAAAATGGGGACGCAAAACTGTTAAAGTGAAAATTTTAAAATAACCAATGACTGCTAAAGCCGGTTCTCTTTGTTGAGAGCTGGCTTTTATTTTTTATATAATTACATATAAGGAGGTGACGTCCATGAATTTACAAGCTAAGGTAGACTGGGTCGGTACACCAAAACCGTACATATATAAAGATGATGTAACATATGATGCAATCGCAATTGACTTCTCACTAACAAACGATGACAATCGCTATAAATTAATTGTGCTCAAGTCTGAAGAAAATACACATTACAAACTCGTACAATACGGAATAAAACCAGGCTCTCAAAAGCCATTCCCTATTGATATTCCATTCGAGCAAGAAATGCTACCGCTCATAAAGCAAATATTAAATGATCCATATGTACAAGCGATATTAAAGGAAGCCCGCTTCTAATTGCAAAAAAGGATATCACCTAGTAGAATTTTCCAACTAGGTGATATCCTTTTTACTTTCCCTTCATGAACACGAGTAGAGAAAATTATATCAACGGTTCAACATGGAATATCGATTTACCGACAAAGATTGACAATAACGGCAAGCTACCTAAAGAAAGAGGCTGTTCAAAATTGAACAGCCTCTTTCTTATATTAACGATTCGGACCAGATACTTCCTCTGATTTCAGCGTATTATTCGCTCCAAGAGAATGGTACAATATCTTTCCATTTCCATTAACAGTAACGATATGGTCATTATTAAAGCTCTTGAATTTTACAGAGCCGTCACCGTAACGAATATGATATTCTTCATATGTCGTTACTTTATATTTCGTTGCACTTTGACGTTCTACATTGCGAATATTCATTGTCAATAAATCTTCTGTAATTCCTTTTTTGTGTAGATATTGTAAGTAATCACGGTCTTCCTTATACGATTTCCCGCTCTTATCATAATCATTTTCAATTAAACTAAAATCGTTTAATGCAATTGCACGCACGTTATTATAAATATGATTTTGTACAAAATCTCCAACCGCTGAACTAGAAGCTTCTTTTGGGAACTTTAAGTAATATGTACTTTGATCTCCAACTTTAATACTTTCAGATTTCATCACACCAAATTCAGCGTTTTTCTCTAAATGTACTTCTACCGTTTCATCCGTTGGTACAGGACCAAGTTTATAACTTCCGTAATTTAACTTTCCACGTTTCTTGCCATTAACAAATACAGTTGCATCATTTTCATCAGATGAAATGGTTACATAATTTCCTTCAAGTGATAAATTCACTTCTACTGTCCCATTCTTTTCATCTGCTAAATACACTTCTTTTTCTGTCTCTAATTCAGCAAGTTCCGTCTTCGCCTTTGCCTTTACAACATAAGCACCCGGGAAGTATGGACCTAATTCTTTCGAAGTTTTATCACTAGAAAGCTCTGTTTCTTTTTTATCATTCACATATATTTCAGCATTCTTTGCAGTTGTGCTAACATTCATGTAATACGACTTCATGCTGAACTTATACTTCGGATACAAGAACCATTCTTTCCCGTCTTCTATAATTTTCCCATCTTTAAAAGATGCTTTATCACTTGCTAACTTTTGATCTACTGTCTCTCTTTGCAAATATGATAACAGTTCTTTATTATAAGAAGGATTCTCTTTTAAATAACGGATATACGCCTTAATATCTTCTGTCTTAACCTTTAAGGTTGGATCGTCTACTTTCAAAATCTCATCGATTGCATTCACATCTTTATTTTGGAATGCTTCAATCATTGCATTTACTTGCTTTTCCTTCGAAAACTTGCTCGCACCGAATTTATATGCGCCAAACAAAATAGCAAAAACAATGACAAAACCTATAAGTAAAAACATGTTCTTCTTACTTTTCACTGACTTTGTTTCTCTACGCATTTCTGAGTAAGAAGAAGCTGTTTGATCAGCAATTTCTTCTACTTTACTTCCGCAATCAGGACAAAAGTTCAAATGATCCGCAACTTGTTTATTGCATGTTCCACAAAACTTCAAGTATTTCTCCCCCTTATTTTTTCACTAATTTCATACCCGCGAATGTTAATACGTAAGAAATAAGAAAACTACCTACTATTAAATATAGCGTGTTACTTTGAATAGATAATATCGGTCCAGAAATTCCAGCGAACTCCTTCATAATTTCCTTACTTCCTGAAGCTGTAATATGAATTTTTGCTAATCCATTTATACAAAGCATCATCACTGTATAAACAGCACTAAACACTGCTATAGTTACGTACATATTTCGCATACGATATTGAGCCAATTTCATTCCAGCCCTAACTAGTAGAAGACATGGTAGAAGAATTAATAATCCCCACCAATGTAAATACGAATTAAAATCATCAATATCTTTTATACGATCAGCACTAGCACCATTAGCGATTTCCAGGTCTTTTAAAGACGTACCCTGTATTGATATGCCTGACATATACGATACATGCAGTGGCCCTTTTTCGACTGAATATCTATGCATTTCTCTCTCCATATTTCCCCACTCAATTTCAGTTGGAGAAAGGTGGGCCATATTCCACATGAAAGGTGTTGCTTCTAAAGAAAGTAATACTTTATACGCCTTCTCTGGAAAATCAATTGGACCCATTGATTTTGAACTACTAAATAAAATCGTAATAAGTATAATACCAAATGTAATAAGTAGTCCTTTCAAAACAGTCACTATACTATAATAAATAGACGTTACATACGGGACAAACTGACTAGTAGAAGAAAGCATACGATGTGGTCCTGCTTCAATACTCATACCAATAAAGCTGAATAATAGGCCAAATATAATACCAAACAATAAACTAACAACATGAGAATATACAACATCAATAGTCATCGTTTGATAGAAATAAGAAATAGATGTAGAAGAACTTGCCATAAAGCTTACAATACATAAGAAAATACCGTATATCATGCCAATTACACATGATGTCATGAACTTCTCTCGCCAACTAATTGAAGGTTTGTTTCTTTCAACAAAAAATCCACTTCCACCTAATATAAGTGCCGGAATAGTTACCAAGATGAATAATGGCATATGAAGAAGGAATGACATCGTGTATGCCCCGCTCCCGCTAATTTCAATACCTATTAAATGACACATTAAAATTAATGGTGCTATACCAATAAATGATTGATTAATGGTATTCATATTCAGCATACCATCCGTATTTCTAACCGCTGTCTCCACTACATCATTTATAGCAGAATCTATTATTAAACTGCCAATGAAGCCTGCAATGAACATACATACAATTGCAAAAGCACCACCGAATAATCCTTTTTTCAGCATACTTCCTGATGCATTTACATGTAATTGCGCTCCTGCATTTGGTAATTTCATGTTCGATTCTTTTTGGGCGACTCCTAATAAAGAATCACCGCATTTCTCACAATATGTAGCATATTCTTTACTTTCCTGTCCACATGTTCGGCAATACTTCGAAGATTGCGGGACTAACATAACATGGCTATCTATACTATCCGTACTTGAGCCGTCATGTGTACAATAGTTTACTGCCTCAGGCTGTTCTAAACCGCAAATTTTACAATACATGTTCCTCACTCCTTACTTTGCTTCATACCACATGCTGGACAGAATGTAGCTTCCGTTGCAATTTGTTCACCACATGAAGAACATGCTTCTTTTTCAATATTTTTTGATTGAAGGAGTAACTCATTTTCTTTACCGCACTGCCCGCAAAATTTATCATTTAATGATAATGGACCACCGCAACTACACTGTCCTTTTTGTTCTTGTCTCTGTAAATTAGAAATTTGTCTGCGCGTGTTATAAATAGCAACATCAAGCTCTTGCACTGGTGCTACAATAGCTTTCAACAAATCTATTCGAACTTCATCATCACGAAGTTGCATATATACCGTTTGACCAAGTTCAAGTAAAATTTCAGTTTTTTCTTGTAACTTCTCTTGTGTAATCTTCTTTAATTGCGCCATTTCCTGTGCTACTTGCAACTTCATCTTGCCTTGCTCAATTCCCTCTTGCAACTTATTCATGCCATTACCAAACTTCGATTGTAAATCTGACAAACAAATTCTCTCCTTTTAATTACATAGTAATATACAAAATTAACATTATATATATTACCATGATTTTCTAATTGTGTAATTAGAATTTCATTTTTTCTGTTTTGAGCATTTTTTGTTTATAATGGTAAAGGAAAGAAATCTGTGTACGGAGGAATATTATGCTGCAAGACTCAATTACGAAAGATGAAATTATGATGATTGCGAATGAGTTCGTTCAAGGGCTTGATCCACAGCAAGTTGCTGATCAAGAGCATGTCGCTACAGCTCGGCAACTATATCGTAGTGGTGTTGTCTATAACGTTGACTTTGATGGCTATACGCTATCCGGAACTGTAAATGCTGAAGGCAGTGTATATAGTGTTCACATTCCGATTCGTAATGTCACTGAAAGCTATTGCGATTGCTTCGCGCCAACGCAATGTCAGCATATGCTTGCTGTGTTACTATCTGCAGCTTCTAGTTTTGGGCAAGTAGGAGATGTATTAACTTTATTCAAAAATAATACAAAACCTTCTCTTCCTCCTATTCGAACTGCACGACAAGTATTGCAATCATCAGCTTTTGAAGAAATGGATTATAAAAGTTGGCAAACATACTTTGAAAATGAATATGAATCATTTAAAAAAGAACAAGCGCGGCTCACTTATAAACAAATGTATTTCCTTATGAGTCTTTTTACAGACTTCTATACAAAATTAGAACGGAAAGCTCCGCGCATCGTTGCTATTCATGAATTATTTAAGTTGCACGCGGCACTTTATTGCTTTCAAAAATTATTAGAAGAAATTCAAGAATTTGAAGCAAACAAACTATATTCTTATCACCAACCAGTTAACGTCGTTCGCCTATTCGTTGATAAAGTTGAATCTACCGTTAGGGACCTAAAAACAGAGGCGATTCCAGAAGAATCCAAACCGATTTTAGAAGAAACAGCACGGCTCATACATGAATCATTCTTCTCTACCGATGCCTATACACAAGAGCGATTCTTCATTTATCGTCACGTATGGGGTGAACTGTTAAGAACAGAGGAGCAGCTACAAGAAGAAAAAAAACGAATCGATACTAAAATCAATCCACTTTCCAAAGCATTAGCATCTTCTCACCTGCTCTTTTTAAACGGTGAAGATGTATCGGCAATGGAATTACTGGAAAAACAGCCTTCTTCTGTTGTGAGCCTTTACTTCTATTGGTTAGAAGAGTTATTAAGTGCGATGGAGTGGGACCGCGGGAAAGATTGGCTTTCCTTTACTTATAAACAAGTAAAAGAAACGATAACGGAACAAGAAAATACCGTCTTCATACAAGATATCGTTCGATTATTTGTGATGATGTATGAGACATATGCAACGCATACGAATGAACAAGCCGGATTAGAAATGATTTTACAAGAACTATTACCGTATAGTTTCACAAATTATGAACAATATGTACTTGCGAAGAAACAATACCATGCATGGACGGAACTTCAGCTCTTATATGGATTCGAAGTAATCGAACTTTTGAAAGAACCATTGAAAGATATTGAAAAAGAAGCGCCCGAAGCAGCACTTCCTCTTTATCACCATGCCGCAATGGAAGCAATTGAAGAGCGAAATCGCAAATCATATAAACGTGCCGTTCGTTACTTAAAGAAATTACGTATGCTTTATAAACGACTGAAGCGAACTGATGAATGGGATGCTTTCATTATTCATATCGCTAACTTACATTCACGTCTGCGTGCACTACAAGAGGAATTACGGAGAGGAAAATTAATCGATGATCATACAAACTGAAGTAACAATTAGGCTCCAGCACGTTAGTCAAGGTTGGTTCCTTTGGGGAGAAGATGATAGCGGTACTCTCTTATCCGTAGCAACTTGGAAAAAAAATGCATTCGCATGGCACTCTACTTCTTTCTACGGAACGTTTTTAAAAGAAGCAACGTATGAGGGAAAACAAGGCGTTATGTTAACGAATGCACAGGCATTTGAATACATCGCAAATAAACCGATGAATTCATTTGCAAATATGCAAATGAACGGTCCTATTACGGCACTTACAAAGGACGCAAGTGAATTATGGGACGCTTTCGTCAGCGGCAGCTTCGCACCTGACATGAAGCATTGGTCTCAGCAGCCATCTTGGAAAGTTCAGAATACCTCAATTGAAGATGACATGTTAGCATCTCTTTTCTCTGCCGCTGTGAACGAAAGTATTTTGCAAGATGCTCGCTCAAATGACGGATGGGAAGATGCAAAGAGACTATACGAACATTACGACTTTACGAAAAGGCAATTGGAAGCAGCACTACATGAAGAGGATTGGCTTCGAAAAATTGGTTACATTGAAGATGACCTTCCATTTACAGTCGGCTTAAGACTACAAGAACCGCAAGAAGAACTTGAAATGTGGAAGCTTGAAACAATCGTTACACCAAAACGTGGTGCACATCGCATATATGTATATGAAAGTATCGATTCCTTACCAAAACGATGGCACGATTACGAAGAACGTATCCTTGAAACACAAGAAGGATTCAGTAAGCTCGTACCGTGGTTAAAAGAGGACGACAAGTTCCGAGAAGAACTCTTTGAAACGGAAGCTTGGAACTTCTTAACCGAAGCAAGTAATGAATTACTGGCAGCAGGTATTACAATTTTACTACCATCATGGTGGCAAAATTTAAAAGCAACAAAACCGAGGTTGCGTGTACAGCTGAAGCAAAGTACAGCACAAACACAGTCTTTCTTCGGCATGAATACGCTCGTTAATTTCGACTGGCGCATTTCAACGGACGGAATTGATTTATCAGAAAGCGAATTTTTCGAACTCGTTGAACAAAACAAACGTCTTTTCAATTTAAATGGTCAATGGATGAGACTTGATCCTGCCTTTATTGAAGAAGTAAAAAAACTAATGCACCGTGCCGATAAATATGGACTTGAAATGAAAGATGTGTTGCAGCAACATTTATCTAATACGGCAGAAACAGAAATTGTAGAAGACGATAGTCCGTTTACCGATATTGAAATCGAGCTAGATGGATATTACGAAGAGCTTTTCCAAAAACTTCTACACATTGGAGATATTCCAAAAGTAGATGTACCATCTTCGCTACAAGCAACACTCCGCCCGTATCAACAACACGGTGTTGAGTGGTTACTATACTTACGAAAGCTTGGATTTGGAGCGTTATTAGCCGATGATATGGGACTCGGAAAAAGTATTCAAACGATAACTTACTTACTATACGCTAAAGAAAACAATCTCCAAACAGGTCCTGCATTAATTGTGGCACCAACATCAGTCCTTGGAAATTGGCAAAAAGAATTTGAGCGTTTCGCACCAAGCTTACGTGTTCAGTTACACTATGGAAGTAACCGATCTAAGGATGAGTCATTTAAAGATTTTCTTCAATCAACAGATGTTATATTAACTTCTTATGCATTAGCTCAGCTTGATGAAGAAGAACTTAGTACCTTATGCTGGGACGCTGTTATTTTAGACGAAGCGCAAAATATAAAAAACCCACATACGAAACAGTCGAAAGCAGTAAGAAACCTACAAGCAAATCACAAAATTGCTTTAACCGGTACACCGATGGAAAACCGACTTGCTGAGCTTTGGTCTATTTTCGACTTTATCAATCATGGGTATCTCGGAAGCTTAGGACAATTCCAGCGCCGCTTCGTCACACCGATTGAAAAGGACCGCGATGAAGGAAAAATCCAGCAAGTTCAGCGGTTTATCTCGCCGTTTTTACTGCGTCGTACGAAGAAAGATCAAACGGTCGCATTAAACTTACCAGATAAACAAGAACAGAAAGCTTATTGTCCACTAACTGGCGAACAAGCTTCCTTATATGAACAACTTGTTCAAGATACATTACAAAATGTAGAAGGATTAAGTGGAATTGAAAGACGCGGATTTATATTACTTATGCTGAACAAGCTAAAACAAATTTGTAATCACCCAGCCCTTTATTTGAAAGAAGAAGAACCACAAAATATCGTCGAGCGCTCTATGAAAACAAAAACGGTAATGGAGCTCATCGAAAATATAAAAGACCAAAATGAAAGTTGTTTAATCTTCACTCAGTACATTGGCATGGGGAACATGCTAAAAAGTATGTTAGAAGAAACATTCGGTCAGCGCGTCCTCTTCTTAAACGGGAGCGTACCGAAGAAAGAGCGTGACAAGATGATTGAGCAGTTCCAAAACGGAACGTATGATATCTTCATCTTATCGTTAAAGGCCGGCGGAACAGGATTAAACTTAACTGCCGCCAACCATGTTATTCACTATGACCGTTGGTGGAATCCAGCTGTAGAAAACCAAGCAACAGACCGTGCTTATCGCATCGGTCAAAAACGCTTCGTTCACGTTCATAAGCTTATTACAACGGGAACACTTGAAGAGAAGATTGATGAAATGTTAGAACGAAAACAATCATTAAACAACGCCGTCATTACAAGCGACAGTTGGATGACCGAACTATCAACCGACGAACTAAAAGAATTACTTGGCGTATAAAGTGAAACTTTAATCAGTGGGGTTTTGTTCATCCCCCACTGATTATTAGCCTTCACCAATCGGGCTTTTACGGGCAGTTAATGCGGGATAAGGTGGATCTTTCTATTCCCACAAATAGCGGGATAAATGAAAAAGGAGCAAATCTCTAACTGAGATTAGCTCCTTTTTCTATTCCAAAACCAATTGCTTATTATAATTCCTGTTAACCCGCCGCACGTATCAAGCAATGAATCTTGCCACATCGGTGTACGGTCTCCCGTAAACCATTGATGAATTTCATCAAATGTTGCATACCCCGCAACGAAAAGGAGGGCGTATGCAAAGCACCTTTTTCTCGAATAACCCGATCGATGAAAAGCATAATACGTCAATGAACCGAGCATAAAGAACACCATAAAATGAGCACCTTTACGAAGGAAAAACTCAACAAATCCACCTACACCTTTATTTGCGATACTAACAGGTGTACCTCCCCCATAATCGATAGATACCCATGAAAAATGCTCTTTCACAAACTCAGCATTTACATATTGCTCAATATCCGAGCGCATATCCTGTTTTTTATATGGCTGTGCTGAAGAATAGAAAATAATCCCCATCCATAGTAATACAGGAATCCAAAATAACCATTTACGATTCATTCTCCCGAAAACCCCTCTCTTAGTCTTTTAAGAGTACCAAAAAAAAGAAAAAATTTCACGCCAAAACATGACATTTACACCCTATTTATAAAGTGAAAGGGGGTGATAAACATGGCAGTTGAAACAATCGTAATGGATTTAACTTTACGCCTTGTATTAAACGGAGGATTAGACAAAAACGGTAAAACAGTTTTTAAGAACAAACAATTCAAACGTGTGAAAACAAATGCAGATTTAGGAAAAGTACATGAAGTAGCACGTGCTCTTGCTTCACTACAACAATCATCACTTCACGCTGTACAACTTGTAAGCACGTCAGATCTTTCTAATCTATAATTAAAAAGGAGGGAATAAAGCATGCAAGTACTAGAGTTAATTTTCGTGAAAGAAGATGGAAAAACAGTTGCCTTTTCTATCGAAAATCCCATCACACCAGTAAATGAACTAGTCGTAAATCAAGTAATGGATACCATTCTTTCTTCATCTGTATTTTCATCAATTAGTGAAAATACTCGTAAAAAAGGGGCTCGCCTCATAGAAAAAAACGTATCTGAAGTTCAGATTACTCCGTAAATCAAAAAGACGAATCTGCATTATTTTGCAGATTCGTCTTTTTTCTTCGGCATTTCAATTGGAATAAAGATGTTTGAAAAACCAACACAAACATACTTATAATTCTCTCCGCCTAAATCAAACTCTGTCGTATATGTTGAGAAGAAAATATAATCATTTCGCTTTGTATAATGCTCAATTAATAATCCAACTTGTGGTTCAACATACTTATTTGCTAATTTCTTTCCCGCCGATGCTAAGTCGCCAAGTATACCCTCTTTGTTTTCTTTCTCAACCTCTTCTAGCTTCTTACTCACATCATTACGCTTCATAAATTGTTTTGCTGCCCAATCCGTATATTCTCCCTTACCCGGATTACTGTTTGCTAAATAAACTAAGAGAACAACAGCTAGAGCCATAATAATATACTTTTTCTTCATGCTATATCACCGCCTACTCTTTTCTATTTTCATATATATGTACAAGCGATGCAAATTAGAAAGACTATCATCTATTGATTGTAAACGAACCGTAAAAATTTACAATACGAAACAAAAGATTAATAATAATTTTACATAATTCGTATATAATTATATTCGGAATAACATTTTTTTATAAGGGAGGATTTTAGAATCATGGATAATGAGAATGATATTTTTATTTCTAGTTCTACAATGATGCTCGAACCTTGCAAACACCCTTATTACCGGACAAAAATTATCGACAGTAGCGGAAACCCTCTGTACTCTTGCCAAACAGCTATCCAACTCATAAAGAAATCTTGTCTAACACATGTTCATTCTACTTATCAAGGTAGACGTCATGCAGTCCAAATAAACTTTAAGCTCAAACAAAATGTTCCAATTCCAATTAATCACAAAGAATATATTTGCGTTTTCCCAGCAGAATCTCCTTCTTCTCCAAGCTGCATTTGGTTGTTCTATAACCATATAGATGAGATAGAGTTTTCCAAAAAAAACTAACAAAGCTAACATTCATTTTTTTAACGGAACTACCATAACAATACAAATAGGTTCTCATAAGTTACAGCAACAATTTTTCAAATCTGGACATGTATTATCCCGAATGAACATGAAAGATTCATTACCTTAAAAAACCTCTTGCCACATTTACTGCCTTAATGTAAATAGAATGGAACGCAATATTTCCTTTGCCTTCCATTCTACTTATTATTCTTATCCCCTTACACTATCCCTCATTTTCTCAAGCGCTTGTCGATATACCCATCTCACTTGATAGTACGTCATCCCCATTTCAGAAGCTATCTCCCCCATATTTTTCCCTGTAAAAAATCGCTCTGAAATGATGTGCTTCTCCTTCTCATCTAACACACTCATAAAGTCCTTCGCTCTCGTTCCCACATCTTCACACTCAAATCGTTCCTCATACTCATCGGTGCATACATACCTCTCTTGCACTACACATTCTTTCTCCAATCTTCCCAATATATAACCACGTACTGTTACGACAGCATAAGCAGGAAAACTCCCTTTCTCCTCCTCATACCTTTCATAAGCATGCCAAAGACCAATTAAACCACATTGATAATACTCTTCATAATCTTGGTAAATATTTAACCTCTTTATTTGATTTACAATCATACCTTCATACAAAACAACCGTATCTGCAAAAGTCGCTGGCTTCACACAGTACCCGTTTCTAAAAGGTATACCTCTTCAGTATTCCGCGGTACCTCTACAATATAAAATGAGAAAGGAAATTTCATTGTGGGTAATTTCAAATACTGCTGCCAGAATTTGAAATTACACTAAGCAGTATTTGAAATTCTAATAGGGGTATTTGAAATAGGGGTAAAAATAAAAAAGATGGCTCTAGGATGAG
Organism: Bacillus sp. AC266; assembly: GCF_979253805.1. NCBI lineage: Bacteria > Bacillati > Bacillota > Bacilli > Caryophanales > Bacillaceae > Bacillus > Bacillus sp. AC266. The sequence continues at coordinate 316,774 of NZ_CEEDEC010000004.1, forward strand.
CCATCTTTTCAAAATAGCATGTTACGCACCAAAGCCAGAGAACATACCGCCTAAAATACTGAATCCAATTGAAAGGATAAAGAATATGGAGATTAAAATTGTTGCTTGTTTTTTACTTAAACCAGCAACGATCTGCAAGCCTAAACCAGTTAAGATCAAGCTCCAAATGTTAAACACTTCAAACGCAGAACCAATACCGTAAGCAACCGTTCCTTGATCAAATAAAGGCGCTAAACTTGTATATTTATCAGTACCATTTCCACCAAGAATAAAACCTAGCACTGCATTCAGAATACCACCAAAATAATAAACAATATTTGCATATAAATAAATAGATAATATCTTCATATACGGTGTATCATTACTCATGAACATCATAATAACTTTATAAAATCCAGCTACAATAAACAAACCAACAATTGTTCCAAGGAAACCAAAAATCGCTCCCCCTCCAAGAGTAAACCCTTTAACCACACCTGCTGAATCGCCCTTAAGCTCCTTTGCCAACTCCGGAGTATTAACTAACGCTAAATAAGCCACTACTGCTGCCGTGATTGTCCCAAGTATAGCAAACAGGAAAAATGCCCCCCAAACCGGACTTTTCGTTTTCATTCTCTCAAACTGCACACCTGGAGATGTAATCATTCCAAATAATGATGGCTTTTTCGAACCTACATCTTGCGTATTAATATTCGCTTCCATTATAACGCCTCCCTCTATTTATATAACCCGTTCTAACGGGCGGTTCACATCCTCATGTAGAGGCTACGAACCGCCCATTAGAACGGTAACTTGTAGTAGGGAACTTCTCTACTACACTAATAATTTACTCATAACGAAGTGCTTCAATTGGATCTAATTTCGCAGCTTTGTTTGCTGGAATTAATCCGAAAATAATACCAAGTGTCATAGAGAATAGTACGCCGCCAACGACAACTTCCCAAGAAACGAGTGGTGGCCATTTCGCAAATGTGGAAACGATATATGCCCCGCCATATCCAAGACCAATTCCGATCAAACCACCAAGAAGTGTTAACATAACTGCTTCAATTAAAAACTGTAATAAAATTTTACTACGTGTTGCTCCAAGTGCCTTACGCACCCCAATTTCACGTGTACGCTCTGTTACAGATACGAGCATGATGTTCATTACACCGATACCACCAACGACTAATGAAATACCAGCGATACCGCCGATGATCATCGTCATAATATTAGTCATTTTTGAAATACCTTCTTGAAGTTCTTTTAAATTCATAACCTCGTATTTACCAGTTGCATCACTCGGTTTACGACTATTTAAGACATCTGCAGCTTTTTTACCTGCTTTTTCTAAATTATCTACATTTTTTGCTTGAACAGAAATATTTTGAATTTCATCTTTTCCATACAGTGTCGGCCATAATGAAATTGGAACTAGTGCTTCTGATGGTCCCATTCCCATAAATTCGTTATCTGATTTGTAGACACCGATAATTTGCATCGGTTGCCCCTTCATTTCAATAATTTTACCGACTGGATTAGCATCCTTAAACACCTTATCTTCCATTTGTTTACTAATCATGACAACATTATTACCTTGATCCACATCTGATTCTTGTAAAGAACGTCCCTTTAACAACTTTACTTTATTTACTGAAAAATACTCACTGTCTAATCCAGTAATACTCACCATTTCTATTTTATCTTCAATATCAAGTGGTTCCATACTTGAATTTGTTGTTACAACATGTGCGATATCTGGAATTTTTTTAATTTCAAAAATATCTTCTTCAGTTATCTTCGGTGCTTCTACCATCGCCATACCAAAAGGATCATTCATATCGGCACTATAATGAATCGGTACCGTTTGATTACCTGATCCAACAAATTGGGATTTCAGTGCAGCTTCCCCACCTTGCCCAATCGCAACGACGGTAATAATAGAGCCTACACCGATAATAATCCCTAACATCGTCAAAGCTGAGCGTAGTTTATGAGCTAAAATAGACGATAAGGCAATTTTCATACTATCTAGTAAACTCATACTGCACACCTTCTATCTTCTGTAACTTTCCCATCTCGCAGTACAATGCGGCGGGAAGAATACGCTGCTACCTCTTCTTCATGCGTAACCATAACAATCGTCGTACCTTCTGCATTTAGCTTCGTGAAAATATCCATAACTTGTGCACCAGACTTCGTATCAAGTGCACCTGTCGGCTCATCGGCCATAATAAACGTTGGATTATTTGCAATCGATCTCGCAATCGCTACACGTTGCTTCTGTCCACCTGATAACTCACTAGGTAAATGATGGACTCTATCTGATAATCCAACTTTCCCAAGCGCTTCAAGGGCTCTCTGACGACGCTCTGCTTTCTTCACCCCACCGTAGATGAGCGGAAGTTCAACGTTTTCCACTGCGGAAAGACGCGGCAGCAAATTAAAGTGCTGGAACACAAAGCCGATATATTCATTACGAATTAAAGCTAGTTTTGACTCGTCTGCTGTTAAGATATTCACATCATTCAACATATATTCACCTTCTGTTGGACGATCTAAACAACCGATAATATTCATAAGCGTTGATTTACCAGAACCAGACGGTCCCATAATAGAAACGAACTCACCGCTTTGAATTGTTAAACTAATACCATGTAAAATCGGCACTGCCAATTTTCCTTGATAATATGTTTTAGCAATATTATTTAACGTAATCATTTCTCTTTCACTTCCATTCCGTCATACACGTCGTCGGAAGGATTTTTAACCACCTTTTGCCCCACTGTTGCGCCTTCAACAATCTCTGTCCAGTCTCCATCAGTAGAACCTTTTTTCACATTTTGTTTACGAAGCTTTCCTTTCTCTTCAATATAAACAAATGCATCTTCGCCTTTTTCTACAATGCTCTTACTTGGAACAGCAATCATCGTCTTATTCTCTAAATTTACTTGCAGAGAAACGTGATAACCTGGAGATAAACCATCTTGGCTATCAAGACTTGCTTTATATGTATATTGAGACATATTTTGAGTTCCCTCACCAGCAGCTTGAGCCATCTCTGCACTCGTTGGGAATTCACTTACTTCCGTAATCTTACCTGTCCACTTCTTCTTATTATTTGCTTTCGCAGTTACAGTGAACGTTTGATCTTTTTGAATTTGTGACTTTTGAAGCTCTGTTAAAGTCCCTTGAACTTGGAACGGGTCTTTAGAAGCAACTTGTAAAAATGCTTTCCCTTGACCACCTAATGCCTGAGATGAACTTTGCGCTGTATCCTTATCTAACTTCTGTACAACACCAGTAAAATTACTATAAATCGTAAGTTCTTTCTGTTTTTTACTTAACTCTTCTTTTTGTAACTTCCCTTTTTCTTTCTCAAGGTCAGTTGTTTTCTGAGCCATTTCTAACTCGCTTACTTGCTCTTCCATCGGGTCTGTTACTTCTTTCCCAGCCCCACTATCTTTTACCTTCTTAATTTCTTTCTTCAATGAATCAATCTTCTTTTTCCCTTGATCGTAACGCATATCAGCCATCTTCTGATCAAGATCAGCTTGCTTCATTTGAAGATTAATTTCTTCATTATCATAAGAGAATAATTTCGTTCCCTTTTCTACCTCTTGTCCTTCTTTCACCGCAATATCTTTCACTTTTCCTTTAGTCGGATCCGCATAAAAACTTTCAATATTCCCTGGCTTCACCTGACCAGAAATTAACTTCGTATTATTAAGCTTACGCTCTGTCACTTTCTCAAAGCTCACAGCATCAGTCGTTGTTGCTGCGCCTTTCTTCTTACCTTGCATAACAAAAATATTAACTGCTGCCACAATAACAATTAGTGCAATAACTCCGATGATAATCCATTTCTTCTTCTTGTTTGGAGTACGAACCGTATTTGGTAACATATTCTCTCTCCTTTTATATCTTAATAGTTTAATAGATAATTAATTGTATAAAACTTTCGGAAAATTGCATCCCCACTTACATTGTTACACTCATTTTACAAAGTTTTACACAATCATTTATATTGTAACAAAAATACCAATGATTAGAAATATGACATTCTATCTTTTAAGATAGTTTTAAGGAAAGGTTTCCTTATATAAAAAAAGCGATCCAAAATAATGATTGGATCGCTTTTCTGAATAAACTATTACGCCACTTTAGGACCTTTTCTCTCATGTCCACGTTGAACGATAAATAAGAATACTGTTGATAAAATACCGCCTGCTAATAGTAAGATGAAGCAGCCATCCCAGCCAGAACGATCAACAATAACACCAATTGCTGCGTTTGCTACAAGACTTCCGCCTACATAACCGAACAGACCACACATACCAACTGTTGTACCTACTGCAAATTTCGGTACTAATTCCATCGCACTTAAACCGATTAAAAACTGTGGTACGTAAATTAAACAACCAATAATAGAAACCGCAATACTTACAACAAGTACGCTAGATGCTTGCCAATATACAACCGTACCAACAACAACTCCGGCCATACTCATAATACATAATGGCATACGTTTTCCTTTAAATAACTTATCACTTAAAAGACCAACGATTAATGAACTTGGAATTGCCATACCTTCAAAAATTGCGTATGCAGCATGTGCTTCTGCTTTTGAAAAACCTTTAACTGTCGTTAAATAAAGCGGAACCCAGTTAATAACACCGAAACGAATTAAGTAAACAAATGCATTTGCAATACATAAATACCAAACGAACTTATTTGTCACTACATATTTCATTAAAATTTCTTTTGGTGACATCTTATTAGCATTATCTGCTTTTTCAAGATTTTCATAATCATTACGATACTCATCAATTGGAGGAAGACCTTCAGATTCTGGTGTATCCTTCGCATTAATCCAAACAAGAACTGCAATTACCATTGCGATAATCGCTGGGAAAATAAATACCCCGCCCTGCCAATGATTTTCACCGAAAATACCTACACCAATTCCGACAAGGGGCGGCACTAGCATTCCACCAACGTTATGTGAAATATTCCAAATACCTGTTTTCGTACCACGTTCTTTCTTCGAGAACCATTTCGTCATAACAATACTACAAGGTGGTGCTCCCATACCTTGTACAATACCATTTAAGACAAGTAATGTAACAATCATCCCAAATGAAGATGCAAAACCGAAACAAATATTTACAAGCCCCGATAAGAATAATCCGACTGCGATAAAGCGCTGGGCGAAAGCTTTATCCGATAAATTCCCCATAAAGAACTTACTAAATCCATAAACAATTGCCATTACTGAACCTAGCAATCCAATTTCAGCTGTACTAAAACCATATTCTTGTACTAAATACGTACTTGATAACGTAAAGTTACTGCGCACTAAATAATAAGCAGCATACCCAACTGAAATTCCCATTAGCACACGAATACGTAATAATTTGTATACCCTGTCAATCATATCCGCCGGCAATCTCTCAATTGCAGGTGCTGGCTTAAGCCATTTAAACATATTCTTTCGTCTCCTTTTCTCACTGCTGAGAGAGACGCTGTCTATTCCATATCTCGATTATTCCACTATTTGATATATTTTTGTTCGTCCTTCTAACCGGCTGACCTTCTATCTCTTTCTGATTCTTCGCAAACATCGTTGGTACGCCAAACGAAACTTTTTCTAAAATGTGCCCCGCTTCTTCTGATAAACAATAATCAATAAATAAGTCCGCTATAAAACCACTCGGTGCACGCTTCAGTTTCGAAATCGCATTAACAGATAATCCTGTTTGCTCAGGTTCATTACTTACAATAGGAAAGCCTTGTTTCTGAAGCATTCTCTGATCTCCCGCAAAATTGATGCCTATCATATATTCACCGCTCGCAACCAGTTCTGCGGGCATATAACCATTCACCGTTACTTCACCAACTTGCCTTGCAAGATTCTTAACATACTCTTTCGCTTCTTCTTCACCTAAAGTATCAATAAGTGATTGAAACAAAGTATATGCTGTGCCGGAAACGTTTGGATCAGGCATTGCAATCTTACCCGTATATACTGGATCTAATAAATCTTGCCACCTTGATGGATATGGAAGACCGAGCGGCGCTATTTCTTCATTCCACCGCTCTTTATTAATCGCGATTGCCAGTTTCTCTACTTCATAACCGTACCAATAACCATCTTTATCTTTAACAGTCTTTGAAATACGATTCGCATGCTGGGTCGTAACAGGAATAGAAAGGTTCTTTTGCTTCATCATTTGATGCGCATCTACTGTACCGCCAATAATAATATCCGCCTTCGGATTTCCAGCTTCCTCTTCTACTCTCCGAAGAAGTTCTTCTGTCGATAGACGAATAAATTCATATGTACACCCGCGTTGTTTACAAAATGACGAAAGCAAAGCTTCACCAACTTCCTCGCGGGCCGCTACATACGCAACGAGATGACGATCATCCAAAATAGGGAGACCACTTTTATTATATTTAATAGAGGTTGTATCTCGAGAGCAACTAGACATCGCTCCTCCGATTACTAGCAAAAAGAAGAAAAAGGCTATCTTTCTCATGACACACTCTCCTTTACAAGGAATTCTGCTAGGGAGCCCTTCATATACATGACATTCCCGTTATTATCACCGAGATATTGCACAACAAAGTACGATGGATACACAGAAATAGTTAGAATATCCTCCCGCTCATTCTTTACACGTTTGCCTGTTTTATAGGCAGTAATATAAGCTATCGGCTCATTCTGTGATTGTAATAATTTCTGAATTTCTCCGTAATCTGTAATTTGCTTTGCGTATCGAATAGAATCAAATATTTGCGTAAGATCTATAGTACGTATTACATCCCCTTGCCTCACTACAACTTCCTTTGCCTCCGCAAAGAAATTACTAATGCGCTCTGGTGTATAATACAGACTTAACAAATACGTTTGAAATGCTGAGATCATCGGATCCGTGCCCTTCTTTCCGTATACATTAGCCTCGTACTGGAACAAGTCACCTACTGCAAAAGTACGTTTATGTCCATTCAAGTACGTTACTTCTCCAGTAAATACTTGTTCTTGATTCCTCGCTTCTCTCGGTTCTATTCGAATTCGGTCAAAGAATGAAACAATCGTATGCAAACGAACTTCATCCGTTACAACAATTTCTCCCCACTTCTCATGCCTTACTTTCACTTCAGTAGGAAGGGATTCATTCACTCTTTGTAAAACGGCTTGTTTGTCATCCACAATTGTGATTCGATTATATATTTGCTTCTCAATAACATAAAACAAAATAAGAGAAACGATCATACAAAAGACAAACATAAGAATTTGAAATGATAGCCTTTTCATTTCTGCCTACCTCCAAGATAAAAAAACGTTGTTTCGAAAATACCGCATAATTGTTTCATAAATGTATCATTTAACCGCTTTCAAGTTTTTTATGTCTTCCATCCGTCTCGGAAGTAAAAATGTAATGCATATTGTAGTTCCCATTTCTTCACTACTCTCAATTCGTATACTTCCGCCTTGCTTCTTCATAATCTCCTGACAAATGTATAAGCCATAGCCATTCCCGTAACTTGAAGGAAGCACCTTACCTTCCGGAGACTCATTCCATTCTGCAAGCACACCTTCATCCATACCAATACCATCATCATGAACAAAAACTTTCGCTTCCTGCTCATTTATAATTACATTCATACGAACTTGCGTAGCATCACTATATTTAATCACATTATCAAGCACATTCAAGAAAATTTGCTTCGTCTTATCAAAATCCGCAACGACGTGTACTTCTGTTAACTCATTCATAACTTCAATTTCAAACTGCTGTAACCTGAGTTTCACAATCGAAACCGCTTCTTCTGCCAATTCTTTAATATTCACGACTGTAGGTGACACTTCAAACGTACTCTTTCCGTACTTTGAAGACTTAAGTAATTCCTCTACAAGTGATAATAGACGCTCACTTTCTACAGACACATAACGGAGGCTCTCCTGCACATCTTCCTTCGACTGTAACTTCGGAATTAAATCTACATACCCGATAATTGCCGTAAGCGGTGTTTTCAGCTCATGCGTAATGCGGTCCAAGAAATCTTTCTGTTTCTCTTTCTCTTCCTTCAGCTGCTTAATATGCAGCTCAATCCCATCAGCCATCGCATTAAAGGACGCTGAAAGCTGCGCAATTTCCACATACTCATTCAGCTCAATCTTACTTTCATAATCTCCATTCGCAAGCCGATATGCCATTTGCCTTAACTGATCAATTGGTTTATGAAGAGACTTCGCCAAACGAATCGCAAAGAAAATACCAGCAGCTACTAAACAAAGCGACGTCATTAAAAACGTCCAACTTACATTTGTTAAAACTTCCTTCTCATCCGTTAACTCATTTATAAAACGAATACTTCCAATGACATCGTTTCCATAATAAACCGGACTTGAAAACAAAAGAATTGGAGCTGGGTCTCCCTCCTCGAAAACATAAGATTTCTTTCCCTTCAAAGAACTCTCAATGTCAATATTCCGATGAAGTAACGCTCCTTTTTGTGTATCTGCAACAACATCTCCATTCTTCCCAATCATCTGCACCCGGACATCCATTCGCTTCGCTAAATACGAAGCAATTAAAAGCGAATTAGGCCCTAGCGTCTCTACTTCTGCTTCCTTCTCTAAATAATTCATCGTATAAATTTGCGCTTCCACACTTAACTTTTCTAAGGAATCTGCCGCATTATGATACACATTCTTCTCCAGTGCAATATAAACCACCGCATACAAAAGAACAAGAATTGGAATCAACAACCCAACTATTCCAAACACCATATTTCGTTTTAAAGACATATCATCACCTTTTAGCAATCAAGCTTATACCCCACACCATAAATTGTCTTAATATACTCCCCGCTCGCGCCGAGTTTCTTTCGAAGCCTTTGCACCATAATATCAACCGCTCTCGTATTTCCGATATACTCAAACCCCCATACCTTCTCTAATAGCTCATCTCTCATGAACACACGCTGCGGATTCGAAACAAACAACTGACATAAATTAAACTCTCGGTACGTTAACTGAATCTCCTGCCCACTCACATGAAGCTTTCGTTCCTTTGGACAAATAAGTAAATCACCAGCCCCAATCACCTCATGATTTAAAGGAACCTCCTTCTTCTTCACGCGCCGCGCCATATTCTTCACCCGAAGAATAAGCTCCGCATAATTAAAAGGCTTCGTCACATAATCATCAGCTCCAAGCTGAAGACCAAGTAACTTATCATTCATCTGACTCTTCGCTGTCAACATAAGCACCGGAATATCACGCTCCTTCTCTCTGAATAAACGTAACAACTCATACCCATCCGTATCAGGAAGCATCACATCTAAAATAAGTACATCCGGCTGCTCATTCCATCTCTCTAAAGCTTCTCTCCCATCAGCCGCCGTCAATACTTCATACCCTTCCATCTCTAACTGCATCCGAATCAAATTACGAATACTCGATTCATCATCTACTACAAGTATTTTCATCATTCTCCTCCTTCCACCCTGTATTATAGTACAGTTTAGTATAGCAAAAATAAGACAAAAAAAGAGAGGGTATTGTCGAACATATTTTGTCGACGATACCCTCTCTCATTTATTAAACTTATTTCTCATACCCATTAGGTTTCTTCTGATGCCAATCCCACGCATGCTCAATAATTGTCTTTACATTTACATACTCAGGATTCCACCCTAACTTCTCTTTCGCCTTTTGAGAAGAAGCTACTAAGCGTGCTGGATCTCCCGCACGGCGTGGCGCCATCTCAGCTGGAATCTCATGATTCGTAACTTCACGAACTGCATCAACGATTTCTTTTACACTAAAGCCATTACCATTTCCTAAGTTGTAGAAATCACTCTCTCCACCATTTTGCAGGTCTTTAAGTCCTAAGAAATGAGCTGCCACTAAATCTTCAACATGAATATAATCACGGATACAAGTACCATCTGGTGTACTATAATCATCACCAAACATCATAATCTTCTCACGTTGACCTAACGCCACTTGTAAAACAAGCGGAATTAAATGTGTCTCTGGACGGTGATCTTCCCCAATAATCCCACTTGGCGTTGCACCAGCCACATTAAAGTATCTGAAAATCTTATATCTTAAATTAGAGGCTTGGCTATACCAATGAAGCATCTTCTCAATTGCTAACTTCGTCTCTCCGTACGTATTCGTCGGATTTGTCGTCGTTTCCTCAGTAATAAGGTCTACATCTACTTCACCATAAGTCGCCGCAGTAGAAGAGAAAATAAACTTCTCTACTTTAAACTCATCCATTACTTCTAGCAAGCAAAGTGCGCCATACACATTGTTATTATAATATTGAAGAGGCTTCTCCATACTAACTCCAACTAAAGAATCAGCTGCAAAATGCATAACCGCCTCGATATTTTCTTGTTTAAAAACATCTCTTGAAAATTCCTTATCACGAAGGTCACCATTATAAAACTTCGCACCTTCCGTAATTGCATCTTCATGACCAGTTTGTAAGTTATCTACTACTACTACCGATAAACCTTCATCAACTAGTTTTTTAACAGCGTGAGAACCGATATAGCCCGCTCCGCCGCAGATTAAGATTGATTTCATTGTTTTCCCCCTACATATATACTAGGATTTCTTACTTACTTTACTAATATAGAAGGTATACGATTACTCGTATACCTTCTATATACCCTTCATTACTTCGCTACAAAATAATCCGTTACATATTGCGCCCAAACTTCATGCCCTTTAGCACTTGGGAAACCGAACTCTGTTTGTAAGTACGGTAAAATCGCTTTCGTTGTTGCATCAGGCCATGCTCCCCAATGATCAACATATGTATAACCATTTTGTGTCGCAAATTGTTTTAATGCTTCAATCGCTTTCGGATAATTCTTCGCACCATACACTGGGTTTGATGGTTGAATCATAATTGTAGCGCCTTTTGCACTAGTAGAAAGTGCTTGCACAAACTTCTGTGTACTCGCTACAGAATTTCCATTACCAGTTTTTCCGTTGTCGGTAATAAATGGTGGTTCAAATAAAATTACATCCGGATTGTCTTTCGCAATCTCTTTATCGCGTTTATTCGCAATTAATTCCTCTGTACTTTCACCCTTATATTCCTTTACCGTCACATTCCATAAACCTTTACCGTAAGAAGCCTCTAAATTAGCAGTGAACTTAGCTACCCAAGCATCTTTTTCAGATGAAGAAGCTTCATCACCAACAATAACAAGATTTACTGCCTTCTTATCCGCAGCAGCTTTCTTTAACTTCTCTTTCACTGCATCTGGCAAGTTCTTCGCGTATGCTTCATTAAAAGATGACTTTACATCTTGTTTTTTCTCTTCTTTTTTCTCGTCCTTCTTCGCACGGCTATCTTTCACTTCAGCCTTTGTTTTCGTTACTTCACTCGTTTGCCCTGTTGCATTCGCAATCTTCTTATTCCAATATAATTTACCGCTCACAACAGAAGCAATAAACAATACAAAAATAAATAGGACAAGTACTGCTTTCTTATTCATCGATTCACCTCATCTATTAATCTCACAATATATAATACTAATATAAATTTAAGCAAAAATAAACCCAACTCCTTCCAAAAGAGTTGGGTTCAATATATATTACTTAGTCAATTCAAGATGTGCTTTTAACTTGTTCGTTAAATCTTGTTTTGCTGCGTCTGGAACGTAGTAGTACCAAATACCGTCAGCTGCTTTGTGACCGTCACCTGGGATTTGAATTTCCTCACTGTTCTGTATGCAATCTTTATAATTCTTTTGAATATCAAACATTTGATCTTGGGTTAAACTTGTTTTGACATTTTTCTCAATTGCTTTTAATACATCACCGTAGCTTGCTAGAGAAGAAACACTAGCGCCTTGTTTAATTACTCCTTGGATTACTTGACGCTGGCGCATTTGACGTCCGAAATCACCACGTGGGTCAAGTTTTCTCATCCTAGAATAATGTAATGCCTTCGTACCATCTAAATGAATATTTCCTTTTTCAAAATGAATTCCTTCATATGTGAAATCTAAATCATTATTTACATCTACGCCACCAACAGCATCTACAATATCTTTAAATCCATCCATATTTACTTCAATATAATGATCAACTGGCACATTAAGAAAATTCTCTACTGTTTTTACAGCCATATCAATCCCGCCAAATGCGTAAGCATGATTAATTTTATCCTTTGTACCTTTTCCAACGATTTCTGTATAAGAATCACGTGGAATACTAACAATTTTCATAGATTTTGTCGTAGGATTTAATGTAAATAACATTAACGAATCTGATCTCCCTTGATCTTCACCACGTTGGTCCACACCCATCATTAAAATAGATATTGGTTTTTTATCCGAAACATCTACCTTCTGATCTCGTTTTTCAGATTTCTCGCGATCTAATGGTTTATGGACAGCATCTAATGTATTAGACACATTAGAATAAACAGTATATGCATATACTCCACCACCGACAATAAGAACGCCAATAATACCCAGAATCCAGAATAAAATTTTCTTTTTCATCTTTTTAACCCTCTTTCGAAAATCGAAATCTTTTCTCAAAAAACATAGTTACAATTATATCTTAAATACATTCAAAATATCTATAACTATGGTAAGTATTCGAACTCCCTTATGCAATTAATTGCAATAATTCAAAGTTCTATATATGCATTTTATACCAGAAATCTAACTTTTCATTTAATAAAACATATTCTTAATCAGCCGTTTGCAACTAATTCATTATACTCGTACGCCTTCTAAGCTTCTTAGTTTATATAGATTATTAAAATTGTAATAAGAAATTTGTTTACTACTTATATTCATACAATTACGCGTATCAAATATAATAGCCTTTCTTGCGTTATCAATAATGATTTGTTCGTCTACTTGTTTAAATTCATTATGGTCTGTTAGTACCAAAATACATTCTGCATTTTTCACAGCATTCTCTAGACTATATAAATTAAAATGCACCTGATTTTCATGAACATGGGGATCATGTACAGCAACTTGATAACCCTGTTCTGTAAGCAAATCTACAATTGTCATAGCTGGACTTTCTCTGACATCATCAATATTACCCTTATATGTAATTCCTAAAACTGCAACTTTTGCATTTTTACCTGGAATAATTTTCGCTAATTGTTCTACAACAAATGCAGGCATAGAATTATTTATAAAGCGCGCATTAGAAATTAATTGAGATTCTTCAGGTGCCTTTTCAATAATGAAATATGGATCTACTGCTAAACAATGTCCTCCAACACCTGGTCCTGGAAGATGTAAATTTACTCGAGGATGATGGTTAGCTAGCTTAATAACCTCTAAAGCATTTACGCCAAGTTTTTCGGAAATTTTTGCTAATTCATTTGCTAATGCAATATTTACATCACGGAATGTATTTTCCATAAGCTTAGACATCTCTGCTGTTACAGCAGTAGTTTCAAGGATTTCTCCTTGTACAAAACTACCATAAACTTCGGCTGCTTTTTGTGTAGATTTCTTATTAATTCCACCAACTATTCTTGTATTTTCTACTAATTCAATTAAAATACGTCCGGGTAACACACGTTCTGGACAATGTGCAAGGTAGATTTCTTCTCCTACATCCCATCCTTGTTCCTTAAGAATTGGAGCTACTACATCATCAATAGTTCTTGGTGGAATCGTAGATTCTACAATTACAATACTTCCTTTCTGTAAGAATGGTAAAATAGACTTAGTTGCTTCTACAACGTAGTCTAAATTTGCAGTGTGATCAGCATTATGTGGTGTAGGAACAGCAATAATAAATACATCCGCTTGTGTTGGATGTACACTTGCGTTCAATTTCCCTTTTTCTACTACATCTTTAACTAATTCTCCTAATCCAACTTCTTCAATATGAACTTTACCTTGATTAATCATTTCAATTGCAACTGGGTTAACATCTACCCCTATAACATCATACCCTGTTCTTGCAAATATAGCTGAAGTTGGTAAACCAATGTAACCTAAACCTATTACACAAACTTTTTTATTCATCTTCATCAATCCTTATCTTTTTTATTATTTAACTCATATATCAAAGTTATAATGAATATAAAATCTTAAAAAATTATACTTACTCAAATAATTTCATATAGACGCACTATACTTTATTATCCTTCCAGTTAATTAAATCCTATTATTACGTATCACTGATTATCCAGTCCTTAATTATAAACCTCTTTGTACTACCTATAATCTTTTATTTCGAATATACCCCTTCTATTGAAGATAGCATCTTTTCAATCGTAAAGTTTTCCTCAAATGACCTAAAGCCATTATTAGAAAGCTTATTATATAGGCTAGGATTTTTTATAATTTCTAATATTTTTTGTGTGCCTTCTTTAGCATTATCTTTATCAAAAAGATAACCATTATAATCATCAACTACTATTTCATTATTACCTACAACATCCGTTGCGATAATAGGTTTTTTATATGATAATGCCTCTATTAATGAATATGGCATACCCTCGTATAAGGAAGTAGATAAGAATATATCAAAACAAATTAATTCTATATCTGGGTTTGAATGAAATCCTTTTAATTTAATAAATTCACTTAAATTATTCTCTTTAACATAATCAGAAACTTCTTTAAAATACTCTCCATCTCCAATATATACAAATTCAACGTTTTGATTTTCCTTAATCACTTGTTCAGCTATACGAATAAATAACCATGGGTTTTTTTGATAATCCATTCTCGCAATTGTTCCCACTACCAATTTCTCTTTACAACCTTTTAAAGGAAGTTCGTTATCTGTAGAGGGTGAAGAAATACCATTATATACTACCATTGATTTATTTAATGAAATGACTTTATGCCCCAAAGCAAATGCTTCTTCACCCTTAGAAACATGAAGGACCTTCGTGGTTAAAGAACCTAATAATTTTTCAATATTCTTGTATATGAATTTTTTCTTCGCTGATAAATTCGGGTTTTGAAATACATATGCATGTGGCGTATAGTATACTTGTTTTACTCCACATATTTTTGCTGCTATTCTACCTATTGCACCTGCTTTAGAGCTATGGCAATGAACAACCTGTGGCTTAATTTCCCGTAATATTTTTATAATTAATTTTGTAGCTCCTATGTCATTCTTAACTGATAATTCCCTCACCATTTCTTTGACTTCGTAAAAGTAGAGCCCCTTTCTCATAAGATCATTTTTTGCCGATAGAAATACATTATCTACCCGCCTAGTACCATGTATAACATGTACTTCATATTTATTTAGGTCTAAATTTGAGAGTAGGTCTACTAAATGCCTTCTAACTCCTCCACCTAATGCCTCACATATAAAAACAATCTTTTTCATTCCTCACTACCCCTTTTATCATTAGTTAGATCTGCTTAATAAAGATTTAAGACCAATAATTAGCTTATTAGGAGCTACTAGCAGGATAAAAGATTTTATTATTCCCACATAACTTTCTAAAACTAGAGGGTTAAAATATTTTTTTTGAATTTTTATTCTGCTATACAACTGTCTTTTTCGCCTACTTAATGAGATACTATTTGGATTGATTTCTTTACAAATGAGAACTTCATCTAAATTCGAAACCTTATATTTATTCATTATCCTGAAGAAAAACTCATAATCTTCTGCTGCTGGAAAATCAGTGTGATATACACCAATCTCTTCAATAATCACTGTTCTAAACATAACGGATGGGTGTGGGAAACAACTATTAATATGCATCCTCTTTTTTATTTCATCTGTCGAAAGCGGCACACGCTCTATAAACACTTCTTTACCATTCATATCCGTATGCCTCACATTTGATCCTATCAACATGTAATTTGGATTATCTAACATATATTTTTTCTGCTTATAAAATCGATTAGGCTCAATTGTATCTCCTGCATCTATCCTGGCAACAAATGTATAGCCATTATCACAAATATACTTTAATCCTAAATTTAAGACATACTCAATTCCTTTATTAACCTCAGACTTTATAAAAATAATATGGTGAATTCCAATAGTCTTAGGAACATGGATCGATTCCTTACTACCGTCATCAACAACTACTACATCTATCTTCTCTTTTGTTTCCTTCAATAAGGATTCTAAGGTTTGATTTAAACCAACTTGATCGTTATATACGGGAATTAATAATGCTATTTCCGACATAAAACCTCTCCAATTCATACTTCGTATAATAATAAAAACATAAATAATCATCACATAAAATACATGTAATGATTATCTACGTGTAAACATTCTAAATTTTTATATAAACAAATGTTGTAATTGTGTTTAACAAATAGATTATTTGACTAAAAAACCCGTCAACATAACAATAAGAATAAAACTAACTAATCCCAAGAACAATAACTTCTCCCTAAATCTATTGATTACGATTCCTATTAACAAGCAATTTAGCCATATCCACATATTATATAATCTAGGTATTGGAAGCCCGTATACACTTGTAATTAATACGATAAACAACATAGGCATTATACAGCATAACAACCAAATCCAAGTATCCTTTTGTTTTTTTCTGATAAACATAAGAATAGTAATACCTACAAAGCTGAACATTAAAATGAAATTTTGATAATAAAAAGAAGATAGATTCAAAAACTCAGAAAATGCGGATAAATCATAATTATTTATAACTGTCGTTTGTCCCAAAAAGCTATACAGTACACTATATATAGGTAAGTTCCACCCTTCAGAACGTTCTGCTATCCATGGCTGAGTTCCATCATTCAGTGTAAGTTTATTTTGTATATTCTCGAATCCATAAACATAGCATCCTATAATTACAACAATCATCAAAATAGTTACTAATAAATAATTTTTAACAGACTGCTTTTTTGAGAAGAAATACGCACAACTCAACGAAATAATAGTAATAGGAGCGGCATATGACCTAAATAAAAACAGAAATATTAGTGTAATTAAAATTTTAATAGTATACTTTACTTTATTTTCAAAGTTATTTCCAGCAAAATATATACAGTAATAACATACTAGTATCACTAAAAAAGAATTTATATTGTCTCTAGAAAGAGTGGATATGACAAGCAAATTAGCTGGGTATAATTCATATAACATTATTGAAAAAATAGCCCATTTATCATTTAAGTAGTTACTTGCTATCTTATACAATAAGTAATAACTTAAAATACTTACTTTTACTTTTAATAATATCAAAGTTAAAAGATTAGGACCAAATATACTAATTAAGACAGCATTAAGTATATTATAGGCATTATACGGACCATAAAATCCAAAATGCTTAAAATCCCCTGATAACCAATATTTAAAGTTCTGACTAAAAAGTATCTGTACAAGTTGTTGTGATTCATCATAATAATTTTTGGTATCAGCGTAAAAATTTCCCCCGATTTTCCCTAATAAATTCCCATCACTAAAACCTAAGCTGATGGCATTATAGTATTGAATATATACTATAATTACAAATATACTCGTCAACAATATCCCCAATAAACAAATTATTGGTTTATTCAATTTCAAACGCCTGTATGCCAGTATATTCAAAACAACTAGACTAACGATTATTGTGATATTCTGCGCTGTATCATTTACAAAAATTGATAAAATCAATACTGCCACATACACTAGTAATAAATTATTGATTTTTACATTCATATTTTCTCAAACACCTTATATAAAATTGGTAAATTATTCATAAATCAAGAATCTTCCTTTTGAAGAATACTATTATATTGACTTGAATTAACATTATAGCTATAAAACCCCTTCAATTCAGAGTAATCAAAATCAGTAGAGTTTGTACTAATCTTCACTAATTTTTTCGCGATTTTTTCCTTTTCATTATCAACATTATCAAATAACTCAGTTAAATTTGATCCTACATTCAAAATTCTCGTATCTGCGTACAAGTAATCAATAATTTTACTAGGTATTTGACTTGTACTTTTGTTATTTAAATTAATTAATAAATCCATCTTTTTCATAATACTAATAATTTCACTTCTATCTTTAAAGGTGTTTACTGTAATAGGAATTGTTTTTATATCCAGTCCTTCAATCTCTAAAAATTCTTCTAATGCATTAACATTTCCAAAATAATGAAAATGTAGCTTCGGATTCTTTTTACTGGCTAATACTAGACCATGGATAAATTCCACTGGACTTCTAATTCCTCTATAAAAAGATCCAGCATACATGATATTAAATTTTTCCTTATCAATCTTATAGTTACTTTCACCTTGTTGTTCTTCAAATAGTTGGGGAATAACATGAATTTTCGACCTATTCACGCCCAAATTAGTGTAGCAATCTATTGCATTTTCTGTTGGTATTACTATAGAATTGACATTATTAAGTATCTTTGATTCTAAAAACTTATCGTATTTTCTTATTTTTCGATCTGGATTATAAGAGAATGGATCTCCGTAATCAGCTATCCACTTTAAATGAGTAGCATCTTTTTTTAATAAATGTCCTGTAATATGAGTAGAAACCGGTAATCCAACAGTCACCATTGCTTCACTATTACTATGCAGTTTATTTTTTTTCACATAACGATATGCATTTATTGCCCACTCAACTGTTCGATCTGGCCAAACAAGTACATCATAGAGTTTTTTCAAACCTTTAATAAAAAAATTACTATGGGAATTATTTAGTATATTTTTATTAACATCCCATCTATTTTTTTCTTTATGAAGTAACATACCTGGCTTCACTTGATGTACAGTTATATTATCTGGATCTCTAGTACCAATCTCTTGATACATAGTATTTCTAGGAATTATTAAATCTACATGATACCCCTCTTGTATCAAAGAAGATACAATACCTTTCACATGGAAAGCACGTGCTACATTTTCCGGATAATACCAATAACTAATTACCATTACTCTCTTCATATTCTTGTAATAAATCCCTTCTAAAATTCATTTAATTTACATCATATAACACAATACTATCCACTCTCTAGCCCATTAATTCACTAGAGTTATACCAAAAAATCTTATTTTTAAATGCCCTTTATTTATTTCTCATAATTCGTCCGTAACCGTTTGAATAGTAATTAAATCCTTGATTAATAGTACTTGTCCCAAAATCTGTTATCACTACCTGGTTTTCAGAGATTTCTATTTTCCTATATACTTTATGACCATAACCATTATGGCATCCTATAAAACTATTTTTTTTAAATTCTAAACAACGGCTATTGGTATTATGCTCTAAGCTAAATAAACCATTCAATTCATCATAAAAATTATTTTGTTCAATATCGCCAAATTGGATTGTAAAATGTGCTTTAGTTGACCTAAATAGATTTCTTTTCTCTGGTATTGGTGTGTATAAATATGTTCCAGGATCTTTGATAATATCTTCCCCATCAATTACTAACTCGATGCCGAGTTGATCGTTATGATCATGACTTCCCTTTCCATTAGTACCTAAGTTTCCACACCTAATAGCTAAATAGAAATCCTGAGATTTAAAAATATACATACCAAAATCAGAATATGCTATTTTTTCCATTCCCTCCATCAAATTAGATTTAGATCTAAAACTGTACTGAACAAATTTTTCTTGTTCTTCAATTTTACTAATTTCATCTTTTTCCTTTTCATTTATAGAAAAATCTAAAGTATCATGCTTTAAACACCTTGGAACAGATTCCTCATATGTTTTGATATGATTTTTAACCATACTTTGAATTAATGTATATTCTATAGAAGGTTTATTTACAAAATTAAAAAATTCCTTCCTTTTAAATAAAGCATTGATTCCTGCTACTAGAAAACGATGATCTAAAAAGTCTTCATCCCAGTAATTCCCTTTATTGCTTAATTCATTATAAGCACTTAAATTTAAATATCTTTTTTTAGCTTCCTGAACTTTTAATAAATTATAAATTGGCTGTGCCTTGAAGAATCTTCCACTATCATTATCGCCAAATTGCGCAACTTCCCCATTAGGCTTAGTAATATCAACTGTAAATTCCGCCATTTTTTCCAATCTTTCTATATACCAATTTGGAAATAACTCCTTGCTTGAGCAACCCCAAAATTTACTTGGATTAATTCTGAACCCTATATTTTTACAAATATCAACATGTTTCTGTAATGTATAATTATGCATTATCTCTATTTTCTTTTCAGGTAATGATAGGGCTACCGCTGTTGCATAAAGCATAAGTTCAGCAGACAAACGATGATACGTAGTTGAATTTTCAAAGTTTGAACCTTCTGTATAAAATTGAAAATCCATCTCTTGAATTAATTCTTGAAATGAAAAATTCAACCATGTTGATACCTCTTTTGTAACGGGAAGATATGCGGAAATGAAGAATAATCCTACAATATTAGATAAATAATGATTATTTCTTATCCCTTTATTACGTTCTAGATGGTTAAAAATAAATTTCCCATGATCATATATAGAAAGTACAAATATTTTTTCAAATTCCTTATTAAATTCTACTCCTTGTACTTTAAATAAATCATAAACCAAAAGCCAATTAGCCGCTCGAATCGCAACGTCCATAGTGCACGTCCAATTCACTCCAAAATTAGGGGGATTTACAGAGATAAAATCAAGAATTTCATCTTGAAATTCTCTTTCATATACCTCAGGATTATCAAATTCTTTGTTTCCTTTACTCGCTAGCATATATGCCCAAACAAATTGAATTAAATGTTGCATTCTGGAAAGTTCCCAAGGTACTTTAACATCAATTCCTGGCTCTATATTAAGATTCAATTCAGAATAATGCTTTTTGGAGTCCCACGTATATCCTGATTTAAAATCGATTCGCCAATCTATAGGTACATAACTACTAGATATATGACTCCTAACATATTTACTATAATTTTGATTTTCTTTATTAATTAAGGTTTTTATCCAATCACTATTCTTATCAACTTCAATTACCTTTGAAGTATACTGATATTTTTCTAATCCCGGGCACTTCATATTATATTTAACATTCACCCACCCTGATCCCAATAAATCAAAATAATGGTTCCTATAAAGTGAAGTTAAATCTCTAATTTGTTGCACTTCATTTTCATCAAATTCATACTCCACGATTTTTGATAAAATCTCCTCTAATTCATAATCAAAAAATTCTTTTGAGTAACTAGAAACTATACTATCTTTCCAACATTCAATCTTTCTTGATGATTTATAAACGATTTTTCTCTTCGCTTTCTCTAGGATTTCCTTTACAGATAAACCTTCTATTTTTTGGAAGTAATTCAATATGCTATCACCTGCCTCTTTACTATTACAACCTTTCGTTTTTTGCAAAAAAAACTTAAACGTGTCTTCTCTCTTTCTTTATCACTATAAAAACAAAGGCGTATTGTATAACCAGTACCAATAAAGCATTAAATACTTGCGCCCACGCTATTCCAATGATAGATAAATGTTTTCCAACAAAATAATTAATTAACAAAATAATAGGAACAGAAATAAGGTTTACTAAAAAATTCTCTTTCATTCTTCCTAAGGCAATTAACATAATTGCTACAATTGCATAGGATGAATATATTACGTATTTAATCATTAATACACCAGTATATGTAACAGTATTTATGTAATAGTCCCCATAAAAAATAGGAACAAATAGTTTCGCCCCTAAATAAACTGTAATCCCTACAAAAATACTTACTACTAAAGCCTTTTTTTGTATATTAAAAGTCATCTGTTTTAACTTATTAATATCCTTATTGCTTTCAGTCAAATACGGTGTATAAATATTCTGTAAAGTAGCAGTAACTTGCGTTGCTCCTAATAAAAATATAGTTGCTATTGCATAGTATCCCATCTCAACTCGATTTGTAGAAAAATTATCCATAATAATAATATCTGTATAATTTCCTATACTGTTAGTAAAATTAGCCAAAAAACTAAAAAAAGCAATATTCCAAAATGTAGAGGGTATTTTTCCGGACATATTATACGATATTTTTATAGAATTTACTTCTTTAAACAGTGGAAATAATCCTATTACTAATCCTAGAACTGTCGCAATAATAAACCCCTTAATACCGAAAAACCACGTACCAAGAATAATAAATATGGCATTTTGAATTTTTATTATTGATTGTATAACAGCCATTCGTTTTACCCTTTTCAGAGCCAACAAATAATTCATCAAAATATTTGTCATAGTAAGCATTGGAATACAGAGTGTATATACCCCCCACTGAAATACAGAATATTTCGGAGATAAAACTAAAAATAGGTTAAATAATATTACAGCAATCACACAAAAGATTATGCTTCTGCGAATCGCATATGAGAGAAGATAACTTTTTTCGTTGTCCTTCCTGGGTTCTGAACAATATTTTAATATTGCTGTATCAAGTCCAAAAGTACCTATTAGAACAGCTAATATTAAATAAGTCTGCAAGCTTTTTATCTGCGCCATACTTTCAGGAGAAATAAATTTCGCAACTAAAATAACACTTCCGAACCCAACAAACTGTACTAAAAATTTTGTTAATAATAAACTAAAAAAACCTTTTTTTCTTAGTTGAATGATATTATTATGGATTTTCTCTCTCAGATTTTCCAGTAGCTGCATCATGTTGATTTCTCCTTAAAATCCATATCTTCAATACATTTTTCAATATTACATACCAAATCATTTATATTTCGATTTTCGAACAATATCGTACCCTCTGGCCTATTGCAAACATTACTTGCAATCGCTCTACAATTAAAGTAAATTGCTTCTTCAATACTTATACCATAAGCATCACTATAAGTTGGACGAATCATTATATCCGACTTTTTAAATAGGGGCCATAGTTCTTTTTGCCCTGTAAGAAATAACATATTATCCTCTATTTTGTATTCTTTAATTTTTTCTAAAATACTTTTAAAATAATCTTCATCGCCTATTTCTGCTAAAGCAAAAACCAATCCTATTTTTGGGTACTTGTTTTTTAAAATTCTTATTATCTCTATACACATATCAATTCCATACAAATCTATATCCTGATAAAATGTAATCTTTGAGGCATTGCCTATTAATATTTGTTCACGGTTATTTAAAAAACTTATAACCTCTTCGCTATACGTCGACAAGATATGCTCTTCATCCTCTAATGGAGGTGGTATAAAAGGTGATTTTACCACAACTTTTTTGGGGAGTTGTATATTATTCTTTCTATATCCATCTTTTAAATGTTCTCCAACCAACACACAATGATCTACTTTTTTTATAAATAATTTAGTCATTATTTTTTTCATATTACGAAAGGTATCTAAAATTCTTATAGAATGGTTTTGTAAAATGATTCTACATTGAAATGGACGTAATAATAAAGCAACCATAGTTAATGTATTAAATTCATTGAGGTGGAAAGTATGTTTTTGTGGTGACATTACACAATGGCACACTAAAAATTTCAACTTTTCTAAACGACTCATTTTATCAAAATCAATGAATTCTACTTCTTCACCTTGCTTTTCTAGGAATTTACTATACCTATATATATATATACTCACGCCTCCCAATGGAGGAGGATAAGGACCTATAAGAAAATATTTTTCGCTCATATTTTACATTCCCTCTTAATTCCATTAAACGTACCAGATTTAATATTTATAATGGTATATCTAACATTATTATTTAGTTTTCGAAAAATTTGATATAAAAAACAAATAGATCCCTCAGATAGAAAAGACTATAACTCTCTCAAGGAATCTATTTATAATTAATCTCAAAAAGGTGCTTATTATGTTTAATAAGCACCCTTACGTAATACAACCAATAAAACTGTTTTAAATAAGATAGTAATATCTAATTTTAAGGATTGGTTATACACATAGTATAATTCTATATCTACTCTTTCCGGATATCCTACATCACTCCTACCACTTACCTGCCAATAACCGGTTAGACCAGGGCTAACTGACAAGAAGTCTGAAGTTTTTGAGCCATATTCTTTTAATTCTTCTTGGATAACTGGCCTCGGACCAACCAAGGTCATCTCACCTTTAAGAACATTAATAAATTGTGGCAATTCATCTAGACTTGTTTTTCGTAAAAAGCGCCCTATATTTGTAATACGTGGATCTTCTTCCGGTTCAAGTTTATAATTATTATCTATATATTTCTTGTATAGTACTTCATTTTTTTCTAATTTTTCTTCTGCATTAACTACCATAGAACGGAATTTATAAATACCAAAAACCTCACCATTTTTACCAATTCTAGATTGTTTAAAGAAAACTGGTCCTTTTGCTTCCCCACGCATATATAGAATAGGAATTATAATAAAAAATGGAGAAAATATTATCAAACCAACAATAGCACCTATAATATCTATAGTCCTTTTTAAGAATGCATGAACCATTGATATTTTTTTAACCTCATCTATTTCTTTCCCTACAGATTCGTTTATTACGCCTCTTTCTTCCAAGCCCTCTTCACCTCAACTTTACACATGTACATTTTTTATTTTTACAAGTTCGTTCATATACTGCATTAATTCATCTTTCAATTCATCATGTTGCAATGCCATTTCAATCGTCGTCTTAATGAACCCAAACTTCTCCCCAACATCATAACGAGTTCCTTCAAAGTCATAAGCAAACACTCGTTGAATTTCATTTAATCGTTGGATTGCATCCGTTAACTGAATTTCCCCACCAGCACCTGTTTGTTGATTTTCAAGAAACATAAAGATTTCTGGCGTTAATACGTAACGACCCATAATTGCTAAGTTGGATGGTGCTGTTCCTTGTACTGGTTTTTCTACAAACTGACGTACTTGATATTGACGACCATTTTGTGTGATTGGATCAATAATTCCGTAACGATGTGTTTCATTTTCTGGTACCGTTTGTACACCAATGACAGATGAATGTGTTGCCTCGCACTCGTTCATTAGCTGTCGTAAACATGGTGTTTCAGCCTGTACAATATCATCGCCAAGTAATACCGCGAATGGCTCATTTCCAATAAATTTACGTGCGCACCATACTGCATGTCCTAAACCTTTTGGTTCTTTTTGTCTTATGTAATGAATGTTAATTTTTGAAGAAGCTTGAACTTTCTCAAGCATTTCATGCTTTCCTTTTTCTAAAAGGTTTTGCTCTAACTCAAAAGAATGATCAAAATGATCTTCAATTGCACGCTTCCCTTTTCCAGTAACAATAATAATATCTTCAATTCCTGATTCTATCGCTTCTTCTACTATGTATTGAATTGTCGGTTTATCAACGATTGGTAACATCTCTTTCGGCATTGCTTTTGTTGCTGGTAAAAACCTCGTCCCAAGACCAGCGGCTGGGATAATTGCTTTTCTTACTTTTTTCAAATCTTGTCCCCCCAAAAAAATATCGTTTTATCTTTATGTAACAATAACAAAAACCCTACCTATAGAGTCATTTTTATAACTCCATAGGTAGAGTTTCTGGCATAAATAAAATTATAGGCATCTAACCAATCCTCACATCATACTCCCGACGACAAGCGTCTAAGGTAGGCAAGAAATAAAAATTTCTACCCACAGCACGACCGAGTGCCCCCGTTGATAACGGTTAGGAGACATCACCAATTCCTTATTTAGAAAATACCGAACAATTTTTTACGACGAATTAGTTCTGGATCTTCTTTATAAATTGCTTTTCCGCTAATTAATAAATACGTATTTTCTTTTAAATCATTCATAACGTTCATTCCGAATTCTTTTCCGATTAATTCGTAACTTTCCGCTAGATGAAATCCTCTTGATGTTGTGTTATGTGCATCTGACGCAATCATATGCGTTAAATTATGTTCAACGAGTTGTAGTGAGAATTTTTTTATCTTTTTGCCGAAATTTCCTAGCAAGCTACCTGCCGTTACTTGCGTTAATGCACCCTTACTTACAAGGCTGTATAACTTATCTGGCCGCTCGATTAACTCGGCATTGCGTTCTGGATGAACGATAATTGGGATCATTCCTTTAACACGTAATTCATATAATAGTTGCTCTGCATAGCGAGGTACGTGATTAGATGGAAACTCAATTAATATGTATTTATTCGTTTCGTTTAAGGTAACGATTTTACTAGCTTCATAGTCTTCTAATAAATCACCATATAACCTGACCTCTTGCCCTGGTAAAATTTTCAGTGGAATTTCATTTTGTTGTAGTTCATCATTTAGTTGTTTTACTTGATGAATAATTGAAGTACGTTCATTTGTATATTTCCCGTTTTGATGGTGTGGTGTTGCGACGATTGTATGTATTCCTTCTTGAACAGCCTTTTGTGCCATGGCCAGACTATCTGTTACTGTTTGTGCACCATCATCGATGCCAGGTAAAATGTGACAATGTAAATCAATCATTTGTTTCATCCTCCCTCTCTCATATAAAAATCTTTTTTCCTTTGAATATGAGTTATCTCATATTCAAAGGAAAAAAGGAGATATGTTTTTGCCATATCTCACTTTTTAATTAGTTTGCACCGTAGTAATAATATAAGCCTTGTTCACGTTCACGGTCGTTCAGGACAACGCCTAACAGTTTACCTTTAGCCGATTCTAACAATCCTTTTGCTTTTACCGCTGTTTCCTTTTCTGTCGATTCACTACGAACGACAAGAATAGATGCATCACATACATTCGCCATAATTTGCGCATCTGTTACAGCTAAAATTGGCGGTAAATCAAAGATGACTAAATCATACATGCTATATGCTTGCCCAAGAAGTTCTTTCATCGATTTCGAACCTAACAATTCCGCCGGATTTGGTGGGATTGGACCACACGCTAAAAAGTGTAAATTATCAACTAATGTCGTTTGTACACACTTCTCTAACCGTTCACTATGTGTTAATACATTCGTTAATCCGAAAATATTATCAACTTGGAACATTTGATGCATCGCTGGTTTACGCATATCTGCATCAATTAATAATACTTTCTTTCCTTGTTGAGCAAAAACAACTGCCATATTCGCTGTTGTCGTCGTTTTCCCTTCACTCGGGTTAGCAGACGTTACCATTAACGAATGTAAATTCGTATCAACAGATGCAAATTCGATATTCGTTCGAATATTACGATATTGTTCTGAAATTGGTGATTTCGGTTGTTGATGAGCAATTAATTGACGACGTTGACGATGATTTTGTTTCTTTTTAAATAAACTATTAAGAGCCAATTGTTTGTCCCCTCACTTTTCTTGATGATGGAGCATGTGATTTCACGCTTGCTGTTTCTTCATCCATACGTGCTACAATACCTAACACCGGTAAGCCAAGTAAGCTTTCTACATCTTCTTCTTTTTTCACTGTGTTGTCTAAGTATTCTAGTAAGAATGCAAGACCAACTGCAGCCATTAAACCAACAACAAAAGCAATTACTACGTTTAACATCGGACGTGGTTTAATTGGAGACTGATTTTCTCCAACTTCTGCTTTTGATAATACAGTTACGTTATCAACATTCATAATTTTAGCAACTTCACCTTTAAATACATCTGCAGTTGCATTTGCAATATCACGAGCTACTTTTGGATCTTTATCCTCAGCTGTAACAGAGATGACTTGTGAATCTTTTTCATTTGTAACATTAATCTTTTCTGTTAAAGCTTGCGCTGTCATATTTAAATTTAATTTTTCATTCACTTGATCTAAGATTACTGGGCTTTTAATAATAACCTTATATGTATTCGTTAATTGAATATTCGTTTGAACTTCACCAGCTTGAATCATTGCCCCTTCTTGCTTCTTCTGATTCACAAGAATTTGCGTTGAAGATTGATAGATTGGTGTCATGAAGAAGAAGCTAATGATAGCACTTACTATAGCTGCACCAAAGGCGATTACGAGGATCATTGCTAAACGTTTTTTTAAAATATGAAATAACTCTTTCAAACTAATTGTTTCTTCCATAAGTTCCTCCAACTTTCTAAAATTTGCACATAAGAAAAATTATAACATATAATCTTACATTTTTTTATTTTAGTCATATCTATGTTCTTTTGTTATTTGAAAACATATATAATCTTACAAAATAATCTTAAATATGACAACACATTCCATCAATTTTACAAAATTCCTATTATATCATTTTTTTTATATAATTAAATATATAATTTTAAAATAATTCAAAAAAACTGGTAACAACACTTACCAGCTTTAAGAATTACTATTTTACACATTATTTTCTAATAATATCCATATTGTTCTTGTTCTTCTTTTTTATCATTTAAAACGACGCCAAGTAGTTTTCCAGATGCTTTATCTAATATTTGTTTCGCCTTTATCAGTTTATCTTTTTCTGTTTTTTCACTACGAGCTACTAATACAACTCCATCGCATTTGTTTGCAAGTATTTGCGCGTCTGTAACCGCCAGCACAGGAGGCGTATCGATTAGAATGACGTCGAACATCTTATATGCCTCTAAAAGCATTTCGTCCATTTTACGGTATCCTAGTAGTTCTGCAGGGTTTGGCGGAATTGGGCCTGCTGGCATGACATATACATTATCTATATCTGTTTTTTGAATACATTGCATAAACGAAGCCTGTCCTGATAATAAATTTGTTAATCCATTTGAATTATGAATCGCAAATAAGTTTTGAATTGTCGGCTTACGTAAGTCAGCCCCAATCAACAATACTTTCTTTCCTTGTTGACCAAAAACAACTGCTAGATTAGAAATAGTCGTTGTTTTCCCGTCTCCTGGATCTGCTGAAGTGACAATAATAGAACGAATATGGTTATCTACAGATGTAAATTCAATGTTCGTACGAATGTTACGGTATTGTTCTGTAATACGTGATTTAGGCTCTTTATGTGTAATTAATTGTCGTAATGGTTTTCTTTTCTTTCTTCCGAACATGTTCTAGTCTCCTTTTTCAAAATGCGACCTTTTCCCTTTTTCTCTTTTATGCTCGATATGCTACGCCTATTTTTCATTAACTTCTACCGTTAAATTTCCCCATTACTTTCCTCTACAGTTCATCATAACGAATCATAATAACCTTTGTCCTATCTCATAACCTCTATAATGTGACAACGACATCTCTATTTTTGTCGCACTATCATTTATCTTAATTTCAAGATATTTACATCGCTATTATATACAAACTTCCATTCATTTACAATTAATTTTCTGATTATTTTGTATTTTTATATTTAGAACAAAAAATATAGGTAATTAAAAAAATCCTTCTGTAATATGCAGAAGGATTTTTAAATTACTCTCTATTCTTTTTTATCACCAATTGCAAATGTAATTTCAGCTTCGCATGCAACTTCACCATCCACTGTTGCGATTGCTTTTCCTTTTCCGATTGGTCCACGTACGCGTGTCATTTCTACTTCTAAACGAAGTTGATCACCTGGGCGTACTTGTTTTTTGAAGCGGCAGTTGTCGATGCCTGCGAAGAAAGCAAGTCTCCCGCGGTTTTCTTCTTTCTTTAATACAGCAACTGCCCCAACTTGTGCTAATGCTTCTACAATAAGTACACCAGGCATAACTGCATAATCTGGGAAGTGTCCATTAAAGAACTCCTCGTTTGCAGATACATTTTTAATTCCAACCGCTCTTTTCCCCTCATCCACTTCTAATATTTTATCAACAAGTAAAAATGGATAACGGTGTGGAATGATTTCTTTAATTTGTTCTATATTTAGCATGTAACAATCGCCCCTTTTGTAATATTGGTCTTACCACTTGGACATATTGTTATTATCCCATTTTGTTTATTATTTGTCATTATAAAGTAACACTTTACTCTCTATTATAAAAAAATGCACACACTCTATTCCATTAAAATAGTTGCACTTCCCAGCAACTGACACGGAGGTAGAAAAGAGTGTATGCCCAAATTAGGGAAAGGCAATATGTATTTGAACATTTTTTGCCTTAATGTCGTATTCCGAATCATTATATTACATACGTTTTCAAATAAGAAAACATTAAATTTAACTGTATATACGGATATATCACCTTATTTCTTTATTTTCCTCTATTATTCTTCCGTTTTCGTAAAAAATTAGAATTAAAAAAATAAAAAAAAAAGAACTAAGGTTTTCCCTTAGCTCTTTCTCACTTTATTTCAATGCACGACGTGGTAATTTATCAATATTCTCTAACATAATACCTGTACCAATAGCAACACATTGCATTGGGTTTTCAGCGATTAATACTGGTACCTTTAATTCTTCTGCTAGAAGCATGTCGATACCGTGTAATAAAGCTCCACCGCCTGTTAGAATAACACCGCGGTCGATAATGTCCGCAGATAGTTCTGGTGGTGTGCGCTCTAGTACGCCTTTTGCAGCTTGTACAATGATAGCTGCGTCTTCTTTTAGTGCTTCTGTAATCTCTTCAGAGCATACTGTAATTGTACGTGGTAAACCTGTTACCATGTCACGTCCGCGAATTTCAAGCTCTTCACTACGTGCACCTGGGAATACTGTACCAACTTTAATTTTAATATTTTCTGAAGTACGTTCTCCAATTAATAGCTTATACTTACGTTTAACGTAGTTTAAGATTTCCATATCAAACTTATCGCCAGCCATTTTGATAGAGGAAGAGGTAACAATATCACCCATAGAAAGTACGGCAATATCTGTTGTACCTCCACCAATATCAACAACCATGTTTCCGCTTGGCTGGAAGATTTCCATACCAGCACCAACTGCGGCTACTTTTGGTTCTTCTTCTAAAAATACTGTTTTACCACCTGAACGTTCAGCAGCCTCACGAATTGCTTTTTGTTCTACAGATGTGATATTTGTTGGACAGCAAATTAAAATGCGAGGTTTTGAAAAGAAGCTCTTCACGTCCAATTTGTTAATGAAATACTTTAACATTGCTTCTGTAATTTCGAAATCTGCGATTACACCATCTTTAAGCGGACGAATTGCTACAATATTACCAGGTGTACGTCCCACCATACTTCTTGCTTCTTCACCTACTGCTAATACTTTTCCACTATTACGATCAATTGCCACAACAGATGGCTCATTTAATACAATACCCTTACCTTTAACATGAATTAATACGTTAGCCGTGCCTAGGTCAATTCCGATATCTCGCGCAAACATTCCCGTCATTTCCTCCTCGATATTCAAAATCAGGTTACACCCGAATTCTTTTACACCTAATTTCTGATTTTATCATAAATTTAACAGAAACGTAATATTCGCAAAAAGAATTCTTCTGAAAAATATTACCGAATTCACAAGGAATGTTTGCTATTTTAGATTTATTGGCGCACAGGGTTTTCTGTATCTTCTTTTCGGTACTTTTGCTTTGTTGCTTCTCCACCTCTTAAATGACGAATAGACTTATGATAATCAAGAATTTCTTTCACTTCATTTGCGAGCTCTGGATTAATTTCTGGCAAACGTTCTGTTAAATCTTTATGGACTGTACTCTTTGATACCCCAAATTCCTTTGCGATTACACGCACTGTCTTTCTTGTCTCCACGATATACTTGCCAATCTTGATAGTTCTCTCTTTGATGTAATCGTGCACACCACTCGCCTCCCTAAATTGGATGTGAGAAGTGTGAAATGAGACTCGCTGCATACGACTATGAAGTAAATGTGAGTGCTGTTTGTAAGCGTTAAACATTCTTGGATTTATAATGAAATGATTCACGATTTCTCACCTCAAACACTCTCTTTGCATTGGTTTATACCATTGTATTGCCCGCACTAATGATATATGCTACATGTTCACTATTTTTGCGGACTAAGTTAAGAAAAATTACGTTTTTTTGTGAGAAATACGTTAACGATGACAATTATGGCGAAAA
This sequence comes from Bacillus sp. AC266, assembly GCF_979253805.1. Taxonomy (NCBI): domain Bacteria; kingdom Bacillati; phylum Bacillota; class Bacilli; order Caryophanales; family Bacillaceae; genus Bacillus; species Bacillus sp. AC266. Next base: position 348,570 of record NZ_CEEDEC010000004.1, read on the forward strand.
AAAGTGACACCTCTTTATAAAAGGTGTCACTCTTCTCTTTCATATTCTTCTTCTAACAACTGATGGTGGGGGACTTCTTTCTTACCGGCAATATAATAATATAAAGCGAATAAAACAAACAATAAAATGATAGCAATCGACAGAACAGATAAAAATGACACAGTATCCCCTCCCTTTTGTAATATATATTCGAGAATCTCGTCATTTTTCCTTGTTATTGCAACTTTTTTCTCGAAATTGATTATTTTTATATAAAAATAAAAAAATCAGCTCTCCTAATGAGAACTGATTTTTTCACTTTATTATTCTGGTGAAGAAGAACCGTTAGATGGTTCTGTAGAACCATTCGTTGATTTTTCTTCTTTTTGAGATTTCTCATCTTGTTTACCGTTCGTCTCTTTATCACTAGTCGAACCGCTTGTCGATTTCTCTTCTTTTTGAGATTTCTCATCTTGTTTGCCGTTCGTCTCTTTATCACTAGTCGAGCCGCTTGTTGATTTCTCTTCTTTTTGAGACTTATCTTCTGGTTTCGTGCTTGTTGACTTTTCTTCTTTTTGAGATTTGTCATCAGCTTTTTTACCAGAAGCATTTGTCGCCTTTGCAGCACCTGCATCAGCTTTAATTTCTGCTACTGATTTATTTAAATAACGCTCAGGGTTCACAGCCACATTGTCTTTACGTACTTCAAAGTGAACGTAAGAACCTGCATCTTTATTCATTGCATTTAGACCTGATTTTCCTAACACTTCACCTTGCGCGACTCTTGCACCTTTTTCTACTTTCACACTGCCTAAGCTTTGATAAGATGCTGCTACACCATTTCCACTATCTACTGTTACAACATAACCAAGAAGTGAATCTTTTTCAGCTTTCGTTACTGTACCACTTAAAGCAGCTGTAACATCAAATTCTTTTCCGTTTTTCGCAGCAATGTCAATTCCTTTATTCGGGGAATATGTGTTGTTATAAAAGACAAGTGCTTTTTCTTGTTCCGCCTCTGATGCTGCATCTTCATAGAATTTCTTCTGTACTACTACTTCTGCATTTGCTGCAGTTGGCATTTTCACTACTTCTGAAGATTTTGTTACTGGTACTGCCGGATCTTCCGTTTGTGTATACGGTGTTGCTTGATCTTGGTTCGGAGCTTTCTTTGGATTAGCTCCCTGGAACCATAGCGCAACCATTAAGATTACCGCTGCACAAGCAATGTATAGTGCCGGAAACACCCATCTTTTTTGAAATAAATGTACTACTTTTTGCGACTTTTTACTATTTCTTCCTCGCATTCCATCATCACCTCAGCAATCATTTTGAACAATATTCACTCATCCTATACAACCTATAACTAATTACTTTTCGACAAAATCTGTAAAAATATGTATAAGAATTACAAAATTTCCGAGGAAATGATAGAAAAAGGAAAAAACTGAGCGTTTCAGCTCAGTTTTTAGTCTAATTGTTTTTTCTTGTACACGATTAAACATGCAGCAAGCGAAATAACAAACCAAATCCCAACATTTAGCATATGTCCACTAATACTACTAAACCCAGCTCCATCTACTAAGCTGTTAATCGCTTTCGCCATATGGGATGTTGGAAGGTACTCAATCATCGTCTTAATTACTTTATTTTCGACCATTGGCTCAAATTGTACAGCTAAATACATCGTCATTAATATCGGCATTCCAATTAGTGATGTTTGTGGTACAGACTCAGCTAATAACCCAATCACTGTTCCAATTACGATAAATAAAATCGTTCCACATAACATAATCAATCCTAGCAATAAAAGGTTGCCACTTAATTGATCCAGAATGAATAAGTTCACAATACAAATAATCAACGTCAAACATGCTGTTAATATACTTTTTCCAAGAAGAACTTCAACAGAAGATGCTGGAGATAACATTAATACACGCAATGTATGCTTTTCTTTCTCTTCTGCGATTACCATAGATTGAACAAATCCAGCAACAAAGAGGAAGCTCGTTAAAGTAATAATACTAACACCCGCACTCCCTTGCCCAAATCTGCTAAATATAAATGCAAATATAATTGGTAAAGATGCCATTAACAACACTTGTGAATTTGTCTTAAAATCTTGTACTTCTTTTCTAAAAATAGCTGATACACGTCTCATTGAAAATGTCATTATAGTCCCCTCCCAGTAACTTCAATAAAGATATCGCCTAACGTTGGCTCATGTGAATGAATAGATAGTAATTCGCCTTTTTTCATCCATTCTGAAATGCGTTTTGCCCCTAATTCATCTTTTTTCACAATTTCTTTCTTCTTATCGGTTAACACAACTTGTATTTGATCTTTCGCGTATTTTAATCGCAAGTTTTCTGGTGTATCGAGTGCTACAATTTCTCCGCCGCATAGAAAGGCGATGCGGTTACAAAGTGTTTCTGCTTCGTCCATATTGTGAGTCGTTAAGAAAATCGTCGTTCCCTCTTTATTTAAGTCTTTTAAGATTTTATGAATGTTTTGTACGTTTACTGGATCAAGTGCGGATGTTGGTTCATCTAAGAAGAGGATATCTGGTTTATGAAGAATTGCTCTCGCTAATGTGACGCGCTGCTTCATTCCTTTTGATAATTTTTTCACTTGTGTTTTTTTATCATCCAATAAGTTCACTTGTGCTAGCACTTCATCGATTCGTTCTTTTTTACAATCGTATAAGTCACAAAATAGTAGTAAGTTATCATAGATGCTAAGTCTTTCGTATAGGCCGCTGTTGTCTGTTAAAATACCAATTCGCTTGTAATCGATACTACTTGGACCTGTAATGTCTTTACCTAACACTCTTACAGTTCCAACGCTATGAAGCAATTGAGAAGTTAATATTTTTACTGTTGTCGTTTTCCCAGATCCACTCGGTCCAAGGAATCCAAAGATTTCTCCTTGCTTCACCTCAATATTTACATTTCGAAGGGCCGTTTTTCCATCGAAACTTTTCATTACATCTTTCATTTCAATTGCAAATGTCATTTCGTCATCCCCTTTGTTTTTCTTTTTATAGATGAAAGTCGCTTTAGCGCTTTTCGTTTGTTTGTTTCGTTTTTCTTGACTCAATCATATGAAAAACAAAGGGTAGGCGCAGTAAAATACCGGTAAAGGGAGTATTTTTACCGGTGAATGAATCGTATTTTGAGCTTATTGGAGCATTTTTATAGCCCAATTACACCTTTTAACTCATCCATTCGTCCTTTTGAAAGCGGGATTGAACTTTTTCTTTCGTCATCCAAAATTAAACTAAAGCTATTACGTGTCCACGTAATGACTTCTCGTACTCTTTGTAAATTAACGAGGTACGAGCGATGACATCTAAAGAATCCGAATCCTGTTAATCTCGTTTCTAGTTCACTTAATGTTAATGCGCATACGAAGTCACCTTCGCGCACATGAATATGTGTCACTCCATTTTGTGTTTCAATGAAATGGATCTCCATCGGATCCAGTAAAATGATTTTATCGTTCACTTTCGCTGGAATTCTTTCAAGTTTCATTTGCGGAATCATTTGAATGACCTTTTCTTCGTCAACTTCTTTCACTTCTTCTTGCTCAATTTCTACCTTTTTCACACCATTGTTATTTAATATGTATACATCTTCTGTTAGCGAGAGCGCATCTGATAAAAAAGATGACGTAATAAAAATCGCCTTTCCTTGCTCTTTCATTTTCATAATCGCTTTTCGAATAATGATCGTACTCTCTGTATCGACATTTTGCTCTGGCTCTTCTAAAATAACTAAATCCGGATTATGAATCATAACTCGCCCAAGATGAAGACGGCGTTTCTCTGAAAATGACAATTTTTCTATTTTAACGTTCAACTTATCTAGGAGACCGACATATTGTACTGCTTCTTCCATACTCATGTTAGATTCATAAAGCCCTAATATAAACTTAAAGTACTCCCTCACCTTCAAACGATCGTATGCTTCATCTTTCAAAAAACAAAAGCCGATGCGGGAATAATTCTTCTTTCCAATCGCTGTGCCTTCAAATAGTACATTGCCAGTTGAAGCTTCTTCTTCACCGATAATGATGCGGTGCAACACTTTAGCTGTATGGTTATTACACTGCAAAACAACACATTGTCCCTTCTCAACCTCTAGCTCAATTGCCGGTAACTGGTTCGTCTTCCCTAACTGTTTCAACTCCAATAACGCCATTCTGTCTCCCCCAAATATTTTTCTCTAATTATACCAAACATTTAATGGAAAATTATGATATTTTAAACAAAAAAGAAGTAGGTATCAGGAAACCCCTGACACCTACTTCTTCACCATCAATTTTCCTTCATAATCATTCATCGTCTTTATTTCAATGCCTTTATAGTAATGAGCGACTATCTCTGTATATTTCTTGCCTTCCGCTGCCATACCATTCGCACCGTACTGGCTCATACCGACGCCGTGACCGAATCCTTTCGTTGTAACGGTGATGTTATCCCCTTCTTGTTTCCACGTAAAGTCTGAGGAGCGTAAATCTAACTTTTCACGAACTTGTTTTCCTGTTAATGTTTTCCCTTGGAACTCTACATCCTTTACTCGCTTTCCTTCCGTAAGGTCTTTAATATTACCAACCTTTCCGTTTGCTAGTACTTTCACACCGAGACGTTTTTGAAAATCAGCTACTGTGAATTTTTGCTCACTCGTAAATTTTGGAGAAGCTTGATCCCACGGACTATCTACACTTTTCAAGTACGGATAATCATTTCCCCAATAATCAGCTGCATTTTCTGTTCGTCCGTTACTCGTTGAGAAGAAGGATGCTGAAATTGGTTTTCCATCATACGTTAAAACTTGTCCTGCGGTTTGCGAAACGGCTTCCTCAATTTTCTTTAAATTATTTTCGTAGTTATTACCCCATTGTTTCTTCAATTCCTCTTTGCTTTTGTACACTTGATCTTTCACTGTATCTATCACATCCGCATTGTTTTTCTTACCACCGCTTAGCATACGCTGCACTACAAATGTTCTTGCTGCTAATGCCTGCGCCTTTAGCGCCTCTATTTCAAAGCTGGCATTCATCTCAGAAGCTACTACACCGGCCACATACTCCTCCATAGGTAATGTTTCTACCTTCTTCTGCTGATCACGATATACAGCAACTTGAACGGCTGTATCCACTTTCCCTGGAGCTGGTATACTTTCTATCGCTGGAGGAGTTTTAGAAGCTGCTTCTTCCCCTACTTTTGCTTTCGCAAACGGAATAACAAGAGCAGCAGGTACAATGATAACGAGCGCTATTAAGAGCGCTACTGTAATGAAAAGTGGCTTTGAAAATTTCATCCTATTCCCCCAATATAAAGTTGGATTCCTTTCATTCTTATGGAAATACGGGATCTTTTAGAACATACTTGGGGGTATCGATATAAAGTGAAACTATAATCAGTGGGGTTTTACTGACCGCAAATAGTGGAATAAAACAAAAATTTTCTAAATATTTTCACTGAGACGTGCATAAGTATGGAATTTATTGACTATAACAGTAATAACCCAAAAAAAATAGCCCCTATGTCAAAAGACATAGAGACTACTTCAATTAAGCGTGAAGATCAGAAACTTCTTGTTCTTTCACTTCTTCTACTTTTTCATTTACACGTTCAATAGTTGCACCTAATGCAGCTAATTTCTTATGGAAGTCTACATAACCGCGGTCAAGATGTTTTAACTCTGTTACACGAGTATAACCTTCTGATACTAAACCAGCTAAGATTAATGCTGCTGCAGCACGTAAATCAGTTGCACCAACTTCAGCTCCTTGCAAGCTACTTGGACCGTTCATAATTACAGAACGACCTTCGATTTTAATATCAGCATTCATACGACGGAATTCTTCAACGTGCATAAAGCGGTTTTCGAATACCGTTTCTGTAATCATACTTGTTCCATCAGCATGTAGTAATAATGCCATCATTTGTGATTGCATGTCTGTTGGGAAACCTGGATGAGGCATAGTTTTAATATCAACCGCTTTTAACTTATCTGGGCCGATAACACGTACACCTTCATTTTCCTCAATAATTTTAACACCCATTTCTTCCATTTTCGCTGTAATTGAGCGTAAATGTTCAGGCACAGCATTTTCAATTAAGATGTCTCCACCTGTAATTGCCGCTGCAACCATGAATGTTCCTGCTTCAATACGATCAGGAATAATAGGGTGGTTTGCACCATATAATTTTTCAACGCCTTCAATACGAATCGTTCCAGTTCCAGCTCCGCGTACTTTCGCTCCCATTGCATTTAAGAAGTTAGCTAAGTCAACGATTTCTGGCTCTTTCGCTGCGTTTTCAAGGACTGTTGTCCCTTTTGCTAATGTAGCTGCAGACATAATGTTTTCTGTCGCGCCTACGCTTGGGAAGTCTAAATAAATTTTAGCTCCTTTTAGTTCGCCCTCTACGTGTGCCTCAACAAATCCGTTACCAACTTTTACTTTCGCTCCCATTGCTTCGAAGCCTTTTAAATGTTGGTCAATTGGACGTGAACCAATTGCACATCCACCAGGAAGTGCAATACGAGCACGACCGTTACGTGCTAATAATGGTCCCATTACTTGAACAGATGCACGCATCTTACGTACATACTCAAATGGTGCCTCAATGTTTAATTCTTTAGAAGAATCGATTGTTACTTGGTTATTTTCAAATACGACTTCAGCATTTAAATGACGTAATACCTCGTTAATTGTGTATACATCAGATAATACTGGTACTTCAGATAGTACATTCTTTCCGTCACTCGCTAATAGGGCTGCAGCGATTATAGGTAATACAGCATTTTTTGCGCCCTCAACACGCACTGTGCCGCTTAACCGCTTTCCGCCACGGACGATGATCTTTTCCAAATTATTCCCCTCCGTGTCCTTTTTTCAGTATCTATTCACTCAATACTCAGAAGTTATGATCGGTGTGCCAACCACAATTGTATCTTTGTTGTTTGTAGAACGTATTGCTATTTGCACATTTATTTTCTCTCTATTTGTTGAAAGAGCGTCATTCCACTTTTTATTATATGCGGAGACTGATACAAATGCTCTTTCTTCTATCTGTTCGATCGCTCTTGCTGAAAGATCTTTCAAAACCTGATTGGTTTTATTTTGCAAAACACCTTCAATCTTATCATTCAGTACACCTTGAACACAAGTGTAAATTATAGGTTTTTCACTAAAAATTTTATCCATGTTCTGAACGTACTTCGGGTCCCATTTCGCCCCGCTCACTTCAAAAATAATAAAAGTGTTTTCTTTAGTATTTTCCTTACTCCAAGTTACTACTATTCGTTCTTCATGTGAAGAAGATTTTTTATAGGATGTAGCCTTATATCCATCTGGAGATTGTTCTAATTCCCAATTTTCGATGTTTGCCTCTTCCTTCACATCGTTTAACAATTTTTGAAACGTATGTATATTAGAAATTGTTTTCGTTTCTCGCGCTAACCATGACCACCGCTCTACTTTTGCATCGTTCTTCTCTAAAGCTGCAATCATGCTCTCCATTTTCTGTTCGTCGCTTATAGGTTTCATCTCTTTATATCCAACCAAAAATAAAACAACACTTACGATAACGATAAGAATGGCTTTAAACTTCAATTTCATCCCCTCCTATCCCCATTGTTAACGGAGATATGAGGTTCTATACACTTACTTTACTAAATACGTTAAACTCTTTGAATAGCCTAAATAATCAAGGAAAAAGTTACTTACAGATGTCCCAATTGCAATTGTAATTAGGATAAGTAATACTCTCGTCTGCATCACTTTTCCAGACTTCATTAAGCGCTCAATGTGAATACCTTGTAAGGCCCACCACGTAATGGTAATAAACAATAAATGCGAAACAATGGCAATCAGTGCTTGTTGCCCTAAAAGATGTGCCAAAAAATCGACCCCTTTTTTTGCTTGGCTACTACTTACGCAAAATGTAAAAAACGATACCATAAATAAGTAGGAGCCACACTTTTTCAAACGCAAATAAGCATCTTACATCGTAATTTTCTCTCGGAAAACATATACCTATAGACGTTTTCATTTGCTGTTACTCCAAAATAAAAAGCGTAGAGTACGGACTCTACACCTTTTATTTCCACTATTGTACCACGTTCCCCAAGAAGAAGAAATCCTTCATTAATGGAAAATGTTCATAAAAGAAATTGTAACCAATCATCGGCATAATCCCTAGTATTACAATTGAAATTGCGCAAAGACTCATGACAATCTTTATATTTAACGGTAATCGGAGCTTTTCTTCTGTCTCTCCCTTGCGGAAAAACATTTGCTGTAATATTCGGAAATAATATATGAATGAAATAACCGTCGTCCCCATCATAATAGAAGCTAATACGTAATGAGCAGGTTCAACATGAAGTGCCCCTAAAAAAATGTTAATTTTTCCGATGAAACCTGCTGTCCCCGGTATTCCAGCTAACGATAAAATAAAGACCGTCATCACTATAGCTGTAAAGGGGGATCGCTTATATAACCCTGTAAAAATCGTCATGTTTTCCTTATCGTTTTGTAAGATTAATCCGTGGATGATTGCAAATGCTCCTATATTCATAAGCATATATGCAAGCATATAAAACCACATACTATCCATCGTAAACTGCGATAGCGCTACAAGAGGGACTAGCAAATACCCAGCATGCGCGATACCTGAATAGGCAAATAGACGTTTTACGTTGTATTGCTTTAATGCTACTACGTTCCCAACAATCATCGTAATACTAGCTAGTACCGCAATGTATATACTCATACGCCCGTACAAAGATTGTGCGTCTCCTTGGATTGCCACACCTGCAAACACCATAAGAAACAAACGCGTAATGAGTAGAAAACCAGCAATTTTAGAAATCGTTCCGAGAAAAGCAGTGACAGGTGTAGCCGCTCCCTCATACACATCTGGTGCCCACATATGAAATGGCACTGTTGCAATTTTGAATGAGAGTCCAACGAGCAAAAGTAGAAATGCGAGGGCTAACAATAACTGAATGCCCCCGGCCAATCCTTGCGTAAATGCCTTTTGCATTTCCACTATGTTGGTCGACCCTGTAATACCGTATAAATAGCTCATTCCAAAGAGTGTAATTGCTGTTCCAATTCCTCCGTTAATGACATATTTCATTGCAGCCTCATTCGATGCGCGGTTTCTTTTTCTGATTCCTACTAAAATATAGGAAGAAAGCGAAAGCAACTCTAAACCAACGAACAATGTGATGAAATCAACGCTAGAAGCCATGAACATCGCTCCAAGAAGCGCCATTAAAAACAAATAATAATATTCTCCTTTATCTTGAATAGGCTCCTTCTTGTCATCGCTTATTGCCATACATAAAACGAGAGCTGCTCCGCCTAATAACAACGTTTTAAATCCTTTTGAAAATCCATCTAGTACAAACGATCCATTTAAAATGTCTCCTGCCGGTTCGCTATATAGCGTCATTAATGACACTATCGCTAACAAGGCAGCGGCAATTGCACCAATCGCAACGTACCTATGGTTCAGCTTAAAAAACAAATCACATATGGAAAGAAGGATGGCTGCCCCGAGAATAATGAATTCTGGTACCATGAGATGCCATGATAAGCTAAGTAACGTGTTCATATCCATCCTACTTCACCCCCAATGTTTTCAATGTAGTTTGAAGTGGATCCCCTAGTAGTTCTGGCATTACCCCAATTGCAATAATACAAACGATAAGCACTATAACAGGAATGTACTCCCATCCGTGTATATCAGATTTCGCTTCCCATTCTTTCTTACCAAATGTCACTTGAAGTGTCGCTCTTAATACGTATACAGCGGTTAAAATAATTCCAAGTACACCTGCGGCGGCGATAACCGGTTTCCCTTGGAATAAACCGAGAAAGGCAAGGAATTCGCTAATAAATCCAGACATCCCTGGCATTCCAAGCGATGCCATACCGCCCGCTAAGAAGAAACCACTAAGCACTGGAACACTTTTTGCGAGTCCACCAAGTGCTGTAATATCCGAAGTCCCGAAACGCTCTTCAATAATGCCAAGCAAGAAGAAGAGCAAGGCCGCAATTAAACCGTGAGACACAACTTGGAACAATGCCCCTTGTATACCTGGTGCATTTAACGCCGCAAGCCCCATTAATACAATGCCCATATGCGAAATACTAGAGTAAGCAAGTACCTTTCTAAAGTCCGTTTGGATGAGTGCTAGAAAGGCCCCATACAATAAATTAATTACCCCTAAAACCGCAATTAGCGTTGCAAAATCACGAAAATATTCTGGGAATAATCCTTTCCCGAAGCGAACAATACCGTACGCGCCAATCTTCAGCAAAACCCCCGCGTGAAGCATAACTACAGCAGGATGCGCTTCTATGTGTACATTGACCATCCAGCGATGCAAAGGGAAAACAGGGAGTTTAATCGCAAAAGCAATCATTATGGCAAGAAACAAGCCGAACTGTACGCTACTTGAGACGGCCATTCCTCCCCCAGCACCTACACTCGTTAATATTTCTTTAAGCTCCGCAATATTTGTTGTACCTGTTTTCGCAAATAAAACCGAGAAAACGATAAGTAAAATAGCTGATCCAATACCGTTATATATTAAATAACTATATGCAGCCTTTTCACTCGACAATTTCCCCCACTTGCCAATTAATAAAAACATTGGTGGCAACGTAATCTCAAAGAACATGAAGAACAACATTAAATTTTGAGCAGCGAAGACACCGAGCATACCTATTTCTAACATGAGTAACAGCATGTAGAATGCTTTCAAATTTCTTTTAATAGAAAATGCCGCAATAGCTGCAAGCATCGCTAGAAGGGCTGTGAGCACCATCATTACAAGCGATAAACCATCAATGCCGAGCTCGTAATAAATTGAAAACCACCTTTTGTCCACTGCTGTGAAATCCCCAAATTTAATCCATTTCACTTTTTCATCAAATATCGATAAGCTCTTTCCTGAAGCGTATGTACAAGCAAGGACGATAGCAATTCCAAATGGAAGCGCCGTTCCGAATAAACCAAGCGCCTGCACTGTACGCGATTCTCGTTTCGGCGTTAATAAAAGCAAGAGAATTCCTAAAAGCGGGGAAAAAATGAAGAACGTTAATAGCAATCCATTCACCGTAAATCCCCTCCCGTATATAACAAAATAATTAGGAGCACTGCGAGCGAAACTGCTGTTACAGTTCCATACACTTGTACATTCCCGTTTTGAAGCCGTGATCCTAGTCCACTCATACCTTTAACGAGTCCAGCAATTAAAACTGCGATTCCTTCTACAACGTATACTTCAAATAAGCGAAGCACATGAGCGATTCCTTTCGTAATAGGAAGTACTGTCGCATTGTATAGTTCATCCACATAATATTTTTCTTTCAAAAGGTTATAAAAAGACGTCCCTTCTCCACCGGCCCAATCTCTAGAGATAGATTTCTTGCCATATATGAAATATGCGAGGGCAATTCCCGCAAATGAAACGAGCGTCGCAACAACCATAATCCAAACAGGTCCATGCACTTCCTTCACCTGGAATCCTATATCTTTCGTAAGCCAATCCCCAAGAAACGTTCCGAACCACGGTGTATTTATATAACCTGCCACTACCGCAAGAACACCAAGGACAATCATCGGATACGTCATGGTGCGAGGTGATTCATGCACCTCTTCCTTCGTCTTCGTTTCCCCCGTAAAGACAAGAAAATATAGACGGAACATATAAAATGCTGTTAGAAATGCCGCAATTACTGCTAAAACGAATAGAAAGTAATTGCCATTCATCCAAGCCGCCGCTAAAATTTCATCTTTACTAAAAAATCCGGAAAGAAGAGGAACACCACTAATTGCAAGTGTGCCTATTAAAAATAGTGCACCGGTTACTTTCATCTTTTTCTGTAAACCGCCCATTTTATTAATGTTTTGCGTATGGACTGCATGAATTACGCTTCCTGCTGCCAGAAACAATAATGCTTTAAAAAAGGCGTGTGTCGTTAAGTGAAAGATACCAGCTACATAACCAGCCGAGCCTAGCGCAAGCATCATATACCCGAGCTGACTAACTGTAGAATAAGCAAGAACCCTCTTAATATCTGTTTGCACTAGACCGATAGAGGCCGCAAAGATTGCGGTGAAAGCCCCAACGATTGCCACAGTTTGCATCGCTACCGCACTTGCTGAAAATAGCGGGAACATCGTCGCTACTAAATATACGCCGGCTGCAACCATCGTTGCCGCGTGAATAAGCGCCGAAACAGGCGTCGGTCCTTCCATTGCATCTGGCAACCATGTATGAAGCGGGAACTGACCCGATTTCCCCATCGCACCGATAAAAATTAATATCGCCGTTATTGTAATCATAGAAGGAGAGAGGTCGCCCGTATGAATCGCTTTAAAAATCGCGTCATATTCAAAACTACCTGCGTGCCAAAAAATTAATATCATCCCAATAAATAGCCCAACATCCCCAATGCGTGTCATAATAAAAGCCTTTTTCGCAGCAGCCTTCGCTTCTTCTTTAAAGAAATAAAAACCGATAAGTAAAAACGAACCAAGGCCGACTAACTCCCAAAATATATAAAGCTGTAATAAATTCGTCGATATAACTAGCCCAAGCATCGCAAAGGTAAAGAGCCCTAAATATGCATAAAAGGTTGGTAATCTGGTGTCACCTTTCATATAACCTTTTGAGTACACATGTACAAGAAAACTCACAAGCGTAACGATAAACAACATTAAAGCCCCTAATGCGGTAACTTCAAAACCAAATGATATATCTATATCTCCTACCCTAAGCCATACCCACTTATGCTTCACTGCCTCGGATGAAAACCGTTCTATTAGTACCACTACCGCGGATATAAAGGAGAGAAAGGTAAAGAAAATACCTAGTACACTACTTCCCTCTCTAATTTTCTTCCCGAACACAATAAGTAACAAAAACGAAACAAGCGGGAAAAGCGGTATGAGCCATGCATAATCGATCATTGTTTCCTTCCCCCTTTTCGGTCACAATGCTATCCTTTGAGCGTATCCATCTCATCTACATGAACTGTCGGGCGATTACGGTACAAAGCAATCAAAATTGCAAGACCTACCGCTGCCTCCGCTGCCGCTACAGACATCGTAAACAGCGAAAAAATTTGTCCTGTTAAATTCGGAAACAAGCCTAATTTACTAAACGCTACTAGATTTAAATTGGCGGCGTTTAACATCAATTCGATACAAACTAGTACAATTACTGTATTTCGCTTTGTTAAAGCTCCAAATAAGCCGATGCAAAACAAAATAATCGCAAGTGTTAAATACGCAGAAGCTGGAACGCTACTCATGGGAATCCTCCTCTCCCTCATCCTTCTTCGCAAGGATAATCGCTCCTACAAGTGCTACAAGTAAAATAACTGAGGTTAATTCGAATGGAATAATATATTTTGAATAGAGAAGTGTACCGATTTGAAGTGTGTTATTTTCATGGAGAGGTAAACTTCCTTGTGTGCTTTGATTTGAAAAATCGATACTATTAACAGCGAAATACATAACTGCTCCAAATGCTACAACTGCAAAGAAGATAATCCATTTTCGAAGAGTAAGGCGCGATTCATTTTCCGCGTTATGTTTCGTTAACATAATGCCAAAAATCATAATAATAGTGATTGCACCAGAGTAAAGTAAAATTTGTGACACTCCGATAAATTCGGCTGATAAGAGAAAGTACAAACCCGCAATGCTAAGGAACGTAAGCACAAGGGCCAGCATCATATGCATTACTTTCGTTAAATTCAGCATAAGAATGCCGCCGATAATCGCAGACAAGGATAATATAAAGAAAGCTACAAACTCGCCGTTCATGCTTTATTCTCCTTCCTGATGTTCTCGTCGTTCTCGTCAAGCCACTGCAAATTTTTAAATAAATCATCACGTGAATACTCTGCAAGTTCAAAGTTATTTGTCATTACAATCGCCTCTGTCGGGCAAACTTCTGTACATAAATCGCAAAGAATACAAATTTCAAAATTAATATCATACGTGTCGATAATTTTCCCTTTTTTCGTAGGATCAGGATGTTTTTTTCCTGTTAATTGAATACAATCTGTTGGACAAATATTGGAACACTGATTACAAACAATACATTTCTCTGGATAAAACTTTTGAATACCTCGAAATCGGTCTGGTAATGGCAACGGTTGATTTGGATAATCATACGTCACCTTTTTCTTACTCAAATTACTAAGCGTATATTTTAACCCTTTAAATAGTCCTTTCATCTCTTACTGGCACCCCCTTTATAGATTAGAAGAATAGCTCCTTAATCAATGCCGTTAAGAAAATATTTGCAAGTGCGATTGGTAATAATACTTTCCAGCCAAACTCCATTAACTGGTCACCTCTTATGCGCGGGAACGTAACGCGGAACCAAATCAATAGAAAGACCACACTGCTGAATTTCAAAGCAAACCATACGGCTCCTGGAATAAACCCAAGAAACATAACTGGATTCCAGCCTCCTAAAAAGAGTACTGTAATTAAAGATGACATCCCGAAGAAATACACATACTCTGAAAGCATGAAAAACGCCCAGCGAAAACCTGAGTATTCCGTATGGTATCCTGAAACAAGTTCTGACTCCGCTTCGGGTAAATCAAACGGTGTCCTATTTAACTCTGCAACTGCCGCGATTAAGAAAATGACGAAACCGATTGGCTGTGCGAAAATGTACCATACCTTTTCCTGCGCCGCTACAATTTCATTCAAGTTAAGACTACCAGCTAACAAAACGACGCCAATTACACTCATCACAAGTGGAATCTCATAAGAAATCATTTGCGCTGCCGCACGCATCCCTCCTAAAAGGGAATATTTATTATTTGATGCCCATCCCCCAGTTACGACGCCGATCGTCGTAATCCCAGAGACAGCAATGTAATACAGCAACCCTACGCCAATATCCGCAAACTGAAATTTATCAGTAAACGGGATAACCGCAAGCACCATAAATGCTGGTGCGAATGCAATAACAGGAGCTAATATAAACAACGGTTTATCTGCAGCTTTCGGAATGCTATCTTCTTTTAATAATAGTTTCAAAACATCAGCTACCGTTTGGAGTAAACCGAACCGGCCCCCAACTTGGTTTGGTCCAATCCGTCCTTGCATAAATCCCATCACTTTCCGTTCTGCCAAAATACCGTATGTAACGAAGCCAAGGACTGCAAATAATAGAAGCACCGCTAACCCGAAAAAAATGAAGAAATTCGTCCAGCTTGAAGGTGATTGTAAGAGCGTCTCAATCATTAGCCGTCAACCTCCCCAAGTACAATATCAACCCCACCTAAAATCGTAATTAAATTGGCGATGTTTTCACCTTTCAATAACTTCGGTAAGATTTGCAAATTATAAAAAGACGGTCTGCGAAATTTCAAGCGGTACGGCTCTTTCTTTCCATCACTAGCAATATAACAGCCAATCTCTCCCCGCGGTGACTCTATACGGACGAACGCTTCTCCCTTAGGTGCTTTAATAATTTTCGGCACTTTCGCCAGCACAGCGCCGTCTTTCGGGAACTGCTCGACTGCTTGCTCAATAATTTTTAATGACTCCTCAATTTCCTTCATCCGGCAAACGTAGCGGTCCCAAGCATCTCCCGTGCTCCCAACAGGAACATCAAAGTCAAAACGATCATAAATAGAATACGGCTCATCTTTGCGAAGATCCCAGTGGACTCCCGTGCATCGCAAATTTGCGCCGCTTAATGAATACGAGATCGCCTCTTCCGCACTATATACGCCAACGCCTTTCACACGATTTAAGAAAATTTCATTTCCGCTAACAAGGTCGTGATACCCTTCCAACTGCTCCCTCATATACGGAACAAACTCTTTCACCTTTTCAATCCAGCCGTCTGGCGCATCCCACTTCACGCCGCCGACTCTCATATAGTTGAAAGTAAGCCTTGCACCGCACAATTCACTTAATAAATTTATAATCATCTCTCGTTCGCGAAAGGCATATAAAAATGGACTAACCGCTCCTATATCAAGCAGGTTCGTTCCCCACCAGACGAGATGGCTCGCAACCCTCCCAAGCTCCATCGCAAGCACCCGTAAATATTCAGCACGCTCTGGAATCTCAAGATCCATCATCGTCTCTACAGCGTGGCAAAGGACGTAATTATTCGTCATTGCTGATAAATAGTCCATTCGATCTGTATACGGGATAATTTGTGTATATTGCAAGCTCTCAGCTATCTTTTCTGTTCCGCGATGCAAATATCCGATAACCGGTGTAGCCTCTTTAATAATTTCCCCGTCAATCTTAATTACAAGCCGAAACACACCATGTGTACTCGGATGCTGCGGCCCTACATTTAAGAGCATCTCTTCCGTACGGATCACAAGCTACACCTCCACATCATACGGTTCATAATCCTTCCTAAGCGGATACCCCACCCAATCATCCGGCATTAAAATGCGAGATAAATTAGGATGACCTTCAAATACAATACCGAGCAAATCATACGCTTCACGCTCCGGCCAATCTGCCCCTTTCCAAAGCGGCATCACCGATTTTACTTGCGGCGCTTCCCTATCCAGCTTTACCTTCACTGCTACTGACTGTTTCTTTCCATATGAAAATAAATGAACGTATACTTCCATATGTGTCACAAAATCCGTCGCATGTAGCTCTGACATATAATCAAAAGCAAGTCCCTCATGCAATCGCATTAACTCCATCACTTCATAATATTTCGAAGGCTCCGCCACAAGCGTTGGAACATCTTTTGAAAGCTTATTAATATAGGAATCTACTAATGCATATTCTCCTAACCTCTCCTTAACAACCTCCACATAGCGATTTAAATATGGTTGGTTAACTGATGGTTCTTCCTGCTGCAGTTCGTCTTCTATCTTATTTACAGATCCCTTTGCCCTTGCCGCAGCAGCGGCTTTCGCTTTCGCGGCTGCAATTGCCTTTGCTTTCTCATCTCCAGAATCCCCCTCACCTTGTGAGGCTTTCTGCTTCGCTAACGCTGCTGCTTTTGCTTTTGCAGCTGCTACGGCCTTCGCTTTGGCTTTTTCTTCGTCCGTTACTTCTTCTGATCCTTCTCGCTTCTGCTTCGCTAATACCGCTGCTTTTGCTTTGGCAGCTGCTGCGGCTTTTGCCTTCGCTTTGGCTTTTTCTTCGTCCGTTACCTCTTCTGACCCTTCTCGCTTTTGCTTCGCTAGTGCCGCTGCTTTCGCTTTTGCAGCTGCTGCGGCTTTCGCCTTTGCTTTAACTTTTTCCTCGTCCGTTACTTCTTCTAATCCTTCTCGCTTTTGCTTCGCTAATACCGCTGCTTTCGCTTTGGCAGCTGCTGCGGCTTTCGCCTTTGCTTTGGCTTTTTCTTCGTCCGTTACTTCTTCTGATCCTTCTCGCTTTTGCTTCGCTAATACCGCTGCTTTTGCTTTTGCGGCTGCTGCGGCTTTCGCCTTCGCTTCTTCTACATTAATCCCCTTATCTTTTGGTAGCGCTTTCTCTTTTTCTCGATGTTCTCCTTCAAGTTTGGACATTTCCACCCCATGTTTCGCAGCAAGACGTTTTCGCGCTTCCTCTTTCGCATGACGGGCTGCTTCTCTTTTCATACTTTCTAAGTCTTTATTTGGATCACTCATTTATTCGTCACCTGCTTCCCGGTCCTCGCCTCGTAACGAATTTTTTCTTTTAATTTATTAATTCCATAAATTAAAGCAGCAGGATTTGGAGGGCATCCAGGAATATACACATCAACTGGTACAATTTGATCTACACCTTTCACAACAGCATACGAATTCACATACGGACCACCGGCCGTTGCACAAGATCCCATCGCAATTACCCACTTCGGTTCAGGCATTTGATCATATAGGCGCCGAACAATAGGTGCCATTTTCTTCGTTACCGTTCCTGACACAATCATGACGTCCGATTGTCTTGGTGAAGTCCGAAAAAATGACCCAAATCGATCTAAATCGTAATGTGATGAGCCTACTCCCATCATTTCAATCGCACAGCATGCCAGTCCAAATGTCATCGGCCATAAAGAGTTGCTCCGCGCCCATCCCTTCAACTGTTCCAATGTAGAAAAAAAGATATTTCTTTCTAATTCCGCTCGCTCCTGTGGGTGTAATTCCTCAAAATTTATAACCATTGTAACACCTTCTTTTTCCAAGCATACGCTAATCCAACTAGCAACATCACAACAAAAATGAGCATTTCAATCAGTGCAAATAAACCAAGTTTGTCATATGCAACAGCCCATGGGTATAAAAATAAAGTTTCTACATCAAAGATGACGAACAATAAAGCGAAAATGTAATAACGAGCATGAAACCGAATATTTGCATCATGAAAAGGCTCAATTCCACTCTCATACGTCGTCGCTTTCGCTGCACTCGGTTTGTTTGGACGCAGCATTTTCCCTAATGTAAGAGCCACTACCGGCAGCAATATACCTAATAGCAAGAAAATCAAAACGATCATATAACTATTTTCATATACACTTGCCATTGTGAAACCCTCCCCCCTGAATTAAGAACAAGTTCACATAGTAAACAATATGTCTTACTTGCATCATTTATTATTTTTAAATTTTTCTAAATAATGCAACTATTTAATTCATTATAGCAAACTTCAAATTCCTATGTCGATATATTGGGAACAGAAACAACAATTAATACTTGCTGAGCAAATCTATTTTTACAACTCATTATAAATGTGTAAAATAAATATAGAAATTCTATATGTTTTCAAGCAATCATAAAAAACATAAACTACAAAAAGGTGGTTCTTATGTATATACAGTGGGTGATATAAATGAAAAAACAAACACATGTAAATATTCTTATAAGCATTTCATTGTTGTATATAGCTATTCATTACGTATCAATGTCCTTTTTATATGAGTACGCACTCCCATTTCAAATATTAACTGGAATAAGTACCATATTAATTGATATTACAATTTGCAGTTATATATTTTATTTTTCAAATATAAAACAAGGGTTATCTCGTTTATTTTGGATAACATTAACTATCGGATCCTTCTCTTATTTCATCGGCGATATAGTAGTTGCTTATCAACGCTTAATTCTGCATGACTACTATACATTCGTTGATCCATCAGACTTTTTTTACTTATTATTTTTAATTAGCTTTGCATTTGCCTTTCTATATGAAATTATTTATGACCGAGATTTATTGGAACAGCTTTTTACGATATGTGATATTTGTATTATTGTTACTGCTCAATTTACTTTAAGCTACTATTTACTTATTGAAAGAACCATTCATATTTTTACAACATCATATATCGACATGTTTGTTCAACTCACGTATCCAATGGCTGATCTACTCTTTCTTTTAATAGGAATCAACCTTTTATTCAGACCATTATCCTTACTACCAAAGCAAGTTGGTGCTCTTCTTGGCAGTGCTTTAATTTTGTATGCTACTACGGATTCTATTTATGCTTATATAAAATACTTCCAGCCTGAGCACTCTATGTTCACAGTTGCTCCATTCTATCAAGTAACCTTATTATTGGTAGCAATCGCTTGTATACTTCACACAAAAGAGCCCGAAAAACAAGAACAAATATTACTAACGCCTCAATTTGGTGAATCAATCCGATTATCATTACCGTATATTTCTGTCGTGATGCTTATTGTTTTTATATTGGTCGAAAATGTTTTTGCACCTATCGTAGTAATTGGACTTATGGTAACTTTCGCCTTCGTTCTCATACGCCATATGTTAGTTCGAAGACAAAATAAAATATTATTGCTAGCACAAATGCAATTCAGCTTAGAACTCGAGAAACAAATCGAACTACGTACAGAAGATTTAGTAGAACAAAAAAATGAGTTATATCATAACCAACAAATGTTTAAATCTTTATACGAGCATCATCCAGATCCAATTTTCACATTAGATTTGTACGGTAATTTTCTCAATGTGAACAACGCTGGAACTACTTTACTCGGTTATCAAACGAATGAATTATTAAACCAACCATACTATTCACTTATGTATGAAGAAGATTTAGAAGAAATCATTACTGCCTTTCATCACGTGAAAAAAGGGAAATCTATTTCTTTAGAAATACGGGCATATCATAAAAATAGAGATATTTACTACTTACATGTTACAGCTGTTCCCATCTTTTTAAAGGAACATATTTCTGGGGCCTATTTAATGATTAAAGATATTACAGAAAGCAAGCAGCAACAAGAGCAAATTAATTTCCTAGCATATCATGATACTTTAACGGAACTTGCAAATCGCCGTTCATTTCATCTGCAGTTAGAACAAGCAATTGTCCGAGCAAAACTATCGAAAAGACCTTTTGCTGTTATGTTTCTCGATTTAGACCGTTTTAAAGTTATTAACGATACTCTCGGTCACCGGGTAGGAGATCTTCTTTTAATTGCTGTAGCAAAAAGACTAGAACGAATATCGACGTCAAATATGAAACTTGCTCGGTTAGCTGGGGATGAGTTCACAATTCTTATAGAAGATTATAAAGAAGATAGAGATGTACAAAAAATAGCTGATATGATTGTACTATCTATGAATGAACCATTCGAAATTGAAAATCAACATTTACAAATCTCGCCAAGTATCGGGATTGCAATATACCCAGAAGCAGGCGAAGATCCGTTATCTATTTTACAACATGCCGATATGGCCATGTACGAAACCAAAAATAAAGGAAAGAATGGTAGCTCACTTTATACGAAAGAGTTATATAAAAAAATGGAGCGAAAAGCTCGAATTGAAAAAGATTTACCACTTGCTTTAGTAAATAAAGAATTCTTTCTCGTCTATCAACCACAAGTTGACATTACAACGAATAAAATCATCGGTGCCGAAGCTTTAATCCGTTGGAAACATCCACTATTAGGTGACATTTCACCATGTGAGTTCATTCCAATCGTGGAAGAGACTCCGCAGGTCATCCCACTTGGGCATTGGGTGCTACGAGAGTCTTGTCGTCAACTAAAAATATGGCAAAGTTTTGGATACACAAACTTAAAAATGAGTGTCAATTTATCAGCGAAAGAATTTCAACAAAATCAATTAATCGAAAATATTTCACAAATACTAAAGGACGTTAAAATTGACCCGAAAGATGTAACACTTGAACTAACAGAACGAATTGCGATGATTGATGAAAAAGAAACATTATCGAGACTAAAGCAATTAAAAGAATATGGTATTCAAACGTCCATTGATGACTTCGGTACCGGCTACTCTTCTCTTGCTTATTTATCAATTTTCCCTATCGATACATTAAAAGTACCAAAAGAATTTACACAACTAGCCGATCATCGGCCTGAAGAAAGAGCCATCGTTTCCACTATCCTTTCCCTTGCAAATACTTTAAATCTCTCTGTCGTTGCTGAAGGAATTGAAACAGAAAAACAACTTAAGTTTCTGCAAAAAAACAACTGTAAATACATGCAAGGTTACTATTTCAGTAAACCTCTAACAAGTAAACAGTTTATAAAATTTCTACAAAAAACACCCAGTATGAACCAATAGTTCACACTGGGTGTTTTTTAAAGTGTCGGAATTCTTTTTTCGTAATATTCTTCTGCAATCTCTTCGTAAAAAGCTGCTGTCGTTGTATAAAAATATGGAATCAACCATAAAAATCCAATCCCTAATGTAATACAACTTAATATAAACCAACCAATAAAACTTAAACATAAAATGAAATACTCCATCTTATGTCCAGCCATCATACGACGACTTTCTGTAATAGCTTGATTTATTGAATACTCAGGATGATCATTTATAATAAAATACGTCATCGCATAAGAAAATGATTTAATAATGCCTGGAATAATAAATAGTAAACACCATAAGAAAATATAAATGTTTACTACTATATATAATAAAAATGACTTTATAAACTTACTTCCTTCTGTAAACCATCTAAATATATGCCCAATACGCGCTTCCTTTTCACGAATTATATGTAGTGCTAAACAATAACCCCCTAGCGTTAAAGGCCCCACCAGCAATATTGTAATAACATCTATTGAAAGTGAGCTTTTCACTTCTTTCCACTCCCAAACCTGAGAGAGAAGGAACTGAATACTAAAACTAAAAGCTGAAGTAAGAATCGAAATAAGTAATGTTGCCCCAACAGCTAAGCCCCATTTTCCTTCCAGTGAATCTAGCGCTTCTCCTTTTAAATCACTAATCATACTTAACCTCCTATACGTAATAATTCTATTAGTATAGCACGTCCCTACTGCAATTCACCTTTTGCAATATAGCGATAAAAATGCGCTGTCGTTGTACCTACATATGGACTAAGCCAAAGAAATCCTATTCCAAGAGTAAGAATTGCTAAAATAGCCCATCCTATGAAGCTAAGCCATAAAAGAAATAAATCTAGTTTATGCCCCTTCATAAAGTTCTTACTTTCTTTCATCGCCTGTGAAACGCTATAATCTGGATTTTCAACCATAACATAATACGTCATCGCATAAGAAAAATACATCACAATCATTACAACAATCGAAATGGCTAATAGTACAAAGAAAGCAATTGTTAACGATACATTCCCTTCCTCACCAAAAAATGCGAATACACCTAGTAACAACATCGGAATCCACGTACCTGTATATAACAAAATCGCAAGCATAGCCCACATTGTTTTCATCATTCTTTTAAAGCCACGAAATCCTTCAAATAAATAATCTACTCTAGCATCTTCTCGTTTACTAATTTGTAGCAACACATTCGTATAACCGTATGATGTAATACCATAAGATGCATTACTCAAAATGATCATTATGCAATAAAAAATTCCAAATGTAATACCTGCCCCGACTGATATCGCTTCCCCTTCAATTGAACCCGCTAAACCAACAACTAAGAAAAATATAATAATTCCTGGAATTAAAAGTATAAGCATTGCAGCCATTGAAACAACATAACTTAAAATAATATGTAAAATCGTTGATCCAACACCTAGTCCCCATTTTCCCTTTAAAGAGTACAATGCTTCTCGTTTCATTTCACCGATCATTTGTTCATCTCCTTTATGAAATATAAATTGTTATATATTTTCTACTTATACAAACAACAATATAATTATACCAATTTTGTCAGTTTATTCTATATATTAAATTGAGTTTCAGCTTCGACATTTAAATAAAACACATCTATGCATAACAAAAAACGAACCTGCAGTTCTTTTTATTTCTTGATTTTCACACTTGGCATCGGGCAGAAAAAGGCTCTGACCGCTTCTATGCACGGCTAGATGCTCTCTCCTACCTAAAGAGAGGCATTTTTTTCCTCTTATTATTTATATCCATAACAAAAAATCCGTAAAGGCAAGAGCCCTTACGGATTTTTTTACTTCATATCAGAAA
Source organism: Bacillus sp. AC266 (assembly GCF_979253805.1). Taxonomy (NCBI): domain Bacteria; kingdom Bacillati; phylum Bacillota; class Bacilli; order Caryophanales; family Bacillaceae; genus Bacillus; species Bacillus sp. AC266. The sequence continues at coordinate 371,976 of NZ_CEEDEC010000004.1, forward strand.
CGTTTAAACGGTTCACAGCACGCTGCAAGGCCATTTCTGCACGTCTAAAGTCAACATGCGCTTGTTTATCTTGCATACGTTGCTCAGCGCGACGTTTCGATTCATTTGCACGATGGATATCGATATGGTTTGCTTCTTCAGCAGATGATGATAACACAGTTACTTTATCTGGACGAACTTCGATAAAGCCACCGCTTACTGCTACATAATCAGTGTGCCCACCATTTTTCAGACGAACCGCACTAATTTTTAAAGGTGCAACAGTTGGAATGTGACCTGGTAAGATCCCCATTTCCCCACTCTCTGCTTTTACGCTTACCATTTCTACTTCTTTTTCGTAAACCGGTCCATCAGGAGTTACAATACTGACTGGAAATGTCTTCATAATTCGTCCCTCCTAAGGCCTTACGCCATCATTTTCTTCGCGTTTTCAATAACTTCTTCAATGCTACCAACAAGACGGAACGCATCTTCTGGAAGGTCATCATATTTTCCTTCTAGAATTTCTTTGAAACCACTAACTGTATTTTTTACAGGTACGTAAGAACCTTTTTGACCTGTAAACTGTTCAGCTACGTGGAAGTTTTGTGATAAGAAGAATTGAATACGACGAGCACGATGTACAACTAACTTATCTTCTTCAGATAACTCATCCATACCTAAGATAGCGATGATATCTTGAAGCTCTTTATAACGCTGTAAAGTTTGCTGTACTTGACGAGCTACTCCATAATGCTCTTCTCCTACGATTTCTGGAGAAAGCGCACGAGATGTAGATGCTAATGGATCTACGGCTGGGTAAATACCCATTTGTGTTAAACGACGCTCTAAGTTTGTTGTTGCATCTAAGTGAGCGAACGTTGTAGCTGGTGCTGGATCCGTATAGTCATCGGCTGGTACGTATACCGCTTGGATAGACGTGATAGATCCTTTATTTGTAGATGTAATACGCTCTTGTAATTGTCCCATTTCTGTTGCAAGTGTTGGCTGGTAACCTACCGCAGATGGCATACGACCAAGAAGGGCAGATACTTCAGAACCCGCTTGCGTGAAACGGAAGATGTTATCGATGAACAATAGTACGTCTTGTCCTTGCTCATCACGGAAATGTTCAGCCATTGTTAAACCTGTTAATGCAACACGTTGACGTGCTCCAGGTGGCTCGTTCATTTGTCCGAATACCATCGCAGTTTTCTTAATTACGCCAGAATCGCTCATTTCGTGGTATAAGTCGTTACCTTCACGAGTACGCTCACCTACACCAGCGAATACAGAGATACCACCGTGCTCTTGTGCGATGTTGTTAATTAATTCCTGAATTAATACTGTTTTACCTACGCCGGCACCACCGAATAGACCGATCTTACCACCCTTAATGTAAGGAGCAAGTAAGTCTACTACTTTAATACCAGTTTCAAGAATTTCTACTTTAGTAGATAACTCTTCGAATGCAGGCGCTTGACGGTGAATTGGATCACGACGTACATCCGCAGGAACATCACCATCTAAGTCAATTGCATCACCTAATACGTTAAATACACGACCAAGTGTTACATCCCCAACTGGTACAGAGATTGCTTTACCAGTATCTTCTACTTCTGTGCCACGAACAAGTCCATCTGTGGAAGACATTGCAACTGTACGAACTGTGTCATCACCTAAATGAAGTGCAACTTCAAATGTTAAGTTAATGCTTGCTCCGTTTTCGTTGCTTTGTTTTACCGTAAGGGCGTTGTAGATTTCTGGTAGCTTTCCGCCATCAAACTTAACGTCTACAACCGGACCCATGATTTGCGTAACGCGCCCTTTATTCATCGGGTTCCCTCCTAGCTTTCTTTTAATTAGCCAGCTTTCTAAGAGAAGTCGGCTTTTAATTTTTATTAGTTTATAGCTTACGCGACTCTCCTGTTCTGGACGAACCGCTTCCGCTTTTTATTGAATCTAGTTCCAGCGGCTAGAACAGTCGGTCATTTCGCGCCTTCCTACGAGGCCAAAAGCGCCTCTTCGTCAGGAGCTCCAATGCCCTCCCCCTTCTGAGCAAGCCACCTACGCTTTTTAATACTATTCTAACGCTGCTACTCCACCAACGATTTCCGTAATTTCTTGCGTAATCGCTGCTTGACGCGCACGGTTGAATGAAAGTGTAAGTGAATCGATAACTTCCATTGCGTTGTCTGTAGCACTCTTCATTGCTGTCATACGCGCCGCGTGCTCACTTGCTTTACCGTCTAGTAATGCACCGTACACTAAGCTTTCTGCGTATTGTGGCAATAATACTTTTAAAATTTCTTCTTCAGAAGGTTCGAATTCATAAGCTGTCGTCGGTTTATCAGACGCCACATCCGTAAGCGGTAAAATTTTATTTTCCGTTACTTCTTGTGAAATTTTACTTACATAATGATTGTAGTAAATATACAGCTCATCATAAGCACCATCTGCGAACATCGCAATTGCTCGAGAAGCAATATCTTTAATATCAGTAAATGATGGGTGGTCAGATAATCCAACTACTTCATCAATGATGTTAAAGCCGCGACGTTTTAAATAATCACGTCCTAGTCGTCCAAGCACAATAATTGAATATTGGTTTGAATCCATATTATGACGTTCACGAATTACGTTACTTACTGTACGTAATACGTTACTGTTATAACCACCTGCTAGTCCGCGATCAGATGTAATAACGATGTACCCTGTACGCTTTACAGGACGCGCATTTAGCATTGGATGATTAATCCCTTTACTTCCTTGCGCAATGCTCGCTACTACTTCTTGAATCTTTTCCATATACGGAACGAAAGATTTAGCATTTTGTTCTGCACGGTTTAACTTAGATGCAGATACCATCTCCATCGCTTTCGTAATTTGACTCGTTTTCTTTGTCGAGTTAATCTTCGCTTTTATATCGCGTAAAGATGCCACAGGTTTTCACCACCTTTTTTCCGGAAGTTGGCACGATTAGTAAGAATCCTCTTCCTAATCTACGTTGCAAGATATTCTTGCTCATGATTGAAGGAAAAGAATAGGTGCACCTACTCTTTTCCTTTACATAACCGTCAGCAATCTCAAAAGCTGAGATGCCTTTTATATGATCTAGCTAAGCCACAGTCGACTTCACTTTTAATTATTATTCAGAAGCTACGAATACTTTTTTAAATCCGTTAATTGCTGCTGCAAATTTGTCGTCATCCGCAAGTTTCTTAGTTGTGCGAATTTCGCTTAATAAGTCAGTTGCATTTGAATCTAACCAAGCATGGAATTCTTCTTCGAAACGAGTGATATCTACTACTGGGATATCATCTAGGAATCCACGTGTTAAAGCGTAAAGAATGATAACTTGTTTCTCTACACGTAACGGTTTGTGTAATCCTTGTTTTAATACCTCAACTGTACGAGCACCACGGTTTAATTTTGCTTGTGTTGCTTTATCAAGGTCAGAACCGAACTGAGCGAACGCTTCTAACTCACGATAAGATGCAAGGTCAAGACGAAGTGTACCTGATACTTTACTCATCGCTTTAATCTGAGCTGATCCACCTACACGAGATACAGAAGTACCCGCATCGATTGCTGGACGTACGCCAGAGAAGAATAGGTCAGATTGTAAGAAGATTTGTCCATCCGTAATAGAAATTACGTTTGTTGGGATGTAAGCTGATACGTCCCCTGCTTGTGTTTCGATGAAAGGTAGTGCAGTTAAAGAACCGCCGCCTCTTGCATCACTTAATTTTGCTGCACGCTCTAATAAGCGAGAATGTAAGTAGAATACATCCCCTGGATATGCTTCACGACCTGGAGGACGACGTAATAGTAATGAAAGCTCACGGTAAGCCGCTGCTTGTTTTGATAAGTCATCATATACTACTAATACGTGTTTACCATTGTACATGAACTCTTCACCCATTGTTACACCAGCGTAAGGAGCTAGGTATAATAATGGAGCTGGTTGAGAAGCTGATGCAGTTACAACGATTGTGTAATCTAATGCACCGTGCTTACGTAGTGTTTCTACTACGTTACGTACTGTTGATTCTTTTTGTCCGATAGCTACATAGATACAAATCATATCTTCATCTTTTTGGTTAATGATCGTATCAAGTGCAACTGCTGTTTTACCTGTTTGACGGTCACCGATGATTAACTCACGTTGACCACGGCCAATTGGTACAAGAGCATCGATCGCTTTAATACCTGTTTGAAGTGGCTCATGAACAGATTTACGATCCATTACACCTGGTGCTGGACTTTCGATTGGACGAGTGTTTGTTGTATTGATTGGGCCTAAACCATCAACTGGTTGACCTAATGGGTTTACAACACGACCGATTAGTTCTTTTCCTACTGGTACTTGCATGATGCGACCAGTACGACGAACTTCGTCACCTTCACGGATTTCTGTGTAAGGTCCTAAAATAATGATACCTACGTTGTTTTCCTCTAAGTTTTGTGCTAGTCCCATAACGCCATTAGAGAACTCTACAAGTTCACCAGCCATAACGTTATCAAGACCATGAGCACGCGCAATACCGTCACCAACTTGGATAACTGTACCAACATCACTAACTTCGATTTCAGACTGATAGTTCTCGATTTGTTGCTTTATCAGTGCGCTAATTTCTTCAGCTCTGATGCTCATGTGCTTCACCCCTATCTATTCTTCATTAATTCACGCTGAATACGTGCTAATTTTCCTTGTAAGCTTCCGTCGTAAATGCGATTTCCAATACGTACTTTAATGCCGCCTAGTAAATCTTCATCCACAACATTTTTCACGCGAATTGCATCTTTTCCTGTTTTTTTTGCAAATGCTTCTGCAATGTTAAGTTTTTCTTCTTCCGATAGAAGACGAATAGAATATACAGTTGCATCCGCTACGTTACGTTCTTCATTAGCAAGAACAACATATTCATTTGCAATTTCAGGTAGGATATCAATACGCTTGTTATCAATTAAAATATATAACGTATTTAAAATAGATTCAGAAACAGATGCGAATACGTTTGCAAGAAACGTTTTCTTCTGCTCTTTTGAAATGTTCGGTTGCGTTAAAAAGCTATGTAGTTCTCCGTTCTTTGTAAAAACGTTTTGTACAAGGCGTAATTCCTCTTCAAACATTTCTAATACGTGTTTTTCTTTTGCAATTTTGAAAAGAGCGACAGCATAACGTTTTGCTACAATCCCATTGCTCATCGCGCTTCTCCTACTTCTTTAATATAATCGCGAATTAACTTCACTTGATCTTCTTCTTTTAATTCTTTTTCAATTACTTTAGAAGCAATATGAACAGATAAAGAAGCAACTTGTTCTTGTAAAGCAGCAATCGCTTGCTCTTTTTCGCGTTGAATTTCTTGTACAGCAGATGTTTTAATTGATTCTGCTTCTTCTTTCGCAGCAGCAACAATAACATCCTTTTGATCTACAGCTTGTTTCTTCGCTCTTTCGATTAACTCTTGTGCTTCAACACGCGATTGTTTTAACATTTCACGTTGTTCTTCTACTAATTTCTTCGCTTCAGCATTACTTCTTTCTGCAGCGTCGATTTCATTAGTAACATGCTCTTCACGTTCTTTCATAATTCCCATTAAAGGACCCCACGCGAATTTGCGTAGCATTACTAATAGAAGTAAGAAAATGAACAATGTATAAGCAATCGTTCCAAATGGAATGGAAGCCCCTAATAATAAAGTTGGCACAAGGATTCACTCCCTTCAAAATATCTAAATTGATCATATGAAAAAAAAAGACATACGTTTCGTTCATAAAGCAATGGCGAAGAAAGTTCGGAAAAACACTCTTCGCCATCTATGTAAGGGGAGTCTCCCTTATTTGTTCATTACGATGAAAGCAATAACTACACCGATAATTGGAAGTGCCTCAACTAATGCAACCCCGATGAACATAATTGTTTGAAGTGCGCCTTTTAATTCTGGTTGACGAGCAACACCTTCGATTGTACGTGATACGATAAGACCGTTACCAATACCTGCACCTAATGCTGATAAACCAATTGCAATTGCAGCTGCGATTACACCTAAACTCATTTAATTTGTCCTCCTTTGTATTATAAAAAAATAAATTTTTTCTTACTTAAATTATATTAATGGTCATGGCTTACTTTATGAGCCATATAAACCATCGTTAACATTACGAAAATAAATGACTGGATTGAACCAACGAATACGCTGAATCCCATCCATGCTAACATCGGTACAAGCGCACCTAATGCTCCTAAGAATGATGCCCCGCCTAACTTAGCAAGTAATCCTAATAAGATTTCACCTGCGTAAATGTTACCAAATAAACGAAGACCTAACGTTAATGTGTTAGCAAACTCCTCAATAACCTTTAATGGGAATAAGAATTTCATAGGTTGGAAATAACCTTTAACATATTCTTTCGTACCCTTCATCTTAATTCCATAATAATGGGTGAGGGTAACTACCATCACGGCTAATGTTAATGCAACTGCTGGATCAGACGTTGGTGATCTCCACCATGCAATATGTTCGCCAGCCTCAACTGTTGAATACATGAATGGTAAACCAAGGAAGTTCGATACGATGATAAACATGATGAGCGTAACGCCAAGCGTTAAGAAACGTCCACCTGTTTTCCAATCCATCGTACTATTGATAATCCCTTTCACGAAGTCAAACACCCATTCCATGAAATTTTGCATCCCGGTTGGGCGAAGCGCTAAGCTGCGAGTTCCGATAACAGCGATTAAGAAAACAATAACTGCTGCTACAGTAACCATCATAACTGATGACAAATCGAACGTTAAACCTAGAAATTCAACTAATTTACCGTGTTCCACTAGTAATTCACCTCTCTTCCCTGCTCGTATACTCTAAATAAAGAAAATCTATGATCATGACAAGGTATCCTGTCAGCAATCCTACACCTAAGCCCCACATCGCAATTAACTCTTGATATTTGGCTGCAAATAAAATTAATAACCCAATCGTGGCGAATCTTGAATATGTACTTACCGCTGTCGCCTTAAACTTCACGTTTTCTCCATTTGTTACGCGATCTAATAGCTTGTCTGTTCTACGTGCAATGATGCGCAAACTAAGAAAACTGAAAATCGTTCCGATAATCAGCCCAAGAAATACATCCTTGTAAGAGGTAATTCCCCATCCTAGCACTAGAAGCGCAAGCAAGTAGTACATATATTTCTTTTGTCGTTGGACAAGTCCATGTACGTCTATCATCATTGCTCTCCCGAATAGTAATGTTGAATGAGTCGAATCATTGCGTATACCCCTGTTCCTAACCCGAGTAATAACCCTATAATAAGAAACAACGGAAACGTTCCAACCTTATTATCAATCCATTGCCCACCAAAGATTCCGATAAGAATAGAACCAACTAACTGAGCAAGTATTCCTGACATTAAAGCATACGCTTTTATATGGCTGCGATCGTTTTTTTGCAAGGATTCATCCCTCCAATATGTAACCCTCATTCACGATGTGTTAATAATAACTCATTTTTCTGCATAAATTCTATACAAAATAAAAAGTTTACATTTTCGTCACGGAATAGATGCATTTTTGTCACTGAAAGCCCTACCATCTATCCCCGTTGTTAGCATACAATAGGGTATTAACAGTGTCAACGAGAAATCGTAAAAAATCAAAAAATTTGAGTATTAGGCATTTCCTCCCAAAAATGAAAACGTTCCCCTTCTAAATACTGGTTAGAGATATGCAATTTCTAACAGTTTTCTCTTTATAATAGAAGAAAATGTTCACAAGTTTGTCACTATTATATTTTTAAGATATAGCGCTTTCCTTCCATAATATAGTGTCCCCGAGACGTAAGACTTCTATATTATATGTGATGTGTATATAACTTATGTTGTATATACCCTGTATATTTATCTCCCCCTCCCCCGTGCGCTGAGGGCGAAAAAAAACGAGAGGGGAATCCCCCTCTCGTCTGTTGTCTTACTTCGTTCCGAATAAACGGTCACCAGCATCACCAAGACCTGGAACTACATAACCATGGTCATTTAACTTCTCATCTAATGCTGCTACATAAATATCAACATCAGGATGCTCTTCCTGCACTACTTTTACTCCTTCTGGAGCAGCTACGATACACATTAATTTAATTTGCTTTGCACCGCGCTTTTTCAGAGAATTAATTGCTTCAGCCGCAGAACCACCTGTTGCTAGCATCGGATCTAGTACGATAAAGTCACGCTCTTCTACATCCGTTGGAAGTTTCACATAGTATTCTACCGGTTGCAATGTTTTAGGGTCACGGTATAAACCAACGTGTCCTACTTTTGCTGCTGGAATTAATTTCAGAATTCCATCAACCATTCCTAAACCTGCACGTAAAATCGGAATTAAACCAAGTTTTTTACCAGCGATCACTTTTGTTGTCGCTTTGCTTACAGGCGTTTCAATTTCAATGTCTTCAAGTGGAAGGTCACGAGTAATCTCGAAAGCCATTAAGCTTGCTACTTCGTCCACTAATTCACGAAAATCTTTCGTACCTGTATTCTTATCGCGAATATATGTAATCTTATGTTGAATTAACGGGTGATCAAATACATACAGTTTTCCCATGTGAATCTCTCCTTTAGATGATATTCATGCGTTTACACGCTTCTTTACACTATTTACGATTGTAAAGAAAACGCTACTAATATTCAAGGGCAAATTTGGCAAAATCATGATTTTGCGATGAATCTATCTAGTATCTTTACCAATTATGGGAGCTGTATCCTTCATTATATCGCCAAAATTTATTCATCATTTGTATACATACTTTAAAAATAATATATGTCCACAAAAAAGACTGCCAAAACAATTACGTTTCAGCAGTCTTTTTCAATCTATTATAGATCTGTATACATTGAGAATTTGCTCGTTAACGCTTCTACACGCTTACTTGCTTCTTCTAATGCAACTTCATTCTCATGATTTTTTAATGTATAAGCAATAAGTGCCGCAATTTCATCCATTTCTTCTAAACCGAAACCACGAGATGTTACAGCTGCTGTACCGATACGTACGCCGCTTGTTACAAATGGGCTTGCTGTTTCAAATGGAATTGTATTTTTGTTCACTGTAATACCAACTTCATCTAATACGTGCTCTGCTACTTTACCTGTAATTTCCAAGTTACGAACATCAATTAAGATTAAATGATTGTCTGTTCCACCAGAAACAAGTGTAAGTCCTTCCTTTTGAAGGCCTTCAGCTAAGCGGTTCGCATTATTAATGATATGTTGTGCATATGTTTTAAACTCATCTTGTAGTGTCTCACCAAATGCAACAGCTTTTGCAGCAATTACGTGCATAAGTGGGCCACCTTGAATACCAGGGAAGATTGATTTATCAATTTGTTTTGCAAATTGCTCTTCACATAAAATCATACCACCACGTGGACCACGTAATGTTTTATGTGTTGTCGTTGTAACGAAATGTGCATGTGGTACTGGGTTTGGATGTAAACCAGCAGCTACTAAACCAGCGATATGTGCCATATCAACCATAAAGTATGCACCCACTTCATCTGCAATCTCACGGAATCGTTTGAAATCGATAACACGAGGATATGCACTTGCACCTGCAACGATTAATTTTGGTTTATGTTCTTTCGCTTTTGCTAATACATCATCGTAATTAATACGGTGAGATTCAGCATCCACGCCATATTCTACGAAATTATATTGTACTCCACTGAAGTTAACAGGGCTTCCGTGTGTTAAGTGACCACCATGAGATAAATTCATGCCAAGTACTGTATCGCCTTGCTCTAAAATCGTGAAGTATACTGCCATGTTCGCTTGTGCACCAGAATGTGGTTGAACATTTACATGCTCTGCGCCAAAAATTTCTTTCGCGCGATCACGTGCGATATCTTCTACTACGTCTACGTGTTCACAACCACCATAGTAACGTTTTCCAGGATATCCTTCAGCATACTTATTCGTTAGAACAGAACCTTGCGCCTCCATTACTGCTTCACTTACGAAGTTTTCCGAAGCAATTAACTCAATCTTTGAACGCTGTCTTCCTAGTTCTGCCTCAATTGCAGCAAATACCTTTTCATCTTGACGTTTTAAATGATTCACCAAAATCCCCCTTTTCTGAACGAATTACATCAATTCCCAATAGTTTTTTCTCATTTATTCAGAAAAAACGAAAATTCAGGTTGTAATTCTTTCGAACCTTCATGTTTTCAACTACATTCTAACATGACTTTCTATATCATAAAAGAAAAAAAAAGACCAAAATTGGTCTTTTCTTTCTTCTATTATAAAGTCAGACCACATACCTTTTACCTTTCGATATACAGCTGTATAAGACTTTATAATTTTTCATGTTTAACGGCAAGGAATAGCTTCTTCATTTGCCGCATAAACGGCACGTGCTCCACCTATTAGTTTCCCACGTGTTTTCGCCATCGTTACATGCGCACTTCCTATTTCCTTCACACTTGTACGAACCGGTACAGCTACATGCTTTAAATGCATACCGATAAATGTATCGCCGATATCCATTCCTGCATCTGCTTTAATAAACTCAATTACTACCGGATCTTTAAAATTGTGATACGCATACGTCGCTAATGCACCACCTGCTGATCTAACAGGCGTAACTGTTACAATTTCAAATTGATATTTCATCGCTACATCTCTCTCAACTACTAAAGCACGATTTAAATGCTCACAACATTGAAACGCCAATTCAATACCTGTTCTCTCTTGAAATTGTTTTAACTCAGAAAAAATCGCCTCTGCCACTTCCATCGTTCCTGATGTTCCAATTCTTTCACCTAGCACTTCGCTCGTGCTACACCCCACTACAAAAATTTGACCACTTTGCAGCGTGGCTTGTTCTTGGAAATCAGAAAGCGACATTTGTAGCTGTTCTCTTACCTTTACGATTTCTGTCATTACGCCTCTTCCTTTCACAGGTTGGTTCACCAAATTATATTTCATACTACTTATAGTTAGAATCTATTACTTTGTTTCGTACGTTTTAATTTTTCCTACTCGGTTTTCGTGACGGCCACCTTCATAGTCAGTTGTTAGCCAAATTTTCGCGATATCACGCGCTAGACCAGCTCCAATTACACGCTCGCCCATCGCTAACATGTTAGTGTCATTATGCTCTCTCGTCGCTTTCGCACTGAAAGTATCATGAACTAATGCACAACGAATACCATTTACTTTGTTTGCTGCGATTGACATACCAATGCCTGTCCCGCAAACTAAAATACCACGATCCACTTCACCATTCGCGACCATTTCTGCTGCTGGAAACGCAAAATCAGGGTAATCAACAGAACCAGCTTCACATTCACAACCTAAATCAATATATTCAATATTTAACTCTTCTAATAAACTTACAAGTTCTTTACGGATATTCATACCGCCGTGATCAGATGCTACTACTACTTTCATTTTTACCCCTCCGAAGTTTCAATCAATTATCTTCATTTCACACTCGCTACCTTAATGGAACAAAGTGATCTCCAATATCGTATTATACACGAAACATCAACCTTCTGAATGCTTTTTCAGTAAAGTTTGTACAAGTTTTTCCATCTCTTCTAACGTTTCTTTATAAATAGAAAGCGATCCGCCAAATGGATCTGAAATATCCTTACTTATACCCTTAGTTAATCCATATAATGTATCCAATTTCTTTTCCACGCTCGGATAATACCCAAGTACAATTTGCTTATGATTTTCCGTCATTGTTACTACAATATCCGCCCAATCAACCAAAGTATCGTTTACCTGCTGCGCGGCATGATTGATTACAATTCCTTTTTCAGCTAAAGCTTCCTTTGCATGTATCGACACATCGCTTCCAGGATAGGCGAAAACACCAGCAGATTGCACTTCAAATTTACCTTCTCCATAATGACGAAGCAAAGCCTCAGCCATCGGACTACGGCATGTATTTCCAGTGCAAACAAATAACACCCGTTTCATCTAAACCCACCCCTTTTTTTCTGTTTCCTACATTTATCCCGATTGGTGAAGGCTAATAATCAGCGGGGGATGAACACCCTCCACTGATTAAAGTTTCACTTTATCATAGCGTACATTAGAATAGAACAAAAGAAATGTGAACATACGAAAGGCGCATTTCTCTTATATTTTTTCTAAGAAAAATGCGCCTTATCCACATATATGAAACCCTATTTCCAAGTGCCCAAAGTATTTTACCATACATAATGAACACACTACGAAACAAAATAAGGAATCCATTTCATATGAAACGGATTCCTTCTATCAAATAATTATTTCATTGTAACTTTCATTACTTCTGTTGAACCTTTTGTAGCTGTTACACCTACAGTTGTCTTAATAGACTCAGCTGCATCTGTGTTTGTAATAACGATTGGAGTAATTGTGCTTTTCGCTTTTTCACGAATTAATTCTAAGTCGAATGAGATTAATTTATCTCCAGCTTTTACAGCTTGTCCTTCAGAAACGTGAGCTTCGAAACCTTCACCTTCCATTTTTACAGTTTCTAATCCAACGTGGATTAAAATTTCTGTACCGTTTTTCGCTTTAATTCCAATAGCATGTTTCGTGTGGAATAATTGTACGATTTCACCATCAACTGGAGATACAACTACACCTTCAGTAGGATCGATCGCAACACCGTCACCCATCATACGACCAGCGAATACTGGATCTGGTACTTCTTCAATATTTTTCACTGCTCCAGTTAATGGAGCTACGATTGTTTCTTCATTTGTTTTTGAACCAAAACCGAATAATTTTTTAAACATAGGATAGTCCTCCTTATAATTTACCTAAAAGTTTATAGGGCAATCTCTATTCAAGATCGAAATACACGTAAGACTTCATACTTCGAATGTTATACTGTAAAAACTCTTTCGAAATAAATCATGTCATTACTACTAGACTCTTATTGTAGCGCTTCACAAAATTCCAGTCAATTCTGATTGTCTGAATAACAATGAGAAGTTAACTTCTACTTATATTTTCTCTTTTTTTCACTTACTTGTCTAGAGGTCTTTACTACATTTTATTTTTTGTTGTTAATTTGTAAAATTCCTTTCAAATTTTTGTTGAAATACACTTGACTAAAGTAAGTAACTATCTTATTATTACTTACATAAGGTAAGTTAATAACTTTTAGGAGGTTTTTTGAAATGATGGATATCGGTCTTCTTATTATTCGTCTTATTATAGGAATTACATTCATGGGTCATGGTGCTCAAAAATTATTTGGTTGGTTCGGCGGTTACGGCTTAAAGGGAACTGGCGGCTGGATGGAGTCAATCGGCTTACGTCCTGGCGTATTTATGGCATTTATGGCTGGCGCAACTGAACTATTAGGTGGTTTCTTATTCGCAGCAGGTATTTTCACTGTAGTTGGTTCATTATTTATCGTAGGAACAATGCTAGTAGCAATTTTCACAGTTCACGGAAAAAATGGTTACTGGGTAACACAAAACGGATTCGAATATAATTTAATGTTAATCGCTGTCGCTATCGGTGTAGCTTTAATTGGACCTGGCGCTTACGTTTTACTTTAATATTTATCTCTATTTCAAGATATTTGCCAAAAAAGAGATTACTTCAGTACAATCGAGGTAATCTCTTTTTTTTACATCATCAAAAAAATATTATTTTCAGCAGGAGATTCCCATTGTTATCTTGTAAAGGAACAATAAGTATTCATATTTAGAAAGGGGATTACAACATGTTATCCATTAATCCAAACGAACAAACTGAAAAAGATAATTACAAATTACTAACAGGAAGTATCATTCCACGTCCTGTTGCATTCGTTACTTCTGTAACTAAAGATGGTGTATTGAACGGTGCGCCATATAGTTATTTCAATATCGTCGCTGCCAATCCACCACTTATCTCAGTTTCAGTACAACGCAAAGAAGGAAAACCGAAAGACACTTCCAGAAACGCAATAGAAAAAGGGGAATTTGTCGTACATATTTCTGATGAATCTTACGTAGAGGCGATCAACGAAACAGCAGCGAACCTACCTCCTAATGAAAGTGAAATCGAATTAGCAAAACTAACACCGATTGACAGTGATGTCATTTCAGTACCAGGGGTTAAAGAAGCAAACATTCGAATGGAGTGCATATTAGAACGCGCTATCCCACTCGGCGGAACCGAAGACTCGCCAGCTTGTGACCTACTAATCGGCCGCGTCGTCCGCTTTCACGTCGCTGAACACTTATACGAAAACGGCCGAATTCACGCCGAAGAACTAAAACCAATAAGCCGCCTAGCAGGACACAACTACGCAAAACTAGGAGAACAATTTGAATTAGTGAGGCCTATCTAAAAGTGGAGGCGACTCGTTCAGCTCTGACCAGCTAAGGTTCTTTCGTCCTAAAGGCGCTTTTTGCCTTTCGGGCGGAAGGTTCTTAGATGCGAAGAGCTAGTCGCCGGCACTGGATACCACCGAAAAGCTCCAGCTTCATCACTCAAACATAACCCCCCCCCGCTGAAAGCGGGGGATTTTTTATCGTAATTCTTCGTTCTTCTCCTCTAATGCCGGGAATTTCTCTTTTTTAGATCTACCAAGCTTTATTACAAAGAAATATAAGGAAAGTAACGTAATAAGGAAAACAATTAAAAACGGGTACGGAGAATAAAAAGTACGCGCCGCCTCCGATTTTCCTGCAACAAACTTCAATGACTCAATATCTAAAAACTCAGCAAACATTTGTACACCGAGCATACTGAACCAAAAAACAAAAAAACTAATAATAATACCAAAAACTTGCTTTAATCTCGTCATTCATCTCATCCTTTCTATATTTGTAATTTTTTAGTGTGATCAATATAGTACAAACGAAACTATGCACAGAAAGGAACTATCTCACCATTCACGAATTAACTTAATCCAACCTAACATCGAAATTTGCAAAATAACACCCAATATTATAAGTCTTCTTAGCCATCGAGGAAAGAAGGTTAAAAGCTTAACATACCATTCCAATAGCTTGTTCATAATTCCCTCCTACATAAAATTATATAGGAAAAAGGAGATACAATCCAAACCCAACAAGAATAATACCACCTACTATTTCACCGTATGTGCCAAGTATATTTTTGGCATGGCTACCAAGCAATAAACCCATCCAAGCCAGTAACATACTTATTAGTCCGAACAATAATATCGTAATAATTGTCTCTGCTCCGTAAATTCCAAGACTAAGACCTACTGAAAAACTATCTATACTGACACCAAATGCAAATACAAATAAACTAATTCCAATTGGAGCAGTTCTAGTCTCTTCCCCTTCTAAAATAGACGAATATACGATATAGAACCCTAGCCCAATTAATAAAATAGCTCCTGCAAAATTTGCGACATCCCCATACCTCTCTGATAGAAAACGTCCTAGTACCATTCCGATAAATGGCATAATAATATGAAATATCCCAATCGTCATACCTATATAAAGGATTTGTCTTAACTTTAATGTTACCATCCCCATACCGAGGCTCACTGAAAATGCATCCATCCCCAGGGCAAATGCCATAATTATTAAAGGTATTAATTGTTCAAGTGTCATTCATATCCCCCCTCGGACGTGCTACTTCACAATATGCTTATCCGAGGAGAAATATTCTGTTTGCTAAAGGTACATTATCATTCAATAATAATCTGATGTCCCGCAGCTTTTGTTAAACGATTCATAATTGCATTTCCTATGCCTTCATTCGGGAATGATTCACTAAAAATAACATCTACTTCACTTGCATCAAACGTTCTAAGCACATCATATAACTTAGTCGCAACGCTGGCTAAATCGCTTCGCACACCACAAGACAATACAACATCTGCACTATACACATGCTGATACTCTTCTGTCGTTAATACACCTACTTTAAATCCTTCTTTCTTTTTCTCATCCACAATACGTTGAATAAACTCACGGGACCCTTCAACAATACTAAGTGGCGCTTTCGGTGCATAATGTGTATATTTCATTCCAGGTGATTTTGGTTTTTCTTTCTCATCCTTTAAAGCTGGATCTAAAGAAACATTTCCTATCACGGCCTCTAATTGCTCCTTCGTAATCCCACCTGGACGTAAAATCGTCGGAACCTCGCTCGTACAATCAATTACAGTTGATTCAACGCCTACTCCTGTTGCCCCGCCATCAACAATACCAGCAATTTTCCCATTCAAATCTTCATACACATGAGAAGCTAACGTTGGACTTGGGCGTCCTGAACGATTCGCACTCGGTGCTGCAACAGGCACGTTTGCCTCTTCAATAAGGGCGAGCGCTACTGGATGATCTGGCATCCTCACTCCGACTGTATTAAGTCCTGCCGTAACCCTCTCTGAAATCCCTTTTTTTCTCGGTAAAATGATTGTTAATGGTCCTGGCCAAAAATGCTCCATTAACTTTTCTGCAACCGGCGGAATTTCTCTTACGATACCATCTAACTGAGATTTTGTTCCTATGTGGACAATCAGTGGATTATCGCTCGGTCTCCCTTTCGCTTCAAAAATTTTCGCTATCGCTTCATCATCCATTGCGTTTGCTCCTAACCCATATACCGTTTCCGTTGGGAAGGCCACCGCTTCATTTTCTCTTAATAATCTCGCTGCTTCTTTTAATTGTGGATAATATTTTTTTCTTTCCACAACATTATCCACAACCCACATATTTGTATGCATTTTTTCCCACGTCCTTTTCTACCATGAAATACTTGTCTATTTTTAGTTTACTATGAGATTTATCCAAAAGACAAACAAGGTTTATCCACAAAATGTGGATAAACCTTGTTAATCCGTGGATAACTTTGTGAATAGCTGACAATTTAGTATTATTGCATTTAGCTCTTTTATATTTTTACAAAAGTGTTCTAACTGTCGAATTTCCTCTGGCACTTCCTCTTTCTCTACAATGACAAAGTTAAAAAACTGAAAGATGGTCACAGATTGTGGATGATTTGTGAGTAAGTACAATTGTCGAATATCTTTTTCTTTCATATACTGCAAAAACATCTCGAAAAAATATAAGAAAGTCTGTTTATCCACATTAGGTGTGAATAAACAAGAACGGATAAGTGCATTTTCTCCACTTTGTTCATATCCAATTACCGCTCGTATTTCTCCCGCCTCTTCCAAGATCATAAATTGTGCGTACAACTCATTTATTTTATCATCTTTTTTATTAGCTTGTCCGAAAAAAGAATGTAATCTTTCTACATCTGCTTTCGTAGCAAAATACACGTTCTTCATAGTAAATCCCTCCTCATTGATATATATGAGGAAGGATTTATTAATAGCACTATTTAGAGAATAAAGATGTAAAAGCTTCGACGATAAATAATTTAACCTCTGGTTTCTCTTCCTCTTCTACTGTTACATATTCATTTTGCTTTTCTTGTTTTTGCTCCACAGGTTTCTCCACTTTTTCCACAGTTTTTGTTTCTACTTTTTTTACAGGCTGTTCTTCTACTTGTGTTTCGTGTTTTACTACTTTCTTTTCCTGTGCTGTTACTTTTTCAGCTTTTTCCGGCTTTACTACTTTCTTTTCTTTCACCTTATCCTCTTTCTTCTCCGGTACATCCACTACTTCCTCATCTAGTTGTCTCACCTGCTCCTCTTCAGGAGATTCAGCTTTCACAACATGTTCTTCTTTCCTTACAGCTGTACCACTTGAAAAATCTAAGAAACACATCGGTGGAAATAATACACACCACCAGTTTGCACCTTCACCTTTTCCAATTGTAATAAGTACCGCTTCATATTCTCCTGCCGGATAAATAAAATTCCCATATACCTTTGTAGGAAACTTCACATTCTTACCGAATTTCACTTGAAACGCCTCTTTACTTCCTTCTCTTTTTAGTGTATTTGCCACTGTCTTTTCAATTTCAGGAATATGATTTTGAATTACTTTTCGAGCTTCTTCAAATGACGTTAAATCCGCTACCCATCCATCAATTTGCGCTTTTACTTCATCGCGTACTTTACGCTTTAACGCCTGATCTTTATCGGAATCACTATTAGCTAAAATACGTAATCGAACGGCCTCTTTCGGAATAACAGTAGGCCCTTTTGCATCAGCTTTCATATATCCAAACTGCACAAGTAACTGTGCACCAATTAATAATAAAAGAAAGTAAGCAATAACTTGTTTTTTCATTTCCTCCACCGTCCCCTCTAGAAACAGTGTGGACAGACTTTCATCTTTCTAAACTATTAAATTCAAAATCTATATAAAAAACCGATAGAAAAGCATTTTTTTAATTGGCGAGAGGAACTGGCTATGTATAGGTAATAAGGTGCGTATTTTCGCTGAAATAATTCCCCTTACCAAAATTCTAAATAAAATGTATGGCTGAGTAGTTACGAATTTTTCATACAAAAAATAGAGTAAGGCTTATGCCTTACTCCATCTCTGCAAATACCATGCGATCTTTTCCATTAATATCAAATACAACTTCAACTTGAGCTCGCGGGAAAGTTTGCTGTAATAATGCTTTCACATCTTCACCTTGCCCTACACCAATTTCAAACGCCACAATCGCCTTGTTCTGTAATACATTCGGCAATTCCTCCATAAAACGACGATAGAAATCTAGTCCATCTTCCCCACCAACAAGCGCACGCTTCGGCTCATGCTCCTTCACAACAGTAGAAAGACCACGCCAATCTTCCTCTGGTATGTACGGAGGATTGGAAACAACAACATCTAACTTCTGACCTGTTTCATAAAACGGAGACAGTAAATCGCCGTGATAGAAAGTTACATCCGCCCCTAAAGTTTTTGCATTTTCTTTTGCAACTTCAATCGACTCCTGTGCGATATCTACTGTATACACATGAAGATTTTTATTTTCTAAAGCGAGCGTAATAGAAATCGCTCCACTACCTGTTCCAATATCCGCTATGTGAAGCTCCTCATTACCGAAATGGCGCTCAATTCTCTCTAGCACTCCAACTATAAGTTCCTCTGTTTCCGGTCTTGGTATCAATACCTCTTCATTTACAAAGAATGATCGGCCATAAAACATTTCATAACCGAGCATATATTGGATCGGAATACCTTCTACATGCTTGTGGATAAATTCTGCAAAACTTTTCTCTTGTTCCGCAGTTATTTCTTCACGCATATTCATGAGCATTCCGGTTCTGTTCGTCTTTAATACATGACAAAGGACAATTTCTCCCGCATTTTCATCTCGTCCATTTTCCTGTAAAAAAGAAGAAGCCCATTTCAGGGCTTCATAGACACGCATTACTCAGCTGCCTCCATCTTTTGCGCCTGATCTTCCATCACTAAGGCATTGATGAAATCATCTAACTTACCTTGTAGGATTTGATCTAGCTTTTGAATCGTTAAACCGATTCGATGGTCTGTAACACGGTTTTGCGGGAAGTTATACGTACGAATACGCTCTGAACGATCTCCCGTACCAACAGCTTGTTTACGGTTTTGATCATACTCAGCTTGCGCTTCTTGTCTAAATTTATCATAAACACGTGCGCGTAATACTTTCATCGCTTTTTCTTTATTCTTAATTTGTGATTTCTCATCCTGACAAGATACAACTACACCAGTCGGTAAATGCGTTAAACGTACCGCTGACATCGTTGTATTAACGCTTTGTCCACCAGGACCACTAGAAGCAAACGTATCAACACGAACATCTTTTTCATGAATATTAATTTCTACTTCTTCTGCCTCTGGTAGTACAGCTACAGTTGCTGTAGATGTATGAATACGTCCGCCAGATTCCGTTTCAGGAACACGTTGTACACGGTGAGCACCATTCTCGAATTTCAGCTTCGCGAAAGCACCTTTACCGTTAATCATAAAGATAATCTCTTTATATCCACCTAACTCTGTATAGCTCGCTTCGATAATTTCAGTTTTCCAACCTTGCACCTCAGCATAACGGCTATACATACGATATAAATCACCAGCAAATAAAGCTGCTTCGTCACCACCAGCAGCGCCACGAACCTCAACGATAACGTTTTTATCATCATTAGGGTCTTTTGGAACAAGTAAAATTTTCAGACGTTCTGATAATGTTTTCTCTTGTCCTTCTAATTCAGAAACCTCTTCTTTTACCATATCACGCATATCAGCGTCTAACTTATCTTCTAACATTGCTTTTGCATCTCGTAATTGCTCACGAACATCTTTATACTCACGGTACACCTCTACCGTGTCCTGAATATCAGATTGCTCTTTTGAATACTCACGAAGCTTATTTGTATCGCTAATAACCTCTGGGTCACTTAACAACTCATTCAACTTCTCATAACGATCTTCTACAGCTTGCAAACGATCTAACACACCATTCACCTCTACATCCTAGTATCTAATACAAATAGTATATGGTACTTAATCAAAAAAACGCAAATTATATTTAAAAGCGTAAGCGGCTTGCTCAGAATCGCAGGACATTGGAACTCTCGACCTTGAAGCGCTTTTTGCTTCGAGCGAGAGAGTGAAATGGCCGGAGATTCTAGCCGCTGGAGCTAGATAATATTTAAAAGCGCAAGCGGCTCGCTCAGCTCTGACTGGCTAAGGTTCTCTCGCACAAAAGGTGCTTTTCACCTTGAGTAGCGGCGGTTCTTAGACACGAAGAGCTGGCCACCAATCTTCATCTATTTTCGAAAAAAACCCGCTCTACATAGCGAGTTTCACTTATCTTTGTTTTGTAGGTACTGCATGACAATGACGACAACGTGGTTCATACGATTCTGAAGCCCCAACTAAAATAATTGGATCATCAAATGCCGCTGGTTCTCCATCGATTAAACGTTGCGTACGACTTGCAGGAGATCCACATTCAGAACAAACTGCCTGCAATTTAGTTACATGTTCAGCAATCGCCATCAGCTGAGGAACTTGTCCAAATGGTAGACCACGGAAATCTTGGTCTAATCCAGCTACAATGACACGATAGCCACGATTTGCCAATACTTGCACCACTTCCACAATGTCCCCATCAAAAAATTGTACCTCATCGATTGCAATAACATCCATTTCTTCTGTTACATGGTTAAATATATCTTTTGAAGCTGAAACAGGAACTGCTTTAACCTTTAATCCATTATGTGATACAACATCTTCTTCACTATAACGATTATCAATACATGGTTTAAATACAATCGCATGTTGTTTCGCAAATTGTGTACGGCGTATACGGCGGATGAGCTCTTCTGATTTCCCAGAAAACATACTCCCGCAAATCACTTCAATCCAACCATTTTGATTCATTAAGTACATTGAGCTCTCCTTTCATCTACTTTCCTAATCCAAAGTAGGGTAAAGGTTTAATATTTTCGCAAAAAAAACAGACAAGCGAATACATACACTTGCCTGTTTTATGTTCTTTATTACTTGATGCCGTATTTCTTATTGAAGCGGTCAACACGTCCGTCTGCAGTAGCAAACTTCTGACGTCCAGTGTAGAATGGGTGAGAATCAGAACTGATCTCAATTTTTAGTAATGGATAAGTGTTACCATCTTCCCACTCAACAGTTTCGCTAGAGCCTTTTGTAGACCCGCTTAAGAATTTGAAGCCAGTGTTCGTGTCCATAAATACAACTTTATTGTAATTTGGATGGATTCCTGCTTTCATTCTTTTCATCTCCTTCCGCCCTGAATCATTTTCGAAACAGAGTTTTTCATCTTCAGCTGCTTACACAACTATATTGATGAAACACATATGATGAAATTATAACAAGGCTAACTCCATTTTGCAACTACCTGTTTTTGTCTTTTTAAAAATTAAAAGCACAAGCGGCTCGTTCAGAATCGCAGGACATTGGAGCTCTCGACCAAGAAGCGCTTTTTGCTTCGACCGAGAGAGCGAAATGGCCGGAGATTCTAGCCGCTGGAGCTGGATAGCACCTAAAAGTGGAGGCGGCTCGCTCAGCTCTGACTGGCTAAGGTTCTCTCGCACAAAAGGTGCTTTTTACCTTGAGTGCGGGAGGTTCTTAGACACGAAGAGCTAGCCGCCGGAACTGGATATCAATTAAAAGCACAAGCGGCTCGTTCAGAATCCAGGTCACTTCAAGCTCTCGACCAAGAAGCGCTTTTTGCTTCGACCGAGAGAGCGAAATGGCCGGAGATTCTAGCCGCTGGAGATGGATATACCTAAAAGCACAAGCGGCTTGTTCAGAATGAGAGGGGGATGGAGCTTCTGACGTAGCGGCTCGCCCAGAATCGTAGGGCACTTCAAGCTCTCAATCCAAATATGATTTCCATCTCAAAAAACAAATTTTTTCCATATATTACTCTCTCTAATATTCCCTTAAAAACATAAAAAACTCGCTTACTACGAAATAAGCGAGTCCCCATCTTTTCCCTTTACTTAGTGGTTACATACCTTTTTGAGTCTGCAACAATGTTTTGTAAAAATTCTTCATTTGTCTTTGTTTGACGAAGTTTACGTAAGAAGCCTTCAACAAAGTCTGGTGTATCACGCATTGTTTTACGAATACCCCACAGCTTGTCTAAATGTTCTTTCGGAATTAATAGGTCTTCTTTACGCGTACCAGAGCGACGAATATCAATCGCTGGGAAGATACGGCGCTCAGCTAATGAGCGATCTAAGTGAAGTTCCATATTTCCAGTTCCTTTAAACTCCTCGTAAATTACATCATCCATACGAGACCCTGTATCAACAAGCGCTGTTGCTAAAATCGTTAGGCTACCGCCCTCTTCGATATTACGCGCAGCCCCAAAGAAACGCTTCGGTCTATGAAAAGCAGCAGGATCAATACCACCTGATAAGGTTCTACCACTTGGCGGAATAACAAGGTTGTAAGCACGCGCTAAACGGGTAATACTATCCATTAAAATGACAACGTCCCTTTTATGTTCTACAAGACGCATTGCACGCTCTAATACAAGCTCCGCTACTTTAATATGATTCTCTGGCACTTCATCAAAAGTAGAACTTACAACATCACCTTTAACAGAACGTTCAATATCTGTTACTTCCTCTGGACGCTCATCAATTAAAAGTACAATTAATTCTGCTTCCGGATGATTTGTTGTGACACTGTGTGCAATTTCTTTTAACAGACTTGTTTTACCAGCCTTTGGAGGCGCAACAATTAAACCACGTTGTCCAAATCCAACTGGTGCGATTAAATCCATGATGCGTGTCGGTAACTTTTTCGTTTCCGTCTCCAATTTCATTTGGCGATCTGGGTATAACGGTGTTAATGCAGGGAAATGTACACGCTCTTTTGCTGAGTCTGGATCATCTCCATTTACAGCTTCAACTTGTAGCAATCCAAAATAGCGCTCATTTTCTTTCGGAGGTCGTACTTTACCAGAAACCTTATCTCCATTACGTAAATCGAAACGACGAATTTGCGAAGCCGAGATATAAATATCTTCTGAGCTTGGAGAATAATTGATAGGACGTAAGAATCCAAATCCTTCTGATTGAATAATTTCTAATACGCCTTCCATGAAAAAGAAACCTTCTTTTTCTGCTCGAGCTTTTAAGATAGAGAAGATTAGCTCTTTTTTCGTTAACTTGCTGTAATACGAAATCTTAAATTCCTTCGCAAGCTCGTATAACTCTTTTAATTTCATGTTTTCTAATGCTGCAATTGACAAATTCATTCAGACACCACACTTTAACTTTATTCTCTTTTCACATGGGTAAAGGGAAAAATACGGAAGGCAAATAAATAATAATGAAAGGCAATAAGTTCAAGTAGGATAATATTCACTATTGTAACCCTTTTATCTAGTTTTAATCAATACGTTGAAACACAAATACAAGAAGCGAAGACAAGAAAATTTGTCTTCGCCTTTTCATATTTCTTTCTTTTTTCTACTCACCTGATTTTAAGGCAGAATAGATAAGGTATTTCTGCTTTTATTTAATTCAGTTCCAGGGGCTAGAATCTCCGGTCATTTCACCCCTTCCTGTGAGGCAAAAAGCGCCTCTACGTCTGAAGCTCCATCCCCCTCCCATTCTGAACGAGCTGCTTACGCTTTTTATTTAATAACCAAATTCGGTTTTTTATTTAAGCTATGGCGGCCGTCTACGAAGCGTACTGTGCCTGATTTTGCACGCATAACAAGTGATTGTGTTGTTCCGACGCTACCTTTAAATTGAACGCCTCGTAATAGTTCTCCGTCTGTTACACCTGTTGCTGCAAAGATTGCATCGTCACCTTTTACTAAGTCTTCCATACGAAGGATACGATTGATATCTTCAATACCCATTCTTTTACAACGAGCTAGTTCAGCTTCGTTTTGAGGTAAGAGCTTCCCGTGAATTTCTCCACCTAAGCATTTTAATGCGACCGCAGCTAATACACCTTCAGGTGCTCCACCAGAACCGAATAGAATATCTACACCAGTACGGTCAAATGCTGTATTGATTGCTCCAGCTACATCTCCATCGTTAATTAATTTAATACGAGCACCAGCTTTACGAATTTCTTCGATAATTGCTTGATGACGTGGACGGTTTAAAACTGTCGCTACAACATCTTCGATATCTTTATTTTTCGCTTTCGCAACTGCACGTAAGTTGTCGATAATAGGTGCGTCAATATCAACTGCACCAACTGCTTCTGGACCAACCGCTATTTTATCCATGTACATGTCAGGAGCATGTAACAAATTGCCGTGATCTGCAATTGCAATAACAGCAAGCGCATTCCAGCCGCCAGCCGCTACGATATTTGTCCCTTCTAGAGGATCAACTGCAACGTCTACGCGTGGTCCATATCCTGTACCCAATTTTTCTCCGATATATAGCATTGGCGCTTCATCCATTTCACCTTCGCCAATTACAACTGTACCTTTCATCGGAATTGTATCAAATACATCACGCATAGCTGATGTTGCTGCACCATCTGCCTCATCTTTTTTTCCGCGCCCCATCCAACGCGCTGATGATAATGCTGCAGCCTCTGTTACACGTACTAACTCCATAGATAAACTTCTTTCCACGATAATCCCTCTCCTTTAAGCCTTTATATTTCTGCCGTATTTTGTGAACCTTATTTTTCTATAAAGTGTACTTCCGTTAGTAGTGATTCTTCGCTCCCCATTAACGGAAGTATCACCACCTTATCCCGATTGGTGAGGGTTAATAATCGACGTGGGATACCCCATACTGATTAAAGTTTCACTTTATGCATTCTTCATTTCTTCAATTTCTTGCTTTGTCATTTGTTCTCGCCAAATGTTTGCACCAAGCCCTTTAAGCTTGTCTACTATATTTTCGTAACCTCGATCAATATGATCAAGTCCCGTTACTTCTGTAATGCCATCTGCCATTAAACCCGCAATAACAAGGGACGCACCAGCTCGTAGGTCACTCGCTTTCACCTTCGCACCTTGCAATAAAACCGGTCCAGTCACAATTGCTGAACGGCCTTCTACTTTAATTTGCGCGTTCATACGGCGCAATTCATCAATATGCTTGAAACGTGCGCTGTAAATTGTATCAGTTACAACTCCTGTTCCATGCGCTTTTGTTAAAAGCGTTGTAAACGGCTGTTGTAAATCCGTTGGAAACCCTGGATATACAAGCGTTTTTACATCAACTACTTTTAACCTTCTATTGCCGTTCACTGTAATTTGGTCATCGTTCGTTTCAATTTGAACACCAGCTTCTCTTAGCTTCGCAGTAACGGATTCTAAATGCTGAGGAATAACATTATCAACTGTTACTTCTCCTCCTGATGCTGCTCCTAAAATCATATACGTACCAGCTTCAATACGGTCTGGAATAATAGTGTGGTGACAACCGTGCAGTGAATCCACACCATCAATTCGGATTACGTCTGTACCAGCACCTTTAATACGTGCTCCCATACTCGTTAACAATGTAGCTACATCAATAATCTCTGGTTCTTTCGCTGCATTTTCAATAACAGTTCTACCTTTCGCTCGTACAGCCGCTAGCATAATATTAATCGTAGCTCCTACACTAACAACATCTAAATAAATACGTGCCCCACGTAGTTCGTCTGCTCTTAAATAAATGGCACCTTGTTCATTTGTAACATATGCCCCTAACGCTTCAAACCCTTTAATATGCTGATCAATCGGTCGTGGCCCTAAATGACATCCACCTGGAAGCCCAATAACAGCTTTTTTAAAACGGCCAAGCATTGCACCCATTAAATAATAAGAGGCGCGCAATTTTTTCACTTTTCCATTTGGTAAAGGCATCGCAACCATGTTAGAAGGATCGACTACCATCTCTTCTTCCTGCCCATAAGTTACTTTCCCTCCAATTTCCTCTAGTAAGTCTCCTAACATTTTCACGTCCGAAATATTAGGAACACCGCCAATAGTTACTGGAGTATCTGCTAAAATTGTCGCTGGAATTAGTGCAACAGCACTGTTCTTTGCACCACTCACACGAATCGTTCCATTTAAAGCTCTTCCGCCTTCAATTAGCAACTTTTCCATATTGAGCTCCCTTCTTGTGAATGTATTTATCTTCTACTTCTTTATAAGAAGTAGAAGATTCCCCCTTAAGAATCTCAATCACTCTTTCCATCCTGAAACTCAATAAGTAGAAAACCATCACCTGTAGCTCCCCTGCTATACAAATAGATGAAGATTAACTATTCATCGAATCAAATTACTCAATTCAGATACTTACCACATTTATTAATAGGACTATGCACATTATTTTCTATATTCGCAAACCAAAAATTCACTTTATAAAATCTTTAGACTTGTTCACGCTTTCATTATACAACGAAAGGAAACCGTCTAAAAGACTAGACGGTTTCCAAAACGGAATTTTATTCTTACGCTTTACCGTTAGAACCGAACTCACGCATTTTACCAGCAACAGTTGCTTTGATAGCGTCGCGGCCAGGTCCAATATATTTACGAGGATCGTAAACTTCTTGGTCTTTGTTTAATGCTTCACGAACAGCTTTTGTAAACTCAATTTGGTTCTCAGTGTTTACGTTAATTTTTGAAGTACCTAGAGAAATAGCTTTTACGATATCAGCAGTTGGGATACCAGTACCACCGTGTAATACTAAAGGTACGCCAGTGAAGTCACGAACTTGTTCCATTTCAGCGAATCCTAAGTTAGGCTCACCTTTGTAAGGACCGTGTACAGAACCTAGAGCTGGAGCTAGGCAATCGATACCTGTTGCTTCAACAAGGTGCTTACACTCTGCTGGATCAGCGTAAATTACGCCTTCAGCGATGATGTCGTCTTCTTGTCCTCCAACTGTTCCAAGCTCAGCTTCAACAGATACGTTACGAGCGTGTGCGTATTCTACTACTTTTTTAGTAGTTTCAACGTTTTCATCGAATGGGTGGTGAGAAGCGTCGATCATTACAGATGTGAAACCTGCATCAATTGCTTCTTTACATTTTTCGAAGCTTGAACCATGGTCAAGGTGAATCGCTACAGGAACAGAAATGTTCATTTCTTCGATTAAAGCTTTAACCATAGCTACAACTGTTTTGAAACCAGTCATATGACGAGCTGCACCCTCAGATACACCTAAGATTACAGGAGATTTTTCTTCTTCCGCAGCAGCTAAGATAGCTTGAGTCCACTCTAAGTTGTTCATGTTGAATTGACCAACTGCGTATTTTCCTTCTAGTGCTGTGTTTAGCATTTCTTTCATAGAAACTAAAGGCATGGTGAATCCTCCTAAAAAACGTTTTTTGTATCCGATAAATTCTTATCGCTGGTAGTATGACCAGAATAAGGTAAAATATGTATATTTACATACCGGACTTCTTTCTACACTCAATAGGATAACAACTTGTACTCAAAAACTCAACCGTATTCACCTGCTCAATAGTCCATGTAAACGCTTTTTTCCATATTTTTTATAAAAAATTCACTTTTTACGCCTCTACGGCAAGCTGATCTCTCACTGCTTGACGAATCTCATCGATATCAAACGGTTTAGCAAAGTGCATTAAAGCTCCTAAATCTTTCGCTTCTTGAATCATATCCAATTCTCCATAAGCAGTCATTAAAATAACTTTAATACTCTCATCAATTTCTTTTACATGTTTTAAAATCTCTATACCATCCATACCTGGGATTTTCATATCTAACACTACTAAATCTGGATTATCTTTTTTCACGATATCTAAAGCTTGAAATCCATTCGCTGCTTGGAACGTCTGATAACCTTCTTTTTGGAACACTTCATGCAATAAAACACGAATGCCATATTGATCATCAACGATTAAAATTTTCCCTTCCATAACTCCCAACCTTTCTGTGTAAGTACAAGATTTAAAGCTTCTTATATCTTATCGGTTTATTTTCGCTACTCTTTGCCAAATCCCTTCCTATTCTTTCTTATTTTACCGTTTACTATTTCGTTATGCTACCCTACGATTTCCCCTTTCTAAAAAAAATGAGCTATAATGGGAACCGGCTAGCACGAAAGAAAGGAGCAACAACATGTTAAAAATTTTCTCGACTCAATTAAGTGGATATTTCTCCAGAATTTCTCAAAAAGAGGAAATGAATATAGAAGATAGCGCTCGTCTACTTGCCCAGGCGTTAGTGGGAGACGGCTTCATTTACTTGCACGGTACAAACGAAATGGAGGGTATTGTTTCAGAAGCATTATTTGGCGCCGAACCAATGAAACAAGCAAAACGTTTAATAGAAAACGGTGAACCGGCGGCAGTGACTTCTGCGGACCGCGTACTTCTTATTAGTCGTTTTTCGACAGATGAAGAAATTATAAAAACCGCGAAAAAACTTCATGAAGAAGGCCAATCTATCGTTGGAATCTCGGCTATTCAAGAAGGTGTTGAATCACTGGAACAATATACAGATATACATATTGATACAAAGCTGTTAAAAGGTCTTATTCCAGATGATGAAGGTAACCGCTATGGGTTCCCAAGTTTAATTATAGCTTTATTTGCTTATCACGGATTGAAATTTACAATTGATGAAATGTTAAACGAATATTAAAAAAAGCGCCCTATTTCAGGCGCTTTTTTTTATTACTTGCTCTCTTTATTCGTAATAGAAGCACTTACGAAGTCATGGAACAATGGTTGTGGACGGTTTGGACGAGATACAAGTTCTGGATGGAACTGTGCTGCCACGAACCAAGGGTGATCTTGTAATTCAATAATTTCCACTAGACGACCGTCTGGGCTTGTACCAGAGAATACAAATCCTGCTTTTTCCATATCTGGACGGAATTGATTGTTGAACTCATAACGATGACGATGACGCTCATATACAACCGGCTCATTGTAAGCATTGTAAGCATTTGTTTCTTCAGCAAGCTTACATGGGTATAGACCAAGGCGAAGTGTACCACCTAAATCTTCTACATCTTTTTGTTCTGGTAATAAATCGATAATTGCATAAGGTGTGTCAGGATTAATTTCAGAAGAGTTAGCTCCTTCTAATCCTAATACGTTACGTGCAAATTCGATTGATGCAAGTTGCATACCTAGGCAAATTCCTAAGAATGGAACTTTGTTTTCACGAGCATATTGAATTGCAACGATTTTACCTTCTACACCACGATCGCCGAAGCCACCTGGTACAAGGATACCATCTGTATCGCCAACTAATTCTTTTACGTTCTCTGCTGTTACGTGCTCAGCATTTACCCATTTTACTTCTACATCTGTGTCGAATGAATAACCTGCATGACGAAGCGCTTCTACAACAGAAATGTATGCATCTTGAAGCTCTACGTATTTACCAACAAGAGCGATTTTTGTTTTCTTAGAAAGGTTACGTACTTTATTAACTAGCGCAGTCCAATCTGTCATATCTGCAGCTGGATTGTCTAACTTCAAGTGATCACAAACGATTTGGTCCATGTTTTGTTCTTGAAGAGATAATGGAACCGCATATAAAGTATCTGCATCGCGTGCTTCGATAACTGCTTTTGTATCGATGTCACAGAATAATGCAAGCTTGTCTTTCATGTCCTGAGAAACAGGTAGTTCTGTACGAACAACGATAATATTTGGTTGAATACCTAAGCTGCGAAGCTCTTTAACGCTATGTTGCGTTGGTTTTGTTTTCATTTCACCCGCTGCTTTTAAGTACGGGATTAACGTACAGTGAATGTACATTACATTGTCACGACCGATGTCGCTCTTAATTTGACGAATTGCTTCTAAGAATGGTAGAGACTCGATATCACCAACAGTTCCACCGATTTCTGTAATAACAACGTCGGCATTTGTTTCGCGACCAGAACGATATACACGTTCTTTAATTTCGTTAGTAATGTGAGGAATAACTTGAACTGTTCCTCCTAAATATTCACCACGACGCTCTTTTTGAAGAACTGAAGAGTAAATTTTACCTGTTGTTACGTTGCTGTATTTATTTAAGTTGATGTCGATAAAACGCTCATAGTGACCTAGGTCTAAGTCCGTTTCTGCACCATCATCTGTTACGAATACCTCACCGTGTTGGTAGGGGCTCATAGTCCCTGGGTCTACGTTAATGTATGGATCAAACTTTTGAATAGTTACGTTTAAACCACGATTCTTTAAAAGTCTTCCAAGAGATGCTGCTGTAATACCTTTACCTAAAGACGATACTACACCGCCTGTTACAAAAATATACTTAGTCATGAAAAAGCTCCCTCCTATTTTGCTGTTATATAATCACCGTTGCAAAGCGCAACGTATGTAGATAACACTGTATCCATCTTATTGTTAGACTCTTTTTATTTTCTAAACAAAAAACAAAAAAGAAAATTGCTCCCCTCATCACATAAAGTAATAAGTAGGGAGCAATTTTCTTTTATATTTACACTTTAAAAGTATTATCGTCTTTTTTTAAAGAGCCCAAAAATGATTCTACATGGACGATAATGAAAAGTCAAGAACTACCGCTCTTCCTCTTCTTCTTCTTCAGTTTCATCATACTCAAGTTCTTCTTCTGCGAAGTCTTCATTATCTTCTTCTAAATCATCAAGATCATCATCTTCATCATCTGCGTCTTCGTCTTCAAGAACTTTGTCCAAATCTACTACATCTTCTTCTACTTCTTCTTCTACTTCTTCTACATCATCTTCTTCAATGTAGTCGTCAAAACCGTCTTCTTCAACTTTGCGTTTCTTCTTCGGTTTTGGCTGAGGCAGAATTTCTTCATCAATTTGCTCATATGGGTACCAGCTACGTAGCCCCCAACGATTTTCTCCTAAATTAATGAAACGTCCATCGATGTTTAAATCTGTATAAAATTGTGCGAGTTTCGTATTAACTTGCCCTTGAGATAGTCCCAGCACTTGAGCGATTTCTTGAACCAACTCGTTGAATGTCGTTGCTTGTCTTTTATTCCCTAAAACACTATGTACAACTTCAATCATTGAACATTCTTTTAGCTCTTCTGGTGAATATTGCTTAAAACCCACTTATGCGGCACTTCCTTTCTTCAAATATAAGCTTATATATAACGGTCTGCTTAAAAAAATCCATACTATTCATTATAAACAAAAGTCGCACAAATATGCTACAAAAAAAACGGGAAACTTTTATCGCGCTATTTACGGGCAATAAAATTATAATTTGTCCATTCTTTATTTCGGAGACATATGTGCTCCTTGCAGTACATACCTAATTTGCATTTCTGTATATTCTTCGAGAGTATACAGTTTTTGCAGGGCCCAACGTCTAAATCCCCACATTTGTCCTTGTATGAAAATATTATGTGCAAGAAGCTGTATTTCCTTTTTATTTAGTGTAAATGTCCCATTTTCCGTACACTGCTCTAAAATATCCTCAAACATCCCGACCATTTGAAACTCTTTTTCTAATACATATGGGAGTGATTCCTTCGGTAAAAAACGTACCTCTTGATACATAATTAATACTTCTTCTTGCAATTCATCCATCACTTTAAAATAATTCATTATCGCTATCTTTAAGCTTTCTATACTTCCCTTCTCTGTACACACTACTTCCTCTAACCGCTCTTTTACATGTTCATAAATACTATCACAAACTAAATATAATACATCATCTTTTGTGCGAATATACTCATAAAGTGTTCCGATACTAAATCCAGCCGCTTTCGCAATTTCTCTCGTTGTTGTACGCGGGAATCCTTTTTGCTTAAACAGCTGCACCGCACCTTTAATCATTTGTTCACGTCTTAACGCAACTAATTTTTCATCTTTCACTGACGCATGTACATTATGTTTAACCATCCCTTCACCTCTCTCTATTATTTTTGGAAGTAAAAAGCGTAGGAAAATACCTACGCTTTTGTTCCTACTTCGTTAACATACGAGAAATTACAAGCCTTTGAATCTCTTGTGTTCCCTCATATATTTGTGTAATCTTTGCATCGCGCATATAACGCTCTACTGGATAATCTTTCGTATAACCATAACCACCAAATACTTGTACCGCTTCAGTCGTTACCTTCATCGCTGTATCACCTGCAAATACTTTTGACATCGCTGACTCTTTCCCATACGGAAGCCCTTCAGATTCAAGCCAAGCCGCTTGATATGTTAAAAGACGCGCTGCCTCTACATCCGTTGCCATATCCGCAAGTTTAAAGCCAATTCCTTGTTGCACCGCAATTGGCTTCCCAAACTGATGACGTTCTCTTGCATATTCTACAGAAGCATCTAAAGCGGATTGTGCAATACCGACTGCTTGTGCCGCAATACCATTACGGCCGCCATCTAATGTCTGCATCGCAACTTTAAATCCTTGGCCCTCTTCCCCTAGTAAATTCTCTACAGGAATACGGCAGTCTTCAAATATAATTTCAGTTGTTGGCGAAGAACGAATCCCCAGCTTACTTTCCTTCTTCCCAACCGAAAATCCTAGCGTATCACTCTCCACAATAAATGCACTCGTGCCGCGCTGCTTCGAATCAGGATCTGTTAATGCAAAAACAACATAAATATCAGCAATACCGCCATTTGTAATAAAAATTTTCGAACCATTTAAAATGTAATGGTCTCCATCTCGTTTTGCAGTCGTCCTCATTCCACCAGCATCTGATCCAGAGCTTGGTTCTGTTAAGCCATATGCACCAATTTTCTTCCCTTCAGCCATTGGGCGCAAAAACTTTTGTTTTTGCTCTTCCGTTCCAAATTTAAAAATTGGCCATCCAGCAAGTGAAGTATGTGCAGACAACGTTACACCTGTAGAAGCACAAACGCGGGATAATTCTTCAACGGCAATTACATACGCCAAGTAATCGCTTCCAATTCCGCCGTATTCTTCAGGCCACGGAATACCGGTTAAACCAAGCTCTGCCATTTGATCAAATAAAGCGCGATCAAATCGCTCTTCCTCATCACGCTCTGCTGCTGTCGGTGCTACTTCATTCCTCGCAAAATCCCGAACCATTTTTCTTATCATTTCATGTTCTTCTGATAATTTAAAATGCATTCCCGTCTCCCCCTCTGCCTTTTTATAAAACTCGACTAATTACAAGCTTTTGTATTTCGCTCGTTCCTTCATATATTTGCGTGATCTTCGCATCACGGAAAAATCTTTCTACTGGATAATCTTTCGTATAACCGTAACCGCCAAATACTTGCACCGCTTCAATCGCAACTTCAACGGCCGTCTTAGAAGCAAATAATTTCGCAATAGAAGCTTCTTTACCGCATGGTAATCCTTGTGCTCTTAGCGATGCTGCTCTGTATACAAGTAATCGCGCTGCTTCTACACTTGTTGCCATATCTGCAAGTTTGAATCCGAGTCCTTGCTGCGCCGCAATTGGCTTTCCGAATTGCTCACGCTCTTTCGCATAATCAATCGCACATGCAAGCGCCGCTTCCGCGATTCCTAATGCTTGCGCTCCGATTCCAATTCGCCCAACATCTAAATTCGCCATTGCCACCTTAAATCCTTGTCCTTCTTCACCAAGTAAATTCTCGGCCGGCACTTTCATATCTTCAAACGTAAGTTGCACTGTACGAGAACCAAGAAGACCCATCTTATGCTCATCTTTTCCAATGATTAAGCCTGGTGTATCTTTCTCTACTATAAATGCTGAAATCCCGCTTTTCCCCGCATCTGGATTTGTAGACGCGAAGACGATATATGTACTTGCTTCACCACCATTTGTAATAAAGACTTTCGATCCATTAATGATGTAGTGATCGTCTTTCTTTACAGCTCTTGATTTCAAACTACCTGCATCTGATCCTGCATTCGGTTCTGTTAGAGCAAATGCGCCTAAATATTCACCAGTCGCCAGTTTAGAAACATATTTCTGCTTCTGTTCTTCTGTTCCGAAGTATAAAATCGGATTCATTCCAACTGACGTATGTACAGCCAAAATTACACCAACCGTTGCACTTACCTTTGAAATTTCCTCAATTGCTAGAATGTAAGAAATAAAATCCATTTCTGCCCCGCCATATTTTGCAGGCGCTGGAATACCCATTAGTCCAAGCTCACCCATCTTTTGCAAAATCTCTTTCGGGAACACCCCTTGTTCCATACTAGGAACAAAGGGAGCTATTTCCTTCTGTGCAAAATCTCGAACCATTTTCCTCATCATTTGTTGCTCTTCAGTAAAGTGAAAATTCATGTACTTCGCCTCCGTTTGCTATATATCTTTTTAACAATTTGGTCAGACCACTACTTTAATAAAGGGAGGAATTTATTCGTAAACGTAGAAACCACGACCCGTTTTACGTCCTAACCATCCTGCATTCACATACTTACGTAATAATGGACATGGGCGATATTTACTATCTCCTAATCCTTCATGCAACACTTCCATAATGTATAAACACGTATCTAAACCGATAAAGTCAGCTAACGTAAGTGGTCCCATCGGATGATTCATACCGAGTTTCATTACTTCATCAATTGCTTCTTTCGTCGCCACTCCTTCGTATAACGTATAAATCGCTTCGTTAATCATCGGTAATAAAATACGGTTCGATACAAACCCTGGGAAATCATTTACTTCAACTGGCACTTTCCCAATTTTTTTCGTAATATCCTCAATCGTTTCATACACTGCATCATCTGTAGCTAAACCACGAATAATTTCAACGAGTTTCATAACTGGAACTGGATTCATAAAGTGCATGCCGATTACTTTCTCAGGACGTTTCGTTACCGCTGCAATTTCCGTAATTGGTAACGATGACGTATTCGTCGCTAAAATTGCGTGTTCTGGAGCGATTTCATCTAAATTCGCAAAAATTTTCTTTTTAATATCCATTTTTTCAACAGCTGCTTCAATAATAAGATCAGCTTCTTTGACACTATTTAAATCGAGCGTCCATGTAAGACGATTTAAAGTCGCATCTTTCTCTTCTTCCTTCATACGGCCTTTTTCTACTTGGCGGGCTAAATTTTTTGAAATAACAGCTAGCCCTCTATCTAATTGCTCTTGCTTTAAATCTTGCACTTTCACATCATAGCCTGCCATTGCACACACTTGTGCGATACCTGAACCCATTTGCCCTGCACCAATTACAACAATCTTTTGTACACTCATTTTTTCTTCCCCCTTAATTGTTAATAAACTATATATCTTCTAATCTTAATTAGTGAACTTCAATCATCACTGCATCACCTTGACCGCCACCGCTACAAATAGAAGCAATTCCAATTCCGCCGCCGCGCTGCTTCAGTGCATGGATAAGTGTAACGATAATACGTGCTCCGCTCGCTCCAATTGGATGCCCCATTGCTACAGCACCGCCATTTACATTCAATTTTTCCGGATCGATCCCTGCGATTTCTGTACTTGCAATTGCTACAGCCGCAAATGCCTCATTGATTTCAAATAGATCTATGTCTTCAATTGTCTTACCTGTCTTTTTCAGCAATTCATTAATTGCATAACCTGGCGTTCTTGGGAAATCCTTCGATTCTACCGCAATCGCCGTATGCGCCAAAATTGTCGCTAATGGTTTTCTTCCTTCTTGCTTCGCTCTGTCCTCGCTCATTAATACAAGTGCAGCACCGCCATCATTTAGTCCCGGAGCATTACCTGCTGTCACCGCTGACGTCTTATCAAATACAGGCTTTAATTTCGCTAATTTTTCAATCGTTGTATCCGCGCGTGGTGCCTCATCCTTAGCCACGACGATAGGATCGCCTTTTCTTTGCTGAATTGTTACTGGTACAATCTCCTCTTCAAAACGCCCTTCTTTATGTGCCGAAACCGCACGTTGATGGCTACGATATGCCCATTCATCTTGTGCTTCGCGAGAGATTCCATCTTCCTTCGCAACTTCTCCGCCATAAACACCCATGTGTATACCTGAAAATGCGCATGTTAAACCGTCTGCAACGTTTAAATCGATAACTTCGTTGTTACCCATTCTGTATCCCCATCTTGCCCCTCGTAAAATGTAAGGGCTGTTACTCATCGATTCCATTCCACCAGCTACAATCAGTGATTGATCACCAGTACGAATAATTTGATCTGCTAACGTAACTGCGCGAAGCCCTGATGCACAAACTTTATTTATTGTTTCTGTCTGCACTTCCCAAGGAATGCCGGCCGCTCTTGCTGCTTGGCGTGATGGAATTTGTCCTTGCCCTCCTTGGATAACCGTTCCAAATATAACTTCTTCAACATCACTAGCGGAAACATTCGCCCTTTCAAGCGCTGCCTTAATTGCGATTCCTCCAAGCTCTGTTGCTTTCACGTCTTTTAAAGTTCCTCCGAATTTTCCAACCGGTGTTCTTGCAGCACTTAAAATAACTGTTTTACTCATGTTTCTTTCCCCCATTTCTTTTTTTAGCACCGAGCGCTCGCTCGGTATCCTTGCGCTTAGAAGAGGTGCAATTATTGCACCTCTTTCTAATTTTGAATGCATTCCTACAAACTACATTGCTTCTTTCTTCTGTCCGATAACTGAGCGTTCTAAAATCTCTGTTACGTCCAAAGTTTGAACTGTTTCTTCAACTTCTTTCGCTTTCGTGCCATCACTAATCATCGTTAAGCAATACGGGCATCCTGTACCGATAATTGACGGCTGTACAGCTAGCGCTTGTTCTGTACGAGCAACGTTAATGCGAGAACCTGTCGTTTCTTCCATCCACATTAGGCCGCCACCCGCACCACAGCACATTCCCGTTTCACGGTTACGCGCCATTTCTACAAGGTTTACACCTGGAATTGCTTTTAGAATATCGCGTGGCGCTTCGTATACTTCGTTGTATCTTCCTAAGTAACAGGAATCATGGTACGTAACTGTCTCTTCAATAGAATGGACAGGTTTTAAACGACCTTCCTTCACCCACTGGGCTAGTAATTCTGTATGATGATAGACTTCTGCTTGTAAGCCAAAGTCCGGGTACTCATTTTTAAAAGTGTTATAAGCATGAGGGTCGATCGTAACGATTTTCTTCACTCCTGCTTTTTCAAATTCTTCAATATTTTTAGTCGCCATTTCCTGGAATACAAATTCATTTCCAAGGCGGCGCGGTGTATCACCAGAGTTCTTTTCCTTATTACCAAGAATTGCGAATGAAATGCCTGCTTCGTTCATTAGCTTCGCAAATGATATCGCAATCTTCTGACTGCGGTTGTCATACGAACCCATTGATCCAACCCAGAATAAGTATTCAAACTCTTCGCCAGCTTTTGATTTCTCCTTTACAGTTGGAACTGTTACTTCATCGTCACCTTGGCGCCATGTTTCACGCTCTTTACGGTTCAGTCCCCACGGATTACCTTGACGCTCAATGTTTGTCATTGCACGCTGCGCTTCCGCGTCCATTTTTCCTTCTGTTAAAACGAGATAGCGGCGTAAATCAATAATTTTGTCAACATGCTCATTCATAACTGGGCACTGGTCCTCACAGTTACGACACGTTGTACACGCCCAAATCTCTTCTTCTGTAATAACGTCTCCGATTAAACTTGGGTCGTACGCTAGCGCTGTAGCCGCTGATTCTTGTTGTCCTTTTCCAGCTGCCATCATCGCTAACTGATTTCCTTGTGTATTATTAAAAGCAACAACTGGAACCCACGGTGCTTTTGATGTTACCGCTGCGCCTTTATCAGTTAAATGATCACGAAGTTTTAAAATTAAATCCATCGGTGATAACATTTTCCCTGTTCCTGTTGCCGGACACATATTTGTACAACGACCACATTCGACGCAGGAATATAAGTCGATAAGTTGATTTTGTCTAAAGTCTTCAATTTTACCAACACCGAATGTTTCTTGTGTTTCATCTTCAAAATCAATTTTTTCAAGTTTTCCCGGATTTGAAAGACGACCAAAAAACACGTTAACTGGTCCAGCAATTAAATGCGCATGTTTTGATTGTGGAACATAAACTAAAAACGTTAACAAAATTAGTAAATGCACCCACCAAGAGAAATAGAACACTGAAATGGCTACGGTTTCATTTAATCCCGAGAAAACGTAAGCGATTGCAGAAGCGATAGGTTCACTCCATGAAAGCTCCTCGCCGTGCCATATAATTCCCATCCCATTACCAAGTAGCACAGAAATCATTAAGCCACCAATAAAGATAAGAACAAGGCCTGATTTAAAATTACGTTTCAAACGAACAAGCTTTTCAATATAGCGTCTATGAAAAGCCCAAAAGACTGCAATTAAAATAACGAGTGTGACAATTTCCTGGAAGAATGTAAATGCAGGGTATAGTGGTCCAAGTGGAAGATGCGATCCTGGTGCAAGTCCTTTCCAAACGAAGTCAATTGCTCCAAATTGGACAAGAATAAATCCGTAAAAGAACATAACGTGAATGATGCCGCTCTTTTTATCTTTCAGCAGCTTTTTCTGACCGAAAACATTGACCTTAAGAAGATCCCAACGCTCTTTAAAACGACGGTCAAATTCAATCTTTTTTCCTAATTGTATGTAGGCCATCCTTGTTCGTATAAGATATACAAACAAATACCCCGCATAAGCAATAACAGCAATGGCAGCCAGCCAATTAATGATTAGTAAGCTATTCATTTTATGCTACCCCTCTCTTTGTAAGCTCTCTTTCTTTTTTAGAATCTTCGAAAATATATAATTTTCTGAATTATATCCCCTATTCCCATTATATAATGAGTGAGCATTCAGTCAACAGTTTTTTGTTATACAACAACACATTTTTTAATAAAGCTGTTTATTTCGGTGAAACTATAAAGTGAAACTTTAATCGGCGGGGAGCCATTCCTCCCCACTGAGTATTAGCCCTCACCAATCGGGCTTTTACGGGCGGCCCGAATCCCAACCAACTTCTTTGCTTTAGGTGGGCGTCTTACTGTCCGCAAATAGCGGGATACAGTGAAATTTTGATTTGTAAAAAATTGATGGTGAAAAGACCGTGAAGGAGGGAATTTACTTATGTTTTTCTTATCTCTCTTGTTATTAGGCAGCGCTCTCTGGATTACAATCGACCTTTCATATGGGAGAATTGTTCATTTAAAGCGTGTACGCTCTCGTTCTTTCCCTTTACGTCAAAGTGATTTTCGCCTTTATACATACGGAAATGATCTATACGATGCTCTCTTTACTGATATAAAACAAGCTAAACACCATGTGCACGTTTTATTTTTTATTGTAAAAAACGATGATATAAGTCGTACGTTTTTAAAGTTACTTATCGACAAAGCACAAGAAGGAATTGAAGTAAGACTTTTACTCGACCGGTTTGGAAGTCATTATTTATCAAAAGAAGCGATTTACTCCCTACAAAAACATGGTGTCTCTTTTTCATTTTGTCATAAAGTGAAATTTCCTTTTCCTTTCTTTTCTGCAAATCAAAGAAACCATAGAAAAATTACAGTTATTGACGGGAAAATTGGTTATATTGGTGGATTTAACATTGGCGAAGAATATTTAGGGCATAATCAAAGGTTAGGGTTATGGCGAGATTATCATTTACGTCTTACAGGAGAAGGGATACAAGATTTACAAAAACAATTTTTACATGATTGGCTCGACGATACAGACCAAAATTTATTAGATTCATCTCTTTATTTTCCTATGCAACAACCAGGGACCATTCTACATCGTTTCATCCCTACTGATGGTGCCTATTTACAAAATACATTTTTACATTTAATCGAAAGCGCGAAAAAAGAACTCTTTATCGGTACACCATATTTTATTCCTGGAAAAAAAATTATGAATGCATTATTAAAAGCGCGAAAACGTGGGGTTCAAATAACTATTCTCGTTCCACAAAAAGCTGATCACGCCCTCGTTCGAGAAGCAAAATTCCCATATTGCCGAAAGTTAATACAAGCTGGTTGTAATATTTACGCTTTTCAGCAAGGATTTTTCCACGCAAA
Organism: Bacillus sp. AC266; assembly: GCF_979253805.1. Taxonomy (NCBI): domain Bacteria; kingdom Bacillati; phylum Bacillota; class Bacilli; order Caryophanales; family Bacillaceae; genus Bacillus; species Bacillus sp. AC266. Next base: position 412,220 of record NZ_CEEDEC010000004.1, read on the forward strand.
AATTATTATAGTAGACGATCATACTTGTGATATCGGAACTGCTAATTTCGATATGAGAAGTATATATATTAACCATGAAATCAATTGCCTTTTATACGATAAACATTTCATACAAGAAGTAAAACGTAAATTCGAGGAAGATTTGGAACGCTCCTTATTACTTTCCTTCGAAGATGTCAATCCTCTCTCCATTATCGATAGAGGAAAGGAATGGATAGGAACGATACTCGCGTTCTTTTTATAGAGAAATTTCAAGGGCCAAGGAGGTGCATCACATATGATAATTCGATTTGGATATGTCTCACATGCTACGGCATTATGGGACTGTTCGCCTGCCAAAACAATGACATTTACAAGCTGGAAAAAGCTAAAAAAACAAGAGCGTGAAGATAAATTATATAATGTTACACTGCAAAATCTAGAACACACAATACGCATCCTTCATTACAATATTGCACACGAAATTCCATTATATCGTTTATCATCTTCTATCGTCCCGCTTGCAACACATCCTGAAGTTGAATTTGATTACATTCAAATATTTGCTCCACTATGGCGTAAAATAGGAGCATTAATTCAAGAACACAATTTACGCGTAAGTTTTCATCCCAACCAATTCACACTATTTACAAGCGACAAACCACATATTACAACTAATGCAATTACAGATATGACCTATCATTATAACGTGTTAAATGCTATGGGAATTGCAGATTCTTCCTACATTAATATCCATGTAGGTGGCGCGTATGGAAATAAGGAAAAGGCAATCGAACGTTTTCATAAAAATATACAAAAACTCCCTTACCATATAAAAAGACAAATGACCCTTGAAAATGACGATAAAACGTATACAACTTCTGAAACTTTGGCCATTTGTCAAAAAGAAAAAATCCCTTTCGTGTTCGATTATCATCATCATATAGCGAACCTTTGTAATGAACCGCTAGAAGAATTGCTTCCTATGATATTTAAAACTTGGTCACATACAAATGTCCTTCCTAAAGTTCATATTTCTTCTCCTAGATCAGAAAAAGAATTTAGGGCCCACGCAGATTATATTGATTTAGAATTTATTAAACCCTTTTTACACATTACAAAAAAAATTAATCATAATTTTGATATTATGATTGAAAGTAAACAGAAAGATTTAGCAATGCTACAATTAATATGTGAACTATCCTCTATAAGAGGAATAAAAAGAATAAATAGCGCAACATTGCAATGGTAAATTGTAACGTTGCGCTATTTTTTTCAAAAAAAGTAATTTTTCTAGTAAAAAACACCCTATTTTATATGCTATGATTGGAATTAGCATTTTCCACCTGCGATTCAACTTTATTGAAACGGAGTCATAATATGATTAATCAAAAAAAATATGTACACTTTGTCATGATGTATATAATTATATTTTTTCTTTGGATATTCCTTATTCCTAAGAGCTTGAATATAAAAGAAATTGGCATTCTCTTCTTATTTTGTTTTGCTACACTCTTTTCTTGCTATTGCCTATATAAAGCAATTAAGAAAATGAAGCGCGGTGACAAACTATTTTGGGTTTTAGTACTATGCACTTGCCTATGTGGATTGACAATGGAGATAACTTTATTTCTTCATTCACTTTCTATATATGATCAAGTCATATTCTCATATAAGGCGTTGCCCTTTTTCATCGTACAATATATTTTACTCTTCTCTGGCTTTGCTATAAAGTTCATAAAACATTACTCTATTAGAGGCCTTGCTCAATTTTCATTCGATAGCATCTTTATTGTTATTATGAATATTTATTTTACCTTAACTTTTATTTTGGATCTTTCAAGCTTTCGTATGTTAACAACAGATACCTGGGTTTTAATTGGATACTTTATTGCACAATCATTAGTAATTTACGCCGTTATTAGCCTATATAGAAGAGAACAATATTCTTCTAGCAGAATTTCATTAATTATCGGCTTTACTATCATACTTGTGTACGGATATATACATCTGTTTCAATTAAACGCAGGGATGGAAACTTCTTCTGAAGTCTCTTACTTAATACATACTGCTTCAATTTTATTAATTGGTTTGTCTTCCATACTATACATTTTAGATAAACCAATACAGCATAAAACGAAAACAAAGTATTATCGATTTGATTATGTACGCTTTATATTACCTTATTTTAGTATAATCATTACTTTTTCCTTTGTTGTTATTCAACCTTGGGATGATAAGTTCATGCTAATCGGTCTAGTATTATCACTAGTATTATTATTCCTACGACAACTTTACATGTGGAAAGATAATCAAGTATTAATCGATACGTATGAACAGTTGACTACACAACTAGAAGATGAAGTTGAAGAAGGTGTATCTGCCCTATCAAAAAGTGAACAACGTTATAAATCTTTATTCGAAGATCATCCTGATGCTGTTTTTTCTTTAAATATGAACGGGATTTTTCAACAATCTAATAAGGCTTGTGAAAGTTTATTTACAGCCTATTATTGTGAAGTAACAAGCTATTCTCTTCAACACTTCATTGATCCACAAGATCATGAATTATTGAAGAAATCTTTACAAATTACAAAAGAAGGTAGACCACAAACTCTAGAAATTCGTACAAAAGAAAAAGAAGGCTATTATTATCACCTTCACATTACATTCATCCCTATTTTTATAAATAAAGAAGTTGTTGGGATGTTTGGTATCGCACGTGATATTACAACTTTATATGAAAAACAAAAGCAAGTAGAGCATATGGCTTTCCATGATGCACTTACAGGACTACCGAATCGACGGAAATTCGAAAAAGATTTAAAAACGATTTTAAATCTGGCTCAAAACAACACTAATGACGTTGCGGTTATGTTCCTCGACCTAGATCGGTTTAAAAAAATTAACGATCGACTCGGCCATGATGTCGGGGATTTATTATTAATTGAAGTAGCAAAAAGATTACGTGGATGTTTGCGTTCAAAAGATATCGTTGCCCGCCAAGGCGGAGATGAATTTACGATTCTATTACCAGATATGTACTCTGAAAAAAGTGCTTCTTTTATGGCTGAACAAATTTTAACTATTTTAAATAAGCCTTACTTTATTAAAGATGAAGAACTTTCTGTTACACCGAGTATCGGAATTGCGATGTACCCTGACTACGGAACCGATGTAACCGAATTAATGAAAAATGCAGATATGGCTATGTATCGAGCAAAGGCTAATGGAAAAAATAGATTTATTTTCTTCTCAAAAGAAATGAGTATTGCGCAAAATGAAATACACTTCCTAGAAGGTGAACTTTCAAAAGCTCTACAACAAAATGAATTTTTCCTTGAATATCAACCACAAGTAAATACAAAAACAAAACAAATTATCGGTTTTGAGGCATTAATTCGCTGGAAACATCCAAAACTCGGAATTGTATCGCCTGCCCAATTCATTCCTCTAGCAGAGGAAACAGGATTTATTATTGAACTTGGTAATTGGATTTTACATACCGCCTGCTTAGAAGCAAAAAAGTGGCATAACCAAGGATTTTCTCACTTAAAGGTTGGTGTAAATTTATCTGTTGTTCAATTCAATCACGCAGATTTAATATCAACTATTTCAAAAGTCTTGGAAGAAACCGAACTAAAGCCGGAAGCGCTAGATATTGAGATTACAGAAAGTATCGCGATTAATCAAAATCATTCTGTAATTGCTAAACTAGAAGAACTTCAAAATCTTGGTATTCAAATTTCAATTGATGATTTTGGAACTGGTTATAGTTCTTTAGCTTATTTAACGAAATATCCAATCAATACATTAAAAATTGCTCGAGAATTTATTTGTGGAATTACAAATAGCCCTTTAGAAGAAGCGATTATCGCTTCCATTATTACGCTATCGAAAGAATTAAATTTAGAGGTTATTGCGGAAGGTGTAGAAACAGAAGAACAATGGAAGTTTTTACATGAACAAAACTGTGACCACATTCAAGGATTCCTCTTTAGCAAACCTGTTTCTAGTAAAGATGTTTGGATGTTACTCCATAAAAAAACAACCGTCTAAGTAAGACGGTTGCTTTTTAATACTCAAAAGGCATATCTGAAGCTAATTGTACCTCTTGATCATTATGAGAAATTACTTGGCTTTTCTCTAAAGCTGTATCTGCTAATGAAATACCCCATGCCATCGCTAACGTTAATAGACTACCAATAAGTAGTTTTTTCATATTCCATCACCCACATTTTTCTTTTAATATATCATGAAAATTTATCCATATCGTATGCAATTATGCATATCTATTTTTTAGGTCGTTTTTATTTCTTCATTTTTTTTATAAGCGTTTCTTTATACGCATGCATTTCTAATATATCGAAAAAGAAACAAGCTTTTTCATAAGCATCTTCAATCTCTGCCCCATCATACTCTAGCTTTTCTAAGCATTCACCTTTTTGATAGTATAACTGTCCAATCAATGCCATACTATTAATTCGACATGATATTTCAATGGCTTTATTTATTTGATAAAGTGCTTCTTCATATTGATTATCTAAGTATAATGTTTTTGCATGATTATGTCTTACCTTCACATCAAACTCTTTATTTTCAGGCAATGCCTCTAATTGCTTTAATATACCTTCAAATAACTCCATACCCTTCTTAAAATAACCATTTTCAGCATAAATATTTGCAATTGCATTTTCTATATAAAGTTTTTGATACACGTCTATTCCAGTTAACTGTTGATTTAGTAGCTTTTTTAGCTCCAGAATACAATATTCATAATCAATCTTCTTTAGCACATACGCAGATACATGATATTGCCATTGAAGAAACTGCTGAAACTCAGGATGATATTCTTCCTTTTTCAGTTCATTCCATACTTTATTATATATTTCTTTATATTTCTTTTGCTTACAAAGCATAATGATTTGATCTTTTAACTGCTTTTTCCTCTCGATATCAGAATAAATGAGTACCTCATAAAAATGAATAATGGGAACTTGTAACTTTGCTGCAATACCTTGCAATATATCCATACTTGGGTATACCGCGCCCGACTCAATTCTGCTCACCTCCGATTGATGACATACATTATCGGAGAGTTGTTTCTGTGTTAATCCTCTCATTCCCCTAATTTTCTTTATTTCGCTTCCTAGTTTTTCTGCGTGCATACTTGCTCACCGTCCCATTATAACAATCTAATTTTTTAAGTTGTCATACCACTACAATAATGTGCATTCGACAATTTTTGATATGAAATAATGCATAATATATATAAAATTCGGCAAATTCCTCATACAATTCATCTCACATACACAATACAAGATTAGGAGTGTTATAGATGAATTATAGAAAACTTGCTAGTGCTTTCGTTACATTCGGTCTTCTTTGTCCTTTATCAACAGAAGTTATTCACGCTCAAGAATTAGATAAAAATGAAGTAAAAGTTGAAATTGCTCAGCCTGGTTTAACAATCGGAAAATTAACACAACCTCAAAACGATACAAAAGAGAATATTGCTAAAAAGTATTTAAAAGGTGAGGTAAATGGGGCTAAAGCTCAACAAGAGCAAGTTACTACTGAAAAGAATGTCGATTTTCAACCTACAAATAAAGAAACAAAAGAAAATCAAACCGAATTACGCCTTGCACAAACATACAAAAACTATAAAGTATATGGTCAAGATCTCATTGTAAAAGTAGATAAAAATGGAGTAATTACAACTGTTAGTGGTAAAGTTGCCCAAAATTTAGACCAACAACTTAATCTTACTATAACAAATTTTTTGTCGAAAAATGAAGTAAAATCTAAATTACGCAATATACTTCAAATTCCAAGTGATGCGACAGAAACAGAATTTTCTAGCGAAACGGTAGTTTATAAGAAAAAAGATGGCTACTATACATACGCAACGGTCCTTACATTTACTTATGAAAACAATGAACAAGTTATAAACGGAAATGCAATCATGGACTTACAAACTGGTGAAGTACTTTTCCAAGAAAAGTTTATTAAAAATAAAGAGAATAAAACTATTAATCAAGTAACAGCACCTAAACTATCACCAGCGAAAGAACAAGGAACTGGGAAAAATGCGCTACAAGAAAATGTATTATTTAATATTGCGAAAGGCTCTGATGGAAAATTTTATTTAGCTGATTTATCCCGCGGAAATGGTATTTATATTTACAACGCAAACTACGCTGATTCCCTTGGTGGCGATAGCCAAGCTGGTTATCCAGGGACACTTATTTCAAGCGATAACTCTAACTTCTTAGATAAAGAAGCAGCTGGTGTTATGAAAAATATGAGTGATATTTACGACTATTTTAAGAAAGAACATAATCTGAAAAGTTACAATAATAAAGACTCAAAAGTTGTTGCTAGCGTCCACGGATTTGATTCTACTGAAGTTAGTGATGGTGTAAAAGAAAACTATGTAAATGCATTTTGGCATCCAGGTTGGAATCAAATGGTCTTTGGTGACGGGCTAAATGGAAAATTAACCTCTGCTCTTGACGTAACAGCTCATGAATTTGGACATGCTGTATTTAGTGGTACGACGAAAAATAAAATTGTGCGATATCCAAGTGCTGAAACATCTGCGCTAAATGAAGGTCTAGCAGATTTTTGGGGTACACAAATAGAATATTACGTAAAGAAAGATAAAGGAAATTGGATTATGGGTGATACGTTAGGTGGTCTAACAATTCGTGACATCCCAGGGGAAATTGGTGATGGCGGCAACAAACTATACACAAACTTAAAAGATTTCTATAATGATGGAAATGATCAAGAATCTCACGTGAATTCTGGAATTATCAGCCATGTATTATATCAATTAGCTGAAGGTAAAACGTATAACGGTATATCTGTTCAAAGACAAGGAAATGAAAAAGTAAGTAAAGTTGTTATGCGTGCATTGCAAAATTACGCAACCTCAGCAGAAGATTTTGAATCACTTCAATCCCACATCGTACAGGCTGCAAAAGATTTATATGGCAATACAACATCGACAGAATTCGAAAAGGCTTTCCAAGCACATGGATATAAAGCACTAGCAAAAATTAGTAAAGTAGTAGAAGTACAAAAAGGAAAATAAGCAAAAAAGAAGTTTACCGATTATAGGTAAACTTCTTTTTCATATCCATCCCTTTTCTTCCGCAATTGTAATTGCCTCAATCCTATTTTTCGCATCGAGCTTCGTTAATACTTCAGAAATATAATTACGCACTGTACCAGGTGAAAGATAAAGTGCCTTCGCAATTTCATTTGCTGTCTTTCCCTCTTTCGCAAGTAACAGCACTTCTTTTTCACGATCCGATAACGGATTCTGCTCTTGCCATAAGCCAAACATTAACTCTTGAGAAATCTCTCGTTTCCCTTTCATTACGTTACGAATCGCCGAAGCTAAATCCTCACTTGGGCTATCTTTTAACAAATATCCGTGCACACCAGCTTTCATTGCCCTTTCAAAATACCCAGGACGCGCAAATGTTGTTAAAATCATTACTTTACAAGATGATTTTTCTTTCTTTAAAGTTTCTGCAACATCTAATCCACTTTGAATTGGCATTTCAATATCCATAATACTTATATCTGGCTCTAACGATTCAATTAACTTTAAGGCCTCTTCACCGTTCGCCGCTTGCCCAACTACTTCAATATCATCTTCTAGATCAAGCAGGGCTCCTAATGCACCACGAAGCATTCGTTGATCTTCTGCAATAATAATTCGAATCATGCCCTCACCTCATCTTTTCCTGTTCTAATTACAATTGGAACTTTCACCGTTAACAGTGTCCCTGGATTGATCGTATCCAGTTCAACTACTCCATCAATAAGAGAAATCCGCTCCTTCATACCTCGAATACCGTTTCCATCATGACTTTGATTTTCCAAACCGACGCCATTATCTTCTACTTTCAAAATCAACTCACCTTGTGATTCTAATATAGAAACTGTACATGCCTTTGCCTTACTATGCTTCACGACATTCGTAACAGCTTCACGTAAACACATACCTAAAATATTTTGTTCAATTGGTGATAACGAGCTAGAATTAGCCTCCTGCTTTACTTCTAATTCAATATTGGCAGCTTGCAAAATCGCTTTTATTTGCTCAAGTTCTTCTTCCACTGTAATCATACGCATATCAGAAATTAATTCTCTCAGCTGTTTTAAAGCGGTGCGAGATGTTTGTGTAATTTCCTTCGCTTCCATACTTGCACGATCTGGATTTTTCACAATTAACTTCTCCACGAGCTGACTTTTCAAAGTAATGAGAGATAATGTGTGTCCTAACGTGTCATGAAGATCTCTTGCAATTCGCTGGCGCTCTTCACGTTTTACTAAGTCTTTAATTTGTTCATTTGCTTCGTTTAATTGATTTTTCAACATCTTTTTTTGATTAAAATTACGCATTCCAAATGGCGTAAGAAGCATTAAAATAAACATTGGAACTATATTCACTAAATTTGTAGTTGTTAAATGCTTAAAATATACGAATATAAAGGCCCCAAGCATTGTAATCAACAGTCCTAACAACACTCGAAATACTTTCTTACTTGGCGCAAAGCCCATCGCACTTGCCGTGAAAAAACCAAAAAATATCATAAAAGCATTATAAAATAAGGCAAATAAAAAGATGAGTACCATTTGAATACATGCCCATAAAATGAACGTCTTATTAACAAAATAAAGTTGACGGTATGTGATAATAAAAAGCACCAACATACCGCTCCCTATCCCAAGTTTCCACCCTGATACCTGCGTTAGATGGTAAATCGGAAATAACAGATACACTAACCACATATATGGGAAGAAACCCATCTGTTTCGGAAAAATCTCAAACTTCTTCTCTATCATTTATACCGCTTCCTGTCTTTTCCTTATATATATTGATACTACAACAAATATAAGGAAATAACCTCCTAGTACCGCGATATTTTCCCACCCAACTGACTTCCCAGCTACAATATCCCATGCCCCACTACCAAAATGATATGTCGGTGTCCATTCTCCAATAGACCTTAATACTTTTGGGAATACTTCTATCGGCATCCATAATCCGCCAACTACCGCTAAGCTCATATTTAAAATATTAGCCAGGCCAGCAGCTGCATCCGCCTTTTTGATCGAACCTATTACTGTTCCGAGTGCTAAAAATGGTGTCACGCCTAATAATAACCATAATCCGGCACCAATCCATTGACCTATCGTTAACTCAACATTATTAATTAATATTCCTGCCATAAAAATAACTAAGATTGAAAAAGCATTCACTACTGTTTGAGCAATAATTTTAGCTGCTAAATATGCCCCCTCTGGAAGCGGTGTAATTTTTAACAAATGTGTCCATCCTTGCCCTTTTTCCTGAGAAAGTCTCACACCGAAACTAAAAAGGGCAGTCCCTACAATACTGAAAGTCGCCATTGAAATTAAATAATGTGCTTTCCATGCATCTCCGTTTTGCGGGACTTGAACAACATTTGTAAAGATGTAATAAAACATAACTGGCATTAATAATGAGAAAAAGATGAATAATTTATTGCGGAACGTACGTAAAACCTCTATTTTACATTGCATCCATAATGATCTCATGCGATTCCCTCCTTCTGATTTGCAACAAACTGTTCAAATGCTTCATCGAGGCTTCCACGTTCAACTGAAACGTCTGTTACAGGTAGATTCCTCTGATAAATTGCTTGTAAAGTGGCATCTGTATCTTCCGTCGTTAAAGTGAAGCGCCCTTCATTTGACTGTACTTCTGTTACATGCGGTAATTCCTTTAGTAAACTCTTAGGAATTTTCTCTTTCGAATAAAACGAGATTGTTTTTCTAGAAATCGTCGCTTTCATCTCATCTGGTGTGCCATCTGCGATAATCTTTCCGTTCGCAAATAATAAAATTCGATCCGCTAGCGCATCCGCTTCTTCTAAATAATGTGTTGTTAAAATAATCGTTTTCCCTTCACTTGCTAATTTTCTAATCGTTTCCCAAAACGTTTTTCGAGACGTAATATCCATCCCTACAGTTGGTTCATCTAAAAATAACAACTCTGGATTTCCTGCAAGTGCCAGTGCAAAATTTAACCTTCTCTTTTGGCCACCCGATAATTTCTCACATCTTTGCTTTCGCTCTGATTCTAAATTTGATAGCTGAAGTAATGTTTCTTTCGCTACTGGATTCGTATAATAACTACGGAATAACTCAATTGCCTCTTCTACCGTGATACTATCAATCACACTTACTTCTTGTAGCATCGCACCAAGGCTATTACGAACATCTCTATGCTTCGGACTCTTTCCAAATATAGAGACATTCCCCTCTGTCGGATCTTTTAATCCGAGCATCATTGAAATTGTCGTTGTTTTCCCCGCACCATTTGGACCGAGTAATGCTACTATTTGCCCTTTATTTACATGAAATGAAACGTTATTTACTGCTTTTTTATGTTTAAATGTTTTAGAAACACCATTTACTTCAATAATCTTTTCCATCTCTCCACCCCCGCCGTTTCTTATATTTACATTGTATGCTCTGGAAAAGTTAGGAAACAGTATGATGCGTCATGACATCAATATGACAATTGTCATGTATTCTTTATGAGAGGAATCAACCCGCATACCGCACGCGAGTAGCAGGAGCAAAATAAACATGATACAATCGGATAAGACATATATTCGAGGAAGGACAGTGGTTTTCATGATTATTCGTAATGAACAAGATTTAGAAGGTTTACGAAAAATCGGCCGCATCGTTGCACTTGCACGCGAAGAAATGAAAAAGCAAGCGAAGCCAGGTATGACAACGAAAGAGCTTGATTTAATTGGTAAAAAAGTATTAGATGAGCACGGTGCTATTTCAGCGCCTGAAAAAGAATATAAATTCCCAGGTGTAACTTGCATTAGTGTAAACGAAGAAGTTGCTCACGGCATTCCAAGCGATCGCGTATTAAAAGAAGGCGATTTAGTAAACGTAGACGTATCGGCCGCACTTGACGGATATTATGCAGATACAGGTATCTCATTTGTTCTTGGCGACGATGAAGAAAAAGAAAAACTTTGCCAAGCAGCAGTAGACTCATTTTGGGAAGCAATGAAAAAAGTAAAAGCTGGCTCAAAACAAAATCAAATTGGTCGTGCTGTTTCTAACTTTGCACATAAAAGTGGATATAACGTTATTCAAAACTTAACTGGTCACGGTATTGGTCTTAGCTTACACGAAGCTCCAAACCACATTTTAAGCTACTATGATCCAATGGATAATGCGCTTCTAAAAGACGGCCTTGTTATCGCTGTAGAACCATTTATTTCTATGAAAGCTGATCATATTATTGAGCGCGGTGATGATGGTTGGACATTCGTTACACCAGACAAAAGCCTTGTTGCACAATGTGAACATACAGTTGTCGTAACACGCGGTGAACCGATTATTTTAACAGAAATATAAAATAAAAAACGATCGATTTGTAGATTTCTTCTACTAAAACGGTCGTTTTTTTCACTTTTGGAAAATATATGAAATGTTATTGAACTCTTTATCATTTAAGTATATAATCTTTAGCGGAGGTTATTCATCATTATCTTTAACAAAAGATGATATCACTATAGTTTGAAATACCTTCTTTTTTATTATGTAAAATAACTTCAAAAATGACCGGAGAAATGATTTAGTCGAATATTCTAAACACCTTATATTCGTCTAATATGTAAGGAACAATAATACCTAAACTTCGGTCCACTAAGCGTACAACTCTCTTTTGACAAAACAGATAACTATGTTCAAAGTACATATTGTCTTCATCCTGACCAAAATCAACCCTATCTAGATTTTTATTTCCACATAACTTTAAGGCGAAAAACTGGCCTTCACAATGGGATACATTACTTTGGTTAGCATGTATCGTAAAACTTACCTTTATAACCATTCTTTTTTACCAACTTTACATGAAAATCATCTCACATATAAAGGGCTGATATCGTTCCTTTTATCAGTGTTTTTTCGACATTTTTTGTCGAATTATGCATATTTCATTCCATATAACTGTTTGAATATGCATTTTGTTTTACGTTATACATAATATTACTTTGAACATAATTTGTTTTTATCAGAGAACGTGTATAGAAACGGAGGGATAGTAAAAACAAATAGCTTTTTTATATTCCATTTGTTCATATGGAATAAGTCCCCAATGGACAAATGAATGTTCAAGGGAGGAAAAATGAAAAAACTTTTAAATATATGTTTAATTGTATTTGTACTATTTTCACAGTTTATTAGTTTCCCATACAATCAAGCAAAAGCTGAAACGTTAAAGGAAACTTCTTTATTTGACACTGTTGAAATGAAAGATGCAACTGGTCATATTATTGACGAAGCATTAAGTCCTAAAAACTTAATAAAGTTAGGATCCACCATTCAGTTAGAATATGCTTGGTCAATAAAAGATTCTCAAGTTTTACATGCAAACGATACAGCAGTGCTTCAAATACCACTTGCATTAAAAGTATCTAAAGATACGCAAGGAGATTTGGTGGTTGATCAAAAACATATTGGTCAATATTTTGTGACAGCTAAAGATAACAAACTGAAACTAATATTTAATGATCAAGTAGAAACTTCAAAAGATGCTAAAGGTAAAATTAAACTTGAAACTGTATTTAATCCAACTTTAAAATCCGATACAAAATCAGTTCAAATTGCTTTTCCTTTAGGTACGATGATTCATTCTATATCCGTTCCTGTTCAATTGGAAGATACTAAAGATAAAGAACAACCGGTTAAAGAAGCTGAAAAAGATGTAGCTAAACCTGCTACCGGGAAGCAAGAACAAGATCCAGCTAAGCCTGCTACTGAGAATCCGGAACAAAATGCAGCTAACAAACCTGCTGAGAATCCAGAACAAAACACAGCTAGCAAACCTGCTGGAAATCCAGAACAAAACGCAGCTAACAAACCTGCTAAGAATCTAGAACAAGACCCAACTAACAAAACTGCTGAGAATCCGGAACAAAATACAGCTAACAAGCCTGCTGAGAATCCGGAACAAGAGTCAGTTAACAACCCTACTGAGAATCCGGATCCATCTCCCAAACAAATAACGGAGAAAATTTTAACAAGTGTAAAATTGACGGACAAGGATGGGAAACCATTTAATAACGATGATAATCGTCCGAGCACAGATTCCCCTGCCAACATTGAGTTTGAATGGGAGCTGTTAAAATCAATGAATGTAAAAAGTGGAGATTACTATATTTTTGATCTTCCGAAACATTTTAAGATTTACAATACAATTAAAAGCCCCTTATATGATGATAAAAATAATGTGATTGGGGAATTTATCGTTACAAAAGATGGGAAAGTCACCATGACATTTAACGAATATGTTGAAACCCATCCAGATGTTGTTGGTAATCTTAAATTAAAAACAGAGTTCAATAAAGACGAAATCAAAGGGACAACAACACAGGAAATTCCTTTCCCAATTAAGGATAAAGATGTTTCTATTACAATTGATTTCAAACCAAATATAGAAACAGCTACGAACAAAAAAGGATTGCCTGATAGACCAATTAATACAAATGAAATTAATTGGACAGTAGAAATGAATAAAACGAAGGATACCCTTACAAACGCTGTTTTCAAAGATAATATTCCACAAGGTACAAGCCTAAATAAAGACTCTATTAAAGTTTATCATTTAGATGTGGATATTAACGGGAACGTAAAACGTGGTGCGGAAGCTGACCCAAGTGAGTACAAAATCGTTTCATCCGATGGTTCAAAATTAGAGATTGCTTTTAAGGATAAAATCAATCAAGCGTATCAAATTGAATATGCAACAAAAATAACCGATGAAAATGCAACGAATTTCAGAAATGATGTCACGATAACAAGCGATAATCAGTCCCAACAAAAAGCAAATGCCACTGTAACTGTATCTCGTGGTACACATTTAGATAAAACAAGTAAATATGATCCCAAGACACAAACAATCGAATGGACAATTACTTACAATGGCGATCAAAGAGATATCAAAAAAACAGATGCGCTTTTAAAAGATATTTTTGACAATACACATGAACTTGATGAAAATTCTATTGTCGTAAAAAATGCTGCTTATGATGATAAAGGAAAACTTGTGACTGGTGATACTGCTAATAATTACACTGTAAACAAAAAGAACAATGGGTTCGATTTACAATTTAATGAAGATATTAACAGTGCTTATGTAATCACTTATAAAACAAAGCCAACTGATAAAGTCATAAAAGATGGAAAAGTCAAAAATACAGTTACCGCAGATAATGGTTCAAGTAAAGAAAATGAGGCTAGCTTCAAGCAGCAAAACATTATTAAATCTAATAATAAAGCTGACACAAACTACAAAGACAAAACAACAACTTGGACAATTATAGTAAATAATAACAACTATCCATTAAACAACGCGACCATTACGGATACCTTTGATCATGGTGGATTGCAATTAAAAGATAAGCAACTAGAAATTAAAGACGGAGATTATACTCTTCAAGCTGGGACTGACTATGTTTTAGATGTGACGGATAAAGGTTTCAATATTACTCTTATAGGTACATATCAGTCTAATATGACAAAGACATTAGTCGTAAAATATACTACAGACTTTGATTATACAAAATTAGAAAGTGGCCAAACTTCATTTAAAAATACAGGTAACTTATCTTGGATAGATACCGATTCTAAGCCACAATCAAATAAAGATGCAGCGAATTTTGATCCTGATACTTTCACAAAGGCGAATGGGTATAAATACGGTTCTTATAACGCCCAAACAAAGGAAATTACTTGGATAATAGGCTTCAATTATAATAATGTTGAGATTAAAGATCCTTATGTTATAGACGTAATAAAAGATAAACAAAAGTTAGTACCAGGATCCATTGAAGTACGTGACATGATTTTAAATGGAAGCCCGGATAATGCAAGACCTGGTAATGCTGTACCAACTGAGCAATATGAACTTGAAGAACCTACAGATAAAAATAACAACACCCTAAAGGTTCATTTCAAACAATCAATTAATTCACCTTATTATATTATCTTTAAAACAAGCCTTGATGGTGAGCTTATCCAAGCTACCTACAACAACGAGGCCGATTTAAAAGATGGCTCTAAAATTGTTAACACTCTTAAAGGTGATGCTCAAGTAAATAAAGGTGGCAGCTTCGTCACAAAAAAAGCTGTACAAGACGACAACTATATTAATTGGAGTATCGCAATTAATGAAAGCCAATCAACCATCGCAGACGCGTTTGTAACAGACGATCCAACAGATAATCAAGTGCTTGTGGAAGATTCATTCCACTTATACCCGACTACTGTTGATCCATATGGAAATTTAACAAAAGATACAGCAAATGAATTAAAAAAAGGAACAGACTATAAGTTAACGATCACAACAGACAATAAGACCGGAAAGCAACATTTCGAAATTGCCTTCTTGAAAAAAATTGATCGAGCTTATATTTTAGAATACCGCTCATTTATTAATGCAGACGATAAAGAAAAAGTGAGTAATAAAGCAAAAATCGCAGGTAATAGTTTAACAGTAAAAAATACTGAAACTACTGAAACGATTGAAGTTCGAATGTCTTCCGGTTCCGGTGGGGGCTCTGCTACTAAAGGCCGCGGAAACCTTGAAATTATAAAGGTAGATAACGACAATAAGAACGCACCATTGGCCGGAGCAGAATTTACTTTATACGATCGTACAGGGAAAACCGTTATCCGTAAAATAACAACAGACAAAGACGGTATCGCTAAGTTTAATAACTTAAAACGCGATAAATATTTATTAAAAGAAACGAAGGCCCCAGCAGGCTATGTAATTAGCTGGGATCTAAAGCAAGGCAGACTTGTTGAACTTGGTTCACAAGAAACGACAACATACAAACTTAGCAATAAGAAATTCGTTGGTAAAGCTGTGCTTACAAAGGTTGATGACCTGAACAATAACGAAACACTTAAAGGTGCAGTTTTCGCCTTACTAGATAGAAATAACAAAGTAATTCCTGGCTACGAAAAATTAACAACTAATGAAAATGGACAAATTACTGTAGATCCATTGAAACCTGGAACTTATCAATTAAAAGAAATCGAAGCTCCAGTTCATTATGATCTAAATAGCCAACCAATCTGGTTTACTGTCTCAGAAGATCAAACAACAGTAATTAATGTAACTGCTAAAAATAGTCTGAAGAAGGGTTCAGTCATCTTAACGAAATTTGATGAGAATAAGAAACTTCTTGAAGGTGCCATTTTTAGCTTACAAGACGAAAAAGGTAAAGTAATCCCTGGCTATGAACAATTAACAACAAATAAAGATGGATATATTGAAGTAAAAGACTTACGTCCTGGCAAATATCAATTTGTTGAGACACAAGCTCCTCTTCATTACGTTACAGACCCGACACCTATTAAGTTTGAAATTGAAAAAGGACAAACAAAGGCGGTATCTGTCAAAGCAGAAAATAACCTAATTAAGGGTGGCGTCACTTTAACGAAAGTTGACGACGTTGAAGAAAATGTAACTCTTGAAGGTGCGGTATTTAAAATAGTCAATGAAAAAGGCGATACAATTCAACAAAACTTAAAAACAGGATCAGATGGAAAGTTAATCGTTAAAAACTTAGAGCCTGGTAAATATAAATTTATCGAAACAGAAGCTCCTAAGTACTATGAATTAAATAAAGAACAGATTGATTTCACTATTGAAAAAAGTCAAACCTCCTTCGTTTCTGTTACTGCAAAGAACAGTTTAACGAAAGGTGACGCTGAATTAGTAAAAGTTGATAACGTTGATAAGAAAGAATCTCTAGAAGGTGCAGTCTTCAAGGTTATTGACGAACACGGAAAAGATGTTCATACTGACTTAACTACAGATGCTGAAGGGAAAATTAAGGTTTCTGATTTACGTCCTGGCAAATATCAATTTGTTGAAACACAGGCTCCTGAGCATTATAAACTAAGCACAGAACCTATCAACTTCACAATTGAGAAGGGCCAAAAAGAAATCATCACTGTTACAGCAGAAAATCGTTTAGTACCGGGTAATGTTGAACTATTAAAAGTGGATGATGTGGATGGAAATGCTCTTGAAGGAGCAGTCTTCAAGATCGTTGACGAAAACGGAAAAGATGTTCATATGAACCTTATTACTAACAAAGAAGGTAAAATAGCTGTTTCTGGACTACGTCCTAGTAAATATCAGTTCATCGAAACAAAAGCTCCTGAACACTATGATTTAAACAAGAAACCGATTGATTTCACTATCGAGAAAAGTCAAACTGCTACAAAATCTATTACAGCTACAAACAGCTTAACTAAAGGCGGTATCGAATTAACGAAAGTAGATTCTTTAAACGATAAAGAAAAACTTGAAGATGCCGTATTTAAAATCGTTAACGACAAAGATGAAGACGTTCATACAAACCTTACTACTGATAAAGAGGGAAAATTAGTAGTAAAAGATTTACGTCCTGGCAAATACAAAATTGTCGAAACAAAAGCTCCTATTTACTACGATGTAAATATAGAGCCTATTGAATTTACAATTGAAAAGAGTCAAAAAGAACTCCTTCCACTTACATTTAAAAATAGCTTGACGAAAGGTAAAGTCAAACTAATTAAAGAAGATGATGTGGAAAGCAATATAACTCTTGCTGGTGCGGTATTCACATTACAAGACGCAACTGGCAAGGAAATTATGAAAGATTTAACAACAGATGAACACGGAATATTAGTTATTCCTGATTTAGCACCAGGGGATTATCAATTTATTGAAACCGCAGCCCCTGAACATTATAAATTAGATCAAACACCTATTAAGTTCACGATTAAAAAAGGTAGCAAGGAAGATCTTCCTATCCCTGTTACTGTAAAAAATAGTTTACTTACAGGTGGCGTCACTTTAACAAAAGTAGATGACGTTGATGGCACTACACTTGAAGGTGCGGAATTTATAATCGTTGACGCTCATGACACTAAAAAAGTAATTCGCAAAGGCTTAACGACTGATGAGAACGGTATAGTTACCGCTTCTGATTTACGTCCGGGAGATTATCAATTTATTGAAGTAAAAGCTCCAAAAGACTATGACTTAAGCAAAGACCCTATTCCGTTCACTATCGGAAAAAGTCAAAAAGAAAATATTACCGTTACTGCTAAAAACAGCTTAACGAAAGGTGCTGTCACTTTAACAAAAATCGATGACATCGATCGTACGATGCTGAAAGGCGCAATCTTTAAAATCGTTGACATGGACGGTAAGGAAGTTCATACAAACCTTTTTACAGACGACAACGGCGAAATTTCTGTTTCTGATTTACGTCCGGGAGACTATCAATTTATTGAAACAAAGGCTCCTGAGCACTATGTGTTAGACGAAACACCGATTCCATTTACAATTGAAAGAAGTCAAACGAAAAAGATTACTGTTACAGGTAAGAACACTTTAACAAAAGGTAGCGTTGAATTAACTAAAATTGACGATATTGATATCGATACAAAACTTGCTAACGCTGTATTTAATTTATTAGATGCAGACGGAGAACTAGTTGAAGAAGGCTTAAAAACAAATGATGAAGGAAAAATTGTTGTTGAAAATCTACGTCCTGGTACGTATCAATTCGTGGAAACAATAGCTCCTGAACATTACGATTTAAATAAAAAACCGATTGAATTTACAATTAGGAAAAGCCAAACTGAAATTCTTCATGTTACAGCTAAAAATGCTCTAACAAAAGGTGCAGTGGAACTTTCTAAAGTGGATAACATCGATGACACTACCCTTGAAGGTGCAGTATTTAACATTGTTGATATGAATGGTACTGTAATTCATAAAGACCTTGTTACAAATGGTAAAGGGAAGATCGAAATTAACGACCTACGTCCCGGTGATTACCAATTCATCGAAACGAAAGCTCCAAAGCATTACGTTTTAGATGAAACGCCTATTGGTTTCACTATTGAAAAAGGACAGAAAAAAGCTATTTCTTTAACTGCTAAAAATAGTTTAAAACAAGGTAGCATCGAATTAATTAAAGTTGATGATTTAAACGATCAAACAAAACTTGCCGATGCTGTATTTAATTTACTAGATCAAAATGGCAAATTACTTAAAACAGATTTAAAAACAAACGGTGAAGGAAAAATCGTTGTTGAGAACCTACGTCCTGGCACGTATCAATTTGTTGAAACAACAGCCCCTAAACATTACGATTTAGATAAAAAACCTATCGTATTTACAATTGAGAAAAGCCAAGTAAGTATCGCTACTGTTACTATGAAAAATAGCTTAACAAAAGGCGGTGTGGAACTTTCTAAAGTGGATGACGTCGATGGCACTACTCTTGAGGGCGCTGTATTTAAAATTGTTAATATGAATGGCGATGTGATTCGCAAAGATCTTATCACGAATCAACAAGGTAAAATTAGCGTTTCTGACCTGCGTCCTGGTGATTATCAATTCATCGAGACAACAGCGCCGAAACACTACGATTTAAATAAAGAACCAATTCCATTCACAATCGAAAAAGGACAAGCTGAACCTATTTCTGTTACCGCTAAAAACAGTTTAACGAAAGGTGCAGTCCAGCTTTCTAAAGTAGATGATATTGATGGTACTGTCCTTAAAGGTGCTGTATTTAAAATTGTTGATATGAACGGTAATGATGTTCGCACTGATCTTACGACAGATGCATATGGTAAAGTTGCTGTTCCTGATTTACGTCCGGGAGACTACCAGTTTATTGAAACGAAAGCTCCTGAACACTATAAATTAAATGATACACCAATTAAATTTGCAGTTAAGAAAAGCCAAAAAGAACAGCTGCAAGTTACTGCTACTAACAGCTTAACTGAAGGTGCTGTAGAGTTAATTAAAGTAGATGATGTAAACCCAGATACAAAACTTTCTGATGCGGTATTTAACATCATTGATGCGAAAGGTAAAGTTGTTCGCACGAATTTAACTACTGATGAACACGGGAAAGTTTCTGCTTCCAATTTACGACCGGGAGATTATCAATTCGTAGAAACGACAGCTCCTAAAGATTATGATTTAAATAAAACACCGATTCCTTTCACTATCGAGAAAAGCCAATCAACTCAAGTTTCTGTTACTGCTAAAAATAGCTTAACTAAGGGTGGCGTGGAATTAACGAAAGTTGACTCTTTAGATGCGAAAGAACTACTTGAAGGTGCAGTATTTAAAATTACTGATATGAACGGTAACGATATTCGTACAAATTTAGTTACCGATAAAGATGGAAAAATCATCGCTAAAGACTTACAACCTGGAGACTATCAATTTATTGAAACGAAAGCTCCTACTCATTATGACTTAAATGAAGATCCGATTAAGTTCACAATTGAAAGAAGTCAAACAAAACATGTCTACGTTACAGCTACGAACAGCTTAACGAAAGGTAGTGTGGAGTTAATTAAAGTGGATGATGTTGAAGAAAACACAACACTTGAAGGTGCCGTATTTAAAATTGTTAATAAGGATGGACACGACGTCCGTACTGATTTAACTACTGATAAAAACGGCCGTTTAGTTGTGGATGAATTACCACCAGGAGACTATGAGTTTATCGAAACAAAAGCTCCTACTCATTATGACTTAAACGAAACACCTATTAAGTTCACAGTTAAAAAAGGGCAAGAAAAAATCGCTTCCGTTACAGCTACGAATAGCTTAACGAAAGGCGCTGTTGAACTTTCTAAAGTGGATGATGTTGATGGTACTGCTCTTAAAGACGCAGTATTTAAAATCATTGATATGAACGGCAACAACGTGCGTTCTAATTTAACTACTGATAAAGATGGAAAAATTAGCGTTTCTGATTTACGTCCAGGAGACTATCAATTCGTTGAAACAAAGGCTCCTACTCATTACGACTTAAATCAAAACCCTATCAAGTTTACTGTTGAAAAGAGTCAAACGGCTAAAGCTTCTGTTACTGCTACAAATAGCTTAACGAAGGGCGCTGTTGAATTAACTAAAGTCGATGACGTTGACAACTCTACTCTTGAAGGTGCTATCTTTAAAATCGTTGATCAAAGCGGCAATGATGTTCGTTCTAATTTAACTACTGATAAAGATGGAAAAATTAGCGTTTCTGATTTACGTCCAGGAGACTATCAGTTCGTTGAAACGAAAGCTCCTACTGGCTATGATTTAAGTGCTAAGCCAATTCCTTTCATAATTACGAAGGGACAATCTGGGGTTACCTCTGTTAAAGCTTTAAATAGCTTAACAACAGGTTCAATTGAGTTAACTAAAGTTGATATTGATCACCGTGGAACACTTGAAGGTGCCATTTTCAATATCTTAGACCACGATGGAAAAATAATCCGAGAAGGCCTAAAAACAGACCAACACGGTAAATTAATCGTAAATGATTTAAAACCTGGTAATTATCAATTAGTGGAAACAACGGCTCCTGAAGGCTATCAATTAGATGCTTCACCGATAAGCTTTACAATTGAAAAAGCTCAAGCTACACCACTACAAATTACAGTTTCAAATAAGAAGATCGAATCTTCACCAGGTGGAGATGATAAACCAATTACTCCTCCAAATAAAGAGGAGAAACCAGGAAAAGAAACTTCCGAGGAACTAGAAAAAGAAAATCCTGAAACACAGACAAACAAACAGCAAGATGATCGAAATATAGATAAAAAACTTCCAAATACAGGTCATAAAGAAGATCATACACAAGCAGCAGGTATCGTTCTTCTACTAGCTGGATTGTTAAGTATTTTAGCCACAAAACGTAAAAAACATTATAAATAATATGTTTTACAGCCAATCAATTTATTAGTTGATTGGCTGTTTTTTTTGTGCAAAAAAGACGATACACAAAGTATCGTCTTTTTAACGGGGTGAGGCTGTCCAAAAGTACGGAAAACTCTTGAACAGCCTCGTATTTTCATATGGATGCCTTACATATATCACTGATGACAATTATGAAATGCGGAAACATAGTTACCATCACATGATTGAAACAAAACAAAAGAAAAGAAACCCTATAACGGATCCCTTTTCCCTACATAATCTAAAGTTTGGGTACACTAGATTCATGCAATGTAGGAGCCTTCAGAACAGAAAGCGAACCTTCATTTAAAATGATAGCATACATACATCCGCTGAAAATATGCAAATGTGCATATAGCGTTTTTTATTTCTCAACATATATTTATTGAAAATTCAGATATATAAAGGTAAGATAAAGTGAAACTTTAATCAGTGAGGGTTTTTTCCATCCCTCATTGATTATTAGTTGAACCAATCGGGCTTTTACGGGCAGTTGATCTCCCATCTAACTTCTTTGCTTTACAGCCGAATTTTGAGATGGGGGTTTTACTGCCCGTTAATGCGGGATATAGTCGTTATCCGTCTTCTTTTGTCAGTCAGAGAGAATAGAAGAATGGGAGAGGAAAAAATGAGAAAATCACTGAAACAAAAAATAGTAAGCTCCTTGCTTGCTGTATCACTCGCCGTTAGCTTAGCTCCAATCGGGCAAGCAAAAGCTGATTCCACGTCAGAAATTACACAGACTCCACCTATTACAAAACAAGTTGATGCAAACCGCGCCATCGAGCATATCCGTTTCTTATCCGAAACAATCGGTCCCCGTCCGGGTGGTACAAAATCAGAAGAATGGGCTTCTCGCTATGTTGGTATGAAGCTTAAATCAATGGGATATGAAGTAGAGTATCAGCCCTTTCAAGTGCCGGATCAATACGTTGGATTTATCGAATCACCATTAGGGACAAAGCGTAATTGGCAAGCTGGTGCTGCTCCAAATGCACTAATTTCTACAGAAGCTGTTACAGCTCCGCTTATCTTTGTTCAAGGTGGTACAAAATTAGACGATATTCCAAATGAGGTAAACGGAAAAATTGTTTTATTCGAAAGAGGTGCAACAGTAGCAGATTATAATAAACAGGTTGAAAATGCTGTTAGTAAAGGGGCAAAAGGTGTTCTTTTATACAGCTTAATTGGCGGACGCGGAAACTATGGACAAACTTTCAATCCTCGCTTAGCTAAAAAACAGGCTATCCCTGTCTTCGGTCTTGCTTATGCTCAAGGAAATGCATTTAAAGAAGAAATCGCTAAAAAAGAGACAACAATTCTTTCCCTAAAAGCGAGACATGAATCTAATTTAACATCCTTAAATGTCATCGCTAAAAAGAAACCAAAAAATAGTACAGGTAATGAAAAAGCTGTTGTTGTAAGTTCACACTATGATAGTGTCGTTGGAGCACCTGGGGCAAATGACAATGCTTCTGGTACAGGATTAGTATTAGAATTAGCTCGTGCTTTTCAAAATGTAGAAACTGATAAAGAAATTCGTTTTATTGCTTTTGGTTCTGAAGAAACTGGCTTACTTGGCTCTGATTATTATGTTAATAGTCTGTCCCAAAAAGAACGTGATCGAATTTTAGGTGTCTTTAACGCAGACATGGTTGCAACAAATTATGATAAAGCAAAGAATTTATATGCAATGACTCCTGATGGATCAACGAACCTTGTAACAGATGCTGCCTTACAAGCAGGTAAACAATTAAATAATGATCTCGTTCTTCAAGGAAAATTCGGCTCTAGTGATCACGTACCATTTGCTGAAGTGGGTATTCCTTCTGCACTATTTATTTGGATGGGTGTCGATAGTTGGAATCCATTAATCTATCATATCGAAAAGGTATATCACACGCCTCAAGATAATGTATTTGAGAACATTTCACCAGAACGTATGAAAATGGCATTAGAAGTTATCGGAACTGGTGTTTATAACACCCTTCAAAAACCTGTTGCTCAAACTGAACAAAAAGCTGCTTAATCATTTAAAAGACCACTGATTTAATTAGTGGTCTTTTATTGAGAAAAAATATATATGCATAAAAGCATATTTTTTCCTATTCATTATCGTATACAATATTAACTGTAACAAAAATGATTACAACTAATAAGGAGGCTTTTCTACTATGAAAAATATGATTTTAGCCGGCGCATTAACTTTAACAGGAATTACTGGCGCTACCGCGTTTATTCCTGAAACAAAAGTCGCTGCTGCCGCTCAAGAACAAAGCTTTACAAAATTTTATTCTTTGCAAACTGGAGCTAGTTCTGAACAAGAACCTATTTTCCTTCAAAAGGGACAAGAGCTAACAATTCAACCTAACAGCAAAACTCCTAGTTACAGTGTTTATGACTCAAATCATAACCTTATTGGGCGTTATTCTGATGGTTACGGCCGAATTTTCACTGCAAAAACAGATGGAAATATGTACGTTCAATTTCATGCACCTTACGTTTACTATAGTCCTGTTAGCTTTTCTGTTACTTATACTATTCAATAGAAAAGAGGTCCTTTACAGGGCCTCTTTTATTTCTCTTTCCAATTTACTTTTACAAATCCATCTTTCACCATTACACCACTTATATTAAACACATACTTTTCATTTGCTTTTAATGTAACTGTAAAAACACCTTTTTTCGATTCACAGATCTCCTTCAACTCTTTTATCCCTTCCCCTTGTCTTTCGTTTTCGCTAATTTATAGCATAGGGAATATATTTGCTTATATATATATCAATTAATTCTTCTACCTTTTCTTCCATCTTAACCCCCCTGTCATTTATATAAGACGACGCAAATTCTCCTTTTGTTTGATAATTTTTTTATTATCTCCATACAAAAAGGCAATCACAACATCGTGTGATTGCCTTTTATTTAAAGCGAGCTCTGCCTCCTAATCCCTTCCGTCTAAGAACCTTAGCCTTTGGGACTAAACAGTCGGCTCCGCTTTTCTTTATTACATTTTTTCTGGTGCAGATACTCCTACGATTGCTAATGCATTTTGCAGTGTCGTGCGTACTGCTTTCATTAATTCGTAACGAGCTTTACTTAATTCTAAGTTATCTTGGTTTAATACTTTTTCTGCATTGTAGAAGCTGTGTAATGCTGCTGCTAATTCAAATGCATAGCTTGTAATGCGGTGTGGCAAACGTTTTTGCGCTGCATCCGCAACTACAGCCGGGAATTCACCAAGTTTTTTCAGTAACTCTACTTCTTTCTCAGAAGTAACAAGTTTGTAATTTACATCTCCGCCTGTAGCTAATCCTAACTCTTCACCTTGACGAAGGATACTGCATACACGAGCATGTGCATATTGTGCATAGTATACTGGGTTTTCATTAGATTTTGATACAGCTAAGTCCATATCGAAGTCTAAATGAGAATCACCGCTACGCATTGCGAAGAAGTATCGCATTGCGTCCACGCCTACTTCTTCCATAAGCTCACGAAGTGTAACTGCTTTACCTGTACGCTTACTCATTTTCATTTTTTCACCATTTTGGTACAGTTGTACCATTTGGATGATTTCTACTTCAAGTGTTTCTTTATCGTAACCTAGTGCTTGAATAGCAGCTTTCATACGAGGAATGTAACCGTGGTGGTCAGCACCCCAAATGTTGATTAGCTTATCGAAACCACGCTCTAATTTATCACGGTGATAAGCGATATCTGGCGTTAAGTATGTGTAAGAACCGTCATTTTTAATTAATACACGGTTTTTGTCGTCACCGTAAGTCATTGAACGGAACCAAGTTGCTCCGCCTTCTTCAAAGATTTCGTCACGCTCTTTTAATACAGCAAGAGCCTGATCAATTTTTCCGTTTTTGTATAATGATGTTTCTGAGAACCACACATCGAAGTTAACACGGAAGCTTGCTAAATCTTTTTGAAGTTTTGCTAACTCATATTTTAAACCGTATGAACGATAGAATTCATAGCTTTCTTCTGCATCAGCTTTTGCATAACGATCGCCAAACTCTTCAGCTAAGCGTTTACCGATTCCAATGATGTCCGCACCATGGTAACCGTCTTCTGGCATTTCTTTCTCTAAACCTAAAGCTTGCATGTAACGAGCTTCAACAGAAAGAGCTAAGTTATGAATTTGGTTACCAGCATCATTAATGTAGTACTCACGAGATACATCATATCCTGCTTTTGCTAATACGTTACATAAAGTGTCACCTACTGCCGCACCACGTGCATGTCCTAAGTGAAGATCACCTGTTGGATTCGCAGATACGAACTCAATTTGTACTTTTTCACCTTTACCAGTATTCGTTTCACCGTATGCTTCACCAGCGTTGACGATTGTTGGGATTAAGTCTGTTAAGTAGCTATTATCCATGTAGAAGTTAATGAAACCAGGACCAGCGATTTCAATTTTTTCAATAGAAGCTTTTGCTTTATCGAAGCTTGCAACTAAGTCTTCTGCAATCATACGAGGTGCTTTTTTCGCAACGCGTGCAAGTTGCATTGCCATATTTGTAGAGAAGTCACCATTTGTTTTATCTTTTGGAGATTCTAATACAACGTTTGGAATTTGTTCTTCTGTCGCTAGTTCTGCCTTTAATACAGCAGCTTGAATTTCTTCTTTAATCAATCCTTTTACTTGTTCTAAAGAATTCATTATTTTGCCTCCTTCAAATTAAGTGTAATTGTATATCTGCCAGCTTCTTGTTCACTTAGAAGCAATGCGTACGTTAAGAAGAGTTGTCCTTTTTTCTTTTCATCCGACCATTTAAAAAGAACGTTATCAGTTTTCGTTTGCAATGCAAACGTACCAAGTTCACTCGTATACGTACCAGTTGTCCATTCACCTTTCACATGCGTCTGACGCATAGAAATAGCACCTGAACGCATAATGAGAACTTGTTCATCTTGAATTTTAATAATTGTTTTCACTTCGCCTTGTTCGTTCGGCTCTTGGAATGTTATATATGTACCTTGACCTTTTACATAGTATTGACCATTTGCTTCAAAAGCAACGGTTTCCTTCCTCGCCCCTTCACGG
This sequence comes from Bacillus sp. AC266, assembly GCF_979253805.1. Lineage (NCBI taxonomy): Bacteria > Bacillati > Bacillota > Bacilli > Caryophanales > Bacillaceae > Bacillus > Bacillus sp. AC266. The sequence goes on from NZ_CEEDEC010000004.1 coordinate 439,123, forward strand.
ATTTCTGTTACGAAATGAACGTGTACCGGCAAGCCTGCAAGTTGTTTCTTCACGTCTTGCACACCCTTCAAATGTTATAGATATTAAATACTACTTATAATAAATCACTTTTCCTATCATATCAAAAAAAGACTCTGTCTGTCTGCTGAAAAATCAGGAAAACTCCTTTTCAAAAAATAATTCACCTTCACTTTATTTCATATGTTAAAATATTTTTTAAATCTAAATATTCTTTCATTTCAAGGGGTGAATTTGGTGCTACCAACAAAATTAAAAAAAGGTGATGAAATAAGGGTTATTTCACCATCTTGTAGTTTAAGTATTGTCTCAAATGAAAACAGAGACCTTGCTATAAAAAGATTAACCGACATAGGCTTTCAAGTTACATTCTCAAAATATGCTGATGAGATAGATCGATTCGCTTCCTCTTCTATTTCTTCACGAGTTCAAGACCTCCACGAAGCATTTAGAGATCCTAATGTAAAAGCTATTTTGACGACACTTGGCGGATACAACTCTAATGGTTTATTGAAACGTCTCGATTATGATTTAATTCGAGAAAATCCGAAAATTTTCTGCGGTTATTCTGATATTACCGCTTTAAGTAACGCGATTTATGCTAAAACAGGCTTAGTTACATATTCAGGTCCTCACTTCTCTTCATTTGGAATGGAGAAAGGGCTCGATTATACGACCGATTACTTTTTAAAGTGCTTAACTTCTCATGAACCTATTGAAATACTACCAGCTGAAACTTGGAGCGATGACTCTTGGTATATGGATCAAGAAAATCGAGAATTTATTAAAAATGAAGGATATGTTTCAATTCAAGAAGGGGAAGCGATGGGAGATATTATTGGTGGCAATATGAGCACATTTAATTTACTGCAAGGTACACCATATATGCCAAGCTTACAGGGCAAAATTTTATTTCTTGAAGAGGATAGTTTAACAGGAAAATCTACCCTAAAAACTTTTGATCGATATTTACATTCTCTTATGCAGCAACCTGACTTTGAACATGTAAAAGGCATTCTTATAGGACGAATGCAAAAAGGAGCAGAATGTATGATAGAGGACATTCAAGAAATGATTGCTTCAAAGCCTGAACTTGCTCATATCCCTATTATTGCGAATGCCAGTTTCGGACATACAACTCCAATCTTTACTTTCCCAATTGGCGGAAGGGCAAAAATCATTTCTAATAAAGAAAGTTCAGCTATCACCATTTTAACGCACTAAAAAAGGAGCGAACGATTCGCTCCTTTTATGGTTTTTCTATTTTTTGCAACGCTTTTTGCGGGATTGATTCTTTCGAGATTTCAGCCCATCCTTTTCCCTGCATACCTTTTGCATAAATTTTTATAAAAGCACCCGTATGCAATTCACGGTTCACCATTCTTTTAATAACTTGTAACTTTCCATCTTCTGTATACCCTTTAAATGTATACAAATATTCATCGTCTTTTTTCTCACTTTTATCTATAACAGCATAATAATCTTGTATTTCTTTATTTGAAAAGAAGTTGTCTACAAAAGCATGCACACCTTCTGTTTTCGTGTTTAAATAATATGCTGTTCCACCTAAAATAATGGCGAACACAGCTAAAACTTTAATTACCAATTTCATAAATGCGCCTCCTGTTTGCACTGCTTTCTCACTAGCCGTATGTCTATACCTGTATTATACGAAAAAAGGCATACTATACTCTATCGAAATGCCTTACACTTTCCTTACATTATTGTAAGAGTTTTTCACCTTACAGCAATTTCCCAATAAAAAATTTTTCCGTTTAACAAACTTTTATATTATTATTGAATGATACAAATTTTTATTACAAAAATCAAAGGAGACAGTTTTCAAATGGCTATCTTGCAAGGTTTAGCACTATTACTTGTTGTACTTTGTCTATTTACACTTTTCAGTTACCGTGCGCCTTACGGAATGAAAGCAATGGGCGCTTTAGCTAATGCAGCAATCGCAAGTTTTCTTATTGAAGCATTTCACCGTTATATTGGTGGAGAAATGTTTCATAATGACTTTTTACAATCAGTAGGGGAAGCTTCTGGTAGTATGAGCGGTGTCGCAGCGGCAATTTTAGTCGCATTAGCAATCGGTGTTTCACCCGTATACGCTGTTTTAATCGGTATAGCTACTAGTGGATTCGGTATTTTACCAGGATTTTTCGCTGGATACGTTTGTGCTTTCGTCGTGAAATTTCTCGAAAAGAAATTACCAGCTGGTGTAGAATTTTTAGCAATCCTATGTATTGCCGCACCAATTTCACGTGGAATGGCCATGCTTATGGATCCACTCGTTAACGCAACACTCGGTAAAATCGGTTCTATGATTTCAGTTGCAACTACAGAAAGTCCTATCATTATGGGTATTATGCTTGGTGGATTAATAACAGTTATTTCTACATCTCCATTAAGTTCTATGGCACTAACTGCAATGCTTGGATTAACTGGTTTACCAATGGCAATTGGTAGTCTTGCCGTAGCAGCTTCTGCCCCAATGAACTTCATTTTCTTTAAACGACTAAAAATCTGTTCAAAGAAAGATACAATCGCCGTGGCAATTGAGCCGTTAACACAGGCCGATGTTGTCTCAGCAAATCCAATTCCTATCTATATGACAAACTTTGTTGGCGGTGCGCTTGCCGGTATTATTACGTCGCTGTTCCAGCTCGTTAATAATGCACCAGGGACAGCATCACCAATTCCAGGACTTCTCGTACTGTTCGGATTTAATGATGTAATAAAAGTAACGATTGCTGCCGTATTATGTGGAATCGTTACCACTATTGTTGGATACGTCGGTTCCATTGTGTTCCGCAAATATCCAATCCGTTCTGCTGATGAAATTCGCGGAATTACTTCGGAAGAGAAAGTTGCGTAAAGAAAGGGAGCTATTCTCATCGTTTGAGAATAGCTCTTTTTTATGTCGCGTGACGGTAAGTGAAATTATATTGAACACAACTCCGCGTATATCGACTTAACTACTAAATAAGACAATAATAACCTACCTATTAATAAAAGAAGCCGGCTCAAAACACTTTTTGAGTCGGCTTCACTTTTACTTTATCCAGCTACAGCGACTAGAATCCCCGGCCATTTCACACTCTCGTTCGAAGCCAAAAGCGCTTCTCGGTCGAGCGTTCCAATGACCTGCGATTCTGAGCGAGCTGCCTACGCTTTTATTTAACCCAACCGAGCAGCATTTCCCGCACGAATTTGCTTGCTGCGATTGGTGTTTGATCACTATGATCGTAGACTGGAGCTACTTCTACTAAGTCTGCTCCGACTACTTTTATATTTGAATTTGCAATTGCTACGATGGACTCTAATAGTTCTTTAGATGTGATACCTCCAGCTTCTAATGTTCCTGTTCCAGGAGCGTGAGCTGGGTCTAATACGTCGATGTCAATTGTGACATAGACTGGGCGTCCTGCAAGTTTCGGTAATACTTCCTTTAACGGTTCTAATACGTCAAATTTATATAAGTTCATACCTACTTCTTTTGCCCATTCGAATTCTTCCTTCATTCCAGAACGAATACCGAAAGAATATACGTTTTCCGGACCAATTAAATCGCACACTTTACGAATTGGTGTAGAGTGGGATAAAGGCTCTCCTTCATATGACTCACGTAAATCAGTATGAGCATCCATATGGATGATTGCTAAATCCGGATATTTTTTTGCCATTGCCTTAAAAATTGGCCAAGACACTAAGTGCTCTCCGCCGAGACCTAGTGGAAACTTACCGGCATCTAATAGTTTTGTTACATATTCTTCAATCATGTCTATGCTGCGCTGTGGATTCCCAAATGGTAATGGGATATCACCCGCATCAAAATATTTTATCTCTTCTAGTTCACGATCTAAATACGGACTATATTCTTCAAGACCGATTGATACTTCACGAATACGTGCAGGGCCAAAGCGAGATCCTGGACGGAAACTTACTGTCCAATCCATAGGCATCCCGTAAATAACTGCCTTTGACTCTTCAAAACTTGGATGACTTTTAATAAATACTTTACCTGAATAAGCTTCATCAAAACGCATATTCTTTTCCTCCTTATGTGGAACTTAAGGTATCCCAACCTTTCACTATTTCTCAAATTTGGAGCGCATTGCTCCTCTTTCTCGATTTACCTGGGCCTTCTTGTTATCACAAGAAGACTACTTCATTTGTAGCAGTGTAAGTAACTAGCATGTTCAAGCCTTCTAGACAAACACCTTAAATGAGTTACTTACACTTTATTTATTTCAATTTAACGCTCTTACTTAATTAAATCGCCAACAAATTTCGGTAATGCGAATGCTGCAGTGTGTAATTCTTTTGTGTAATATTTCGTTTCGATTTCATGGAAACGCTCTTCACTTACTTCTAATGGATCATGTTTTTTAGATCCGATTGTGAACGTCCAAAGTCCACTTGGATACGTCGGAATGTTTGCTGTGTATAGACGAGTAATTGGGAAAATCTCTTTTACGTCTTTAAACACAGTTGTAATTAGTTCTGGTGTAAACCAAGGGTTGTCCGTTTGAGCAACGAAAATACCATCTTCTTTTAACGCTTTAGAAATTCCAGCGTAGAAGCCTTTTGTAAATAGGTTTACTGCTGGGCCTACTGGCTCAGTAGAATCTACCATAATTACGTCATATTCATTTTCGCTTTCTGCGATGTGTAGGAAACCGTCTCCTACTTTTACTTCTACACGCTCATCATCTAATGCGCCTGCAATTGATGGTAAGTATTGTTTAGAGTACTCAATTACTTTTCCATCAATTTCAACAAGTGTTGCTTTCTTTACGCTTGGGTGTTTTAATACTTCACGAATAACACCACCATCGCCACCGCCTACTACTAATACGTTTTCAGGGTTTGGATGTGTAAATAAAGGTACGTGCGCTACCATTTCATGATAAACGAACTCGTCCTTTTCTGTTGTCATAACCATGCCATCTAAAATAAGCATGTTTCCGAACTCTTCCGTTTCAACCATATCAAGTTTTTGGAATTCTGTTTGCTCCGTATGTAATGTGCGGTTAATACGCGCCGTAATTCCAAAATGCTTTGTTTGTTTTTCAGTGAACCATAGTTCCATCGTACAATCACGCCTTTCAATGCAAATTTATAATAGGGACATCATTAATGTCCCCTAACAAAAATAAAACAAAACATCCAAAAAGTATAGTTAAAAGTACAAAAATACCGAAAATATATTTTAGTCAGAGGGTTCTAACATATATGTGAAAAGGGATTGCTCTGCAATAGGAAAGAAAACCCTTTCTTAAGAAAGGGTTTTTGTCTCTATTTCTACCGGTTTACGAATCGGAATTAAGATCATTACGCAACCAACTAACACAACAATTCCACCGACTAAAAACGGACTTTGTGGTGAAACTGTATGACCGATGACTCCTGATAAAATTGGAGCAATCGCGCCCCCTAACCAACGAACGAAGTTATAAACACCTGATGTAACAGATCTTTCATAAGGTGAAATATCCATTACATAACTTGTAAATAACGCGTTATTTAAGCCTGATGCTAATCCTGATAGAACGATTAACACGATTTGTAACCACATAATTTTAACGAAGAATAGTGCAATTAAGAAAATCGCAAATACGAGTAAACTACCTTTTAACAATGTTTTTGGTTCATATTTACCTTCTAGCTTATGCGCTAAAATTGCTGATCCGTAAGCTAATGCTAATCCCCATCCGCAAAATACAAATCCTAATTGAATAGCAGATAAATGCATAATAAGTGGTGAATATGCTAACACGACGAAAAATCCGTAGTAATATAACATCCCAGAAATGGCACCTTGCATAAACGGTTTATACTTCACCAGGTTAAGTAATTCACCTACGCCTGCTGCTTTACGCTTCACTTTTCGCTCCGGTTCTTTTACAAAAAAGAAAACTAAAATAAATGCTAAAGAAATTAAAATACTCGTCGCAAAAAATGGGTAACGCCAAGAATGTCCACCTAATATACCACCTAACAATGGGCCACCTGCCATCCCTAAACCGATAGCTGCTTCATATAATCCTACTGCTTCATGAACTTCTTTACTTAATGCAATTAATAATGTCATCGCCGTTGCGAAGAACATCGCATTTCCTAATCCCCACCCCGCGCGGAAAAGAGATAATTGAGCAATCGTTTGCGATATACCACATATAAATGCAAATACAGTTACAATCGCAAGACCGATCGTCATCATTCGTTTATCACCAAATCTTGATGCAAATATTCCAGCTGGTAACATCATAATTGCCATCGTTAAAATATAAGCTGTAAATAACATCTCGACTTGCCAATGCGAAGCACCAATTTGTTCAGCAATACTTGGTAAAATTGGATCGACTACTCCTATACCTGAAAAGGCAAGGAAGGTAGCCACCACTGTAATCAATCTCCCTAATTTTTGTTTGCTCTCCATTTTGATTACTCTCCTTTTGTATTCTCTAAAAATGTAACTGCACGGCTTAAACTATCCTCTAGCTCTGCCTTAACACGCTGCATTTGCTCCATTTTTTCGTCTAACGTTTGCACTTGTTTTTCAAGCATCTCTTTAATTTCTTGAATCACTTCACGGTCACGCGGATTCTCACTGTTTCTTCTTTGTTCCATTCTTTCTTTTAACGATAAGAAATGTTGCATTTCTTGAAGCGTAATTCCTAATACTTCTTTCGCTTCCACAATCCTTTTAATTCTCGCAATGTCCTCGTCTGTATACAGGCGAATGTTCCCTTCACTGCGTTCTGGGGGATGAATTAAACCAATTTCCTCATAATAACGAAGTGTACGCTTTGTTAAACCAACTTGCTTTGTTACTTCATCAATTTTATACATGTGTATTCCTCCCTTCACCAATTATTACATTTTACGTTAACGTTAACTTTTGTACAACTGTTATATTTTTGTAAATGTTTGTCATATGAATTGTATTTTTCTCAAAGCAGTTTCATAATGAAAGAAAAGAGATGATAAGGAGATTTTCACATGAATAAACCACTTATTTTCGCTCACCGCGGGGTAAAAGGAACACATCCAGAAAATACGATGATTGCCTTCCAAGAGGCTGAACGCATTAGTGCTCACGGAATTGAACTTGATGTTCATCTATCAAAAGATGGTGAACTAGTTGTTATTCATGATGAAACGGTGGACCGCACAACAAATGGCGTGGGACTTGTTTCTGAGAAAACTGTAGAGGAATTACAAGCTTTAGATGCTGGTAGCCATAAAGATCCTTCTTTTCATGAGGCGAAAATCCCAACATTACGAGAAGTATTTATTTGGCTCTCTACAACAAATTTACAACTTAACATTGAATTAAAAACAGATGTTCTTCATTATCCAAATATTGAAGAAAAAGTTGTTGCTCTTGTTCGTGAATATCATCTATCCAATCAAATTGTATTTTCATCATTTAACCACGATTCCGTTTCATTATTAGCAGAAATTGCTCCAGAAATTCCAAGAGCGATTTTGTACGATACACCACTTGCAGATCCTATTGCTGAAGCAAAAAGGCGCGAGGCGACTGGATTACATCCAAACTTTCAATTATTAACGAAAGAGTTTGTCCAATTAGCACATGGGCAAGGATACGTTTTTCGTCCTTACACTATTAATGAATATAAAGATTTACAAACTATGATTGACTATGGTGTAGATGTCATCATTACCGATTGGCCAGCACGTGCCTTTGAGCTCCTTTCTTAATTGAAGGGGCTTTTTTGTTTTCAAAATTTCATTGTTTAAAATAAACGAAAACCCTCAATACTAATACAATAATGCTTGTATTAATGAGGGGCTGAAAAAGATGGATCAAACTATGAATCCAAAACTTAAAAAATATAAACGTCTTTTCTTCACCGTAATGTTTTCTTGTGTTCTTTTTTTCGTTTTTTCCTTTTTTATTATCATTATAGCTGCAAAAATTATGGGGCCTCCCCCTGTTGCAGTGCCGCAAACGAGTGTCTTTTACGCTAATGATGACACTGTTATAGGACAAAGTAATGAAACACAAAAGCGCTATAATGTATCTCTTGATGAAATTTCTCCTTATGTAAAAGAGGCAACACTATCTATTGAAGATCAACGATTCTACAAACATCATGGATTTGATATAAAGCGCATTGTTGGTGCCATTGTTGCCGATTTAAAAGCAATGGCAAAAGTACAAGGTGCTAGTACTATTACACAACAGTATGCTCGTAACCTATACTTAGATCATGATAAAACGTGGAAGCGTAAACTATTAGAGGCAATGTATACCGTTCGCCTTGAAGTGAACTATAATAAAAATCATATTTTAGAAGGATATTTAAATACAATTTATTACGGGCATGGTGCTTACGGAATCGAAGCTGCTTCTCGCCTGTATTTCGATAAAACTGCAAAAGAATTAACATTAGCAGAAGCTAGTATGCTCGCAGGCATTCCGAAAGGACCTAGCTTTTACTCTCCCTTTTTAAAAGAGGAGCGTGCTAAAGGGCGTCAATCTCTCATACTAGATGAAATGGTAGAACAAGGTTATATTACAAAACAGCAAGCTGCCTCGGCAAAAAAGGAACCGCTAACTTTCGCCTCATTAGATACGAAAAAAGTGGCAGAGGTCGCACCTTATTTCCAAGATGCTGTACAAGCTTCTCTTCTTCGGGATATCGGATTAGATGAGCAAGCCTTACAGCGAGGTGGCTTACGTATTTATACAACCCTAGACCCTAAATTACAATCTGTAGCAGAGCAAGCTGTAAAAAATCATATACCTGAAACAACAAACATCCAAACTGCCCTCGTCTCTATGAATCCAAAAACGGGTGAAGTGGCTGCCCTTGTTGGTGGAACTGATTATAATACGAGTCAATTTAACAGAGCTACACAAGCCGCTCGTCAGCCCGGATCTACATTTAAGCCATTCCTATATTACGCAGCCTTAGAACGAGGATTCACCCCTGCTACGCGCTTAAAAAGCGAATACACTGTATTCACTTTAGGTGATGGTGTTTCCAAATATAAACCGAAAAATTATAAAAACTATTATGCAGACGACTTTGTGACAATGGCACAAGCACTCGCTGTTTCTGATAACGTATATGCTGTGAAGACAAATCTATTTTTAGGCGAAGACATTCTTACAAAAACAGCGAAGCAATTCGGTATTACTAGCGCATTAAAAGATGTTCCGTCTCTTGCTCTCGGCACATCTCCTGTAAAACCAATTGAAATGGTCAATGCTTATAGCATGTTTGCAAACGGCGGGAAAGAAGTAAAACCAATCTTTATAAGGCGCATCGTTGATCATGAAGGAAATATGCTATACGATGCTCATTTAGAAAGTAAACAAGTTCTAGATAAAAGCAAAGCCTTTGTGATGGAAGAAATGATGGCAGGTATGTTTAATAAAAAACTAAGCAGTTATGCCGCTGTGACCGGTCAATCGATGTTATCAAAACTATCAAGAACATATGCTGGAAAGTCTGGTTCTACAGAAACTGATAGTTGGATGATTGGATTTACCCCGCAGCTCGTAACAGGGGTTTGGATTGGATACGATCAACCTAAATCCATTTCAAACGTAGCAGAACAAGGATACGCAAAAAAAATATGGACCGATACAATGGAAAAAGGATTAGATGGACAGCCTAAACAAGAATTCAAACAACCAGCAGATGTTGTTGCAGTCGATGTTAATCCTGAAAACGGTAAGATTGCTACAAAAAATTGTCCTATTTCTGTGAAAATGTATTTCGCAAAAGGTACAGAGCCAACAGAGTATTGTATGGATCACGTTGATGATAAGGAAGAGTTCGAAAAGGTTAGTGAAGAGAAGAAAAAGGCGGGTTGGTGGAAAAAATATCTCCCGTGGTAAAAAAATAGCTGACGGAAATCCGTCAGCTATTTTTATTCGCCTAATAATGCGTGGCGCAATTCTTCACTAGATTCGTTCCAAATTGCTTCATTATGCTCTTTTAAGAATGTACCAAGTACTTTTTTAGATGATTCATCCATATGATCAATCATGATGTGACGCTTTAGTGATTTATCCATTTTATTTACATGCTCTGGAAGTGATTTATATCCGCGGCGAATTTCACGATCAACTGTCATTTCACAGGCTGTTGCACCTGCGTAATAAGCACCGTTTGGTGTTCTTTCAATTGTTACCCAAACAAGCCAAAACGGTTTTCCGTTTGGAACTTCATCTTTATTTGTTAAAAACTTAATTCCTTTTTCTACTGTACTACGCGCATGCATCGCACCGATATCAACGAACGCAGTTTTCTCTAATACATCAACAAATACAGGAGAAATATTTTCTAAACTTAATGCCCCAACGCCAAAACCACCATGTCCATCTGTTGAATCATTTTTCACGATATTAAAACCGATTTTTTTCTTTTTCTCTGTCATATGTAAACTCCTCCTCGCTTAATGATTAAAAAAGCCTGAAAATAGGCGCAATGATATTTTGTAAAAATACTAATACATATGGAATAACAACATTGAAAATAGGTTGAATTGTGTAATTGCTAAGCGGTGTAATAACAAGAATTAATAACGCAATTGATCCATACTTTTCATACTGTGTCATTTTCGCACGAATATTTGCTGGTGCTAAATCTTCCACAACGCGATAACCATCAAGTGGCGGGATTGGTAATAAATTAAATACAAGTAAAACAATATTAAGCATAATAAAAATTTGGAAAAATTGATCCAGCGTATCTGCTACTGCAAGTGGCATCGCATCTAACACACCAAACGTTATTAAGCTATACCAAATAATTAAACCAATTGCACTTAAGATAAGATTACTTATCGGTCCCGCAATAGAAACTAATATTCCCGCAAGACGCGGTCTTTTAAAGTTATACGGGTTAACAGGTACTGGTCTTGCCCAACCGAATCCAAGAATTAGTACAGCAATCATACCGATAGGATCTAAATGAGCCATCGGTGATAACGTTAAACGTCCTTGCTTTTTCGCTGTATCGTCTCCAAATTTATATGCAACATACGCATGTGCAAATTCATGCACAGATAGCGCAATAATAATTGCCATTGCTACCAATGGAATTTGTTGCAATGGGTATCTAAATAACTGATCCATAACTCATCTCCTCTTCCATATGTCAAAAAAAGAAATTATTTGTTTTTCCGATTGTTCTTCCTCATAATCCGCTATAATAAGAGTGTAACTTACATAAAAGGAGCGATTATACATGCCATACGTAACAGTGAAAATGCTAGAAGGACGCACAGAAGAACAAAAGAAAGCTCTTGCTGAGAAAGTAACAGCAGCAGTAAGCGAAACAACTGGTGCTCCTGAAGAAAACATCGTTGTTTTCATCGAAGAAATGTCTAAAAACCATTATGCAGTTGGCGGAAAACGCTTAAGCGACAAATAATTTCAAGTTTTTTCATAAGAAGCAGCTATTAGCTGCTTCTTATTTCTTTCCTTCTAACAACTCGATAATTCTCTCTTTATATTTTCCTTTTCTTCCATCTTCATAGATTAAATCATGCGGATAGAATAGCTTTTGATCCGTTCGCTTCTTACCTGTAATCGCCTCAACAATATCCGATTCACGCGAAAGCTCTCTAAGTTCCCCGTTCGGCATAAGAAGTAAGATTGGCAGACGCTCTTCTTCTTCTCCTGCGCGGTAAAAGTCATACGGTAAATCCGATGTTGAATCCACAACTAAGTAATACTCTGGATCGAGTCCAATCTTTTTAAATAAGCTACTTAGCTCCATCCAATTATCTAAACCGTGCTTATCTGTAAACTCTACATATTTAAATAGATTTCGATCCATAAAACGGCGGCATAAGTCACTTAAAATCGGATCTTCTTCGTCTTGCCATACTTGGAAGTAATAATACATTACGTTCTCGTCTAACTTTAAATAATCCTCTACTGTCACTTCTTCTTCAAATAAAGAATAGAAATGAACAGGATGATTTTTAAACGCATAATACTTCTCATGCAGTGATTTAGCTCGGTGTAAAATCTTCGTTAAAATTACTTCTGCACTACGTGTTACCGGATGAAAATATACTTGCCAATACATTTGATAACGGCTCATAATATAATGCTCTACAGCATGCATACCACTATTTTTAATGACAACTTGATTACCGTACGGGCGCATGACACGCAGTATACGTTCCATATCAAAGTTCCCATACTTTACACCAGTAAAATATGCATCTCTTAATAAATAATCCATACGATCGGCATCAATTTGGCTCGAAATCATACTAATCGCTAATTTATTAGTAGACGTTTTCGCAATTACATCTGCTACCTTTTGCGGGAAATCCTTATCCACACGGCTTAACACACGATTAATTTCCGTATCACCAACAATAATCTTTTGTGTAAATTTCTCATGATCTAACGAAAATACTTTTTCAAACGAGTGAGAAAATGGGCCGTGACCGACATCATGAAGTAATGACGCACATAAACATAACAATCTATCTTCAGCATTCCAGTTCGGTCTGCCATCAAACACATCATCAATCATACGACGAATAATTTCATATACACCTAACGAATGAGTAAAGCGACTATGCTCTGCACCGTGAAATGTAAAAAATGTCGTACCAAGCTGCTTAATACGGCGCAAGCGTTGAAATTCTTTCGTTCCGATTAAATCCCAAATAACGCGATCACGCACGTGTACATATTTATGTACTGGGTCTTTAAACACTTTTGTTTCGCTGAGTTTGTCGTTTAAATATACCACTTTCCGACATCCCCCTTTCTTTACTGCATTCTTACTATATATTATAAACGATATAGGAAACAGAAAGAAATGAAAGACTATATTAATTCCTGTTATATAAAGAAAAATCACCTTTACCAAAGCAAAGGTGATTTTTCTTTATATATTATTTTCCTAAAATGAACTCAGTAACTTCGTCTAGGATCATTTCTTTACCTAGTGGGAAGTATCCTTTGTTTACATCTTCATTACTGATTGTAAATACATGGTTGTTTTTAACAGCGTTCATATTTTTCCAAATTGATTCTTCTTGGAATTCTTTTAGACGCTGAGAACCGTCACCAGTTGTAAATACGAATAAGTAATCTGGGTTGTAATCAATTAAAGCTTCTTTTTGTATTTGTACTAACGGTTTATCAGTTGGTGTACCTTTAACTGCTGGTAATTTTAAATCACCAAAGATTACGCTACCGTAACCGTAGTCACCGTATACACGGAATGCATTTGGATATGCAGCCATTTTCATGAATGTTGCATCGCCAGTTTTAGCAACGATTTTATCATGTAATTTGCTTGCTTTTTCATCATACTTTTTGAACCATTCTTTTGTTTCTTTCTCTTTACCGAAGATTTGACCTACTTCTTCGAATTTTGGACGCCATTGGTCTAATGGAGTTTTTAACATAACTGTTGGTGCAATTTTAGATAATTGATCATAAATCTTTTCTTGACGATTGTTTACAATAATTAAATCTGGTTTTGCAGCAGCCACTGCTTCGATGTTAATTTTATCGCCCCACGCAGAACCAACCGGTTTTACATCTTTCAATTTCTTCTCAATATGTGAATCAATTTTTTCTTGTGTTGTATTTGCAGTAATAATCGGTTTCATACCGAAAATTAATAATTCTTCTGTTGAACCACTAAGGTCAGCAATTTTCTTTGGATTTGCAGGAATTTTAATTTCCCCTTTTGCGTGTTGTACAGTGCGCTCTTCAGTTTTCGCATCTGCTTTCTTTTCTTCTTCTTTGTTAGAACAAGCTGCAAATAGTACAGAAGTAACAACTAGTACCATTGCTAATAGTGCCATTTTAAAATTCTTCATATTCCGACTCCTTCTAGCTGTATTTCTCTTATAATTTGCATGTAACTATAAGAAACGAAACAACATTTAATTAATATATTTTTATTAATTGTTGTTTATAACCCGTTCTAACGGGCGTTCAACTTCCCATCCGTGGGTAAGAAGCTCAACGTCCATTAGAACTCCCCCTCTCACCTCTTTAAGAGGGGGAAATTCTATTAATTATGCTTTTTTACGCAATTGATTATTAATCATCGCTAAATCGTATGTTAAACAAATTGGTTTACAGTTTACTGGACATGGAACGATTTGCGCTTCAATCTCAAATACGTTACGAAGTGTTTCACTCGTCATAACTTCATCTGGCGTTCCTTGTTTCATTAACTTACCTGCTTTTAATGCAATCATATGATCAGAGAAACGAGAAGCATGATTTAAATCGTGAATAACCATAACAATCGTTCTGCCTTCTTCTTTGTTTAACTTCTTCAGTAAGTTTAATACTTCAAGTTGATGAGCCATATCTAAGTATGTTGTTGGTTCATCTAACACAAGTAAATCTGTTCCTTGTGCAAGAGCCATCGCAATCCATACACGTTGACGTTGACCACCTGATAAAGCTTCTGCTGGACGATTTGCGAATTCTGTCATCCCCGTCACTTCAAGTGCCCAATGAATGTAGCGATAATCCTCTTCTTTCAATGTTCCAAATCCTTTTTGATGAGGAAAACGTCCATATGAAACAAGTTCAAACACAGTAAGGCCTGTTGGCACTTCTGCAGTTTGTGGTAAAATCGCCATTTTCTTTGCGATTTCTTTCGTTGGCTGTTTCTCAATTGCTTTTCCATCAAGATAAACAGTACCTCGTTTTGCTTTCAAAATACGAGAAGCCGTTTTTAATAATGTGGATTTCCCACAACCATTTGGTCCAATAATCGTTGTAATTTGTCCTTCCGGAATTTCAACTGTTAATCCATCTATAATTAACCCTTCATTATACCCAACAGATACCGCATCAACTGCTAAAGTTGCCATACAAAAAGCCTCCCTTTATTTTGTCCTCATAAGTAAATATATGAAATATGGTGCGCCAATTACAGAAATAACAAGACCGACCGGTATTTCTGAAGTTGGTAACACACTTCTTGAAATTACATCTGCAAATAAAAGCAAGAACGTTCCTATTAATGCAGCCGTTGGTAACATAATTTGATGTTTACCACCAACGAGGCGTCTCGCTAAATGCGGAGCCATTAAACCGATAAAACCAATGCCTCCCGCCACCGCAACAGATGCACCAGCTAAACAAACTGCAATAAATAATAATTTACGTCTTTCCTTTTCTACGTTTACACCAAGGCCAACTGCTGTAGAGTCGCCTAAATTCATTACATTTAATATGTGCGCTTTACTAATGGCAAGTGGTAAGAAAATAATCATCCATGGGAGTACACTTAGTACGAACTTCCAATCTGTTCCCCATAAACTTCCTGCCAACCAAATCGTTGCAAAACGGAAATCGTTAGATGTCATCTTCATAGAGAAAATTAAACTAACCGCACCAAATCCGGCTGCAACAGCGATACCAACAAGAATTAATCGAGTTGATGAAACACCGTCTTTCCATGCTAGTAAATAAATAATAATCGCTGCTAATATCGCACCAACTAGCGCGAAGAATGGAAGGATAAATACAGATAAAAATGTACCAGTTCCAACTTTTCCAAAGAAAAAGTAGACGAATACAACAACTGTTAATCCCGCTCCGGCGTTAATACCTATAATACCTGGATCAGCAAGTGGGTTTCGTGATAGCCCTTGCAAAATTGCACCTGACATAGCTAATGCAGAACCAACTAATATAGCAATAACCATACGCGGCATACGAAATTCAAATAAAATAACAGATTGATCTTCTGCACCCAATCCAACTAGTGACTTTAATACATCTATTGGAGGAATTTTAAATGTTCCTGTATTTAAACTTATTAAAAATACAGCAACAATTAATCCTACTAAAATCGTTAAAATAGAAACGTTCTTTTTTGTTAAGACGCTCGTCCTCACATCTTTCCTCTCCCTTCATTACGTGCTAAGTAGAGGAAGAATGGCACCCCAATTAGCGCTGTAATTGCTCCAATTGGCGTTTCAAATGGTGGATTAATAACGCGAGATAACATATCTGCACATTCAATTAGCAATCCACCTAAGACCGCAGAACATGGAATAACCCATCTATAATCTGAGCCTACAAGGAAACGAGTCATATGCGGAATTACAAGTCCAACAAATCCAACTGATCCTGCCATAGAAACCGCAGAACCTGTTAATACAAGAACAAGTACTGTTCCGATAAATTTAATTAATGTCGTATTTTGACCAAGTCCAATCGCAATTTCTTCACCAAAGCTTAAAATTGTGATATATCTCGACATCATAATTGCTATAATGAGACAAACAAGACCAATCGGTACTAACATATTAATACTTTGCCATTTCACTCCGGCAACACCGCCTGCATTCCACATACTTACCTCTTGGGCAAGGTTGAAATACAATGCAATTCCAGATGAAATTGCCCCTAATAAAGCACTAATTGCTGCACCTGCTAAAGCTAATTTTACAGGCGTTAATCCACCTGGTGAAGAAGACCCAATACCATATACAATGCTCGCTCCAAACGCAGCTCCAATAAAAGATGCGATAACAAACATTAAATAAGGTGAATTAGGGAAGAATGCATACATAATTGCAATTCCGAATACAGCACCATCTGTAATCCCCATTAACGATGGAGATGCAAGTGGATTTCGTGTCATACCTTGCATAATTGCACCTGATACCGCTAAAAAAGCACCTGCAACTACGCCCCCTATTGCTCTAGGCATGCGAAGTTCTTGAATTACGTTATGGTGCGTTATGGAACCATCAAACTGAAATACAGCTTGCCAAACGGTCTTTAAACTAATATCTGCTGCACCAAACGAAATAGAAACTGCCATACTTAAAGCTAACAAAATTGTGCCTGCTATTAAAATAATAGAAGCAACGAGCGGTCTGCTCTTAATCTCTTTAACATTCACATCTTGCTGTTCTATACTCCTTGCGCTCGCTTCCATCCCTCAACCATCCTAACCAACAACATATATTTAATAAAATGAAATTTATTCTCAAATAATAATAAAAAAATTAGGTGAATTGACCTTTTTCGTGATAATGATTATCAGAATCAGACACTTTCTATTCTACCTACCACCTCAAAAGACTGTCAACCATTATTTTGAAATACGAATTCATACAAAACGCTATCTTATGGACATAAAAAAAGAAGAGTAATCTGTTCACTCTTCTTTTTCTTACTTATTTAATTTTGCTTCAATTTTTACAATTAATTCGTCTTCTGTTGGAGCCGCAACTGGACGATTATTTACAAACGCGAATGATTTTTTACGACCAGGGCCACAGTAAGACTGACATGCAACCTCAATCGTTGCACATGAATCTACTTTTTTTAACTTCGGAATCAACGTTTTAACGTTCGTTGCCTGACAATCATCACACACACGAAATTCGTTTCCCATTATATATAACACTTCCTCTATTTTAAACTTTTCACAAGTACATTTAAAAATAAACACTAAATGGTATTTTACCGCTCTTTGAAGCTTGTTGCAAGTCTCCGGGCGTAGCTCTATTCCTATATAAAGCTACCTATTTTTTATATTTTCTCCTTCAAAAGCTTTCATCATTCATAGCCACATTTCTTCTCTTCATTGAAATCTACCATATTTTTAAAAGCTTTGTATAAAAGCTCATTTTTTTGCCCATTATAAAAATAGGAAGTTCATAAAAAGAAAGGGAGTTGAATCTATGAAAGTAAGACAAGATGCTTGGACAGACGAGGACGATTTATTACTTGCTGAAACGGTGCTTCGCCATGTTCGAGAAGGAAGTACTCAATTAAATGCTTTTGAAGAAGTAGGAGATCAGTTAAATCGCACATCTGCTGCTTGTGGTTTCCGCTGGAATGCTGTTGTTCGCTATAGCTATGAACAAGCTCTTCAACTAGCAAAAAAACATCGTAAAGATAAAATGCGTGCTGCGGGCGGTGAACAGACAAAAAAACGTTTGCTTTACACACCACCAGCTTCAGCGGCGGCGATAACTGATTATGAAGAACACGTACCGTATGAAACAGCTGTTCAATATACAGAAGCTACTCCATATCAAAAGCCGACTGTCCCTGCTCCAAAAAGCTCAATAACAATGCAAGATGTTATTTACTTTTTACAAACAGTTGGATCTTCAAATATAAAAGTAACAGCTCTTGAAAACGAGAATACGAGATTGAAACAAGAAATTAAAACGCAAATCCTTCGAAATGAAGAACTAGAAAAGAAACTAGAAAAATTAGAACAACAATCTCATACTGTACAAGAGGATTACGAAACACTTATGAATATTATGAACCGTGCTCGTAAATTAGCAGTAATGGATGATGAGGAACGCTCACAAACATCTTTCCGCATGGATCGAAACGGTAACTTAGAAAAAATTGCAGAATAAAAAGGATGCATTGCATGCATCCTTTTTATTCTTTCACCTCTAAACTTCCCTTTATATATGAGAAAACCCCTTTCTACATTTTTTGCTATAATAGAGATTGTCATTTTAAAAATAAGGGGTTAGTTATATGAGCAATTCCCGTTCGATTTTATCTCAGCCAGAGTGGCGTATTGTAGATCAGTCTAGTTTAGGACCAACTTTCCATGCACTTCAGTCATTCGCAATGGATGACACGTTATGCACAAGTATTGGAAATGGTCTATCCGCTGCAACAATGCGCTCTTGGGTTCATCACAATACAATTGTTCTTGGCATTCAAGATTCACGCCTACCACATTTAGAAGAAGGTATTTCCTTTTTAAAAGAAAACGACTTCAATGTTATCGTTCGTAATTCTGGTGGACTTGCTGTCGTACTTGATGAAGGTGTTTTAAACGTATCACTTTTATTCCAAGAAACAGAAAAGGGTATCGATATCGACCTTGGATACGATACGATGTGGCATTTAATTAAGGAAATGTTAAAAGATTACGATGTTACTATCGAAGCAAAAGAAATTGTTGGTTCTTATTGTCCTGGTAGCTACGATTTGAGCATTCGCGATCAAAAATTTGCTGGTATTTCTCAGCGTCGTATTCGCGGAGGCGTTGCTGTACAAATTTACTTATGTGCGACAGGAAGCGGATCTGAGCGTGCCGCACTCGTTCGTGATTTTTACAACGTAGCAATTCAAGGCGAAGAAACAAGATTTACGTATCCTGAAATTGTACCGAGTACGATGGCTTCACTATCTGAATTACTTGGCGAAACAATTACAGTGCAAGATTTAATGATGCGCCTTTTAAAAACGTTGCAACAATTCACTCCAAAGTTAACATCATCTCAGCTAACAGTAGATGAAGTTCCTTTATATGAGACGAATTTACAACGTATTATTGACCGTAATAATAAGGCACTTGGTTTAGAAAAATAGAAATCAAAAAGACCACCCTCATTTCAAAAGAAATAGGATGGTCTTTTTTCATATTAATTCGTTATAGAATTAAAGTGCTTGAGCTGCTGTAATTAAAGCTAACTTGTACACTTCTTCTTCGTTACATCCACGAGACAGATCATTTACAGGCATATTTAAACCTTGTAAGATTGGTCCTACTGCTTCGAAGTTACCTAAGCGTTGAGCGATTTTGTAGCCGATATTACCAGCTTCTAAGCTTGGGAATACGAATACGTTAGCATCACCTTTAATTGTAGAACCTGGAGCTTTCTTCTCAGCTACAGATGGTACGAATGCAGCATCGAATTGGAATTCTCCATCTAAAGTTAATTCAGGAGCCATTTCTTTTGCAATGCGAGTTGCTTCTACAACTTTTTCTGTTTCTGGAGATTTCGCAGAACCTTTTGTAGAGAAGCTTAACATAGCAACGCGTGGGTCAATACCGAATAGTTCAGCAGTTTTCGCACTTTCGATACCAATTTCAGCTAAATCTTGGCTGTTTGGTGCAATGTTAATTGCGCAATCAGCGAATACATACTTCTCTTCTTCACGTACCATGATGAATACGCCTGAAGTTTTTGTAACGCCTGGTTTTGTTTTAATAATTTGAAGTGCTGGACGAACTGTATCAGCTGTAGAGTGAGCTGCACCACTTACTAAACCTTGTGCTTTGCCCATGTATACAAGCATCGTACCGAAGTAGTTTTCGTCTTTAAGGATTTTGCGAGCATCTTCTTCTGTTGCTTTACCTTTACGGCGTTCAACGAAAGATGCTACCATTGCATCCATTTCTTCGTATGTAGCTGGGTCATAAATATCAACGCCTGCTAATGTTAAGTTCATGCTAGCTGCTTTTGCGCTAATTTCTTCTTTATTACCAACTAAGATTGGTTTTACTAACTCTTCTTTTGCTAAACGCTCTGCAGCGCCTAAAATTCTTTCATCAGTTCCTTCAGGAAGTACGATAGAAATGCCTTTTCCTTGAACTTTTTCTTTTACTGTTGTAAATAAGTTGCTCACGAATAAACCCTCCTACATATGTTAAAAAACTCTATCTTTAAGAATACTGCTTTTCCTCTATATTTTAAACTTATAGCTCCCAAAAAATAGATAAAATGAAAATGATTATATTTTCATAAAATTCAGCATAGAAATAAAGCCCCTTTAAGCCTTATATCCTCCTATTTTCAAGTAAATTTAAATGTGACAATTTTATGCGCTGAAACTTTATGTAGATGTTTTTAATCCTATATATGCTATAGTTAACGTGTAAAATATCATTAACTGAGGTGAATAGAATGAGTGAAGCAACAACAACGTTAGATGGCTGGTATTGTTTACATGATTTACGTTCTATTGATTGGGCAGCATGGAAAACATTATCTAGTGACGAACGCGGACAAGCAGTGTCTGAATTTTTAAATGTCGTTGAAAAATGGAACGAAGTAGCTACTGCAAAAAAAGGCAGTCATGCAATGTATACAGTTGTTGGTCAAAAAGCAGATATTATGCTTATGATCTTACGTCCAACAATGGAAGAGTTAAATGAAATCGAAACAGAATTAAATAAAACAACATTAGCTGAATATTTAGTTCCTGCATATTCTTACGTATCTGTTGTTGAACTAAGCAACTACCTTCCAGCTGATGAAGATCCATACCAAAACCCACAAATCTTAGCTCGCTTATATCCTGAGTTACCAAAAGCAAATCATATTTGCTTCTATCCAATGGACAAGCGTCGCCAAGGTGATGACAACTGGTACATGCTTCCTATGGAAGAACGTAAAAAAATGATGTACAGTCACAGTAAAATCGGTCGCCAATACGCAGGGAAAGTACGCCAAGTAATTTCAGGATCAGTCGGATTCGACGATTTCGAGTGGGGCGTAACATTATTCGCTGACGATGTTCTTCAATTTAAGAAGCTTATATATGAAATGCGCTTCGATGAAGTAAGTGCCCGTTACGGTGAATTCGGTACATTCTTCGTTGGGAACATTTTACCAGACGAAAAAGTAGAGAAATTTTTACACATATAATAATGAAAAAGGAACGAATTTCGTTCCTTTTTTTATTATCCTCTATATTTACCCACAAAAAACTTCTTTTCTCTGCAAATTTGAACAAAAATCGACAAATTCTTTTCAATTTCCTTACAAAATTGTAACCTTTCTATATCCAAATTTATGCTAAAATGGTACGAGCTATATGCTAATAACGATGCGAAGGTGATAATGTATATGAAGAAAATCTTGTCTATTTTACTAGCGTCTCTATTGTCAATTTCTTCCTTAGGAGTAACAACATCCCATGCAGAAGAAAAAATACATATAGAGGCAGCTGCTGCACTGCTATTTGATGCGGATACAGGAAAAATACTGCATGAACAAAATCCAGATGAATTACTAGCTATCGCTAGTATGTCAAAATTAATTGTTATTTATGCCGTATTAGAAGCAATTAAAGAAGGAAAAATCACTTGGGATACGAAAGTAACTATTTCTGATTACGCTTATGAAGTTTCACGTAATAATGAATTCTCTAACGTGCCGTTCGAAAAAGGACGTCAATATACTGTAAGAGAATTATACCATTCTATCGTTATCTTCTCTGCAAATGGATCTAGTATTGCTTTAGCAGAATTACTTGCAGGAAGTGAAAAGAACTTCTTAAATCTCGCAAATGAACATGCGAAAAAACTAGGGTTAAAGAAATATAAATTTGTAAACGCTACTGGGTTAAATAACGCTGATTTAAAAGGAAAACATCCTGAAGGAACTGATCCGAATGGAGAAAACTCCATGTCAGCTCGCGATATGGGTATTCTTTCAAAAACAATTATTACAAAGTATCCAGAAATGCTAGAGGATACAAAACAAAGATTTAGAAACTTCCCAGATAATCATCCAAAACCAATTCGTATGGAAAATTGGAACTGGATGTTACCAGGTGCTGCTTTCTCTTATGAAGGAGCAGATGGTTTAAAAACAGGAAGTTCCGATACAGCTGGGTATGGTTTTACCATTACAGCAAAACGCGGTGATTTACGTCTTATATCTGTTATTATTAAAACGAAATCAATGGACGAACGTTTCACAGAATCTCGCGCATTAATTGAATATGGATTTAATAACTTCGAAAAGCAGAAATTAAAAATAGATAAAAACAACAAAATTTCTGTAGTAAAAGGAAAAGAAGACTACGTAACAGTTGCACCAGAAAAAGAAGTGACAGTAGTTACTACAAAAGGTAGCAAATCACCTTACAAAATTTCTACTGAAGCAGATAAATCACTTGCTGAAGATGGGCATTTAGTTGCTCCTATTAAGAAAGATGCAAAGGTAGGTTCAATCGTCTTAGAACCAACTGATAAATATGGTTTCTTAGACGGAAATAAAAGTATAAAAGTTACTGCAAAAGCGACTGAAGAAGTAGAAAAAGCAAATTGGTTCGTATTAACAATGCGTTCAATTGGCGATTTCTTCTCAAACTTATGGTCTAAAGTATTTTAATGATGAAAAGCTAGCTCACGCTAGCTTTTTTATTTTCCCCTCTAGATGTAAAACTTCGTTTGGTTGTCATATCTGCGTCCTTTTTCTCATACGTATGAACTAGTAATTGTTCCACACTTCATCTAGAAATGAACCTCTTTCTACAAGGCATTCCAAAAAGAGAGGTGACACATAATGGGTGTTATCGCGTATAACGAAGAAGATGTTAAGTTATTAGCTAGACTGATGCGTGCTGAAGCCGAAGGAGAAGGCCAACAAGGGATGTTAATGGTCGGAAACGTTGGGGTAAATCGTGTCCGCGGAAATTGTTTAGATTTCAAAAAAATACGTAATTTACGTCAAATGGTTTATCAAAATCCTGGTGGTTTTGAAGCAACTCAAAAAGGGTATTTTTATCAACGAGCGAGAGAACAAGATATTGCCTTAGCCCGCCGGACAATTCAGGGACAACGTTTTTGGCCCGCCAACTTCGCCTTATGGTTCTTTAGACCTGAAGGTCCTTGCCCACCAACTTGGTATGACCAACAAAATTCTGGTCGCTTTAAAAAACACTGCTTCTTCCAACCATCTGGTGGAGATTGTCCAGGCGTATATTAAGGAATGAAAATGAGGAGGGATTTTTGAATGACACAGCAACAAAACCCGTACTACGGAACAGGTTTTTATCAACCATCTGGAACTTATGTACAACCGCAACAAATGACCCCACAGCAGCAGCAACAACAACAACAACAGCAAGCGATGCAACAACAAGCTGCTCAGGCTCAACTTGCAGTTTCTCAAGGTATGTTACCACTAGAGCAATCGTATATTGAAAATATCCTTCGTTTAAATAAGGGTAAGCCAGCTACAGTTGTAATGACTTATGAACGCGGTAGTTCGCTTGGTACACAATCTTATACAGGGATCATCGAGGCAGCTGGCCGTGATCATATCGTAATTAGTGAGCCGAAATCTGGAAAACGCTTTTTACTACTAATGATTTATTTAGATTATGTAGAATTCCCAGGAGAAATTACGTATTTACCTGGTCAACAAGCAACTTATGCTCCAAGACCATAAAAAAAAGCTGGCGAATGCCAGCTTTTGTTTTTTATAACCCTTTTACAACTGCAGTTCCGACTAGAATCCACGCCACAATAAACGCTACACCACCAAGGGGTGTAATTGGGCCAAAGAATTTAATACCTGTTGTACTTAATGCATAAAGACTGCCTGAGAACATAATAATCCCAGCTACCATAAGCCAACCCGCAGTGCTTAAAAGTGATGATTGCATTTTGTCCATTAATAGAGCAACTACGAATAAGCCACCTGCATGAAACATTTGATATGTAACGCCCGTCTTCCACACTTCTAACATTTTTGCAGAAATTTTATTTTCTAAACCATGTGCTCCAAAAGCCCCTAATGCAACAGATAGCCCCGCTGCAATACAACCTAGTAAAAAGAAAATTTTCATCTTAATTCCCCTTTTTATTTTTATCATAAGCAATTTTCACATATAATCCAAACGATTTAATCCCTAAAAATCAAATAAAGAATTACCATTTGCACCTTCTTCTTTTATATACACAGGTTCTCCAGAAACTGGCATAACCGGTTGAACTGTTGTTATAGGCTGAGATCCGATTATTTGTGATTGAACTTGTGGTTCTCTATACGTAGAAGGCTCAACTTGTTCATCTAATAATAAATCACATAATGCACGCACAACTAATAAATGCTCTTTTGATTTTTGTCCTTCACTACTTTTTGCCTTTGCAATTTCACTCGCCATTTTATTTAAAACCTTATCGCTAGATACTTGCATTCCTTGTCACCTCTTACTTTGTAGTTCTTTCTCAAATTGCCCCAGTTTCTCCACTGAACCAAATACTATTATCATATCATGTTCTTGCAGTTTTTCCTGCCCCGTTGGATTATGGATAATATACCCATCCCTTAAAATCGCTAAAATTGTTACATCAAATTGATTTCTCACATTACTCTCTAATAACGATTTACTAGCTAAGATAGAATCTTTACCAACTTGAATTTCTTCAATTACAAATGATTGCTCTATTCCATACAATACTGTATCAATATAATGAACTGTTAACGGATTCGCAATACCTTTTGCGATATGAATCCCTGCCATACTAGATGGATTAATAACCTTATTTGCACCAGCGCGCCGTAATTTTTCTTCTGTTTCTGGCTTTTCAGCTCTTGCTACAATTTTAATTGTATCATTAAGCCCTCTTGCCGTTAATGTAATAAATACATTTTCAGCATCGTTTGCTACGATAGCAACTAGACCGGCTGCCTTCGAAATTCCGGCATTATGTAACACTTGATCTTCAGTTGCATCCCCATGTACATATAAAAGCTTTTCCTGTTCGAATATACTTTCATCTTTATCCACAACTACAAATGGGATTTTCTTTTCCTTTAATTCATGTACAACTTGAAGCCCTACTCTTCCACAACCACATACTATAATATGCTTTTGTAACTGTGCTATTTGTTTATCCATCTTCTTCCTCCGCACTGCATGAAATAAGTTACCCTCAATGATCATAGCTGCAACTACCCCCATTGCATACGTAACGATACCGACGCCAACAGGTATAATAAGGAGCGCAAAAAATTTCCCCGCCTGTGTTATAGGCACTACATCACCATATCCAACCGTTAATACAGTAATCATCGTCATCCAAAATGCTTGAAACAAGCTAATCTCTTCAATTGTCATAAATCCTATCGTCCCTAAAATTACAACAAAGGTCATACATATAACTGCTATCCATAATTGCTTACGTGCATTCATATTATATTTCAACTCTTTTCTCTATCTACAATCTTTGCCAAAGGAAATGAAATACCTATATACTAGAAACGGAATCTATGAAAGAGGTTGATATAATGAAGCTATTTCTTTCTGCCTTACAATGGGCACTATTTATTTTAGCTGGAAGTCTTATTGTACCAATTAGTGTCGCAACTAGTTACGGCCTTGACGGCACTGAAGCTATCGCGTTTGTACAAAGAACATTATTTATTCTCGGTTTTGCCGGCCTACTGCAAGCTATATTTGGGCATAAACTTCCTATTCAAGAAGGTCCCGCAGGCCTTTGGTGGGGAATTTTCTCCCTGTATGCAAGTTTAGGCGTCGTATTATTTGGATCAAGTAATGAAACACTTAAGGTCCTTCAGTACGCTTTCCTACTAAGCGGAATTATTTGTATTATTCTTAGTGTTTTTGGACTTATCGATAAACTAGTTCGCTACTTTACACCTACAGTAATTGGAACGTATTTATTCCTTCTTGTCGCACAACTTAGTGGCTCCTTCTTAAAAGGTATGTTTGGCCTTGATGGACAACATACGGAAGTACAGCCAAAGGTATTTATTCTTTCACTCATTGTTATTTTACTATCTTTTTTCATTATGAAGCTACCTATTATTGGACGATATTCCGTTCTTTTCAGTATCGTCTGCGGCTGGATATTATTTGCGTGCTTCGGATTATCTAATCCAGTAACACCTGTGACAGATATAATTCGTCTTCCATCTCTATTTGTTTTTGGAATGCCTCGCATTGAATGGAACATGGCAATTACGGTAGTTTTCGTCACACTATTACTTCTAACAAATATGTTAGCAAGTATTCGCGTTGTACAAAAGGTTGTTTCTAAGTATGAAGAAGGTGCTGCTCCAGATCGCTTCAAACAAGCTGGCATTATAACAGGAATAAATCAATTGCTAGGCGGTCTATTTTCAGCCATTGGTCCTGTTGCCATTTCTGGATCCGCAGGATTTATTGCAACGACAAATATTTATAAACGCCTCCCATTTATGTTAGGGTCAAGCTTTATCATTCTTGTTAGTATATTCCCAAAGATTACTTCATTCTTTGCAGCAATCCCCGTCGCAGTTGGGTATGCTGCGATTTACCCTGTATTTGCAAGCATGATTGGTCTCGCCTTTCGCGAATATGACACTGTACAAAATAAAGAAAAATTATTTAAAGTAGCAGGTCTTTCAATCTTTACGGGAATCGGAGTTATGTTCGTTCCAGCCGGAGCATTTTCTACGCTGCCGCCATTTTTAGCATCTTTTTTAAGTAACGGTCTTGTTCTTGGATCTGTAATGGCTATCTTGCTGGAAATACTATTTTCTCGTTCGCACGAAAAACAACTATCGTAAATTGGAAAACTTCCATTATTGCACTCTACCTTTAGAGTTGTTACGATAATGATAAAGTGAAACTTTAATCAGTGGGGTTTTTGTTCATCCCCACTGATTATTAGTTGAACCAATCGGGCGTTTACGGGCAGTTAATCTCCCACCTAACTTCTTTGCCCCAGCTAAATTTTGAGGTGGGAGTCTTACTGCCCGGCAAATAGCGGGATAAATTATCATGGGCAACACGCTCATGATAATTTATACTAACAATGCAGAACTTCTCCTAATTTCATGTAAAGAGGTTCGATGTCTTACTATATATTCCCCAATATCTTCATAAAAATTTATTTCTATTCCAACAAAGAAAGGGATTTTCTATATGACTTATAAAATGATTGTTTTAGATTTAGATGATACTTTATTACGCGATGACCATACAATTTCCCCTCGTACGAAAGAGGCTTTAATGACAGCACAAGAAAAAGGAGTTAAAGTTGTACTTGCTTCTGGGCGCCCAACTTTTGGTATGCGCAATGTTGCAAAAGAACTTCTTTTAGAAGAATACGGTAGCTTCATTCTATCTTTTAACGGTGCTAAAATTATTAACTGTAAAACAAATGAAGAAATCTTCAGTAGCACGCTATCTCCTGAAATCGTTCACAACCTATTTGAAATTAGTAAAACTGAAGATGTATGGATTCATACTTATATTGGCGATGATATCGTAACAGAAGAAAATAATCCTTATACTAAAATTGAGGGCGAAATTACTGGCATGCCGATTATTGAAGTAGATGATTTTAAAACTGCTGTTAAAGAACCTGTAGTAAAAGTATTAATGAATAAAGAAGCTGAACGCCTTGTTGAAGTAGAAAAGAAACTACAAAAACAACTAGAAGGTCAATTAAGCGTTATGCGCTCTAAACCATTCTTCTTAGAATTTACAGAACATGGTGTTACGAAAGGAACGAGCTTAAACCAATTAATCCAAAAACTTGGTATTAAGCGCGAAGAAGTTATCGCAATGGGCGATAGCTATAACGATCAAGCGATGATTGAATTTGCTGGTCTTGGCGTTGCGATGGGCAATGCACCAGATGATATTAAAGAAATTGCAAACTATGTAACAGATACAAATATGAACGATGGCGTTGCAAAAGTTGTAGAGAAATTCGTTTTAAAAACGGAAGTACTTGTTTAATATTTTCATTCATAAAACCTATTTGAAGTCAAACACTTCAAATAGGTTTTTATTTAAATTACAACGCTTTTGTGACTATATTTTGAACTTTGCACTATTCTCGTAGTGTAAACTTTCTTTTTGTATATAATGAAACAAAATAGACTATTTCATTTTGAAAAAGAATACAAATTTACTATATACAAGCATACATTAAAGGAGGCTACTTCATGTTATCTACACCAATCGGAAGATTAAGAGCAATCGGCTTAATTGAGGGGATTTCTTTCCTATTACTATTATTTGTAGCAATGCCATTAAAATATTTTGCAGGGTTTGCAACAGCTGTTAAAATTACAGGCATGGCTCATGGCGTTTTATTTATTCTATTCATCTTTGCAGTAATTCAAGTAACAATCGTACACCGTAAATCAATTTTATGGGCACTTGGGGCATTCGTTTCATCAGTTATCCCATTCGGTACTTTTGTACTAGATGCAAAACTAAAGAACGAACAACAATAATAAAAAGGTAGTTAACAACTGTTAACTACCTTTTCTATTTATAAATTTGGAATTTCCCAATCAATTTCTCTTTCGCCCATATTAGCTAAAATCGTATTTACTTTAGAGTACGGCTTACTTCCAAAGAAACCTCGTCTTGCTGATAATGGACTTGGATGTACAGACTCGATAATACGATGACTCGTATTCGTAATTAACTTTTTCTTCGCCTGAGCATGGCGTCCCCATAATATGAAAATAACTGGCTTTTCACGTTCATTTAATAGCTCAATTACGCGATCTGTGAAATGCTCCCATCCTTTTCCTTTATGAGAATTCGCCTCACCTTGACGAACCGTTAACACAGTATTTAATAGTAAAACCCCTTGCTCCGCCCATTTTACTAAATAACCATTATTCGGAATTTCATAATCGTATTCATCTCGAAGTTCTTTGTACATATTTAGCAATGATGGCGGCGTTTTAATACCAGGTTGTACCGAAAAGCTTAAACCATGCGCTTGATTCGGTCCATGATATGGGTCTTGTCCTAAAATAACGACCTTTGTATTTTCATAACTTGTATACTGAAGAGCGTTAAAAATATCTTCTACCTTTGGATAAATCACATGCTCCTCATACTCTTCTTTTAAAAAGTTAGCTAAATTTTGATAGTATTCTTTCTCAAATTCTGGCCCCAGTAATGTTCCCCAATCATTCTGCAAAATGTTTTCCATGCCTTCACTTCCTATCCAATTAATTCACCATATCCTGCCTTGTAAATACTACAAACGAAATGATAAGAGATACTACTGCCCAAACCGTTAAATTTATTAAAGAAAATCCCATTGATAACCCTTGTAATGCAGGAAGTTTTCCTGATAAATAATCCGTTAGCGATAAGTTGACACTAAAAATGTATTTCGCACCTTCCCAAGACGTTGCGAATGAACTTAAAATGCCGCCTGCAATTAACGCAGCTAACATAACGCCCATACCAGCTGGTGTATTACGAATTAAAACAGAGACCATAAATGATATAGTTCCAACAACGATAGCAACAAACCAAGCTAGTCCGTACGCCATTAAAATGTATTGCCACTGCGGAATAAGGTGTACAAAGTTTGTATTTAACGTTTCCTTATCAATGACGAATCCTGTTAACACAGGTAAATTCCATCCAGAGTATCCAAATACAAGCCCTGATAATGCGTAAGCAAACAAACCGACAAGAAGCAATATGAGCGAAATGAAAAATAACATCGTCACATATTTACTAAGGAGTATTTTCCAGCGCCGAATTGGCCTCGTCAGAAGCATTTTCATCGTACCATCACTTCGTTCTCCTGAAACAATATCAATGGCGACAATCATAACGAGCAATGGAATAAATAACGTTATTCCTTGTTCAATAAACGCCCTCACAAATGTCGGTGCTCCTGGCGCAGTCGGATTAATATTATGATCTAAATAATATTGTTGTTGTTCCACTCTTACTTTTAACCAATCCCGCCATTCTTCTGGCAATCTAGAATTGTTCAAGCGGTTTTGTGAATCAACAATTTGTTGCTGTAATGATACTTTCCAATCGGTCGTACCAAGCCTTTTTTGCGTCGTTTCTATTTCACGATACTGAGCATACACAAAAAGTGGAATCAAGATTGCTAAAATAAGCATGACAACAACAATTCGTTTCTTACGATAAATCTTTTCTGATTCATTTAAAACTAGATTCGCAAATTCACGCATGTTGCTCACCCCTTGTGAGTTCAATAAATAAATCTTCTAGCGTAAATACAAGCTCTTTGACGCTATGTACATCTATCCCGTTTTCTACAAAATGCTTATTCCAAACATTAATAGACGCAACATCCATACGACATAATAAACGCTCATCTTCTACACTAACTTCCTCTATCTCTTCAGCAGCGTCTAACATGTCTTTCGCTTTGGAAATCGGTGTAACGACCCATTCCACACGATCACTCGCTGTTTTGATCAACTCTTCAATAGGTGCAACTGTTATCATTTTTCCTTTATGAATAATAGCAACACGGTCGCATATCAGTTGCACTTCACTTAGCAAGTGACTCGAAATAAATACACTCATATTTTCTTCTTTTACAAGCTTATGTATAAATTCCCTAAGTTCTCTAATCCCAGCTGGATCTAAACCATTCGTCGGTTCATCTAATATGAGCAATTTCGGGTTTCCAAGTAGCGCCTGTGCAATTCCAAGGCGCTGCTTCATACCAAGGGAATATGTTTTTACCTTATCGTGAATACGCTCATCTAAATGAACCATTTTTGCAATTTCAATAATACGTTCATCTGATATATCACCAAGCATGCGCGCAAATTGCTTTAAGTTTTCCCATCCCGTTAAATATGTATAAAGCTCTGGGTTTTCAACTATACTTCCAATTTGACGCATCGCTTCTCTGAAATTTTCCTTAATAGAATAACCACCGATAGAAATAGTACCTTCTGTCGCTTTAATCAGTCCGACTAACATTCGAATTGTTGTCGTTTTCCCGGCTCCGTTCGGTCCTAAAAAGCCAAACACTTCTCCTTGTTTTACATCAAATGAAATGTCCTCTACAAGCGTCTTCTTTCCAATTACCTTCTTCAAGTCTCGTACAGAAAGTATTGTCGTCATTTTATCCCTCCTTGCTCTAGTTTTAATTTGCTTACGACGTTTTGGACTAATCGCTCTGCCATATATGTGTAGCCTACTTCATTCGGATGAAAATGATCGGAGTATAATAAATCTTTTCCACGATTTTGGAATAAATCAAATGTCGGTGTAATATATACATTTTTATCATTTAATGCTAACTTCTCTAAAGAAGCATTCCAATCCACAACAATATTTGATGAACCTCTTAAATCTTCTACATCCTCAAAAGGATTGTATAAACCTAGCCAAAAAATAGGACTATCTGTGTTTAATTTACGAATTTCTTCTATAATTTTCTTCGCTTCATTTTGAAACGTTTCCGTATCAGGACGATACGTCTCTAAATCTATCTTTCCGAGCGATTCCCATCCTGGGAATAAATCATTTCCTCCAATTGTTAAAACAATTACATCTGCTTGCTTAATTGAATATTGAGCTCCGCTGCTTTCGATTTGTTTTAATAAATCAGGCATTTTCGCACCACTAACTGCCAAATTGCTTAGTGCAACTTTTTGTTTATAGTCTTTTTGTAAATTCTCTTTCATTCGTCCAATATAGCCAATTCCTTCTTTATCACCAACGCCGCGCGTTAACGAATCACCTAAACTAACTACTTGTAACGTTCCCGTTTTCTTTTTCTCTTTTGCCACTACGTCAGTCTTCGTAATTAATTTTGAAGCTTTCGGATTTAATACATCATTTACACCCGAAACAAAACCGTATGCAAATAAACAGAAAGACGCAATTGTAATGAGTAGAATTACTTTTACTAATTTTGATCTCATATCAAAACCCCTTTTAGCCCCTATAGATTGTCCATAATTATACCAAACGAATTTTCGAAAAGCGATTTTCACACCTTCTCTATTATGTCGTTTCCCTATCTACCAAATCTGGTAATAACTCTACATGTTTCACATCTATTTCCTCATCATTAATCTTTTCATATAATAATTCAAATGCCTTTACACCAACATTTTTACTAGAATGCGAAATCGTCGTAATACCTAATATATTTGCCACCTCTTGATCATCACATCCGATAATCGTAATATCCTCCGGGATACGAATTCCTTGTTTTTTCGCCTCCGTTACCATTCCTGCAGCAATATGATTGCAAGATACAAGAAAAGCCGTCGGTTTTACAGACATACGAGCCCATTCCCTGACTACATTGCGCCCATCTTCCACCGTAAAACAGCCCTTAAACTTCCAGGCATCTAACGGTGTTACAACAATCTTTTGAAGTGAATCCTCATACGCCTTTTTTCGCCTCTGGCTATTAATACTATTACTTCTTCCAATGCAATATCCGATACGTGTATGACCAGCATCTATTAAGCTTTTCATCCCGCGCAAAAATACTTTGTAGTAATCAATATGTACACTCGAAATGAAATTCGAATCTATTTCTTCACACATCACAATTGGACCAAACTTCGTATACTCTTCAAGTTTTTCCTTACTATTTGTCCGTGAACATATAATTACTCCATCAAGCTTTTTCATTTTTAACATATGTAAAATTTCAAGCTCTTTTTCTTCGCTATAATTTGTCTGGCAAAGCATCATATTATAATTGTTCTTTGCGGTTTCCTTTGATATCCCCCCAATAATGGCACTGTAATATTGATCATTTACGTGCGGCAATAAAACGCCAATTACATTCGTTTTTCCTTTCACTAAATGAATCGCATTCACATTTTGCGTGTAATTTAATTCTTCAATAATCGCTAAAATCTCTTTTCGTTTCTGTTCATTCACATACGGATGATTATTGAGTACACGTGAAACAGTTGAAACAGATACCCCAGCAAGTTCAGCAATCTTTCTTATATTAGTCATCTCATTCTCCCTTCCCCTCAAAAATTCTCGCTTGACCTGGTAAGCTTTCCACAGTATATCCTTTCTTAGCAAATACATTTTGAAAGGATATACAACTATGCTTCGATTCAAACTAGAATATATATTTTTCATTGGCGGTTTACTCATTCTCGCCATCGGTATTAATATGATGACGACAATTACTTCCTTTGGACTTAGCCCTTATGATTCCTTCTTTATTGCACTATATCAAAATTTTGGGATAAGTATTGGTTTTTGGATTTTCATGATTAACTTTGTTTTTACCCTGATCGTACTCTTTTGGGACAAAAAACAAATTACAATCGGCACAATTGTAACGATGATTCTTATTTCTCTTTTTGTTGATTGGGTTGGTTCTATTACGACCATTATGGACATTATCCGCTCTCTTCCAAAATATATAACACTTATTTGCGGAAACCTATTCGTCGGAGCCGGAATTGGTCTTTACGTCTCTACTAACCTTTGTGCAGCACCTCAAGAGGCTTTCGTTTTAACTGTTGCTGAGAAAAAGAAATGGACATTTAGAAGAACAGAAATTTCATTAGCTTTTTTATTTTTAACATTAAGCTTCTTATTAGATGGGCCAATCTATTTTGGAACAATTATCTTATCCTTTACAACAGGTTGGATTATTCAAGCTTTTATTCAAGTTGGTACGCAGATTTTAAATAGAAAAAAACCTATTAAGCAAGCCGCTTAATAGGTTTTTTCGTTTTATTAGAAGAGATACTACTTAGCATCTCCTTCAATTCGATAATTTGCTTTCACACAATCTATTTCTTCATACGATTGCAATGTATGTAGAATGTACTCATAATCCGCAAGAGAAGCACGATGCGTTACAATTACTATTTCTGCTTTCCCTTTCTCTTCAAGTGGCATTTGAATAATCTTTTCAAAACTAACACCGCGCTCAGAGAACAATGATGTAATTTTTGCAAACACACCAATTTCGTCTTTCACATGAAGTCTTAAAAACTTTTTCACAATAATTTCATCTGGCTCTTTTAGTACCTTTTGATATTGCGGAACTACAGCACTATTTCCTGTTACACCTAACCTAATATTTTTCATTACAGCAACTAGATCAGAAACAACAGCTGTCGCTGTCGGTAAGCTTCCTGCTCCCGGACCATAAAACATCGTTTCTCCTACCGCTTCACCATACACATACACAGCATTATATTCATTTTGCACTGCCGCAAGAGGGTGTGCATTTGGAAGTAACGTTGGCTCAACTGTAACCTCTAATTTCTCGCCATCTCGCTTTGCAAGACCAATTAATTTAATTGTATAGCCTAAGCTCTTACTATATTCAATATCTTCTGCTGTAATAGAAGTAATCCCTTTTACCTTCACATCTCCAAGCTCTACATTTGTAGAGAAACCGAGAGTAGCCAAAATCGTCATTTTTCTTGCTGCATCCAAACCTTCTACGTCTGATGTTGGATCTGCTTCTGCAAATCCAAGCTGCTGAGCTTCTTTTAACACGTCGTTATATGCTCTCCCTTCGTCTGACATTTTCGTCAAAATAAAATTTGTCGTTCCATTTACAATTCCCATTACTTTCGTAATAAGATCTGAAGAAAGTCCTTCTACGATGCTTCGTAAAATTGGAATCCCTCCAGCTACACTTGCTTCGTAAAATAAATCAGCCTGATTATCTTTTGCTACCGCTAAGAGTTCCGCTCCGTGTAACGCCATTAAATCTTTATTTGCAGTCACAACGTGCTTCCCGCTTTTTAAAGCTTGTAAAATATATGCTTTTGCATCATCAATGCCGCCCATTACTTCAATGACAACATCAATATTAGGATTATCTAAAATTTCATTCACATCTTGTGTTAATAGAGTAGAAGGCACGTCTACTTCTCTCTCTTTCTCAATGTTTTGCACCAATACTTTCGTTACTTTCACTGGACAACCTACTTGGTGTATAAGTCGTTCTTGATGATCTGTAATAATACGAACTACACCACTACCAACTGTCCCAAGACCTAATAACCCCACTTGAATTTCTTTCATAATACTGTCCACCCCTCAAAAATTGTGTTTAGATGCCATTATATAGACAAAAAATCTGAAAAACAATGTATTTTGAATATTAAGAAAAAT
Source organism: Bacillus sp. AC266 (assembly GCF_979253805.1). Lineage (NCBI taxonomy): Bacteria > Bacillati > Bacillota > Bacilli > Caryophanales > Bacillaceae > Bacillus > Bacillus sp. AC266. Next base: position 474,572 of record NZ_CEEDEC010000004.1, read on the forward strand.
AAAGGTTAATCTTTACAAATAAAACGCTACCACGTGTTATACAATCATTTACAATATATAAGGGGTTTCTTGATACACGTAATAATTCAGCCAATTAGAGAATAATAAATTCCCATGACTCCTCCACCTAACAATTGGCTTCTCATTTGGATTATTATGTTTAAAATAATTTTTTGGCACATCAATATTTAATCCTTTTTGGCAGTCCCGTTCGTATTCTTGCTTTAACGTATCACAACTGTATTCACTATGTCCGAGTGCGAAAACTTGCCTTCCCTCTTGCCCAATAGCAAGATGAACGCCTGCTTCTTCAGAATTGGCTAATAACGTTAATTCTTTCACTTTTTCAATATCGCTCTCTCGTACTTCTGTATGACGAGAATGCGGAGCAAAAAACACTTCATCAAACCCTTGTAACAATTTCACATGTTGCTCGCGAACCTCATGTTCAAATACACCAAACATTTTTTCCGCAAGAGGATACTTCGGCACACCATAGTGGTAATACAAACCAGCTTGTGCCCCCCAGCAAATATGAAGCGTAGATGTTACATTCGTTTTTGAATACTCCATAATACGTCCAAGCTCTTCCCAATAATCTACTTCTTCAAAAGAAAGAGTTTCAACTGGTGCTCCTGTAATAATGAGTCCATCAAATTTTTCATTCTCAATATCACGGAATGTTTTATAGAAGCTCGTTAAATGGTCCTGCGCTACATTGCGAGACAGATGCGATTCCATATGAAGTAAATGAACATCTAATTGCAACGGTGTATTTCCAATTAAACGAAGTAATTGCGCCTCTGTTTCTTGTTTTGTAGGCATTAAATTTAATATAGCAATTTTCAAAGCACGTATATCTTGTGTTACTGCTCGCTCCTTCGTCATTACAAAAATATTTTCCTTCTGCAATACTTTGCGAGCTGGTAAATCTTTATCAATTATGATCGGCATGTTGTTTGCCTCCGACTAGTGCCGCTTCTAAATCTGCAATAATATCAGAAACATCTTCTATACCGACCGATAAACGGATTAAATCAGATGTAACGCCAGCTAAACGCTGATTTTCTGCGCTTAATTGTCTGTGCGTCGTACTAGCAGGATGTATTACACAAGTTCTTGCATCAGCTACATGCGTTACAAGAGTTGCAAGCTTTACATTTGCGATAAATTCTTTCGCTGCTTCTAATCCGCCCTTAATACCAAATGTTAAAACTCCACTAGCACCTTTTTTCAAATACTTTTGTGCTAACGAATAATTTTCATTACTATCTAATCCTGGATAATTCACCCATTCAATGCGATCATGATTGGCAAGCCACTTAGCAACTTCGAGAGCATTTTCACTATGACGCTCCATTCGTAAATGCAATGTTTCAAGGCCAATGTTGCTAATATATGCATTGAATGGGCTCATACAGTTTCCGTAGTCTCTTAATAACTGAACGCGTGCTTTCACAATATACGCTGCTGCTCCAAAATTTTGAACATAGCTTACGCCATGATAACTCGGGTCAGGTTCGACAAGCTCAGGGTATTTTCCATTTGTCCAATCGAAGTTCCCTCCATCTATTACAATCCCACCTAGAGAACTTGCATGGCCATCAATATATTTCGTTGTAGAATGGACAATGATATTTGCCCCATGTTCAAACGCCTGGCATAAATAAGGCGTCGCCAATGTATTATCAACGATAAAAGGTACTTCTAATTCTTTTGCTGCCGCTGAAAGTTCTTTGAAATTCAAAACGTTCATTGCTGGATTTCCTAACGACTCTGCATAAACGAGTTTTGTCTTATCATTAGCAAGTGCCGCAATTTCATCTGCCGTTAAATTAGGATTAAAGAACGTAACATCTATGCCCAGCTTTCGCAAACTCACTCCAAATAAATTAAACGTTCCTCCGTAAACAGTTGAAGAACAAAGTAAATGGTCTCCACTACTGCAAATATTTAAAACCGCAAGCATAATGGCTGCCTGCCCAGAAGCTGTTGCAACAGCCCCTACACCGCCTTCTAAATCTGATAACTTCTGCTCAAATGCGGCTAGAGTAGGATTTCCAATACGCGTATATATATATCCCTCTGCCTCCAAATTAAATAGTGCTGCTAAATCATCTGACGTATCGTATTTATACGTTGTACTTTGATAAAGTGGCAAAACACGCGGCTCACCATTTTTTGGCGTATAGCCACCTTGCACACAAATCGTTCCTTTCCCCCATGATTCTCCCATCTCTCATTCTCCTTTCTTTTATCCCGCTATTTGCGGGCAGTAAGACTCCCACCTCCAAATTCGGCAAATGCGAGGAAGTTAGGTGGGAGATAACTGCCCGATTGATGAAGGCTAATAATTAGCGGGGGAGGGACAAAACCCCCACTGATTAAAGTTTCACTTTATCCAAAATAAAAAACTGCCCCTTCCCTGAAAACAAGAAAGGAGCAGTTTGAAAACACGCTCTAAGGCTCTTTCTTATCTCTCAGGATTATTACCTGCAGGATTTGGCACAATTCCGTTATACGGCTGTTGCCAAGGTTTCATCGGGCCTGTCCCTCCACCTTTTCTTGATAAGACTATGCAATTACCGTTGATTTTATAGCAATAATTTCCTGATGTCAAATGGTTTTTCTGAATGTTCTAAATTAAATGCAAGGAATTTAATATAAACAACAAAAGAAATATATTCCATATTCATTTGAAAAAGACCTTTTAAAAACTCCGATCAATATATAAAATTAAATAAGTGGTTTAACCGCGTTGGTTTCAAATTTTCATGAGATTTCAATATATTGAATAAGCCAAACCCTCAAAAAGATACTATATATATTCAATTCATTTCACACTAGCATATTTAATCCTTTCTACATGAAAATTTACATAACGGAGGTACAACATGACAAATAAAAAGGACATGCACTATATACTCGTCCTATATGGCATTCTTTTAGGCTCTATAGTAGGAGCTACAGTCTGGTTATTTTTAGTTACAATAAATATCGGAATTCACTTTATTTGGGGATACTTACCTACTATTTTCTCTTCTCCGCCTTATTACACCATTTGTGTAACAATCATCGGTGGTATCCTCGTTGGTTTAACACAAAAATACTTCGGTACATATCCACGTCTTATGCCCGAAGTGATGGCTGAATATAAAAAAACAGGTAGAATCGAATACAGTTTTGTACATAAAGCTACTTTAACTGCGATTATCGTTTTAATATTTGGAGCTAGTTTAGGCCCAGAAGCAGCACTCGTTGGAATTATCGGTGGACTTTGTACATGGGTAGGAGATCGCTTTAATTTTGCTTTAAAGGGAATGAATGAACTAACAGAGGTTGGAATTGGTGCTACTTTAAGTGTAATTTTTAATGCACCATTATTCGGTTACTTAGCTCCGAATGAAAATGAGGGTGAACAAATTAATGAATTTTCGAAAGGAAAAAAAGCAATTGTATATTTAGCTACCACTTTTGCCGGTTTTTCCGTTTACTTATTGCTTAGTAAACTCGATAATCGTGGATCCTTTATTGTTGATTTTGGGGAAGGGTCTCTTGCTCTTAATGAATGGATCGCCTTTCTACCACTTGCTAGCATTGGTGCTATAGTTGGTTTCTTTTATTTCAAATTAGAATTCACATTAGAGAAATTAATCCACCCCTTCAAAGAATACAAGGTATCACTTGGAATTATAGGCGGTATTTTATTAGGAATTACAGGAACTTTTCTTCCTTACACGTTATTCTCAGGGGAACATCAATTAAAAGATTTAGTCGTTGAATGGAGCCATTTATCCTTCTGGGTACTACTTCTTTCAGGAATTTTAAAATTATGTATTACTGCCGTTTGTTTAAATACGGGTTGGCGCGGCGGACATATTTTCCCAATTATATTTGCTGGATCAAGTATCGGATATGCTATAGCTTCTATTATCCCTATAGATCCAATAGCTTCTGTAGCCATCGTCACGACAGCTATTTCAAGCTATGCATTAAGAAAACCAATAGCTATAACATTACTATTACTCATGTTTTTCCCGCTCAATTTATTATTACCGATGCTCGGGGCAGCAGCGATTGGGAATGCATTTCCGCTTCCTAAACATAACGAAACTACAAATTAATATAAAAAAACAGCATTAACATGTAAATGTTAATGCTGTTTTTTCGAGTGACGATTATATTTTTAATTAAAATTTACTTGCTACTTTAGCCGCTTCTTCAAGACCTGCTGCAATGATCTCTTCTGCTTTATCTGGGAATTGGTTATGTCCTTCAATAACTACTGTTTCCATGTTTGTTACACCGAAGAAGCCCATCATGCTCGCTACATATTTTACAGCCATTTCCATTTCAGCTGCTGGTCCTTCAGAATATACGCCGCCGCGTGCATTTAATAATGCAATCTTCTTATCTCCAATAAGCCCAACTGGACCTTCTGGTGTATATTTAAACGTTTTACCAGCACGGTTTAAATAATCAATATACGTGTGTAATACGGCTGGAATCGTTAAGTTCCATAATGGGAAACCGAAAACTACTTTATCAGCTTCTAAGAATTGATTTAAATACTTATCAGCAACTGCTACCACTTTTGCTTCTTCTTCTGTTAAATCAAATCCTCTACCTGCTTTGAATGTACCATTAATCATATCTACGCCTACATATGGTAATTCTTCTTTATATAAATCAAGTTCTACCACTGTATCATTTGGATGCGCTTCTTTATAGTTTGCTAAAAATGCCTCGTATAATTTCACACTAACTGCTTGTTCCGCTGGGCGGTTGTTTGCTTTTACAAATAAAACTGTTGCCATTGTTTTTCCTCCTACTACTCACTCTTATGTTGTTATATATCACTTACGAAAAAGGGTACTCCCTTATAATTATTGTTGCTTACAAATACATTTTATCTTTATATCAAAACAATTACGTCCTCACATAGACGTATTTTTCCATAAAAAAAGTCCACCTTCTAAAGGCGAACTAGGTCTTACGACTTTTGTCTTATACGATTCCATTTTTCACTGCATATAATGCTGCTTGTGTGCGATCGGATAAATGTAACTTACTCAAAATACTACTCATATGAGCTTTTACCGTTTTTTCTGTAATAACTAAAACAGAAGCAATTTCTTTATTACTCATCCCTTTCGCCAATAACTGCAATACTTCATTTTCTCTCGCTGTTAATACATCCACTTGAACGGAAGGTTCTTCTTCTTTCTCTTCCTGTGGTAATGTTTGAGAAAGAAGGGCATTTGCTATATCTGGATGTAATTGAATATTACCTTTATACGCGCTTCGAATAGCTTCAACAAGCTGATCTGGTTCGATATCTTTTAAAATATAACCGCTCGCCCCAGCTTTTAGTGCCGGCAATACATGAGCTTGATCAGAGAAACTAGTCAATACAATTACTTTCACGTTTGGATATTCTTTTTTAATACAAGCTGTTGCCTCAATTCCATCCATCTCAGGCATATATAAATCCATTAATACGACATCTGGACTTGTTTCGCCTACTTTCACTAGCGCCTCTTTCCCATTATTTGCTTCACCAACTAATTCAAAATCTTCCTGTGTACTTAGAAAAAATGCTAATCCTTTTAAAACAACTGTATGATCATCAACTAACAATACTTTTATTTTCACAAACTTCCCTCATTTTCACATCATAATGGTACATTTACTTTTATACTCGTTCGTTTCTTACTACTTACAATTTTAATTGTTCCACCAACTAATTCTACTCTTTCACGCATCGTAGTCATACCGAGTGATTTCTTCTCTTTTATATCCTTTTCTACAAACCCATTTCCTTGATCGACTATTTCTAATGATACATTTTTCTCCGTCACTTTGAAATAAATCGTCGCTTCTCTTACATTCGCATGCTTACTTACGTTATTTAAAGCTTCTTGTCCAATTCGCCATAGCGCTTCTTCTACTACACGCGGCAAATCACGTACACCTGTAACTTGTTCCCGAATTTTCAATCCTAAACTTTCACCATATTGCTTTAAAGCTGGTAATAACCCTTTCTCTAATCCAGCCGGACGGAGCTGCCAAATTAATGTCCTCATTTCTTTTAAGGCACCTTGTGCTAATTCACGCATCTCATACAAAGACTGATCTACCTTTTCGTTTTGACCCTTTAAGACAGCTTCAGCGCCTTTCGTCATAAACGTTAATGAAAACAACTTTTGTGAAACAGAATCATGTAAATCTCTAGCTAAACGATTACGCTCTTCCATTCGTACAAGTTCGCGGCGTTTTTCATTTAATCTTAAGTTCTCTATCATTAATGAAATATGATTTGCTAACGCTTGTACTACATCTATCGTATTTATATCAAATTCTCCATTATTAGAACTTACACTTAATACTCCAAATATATGATCTTGAATATGTATCGGAATAGCGATAACTGCCCTATTGGGATGCTCTATATTCCCAACCTGACGCTTTGACAAGACAGACTCTTCTTTTTCCAACGCTTCCTGTGCTGCTGCCCTCAAATCATCTTGTAGTTCACCTTTCTTATAAGAAGCTCTCACAGCTAGTTCATTTTCTTCTCTAATAAAGAATACAACTTGCTCCCATAGAAATAAGCTCCCTATTTGCATTACAATCTCTTCTGGTAATGCATTAAATTTATGAATTGTCCTTAAAGCTTGAATAAAGCGTTCTAACTTTACATAATAATGAGCTCTTCTCTTTTCATTTTCATACAGTTTTGTACGCTTTAATGCCGTTCCAATTTGAAAGGCAACTGATTGTAATAGTACTAATTCTTCTTCCGAAAAATGCGTTTTACCTGGGCTAGCTACATTTAACACGCCAAATTCATCTTCTCCCGCTTTTAGCGGTACTGTCGCATGATGTACAATCCCTTCTGTATCTCCCCAGTTGTATTCAATCGCATTATTAATTCTCTTACATTCAATAATATTAACTGCTCGCTCTAGTTTTCCTTCCACAAAGCGGTGTAAGCACCAGCAATTCCCCTCACACATCGGTCGTTTATTTTCGAATTTCAATCCCTCTGGTAATTGGTAATCAATTAATTTTGTATATCTACCATTTTCATCCGCAAGGAAAATCCATCCTGTCGTTAAACCAGTTACATTCAACAGCTTTTCCAGCACAGCTTGAAGTACGTGATATGTATCATTTGAGGTATTCAACGTTTCTGCAATCTCTTTTAATATAACTAATTCATTTGTACGATTCTCTTGAAACATAATTCGTCTCCTACATACAAGATTTTAAATAGTACTTAACATAAATCATCTACTTTTCACTTTGTACTTATTCGTAACATTGATATAATGGTGAAAACATAGTTTTCATTATATCACTTGAGGGGGCTTTCATAATGACATTGAATAAGGCACTTACTATCGCTGGTTCTGACACAAGTGGCGGTGCTGGTATACAAGCAGATTTAAAAACATTCCAAGAACTTGGTGTATACGGAATGACATCTCTTACGACAATCGTAACGATGGATCCACATAACGGTTGGGCACATAACGTATTCCCAATCCCAGCTTCTACATTAAAACCACAATTAGAAACGACAATTGAAGGCGTTGGCGTAGATGCTTTAAAAACGGGTATGCTTGGATCAGTAGAAATTATCGAAATGGTTGCGAAAACAATTGAAAAGCACAATTTCGAAAATGTAGTAGTTGATCCTGTTATGGTATGTAAAGGAGCGGATGAAGCGTTACATCCTGAAACAAATGACTGCTTACGTGACGTTCTTGTTCCAAAGGCATTAGTCGTAACGCCAAACTTATTTGAAGCATATCAATTAAGTGGTGTGAAAATTAATTCTCTTGAGGACATGAAAGAAGCTGCAAAAAAAATCCATGCTTTAGGTGCTAAATACGTACTGATTAAAGGTGGTAGCAAACTAGGCACAGAAACTGCTATTGATGTGTTATATGACGGCGAAACATTCGATCTTCTAGAATCAGAAAAGATTGATACGACAAATACACACGGTGCAGGTTGTACATATTCTGCTGCAATTACAGCAGAACTTGCAAAAGGAAAAACGGTGAAAGAAGCAGTAAAAACTGCGAAAGAATTCATCACAGCTGCAATTCGTCATTCATTTAAGATTAACGAATATGTAGGACCAACACATCACGGTGCATACCGCAAATTCGTTGCACCGAAAGAACTTGTCTAACATAACGCTTTTTATTAATAAATTTAAAAATAGATTAAAACCCACAGAACATTTATTGTTCTGTGGGTTTTAATTACTTTACAGAAATCTTTTAAAGCACTCCCCGAATTCCTATGATGCTGAACTAACCTTGTTTCTACCATTTCTTTTTGAATAATATAACGCATCATCCGCTGATTGAATAAATTGCTCAGGTGATTTTTTATATTCTGAAAGCCCAACAGAAACTGTAATTTTAATTTTTTCCCCATTTAGCAGTTGAAATGAATGCTTTTCAACTGCTAGTCGAATTTGTTCCCCTATACGAGTTCCAAATGCTACTCTCTTTTTTGGTAACAACAGAGCAAACTCTTCGCCACCCTTTCGAAAGACTAAATTTGGGAATGGTGCATTCTCTAACAAAATACGCCCTAGTTGTTTTAACACTTCATCTCCAGCAGGATGACCGTACGTATCATTTACATACTTAAAGTGATCAATATCGATAAGTAATAAACAAAGTGAATCATTTTTCATATGCTTGCTACCAATATGACGATTCATCTCGAAATCAAACTGTCTTACATTTCCTAGATTCGTTAATGCATCTATCGTTGCATAATGCTTCATCGTTTGAAATAATTCATTGGATTGCAATACATAACTTGCACTTACAAATGTGACGTATGCCGCTACAATACAACAAACTAAATATAATGCCACTACATATATATCCTTAAATAAAATATAAAGCGGTAGTATTAAAATAGATAAACTATATACATTAAACCATATCCATTTTGTAAATATAGAAATCTTCATCCGCCAAATGAGAGTAACACCAATCCCTATTGCCACGATAGTATAGCAAGCCAATTCAGAGGCTAAAGAATACTCAGTAAAAAATACCCGTGTTATTAAAGTGATCATAACTGTTATACTACTAGCTATCGGGCCACCAATTATAATCGCCAAAACAACCGCTAAATAACGTAAATCCAACATAATATCTTCAATATGTACACCAAAATGCATCAATAATATACTTAATATCCCAGTTAAAATACCGACCAAACATTTCTGCCAAAAAGAGAATCCTTCTTTTAATGGCTTATCTCTTAAAAGCTGAGCACCTACAAAGATAAAGGACAGAATGATTGTCATATTTACAAATAGATCTCTAAACATAAAATAATCTCCCTACTTTTTCTTTTCCTTCTATCCCCTTCTATATGTTATTGTATTACGAAATCCCTATAATTCCCAAACTTTTTATTTTATTGTTCCACGTGGAACAGCAAAATAAAAAAGGAGACGAAATTTCGTCTCCTCCATTAACAACATCGTGATATCTTTCCGCCTTTTGCATTAAATCTAGCTTCTTGTGCCTCAGCAAAAAATTGCTTTTGACATAGAATTTTCTCTTCTGGATGATTTATTTTCATGTGATTTACATACGTTTCATAACTTGGAACTCCGACAAGTAAACTAATAAATTGCTTTCTCTTTCCCCATACGTTCCGTAAATTTTTAAGCATAGTTCCTCGACTCACTTTCATCTTTTGGAATATATGGTGCCTCTTTTAATGGCATTGGCTTATTTCTTAATACTTGAATCCAAATTCGAAGTGCAGAAATTAATACAGCAATTACAACTATCATAAAAATTCCACAAAGTGCCGCATCAATATAGTCATTAAAAATAATTTGTTTCATTTGCGCAACATTTTTAGCTGGAGCTAATACCTTCCCATCATCTAATGCTCCCTGAAATACTTTCGCATGTGATAGAAATCCTATTTTAGGATTTTCATGAAATAACTTTTGATAACCAGCTGTCATCGTTACAATAAGTAATCCTATAGTCGGAATAAGCGTTACCCAAACGTATGCCTTTTTCCCCATTTTGAATAAAATTGTCGTTCCAAGTAATAGTGCAATCCCCGCTAACATTTGATTTGCAATACCGAAAAGTGGCCATAGCGTATTAATTCCACCGAGAGGGTCAACCACCCCTTGATATAAGAAGTACCCCCAGCCTAATACGCATAACGTTGTAGCAACCACATTCGCTATTGTGGAATCTGTTTTCGCAAACGGCTTGTACACATGCCCTAAAATATCTTGAATCATAAATCGTCCTACACGTGTTCCAGCATCAATCGTTGTTAAAATAAATAGTGCTTCAAAAAGAATGGCAAAATGGTACCAAAATGCCATCATCGCCGTTCCACCTATTACTTGTGAAAATATATGTGCCATACCAATTGCTAATGTTGGTGCGCCACCTGTACGTGATAAAATGGTCTGTTCTCCGACGTTAACAGCAAGTTCTTTTAATTCATTCGGTGTAATAGCAAATCCCCACGAAGAAATAACTTGAGCCGCTTGTGATACATCTGTTCCGATCAGTGCTGCTGGACTATTAATTGCAAAATAAGTTCCTGGTGTTAATACACAAGCTGCAATCATAGCCATCGCTGCTACAAATGATTCCATTAACATTGCCCCATAACCAATTGGCTGTGCATGACCTTCTTGCTCAATCATTTTCGGCGTCGTACCTGATGAAACGAGAGCGTGGAATCCAGAGACAGCACCGCAAGCTATTGTAATAAATAAGAACGGAAATAAATTCCCGGAGAAAACAGGGCCTGTTCCATCAATAAACTTAGATACTGCCGGCATCTTCAAATCTGGAGCTACAATTAAAATACCAATTGCTAATCCAAGTATCGTTCCTATTTTTAAAAATGTACTTAAATAATCACGTGGTGCAAGGAGCATCCAAACTGGTAATGCCGATGCAATGAATCCATATACGATAAGCATAATAGCAATTGTTTCACCACTAAAAGTAAACATACTTGCAAGTGTTGGATTTTCTGCTACATACTGTCCACCAATAAGCGATAGGACTAGTAGAACAATACCGATTACTGATCCTTCCCCTACTCGCCCTGGTCTAATGTAACGCATGTAAACTCCCATTAAAATAGCAATTGGAATTGTTGCTGCGATTGTAAACATTCCCCATGGGCTTCCAACAAGTGCCTTCACAACTACTAAAGCTAATACTGCTAATAAAATTATCATAATACCTAAAATACCAATCATCGCAATTAATCCTGTAACAGGACCAATTTCATCTTTAATCATTTCTCCTAATGATTTACCATTACGTCTCATTGAAGCAAATAAAATTACAAAATCTTGTACAGCTCCGGCAATAACTACCCCAACAATAATCCAAATAGTCCCAGGTAAATACCCCATCTGCGCCGCCAAAATTGGTCCTACTAAAGGACCTGCCCCTGCAATCGCAGCGAAGTGATGTCCGAATAAAACCCATTTATTTGTTGGAACATAATCCTTCCCATCATTTAACGTATGAGCAGGCGTTTGCCTATTATTATCTAGGCCAAAAACTTTCCTTGCTATAAATCTACTATAAAAGCGATAAGCAATCGCATACACTGATACAGCAGCAACTAATAGCCATACAGCATTAATTGTCTCACCTTGTGATAAAGCTATTACACCAAAAGCAGATGCTCCTACCGCTGCAATAACTCCCCAAAGTAAAATTGATTTCAATGTTTTCACGTACAATCCCCCCATTACTACTTCTTAGAGGAGATTGTACTAAATTTTCTGAATATTTAATTTAAATCCTCCTTATCATGAAGGATTTCTAGGCTATTATGTTAAAATTCTCTCATTACTTGTCATAGCTCAATTTTATTTCGAAGCCGTTTTACATAATTACGGCTTACTGGAATCGGTTGCTCATCGTACCTGTCTAAATGCAAATTATACGTGCCATTATAATAAGGTTTAAGTTCTTGTACATATGACATATTAATTAAATAGCTTTTATGTACACGTAAAAAATCATATGCATTTAGTTTATTTTCTAATTCCTGGAGTGTGTATGTTGAAATATACTGATTATTCGTTGTATAAATTGAAACGGTTTTGTTTTCCTTATTTTTACTAATATATACAATATCCTCCGGGAGAATATATCTAATCCCCTCATGGCCTTCTATCGGCAGTTTACGCAGATGACTCTTTGCTTTCTCACCTTGTTCTTTTCCCATTTTATATAAAATGAATTGTAAATCTTCTTCACGAAATGGTCGTAATAAATAATAAAACGCTTGGAAACGAAAAGCTGTAATTGCCTCTTCTATATCCTCACCAATAAAAATAAATTTCGTATAACAATTCACTTCTCGTAACAAACTCGAATATTCAAAACCAGTACCATCCATTAATTGCGAATTTAAAAAAACAAAATCAGGTGTATGTTTTTTCATTATTAGCAAAGATTCTGTTCCAGTTTTCGCTTCAAAACATTCTACATTTCGAATGTTTTCAGTAAAGTTCTCAACTAATTTTCTTCGCTCTTCTGTTTCTTCCATGATAAGTAAGATTTTCATTTATCCAGCCACCTAATTCCTTTTTCCATATGTCTTGTTGTATACATTCGCTTTAGTAAGAAACATTCCCTTTTTCTTACTATACCATTATTTATCTAAAAAAACAGAAAAAAGGAAACCACTTTGGTTCCCCTTTTTTTTATCCCGATTGGTGCGGGCTAATAATCAGTGGTTGATGGACAAAACACCACTGATTAAGGTTTCTCTTTATACTAATTCCCTCTGTTTCGTTTCTTGACCAAGTATAACTACAGCAAGTGCCCCAATTAAAATTGATCCACAGAAAATCGTAAATATTAGCGATAGTGAAGCTTGTGAAGCAACTAAATACCCTACTAATAGTGGTCCAAGAATACCACCAATACGCCCAAATGCAGCTGCCATTCCTGCACCTGTACCGCGAATAGTTGTTGGATACTGTTCCGGTGTATAAGCGTATAATGCACCCCAAGCACCTAAATTAAAGAAGGATAGTAACATACCCGCCACTATTAATGCTGTTAATGAATCCGCAATTCCGAACACATAAGCACTACATGCTGTACCAATTAAATACGTAACCAATACAAATTTACGACCAAGACGTTCAATAAACCATGCAGCTGTGAAATATCCTGGGAGTTGAGCTAAAGTCATAATGAGTACGTACTGAAAACTTTTTATTAAACTAAAGCCTTTTAGTACCATTACACTAGGTAACCAAAGGAACATTCCATAATAGGAAAAGACCACACAAAACCATAGAATCCATAACATAATTGTTGCTTTACGATATTCTCCAGACCAAACCGATTTTATATTTTCAATAACGGATGGCCTTTTTGCAACCTTTTGGAACCTTGGAGAATCGGGTAAATTCCATCTTAAATATAAAGCATATAACGCTGGAACTGCACTTAATACCATAGCAACTTCCCAACCGTATTTAGGAATAACAAAATATGAGATAAGAGCTGCGATTAACCAACCACCAGCCCAAAAGCTTTCTAATAGTACAACTATTTTTCCACGTTCGTGCGCTTCAACACTTTCTGATACAAGAGTAGATGCAACTGGAAGTTCCCCGCCAAGTCCCATACCAATTAAAAAGCGTAAAACGAGGAACATCGCGAATGTCGTCGTTAAAGCAGTTAAACCACTACCGATAGAAAATAGTAATAATGTAATAATAAAGACTGATTTCCGTCCTATTTTATCTGATAGTATCCCAAAAAGGAGCGCTCCTACTGCCATACCAATTGAATTAACGCTACCTATCCAACCCATTTCTTGAGTACTTAATCCCCAATCTTTTTGGAGTGCTACGATTACAAATGAAAGCATTCCAACATCCATTGCATCAAATAGCCAGCCAAGCCCTGCTATACCAAGTAGCTTTCGCTTCGAAATTTCTTTTACCTTGCTCACAAGAAGTCCTCCTTACACAGGTGTCTTTACACATCATTTTACACGTGTGTATTTCATAAGTAAAATACTTTCTTATAAAAAATTCCCCTTCATCATTCCCAAAAAGTAAAATGTTTATCAAAAATAAACAAATAAAAAAAAGTAGCGATGTTCCGCTACTTTTTTGAACGCATTACTTCTTTTAAAAATTCAGCTAATACTAACTGACGACGCCAACGTGTTGGATTACTACATAATCTGTAAAACCACTCTAAATGAATAGATTGAATCCATTTTGGCGCACGCTTTACCTCTCCAGCCCACACATCTAAACTACCGCCTACTCCAACAGCCATTTTCGTTTCTAAACGATGCTTATTGTTTTGGATAAAGTTTTCTTGTCTTGGAAAGCCAAGTGCAACAAGTAATAGATCTGGTTTTGCCTCTTGAATACGTGAAACAATATTCTCTTCTTCTTCTTGTTTAAAATATCCATCTTGTATCCCCACGATAGATGCAGCCGAATATGTCTTCGTTAAATGATCAGCCGCGGCTTGTACAACATGTGGTTTTGCACCTAATAAGAAAACAGATACTGGTTTATTCTCTTCTGATAACTTCGCAAATAAATTACACATTAAATCAAAACCTGCTACACGTTCTTTTACAGGTGTACCAAGCATACCACTTGCTTTTACAACCCCAATACCATCAGGTGTAATTAAATCGGTATTTAGTAATGTTTTATGGAACTCTTCATCCTTTTTTGCACACATAACAATTTCAGGATTTGCTGTTACTACCTGAAAAGTATGAGTTTGCTCCAATTCTAGTTGTTCCTTTAAATATTGGACCGTTTCATCCATTGTCATTGTAGAGAAAGGAACACCTAGAATATCAACCGTTTGTACTGCCATAATTAACTATCCTCTCTATCATTAAAGGTTTTTTGCTATTAATTGCTTATATGTTTCTTTCGTATCTTCATATAATTTTTGAAGTGAGAAGTTCATAGTAGCATGCTCATAAATATGCTTGCCCATTACTGATAACTCTCCAGTTTTCCACTTATCATACGCCTCTTCTAATGCCGATGCCAATGCTTTTCCATCACCAGTCGGTACAATCCACCCATAAGTTTCATCTGCAATTAACGGTTCGATTTCTCCAGCTCTAGTCACAATTGATGGTACACGTTGATTTGCCGCTTCTAATAAAACTAATGGAAATCCTTCGCTATGGGAAGTTAACAAATTGACATGTGATGAAGCAAATAATTGTTTCACATCTTGACGATGCCCTAAAAATTCAACTTTATCATTAATCCCTTTTTCAGTAGCTAACGCCTTTAGTTCTCTTTCTAACGGCCCGTCACCAACTAATAATACTTTAATTTTCTCCAATTTTGTTTGTTGTAACGCATCGAATAAAACTTCATGTCCTTTAACAGGATGCAAACGCGCTACTTGGATTGCCGTAAACACATCTTCATCAATATTAAACATTTCCTTTTTATTATAGCCATCTGCTTTTTCCTGATCATATTCAATCCCGTTATAGATAACATGCATCTTTTCATTTGAAATACCTAATGCGGCTAAGCTTTTTTTCAACCTATTCGTTACAACAAAAAATAAATCTATATTTTTTAAAGCTTTCAAATTTAATTTAGTAAAAATCCAGCCTTTTAAGCCTTGTTTAGTAAAGTCTTGAAATGGATCACTATGAATTGTCGTAACCCATTTTGCTGCGAATTTCTTCTTCATTAGAGAAACAAAGAAATTCGCCCTAGGACCGTGTGTATGAACTACATCAAATTTTTCTTTATTAATGAATTCACTTATGTTCTTTAAAATGGATAAATCATAGCGAGATTTTTGTGAAAACACATGAACTTTTATTCCTAGCTCTCTTGCTTCTTTCGCAACAATTCCATCTTCAAATACTGCTAATTCTACTTCACCATCCGGAAACTGATCGAGCAGTGAAATAATATGTGTTTTTCCTCCACCATCTTCTGCCCCTGCATTCATATGCAATATCCTCATATTTTTTCCTCCTTTAAATCCTCGCTACATTTCCATCTATCTTTATTTTACTGTACTAAAAAATAAAAGCTAACAAAAGTTAGCTTTTATTTTTATCATTCAATTTCTAAATCTACAATTAGACAAGCTAACACCACTACAAAGTAAATCCCTACTCCTGGTGCTGTCAAAATATGTCCTGCAATATATGCAATACCTAATGCTAATACTAAGCTTGCTGTAATCATTCCATATTTCACATTAAATATTTCCTTAAATCTTGTAACAAATGCTAGTAGGATTCTTACGCCGTAATAAATAAATGGAATCATCATTAACGCAAAACCAATAATTCCGAAATCATAAAACCAATCATGGAAGTCCATTTCGATTAGCTTCGGATCTGGCTCTTTTTGTTCATTATACTTAAAGTTACCTGCGTAACCCATTCCAAATAATTTTTGTGACATTGGCGCTTCTTTAAAGAACTGCTTATGTCGCTCTTCATATACTTGACGTCCACTGAAAATAAGATTTTCTTGATTTTCTTTCTTTTGCTCTTTCTCAAGTTCTTTCTTAACTTCAGCTTCTACCTTCGCCTTTTCTTCTGGTTTCTCAACTTTATGTTGTTTTTCTTCTTTTTTAATTTTCTCTTTAATTTCTTTTTCTTTTTGACCTTGCTGCGCTACATTTTGTTCTGATAAATAATTGTTATGAATACCCATATTTTGTGCTAATGGCGTCATTTTAAACGTTCCAACAACACCAGCTAATAGGAAAATAGCAATTAATCCATTAAGTACAAGAGACCTTTTGTTTGGATTTCTTCTATCAAATAATAATTGTAGTACGATAATCCCGATTGCTGCTGCTAACGTAGCACCAATTGAGCCCATCCCTACTTTCGTACCAACTTGAATTAACGAGTAAATCATTAAAAGCGATGGAATCCAATATAAAACGTGTTTCACGCTCTTTGTTTTTTGAATAGAATATAGTACCACAATAGGGAAAATAATAGCTAAGATTGACCCTAGTTCATTACCTGCATAGAACCACCCTCGGGAACCAACTTTCATCCATTCATAACTACCGAAATCTGTACCTGTCGTAATAGAAATAACCATAACAGCACTAATAATTAATGTTGAATACATAATGTTATTTCTAACTTTATCGCTAATATTTACTGTTTTCTTTAGTGATTTTAAAGCTAAAATGTATGAACCAAGCATAATATATATATACAATGCTTTTCCAATGAATTTAACTTCTTCTGCGAGTACAATAGGACTCTTGATTAACTTGTTATTAATAAACCCTATTCCTAATGCAGCTCCTAGTAATACAAGATAAATCAAAAACTTCCTATTTTCTCTTTCTTTTGCCTGAATTAAAATATAGATACCGCCCATTGCCATAATGAGGAATCTCACCATAATTCCAACTGTCGCATTTACTTTTAATAACTCAATGCTAAGAGACGTTAATAAATCTAAAACAGGCTGTAAAATAATAAAAAAGAGCAAAAAATGCTCAAATCTAACCCTAGCTTGATTTGCTAACATTCCAAGACCTCCATACAAAATCTTCACATTATCTTTTAATCATAGTTTTCTACTGTTTAAACACACCTAGCAATTATAACATAACTCATATTTAAATTGAGAACTATTTTTCATGCCGAAACTAGTCAAGTCCAGCATTATTAGTAACCGAAAACATTGTCCTTTAGCTATCCTTCCCTCTCCCTATAAAAACTATCTAACACATATGCACTTATTTTCGACCGTACAAAAATATTTCTTTATCATTTTATACAAATGTACAAATCGGACTTATCTTATTGTACTATCCCTCCAACTAAGCTACATCAAAAAACTATACTATTAATCTTTCCACACTTTTTCGCTTTACTTTATTGCTACTTATCAAGCATTTTCAAACGCTTTCTTTAGCTATTTCATCCGTTTTTCTACATGTAGCGAAAAGTAATTGTTATTTCCAAAACTTTAGTGTATATTTTTTCTCTGGAACATCTTTAAGAGGAAGGAATTAAAGCCATGTTATTAATCGATATATTTACGTTTCTTGGCATTATCGCCGCTGCCATTTCTGGTACATTAGTTGGTTTAAAAAAAGATCTAGATTTATTTGGTGTCCTTTGTTTAGCTGTAGCTACTGCGCTCGGCGGCGGTATTATTCGTGATATTATGATTGGTAACCTGCCTCCTGTCGCATTTGTAAAACCCATTTACTTTTTCGTAAGTGTACTATCAGCATTATTCACATGTATGTTTTTTGAGCGCATTAATAAACTTCAAGTCGTTATTATGCTTTCTGATGCTGTTGGTTTAGGGGTATTTACAGCTATTGGTGCAAATGCAGCAATGTCACATCACGTTGACGCCTCGTTTTTAGTCGTTTCAATGGGAGTTATTACAGGTATTGGGGGCGGTATTTTACGTGACATTTGCGCTCAAGATATCCCGTATGTATTCCGAAAAGAGATATATGCAATTGCTTCTATTCTAGGAGCAGTTAGTTTCTTAATTACACATGCAATGGGGGCACACATATTAGCTTTCTATGTCTGTTTATTAATAACATTCGTTATTCGTGTAGTCACCGTAATATATAATGTACATTTCCCAGTTTTCTTTAAAACACATGCAAAAATTAATAAAGGCCATTAAGAGAATTCTACATAGAATTCTCTTAATTTATATACAATTCCATATACTATAGAGTAATTGTATATAAAAATATATAATTACATTAGAACAAAAAAATGAAAACGTTTTATAAACAGGGGGAAGAATGATGCTTGGGGTTTTTAAAAAAAATAAAACAAACACCAGTATAATTGAATTAAGCAAAGACCAACAAATCATATTTAACGTGCCTGCTAATTCTGAACTAAAAACTCAAATGGATATGCTACATATTTCAAAGGAAGATTTACAAATTGTTAAAGTATTACAGTCATTTATTTATGAGGAAATAGATTGGATAACAGAAAAATTCTACACCAACATCACAAAACAACCTAATTTAATTGCTGTTATTGAACGCTACAGCTCTATTCCCAAATTAAAACAAACTTTAAAGACACATATTAAAGAATTGTTCAGCGGGAATATGAATGAAGATTTTATTGAACAACGTGTTAAAATTGCAAAAAGGCACGTACAAATTGGTTTACATAGAAAATGGTATACCGCTGCTTATCAAGAATTATTCCGCTCCGTCATAAAGATTTTGCAAACGAAAATTTCAACGATAGACGATTTTTCTTATTCTATAAACGTAATAAATAAATTATTCACATTAGAACAGGAACTTGTTATTGCAGCTTATGAGTCCGAATATGAAAGAATCCAAAAAGAACATGAAAAAGAAAAAGAACTGACAACTATGACGATTACACATATTGCAACAGAACTAGCGGCAGTATCTGAAAAAACAAGCTCTTCTATTCAACAGTTAACATCTAAATCAGAAAGTATCGTAGGAATTGCAAAAACAGGTACATCATTAGCTACGACATCAGAAGAAAAGGCCAATAAAGGAAAAGAACAATTAAATTTGCAAAACAAACGAATGGAAAGCATCCAAACGAATATGGAAACTATCATTACTGATACTCATGAACTTCTTGATATTTCTAACAAAATTAACGAAATCATTGATATTGTAAAATCAATCGCCGAGCAAACAAATTTACTAGCATTAAATGCTGCTATTGAATCTGCACGTGCTGGCGAATTTGGTAAAGGTTTTTCAGTCGTAGCGGGAGAAATCCGAAAGTTATCAGAGCAAACGAAAGAATCAATTTCCAACGTTACAAAACTTGTTGAAAAAACTAATGAACAAATTATACACGTCTCTTCTTCCGTGGAACAAATAAGCTCTCTCGTATCTGAAGGGACAGATAGTATGCATGCGACAGATCAATATTTCCAAGAAATCGTAAAAGATATGTCTAACTCTAAAGAACAAAATAAAAAAATTGAAAATGAATTAGAGACTATCTCACAAGTAATGAAGAGTATTCAAGACGATTCCTCAACAATGGCCTTAACAGCGGATAATTTACAACTAGAACTAAACCGATAAGAAGAATCGATACAAAGTGGAGATTCGTCATCTCCGCTCTGCATTCATCCTTATCATCCATCTACAAAAAAAGAATCCAAAATGGATTCTTTTATTTTCTGAAAAATATTTTTTGGCAATAAAAATAACTCATATAAACACCAAAGCTTTGTAAAATAAACAAAGCTGGCATAATAATATTATAATATGCCATATCTACTCGGAAGAGCCTTAACGACACGTATCCGGTAATTAATAATACAAACAACATATATCCTTCATTTTGCTGTTTCTTAATTAGAAAATGTAATAAAGCTATGGCCATAAATAATGTCACCACTATATATATAAGCTTTTCACATTTAAAAATAATAGAATTTATTCCCTCGTCTGAAAGCTGGTTAATAACTGGTTTTAACAGTTTAAATCTTTCTACTTCCATTTCTTTTAACTCTTGATCAATGTGCTCTTTTACACTTTTATTTTTGGATGTTTTTTCTTCATTTTGACTTTTTCCAATTAAAACAGATTGAACATAAGTCTGATTAGAAATCGTATACTGTGACATTCCCATCATCTTAATACCATAGCTCACACCAAAATGAGTACTATAAAACAGAATAAGTATTCCCATCATTTTTAATAGTAATTTTTGTTTCGTTGCTGATTGAAATAATTCAATTAACAGCACATATACAACTATAAAAATAGGTAAAAATAACCCCATTGGGAAAATCATATTGCTAAGCGCAAATAAAATGGCTGAAATTACCCACATATAAGGATGGTCTAATCCCTTATATAAAAATATGTAACAAGCACAATAAAATAAAAATATTGCGAGTGATTCCGCCGTTAATACAGAACTCATAAATATATTTGGAATATATAAAGCGTAAAACATTGATGCAATACGACCACACTCTTCTCCAAAGACCATTGACGCAATGCGATAAATGAAAAATGCAGTTCCTGTACAAAATAAAATATTAAATAATTGTAAAGCGAATACCGTATCACCAAATATACGAATGATGATCGATTCATAAATAATAAAAGGTAACTGTGCTATATTTTCTATATTATTGCCAATTGCAATCTGCTTTGCAGACTCATACATAGCTTTCATATCACCTATCATTGGAACATCTACTAATAGAACTGTGATAAGTCTTACAACTGTAGATATGCTTATAAGAAAAACAAGAAATTGTTTATCTGTAAAACGATATTGCAAAATTGATGCTACTAACAAAATAAGAATAACAAAAATCACTAATACAATTGTTATACTTGTTGTACTTCCTCCAAAAAATTGCTTACTTGTTTCAAAAGCCGACCAACAACTATAGGCAAAAAATGCGAGCATCGCACCAATCATTATTTTACTGAAGAAAGACGAAAAATTTGTTCTTATATGATTCATATGTCCATTGCACCTCTATTTCCATTCATAACAAAACGATTCTATCATGAATAAGCACAAGGTTAATAGGGAATTTCTATGACAAATACATAGTCATTACTTTTTCACTTGCAATGTAAGCGAATCCTCTTTTACACTACATTTTATATATGATAAATTTTCTTTCAGTTACATGAATACAAATACAGAAATTTCAATAAAGTGAAACTTTAATCCACGGGGGTTTTGTTCATCCCCCACTGACTATTAGCCCGCAAATAGTGGGATAATCCTCTTTTGGAACACTTTACTTCATTAAATATCTAATATGGGTACTCCACTTACACATGTCACTCTGATTGAAAACAGAAAATAGGGGATGAATATATGGAAAAGAAATTCATGCGAGAATCAAAAGCAATTAAAACAACACGTGTTTTTCCTAACGATTTAAATAATCACCAAACACTTTTCGGGGGGAAATTATTAGCAGAAATTGATAGTATAGCTTCAATTGCGGCTGCGAGACACAGCCGCAAACATTGCGTAACAGCATCTATCGATTCCGTTGATTTTTTAACTCCAATTCACCAAGCAGATTCTGTTTGTTATGAAGCATTCGTATGTTATACAGGAAAATCTTCAATGGAAGTTTTCGTAAAAGTAATTGCAGAGGATCTACTAGCAGGCGAGCGTAGAATGGCCGCAACGTGTTTCATTACATTTGTCGCATTAAAAGACGGAAAACCTTCATCTGTACCACAAGTAATTCCTGAAACAGAGGAAGAACATTGGCTACATACAACTGGTTCAGAGCGTGCAGAAAATAGAAAAAAAGGACGTTTGAAAAGTAAAGAAATGGCCGAAGTGTTAACTTTAAGTAAGCCTTGGAATATGTAACATTAGGATTTTATCTTATACATGCACAGGTTTTTTCTTCCTTGCATGTATTTTTTATTATAATAAAGTGTTACGCCTTAGCATTTTTATTCGATGCCTGTTTCCTAAAATCACCCATCAGCTTTTCCTTTATTTTGTTATACTATTAATGGTATATTAAATAATGTTCGTTTAAAAATAACCATAGTATGATTAAGTATATAAGGGATGGTGCGATAATGTCTATTGAGGTACCAATTTCAATACCAAAAACGTTAATTATTATTCCAGCGTATAACGAGGAAGAAGCAATTGCAGATACATTAACAAGATTATTAGAACTAAAACAGCATTTTACAGCATTAAGCATTTGCGTTATTAATGATGGATCAAAAGATAAAACAGCTCAAATCGTAAAAGATTTCCCTGTTCATCTTGTTAATTTACCATACAATCTAGGTATCGGTTCAGCTGTACAAACTGGATATAAATACGCTTATGAGAACGGATATGATATTGCGATTCAGTTCGATGCTGATGGACAACATAATCCTGATGATTTATACAAAATCATACAGCCTATTGCCGAGGATCAATGCGATATGGTGCTTGGTTCACGTTTTACAGAAAAAACAGCATATAAAGGTAGTATTTCCCGAAGAATCGGTATTTTTTATTTTACCGCTCTATTGAAAGTACTAACAAAACAAACATTTATGGATCCAACTTCTGGGTATCGTGCTATCAATCGAGAAGTAATTAAGATTTTTGCACACAATTATCCAAAAGATTATCCGGAGCCAGAAGTCCTTATTCATTTAAAAAAGAAAAAACTCCGCATTAATGAAATATCTGTAAATATGCAAGAGCGACAAGGCGGACAATCTTCCATCACTCCCCTTAAATCTGCATATTACATGGTTAAGGTAAGTCTTGCTATATTGATGCAAAAAATCGTGAAAGGTTGATAATAAATGCATATAATTACCTTTTCATTTATCTTTATTTTATTACTATTCTTCTTAATTATTAATTCCATTCGTCGTGGGACTTTAGAAACAAAATATGCTATTTTATGGATTTTTGTTTGTGTTGCAATGGCTATTTTAAGTTCTACGGATAAAATTATAAATTGGATTGGAAAACTATTAAAAGTAGAATATCCTCCGTCCATTTTATTCTTATTCGGACTATTATTCTGTTTTATCCTAATTTTTGACCTGACGAGAAAAATCTCCAAATTACACCATCAACTTGTAACATTAACGCAAGATTATGCATTATTAAAACAAAAATTAAAGATAACAGATAAAGAATAACTTCCTAACTAAATACTAATATATAAAAGCTCCTGAATTTTGCTTGAAAAATTCAGGAGCTTTTATCATTTCAAATTATTTCTTTCTAATTATAAGAGATACCACAATAGAAAGTTGATTTACAAAGTTTATATGCGTTAAA
Source organism: Bacillus sp. AC266 (assembly GCF_979253805.1). Classification (NCBI taxonomy): domain Bacteria; kingdom Bacillati; phylum Bacillota; class Bacilli; order Caryophanales; family Bacillaceae; genus Bacillus; species Bacillus sp. AC266. Next base: position 498,458 of record NZ_CEEDEC010000004.1, read on the forward strand.
CTTATACAGATGTTCTTGTAGTCTTCTTCCTTTCAAAAGGCTTGTATATATGGTACAAAACATAAAAAATTTGAGGAGATAAAAACTCTATGATGGAACAAAAACAACTCGTTTCCGTTGTCATACCTCTGTATAATACGGAAAAATATATTGAAGAAACGATGCAATCAATACTAGATCAAACATATAAAAACATTGAAATTGTAATTGTAGATGATGGAAGCAAAGATCAATCACCTTCTATCGTAAAAAATCTTGTACAAAAGTACCCAGGACAAATAAAATACGTCCCTCAAGAAAATCAAGGTGTTTCTGTTGCTCGTAATACAGGAATTGAAAATGCTAGCGGAGAATATGTTGCTTTTCTTGATAGTGATGATTTATGGAATCCAACAAAAATCGAAAAACAAGTTGAAAGCATGCATAAAAACAACATGAACGCTTGTTATTGTGGCTATATGAACTTTTACGAAGAGACTGGTGAAAAAGTTGAGCACACGACAAACTTTATTAAAGGTGATATGACAAAAGCTTTCTTAACGCATCAAGTTGTTGCTCAGACGAGCACTTGGATTTTCAAAAGATCTATCGTGATGGATCATAATATTCGTTTCACACCAGGATGTAGCTGGGGAGAAGACTTAGAATTTCTATTTAAATTAATGAGTGTAACAAATGTATGCTATGTAGATGAATATTTAACATATTATCGAATCTTATCCGAAGGAAATCTTTCTTCAAAGTATAAAGATTATGAATTAAAAACAGCAAAAGAATTAGAAGTATTTAATCGCATGAAGGATTGGGTTCATAATAAATCAAAAGACTTGATCGTGAATGATTCTACAGAACTTATTGAAATCCTTGAAACTTATCTATTCCCATATACAGTCATTAACAATGCTTGTATATACATTAAAGGAAGCTCTAAGTTAGATAAATCACAAGTTCAATTAATCAAGGGCGATATAAATAAATATTGTCGCAAAATTTATTCGAAAAATGGAAAACGAAGCAAAAAGCTATACGCAATGCTTTGGTTTGTACGAATAAAGTTTATGTTTTCTTAAATAAAGAATACGCTTTTAAACATACTTTCCGTAAACAAATCAAATTTACAAATAGGACGAAGTGCGTCCTGAAAAATAGAAAGGTCTTGTTCCATGAAAACAAATAAAATCCTTAAAAACGCCTCCTACCTATTTGTAGGAAATATTACTGTTCGATTTGTACTTGCTATTGCGACCATTTTCTTTGCAAGATATGTTTCACCAAAGGAGTATGGGATGTTTACAACTGCTTTAGCAGTTTCCGCTGTTATTTGTTATTTTACAGATGCAGGTTTGACACATACATTTATGCGTGAAGGAACGAGAAGCAACGCTAACATTAGCGTACTAATTAGTAGTTATTTACGTATTCGTTTAGTATTAGCTATCGTAATTTCTGTGCTCTTCGCTATTTTCGCTCAGTTCTTCTATCCTGATGCTTACTTACGTGCGATGGTATATTGGGTTGTACTGCCGACAATGTTTGGAGCCACTTTACAAGGTGTTGGGATGGCTTACTTCCAAGTAACAGAACGCATGCAATTTACAGCGATTATTTCTGTAATACAAGGTGTAACAGCCGCAGCTGCTCTTCTACTAGGAATGTCCTTTAAATGGTCACTTATGATGGTTGCTGCCATGTACGGGATATCCAGTCTCGTAACAGGACTCATCGCCTTTATAATGGTAATTCGCCATACAACAGTTCATAAGGGCTGGGATAAAGGTATTTTAGATCAATTGCTCATTTTCACAATCAATGGCATTATCATTATGCTCTTACCACAGTTAGGGCCCATTATATTAGAAAAAGTTTCAACGTATGAGCAAGTTGGATTCTTTGGAGCTGCTTCTAAAATACCTGCTGTCCTTTATCAAATACCTGGTGTAATTGCAGCGGCCTTTTATCCAAAGTTATTTGCTTTTGGAAATGAAAAGAATATTGATGAACATAGAAAACTATCTCAGTTCGAATTAAAACTTATGTCTTTCTTAGGAATGGGAATTTCGATTCCATTTATCGCCGACCCAAGTTTTTGGATTGTTACTTTATTAGGTGAAAAATATGCACCAGCCGGTGATGCTCTTGCAATCTTAGCCTTTATGGTCATTTTACAATCTATCAACTATCCACTTGCTGATAATTTAACAACTATTGGTCAACAGTGGAAGCGTGCGACAACGATGGGAATTGGATTAGCTGTCGCTATCGTAAGTTACATCGTATTAGGTAGCCAATTTGGAATGATGGGAGCTGCGGGAGCTGCTATCATTACTGAGGTTACTTTATTAATCGGATTTACTTTATTCGTTCGTAAAGGATTTACATTACTATTCAAAGGGATTGTATTTAATACACTAGCATTTATAATCAGTTACGCCCTATACCGCACAGTATTAATTAACTTACCACCACTGGTAGCTCTAACACTTACTGGTATATTGTACGGTATTATTGGCCTTGCAATTGATCCACAAATACGCGGGTTGATTTTAGGATTTGTAAATAAAAAATTAGTTCGTAAAAACGCTTAAAAGCCAAAAGCTTTTCCTATTAAGAATGGAAAAGCTTTTGGCTTTTTATATACCACCATTTACAGAACATAAATTCTGAAGACTGCACTTCATTATTCTCGAATTTTCAGTGGTTAAAAATGCTATATATTCCATGTCAAATTGACTTACTTTCTGAGAATGCTTTATACTAAATTACAAGTAAACTATGAAACTCAATGCTTGTAAAATATATATGATACAACAAAAATATATATTTTTTATGCTAAAACTAAAAAACACACCTTCATAATTGGTGTGTTTTTATATGTAACAACTTTCGAAGGAGGATTATAAATTTTTATGAGCATTAAGCCGAACAATAAGATTTTCTCAAAGAAAACTATAATGATTATTCCGATATTATTATTGTGTGCTTTTGCTTTTCATTATTTCTTTTTAACATCTAATCAAATCTTTTCTGGTACAGGTGATGCATTAAGCCAATTTGGTTTCTTTACATTTCTCCTGCAACATGCCTTTAAAGATGGTAATCTTTTTTGGTCTTTTGATTATGGATTAGGTGGAGATTTATTTGGAGAGTTTAGTTATTATTACAGTACAGCTCCGTTCTTCTGGATTACGCTGTTACTTCCTAAATTAAATATTGAACAAATCTATGACATGAAATTATACATGAGTATTTTAAAAAACTTTTTAGCTATGTTATTCATGTATGGTTCTTTACGTTATCATAATAAAACAATATTCTCATCTTTTATTGCTGCTATTATGTATGGTGGATGTATTACTTTTATGCGCCATTCATTACTTTGGGATTTCATGGCTGATGCCATCGTATTTTTACCATTAGTAATATGGGGACTTGATAAATATATTATAGAAAAGAAACGTGTACTTTTCTTAGTAGCTACTACTTTAATGTTAGCATCGAACTTTTATTTTGCTTTTATTACAAGTATTTTCATTTTCATTTACGCATTTTTCCAATACTTTGCCACACAACAAAATAAAACAATCGTCTCTTTTCTAGCCTATTATATTAAAATTGGATTATTATACGGTCTATCACTTGGCTTGGCTGCAGTTTGCTTTATTCCATCAGTCAATGCGGTATTTAGTGCGGATCGGTTAACGAAGAAATTTGATATACCTTTATTCTTTGAAGATACATTTTATAAAGATCTAATGGAAACTATCTTCTTCGTATATGATGCTGAAAATCATCAATTAGCTTTACCAGCTTTAATTTTATTCCTAATCATATTTGGAATGTTTATACGTGATAAACTTGTTAAAAATAAAGTATTCTTTACATTTTTCATGTTCATTCTGTTTATGCTTCCGTATACATACTCTGTATTTAATGGTTTCTCAGCAATGCAATATAGATGGCTTTATTTATTTGTATTTGTAATTGCTCAAACTATAGCATACATCTTAGATTGGATGATTGTTCATAAGAAAGAACATAAATTACCTTATATAATGAGTTCATTAGTGTCAATAGGATTATTCATTTATGCATTTTATAGAAAAGTAAATATAAATGTAAGTGATAAACCTTTACAGGTAGTTGACAATATTTTAATCGGAACTATCGTTCTTTCTCTCATTACAGTATGTTTATGGCGTTATCTTTCTAAACCTTTCATACAATTTTTAGTTGTAGTGAACGTACTCGTTAGTACAATTTCCATGAATTACATGTACGCCAATAATATACTTAGTACCGCTTTCGGACAAAGCAATGCTACAAAAGAAGCTTTACATGTATCTGGCTATGATAACAAAGATGAGATTGCTGCCATTCGTTATATACAAGAATATGATAAGGACTTTTATCGTATTCTTAACCCAGGTAGCGCCCATAACACACCAATGTTACAAGGTTATCATGGTACAAGTACGTACCAAAGCTTGATTAATTATTATGTTCATGACTTTATGAAAAATAAATACAACGTATTCCAAGGGTTCGACACTCCTTCGATGTTCTTCCAAGTTGATAGTCGACTACTACTTGAAAATATGTTAGGTGTAAAATATCGCGTACTAAGCACTGATACAGATCAAAAAAATATCCCATATGGATATAAACTATTAAAACAAGTAGGACCATATAATATTTACAAAAATGACTATGCTTTACCGTTAGGGTATGTATATGATTCTAGTATAAGTGAAGAAGAATTTTCTAAATTAAACTTCGCTCAGCGTGACCAATTATTATTACATGCTGTAGTCGTTAATAATGGAAAAGACTTTTCATTAACTCATTTTGATAAAAAGAACCTTAATTCAAAAGCGGTATCTATCAATATGGAAAAAGTACAACTAGAAAATATGGAAAAAGAGAATAATAAACTCATTGTCCATGGCAATGGAAATATGATTGTACCTATAAATTATCCTAATACTCCTGGAGATTTAATTGTAGAATTAAAGATAAAAAATAAAGGTTCATTCCATGCAGTAGTTAACGGGAAAGATATGGGGAAAGGTGAAGACACTGGTGCATACTCATATCCTTTAGAAAGATTTGTTTATAATTTAGGTAAAGACGATCGCCCAGACCAACTAACTATTTCTATTGATGCGCCAGGTGAATACGAACTTGAAGACTTACAAGCAAATATCGTAAATTACGAAGGTGTACAAAAAGAAACAAAAAAACTAACTGAAAATAGACTTCAAAATATTTATTATAAAAACAACTATTTAAAAGGTGAAATCAACTCAAAAAAAGATGGATTACTATATTTATCTGTTCCATATAGTAAAGGTTGGACTATAAAAGTTGATGGAAAAGAAACAGAATTCACGAAAGCAAATTCTGCCTTTATTGGCTTACCAATTACAAAAGGAGCACATGTAATCGAAATGACTTATGTTACACCTTACTTTAAATTAGGTATGATTATATCAATTATTTCACTAATTATTTGTGTAGCCTTACTAGTTTTTACAAATCAAAAAGGACGCCGAAAATTGCCTTTTAAAAAGCAGCAATGAGCACTCAATAAATCATGAAGCTATCCAAAGCGGATAGCTTCATAAAAAATATTAAATAACGTTTTAACCATTATAAACAAGGAGGGTCAAAAATGACTCTTTCAATAGTCGTACCATGCTACAATGAAGAAAAGATGCTTCGAGCCTTTTATTCAGAGACTTCTCTAGAAATTCATAAATTAACTACCGATTATGAATTTGTTTTTGTAAATGATGGTAGTAAAGATGATACATTAAATATTCTACGTGATTTGGCAAATTCAGATGCAGCTGTTCATTATATATCATTTAGTCGGAATTTCGGCAAAGAAGCCGCTATGTTAGCTGGTTTAAAATACGCTACAGGTGATGCAGTTGTTATTATGGACGCCGATTTGCAACATCCTCCTACACTAATAAAAGAAATGTTAGAAGGATATAACGAAGGTTACGACCAAGTTATTGCAAAAAGAACAAGAACAGGTGATTCACCCGTTCGCTCTTTCGTTTCTCGTCTATACTATAAAGTGATGAATAAGTTTGTAGATATTGAACTAGTAGACGGCATTGGAGATTTTAGACTTTTAAGTAGAAGAGCTGTTGATTCTCTATTATCTTTAAGCGAATACAATCGCTTCTCAAAAGGTTTATTCTCCTGGATTGGATTTAATGAACTAATTATTGGATATGAAAATGTATTACGTTCTGATGGAGAAAGTAAGTGGACTTTTTCTAAATTGTTAAATTACGGAATAGATGGTGTTATCTCATTCAATAATAAACCATTAAGACTATCTATATATCTTGGATTATTAACAACTATTTTAGGGATTTTATACGTAATTACTACATTTATTCAAATTATTGTTGGTGGTGTTGAAGTCCCAGGATACTTCACTTTAATTTCCGCTATATTATTTATTGGTGGTATTCAACTCATTTTCCTAGGTGTTATGGGTGAATACATCGGTCGCATTTATTATGAAACAAAACGTAGACCACATTTTATTGTAGCTGAAAAGAAAGTTAGTGAAGTCAAACAAAAAGCATAATAAAAAAGTTACTTCTACCTACAGAAGTAACTTTTTTTATACTAATATTTACGCACCCTTATGTTGCATAGATATAATCGTTTCTTTTAGCCCATTATAATAAGAAGTTTTTGGTATATTCCCAATATACCTCTCATATTTCTCTCCGCTTAATACAACAGGATTTTCTGTCAAATATAGCATTTCCACAAATTCTTTCATCTGCTTATCAAATAGTCCGATTAAATTTATCATACCTTTTTTTACTGTCATTACTGGTTTTGTATATCCCGTTAATTCTTGTATATGTTGAATCATCTCTTCACCTGTAATGACACCATAACCCGGTATGTTCCAATTTTGTCCATAGGCCTCATCACGTAAAGCTAATTCAACCATTGCTTTTGCACCGTCTGGTGTGAAAATATATTCACGAGCAATCTTTTTATCTCCAACAAAGCTTGATAACTTATTTGCAAGTACACCTTTTAAAGTATGATGAACAAGCGTACTTTCTGCATTTGGGCCATAAAAATCAGGAAAATGTGCAATAAACATTTGTACATTTCCCTGTTTTGCCATCATTTCTAGCTGTAACCGAATTTTCCCTTTCTTCGTATGTGGTGCCTTTTTAACTTCTTCCACTACAAGTTCTTCCCCTTGCCTCCCATACGCATAAATATTATCAACTATCCCTAACTTACTGTCGTAATACCTTGCTACTTCTAATATATTTTTTAATAATTTTGGTTGCTTCTTCTCCCAATCTGAATATGGAATGTTTACAGCATGGAATATAATATCAACGCCTTTCGCAGCTTCCATTATATCCTCCTGTATAAATACATCTCCCGCTACAACTTTCACATTTTCTTCTCCAGAAAATAATATCTCTAATTTCTCTTTATTCCTCGCAAAGGCCACTACATGAATTCCTCTGCTACATAATTCTTTTACAATTGCATACCCCATTGATCCAGATGCTCCTAGCACTAAAGCTTTTTTCATTATATATCCCCCCTAAATTAATTAACCGCTGTTCAATTAATATTAAAAAGAAAATCACTTACATAAGAAGTGATTTTGAAATAAACTCCACGTGTACTTTAGCTAATCCTTTTACTTCTTCAAATGTTTGATCATTCCCACAATAGTGTGCCACAAACCCATGTAATGATAGAAAAACAGACCATATTGTCATTACATTTACCTTCTCATTACACAAAGAAGATACAACAGTAGCAAATTTTTCGTAACTAACATTTGGGCCATCTGCTAAACATTCTTTTAACTCATCATCTCTAATTAAAAACATGATTTCATAATGACTTTGATTTTGCAAACCAAATTCAATAAAACCAAATAAAACAGCTTTCAATTGTTCCTCTTGTGGTAAATTTTGATCATTAATCTCATCTAATTTTTGATTTAGCAATTGAAAATCTTGCTCTACCATCGCATAGAAAAGCTCTGCTTTATTTTTAAAATGATAATAGATGGCACCATGGCTATATCCTAGTTCTATTGCAATTTTACGCATTGAAGTATGCTGATAACCTAATTTTATAAATAAGTCTCTTGCTACATTCATAATCATTTCTCTCGTTAATTCTTGTTTAACTGCCCTTCTTGGCGACATTTTTCATACCTCACAATTTAATTGACCACTGTTCAATTAATATTATAACCTTTTCCCAAAAAAATACAATGAGTTTCTTACAAAAAGATACATTTTGAAAGGATAGCATTATACTCAATAATTTAGTATCATGATTCAAGGTACTATTTCAAGTTGGACGGAGGATACTATGAGCTTATTAACAGTAGAAAAACTAGGCCATACATTTGGCGATCGCACATTATTTAAAGATGTATCCATGCGTTTACTAGCAGGAGAACATGTCGGATTAGTCGGTGCAAACGGTGTTGGTAAATCAACATTTATGAATATTATTACTGGTCAACTTATCCATGATGAAGGCCGTGTAGAATGGACACCTGGTACAAATTACAGTTACTTAGACCAGCATACAATTTTAACACCTGGTCGCACAATTCGTGATGTATTAGCTGACGCGTTTTTACCTTTATTTGAAAAAGAAAAAGCTTTAAATGAAGTTGCAGAAAAAATGGGAACGGCAACACCGGAAGAATTAGAGGACCTTCTTGAGCAGATGGCAGAAATCCAAGATGCTCTCGAAGCAGGTGGTTTCTATTTACTAGATATGAAAATCGAAGAGGCAGCAAGAGGTCTTGGAATTGATGCAATCGGTTTAGATCGTGATGTTTCAGCACTAAGTGGTGGACAACGTACAAAAGTATTACTTGCAAAGCTATTACTTGAGCAACCAGAAGTGTTATTACTCGATGAGCCTACTAACTATTTAGACGTTGAACATATTCATTGGTTAACTAATTATTTAAAAGAATATCCACATGCATTCTTATTAATTTCTCATGATACGGAATTTATGAACAAATGCGTTGATGTTATTTTCCATCTAGAATTTACAAAAATGACGCGCTATACAGCGACATACGAAAAATTCCTAGAGTTAGCCGAAATTAATAAAAATCAACATATAAATGCTTATGAAAAACAGAAAGAGTTTATTAAAAAGCAGGAAGACTTTATTGCAAAGAACAAAGCTCGTTATTCAACGACAGGTCGTGCAAAAAGTCGTCAAAAACAACTTGATCGTATGGAGCGTATTGATCGTCCTGAAACAGCAATTAAGCCAGAGTTCTCATTTAAAGAGTGTCGTGCAAGTAGCCGTTTCGTCTTTGAAGGTGAAGATGTAGAAATCGGATATACACATCCATTATTACCAAAACTAACAATGACAATTGAACGCGGTGAAAAAATTGCTATCGTTGGATGTAATGGTGTCGGTAAATCAACATTACTAAAAACAATTTTAGGAAAAATTAAACCTTTAAGCGGTAAAACGAGTCTTGGTGACTTCTTAGAGCCTGCATACTTTGAGCAAGAAGTAAAAGCGGATAATATAACACCAATTGATGATGTTTGGAACACATTCCCTAGCATGGACCAACATCAAATTCGTGCAATGTTAGCGAAATGCGGATTAAAAAATGAGCATATCTCTCGCCCGCTAAATCAATTAAGTGGTGGCGAACAAGCAAAAGTTCGTTTATGTAAGTTAATGGGTGAAGAAAGTAACTGGATCCTATTCGATGAGCCAACAAACCATCTTGATGTTACAGCAAAGGAAGAACTTCAAAAAGCTCTGAAAGCATATAAAGGGACAATCCTTCTTGTATGTCACGAACCAGAATTTTATGAAGGCTGGATAACAAAAACTTGGAATGTTGAAGAGTGGTCACAAAATAATTCTTAATTATAATAGAAAATCCTTGCGTTCTATATGCAAGGATTTTTTATATTATAGTATGCCGTAAGCCTCAATCGAAACTCATTTAAACTAGGATATACCGCTAAATTAGCAAGCATACCTCTAATGACTGGAATTCTTGGATTTTGCAATCTCATTTCTGCTTCTAAAACATCTAAAGTTACAAGTAACTCATCATTTTCTAATTGATCAGCTAATGTTCGTTTAAATACAATAATTTCACTTAGAAAATGTTCCTTCACCTGTTCCTTAATAAGCTCAGAACTACAAAGAAATTCTCCTAGTCTCTCTTCATGTAGGACAGGTTCCTCCGAAGATTCTAGAAGCCCCTCTACTAAATTGTCTATCCTTTTTAAAATAAAAGCTGAGACATAGGACAAATCAATTTCTGGTGCATTTAAAATAATTAATTCTAAATACCCACGGCATATCCCTTCCACCATAATTACTAGATCTAACAAGTATGGAATAACCTTTTCACCATAAATGGACAGTAAGCTATTCCGATAAAATGTATGAGACTCTAATTTCATCCTCATCATAAACTCTTCTACTTCTTTATTAAACGGAATTGCATTTTCTCTTGCATGCATAATAATAAATTCTTTATGTTTTTGCACATCAGTAAACTGACAATATAATTGTTTGTCAAATTTTTCACGTGGTAATAAAGATTCTTTTTCAATATCCAGCATTTTCTTCTGAATCTTGTCATAATAATATCGAAGTGTGGCCAATAATAACTCATCTTTTGATTTGAAATATAAATAAAAAGCTCCTTTTGATATACCACATGCGGTTACGATTTCTTGTACTGACGTTGCATTTACACCCTTAGTTGCAAATAACCTCATAGCCATCTCTATAATTAAGCGCTCTTTTTCTTTCATATTCTCTCTCCTAAATTTAATCTCGCATCTTATGTAAATTCAAACTTGATTTTATTCCACATTAACTGAAAATAAAACTCCCCATCTAAAATTTAATGGAGTAAATGGTTTTTATAGAAGCCTTTCCATCTATAAAATCCGGTTAGTAAAAGCCAATGCTCAGAAAAAAAATAGGAAACCGACTACTTACAGTTTGATTTTATTATACCATCTCTTTTCATTGACGACTGACCAATCGGTCAGTTATATTATGTATTAGACTGACCGATTGGTCAATATAATAAAAAGGGAGCGCAAACATGAACAAAATCATCAATTTCACGTTAAAAAATAAGTTCGCAGTTTGGCTACTAACCATTATTGTTACTATTGCGGGTATTTATTCTGGACTCAATATGAAGCTGGAGACAATTCCTGATATTACAACACCGATTGTAACAGTAACCACGGTTTATCCTGGTGCTACACCAGAAGAAGTAGCTGATAAAATTTCAAAACCAATGGAAGAGCAACTCCAAAATTTAAGCGGTGTAAACGTTGTTAGTTCATCATCTTATCAAAACGCATCTTCTATTCAGGTAGAATATGATTTTGATAAAAATATGGAAAAAGCCGAAACGGAAATTAAAGAATCGCTCGCAAACGTGAAACTGCCAGAAGGTGTGAAAGACCCGAAAGTCTCACGAGTAAACTTTAATGCCTTTCCTGTTATTTCATTAAGCGTAGCGAGTAAAAATGAATCTTTAGCTTCCTTAACAGAAAATGTAGAAAAAAATATTGTTCCTGGATTAAAAGGACTTGATGGTGTCGCATCTGTTCAAATCGCAGGTCAACAAGTAGACGAAGTACAGCTTGTCTTCAAAAAAGATAAGATGAAAGAATTAGGTTTAAGTGAAGATACTGTAAAAAATATAATTAAAGGTTCGGACGTATCGTTACCACTTGGCTTATATACATTTAAAGATACGGAAAAATCAGTTGTTGTCGATGGTAACATTACAACAATTAAAGCATTAAAAGAATTAAAAATTCCAGCTATCCCTTCATCACCGAATGGTCAAGGTAGCCAAAACGCTGGTGCTGGAACACAAGCACCACAGATGAATCCGGCCGCTATGAATGGCATACCAACGGTTACATTAGAAGAGATTGCTGATATTAAAGAAGTTGGAAAAGCAGAATCCATTTCTCGAACGAATGGAAAAGAAGCAATCGGTATTCAAATTGTGAAGGCTGCTGATGCGAATACAGTTGATGTTGTAAATGCAGTTAAAGATAAAGTAAAAGACCTTGAGAAAAAATATAAAGACTTAGAGATTATTTCAACATTCGATCAAGGTGCGCCTATTGAAAAATCAGTCGAAACAATGCTTAGCAAAGCTATTTTCGGTGCTATCTTTGCGATTGTTATTATTATGTTGTTCCTGCGAAACATTCGAACAACACTAATCTCTGTCGTTTCTATACCACTTTCTTTATTAATTGCAGTTTTAGTAATAAAACAAATGGATATTACCCTTAACATTATGACACTTGGAGCAATGACAGTTGCTATTGGACGCGTTGTTGATGACTCAATTGTTGTTATTGAAAATATTTACCGACGTATGTCTTTATCAGAAGAGAAATTACGTGGGAAAGATTTAATTCGTGAAGCTACGAAAGAAATGTTTATCCCGATTATGTCTTCTACAATTGTAACAATCGCTGTATTCTTACCTCTTGGGCTTGTAAAGGGTATGATTGGTGAAATGTTCTTACCATTTGCTTTAACAATTGTTTTTGCCCTACTTGCTTCCTTACTTGTGGCAGTTACAATTGTGCCGATGCTAGCACATTCCTTATTTAAGAAGGAAAGCATGAGAGAAAAAGAAGTACATCATGAGGAAAAACCAAGCAAATTAGCAAACGGCTATAAACGTATACTTGAATGGGCGTTAAACCATAAAATTATTACATCAAGTATCACAGTCCTCCTATTAGTAGGCAGCCTTGCACTTGTACCAATCATCGGTGTCAGCTTCTTACCATCTGAAGAAGAAAAAATGATTATCGCAACGTACAAACCTGAGCCAGGTCAAACGTTAGACGACGTTGAAAAAATTGCAACGAAAGCTGAAAAGCATTTCCAAGATAAAAAAGACGTCAAAACGATTCAATTCTCATTAGGCGGCGAAAACCCAATGAGCCCTGGTCAAACAAATCAAGCGATGTTCTTCGTTCAATATGATAACGATACGAAAAACTTTGAAAAAGAGAAAGAACAAGTCGTTAAAGATTTACAAAAGATGTCTGGAAAAGGTGAATGGAAAAACCAAGATTTCGGAGCAGGTGGCGGTAGTAACGAAATTAAGCTATACGTTTATGGAGATAGCTCTGAAGAAATTAAGCCTGTCGTGAAAGACATTCAAAATATCATGAAGAAAAATAAAGATTTAAAAGACATAGACTCTAGTGTTGCAAAAACATATGCAGAATATACTTTAGTCGCTGATCAAGAAAAGTTAAGTAAAATGGGGCTAACTGCTGCTCAAATTGGAATGGGACTTTCTAATCAACATGACCGCCCTGTTCTTACAACAATTAAAAAAGATGATAAAGATATAAATGTATATGTAGAAACTGAAAAACAAAACTATGAAACGATCGATGACTTAACAAATCGTAAAATTACAACACCACTTGGTAATGAAGTTGCTGTTAAAGATGTTATGACTGTAAAAGAAGGTGAAACTTCTAACACAGTAACACATCGTGATGGCCGTGTTTATGCGGAAGTTAGTGCAAAACTAACATCTGATGACGTTTCAAAAGCATCTGCCGCTGTTCAAAAAGAAGTAGATAAAATGGATCTTCCTTCTGGTATAGATGTTTCTATGGGTGGTGTTACACAAGATATTCAAGAATCATTCAAACAACTTGGCTTAGCGATGTTAGCTGCGATTGCCATTGTATACTTCGTTCTTGTTGTTACATTTGGCGGTGCCCTTGCACCATTCGCAATTTTATTCTCGCTACCATTCACAATCATTGGTGCACTCGTTGCCTTATTAATCTCTGGCGAAACGTTAAGCGTATCTGCGATGATTGGGGCTCTTATGCTAATTGGTATCGTTGTAACGAACGCAATCGTGCTCATTGACCGTGTTATTCATAAAGAAAATGACGGCCTATCAACACGTGAAGCATTATTAGAAGCTGGTACAACACGCCTGCGTCCTATCTTAATGACTGCAATTGCAACAATCGGGGCTCTTATCCCGCTTGCATTAGGATTTGAAGGTAGCGGCTTAATTTCTAAAGGACTTGGCGTAACAGTAATTGGTGGATTAACAAGTTCAACGTTATTAACACTTCTTATTGTTCCAATCGTTTATGAAGCATTAAGCAAATTTAAAAAGAAAAAAGTAAAATAAAAAAATAACCTCGCTGACTGCGAGGTTATTTTTTATTCCCAAACAAGATTAGGAAATCACTATATCCTTCTTTTTCTAAATCTTCTTTTTGAATAAAGCGTAGCGCTGCCGAATTAATACAATAACGAAGGCCGTTTTGTCCTGGGCCGTCTGGAAATACATGCCCAAGATGTGAATCTCCTTCTTTACTTCTCACTTCCGTACGCGTCATATTATGGCTAACATCCATTTTTTCTTTCACACTAGCTGACATAACTGGTTTCGTAAAACTCGGCCATCCACAGCCGCTATCGAACTTATCGAAAGAAGTAAATAATGGTTCCCCCGAAACAATATCTACATAAAGCCCTTCTTCTTTATGATTCCAATACTCATTTTGAAAAGGCGGTTCTGTCCCATTTTCCTGTGTTACATAAAACTGCATCTCGTTTAATCTTTCTTTTAAATGAGCATTATTCTTTGGCCAATGTTGTTTAATAAAAGCATCTCGACCTGAGCCTTTACGATATAACTCATAGCGAAATGTATTCTTCTTATAATATCCTTGGTGATATTCTTCAGCTGGATAAAACGTAGCAGCTGGCAATATTTTTGTCGCAATTGGCTTCGAAAAATGCCCACTTTTCTCGAGCTCTTCTTTTGAAGCCTCTGCCTTTTTATGTTGTTCTTCATTATGATAAAAAATCACCGTTTCATAAGACTGCCCGCGGTCGTGGAATTGTCCCCCTATATCAGTCGGGTCAATTTGTCTCCAATATATATTTAACAACTCTTCATACGGCATTTTATTTGCATCAAATGTAATTTGTACTGCTTCATAATGCCCAGTTGTTTCCGAGCACACTTCTTTATACGTTGGATCCTCTTTATGGCCACCTGTATAGCCTGAAACAACCTGTATAATCCCTTCCATCTCTTCAAATGGCGAAACCATACACCAGAAACACCCTCCGGCAAACGTAGCTAACTCTATCTTTTCATTTACAGCCATTATTTCACCCCTATTCTATCTTCTCCTTACAGTATGGCATAAGGAACGTCATGTTATAAAAGAAAAAGCATCGAACTTCGATGCTTTTTCTTTACTTCACTTTATTTTTTTCCAACGTCCTTCTCCATTTCATCACTTGTCACATCTAAGACATCTAATAAGAAAATGAAGATTGGAATACCGATAATAAGTCCCCACACACCTAAGAAATGCTCAGAGAAAATTAATATCATAAATGTGTAGAAGATTGGTAAGTTTGTTTTTTGTGACATAAACTTCGGATTTAATACATAGCTCTCAAGTGCATGAATTACTGTTACAATAACTACAATATAAACGACATACATAATACCGCCAATATTGTAAGCAATCATACAGAGTGGGAATAACGAGATAATAACACCCGCCACTGGAATTAAACCAAGCAAGAAAATCATTAACGCTAAACCTAGTAATTGCGGGAATCCTAATATCCATAATGCAATAACAGATAAAACACAGTTAACAATTGCAATTAAAAATTGTGCTTCGATTACTTTTCCAAATGAACGTGCAAATTTCTTTCCGAAATACTCTATTTCGTTATAGAAAATTGCAAGTCGGCTTTCTTTAAATTTCGAAGTAAAAGCAACGATACGTGCTTTTTCAAGTAAGAAAAATAAGCTTAAAATTACAGAAAGTAAAACTTGAAGGCCAAATTTCCCAACATTCGTAATAGATTTATACAAAATGTCTACGCCTTGCCCCACATATTTAGAAAGCTCCATATGATTAACAGCATTAACTGCATACTTAATTAATTCACTATCAGGTGGATTTCTTAAAAATACATTAAATTGATAAATCAATTGTGAAATTTGTATTGTTAATACCGGTAAATATTTAAATAGCGTAATGGCAATTCCCGCCACTAACATTACATATAAAAGCGCTATAATAATTTTTCGATTAATTGGCATGAAATGATCTAATTTACGAGAAATAAACTTTTGGAATCGATCCATTAAATACGTCAACATAAACGTAATTAAAATTAAATTTAACATACTTTGCATCCCATACAATATGAGAGCAAGTAATACTAATACGATTAACCTCTGAAATCCTTTGCTTTGAAACAGGTTTTTTATTTGCATAATCGACGAGTACTCTCTCCTGTCCTATAAAGTAAAACGTTAACAAGTAGATCTCTCTCTATCCTCTACTTATAATTATCCTTTAATATTAAAGCCATTGCGAGCAATTTATATTCAACTCTAACCACCCGTTAATTGTGCTATATATTATGTTACTTCTTATTTTACAATACAATGACCTATTTCAGAACGCATTATACGTAGTATTAATGAAGATTTAAGGAAACTTTTATCCTTCAATAGGTCTTACCACTACTGTAACATAAAAAGCAAGCTATCAGTAGAAATCCGTCCTACAAATAACTTGCTTTTATATTTTTTTTAGTAAGTTTTATCATCCAATAAACGGCATGAACATTGGAATAACCACCACTGTTACGACACCAACCACTGTCACAGCGATACTGGCCATAGCTGCTTCTACTTCACCCATTTCGATACCTACTGCAACCCCTAACGCATGTCCTGCTGTTCCAAGCGCTAAACCTTTAGCAATCGGATGTTTAACTCTAAATGTTTTTAAGAATAAAGCTCCTAATGCGTATACGATAACAGCATTAAAGATAACTGCAAATGATGTAATTGCTGGAATACCACCGATACTTTCAGAGATTGGTAATGCAATTGCTGTTGTTGCTGCCTGCGGTAACATTGAGTTCATTACAGCTGTATCTAGACCAATTGCTTTTGCGACAATGAACACAACAACCACTGAACAAATAGATCCAACCACAATAGCCGATAAAATTTGCCACCAATATTTTTTTAACTTATCAACTTGTTTATATAATGGAATTGCAAACGCGATTGTTGCTGGTTCTAAGAAGAAGCTAATCATTTTTCCGCCAGTATTATATTCTTCAAAAGTAAAGTTACCTACTTTTAGAAAGACAATCCCTAATACCATCGCTACGAATAATGGTGTGAATAAGAAGAATCCTTTTGAATGCTTAAATAATAATGTTCCGATTCCGTATGCGATTAATGAAACGACGATTCCGAAATATGGAGTCATTGTGCTTGCCATGTTCATTCCCTCCTAACAATATATACTAAATTGGTTACGCAACTTTTCCGTGCTTGCGTCCTTTATTTACTACTTTCAATTCTTTCGTATCTTCTATTTCTTTATCGTCTTTTCCTAAAATAAATTGTGCAAATAATCCTGTTACAGCGAGTAAAATAATTGTTGCGACAACAATTACAGTTAAAATTTGTACAAAATATTGTCCCATTACACCGAGAGAATTAATAACCGAAATACCTGATGGAACGAAAAGGAATCCGATAATACCTGTTAAAGCCGTTCCGAGTGATTCAACTTGTTCCAATTTAATAACTTTTAAACATAATAGGCTAAATAAAATAACTAATCCGATCACCGATGAAGGCATTGGAATTGGTAAATGCGTTGCAATAATATTAGAAACTAACATAATAGCTGAAAATATGAATGCTTGTGATAAGAAACTATATACTTTTTTCGTACTCATTTTGGCCACCTCTTTCGATTTGGTACCTTTATTGTATAAGATAAAAATAAAACTGTAAGCGTTTACATAACAGAACGTCAAATATACAAAATTAGTTACAAAAATAGGCAGACGAAATACAAAAAGCTGCTTCTTAAATACGAAGCAGCTTTTTAAGTTCTTTTGCATATGTACGGCTAACCGGGACTTTGGATCCCTCTTTCATAATTAAGTTATAAGTCGAATTAAACCACGGCTGTATCTCAGAAATATGATTAATATTAGCAACGAAACTACGATGAACACGCATAAAAATTGTTTGTGGTAATTTCTTTTCCAAAATGACAAGCGTATCATGTGTTACATATGTTTCTTTCATTGTTTTTACAGTTACTTTCCCATCTACAAGCCCTACATAAATAATATCTTCAATGTTAACAAGTACAATTGATTCCTCAATTGGTAATGCTAATTTATGCATCTCGGCCGTTACATCTACACTCTTTACATCTTGCTTTGTTTCTAACTTTATTTGCTTTTGTTTTTTATATTTCTTTAATGTCTGTACGATACGTTCTTCATCAAATGGCTTTAAAATGTAATCTAACGCATCTACTTCAAATGCTTGCAACGCATATTGATCATATGCAGTAGCAAACACAATTGAAGGTGGGTTTTTCATTTTCTTTAATATATTTGCGATTTCAAATCCATTATCATCAGATAATTGAATATCTAGAAAAACAATATCTGGTTTGTTTTTCATTAATTCTTCTAATGCATCCTCTACACAATCCGCCTCACCAATTATCTCTACTTCTTTTGTTTTCTCTAATAAATATTTCAATTCATCCCGTGCTAACATTTCATCATCAACTACTAATACTTTTAACACTCCGTTTTTCCTCCTCTACTTTTTTCGGAATCACAAAGAGGATCTTTGTCCCTTGCTCTAATTCACTTTCAATTTGAAGCATTGTCTCTTTCCCAAATAACCCGATAAGTCGTTCATTAATATTATATAAGGCTGTTCCCGTCCCTTTCTTTGATGGAACTACCATTTTTCCTAATTGCTCTAGACGTTCACTCTCAATCCCTTGTCCATTATCCTTTACTTCAAAGTGAACCATCCCTTCTTTTTCAAACACATGTACCTCGACTTGGCACACTGGCTGCTTTTTCGGAAAAGCATGGCGCAATGCATTTTCAACTAATAGCTGAAGCACAAATGGTGGAACTAAAGTCACCTTTAGTGCCTCTTCAATGTACATCTTCACTTCATACTTATTCGGAAACCTCGCTTGCTCTAACGATAAATATGCATGTACATGATTCAACTCTTGTTCTAATGGAATAAGTAATTGTCGTGCCCCTTGCAAATTACAACGAAAATAAACGCTAAGCTGCAATAATAATTTTCTCGCTTTCTCTACATCTGTTCGGCATAAAGCTGATACTGTATTAATTGCATTAAATAAAAAATGCGGATTGATTTGTGCTTGCAACGCTTTTATTTCGGCATCTTGCAATAACTTACTTTGTAACTCAGCTTCACCTAACTCAAGCTGTGTGGAGAATATTTTCGCTAGCCCTTCCGCTAACTCTTCTTCAACACGACTTAATTGATTAGGGTTTTTAAAATAAAGTTTTAATGTTCCTATCGTATTTCCATGTGAAGTTAATGGAATAACAACTGCCGCTTGTAATGGACACCCTTCATGTTGACAATTAATAATCTCACGTGATTTTGCCTTCATTATTTTCCCTGTTTTTAATACTTCTTTTGATAAACCTGTTATTAAACTGTGTGAAGGAATATGATGATCTGATGCTAATCCAACGTGAGCTAAGATTTCCTCTGTATCTGTTAAGGATACCGCATCTGTTCCCGTAAAGCGGTGAATAATTTGTGCCACATGTTTACAAGACTCTTCTGTTAACCCTTGGCGGAAATATGGTAACGTCTTATCAGCAATTCGTAATACTTTATGCGTTTGCAAAGCTTTTGCGTTTTCTTCTTGTCGTAAAATAGCTAGTATCATCGAAAGTAAAATGAAACTGCCAAAACTATTTACAAGAATCATCGGTAGCGCAATTGTTTTCACAACACTAAGTCCATCTTCTATAATTAATAGAATCATAAGCATTTCTAAAGTAACGATAAAAACACTTAAAATCGCAGAAAATTTAGGAGTAATAGTACGGTTATATTTTTTGAAAATGTATCCAATATAACCTGTTATAATCCCAGCTAAAATTGATGAAATTGCACAACTTACTGCCGTCGTCCCACCAAGCATATAACGATGAATACCCGCAATAGAACCTACTCCAATTCCGACGATAGGACCGCCAAGCAATCCACTAATTCCAACACCCATGATTCGTGTATTCGCAATTGTGCTGGATGATGAAACACCTTGTAACCAATTTTCATTCATAATAGTATTTCCTGCTATTTCAATCCCTGTGTAATTGCTTACAATTGTAAACACTGAAAAAATACAAATAAGCTTAAACTTATCTACATATCCGTCTTGCTTATGAAGAAGACGCCGGAACGTTTTAATATGAGAGAGTAAAAATCCTAAAATAACAATAAGTCCGACGCGTTCAATCATCATAAGTACTAAATTTAGCATCTGTGATTCATTCCTTTTTATATGAGTTAGTTTTATTATGGGAAAATAATGAAGCGTGCGTCAAGGAGAATGAAATGTTTTTTGAAATATTTTACACATAACTATCCCCTCTTTATTTGACAATCTAACAGAAGAGTGCTAAAAATAAAGTAATATAATACAGTCCTTTAACCCAACCCCGTGAGGTTGAGAAGGAAGTCGGAATATACTATACGTATGGTCTTTTTTAGGGATACGTATGCTTTTTTGGCCTTCTCATCATATCAGGTGAGAAGGCCTTTTGTTATTCTTCCATAGCGACTGTAGAAGAAAATAAGGAGGATTAATGATGAACGTCACTACTGATGTACAATCAACAACAGAGGAGACGAAAGAGAAAAGATATAAAACATTGTTTGGTTCTGCGCTAGGATATGCAGCAGAAGGTTTAGACATGTTGCTCTTATCTTTCGTACTCGTCTACATTTTAAAAGAATTTCATTTAAGCCCTGTTGAAGGTGGAAACTTAACATTAGCTACCACAATAGGAATGCTAATCGGGTCTTATTTATTTGGATTTATTGCTGATTTATTTGGGCGTATCCGTACGATGGCCTTCACAATCTTACTATTCTCACTAGCAACAGCACTTATTTATTTCGCAACAGATTATTGGCAATTATTAATTCTTCGCTTTTTAGTTGGAATGGGAGTTGGTGGTGAATTCGGGATTGGGATGGCCATCGTAACTGAAACATGGTCTAAAGAAATGCGCGCTAAGGCGACATCCGTTGTTGCACTTGGATGGCAATTTGGCGTACTAGTCGCTTCACTCCTTCCGGCATTTATCGTCCCACATTTCGGATGGAGAGCTGTTTTCTTATTTGGACTCATTCCCGCTCTACTAGCTGTTTACGTCCGCAAAAGTTTAAGTGAACCGAAAATATGGGAACAAAAACAACGATACAAAAAAGAATTGTTACAAAAAGAAGCTAAAGGTAATTTAACAACTACTGAGGCAGAACAACTAAAGCAAATGAAAAAGTTCCCACTTCGAAAGTTATTTGCCAATAAAAAAGTAACGATAACAACAATTGGTCTTATTATTATGTCATTCATCCAGAACTTCGGATATTATGGAATTTTCACATGGATGCCAACTATTTTAGCGAATAAGTATAACTACACATTAGCAAAAGCGAGCGGTTGGATGTTCATCTCTACAATCGGCATGCTAGTTGGAATTGCAACTTTTGGTATTCTAGCCGATAAAATTGGCCGCCGTAAAACTTTTACAATCTATTATGTCGGTGGTACTATATACTGTCTCATTTACTTCTTCTTATTCACAGACTCAACATCATTGTTATGGGGAAGTGCATTGCTTGGATTCTTTGCCAATGGCATGATGGGGGGATTCGGAGCAGTTTTAGCTGAAAACTATCCTGCTGAAGCTCGCTCGACAGCAGAGAACTTTATTTTCGGTACAGGACGTGGGTTAGCTGGATTTGGACCTGTTATTATCGGCTTACTTGCTGCAGGTGGTAATTTAATGGGAGCATTATCTCTCATCTTCATTATCTATCCAATCGGTTTAGTTACAATGCTATTATGTGTCCCAGAGACGAAAGATAAAGTATTAGAATAGATTGAAACTGTACGAAATGTTTATCCAAATACTATCCCCTCAGGAAAAGTATTTGGATAAATAGCAAAGAGGAAGCATCTCAAATGAAATGCTTCCTCTTCTTATATACATACAATTATTTATTTTGATTTACTAGCTTTTTGGAACAAGAAGCTAGTTTTATCTTCTTCTTTTACAATACCTTGTTTTAACGCTAATTCCCCTGCGACTTTAGGCGCTAGCCATAGCATTGGGAATAACAGAATAGATACCGGAACAGCCGTCACTACAATGAAGGATTGTAAGGCGTTAATACTTCCCTCACCCATATATAAAAGAATTGCCGCAACTGCGCCCATAATAAGCGACCAAAAAACTCGCAAACTAATTCTAGGATCTCCATCTCCAGTCACTGCCATTGAAATCGAATAAGCCATTGAATCTCCTGTTGTCACTACAAATAAAATTGTTAATAAAAGAAATGCAGGTCCAATAATATTAGATAATGGCAGTTGCTGCGTAATTGCAATCATAGCCGCTGGCATACCTGATTCACTTAATGCGGTCGAGATAGAACCAGGATTCATTAACTCATAAAACACACCTGATCCCCCTAGTATAGTAAACCAAAACGTTGTAATAATAGGTGCAATAATTCCAATTGCAACGATGATTTCTCGGATTGTTCTTCCTCTTGAAATTCGGCTCACTAAAATTGCCATCATCGGTCCATATCCAATAAACCATCCCCAGAAAAAGATTGTCCACGATCCTAACCAAGCTGTATCACCACGATATGTGCTCATTGGAATAAATTCATTTATATAAAATCCAAACGAAGAAACAAATGAATCGATAATAAATCCACCTGGTCCAAATAGTAATACAAATACCATTAATAGAACTGCTAACCTAACATTTAAATTACTTATAATTTGAATCCCTTTATCAATTCCTGTTACCGCAGATATAGTAGAAACAGCTACTACACAAACAATAATGGCTAATTGAGTAGTAAACACATCAGGAATGTTAAACAATGCTTGTAACCCATAACTTGCTTGTAGTCCTAAAAATCCGATTGGACCAATCGTCCCTGCAGCTACTGCAATAATGGCAAATACATCAATCATCGTTCCAAGCCAACTCTTTCGCAATTTCTCTCCAAAAATAGGATATAAAAGCGTTCGAGGCTTTAACGGCATACCTTTATGATAATGTCCGTACATCATAACTACCGCACTAATTGTACCTAAAATCGTCCAAGCCAGGAAACCCCAGTGCATATAACTTTGTGCTAAAGCAGGCATGACTGCTTCTTGCGTTCCAGCAGTTATACCTTCATGTATTGGTGGCACCGTCATCAAATGGTACATCGGCTCTGCGGCTGCCCAAAAAACGCCACCTCCAGCAAGTAATGTAGACATAATAATAGCGAGCCATTTTGTCGTACTAATCTCAGGTTTTTCTAGCCCCCCAAGTTTAACTCTCCCATATTTTGAAAACGCCATACACATTGCAACAACAAATGTACCAATTAATAAAACCTGCCAAAAGGCACCAAAATATTTAATTGAAGCTGCAAAACTGCTATTAATGGCTCCCTCTACGTAACTTTTATTTAAAATAACTGCAATTACAAATAATAAAAGTGAGCCACCACTAATAAGAAATACAGGCCAATCCGTTTTTCGACTCTTCATCCTCATTTTCACTTCCTCCTTCCTCAGCAATCTAAAAAAACAACTTTATTATGTTTTCTTGTTTACACCCAAAACACAATGATTATATAAGAATAATAATCCATCAATTTCCTACACACTTATGTTGTCCCTAAAAATATGCTAAATCCCTTATTTAAAAGAAAATTTCTATTCCTATTACATAAAAAAGCAAAACAAAAGACCTTATATTTCTATAAGGTCTTCGAAACAGAAATTTGATTATAACATAAGGAACTCCTTGGTTCAAAAAGTCCTTTCCAAAAATAACCGATAGTAAAGGCTTCCATTTGCTACGTAACAGTAATTAAAAAAAATTATATTTTGCAGAAAAAAAAACTATACTAGCTATTATTTATGAAAGAAATTCGGCTTCAAAATTTCATTTGGATACGGTTTATGATAAATATGAGTGGTAGCTGGCGACAACGGTGGAATGAGCCACACCCAATTACCTGTTACAACCCGTCCACATGCCGCTTCCTGCTTCTCAAATTGTTGAAATTGTTGTGCAGCTGTATGGTGATCCACAATACTAACTCCTTGTTTTTTAAAAGAATGTAAAACAGCCACGTTTAATTCAATTAGCGCCTTGTCTTTCCATAACGTACCGTTTCTCGATGTATCGAGCTTCATCATCTCCGCAACAGCCGGAAGTAAATTATAGCGATCATGATCCGCTAAGTTACGAGCCCCAATCTCCGTTCCCATATACCATCCATTGAACGGGGCTGACGTATAAGAAATACCGCCAATTTCTAAGCGCATATCTGAAATCATTGGAACCCCATACCATTTTGCTCCAAGTGACGAAATCGGGTATTCTGGGTGTTCAATTGGCACTTCTTTTACTTCTTCTCTCGGAATTTCTTTATATATAGGTGCCTTCCCGTTTATAGAAAACACAAGTGGCAATACATCGAAATTCGTACCTTCTCCTTGCCAGCCAAGTTCCTGACAAAAATCCGTAAACTCAGTGGAATGAGAGTCACCAATCACTCCCATTTCTGTTTTATATCCTGCATACCGAATCAATTGGTGATTATAAATTCGTATATTATTTTCTTCACCTTGATATTGCTTAAACATTGTAATTGTCGGTTTAACTTTCCCATCGTTCGTTGCATATTTAATATGATGAATTAATGCATTGTATACACCTTCCTCATCATTTACTTCACGTGCATCTAATATGTGCATCTTACTCCAAAATAGTCTTCCGATACATCGATTACTATTGCGCCATGCCATTCGTGATCCATGAACAAGTTCTTCAAATGTATGCTCATACGTCCCCGTCTTCTCTATTTCAATTTGAATTTCTTTTATTCTCTCTTCTATGAATTGTTCTTTATTAAGCTCTTTATAGCAAACCGTAATAAAATGACTCGCTTCCTCTATTAATTGTTTCGTTTTACTCATAAACGATCTCCTTCTATTTCAACAAAACGTTACTACTTTACAGTATAAGCAAAAAGAATAAGAGTCACAAATGAAAGTCGAAGTGTTACTTTTATTGTAATATTTTTCAGAAAATTAAAGAGATTACTATTGACTTGTATAAAAAATAGGTGTATTTTTGACTCAGGTAAATTATTTTTACCTAGACCAACTTTTTTAATAAGAAAGGAGGGAATGTTATGTCTTCATTTCAATTGCCAAAGCTTTCATATGACTATGATGAACTAGAGCCATATATCGATAGCAACACGCTTTCTATTCATCATGGAAAGCACCATGCGACATACGTAAATAACTTGAATGCCGCTTTAGAAAACTATACGGAATTACATAATAAATCTTTAGAAGAGTTACTATGTAATTTAAAAACTTTACCAAAAGAAATTGTTACAGCTGTCAGAAATAACGGTGGTGGACATTATTGTCATAGTCTTTTTTGGGAATTAATGAGCCCGCGAGGTGGCGGTGAGCCTAATGGAGACGTTGCAAAAGTAATTGATTATTATTTCAATACCTTTGACAACTTAAAAGATCAACTTTCCAAAGCAGCTATTAGTCGTTTTGGAAGTGGCTATGGATGGCTTGTTCTGGACGGTGAGGAACTTTCCGTTATGAGTACACCCAATCAAGATACACCTTTGCAAGAAGGTAAAATTCCATTACTCGTCATCGATGTATGGGAGCACGCCTATTATTTAAAGTATCAAAATCGGCGTCCAGAATTTGTTACCAACTGGTGGCATACGGTGAACTGGGACCGGGTAAATGAAAAGTATTTACAAGCAATTCAATCACAAACACATTAGTCGTGCGTATAAGGTAAATTTGGTAATGTAAAATTAGTATTGTCGAAATCCTCCAGAATCCCCCGGATTGCCACCGGGGTATTTATGATTATTTCATTGTATTTATGTAATAAAGTAAAACTTTTTCCGTCTCTAATTTCAACTCTCGGAACGGGAATCCTAATTCACGAGCCTTTCCATTATGTAACGTACAATTAATCACTCCATTATAAGGAGCTATATTATCTCCTACTTCTTGAATGAGCGCTTTTATCCCGGTATTCTCTTCTATGAAACGAATAACTTCTCTGGTAGAAACCACCCCGTTACTACAAGTATTAATTGGCCCTTCTATGTCCTTCATCCCGCACCAAGCTAAAAATTCTCCTGCTTCTTTTTCATGTATAAATGACAACTCTCCATCTACATGATCCACAACGATAGACTCTTGTTTCACAACATGTTCAACGTAAAATTGTAATCTTTTCGTATAATCGTTTTCTCCAATAACGACGGGAAATCTTACCGCAACGACTGGGAATGTTGCATGTTGAAATAAAACTGCTTCAGCTAATCGCTTACCTTCACTATAATTGAAATCATTCCTACCTCCATACGTAATTGTATACTCGTACGGATTGAAGTTTTCTTCTAACAGGCCTAGCGCAGGCTCATAGACAGCCATTGAAGATGTCATAATGTATTATTTCTTCGTTTTTCCTTTTAGCACTTCACATATTATCTTCGCTGCATTCGAGCTATAGCATAAATTATCGTATACGATATCATAACTTTTACCTTCAAAACGCTCTTCTAGTAGCCTCTCATCTTCTCTATCTACAATCAGTCTTTTTACTGCACTTCCAAAGGGATCTTCAGTAACTCCGCTCGTCGCAATCGTTACATCATGTCCAGCTTGCAACAGTACTTCTACTAAATGTTTACCAAAAAATCTTGTTCCCCCTAGCACCAATACTTTTTTCACCTTCATCATCCCCGTTTTTACAAATTGTAAAATACTACCTCTATTATTATAAACGCTAAAATAAAAAAACATGGAATCAGTTTAACGATTCCATGTTTTTTCTACACACGATACATTAACGTACTCTATATTTAAAAATACAATAGCAGCAATATAAAATAGAAATTACTGATACATAAACCCATAGTTCATATATGAATCCCTCGCCCCATACTCCCATAAAATAAAAGAGTGAAGGCAACGTCAATGTTACCCACGATTGTACAAAAGCAATTCTGCCAAGATATTGATTGATATTCTTTTTTTGTGCATTTAATACAAAGAATAAATACCAAAGTAATGCCCACATAAACCATGTTAACGCATTAACAACATCGTGGAATTGAACAAATGAAACAACCATATAGAATAAAGCAATAATTGCTACCCAAATACAGAACCAGCCTAGTCCACTACTATCCATTCCTTTAATAAAAGTAACGCCCACATATAAATAAGTTAAACCAAATAAAAAAGTAGCTGCATATGAATATACCGTCCAATTACTTTGATCAGAAATCATAATTAAATAAAACGGTATAATAATTTGTAACGCTCCTACAAATAAATTAAAAACACCTGCACTTTTCATCTCTACTTTGCCTAATATGACAAGACTATTTAAAAATAAAGCTGCACCTGAAAGTAATAATCCTACGTAACCCATATATATTCGTGTGAAAATCTTTCCCTTTCACACTTTTAACCTCCCCACAATATAAAGTGATACTTTATCCTGCATTAACGAGCAGTAAAACCCCCACCTCAAAATTCAGCTAGAGCAAAGAAGTTAAGTGGGAGATCAACTGCCCGTAAAGCCCGATTGGTGAAAGCTAATAATCATTGGGGATGAACAACCCCCACCCACTGATTAAAGTTTCACTTTATTATTTTTCTTCCTATTTAAAACTACATACATAATTTTTAATCTGAATAAGTTAGACTTCCTACCTTAAAAAACAACAAATTTAAAACGCTTTCAATAATAAATAACCCTATCAAAACATGAAATAGGATTCCTTGATTATAAACGTACTCTAACAATGATACAAGTGTTGGAATACTTTTCAATACTACGTTTTGAATTTCTATAAAAAATTAGTAGAATGATACATTTTCCCTATCTCATTCTATTAATTTTTTGCATAGAATATCGTACACTCATATTAATTTAGAAAGGTTTGATATTTATGCCTCTTCATTATCCAAATCATTTTGTTTTTCACTCCACAGGTGTATTAACAAGAGAGCCCGCAACTGTTTCAGCAGTAGTAAACATTGTAAATTTAGATGCATATTACACACACCATGTAACTATAGAGGTTTGGGATTGGTCTAACTATTCTAATCCTGTAAAATTACCTGTACTACTTGTTGAAAATACGGAAGTAGCATTCCCATATATTTTACAAGGCAACCACTTAGCAGTTTTTTATGCTGATTTAGATGACTCTATTGATTTGTATGAAATTCGTATTTCTTATCCTGGCCACTCCAATATTGTTGCAAATTGTTTTGGGCGAAGTATCCCGCCATATACAAGCCAAGAAGGTAATACAGTATACCATAAACAACTCGTTCGAATTCATTAAATCTCCCCCTATTATGTGAAAGGGGCTGGTCAGTAATACATTTATCTTTATAAGATAATCTTATTACTGACCTAAAGCGTGATAGTCAATCTTGATAGTTTCTCATTTTGAACACTTGCTATTTATATGAAGAAAGTAGTGGATCCTTCTTAAATTACTTTTGGATGTGGAGATCTATGTTCACACCAATAATTCAAATTTTACAAATTGATTTTCCTGAATTAGATCTTATTCATTCTGTATCGACAGGGTATGGTGGATTGCTTGGTGCTGCAATTAGTGCCAAGTCCGATATACCATTTATTCTAACTGAACACGGTATTTATTCTCGGGAGCGTGAAGAAGAAATACTACAATCTACTTGGATACCAATTGAATATAAAAAAAGATGGGTTTCTTTCTTTCATCACTTGTCTCATCAAGCATATGAACAAGCCGCTGATGTAATTACGTTGTTCGGCCGAAATAGTGCATATCAAAAAGAATTAGGTGCTCCGGCCCATAAACTAAAAATCGTTCCAAATGGCGTTACTTTATCTGACTATAAAGGGTTACGTAAACCAAAATACAATTCGGATAAACTCATCATTTCCGCTATTATACGAGTTGTGCCAATTAAAGATGTAAAAACAATGATTTATACAGCTAAATTATTATTAGAAAAAAATATTCCATTTATATTTTACTTACTAGGTCCTGATACAGAAGAAGCAGAATATGCTCAGGAATGTCGTGATTTAATTCAACAATTAGGATTAGAAGAGCATGTAATAATGACCGGCAAAGTAAATATTAAAGATTACTTAAAACAAACAGATATTCTCGTATTAACAAGTATATCTGAAGGACAACCATTAGCCTTGTATTATAAAATTGTGATGCTATTTTTATTTTTAGCTTTAAACATCATTTGGATTCAATCCATTTATTTAACAGCAGCTAAAGATTATCAGTCCATCGCTCTTGCATTTTTAATTGGTTCCATTTTCTCCTTATCTGGAATTGCACTTATCGCTTACTGGCATCCAACACTTGGAATAGAACACGGATTGGCCCTATTACTTTTAATTTCTTTTACAATCGGGACTTTCATTACATTAGTGTGGTTAAGTATAGTTATTGTACGAATGTTTCCAAATAGTGATGCTACTGAACAATTTACCTTTCTTTCTTATTTAGATAAATATCCAGAACTATTTTGGTCAAGCTTACTTTACAATATTGGCATTTGGGTATGTAACTTTGTTATTTGGTTCGGAGAAGGGCGAGGAAATATTGAAAACACGTTTATTTATCATCAAATTTATGATACATCTGTTTTCTGGGCTTATTTAAGCATTATCCCAACCTATATTTTCTTCGTAGTATCCATTGAAACAAGGTTTTATGAACGGTATAAGAAGTTCTTCGGTTCAGTTAACAATGGGGCGACATTAAATACAATTTTACAATTAAAAGAATCAATGAACTTTGTCCTAAAGCAAGAAATGGAACGAATACTTCGTAATCAAGGTATTTTTTCTTTACTTATTATTTTTATAATATGGATGTTTAGTTCACAATCTGGGAACGTAACACTTGAATACTCTATTTTGCAGCTGACTATAATTGGTGCTTATGCAAACGGGATGGTCCTTGTTATCACGTTACTACTCTTATATTTTGAAGATCGTAAAGGGGCATTTCGAACATCAGCCCTGTTCTTTTCTGCAAATTTGTTATTAAGTCTTCTTCTACTTCCATTTGGGTTCAATGGTTACGGTATTAGTTTTGCACTCGGATCTTCTATTACATTCTTATATGCTATTTCTAGACTCTTTACTTACATTAAAGATATTGATTACTATACGTTTTGTCAGTCAAATACTCCTATAAAACGGCGAACTTTCTTTACTAAATTTGCTAATAAACTTAATGGAAATAAATAAATAAAAATGACCTTTTGCTCCCGCAAAAGGTCATTTTTTTATCTGTTTATTAAACTTCTAGATAGCCATTTTTGTTATTTGATTGCCATCTCCAAGAGTCTGCACACATCTCTTCTAATCCGCGTTTTGCTTCCCATCCTAATTCACGCTTCGCTTTCGATGCATCTGCAAAACATACTGCCACATCACCAGGTCGACGCTCCGTAATTTTATAAGGAACTTCTTTGCCCGAAACCTTTTCAAATGCTTCAACCATTTCCAACACACTATAACCAGTACCTGTACCGAGATTGTATGCATCTATCCCAGTAGTGCCAAGTACCTTTTCAAGCGCCTTTACATGGCCATTTGCTAAGTCTACAACATGAATATAATCACGGACACCCGTGCCATCTTTTGTTGGATAGTCATTTCCAAATACACTTAATTCCTCTAACTTCCCTACTGCTACTTGCGTTACATATGGCATTAAGTTATTTGGAATTCCGTTTGGATCTTCTCCAATACGTCCACTTTCATGTGCACCAAATGGGTTGAAATAACGAAGTAATGCAATACTCCATCCTGCATCCGCAAATGCTACGTCACGCATAATTTGTTCAATCATTAATTTCGTTTGACCATATGGATTCGTTGCACTTAATGGAAACTCCTCCGTAATTGGTGATGTTTCTGGAATACCATACACTGTTGCAGACGAACTGAAGATCATCTTCTTCACATCATGCTTCTGCATCACTTCACATAATACTAATGTGCTTGTAATGTTGTTATGATAATACGTTAACGGAATTTCTACTGATTCCCCTACAGCCTTAAAGCCTGCAAAGTGAATAACAGCTTCAATTGTATTTTCTTCAAAAATCGTATCAAGTGCTTCTCGATTTAAAATATCTTCTTTATAAAATTTAAACTGTTTTCCTGTTATCTCTGTCACTCGATTTATAGACTCTACTGAGCTATTCGAAAGATTATCTACTACTATAATTTCGTAACCGTTTTTTAGTAATTCTACGCATGTATGACTACCAATATATCCTGCTCCACCTGTTACAAGTATTGCCATAATTATAGTCCTCCATATTTCATTCATTATAAACTTCTCAAAGTATATCACATATTTCTTATCATATGTTTATTATGCGAACACAGAAACTTACATTTTATCCCATGATTTTTAGTACAATACACGATTCAAATCAGGTAATAAAAAAACGCCACATAACAGACATCGCGTGGCGTTTTTTAATCAAATTACGTAACAATATACACTTAGAAAATGTGCAAGACTACCTAACAATACAAAAACATGAAAAATTTCATGGTGTCCCATATATTTAAACTCCAACCATTTTGGCTTCGCACCGTAAATAAACCCACCAATTGTATAAAAAATGCCTCCAAGTACTAAGAAAATAATACCTCCTGTACTTAGATTCTCAGCTAGCGGTGCAAAGAATAGAACAATTAACCAACCCATCAGAAGATAAATTGCTGTCGATAACCATCTTGGACAATTAAACCAAAACATTTTAAAAGCAATACCACAAATTGCCGTTGCATAAACTAAACAAAATAATAGTAAACCATTTGCCGAATTTAATGTAATTAAGCAAAAGGGTGCATATGTACCTGCAATTAATATGAAAATCATAGAATGATCTAGCTTCCTAAAGAAATAAATAACACGTTCACTGGCTACGACACTATGATACACAGCTGATGCCATATAAAGGACCATCATCCCGATACCGAATAAAATAACAGCTGTAATTGCAGCAACAGATGGCATCTTAACAGAAACTTTCACAAGCATAGCTAATAATGCAATAAATGATAATACAGCTCCTCCTAAGTGAGTAAATGCATTAACCGGTTCTCTTACATAAACATTCATATAAACACCCCTCATATAATTACATGTAGTTTTCATAACTACATGTAATTATATACGTATTATCCGTGCGGGTCAACATTTACAATTCATTTGTTTCGTAATACCATATTTAAAGATATACTAAACATTAAGTTCCACTAAGTTATAAAAGTGAGGGGTTCTACGTGGAAAATATAAATAAATTACTTGAATCATTACATTTAGAAAAAAGTATTAAACTTGAGGATATCCCAAATGTCGACTTATATGTAGACCAAGTTGTCCAACTATTTGAGAATACTTATGCGGATACAACGAGAACTGATGATGAAAAAGTATTAACAAAAACAATGATTAACAATTACGCAAAAGGGAAATTATTCATCCCTATCAAAAATAAAAAGTATTCAAAAGAACATATGATTTTAATCAGCTTAATTTATCAATTAAAAGGAGCTCTTTCCATTAATGATATAAAAAGCTCCTTAGAAAATATAAATGCACCGTTAATAAACGATGATACATTCGAATTAAATACTCTATATAAAGATTACCTTTCTCTTACTGACACCAATGTGGAAAGCTTTAAGCAAGACGTGAATAACCGTGTTAAGGAAGTAAACGAGGTTTCTTCCTTAGAAGATCCAAAGCTAGAAAAGCTTTTATTACTAACATCCTTCGTGACTATGAGTAATATGTATAGACGTTTAGCAGAGAAACTAGTTGATGACCTCAAAGAAACTTAAACAAAGAAAACTATCCACCTGTTAGAGGTGGATAGTTTTTTTGTTTACTTAATTGCTTCATGAACCTTTAATTGTTTCCCTTTAATCGTTGTGTTTTTCATATTTTTTAAAACAAGTGGTCCTTTTCCATTTAATATTTCAACGTAAGAAACATTGTCTTGTATTGTAATAATTCCTATATCTTCTGCTGTAACACCTTTAATTTTAGCAATTGTACCGACGAAATCTACCGCCCTAATTTTCTTTTTCTTCCCGCCATTAAAGTACAATTTCATAATTCCTTTGTTTAGGTCTGCATTTTTATCTTTCTTTATAATTGGTTTAGCATGTATCTTTTCCTCAAATACTGCTTTCCCTTTCATAACTTCTTCTTTTGAAGGTGCAAGTGCCTTTGGAATTTCAAAGCCAATGTACTCCTCAATCTCTTCTAAAAATCTATTTTCATACGGCGTCATGAATGTAATAGCTTTCCCGTTATTACCAGCTCGTCCCGTTCTTCCCGTACGATGTACATAACTTTCTTTTTCTAATGGAATATCATAGTTAATAACATGTGTAATATTATCAATATCAATTCCTCTAGCAGCTACGTCTGTCGCTACTAAATAACGGAACTTTCCTTTTCTAAAATCGTCCATAACTTCAAAACGATCTTCTTGTACCATACCACCATGTATTTTGTCACAAGGATAGTTAACCCGCTTTAACTGCTGAAATACGTGATCTACATTTTCTTGCGTACGGCAAAAAATAATACAACTATCTGGATTCTCAATCGTTGTTACATCTTTAAGAAGTGAAAGCTTCTCCTCTTCTCTCATCTCAAAAAGTGTATGTTCAATTTTATCTGTTGTAATCCCGGTAGCCTTAATTTCAATATGCGTTGGCGAATCCATATACGTACGAGATAACTTTTCAACATCTTTTGGAAGTGTTGCTGAAAATAGCATTGTCATTCGTTTTTTAGGTAATTCGTCAATAATTGCCTCTACTTGATCGATAAAACCCATATTCAGCATTTCATCCGCTTCATCAATAACTAAATACTTCAAACAATCTAAAGAAAGGGTACCTTTTTCAATATGATCTAACACACGGCCAGGAGTCCCAACTACAATATGTGTTTTTTGCTTTAACTCTAATTTTTGACGTGCAAATGGAGATTTACCATAAACTGCAGCGGCCTTAATTCTTTTGAAACGACCTATATTCGTAATATCTTCTTTTACTTGCACCGCAAGCTCTCTCGTCGGTGTTAAAACTAAAGCTTGTGGCTTATTCTCTTCCCACTCCACCATTTCACAAAGTGGTATGCCAAATGAAGCGGTTTTTCCACTTCCAGTCTGTGATTTCACGACAAGGTCTTTCTTTTGCAAGGCAACTGGAATAACCTCTCCTTGCACTTCCGTTGGATGTTCATATCCTAAACCAGTAAGTGCTCTTACAATTTCTTTACTTAATGCATAATCGGTAAAACTTCTTTTGCTCATGTAATAACCTCATTTTATTCTGTATTTAATAATTATATTTTTTATTCCCCTACATTTAATTATACTAAGAGGATATATCAAACTAATATTTTTAATTCGCTAAAATATCAACTTAACCTAAGTATAACTCTTTTTATATTGTTTTTTAAAACAACATAATAAAGGACAGTCTTAATAATAAGCCTGTCCACCTACATAACGGAAAATATTTTCTTTTCAGATTTTTTCTTTACGGAACTAGCCTTTTTACAACCGGTATTCTTTGCAATACTAAAGTTATTAACATACTAAGGACAAGTGTAATAATTACATTTATAGGTATTGCCAATATTGCATGTACATGTGCATTCACCTTTGGAATGACCATGTATAGATAATTATTTAATAAGAAAAAGTGAAGAATATAAATCCCAAGACTTGCTTGGTTTATGCCACGTAATAAAAATGGTAATTGTCTTTCTGAATTTTGGAAAGCATATTTGAAAAAGACAAATAACCCAATTGCCATAAGTACAACACCCGGAGCAAAATATTCATACCAATATTGATCCAGCTGTCCATTAGCTTTGACTGTATAATGATATGTAATAAAGAACGTACCAATAAATCCTGCAAGTCCTCCAATATAAGAAATATTTCTCCATTTTTTCACAATATCATAATTCGATAAGTAATAACCAAGTAGGAAATACCCTACATAATTTGTAACGTAAAATAGTTCGATATTAAAGTTGATAGGATAATAATAATTTACTAGCTTGACGATAACAGATGCATATAGCCATAAAATTAAAAAATATTCTATCTCTCTCTTCTTAGCATTTTTCACAAATACTTTCAGTAAAGGTGCGATTAAATATATTCCTACAATCATATATAAGAACCATAGATGTAACCCAATACTATTTGTTAAAAAGTACTTTATCCCTTGCTTTAAAGAAGCCGGAAAATATCCTACGCAAGCCCCATAGATATAAAATATAGCACTCCAACCTATCAAAGGTATAATCACTTTACTTGCACGTTTCTTTAAAAATTCCCCAATAGAAGTATCTTTTGTTCCCTTTAATAATAGCGCTCCACTAATCATTACAAAAATTGGTACACTAGCACGCGAAAGTGAGTCGTAAAAATTACCAGCCAGCCAACGCGATACGTTATTTGAATCTAATGTAGAAACATAACCAGCAGCAACGTGAATTGTAACAACCGCAATTGTCGCTAATACACGTAGCCAATCCATATACACTAATCGTCCCATAAAATCTCCCCTAAATTAATATATTTCTCTATTATTCTCCCTACATAATTCTACAGTAATCGATTACACATTAAAATACATTGTAGCCATATAAATCCAAAAATATTAAATAAGCTTTATTTTTTAAAATTAAACATTAAAACCTTTGACTTATTACTAAAAATACTGTAAATTATCATTTGGACGAACGTTTTTAAAGAAACTAAATAAAATATTCGTATTTTAGGAGTGCAAATGATGGAAAATGTATTTGATTATGAAGACATTCAATTAATTCCTGCAAAATGTATTGTAAATAGCCGATCTGAGTGTGATACAACTGTCACTTTAGGAAAACATAAATTTAAATTACCTGTCGTACCTGCAAATATGCAAACGATTATTGATGAAAGAATCGCAACTTATTTAGCTGAAAATAATTACTTCTACATCATGCATCGTTTCCAACCAGAGAAACGCATCTCATTTATTAGAGATATGCAATCACGTGGATTAATTGCTTCAATCAGCGTTGGTGTTAAAGAAGACGAGTACGAATTCGTACAACAATTAGCTGCTGAGAAACTTTCACCTGAATACATTACAATCGATATCGCGCATGGTCACTCTAATGCTGTGATCAACATGATTCAACATATAAAAAAACATTTACCAGAAAGCTTCGTTATCGCTGGAAACGTTGGAACTCCAGAAGCGGTAAGAGAATTAGAAAACGCTGGTGCTGATGCAACAAAAGTTGGCATTGGACCTGGTAAAGTTTGTATTACTAAAATTAAAACAGGCTTTGGAACTGGCGGTTGGCAGCTAGCTGCACTTCGCTGGTGTGCAAAAGCTGCAAGTAAGCCAATTATCGCTGACGGTGGTATTCGTACACATGGCGACGTAGCTAAATCAATTCGATTTGGAGCAACTATGGTTATGGTCGGTTCTCTATTCGCAGGTCATGAAGAGTCTCCAGGGGAAACAATCGAAAAAGATGGCAAACTTTATAAAGAGTACTTCGGTTCAGCTTCTGAATTCCAAAAAGGTGAGAAGAAAAACGTTGAAGGTAAGAAAATGTTCGTTGAGCATAAAGGTTCTTTAGAAGACACTTTAATCGAAATGGAACAAGATCTTCAATCCTCTATCTCTTACGCTGGCGGAACAAAATTAGACTCAATTCGTACTGTAGATTATGTAGTCGTGAAAAACTCTATTTTCAACGGTGACAAAGTATATTAATTTATAAATTTAACTAGAAGGACAAGCATTTTTTATGCTTGTCCTTCTTTTTCATGTATAAAAATGTAAAATATTTTCATTTCACTGAATTTTCTAGTATCATGTTTTTAGATACTTATAATAAGGGGGATATAACAAATGAAAAATGTAATTGAGAAACGCCTTATTCGCGCGGAAGTCTCTACTGAATTGACATGGGACCTTTCTGATTTATACGAATCTGATAAAGAGTGGGAAACCGCATTACGTGTATTAACAGCCGATATAAAAAAACTTGATGCATTTAAAGGACAATTACACACTAGCCCCGCTACCTTATTAAATTGCCTACTTTTAGAAGAAGAGCTTTTAATGAAGCTAACAAAAATCGGCGCATATGCAAATTTAAAAGAATCCGCTGATCGTACAGATTCAGTTATTCAAGCGAACTCTTCCAAAATTTCCGCTCTAGGAACGAATGTACATACCGCACTATCCTTTATTCATAACGAAATTCTCTCATTTGAGGAGGGAACAATTGAAAAATATTTAACTGAGGAAATAAAACTTGAACCTTTCCGTAAATCATTACTAGAGATACTCAAAAAGAGGCAGCACACTCTCTCTCCTGAAACAGAAGAAGCTCTTGCTGCACTCGGCGAAGTTCATAGTTCACCCTACAAAATTTACGGCATGACTAAATTAGCCGATATGGATTTCCCTTCTATACAAGATGAACAGGGAAATGATTTGCCTGTATCGTTTGCATTATTCGAAAGCAAATATGAGTTTTCTCCAAGCGCATATATACGTAAAAAAGCATATTCATCATTTGTTTCCACATTGAAACGATATAAAAATACAGTTGCAACAACATATGCTACTGAAGTAAAAAAACAAGTGGCGCTTTCTCGTTTGCGCAAGTACGAGTCCGTTACCCATATGCTTTTAGAACCTCAAAAAGTTCCACTTGAAATGTATAACAACCAACTAGATATTATTTATAACGAATTAGCGCCTCATATGCGCCGTTTTGCAGATTTAAAAAAGAATGTATTAGGGCTTGATCAAATGCTTTTCTGTGACTTACATGCACCGTTAGATCCTGAATTTAATCCAACAATCACTTACGAAGAAGCTGGCAAACTCATTCAAGATTCTTTAAAAGTATTAGGAAATGAATATAGTTCCATTATCGAAAAGGGCTTCAAAGAAAGATGGGTAGACCTTGCAGATAACGTAGGAAAATCAACAGGTGCCTTCTGCTCTAGCCCATACGGTTCTCACCCTTATATTTTAATTACATGGCAGGGTACGATGCGCGGGTGTTTCACATTAGCTCATGAATTTGGACATGCTGGTCATTTTTATTTAGCAAATAAAAATCAGCGTATTATGAATGTGCGTCCATCTATGTACTTCGTTGAAGCTCCATCAACAATGAATGAATTACTATTAGCCCAGTATTTACTTGCGACTACTGAAGATAAGAGAATGCGCAGATGGGTTATTCTGCAACTACTCGGCACATATTACCACAACTTCGTAACCCATCTACTTGAGGGAGAATATCAAAGAAGAGTATACTCTCTAGCAGAAGAAGGGCAAGCACTCACAGCTACAACTTTAACTGAAATAAAAACGAAGGTCCTTTCGACATTCTGGGGAGATTCCGTAGAAATTGATGAAGGCGCTGGTTTAACATGGATGCGTCAACCTCACTATTATATGGGCTTATATTCTTACACATATTCTGCGGGACTAACTGCTTCTACCGCTGTAGCTCAAATGATTAAAGAAGAGGGACAACCTGCTGTTGATCGCTGGCTTGATGTACTCCGTGCAGGCGGTACAATGAAACCACTTGAATTAATGAAACACGCTGGAGTTGACATGTCAAAACCAGATGCAATCCGTAAAGCCGTTTCTTACGTCGGTTCCTTAATTGATGAATTAGAACGTTCTTATCAAGAATAAAAATAAGCCCTCGCTTTATGAGGGCTTATTCTATATTTACTTTCCAAATCTTTTGCGGTATCCGCACTTTCTACATAGTTCTTCTACTGCAACCCTTTTTGAAAATCCATCCACAATATTGTTCGCTCTTTCACCTTCAATAATATTAGAGAATGAATCATTATTAATATTTCCAAGATTAATAATTCCCTCACCATCTAGACAACAAGGAATAACCGTTCCGTTCGCTAAGATTCCAGCCTGATTTCGAAGACCATGACAGAATCCTTTTCCATCATCCTCTTCTTCATGCAATGCCGGCCACTGGAATTCATAGTCTTGATTAATAAAGACGCGTTCCGCAATTTTTATACCTTTTCCCGGTGTAAGCTTCTCTTCAATTTGATAAGATAGATCAAACTCATTTTCAATTATAGATAATAAATCCCTATTTTTTTGGATTTCAGCATTTGTTTTATTATCCTGAGTTAAATTCCATAATCTTAGCGAAACGATTAAGTCCGATTGACTTGTTGCCTCTCTAATGAAAGAAAGTATACTCCTTACATAGCCCTCTTTATCTTGCGAACCTGGGTGTCCATCAAAACTGTGCAGTGAAAAATTCATTTGTCTTAACGCAGGCTTATTTAACAGTCTATGCCTTCTCTTATTAATTAACGTTCCGTTCGTTGTAATATTAACTTTAAACCCTTTTTCATGGCTTAAATCTAATAGTTGATCTATTTTCGGATGGAGCAACGGCTCACCCTTCACGTGCAAATAAATGTAGTCTGTGTGAGGTTTAATTTGGTCTAATCTTTTAGCAAAATCCTCTACAGAAATGAATTGCTTCTGCCTTTCCGTCGGCGGACAAAAGCTGCACGCAAGATTACATACACTCGTAATCTCCAAGTAAAACTTCTTAAACTTCTTCACCTTTAATTCCTCACTTCTATGACTACTTATACTTTTTCCCTCTTCATATTACAGCATATTTTTTTAGAAATAGAAACATACTTATTTTAGGAAATCTACATACCATCTATTAATGTTTAAAAGACCATCGGTGATTTTTGTCCAATGTTCTTTTTTACTCTTTATATACAAATGAAAAATTTATTTATGATACGGTTCACCGTAATAGTACTAAATGAGGTTTTAATATATTGAATAACGGATTCACGTTAGATCCTCAAAATCAATATCAATTATATCTAGATTTTCCTTTTTCAATTCATTAAAATCTTTTTCTAAATCTTTTGTATCATAAACAATAGTATCTTGCAAAGAAGTCATCAGTCTTTTACCCATTTTGCTCATAGAAGCAAATGTTATTCCCCCAGAAACCGCTCCTCCGACAATCGGTATAACCTTGGATACACCCTTTGCAAAAGTATCTTTTGTCATTTTTACACCGATGAATGCTGCAGTTTTTTTAATTATTGGGTAGTAAATAGTTTTAGTCAAAGCTTTATTCGGGATTTTTTTCAAAGCTTGTTGAGCAAGTTTTGAAGAGAGAACCTTTAATGCCGCCGTACTTCCACCAACCCCAAACATTACCCCTAAAAATAAAACCAAGTCTCCATTTACTCTATCTACATTAACTCCCTCATCATCCCAAAAATCTTCATATCCATACAGATAACCAAGTTCTTGAGCTAATCTTAACGCTACTCCAAAAAATTGCAAAGTATCGGCCGGAATTGTTGCAGCCATAGCAAATCCGCCAGGTACTCCTGCTGCAAACGAGGCACTCG
This sequence comes from Bacillus sp. AC266, assembly GCF_979253805.1. NCBI lineage: Bacteria > Bacillati > Bacillota > Bacilli > Caryophanales > Bacillaceae > Bacillus > Bacillus sp. AC266. The sequence goes on from NZ_CEEDEC010000004.1 coordinate 539,374, forward strand.
AACTCGTTATAGTTCTTGTAATGACTAATTTTTTTGCTACTTTATTTATAATAGCAATATCAACATTAGCTAAGATAGGATCTCGCTCTACGATTTTACTTAAAACATCCCCCGATACATGATTTGAAAAACTCTTAGCCAAGAATTCCTTCCTATCCACTTTGATACCAGGAAGTTTTAAGGCGCTACCCATAATAATTTCAAATGACCCAGAACTATTTTCACTTGTCATGATACTCTCACTCCTAACAAAATAATCCATAGATACTATACCATAAAATGTAATGAAAATTTTTATATTGCTATCAAAATTGAAAAAGGAGCGGGGAACCCATCTACAGATAAGTCTCCTGCTCCTAATTTTAACTCTTGAAGAACATCATTGTTCAATTTTAATTGAATACTTTCGATTGTACGATCTTCGCTAATGGTAACTTGACGAATTAGCAAATGTAATAACCGTTTTCGTTGCTCCCTAGTAAGTGCTTTTTTAAATGCTTCTGCAAACTTCTCAAATACCGCTTTAACTTGCTCATACCGCACTTCTGTAATCATTGAGTTACGAAGCTGTTCCTTCAATGGCTCAAGGGATGCTTTAATTGTATTCATCTGTTGCTCTATTACTTTTGATTTCTCCACGTAACTAGATTTTGAAATCATTTCATCCATATAAGCTTCCCACGTTTTATCTAACTTTTTCTTAAGCTGTTCCACTTCTGCCACAAAAAGATCATGCTCTTTTTGTATTGGTTCATATACAGCTGATTGCCTATCGTTAATTCTATCAACCAACCCTTTAATAAGTCTTTCACCATTTAATAATGTAGCAATCTTATTTAATACATAAGGGTCTGCATAGTCTGTCCTAATACCATTTGAGCGACAAACATTTGTCCCTTTGTTTTTCCATGCACCGCATACATAGTATTCAAGTACACACTTTTCACCAGATTTTGTTCGATTCGTAGTACGTCCAATTACCATACCAGCCCCACATTGAGGACAACGCATAATACCAGTCAAAGGAAACTCTCCGTCATGAATACGATTCGGCTTGCAAGAACGCTCCTTATAAACTTTTTGAGCTATTTGCCATGTTCCTTCTGAAATAATTGGTTCATGGTGTCCTTTTACAATGATTGGATCTGGATTAATATTATTACGTCTTTTCTCATTCCAATCTCTGCGTACATTGTAACGAATATAGCCTGCATAAACAGGATTAGTGACGATTATTTTGATAGCATTTAAAGAAAACATCTTATTCATCTTGGTACGATACCCTACCTTATTAATCGTATTAGCAATTGCTTTATAACCATGACCAGTAGTATACATTTGAAAGATTTTTCGAATAATATGCGCTTCACATTCATTGATAACCAACGAGGTGTTTTTGCGCTTTTTGCTATCTTCTTCAACTTTCATTACATCGTAACCAAGTACATGACCGCCATTCCATTTACCTTCTTTAGCACGAGCTATCATGCCCATCTTTACATTTTCTGCAATATTGTTTCGTTCATACTCTGCAATAGCGGCCATCATTTGAAACTGCAGTTTACCTGTAGGAGATTCTGTTTCGTATTTTTCTGTATATGAACGAAAAGCGATATTTTTACTATTTAGTTTTTCGACAATATTCATTAAGTCTAGACTTTTACGTGCTAGACGGTTCATTTTCCAGACTAATACTACATCAAACTTTTTCTCCTCAGCATCAGCAAGCAATCGTTGAACTGCTGGACGACCCGAAATATTCTTGCCACTAATGCCACGATCTACGTATTCATCATAAACTTCGTAGCCCTCGCGTTCACAAAATTCATTTAAAACACGAATCTGTTCATCAATACTGTAACCTTCTTCGGCTTGTTCAGTAGTAGATACCCGAGCATAAATAGCAGCTTTTCTACTTTGAAGGGTTACCATCTGTCATCATCTCGCTTTCATTTAGTAAGTATGTTTCGCACATCTCGGCTAATATCAATAGTACTGCTTGAGTTGTTTCCATTACATTACCCCCTAGAGCTAAGATCAAATTTATAATATATATTTAAGTATTGTATAAAAACAATGGGTGGCGTAGGTGGCATCGAGTTAAAAAAATTCTTTAAACAAATTTATTAATGTATTTAGATTCAGCTAATAATTTATTTTCAACGCCACCTTCAACACTATCTAAGCGAAGGTACTACATCATTTTCAATGCTCTTTATATCAGTTCCAATTAGTTCGATACCTTCAAAAAAATAGAGCCCTTTAATTTTAGGCTCCCTTATTTCATGCCCTTTGAGTAATGCTTGATGTTTCAATTCTTCAAGCATATATTGTCTACTTGAAATACGTGAACCTTGGATACAGTTCTCTTTGCACCATAATTTATAATTATCATATATCCTAGAACGTATGACTTTTGCTCCTTCTTTAAACTGAATACGATCTTCGATATAACTGATTACAGGATTTTGATTCCGCTTATAATCTTCTAAAGCATTATCACTAGTCCTACTTGAAGTCATTTTAAAATCATTTTCAAACAGTCGTCGTAATCCCTGCATTGAAAAATTAAAGATTCCTGGTAGCTCATCTTCCAATATTTTCTCAAGATTTGGATCCATATAAGCTACCCCATCCACGGGTAGCTCACCCTGCTTTAACTCCACAAATTTTTTATTAAACGGGACAATTGTTAATCGTCTTAAGAAAGCATCAGTAGTGTCTCGACAATCCATCATTTTATTTAATAAAATAATTAATTTGATATAAATAGTCGTTGTATAAGAATCCTTGTTTTTCTTTTCAACAGACAAGGAGTCCCCGGAAGTAATTAACTTGAAATTTTCAGTAGTAAAATCGCCAGAAAACTCATTTTCACCAGATATATTTACCAATTTTCCTGGGAATTCTTGTAGTCCAAACCGATCTTGTAGTTTCTTTAAACCCACACTAGACACATTTGACTCACCCATTAATTTTCTGATGGTTTTAGATAAGACCGATTTACCATTAGAACCCTTTCCAATAAAAATAAATGCTTTCTGCATCTTAATTTCCTTCAACCACAGATAACCCATAATTTCTTGAATTAACTGCTTTCTCTCCATATCCCCTTCAAAAACTTCATTAAGAAATCTTTCAAATCTTGGACATTTGGCAGAAGGAATATATTTGTAATGCAATTGATTTATAGAATAATAATCAGAAGAGTGCGGATGTAACTGCGTCGTCTCTAAATTGAATAATCCATTTGGAAAATTAATCACAGAAGGATTGGGATCAAATTCAAATACAAACGGAATTTCATTTTTTAAAGCTGCTATATATTCAGTCTCTAAGTTTTTTCTCCATAAGCTTTCGCCTGCTTCATTTAATATTTTTCGACATAGAGATTTCAAGATATTTTCTTTCAATGGAACATACACACCCTGTCCGGTATAGCGAAAAATTTCCCCTAATTCTGTTTGCACAAGTTCCAATCGTTCCAGTACATATGTTGCAAAAGTATTTGCATCAAACTGCAGTTTACCTTTTTCATTCAAACTTAATCCACGTTTTGACCAACGGTACTTGCTTTGAATTTGTTGTAAATGCTCCCATGGATTAAGAAACTCTAAATCATTTACAGATACATCGAATTCAAATGCAGCAAGTTGCTCATATGAATATAACTTAGGCGATTCGTTCATATTGAAATGATTTACAAATTGGCTTTTATCTTCATCTAAAGCCTCAAACACTACTTTTTGATATTTACTAATCGTATATGGAAAAGCTTTCAATAATTGAACAAACACCTTTAATTGTTGCTCAGTAAAATTCTTAATGTTGTATGAAGCTCCTTTTAAAAAAGGAACTTCATACGCAAATAAATTCAATGAATCTTGAGCATCGTACTTCATATAACTATCAATGTGATTAGATTGTTTTATCATAATAAACCTCTCCCCTAAATTGTAATACTTGGATCAAATTGGTTAATGTCTAGAAGGGTGATATTTTCAATATTGGCATACACACCTTTTTCTGTTTCATTGTGTACTACTATGATTTCTGCCACTGAACCAATCAATTCATTTACAAAAAATCCGTCACGACTATCACGCCCTAGAAGATTAGACAAATATTTCACATATAGGGAGTTGTCTGCTACTGATTCCCAACATTGCACTCTTAATTCGACAGGTCCATCATTAGTAATAACCTCAAATATCACTTTCACTCGATTGTTAATACCATATTTCGATGGCTGATTTTTTTCATAAATAGCAGTAACCACCACCGCTATATAGGAACCAGGTGCTAACTTAGGTACATACTTTTGTTGCGGTACAACCTCTGCCACTTCTGATTTATTTTGATTCGCCTTTTGTAAGGCTTGCATTAACGCTAAATTATTAGTAATTGCCATCCTTTTTCATCCTTTTCTATTATTTAGTCCAGTGATCTGAAATTTTAACATCTATACAAATAGGAATACTATGAATTAAGACTTGCATACCCTCACGCATCACTTCTAAGAGCAGTTTTTTTGCTTTTTCTGCATCTTGCTCTGGTACTTGTAATACAATTTCATCATGAATAGCTGCAATAAGTTTCCAATTAGGTAGCATAAGTGATAGCAAGAGCCCCAATGATTCTTTAAAACCTTCTGCACCCGTTCCCTGAATTGGATAATTGTAACGAGCAATTGCCCCTTCTTTTAGCATAATGTTCTCGTTAGACCAGTAACGCCCACCTAAAGTCGAAATCATTTCAGCCTTCAACATACGATCCTGATAGCGGATAACTGCCGGATATAAATTAAAATAACGATTACGAAATATTTCCGCTTGTTCTAAAGAAATTTCTACACCTGTCGCAGTAGTAATTTTCTTTTGTAATCCATGAGCAGTCATTCCATATATCAGTCCAAAATTTACAACTTTTCCAATCTTTCTTTCTTCAGGAGTTATTTCATGCTCCTTGTTATAATTAAAAATTGCTCGGGCAGTCTTTTCATGAAGATCCTTACCATTATGAAGAGCATCGATAAGTTCATGATCTTGTGTAATTTCTGCCAAAATACGAAGTTCAATTGTACTGTAATCAGCTATTGCAAATATAAAATTATTCGGCGCCTTCACAAATTTCTTTGCTTGTGATGGTAATCCTTGGAGGTTTGGCTGTTTACAACTCATACGAGAAGTATCAGTTCCAATCAATCTCCAGTTTCCATAGACCCTACCATCACTATGGATTTTGGAGCGTAGCTTTTCTCCATAAGTAGAAATACGCTTTTTCAATCGTTTATACTTACAGAGTCGAACGATGATTGGATGTTCTGCTTCATACTTTACTAGGTCTTCTTCTTTTGTTGATGGAAGTAAAATACCGATTTTCTCAAAAGCACTTAGTACTTGTTTTGGTGAAGATAAATTCAGCTCTGGCATAGCAAAAAAATTAAGAATTTCCTGCTCAATGCTATCTTTCTCTTGCTTCATATCATCCAATATACTTTGCCACCCTTGATAATCAAACGGAATACCATTCAGATTCAATTCAATGATAGCAGGTAATGCACGGATTTCCCGATCAAGTACTACATCCAGACTTCTTTCTTGTATAGCCTGGATTAAGTGATGATAAAGCATAAGGGTTACTTCTGCATCCCTCAGGGCATAATTTCTATGCTCCTCTGTCAATTCACCTTGCCAATTGGATTCACTTTGAAGTTGCTTATCTAATATAATTCCTAGGCATTCTAATGCAAGAGCTTGTAATGAATTTACAGATTTTGTAGTATTATGTACTATTTGAGCCATAATCATGGTATCAGTGTAATTTTGAACAAAAAATCCTTTTGCCTTCAACCAAGCCACATCAAACGCTGCATTGTGGAATACCTTTAGTACTTTGTCATCTGCTAGTATAGCTGCCACCTCTGCAACATTTTGGGTCACACTAAATTTATGCTCGGAGTAAATACTAATTAAACGGATTTCTCCATCTAAAAAGTGCTTGGAAGATGTTTCAATGTCTACTGCAACAATGGTGGTGGGGGTGGCAGGCTTTTTTAATAAATACAAGGCATTTTGTTTGTGTAACTTTAACTTGGTTAGGGTTGATAGCATTTGTTCATCAGGTTTATAAGCTACAGTACTGGGATCCAATCGAATTGAGTCACCTAAAACCGTAACATTATATGCCTCTTGTACCTTTTTCAAAATCATAACGATTCCCCCTCATATTCGGTTATCAATGTTCGATGTAAAACAACTTACAATACTTGATGTAATCTACAAGTATTATAATTACATATTTCAAAAGCTACCCGGGTATCCCGTCATAATAACTTTGATACATCCCTTCTTAACATTGAATACCACGTTAAGATAATCTTGTAATTACTTATTAGTGCTTTACAATTCATATCATCTCATAACATGCAAATAACTAGGGTGTCTCCAAACAACAATTTTGATACACCCTAAAAAAGAGAAATAGCGATTTCTCACGCTATTTCTCCTCTTTAGGATTTTTAAAATCCGCAATTATTTCTTTTAATACATCACTCTCTACAGTTGATACACTTGGGGTCCTTTTTTCTACTTTCAAATTCTCGTCATACTCTTCGATTGCCTTTTGCAAAACATCGTATGCTGGTATTAATCCCTTTGCATTGGCATAATCTCGCTCCATACTAAGTTCAAAATATTCATTATCCTCATAGCCCGATTTTCTAAATTGCTTTAATGCTGCAACTACTTTTTTTACTGGCATATTTAATTTATCTGATAAATCTTGCAATGTATCTTGAACAATTTCGGACTTGCTTTGTTTTGGATCAATTAAATCTTTAATTATTAATTTATCTAAGTAAATTTTCCCTGGATATAGCTCATTTTCCAATGCGGCTACATCTGTATTCTTTACTTCTTCCAAGCTTAAATTTACTATCTCCTCTGTTCGAATTTCTGAAAAAATCCCTCTTATTCTTTCAACTTTTTTACGTAGCTTCATCATTTCTTCTATATAATATAGGTGGATAATTTCATTATCTGAAGCATTAATCATTTCCTCAAAATCAGGTAAAATCAGTTTTTGCAAATACTGATTCAGTTTCTGGCGCTGATTAAAAGTAATCAATTCCACTTTGGCTAAATTAGAATTTAATATTGATGCTTCCTCTATTTCATTTTTTAAGATCCATGTTATGCATGTAGTCAATTCATCTAATATTTTAAGATTTCTTTCCTTAGGATGTTGTTTCATTAGCTTTCCATATTCTTTATGCTTACACAAAATAGACTTGATAGCCTCTTTTGATCCAACTTTAAATTTATAACTATTATTACTTTTAAATATATCTTCATCTATTCCAACCGCATTAACTACTTTTTTAAAAAACTTACAGTTATTCGGATTTTCACTCTTTATGATTGCAGGTTCTACCTCACCTACGCCATCCTCTTCCATAATCAGTTCCTTTGTAATTTGATACATGTTAATTATTTCTTGCACCATTTCAATTCCCCCTATGCTAACGTTATTGGATTCGAGCAATAACTATTATTAATTAATATCAATCAAAAAAAATAAAAGTACAAGAGGCAATTCAAATTAAAATTGATGCCCCCTATACCATTTCCTCTAACTGGCCATAAATTTTAAGAATGTCATATATACTGCATTATACTCAGTTCCCCATGCTTGACGTATATCCTCTGGATCAAGAATCCTATAATGTGAAGTCAAAATATGCTGCTGCAACTTCCATTCCCTCTTTTGATGTTTATTTATCCACCACACTTTTCCTCCCAATGTTTTTAAAGGCATATTAAGAAACGTCATCCTACTTACTCCCTTCTTTCTAATAATCAACTTTCATTTCAACAATAAAAAGGAATAATACCCCAATTGATATTATTCCTTTTTATTGTTCGATTTACTGTTTGTATTTGATTGCTTCATTACTACTTCTAACAACTTCATCCATAATTGTATCTACTTTATTTTTTCCCAATCAACGACTTCTAAATTTTTCAGCCAAATTATATATAGGCGCTCTTTTGTAGATGGATGAATAGGAACAATCGACATCAAATCAGTCAAATTTTTATCTGTGAAGATCATTACTTGAAACAAACATGGATCCGGTAAACTTTCATAAACAACCGTTGGAAATAAATCTACATCTAATTCATCTCGATACTGTTCTATGTTCTCCCAGCCAACCTCTTCTTCTTTAGCCACTACATTAAATTTGTACTTTATTGTATTACAAAACTCTTCTAATTCTAAATCCATTATTATCGCCTCCTAAAAATTAAAAAGAAGTTCAAGCACCATTGATTAGTGCTTGAACTTCTTTCATAGTTATAATATATATTCAAAATTCCAACTAATACGATTAAACACTTACTTTTAATGTTCGAAGAAATAAATTCGACTTCTCAAATGAAAAAGATATGCATTCCCTTTTAACTCATACCCATTTAATATCATGATTCCCAGAGAATAAAAAAGCTAGTTTAGACTAGCTTTTTACTTTTTTATAATATTTAATTATTTGTTAATCGATTCTCTCCATTCCATCATATCAATAATTAGTTCGCTAAAATCTTTATTGAATGGATAGTTCTCTGATAGCTGATCCGAATGATCCCTTTCTAACCTTTCCCACTCCTCACTCAAATGAGTAAGAGCCGTTATACATTCATCTAATAATTTTTTAAAGTTATTCCTATATTTTCTTCCCTTCCAAAACATACTTTCATACTAAATTAATTATAATAAACCACCCCCATTTTTGATATGGTTCAGCTTTATCTTTTTCAAATCAACGGCTTCTACCAAGTTGGATACAACCGCTCTTGTGATAGCTTCTTGAATACATTTCAAGTTTTCTACCACAGACCCTTTTATTTCAACTCTTTCAATTTGTTGAAAATAAATTTGCAATCCCTACAGCATCGTATTCCAATTTAGAAAGGTTATTAATCCTTTTTGTATGACTTTTCTTACTTTAATTCTTTTCTAATTTATTGCTCATGTTTTCCAGCTCCCTCTGTTAAATATAAAACCCACCTTCCTTAATAGATAATAGGAAGATGGGTTTATTGAATTCAAATTAATAATATATATTTGAATATTTCTTTTAAAACGGAAGCGCTAATTCATCTTTGCAACTTATATATTAAAATGATAAATTTATTAAAATAGGTTAGACTAGATATGACTTTAAATTTGCAGTTGCAACACAAGGAGTAATTTGCATGAAAACTATAGAAAAAACTAATGAAATGTTGGTAGCAGATTATCAGGAATATAAATCCGAACAATTAGTTGAAGAAATTCTTAAGCGAAATAAACCTTTAATAATAAAAATAGCTAAAACTTGCATGCCCAGGGAAAGGCAAGACCTTTTTTATGAAGACCTTATTCAAGTTGGATATACTGCGCTATTAGATGCTCTTGAAAGTTATGATACTACACAAACTTACTCTAAATTTATCAGTTATGCTGGCAATTTGATTACCTGGAGAATCAAACGAGAGATTGGTAAGATATACAAACAATCTAATGGAATGGGAGTTAATACTGTTCACAACGTCTTTAAAGTGAATAAAACTAAAGAGTTTTTACAAATAGAATTAAATAGGGAGCCTACGAAAATAGAAGTAGCCACTCGTATGGATATTAGCGTTAAAGACATAGAATTAATTGAAGAGAAAGCATTAACTTTAAAGTCTGCTTCTTTAAATCAAACAATCAACGGTGAAGATACCCAATTAATAGATATTATTGAATCTAAGTTCAATAATAATTTTCAGGATTCTATAAATTCTAAAATAGATATGAATAGAGCATTATGTTTTTTGAATGAAAATGAAAAATCTTATGTCCGTTATTTTTTAAAAGGTTTTAATAATATAGAGATAGCTAAAGAAATGGGACTTTCTCGACAAAGAATAGGGCAAATAAAAAAATCAGCATTTCAAAAGCTTAAAAATATTCTTAGTGAAAGATAATTTCTTCACTCCCAGTATTAGAGAAGTTTCTATAAGAATATTTAGAGATAGAAACATCAACATATTTAAAATTGTGTTCATAATTATACTTACCCGCTAATATCTCTGGTGAGTATTTTTTTATATTACTCACCACATCTTTGCTTTTTAATATTTATTTTCTATCAATTCACTTAGCTCTTTTGGCCCTTTTTCATGAGAATATTGTTTTCCTACAGGTTGTTGAAAACAATAACTTTGATCTGTACGATACCATTTCACCCATTTCTTAATTTTAGAACAATTTTCAATTCCAAGTGTCTCCATAATGATACGATTTGAATAACCATCCTTTTTCATCTCAATCACTTTCCACTTATTTCTTCTGGGTAATGTCCCCTTTCCTTCAAATGAAAAACACCTCTGTTGAATTTGCATACTTAGTATGCGAATTCAGGAGGTGTTTCTTTCATGTACCACTATTCGGGTTCACTTCATTATATCACTAGCTCTTTATTGGAATTAAATAAGCTCCATCTGTTCAAAACGTAGATTTTCTTGTTGCACTTGTTTTTCTTCATCATTATTATCCCCTCTTATTGGAATTTCATTTGGATTTCCAGTAAATAGATAGTCTGGGGACATGACTAAAGCTTCATTAATCTCGTTTCTTAAATTTTCTGTTGCTCCCATGTGATAGAAGTGGCCTTTTGTGATGACTTCACCATTCCATTGCTCAAGATAATCATTCGTTCTAAATTCACTACTAGCCCACATAGATAAGGCATAGCCTGAATCCAGTTTTTGAGTGATTCTAGCTAAATCATTTGCGTCCTCTTCTGACCATTGATTATAGTAATCTGCAAACCTTCCAATGTAAGGGGGATCTAAGTAAACAAAATCTCTAGTTGTCAAATCAGATAACGTTTCCCTCCAATCTTGATGAACAAAAGTCCAATCCTTTCCTTGCATAATTTCGGAAACCCAACCAACTTGATTAGCTATCTTGGTGATATAAGCTTGTCTAAAGCGCTCTGGTTTTTTGCAAAAAGGTACATTAAATCCACCTTTTTTATTGAAGCGCATAACCCCATTAAAACAAGCTCTAGATAGAAACAAAAAATCCAATGCATTGGGGTTTTCATTGAATCTTTTTCTAACTTCATAATAATAGCTACTTGCATCGACACCTGTCTGTTCAAGTTGCTGTCCCTGTTCATATAAATATTCCCTGACTATATCAGGGGTAATATTTCCGTTTTGTATTTGTTGGTAAAAATTAATAATATGTGGATTACTATCCCCAATTAAAGCTCTTTCTGGTTGTACATTGAACAAGACGACACCGGAACCTAAAAATGGTTCTACCCACCGTCCTTCGCCATTCCAAGATATATTGCTGGTAATAAAGTTTATTAACTTTGATTTAATCCCTTGGCATTTAATTGGAGGGATTCTTACATGATTTATTTGTAAAGGTAACATACACTTTCTCCTTTTTATGGTAATATAGTCATATACTAATGGTAGAGGTGATAAAATGTCAGGCACTCTTAATCAATTTAATTTTATTGATGAATTCTACAAAAAAGTAGCTGAAATGAATATTGATTGGAATATTAAAGGGTTAATTGGAAATAACAATCAAGTTTATGCTATTGGAAGTGATTCTAAACTTTTAGGTAGAATATTTGAAATTATTGCTGCTCCGGTTATTAAGGAAATCGCTGAAGAGCATGGTTACATGGTAAGAATTCCAGAGAAACAAAATACTTATCCTGACTTTACATTAATGAAAAATTTAGATGATACCGAGAAAATTGCAATTGATGTAAAGACAACATATAAAGAAGGTAATAAAAGACTAAGCTATACTCTCGGCTCCTTTACGTCTTATCTTAGAAACAATACAAAAAACATTGAATTTCCTTATACTGAATATAAAGACCATTTTGTGATAGGTTTCTTATATGAAAGAAACGCAGATGCAGAAGAAGGACAAATAACATCCTACGAAAATATTTCAACGTTAGATTATCCATACTCAAATGTTGAGTATTTTGTACAAAAGAAAATTAACATTACTGGTCAAAAGAAAGGAAGCGGTAATACCGATAACGTTGGTTCAATATCCGTCAGAAACCTGCAAGAATTTAAAGATGCTAATGGCCCTTTTGCTGTTTTACCTGAAAGTTTATATCTACATTACTGGAGAAATTACCCTAAGTACACTCAGGCTAGCAAACATTATATTGATTTAGCGACATATTTTGAGTGGTTAGAACTAACAATACGTAATGAAGATGACCCTACAAAGTTAGAAGAGCTTAGGGATTTATTCAACTATAAACCAAACTTTCTCGATTGGCATTCTCACCAGTAAGTAATTATAAAAAGGACAACGAGAAGAGGTTGTCCTTTTTATATTTTAACATATTTAATACTGTCTTACCTTTACCAATATTCAACTCTTTCTTTAGTGGAAAAACCTCATTTACTTATGATACGGTTCACCACGATTAATCCGAAACGCTCTATACACCTGCTCAAGCAATACTAATCGCATTAATTGATGTGGTAATGTCATCTTCGAAAAAGAAAGAGATTCGTTTGAACGCTTCATTACTTCAGAACTAAGCCCCAGTGATCCACCAATTACAAATGTGATCTTGCTCTTTCCATATGTAGCAAGGCGATCTATACTTACCGCAAATTCTTCTGATGATTTTTGTTTTCCTTCTATAGCTAACGCAATGACATGCGTATCATCAGAAATTTTATCCAGTATACGAATACCTTCTTTTTCTTTTACAATTAACATTTCTACTGCACTTAAATTTTCTGGTGCCTTTTCATCTGGCAATTCAATTACTTCTACTTTTGCGTAAGAAGATAATCGTTTTAAGTATTCTGCTATACCTTGTTTTAAGTATTTTTCTTTTAATTTTCCGATTGAAATAATCGAGATATTCACATTTATTCCCCACCTTACAAACACGTTATCCACAGGACTTATCCACATATCCACAAATGTTACCCACATATTGTGTGAGAATCTGTGTTCGATACAACATATGTCGCCTCATTTTGACAAAATTCACATGTTTTTTTCTCTCCTTTAGAGTTATCCACATTGTTAATAACCGGTGCGACTTCACACTCATCCACAATGATATCTAATGCTAATTCAACATGTTCTAAACAACAAGGTAAATTCATATTCCTCACCTCACTTTTCTACAATAGAAAACAGGAGGTAGGCCCTCCTGTTTTTAATACTTTTGAATGCCTAATTTCACCGTTGTTGTCGCTCGTTTTGTACCACGATAAAACGTAAGAGTCATTTTATCATTAATTTTTTTATTATATAAGGCCGTGCGGAACCCAATAATATCGTGCACCGCTTTTCCATCTACCGCCACAATAACATCATGTTCTCTAAGACCCGCATCCGTACCTGGCGAAGGACTTTTCACATCTAAAATGCAGACTCCTTCTGTTACGTTACCTGGTAAGTGTAATGTTTTTGACCAATAGTAACTCGGAATCTCATTTAATGATCTTAGTTCAATCCCAACGTAAGGTCTTCTTACTTTACCGTACTTTTCTAGTTCATTCATAATAGGAACAGCTCTCGTAACTGGAATAGCTAATCCAATTCCTTCTACTTCTTTTGCTGCAATTTTCATTGAGTTAATACCTATTAATTGTCCCGCTACATTTACAAGCGCTCCACCACTATTACCTGGATTAATTGCCGCATCTGTTTGCAATACTTCTACTTGCCAATCGTAATGTCCATCTTGATCTAAATCTACAGGAACAATACGCTCATTAGCCGAAATAATACCTTGTGTGACAGTTCCGGAAAATTGTAACCCCAGTGGATTTCCAATCGCAATAACTGGTTCTCCTCTACGAACGGTATTAGAGTCGCCAATTTCAATCACTTTCTTCACATGCTTCGCATCTATTTCTAGTACAGCTAAGTCAGTGACTACATCGGTTCCTAATACTTTACCTGGAATTTTCTTACCGTCACTTAAGCTCACTTCAATACGATTCGCCCCAGCAACAACGTGGTTATTCGTTACAATATACGCATGTCCATCTGTTCTCTTATAAATCACACCAGAGCCTGTACCAGCTTCCGAATCAGCCTCCGAAAAATTGTCTCGTTGAATATTAATAACACCAACAACAGCCTCTGAAGCACGATCCACAGCGTCTACAAAGCTAATCTGTTTAACAGGAACATTTCCACTTTGAGCTTCAGCCATATTTTTTTCACTTGCTTCAGCTTGCGGAAGCTTACCTGCATGATTTGAAAATAAAGGAGCTCCAAATGCAAATAATGAAGCCCCTACAATTGTCCCCGCTATGCTAGAAATGACAATACCTTTATGTTTCTTTTTGCCTGCACGTTTAATACGATATTTTTCTTCATCAATAAAGGACATATTTGTTCACCTATCTTCCTGAAAACAACTATATTCACCTTTATTGTTTACTAAAATGAAGAATTATACGTATTGAATTTTCGTAGGCATTTTTTGATCCGTATCATGTATTTCAAAGGATTTTCCAACCCCAAAACCTTTTTCTTCTAATACTTGTGATACAGACATACGCGCTAATTCTTTCATGTTATTATCTAAGCTTAAATGCGCTAAATAAATGTGTTTTGTCTCATCTGTAATAACATCAGCCATCGCTAATGCAGCGTCCTCATTACAAACGTGGCCAACGTCGCTTAAAATACGTCGCTTAATGCTCCATGGATAGCGTCCCATACGAAGCATTTCCACATCATGATTGCTTTCAAACACGAAAGCATTTGCTCCCTTAATAACACCTTTCATACGGTCACTTACGTAGCCCGTATCTGTAATAAGAGCTAACTTTCTATTATTGTTATGAAAAGCGTAAAACATCGGTTCCGCCGCATCATGAGAAACACCAAATGATTCAACTTCAATATCCCCAAATGTTTTCACGTCTCCTACTGAGAAAATGAATTTTTGATCAGTTGGGATATTACCTATTAAATGTTCCATTGCATTCCATGTTTTCTCGTTCGCATAAACAGGTAAATCATATTTACGCGCCAATACACCTAATCCTTTAATGTGATCACTATGCTCATGTGTTACAAGAATACCTGATATGTCATTTATATTCAGTTCAGCTTGTTTAAATAAAGCCTCTGTCGCTTTACCACTTAAACCTGCATCGACAAGCAGTTTTTTTTCATCTGTTCCTACATATAGCATATTCCCTGTACTTCCACTTGCAAGTACACTAAAATGCATGCTCATTCTTTCTCACTCCATTATGTTCTTCCGGCACTTGAGTTTCCCCTAATTCCATAACTTGTCCTTCAATTGCATTCACAAAAAAATCCTTTTTTTGTTCTGTCTTTAAGTTCCATGTTGGAGCAAGCACTTGTATATTAGAAGAAGACTCCGCAAGAGTCGCATATCCAATCTGCGCCTCTTTCACGTGCGTATTTTCTGCAATTTTATTTTTCAAATATATATTTTCTAAAGCTATTTGAGCAGTAATAATTTCTTGTTCTTTCGTCTTTTCGCTTTCGCCCATTTCCTTCAAATCCGTTAACATTGTTTGTGTATACGAAATAAGCTCATTTTTTTCATTTAAATCTACAACAATCATCGCACGATTATTGTAGAAGATTGGTTTATCTTTATACTTTTGAAAGAAGTAAATTTTTGAGTCCTTTATTGCTCCAAACTCATATTTTTGTCCATCCAGCACATAATTTTTCAAAAACTCATTATACTTATCTTTTGACAATGATTTTGTATTTAAAAAAGGCTCTTTTAATTTACCCTCTATTTGATATTCGTCTTGCACATGCGCTGTCTGATTTTTTAAAGATTGCACATCTTCTTCTTTGAAACTCTTATTTTTCGCCATTATAAATGACTCTTTTTTCGGTTCTTTAGGAAAATTTCCCATAGTAATTTTTTCAGCTTTTAATTGTTGATCGATTTTCGTTTCCGTCACAAGTTCTAATTGATTACTATCTTGCTTTTGAATGAACTGAAAGATAAGAAAGAGGTCTAAAACAAAAAAGGTCACAATAAATATGGTCTTAATTCGATCCCAATCCATTTAGTCCCCCCTCACTCCACTCATATATTTGTTGCTTACCATCTTCTTCACATTTTACATACCATATCGGCTGTAAGACAGCGATTCTCGCATCACTGATGGACGGTTCCAATGACATTTTATAACCAATACCAACATCCTGAATTGATTTTTTATCAATTTCTGGATTATTCTCTAGTGATGTCATCACTGTACGACCTGATGCGAGAGAAGTTGTTTGTTGTTTACTAGGCAAAGTAATACTGAACTCAAAAAAGGGTCTTTCATACTGCATAATTTCACCTGAACCCCATACTTGTTTTAATTCCGCTATTCCATTTGCATTAAATACAGGCAAACCATCCTCATATAAACGGAATGAAGTTTTCCTCCCATTAATATAATCAAAACGATAGGACTTCAAGGATCCACTATGCCCACTTACAAAGTCAAAACTTTTTTGTAAAATTACCGCATTATCCGTAGATTTATCACCATGTACAGCGGAATTTTTATATTTCAACATTGCATCCGACTTATCAATTTCCATAGAACGGATGCCATCTGTAAATGTTTCCTTTGTTTTCTCAGAAATAGGACTTAAATAACGTGGATCACTAAATAAAGCATTTTTAAATGGATCCACTTCTAGTTTAGCTGTAATATACTCTGCCTTACTTAATTCCGTAATTCCCTCTGGTAAAAAAAGTTTTTTTGTATCATTTATTTGATACTCAAAATATGGTCTTGCTACTGTTATAAGTTGATTTTGAGCATTTATAATATCCTTTATATAAGCACCACTTAATGTTGCTTGATATATTTTATGAGGAGTATCATAGGAAACAAAGCTAACTTTAATTTCTTGATCCTTACTTCTAGAAGGATCAATTATAATACGATTAAAACTTCTGTTACTTTCTATGTTTTTATCTTTAATATTAAACATATTTTTAATCGTATCTAACGGGATATTTGTAGGAAAAACAAATTCAATTTTTTCTTCTCCGTGTACATAAGACAGAAAATCACCTTTAGGGACTGTCCCCGTTATTTCCTCGAAATTATGTAATTCTCCGTTTTCAAGAATTTTATAAATCGAATCCATATTTTCCTTCTTTTCGCTTACATAATGATTTTTCTCTTTATGAATAACGACAGAGGATGGGCGAACAACCTCCGAAATCTTTATCGTATTTATCTCTTCGTTACCTTGAACGAACTTTGTATTTTGCATAGAAGTAGAATCAGGAACATATGTCCACAAGTTAAAAGTAAGAAATAGACTAATGACAACCAAATTAATTAGAACTATCGTTTTAAAGTTTTCCATACTCATTCCCAATCGTCCTCTTCATCTGTCGCCATTGGCAATGTGAAATAAATAGTTGTCCCTTTTCCTTCCTCACTTTTCGCCCAAACCGAGCCGCCATGTGCCTCAATCATTTCTTTCGCAATGGCTAACCCAAGACCTGTACCACCCATTTGTCTCGAACGCGCTTTATCTACACGATAAAAACGTTCAAATATTTTATCTACATTTTCTTTCGGAATTCCCATTCCTTGATCACTCACACTAATCTCTAATAACTCCCCGCGGTCACGTAGGCGATATGTTACTGTACCACCTTCTGGCGAATATTTTAGTGCATTGGAAATAATGTTATATAAAACTTGTGTAATTTTGTCTGTATCCATATCAATAAATCGAGATTTTTTAGAGAAAGATCGTTTGAAGCTTACATTTTGCTCTTTAGACATTTCAAAACGATCGATAACGTTATTAAAGAAATCAGTAAAGTCAACCCATTCCTTCATTAAGCGATGTTCTGTGCTATCTAGTTTAGATAGTTGTAACAATGCATTTACAAGCCTGATCATTCTTTCCGTTTCTTCTTGTGTAACTGTTAAAAATTGCGGTGCAATATTGGGATCTTGCCATGCTCCATCAGTAAGTGCTTCTAAGTAACTGCGCATCGTTGTTAACGGCGTTCTTAACTCATGAGATACGTTCGCAACAAACTCACGGCGCTCTTGTTCTATCCGCTCCTGCTCTGTTACATCATATAATACAGCAATTAAACCATTTGCCTTCCCTGTTTCTTTTTGAATAACAGAGAAACTAGCACGTAAAATATATGGTTCATTTCTCGTACTAAAATCTAATAAAACTGAATCCGGCTCTTCATATAAATGATCCAGTGTAAATTCTTCTTGTATTCCTAGCACTTCTAAAACTGATTGATCTAGCGCCGTTTCACGCGAAACATTTAACATCTTTTCCGCAGGATCATTTAATAAAATGATATCCCCTTTTCGATCAGTAGCAATTACTCCATCTGTCATATGTGATAAAACAGATGATAATTTTCGTCTTTCACTTTCTGTGGAGGAACGAGCTTGTTGTAATTTTTTAGATAAATTGTTAAAAGATAATGCTAATTGTCCAATCTCATCGTGACTATGCACCTTTACTTTTCGCGAATAATTTCCTTTCGCCATTTCAATTGCTTGTCTTCGCATATCTGAAATTGGTCTCGTAATTGTTTGAGCCAATAAAATTCCAAGTACAGCTGTTACTAATAAAGCAATTACTGTACCCGTTGCGAAAATTTGGTTGATGTCCTTCATTTGTTTATACACATCTTCCATAGATGCAACGATATGAATGACACCAAGTACCTCTCCGCCTGGATCTTTTAGAATAGGGGTAATCATAACTTGAACTCGATGACCTGTATTTCCATCTTTCTCAATCTTTGACTCTGGTTTCTTTTGTACCATTACCCGTTGTACAGCTGTATCTGCTGACGTTCTTCCTACCTTATTTTGCTTAGACCCGTCTGAAATTGCCATTAATTTTTTAGTAGAATCAATTACACTTACTTCTTGAATATCTTTCTTACGATCTGATGCAAATTTTTGAATCGAATCATTAATAGCTTTATCTACTGATTCTGTTTTAGGACGTTCTTTTACAAACTCTTGCTTCAGGTTATAAGAAAGTAGATTTGTTTGCTGCGTTAAGGAATCTTGAAAGCCTTTTACAAGGCTTTTTTCTAATTCCCTGACGAAATATACACCAATTACTTGCATTGCTATTAATATTAACAGCATATATATGAGCACAAATTTTAAATGAATAGATTGAAAAAAACCAACTTTCTTCATATACTATTCCTGTTCTGGGTCACGCAAGTAATACCCTACCCCACGTCTAGTTACAATTAAAGTAGGATGACTTGGATTATCTTCAATTTTTTCGCGTAAACGACGTACTGTTACGTCTACTGTACGTACATCTCCAAAATAATCATAACCCCAAACTGTTTGTAATAAATGTTCACGAGTCATAACTTGACCTAAATGCTTCGCTAAATAATGTAGTAATTCAAATTCACGATGTGTAAGCTCAATGCTTTCTTCACGCTTTGTTACACTATAAGCGTTCGAATTGATAACGATTGGTCCAATAACCATTTCGGTATTTTCTTCTTTCTCTGCAGCACCACCCTGCTGATGGCGACGTAAATTCGCTTTCACACGAGCAAGTAACTCCCTCGTACTAAATGGCTTCGTTACATAATCATCTGCTCCAAGCTCAAGCCCTAATACTTTATCAATTTCAGAGTCTTTTGCTGTAAGCATAATAATTGGCATTTCTGAGCTTTTACGTATTTCACGACATACCTCTAAACCGTCTTTTCCCGGTAACATAATATCTAATAAAACCATATCTGGCTGTTCTTCATTTGCTTTTTCAATCGCCTCATCACCATCATGCGCCATTACAATTTCAAAACCTTCTTTTTCTAGGTTGAACTTCAAAATATCCGCAATTGGCTTTTCATCATCAACTACTAAAATTTTCTTTCCCATCATCGTCTATTTCCTCCTTATAAAAATATGATCAATAATCCTCAAACATATTGGTGTTTCTATAGTATGTTCCTATATGACAACAATCTTAGTCTAAGTATTTCTCCTCTATTCTCATAGACTCATGTATCATCCACTTTTACACGGAATCCTATACGATCTATAGAAAAACCTCTAGCTTCAACTGCTAGAGGCTCCTCATTCTATTGTAAAATAACTACCCACATTTGTAAAACTGGACAAAATAAAAAGGATATTAAGTGGGCCCACTTAATATCCTGAGAGTGGCTCGGGACGGAATCGAACCGCCGACACGAGGATTTTCAGTCCTCTGCTCTACCGACTGAGCTACCGAGCCAAAACTATATATAAAACCACTAATGGTGGTATAAACAAAAGTGGCGGTCCCGACCGGGGTCGAACCGGCGATCTCCTGCGTGACAGGCAGGCATGTTAACCACTACACCACGGGACCAAAAATGAACATAAAAAAAACATGACCCGTACGGGATTCGAACCCGTGTTACCGCCGTGAAAGGGCGGTGTCTTAACCACTTGACCAACGGGCCACGAAAAATAAAATGGTGAGCCATGAAGGATTCGAACCTTCGACCCTCTGATTAAAAGTCAGATGCTCTACCAACTGAGCTAATGGCTCATACTCACCAACGTCATATTTTCGTGACGACAAGACATATCATAACATGATGTCTTTCATTTTTGCAATACCTTTTTTTATTTTTTTATAAAAAATAAGAAAAAACTCATAAAAATATGAGTTTTTTCTTAAAAAAATCAATTTTTTATATCAATTAAGCTTCGTATACGTTACGAACGATATTTGTTTGATTACGATCTGGTCCAACCGAGAACATAGATAATTGGATTCCTGTTAATTCAGAAACACGCTCTACGTATTTTCTTGCATTTTCAGGAAGCTCATCCAATGATTTCACAGCAGTAACATCTTCTGTCCAACCTGGAAGCTCTTCATATACAGGCTCACATTTCGCTAAAATGTTTAAGTTAGCTGGAACTTCATCGATAACTTCGCCATTGCATTTGTAAGCAACACAAATTTTAACAGTTGGAATACCTGTTAATACATCGATAGAGTTTAATGATAAATCTGTTAAACCACTAACACGACGTGCATGTCTTACAACAACGCTATCGAACCAACCTACACGGCGTGGACGACCCGTTGTTGTTCCGTATTCACGACCAACTTCACGAATTTGGTGACCGATTTCATCATTAAGTTCAGTAGGGAATGGACCATCACCAACACGGCTTGTATATGCTTTACATACACCTACAACGCGAGTAACTTTCGCAGGACCAACTCCAGTTCCAACTGTTACACCACCAGCAATTGGGTTAGAAGATGTAACGAACGGGTACGTACCGTGGTCGATATCAAGCATAACACCTTGTGCACCTTCAAATAATACACGATTATTGTTATCTAGTGCATCATTTAATACGACAGATGTATCGCATACGTAATGTGCGATTTGTTGTCCGTATTCGAAGTACTCTTCAAAGATTTCTTCTACGCTGAAACCTTCTGTATCGTACATTTTTTCAAACAAACGATTTTTCTCCACTAAATTACGCTCAAGCTTCTCTTTAAATGCTTCACGGTCTAAAAGATCAGCCATACGGATACCAATACGAGCAGCTTTATCCATATATGCAGGACCGATACCTTTTTTCGTTGTACCAATCTTGTTATCACCTTTACTCGCTTCTTCTAATTCATCTTGTTTTAAGTGATAAGGTAAAATAACGTGCGCACGGTTACTTACACGTAAATTATCAGTACTTACACCACGATCGTGTAAGTATTTCAACTCTTCAAGTAATGCTTTCGGATCTACTACTAAGCCATTTCCGATTACACAAATTTTCTCTTTATAGAAAATACCAGATGGAATTAAGTGTAATTTATATTTAACTCCGCCGAAAACAATTGTATGTCCCGCGTTATTTCCACCTTGATATCTTGCAACTACTTCCGCATGCTCAGAAAGAAAATCAGTGATTTTACCTTTTCCTTCGTCGCCCCATTGTGTTCCTACAACTACTACTGAAGACATTATTAAAGCACCTCCGCAATTTTCAAACGATCTATTCAAACAATATAATTGTACCAAAACAGAAAGAGAAGTCAACCAAAAAACGAACATTTTTTTATCGAAAAACGTTTTCGTTCGTAAGAATTACATATTCACCTTATGAAAGCCCTATCTTTCATATAAAAAAAAAGAAACACATCTTATTATAAGAAATGTGTTTCTTTTTTATACTGCCTTTATGCGTGCGGTGCATGTCCATCCTCAAAGCGGCGTTCTAAGTTGACGAATTTATTAAATTCCTTAACAAACGCAAGCTCTACTGAACCTACCGGACCATTACGTTGCTTTGCAATGATAATTTCAATTGTATTTTTATTTTCTGTTTCACGATCATAGTAATCTTCACGATATAGGAAGGCTACAATGTCAGCATCCTGCTCGATACTTCCTGATTCACGAATGTCAGACATCATCGGACGTTTATCTTGACGAGATTCTACACCACGAGATAACTGCGACAAGGCAATAACAGGTACTTGCAATTCACGTGCAATCCCTTTTAATGTACGAGAAATCTCAGATACTTCCTGCTGACGGTTTTCTCCTGATTTCCCACTTCCTTGAATAAGCTGTAAATAGTCAATCAAAACCATCCCAAGACCTTGCTCTTGCTTTAATCTACGACATTTTGCTCGAATCTCATTTACTTTAATCCCTGGTGTATCATCAATATATATACCAGCATTAGAAAGGCTACCCATCGCCATTGTTAATTTCGCCCAATCATCAGAAGTTAATGAACCGGTACGAAGTCTTTGTGCATCAATATTTCCTTCTGCACAAAGCATACGCATAACAAGCTGATCAGAGCCCATCTCTAAACTAAAAATCGCTACATTTTCATCAGTTTTCGTCGCTACGTTTTGTGCGATATTTAGTGAAAATGCAGTTTTCCCTACCGATGGACGCGCCGCCACGATGATTAAATCATTTCGCTGAAAACCTGCGGTCATCTTATCTAATTCAGTAAATCCAGTTGGTATCCCGGTAACTTCACCCTTTTGATTATGCAAAAGTTCAATTTTATCATAAGCATCTACAAGAACATCTTTAATGTTTTGGAATGCTTTTGCATTTGTTTGGTGAGATACTTCTAATATTTTTTTCTCAGCCTCATTTAAAAGGCCATCCACATCATCTTCTCGCTCGTATCCATCCGATACAATATGAGTCGCCGTTCGAATTAAACGACGTAAAAGTGCCTTTTCAGCGATGATGCGTGCATAATATTCTACGTTAGCAGCTGTTGGAACAACTTCTGCTAACTCTGCTAGATAAGAAACCCCACCAACTTCTTCTAGTAATCCTTGATCAGCCATCGCTGATGTCATTATTACTAAGTCGATTGGTTCTCCCTTATCAGACAACCCAAGCATGACTTCAAAAATCTTTTGATGTTTCGTTCGATAAAATGAGTCAGGTACCAATAGTTCCGATGCTGACGTTAACGCATCCTGATCAATTAATATGGCACCTAAGACTGCCTGCTCAGCTTCTATATTATGCGGAGGGGTACGATCAGCCATTACATCACTCATGCGCAATCCTCCTTGCTTAATTTATTTTTATTGTTCACTAACATGAACTTTTACTGTTGCTGTTACTTGCGGATGCAATTTCACATTGACGTTTGTATAACCTAATGCACGGATTGCATCATCCATTTCAAATTTACGTTTATCAAGTTTAATCTTGTGTGACTTTTGCATTACATCTACAATTTGTTTACTCGTGATAGAACCAAATAAGCGGCCACCTTCTCCAGATTTCGCCTTTACTTCTACAGTTAATTTCTCTAATGTTTCTTTCAGCTCTTTTGCATTCTCAACTTCTGCTGCTGCATCTTTTTCCTCTTTGCGCTTTTGAGCATCTAAAGTTTTCATACTGCTGTTTGTCGCTTCGGCAGCTAACCCCTGTTTTAGTAAGAAATTATTTGCATAACCGTCTGGTACGTTTTTTATTTCTCCTTTTTTACCTTTACCTTTTACGTCTTTTAGAAAAATTACTTTCATGATTGTGTGCCTCCCTGTAAATAGTCATCAATAACAAATCGAAGCTTCTCCTCCGCTTCATCTACTGTAACATTTTTCATTTGTGTGGCTGCATTTGTTAAGTGCCCGCCACCTCCTAAATTCTCCATAATTAGCTGTACATTCAATTCACCTAAAGATCTACCACTAATTCCAATGAAATTTTCTCCACGTTTTGCAATAACAAACGATGCAATGATACCTGTCATTGTCAATAATGTGTCTGCTGATTGTGCAATAAGTACTTGGTCATAATATTCATCACCATCAACTTTAGCAATCGCAATTCCATTTTTATAAATGTACGCATTTTTAATGGCTTTTGCAACTCGTAAATACTGACCCATATCTTCTTTTAAAAGTTCTTGTACAAGTACAGTGTCTGCGCCATGCGAGCGTAAATAAGAAGCGGCATCAAATGTACGAGCGCCTGTACGGAATGTAAAACTTTTTGTATCAACAATAATACCAGCTAACAATGCCGTTGCTTCTAACATTGTCATCTTTAAATTTTTCGGTTGATACTCAAGTAATTCTGTAACAAGCTCTGCCGTTGAAGAAGCGTATGGCTCCATATAAACAAGTAATGGATCTTCAATGAAATCTTCCCCGCGGCGATGATGGTCAATAACTACTACATTTTCAATCTTGTGTAACAGTTTTTCCTCCATCACCATTGAAGGTTTATGCGTGTCAACAACAACAAGTAATGAATCATCATTTGCAAATTCCATCGCTTGCCCTGGTGTAATAAAATGTGACCATAACTCTTCATTTTGTTTCACTTTATCCATCAAACGTTTGATTCCTTTATCAGAATCATTTTCATCTAATACAATATATCCTTTGCGCTCATTTAATTGAGCTACCTTTAAAATACCAATCGCTGCACCAATCGCATCCATATCAGGAGCTCTATGCCCCATTATAATGACATTACTGCTTTCTAATACTAAATCCTTTAATGCATGCGAAATAACCCTAGCACGTACACGAGTACGCTTTTCAACCGGATTCGTCTTACCACCGTAAAACTTAACTTTACCCGTTGCTTGTTTAATAGCTACTTGGTCTCCTCCTCGTCCTAATGCAAGGTCTAAACCAGATTGAGCCATCGCTCCAAGCTCTGATAAAGGTAAATCACCTGAGCCAACACCAACACTTAATGTAAGTGGTATATTCCTTTTTGATGTTTCTTCACGCACTTGATCCAAAATACTAAATTTCCCTTTCTCCATTTGCGCTAAAATACTTTCATTTAGTACAACGAAGAATCTTTCTGAAGATGCACGTTTCAAATATGCACCATACTTAACAGCCCATTCATTTAGACGTGACGTCACAAGACTTGTTATATTCGTACGTAATTGGTCATCTAATCCTTGTGTAACTTCATCATAGTTATCTAAATAAATAACAGCTAAAACAGTGCGTTGATCTTCATACATCTTTTCAATTTCTGTTTGTTCCGTTACATCAAAGAAATAAATTAGTTTTTCTTCTTTCCTTACAAAAACACGAAACTTACGATTATTTAAAGAAACTATATCGTCAGAAGTTTCCCCCTTAATAAAAAGGAGTAATGTTTCTGATACATCGTAAAGGTGCCAACCAGCTAATGCATGCTGCCCCAAACATGATGATAAATAAGGATTCGCCCAATCAATTCCATAATCCTTATTGTATAACAAAATACCAATTGGCATTTGGTTAAATGCTTCATTACTCACTTTCTTTACCCTTGTAATCATATCTGTCGTATGTTTTTCAAAATTCCTTTGAAAAGTAAGTTCGAATCGTATAACGAAAAAAAGTACAATACAAAAGATAAAGAAGGCTGATATCCCCATAATTAAATGAAAGTAACAGAGGAGTGAAATTAGCACGAATACAAAAAATGCCAATACGTAAACAGGATATAAAAACCACTGTTTCTTATAAAATTCAGGCATGTATACAACTCCTATAAAGTAAAACTAACTCACTTTCCAGTTAGTTAAACAAATTAAAATAGTGTAAGGAATATTATTTTATTCCCCTATTTTAGAACGCAATGAAATCCCTAAATCAATTATACCTAAGATTGTTACAAGAGGAAACATCATCGGAATAAACATGCAGACAATAAAACTAATAATAGGAACACCTTTCGTAAAACCTTTGCTATGCGCTATAAAAGCGATAAATGTCAGACCTTGCAGTACTAGTAGTAAAGCAAATATGACATATAAATTAGAAAATACCATATGTAAATATGATGTCGGTTCTACTTTTATAAAAGTTGATAGCAAAATAAATATAACGTAATACCAAACAATACTCTTTGGTAATTGTATATCTTTAAATTTAGGCCAAGGTATAACGTCATGCTTTAGTTTTCTCAAAACACTACCTGATATCATAACTGTAATCCAAGAAAAACATACAGAAACCATTACAAGCAAACTTGGGAATAACGTTTGTAACACATCATTAAATTGTGTAAATAATTCTTTTTGCTCTTTACTAATAGGCATACTCGCAGCAGTAACTATCTTTTCACTTTGCGCCATACTTTCATTAAACATATTTTGCATTTGCTTCATTAAATCTATGTTAAAAAACTTTATACTCGCAACATAAATGAGCATAATACCAATTAAGTACACAAGCGTCCCCGCCATTAAAGTTTCTACCGGCTTTTTTCGTTTTTTATACATATATCCTAAAACGATACCTATCAATCCAAACATAGTTGTCTTTACTAGGTTCATCGGCTGACTGACAATAACAGTAATAAAAAGCGCCGCAGTAAAAACTATAAAGGCGTTAGATAATCTATATCTTATCGTTAGCAATATAAATGGCAATGGCAACGCAAACGTTACAACTGTACCTAAAATTGGAACATACATAGATATAAGCAATAACATTGCATATATCGCTAACAGTGCTGCACCCTCAGTAATAAATTTCGTATTCTTCATCATCTAACCTCTCTTTCAAAAAAAGAAAAGCATAGCAAAATGCACAGTAGAGTCCGACTCTACTGTGCATTTCATACGCTATTATTCACCAACATATGGTAAAAGTGCCATTTGACGAGCACGTTTAATTGCAACTGTAAGTTTGCGTTGGTATTTCGCGCTTGTTCCTGTTACACGACGAGGTAA
Organism: Bacillus sp. AC266; assembly: GCF_979253805.1. NCBI lineage: Bacteria > Bacillati > Bacillota > Bacilli > Caryophanales > Bacillaceae > Bacillus > Bacillus sp. AC266. The sequence goes on from NZ_CEEDEC010000004.1 coordinate 566,685, forward strand.
AATTTTACCGCGCTCAGAAACGAAACGTTTTAATAAATCAACATCTTTATAGTCAATGCGAGTGATGCCGTTAGATGTGAAGAAACACACCTTACGACGCTTCGCACGTCCACCTTTGCGTCCTGCCATGTCTATTCCCTCCATTCTTTGTTAAAAATAGCCGATTCACACCATTAAAATGGTAAATCGTCGTCCGAAATGTCAATCGGTTGACCAACATTCGAAAATGGATCGTCATTCTTCGTAAATCCAGAGTTACCTTGATTACCTTGGTTACCTGAATTACTAGATTGACCAAATGGGTTAGAGCTTTGGTTACCGAAACCAGCTCCTGATGGTTGCTGATTGAATGAACCACGTTGCTCCCCACCGCCATTACGCGGCTCTAAAAATTGTACGCTCTCCGCAAGAACTTCTGTTACATATACACGTTTACCATCTTGTCCATCGTAATTACGAGTTTGAAGACGTCCGTCTACGCCTGCTAAGCTACCTTTTTTCAAATAATTTGCCACGTTTTCTGCTTGTTTACGCCATATTACACAATTAATAAAGTCAGCTTCACGCTCACCTTGTTGATTCGCAAATGCGCGATTCACAGCTAACGTAAAAGTAGCTACTGCAACACCATTGGGCGTGTAACGTAAGTCAGGGTCCTTAGTTAAACGACCAACGAGGATAACACGATTCATCAATCGAACCACTCTCCCTTATATATCAATTATTTTTCTTCTTCTTTAACAACGATATGACGAAGGATATCTTCGTTGATCTTAGCTAAACGGTCGAATTCGTTAATCGCCTCTGAGTTAGAGTTCACGTTTAAGATCATGTAGAAACCTTCACGTAAGTCGTTGATTTCGTAAGCTAAACGACGCTTACCCCACTCTTTCGTGTTAATGATTTCTGCACCATTGTTTGTTAAAACACCTGCAAAACGTTCAACTAAAGCTTTTTGAGCTTCTTCTTCAACGCCAGGACGAATGATGTACATAATTTCGTACTTTCTCATTACACTTTCACCTCCTTTTGGTCTAAACGGCCCATAATGGGCAAGGAGCAATTAATTTATAGTAATTACTCACGAGTTTAGATTATATCATAGTAAGTTATATGAATCAACTCACCAATACGTAAAAAACTTGGCAAACACATAATATATTTGCCAAGCTCATATCTTTATTTTTCCTAGGAAATATTAAATTAAACGTTGAAGCGGAAGTGCATAACATCTCCGTCTTTTACGATATACTCTTTTCCTTCTAAACGTACTTTTCCAGCTTCTTTTGCAGCTGTCATAGAACCGTTTGTCATTAAATCATCATAAGAAACTGTTTCCGCGCGAATAAATCCACGCTCAAAGTCTGTATGAATTACGCCAGCACATTGTGGTGCCTTCATACCTTGTTTAAACGTCCATGCACGTACTTCTTGCACACCAGCTGTGAAGTAAGTAGCAAGTCCTAATAAATCATATGCAGCACGAATTAATTGATCTAAACCAGATTCTTCAATGCCTAGTTCTTCAAGGAATACTTTTTTCTCTTCCTCGTCTAGCTCAGCGATTTCTTCTTCGATTTTTGCACATACAACGATTACTTGAGAATTTTCATTTGCTGCAAATTCTTTTACCATTTGTACATATTTATTGTCAGAAGGATCCATAATATCATCTTCACTTACGTTTGCTACATATAGCATTTCTTTCGTTGTAAGTAAATGAAGGCCTTTAACAATCTTCATTTGCTCTTCTGTAAATTCAACAGTACGAGCTGGTTTTCCCTCTTCAAAAGCTTCTTTTAAACGAACTAAAATTTCATGCTCATATACAGCTTCTTTATCTTTTTGTCTTGCTAACTTCGCAACTCGTTCGATACGCTTATCAACAGATTCCAAATCCGCTAAGATTAGTTCTAAGTTAATTGTTTCAATGTCATCAATTGGATCTACTTTTCCTGAAACGTGCGTAATATTTTCATCTTCAAAACAACGAACAACTTGGCAAATTGCATCTACTTGACGAATGTGAGATAAGAATTTATTTCCTAACCCTTCACCTTTACTCGCACCTTTTACGATACCTGCAATATCAGTAAATTCAAATACAGTCGGAACAGTTTTTTTCGGTTCTACTAATTCCGTTAATTTATTTAAACGCTCATCTGGTACTTCTACAATCCCTACGTTTGGATCGATTGTACAGAATGGATAGTTCGCAGATTCTGCTCCTGCTTGTGTAATTGCATTAAATAAAGTGGACTTACCTACGTTAGGTAATCCAACAATCCCAGCCGTTAATCCCATATTTTTCACTCCTATGTCTCAATCTTTCATCATTATAGATAGTAACGAAAAAAATGACAAGTTTCCACCAAATGAAAAAAAGCAACGGCTGTCTACTGCAGCCGTTGCTTTTTCACTATTCTTCGTGCTTCACAAGTATTTTTTTTACCTTGCGATCAAACTCTCTTCGAGGAATCATTACCGAATGGTCACACCCCTCGCACTTAACGCGGATATCCATTCCCATACGAATAATCTTCCAGCGATTTTCACCACATGGATGGGCTTTCTTCATTTCCACAACATCGTACAAGTTATATTGCTTTTGCTCCATTCTCTAAATCCCTCCCACTATTAAATTGCTTTTTCACTAACTAATTCTTCGCGACTATATAAAACCATACGTGGGTATGGAATTTCAATCCCATGTAAATCAAGACGATTTTTAATCTCTTTGCGAAGAGCCCTCGCAATAACTGCATGCTGCATCGGCTCAACTTCAGCAATAACACGTAATACAACTTCAGACGCTGCCAATGTTTGAACACCTAGCAATTGAGGTGTTGTTACCATTTTCTCATATTTTCCTGGTAATTCTACTAATAAATCTTCAATAACTTGCTCCGCTCGTACTATATCACTTTCATAAGAAATAGATACATCAACAAATGCTACACTATTACTAACGGAAAAGTTCGTTACTTGTACAATACTACCATTTGGTATTATATGAATTTCACCTGTCCAGCTTTTCATCTTCGTTGTACGTAGTCCAATTTCCAAAACAGTTCCTTCAAATTGCCCTATTCTTACATAATCACCTACTGAAAATTGATCCTCTAACAAAATAAATAATCCTGTAATAACATCTTTAACTAAACTTTGTGCACCAAAACCGACTGCTAAACCAATTACCCCAGCACCGGCTAATAGACCTGATGCATTAATATCAAACACACCTAAAATCGCAATTAACATAATGAACATAACAACGTATGCCACAATATTTTCAAGCAACTTCGCTACCGTAACTGTACGACGTTCTGAAATTTGAATCGGCGAACGGCTTCCCATACGAAACGCATTTCGTACAATTGCCCTTGCAACTCGCACAACGATTGCACCAAGTATTAAAATAACGATTATTTTTAGTGACTTCACACCTATATTCGTCCAATCAATGGACTCAAACCATTTCAACGCTAAATCCATGTCCCTCTACCTCTCTAGCTAAAATTTCTTTTTAGTTATCCTTATTATTGTATCAGAACTCTCTCTGATTTCTGAAAAAAATTTATGACTTTAATTCCATTTGTTAACTTCCATTCAGGTATAAAATGAAACGAATATATATATACTAGTACTATTATTTCCATTTTCATTCACAGTTTGTAGAAAGTATGCACTTATAATTTTCCATTTCACACACCATATAACATATTGTGAAAATTTATTAAAAGGATGGGTGCTTCATGAATATTAGAAGTTTTCGCTTACCTTTTTTTGAAAAAGAAACTCAAAATGTTATGCATCATGACTTAGAAGCCTCTGAGACAATCAGTAATTTCTTACTTTCCCATATTCCCATTAAGACTAATATGCCACTCATTCTCGTTTGTATCGGAACAGACCGTTCCACCGGTGATGCACTTGGTCCATTAGTTGGTACTAAACTAGAACAAATTGAAATCAAAAACCTTCAAGTATTCGGCACACTAGACGAACCAATACATGCACTAAATCTAGAGGAAAAAATTCAGAATATACAGAAAGAAAACCCTACTTCATTTATTATTGCTGTTGATGCATGTTTAGGAAAATCTCAAAGTATCGGTTCTATAACTACCGGAAAGGGCCCCAGTAAACCTGGAGCTGCGATGAATAAGAAATTACCTGAAATTGGTGACTTGCATATTCATGGCATCGTAAATTTAAATGGTTTCATGGAGTTTTTCGTACTTCAAAATACAAGACTAAGTTTAGTTATGAAGATGGCCGATGTAATTGCACAAAGTATAAAAGAAACCGATCAAAAATTATCTGCATTAAAAAAAGCAAACCATCTATAAACAATAAGATGGTTTGCTTTTTAATTTCCCTTTGATAATAATTCTAAAATTCGATTTAAATCTTCTTTATTAAAAAATTCGATTTCGATTTTACCTTTTTCTTTTTTCGTTTCTTTAATTTTTACATCCGTACCAAACTTTTCTCTTAAAAACGTTTCGCGCTCTACAAAAAATATATTTCTTTCTTTTTTCACTTGTTGTGTTTCACGTGAAACACGTTGATTAATTTCCTGGACAATTTGTTCCAATTGGCGAACGTTCAGTCCTTCTTTTTCAATTCGCTTCAATAAAGATTTCAACTGTTCTTCATCTTTTATTGTAAGTAAAGTTCTTCCATGAGCCATTGAAAGTTGACCGTTTGCAATCATATCTTGAACGAATGAAGGGAGGCTTAACAAACGAGTATAATTTGCGATATAAGGCCTGCTTTTACCAAGACGTTTTGCTAATTGTTCTTGTGTTACATTTAGCTCGTTCATTAACATCTGATATGCCATTGCCTCTTCCATAGGATTTAAATCTTCTCGTTGTAAGTTTTCAAGCAAAGCAAATTCCATCATTTGCTGCTCATTTAATTGCCTTACGACAGCAGGCACTTTCTCAAGTCCGGCCTCTTTAGCAGCACGATATCTTCTTTCACCTGCAACTATTTCATATCCTTTAATACTCTTTCGAGCAATTAAAGGTTGCAATATACCGTGCTCTTTAATAGAAGCCGCTAATTCCTGAATCGCTTCTTTATTGAAATATTTACGTGGTTGATATGGATTCGGCCTTAATTCAGTTACTATAATCTCCTGAATTGTTTCTTCTTCTTTCACATCTAAATCTGGAAAAAACACGTTGATTCCTCTTCCTAATCCCTTAGCCACCTGCAATCACTTCCTCTGCTAAATCTAAATATACTTCTGCTCCTCTTGATTTAGCGTCATACTGCATAATTGGTTTCCCATGACTTGGTGCCTCACTTAAGCGAACATTACGAGGAATAATCGAACGATATACTTTATCTCTAAAGTATTTTTTCACTTCATCTATAACTTGAATTCCTAAATTTGTACGAGCATCCAACATCGTTAACAATACACCTTGAATTGCTAAATTTTTATTTAAATGCTTTTGCACAAGTCGAACTGTATTTAATAGCTGACTTAACCCTTCCAGCGCGTAATATTCACACTGTACAGGAATAATAACAGAATCTGCTGCTGTTAATGCATTAATCGTTAATAACCCTAAGGATGGGGGACAGTCAATAATAATATACTCATATTCATCACGAATCGGCTGTAACGCTCTTTGCAAGCGTACTTCCCGGGAAATGGTTGGTACCAATTCAATTTCAGCACCAGCCAATTGAATTGTAGCGGGTAGAACATCTAAGTTTTCAGTTGCGGTTTTCCGTATGGCACCTTGAACATCTGCATCTTCTACAAGAACATTATAAATACATTGATCTAATTCAGACTTTTCAATCCCTACACCAGTCGTTGCATTTCCTTGAGCATCAATATCTACGAGAAGGACTTTTTTTCCTACTTGTGCCAATCCAGCCCCTAAATTAACGGATGTTGTTGTTTTTCCAACACCGCCTTTTTGATTAGCAATAGCAATGATTTTTCCCATGATGTCACCTACTTTCAACCTTTCTTTCTTATTCTAGAAACAATTACGTTTATTGTAACATGAAATAAAAGTTTTTCTTTTACGTCCTTATTAAACTTCAAAATTTATTTCTAAACTCCTTCTTGCTTTAACAAGAAAATATAGTAAAAGAGACCTCTCCAATAGGATAAGGTCTCTAGCACGTAATTATTTTTTCTTCGGAATTTTAATCGTAATTTGATAGTATTCATCAAACTCTTCTTCCGCAGAATTAACATTCAAACCACTATTAGCAACCATTTGTAATGATTGTCTAATCGTGTTCATAGCAATTCTCGCATCTCGACTTACTGCTTTTTGCTTCGCTTTGCGCTTTGGTTTTACTTCTTCTAATAACTTTGCAATTCGTTCTTCTGTTTGCTTTACATTCAATTGCTTCTCCACAATCTCTTGTAAAACCTTCAGTTGTAATTCCTCATTCTTCAAAGGAATAAGGGCGCGAGCATGCCGTTCTGTAATACTTTTTTCTAATAATGCACTTTTGATTTCTTCAGGCAATTTTAATAATCGCAATTTATTTGCGACTGTCGATTGTCCTTTTCCAAGTCGTTGTGCCAATGCTTCTTGTGTTAAATTATGTAACTCAATCAGCTTTTGATATGCCACAGCTTCCTCAATTGCTGTTAATTCCTCACGTTGCAAATTTTCAATTAACGCTACAGAAGCTGTCTCAGTATCATTTAAATTCTTTATTATTGCAGGAACTTTTTCCCACCCTAACTTTGTTGCTGCGCGGAAACGCCTTTCCCCGGCAATAATCTCGTACTTATCATCCTCATACTGTCTCACAACAATCGGCTGGATAAGCCCATGCGTACGAATCGTTAATGCTAGCTCCTCAATACGTGCATCGTCAAAAACTGTTCGTGGTTGATAACGGTTAGGGGTAATGTTTACTATCGGAATTTCCTGTATTTCTTCATATACCTTTTTAGCTATTTCTTCATGGCTTTCGTCTTGTAATTCGAATTCGCTCTCTTTATCTCCAAAGCCAAATAAACGAGAAAACGTATTTTTCATACATATTCCACCACCTTTTAGGCCTATTGACTGTTCTACATAAAATGTTTCCTATGAAACATTTACGTTTTCATTTATATAATTTAATCTTACGTCTAATAAGATTTATTTTTCAATAGGTAATTTATTGGGCGTTCCCGGTTTGCGTGGATATTTCTTTGGTGTCTTGCGCTTTTTCTCGATTAATAAAATATTACGCTCGCTTTCTTCAAACGGTAATTGGAACGTAGACATTTCTTTCAATTCTCCGCCAAGTACCTCTAAAGCATATTTGCCATTTTCGATTTCTTCGTTCGCCGCTGCACCTTTCATTGCAATGAATGTTCCCCCTACTTTTACAAGTGGTAAACATAGCTCACTTAATACAGAAAGACGTGCAACTGCACGTGCCATTACGATATCGTATGCTTCACGTACACCTTCTTTTTTTCCAAATGTTTCAGCACGATCATGACAAAATGCAACATCACTTAATTCTAACTTTTGCGCTAAGTGATTTAAGAAATTAATACGTTTTTGTAATGAATCTACAATTGTTACTTTTAAGTGCGGGAAACAGATTTTTAAAGGGATACTTGGGAATCCAGCTCCTGCTCCAACATCACAAATAGAAAATGGTTTCGAAAAATCATAATAAAAAGCCGCTGTAACAGAATCAAAAAAGTGTTTTAAGTATACTTCTTCTTTCTCCGTAATAGCCGTTAAGTTCATTTTTTCATTCCACTCTACTAATGTTTCAAAATAGATTCCGAACTGCTCTAACTGTCTAGAAGAGAGGGAAATACCCTTCTCTTCTAGCATAGATTGAAATTGTTCTATGTTCATCTAGCAATATCTCCTTACTATGTTATTGGTTCGATACTCGTGCAATTTTTCCTTGTTCAATGTAAATAAGCAAAATTGAAACATCAGCTGGATTTACACCAGAAATACGTGAAGCTTGCCCCATTGAAAGCGGACGAACATCTTTCAATTTCTGTCTTGCTTCTGAGGCAAGGCTAGAAATCGCATCATAATCAATATCCACAGGAATTTTTTTGTTTTCCATTTTCTTCATACGTTCTACTTGCTGTAAAGATTTCTCGATATATCCTTCGTACTTGGTCTGAATTTCAACTTGTTCCGTAATTTCATCACTTAATGCTACTTCACTTGGTACTAAAAGATGAATATGCTCATATGTCACCTCTGGACGACGTAATAAGTCACTTGCACGTATTCCATCTTTCAATTCACTTCCGCCAATACTACGAATTAATTCTTGAACTTCAGGACGCGGTTTAATAAAAATACTCTCTAACCGTTCCTTCTCCTGTTCAATTTGTAACTTTTTATTTGTAAATCGCTCATAGCGATCTTCTTTAATTAAGCCAATTTCACGACCAACTTCAGTTAAACGAAGGTCAGCATTATCATGGCGTAATAATAGGCGATATTCTGCACGAGACGTTAATAAACGATATGGTTCATTTGTACCTTTCGTTACAAGGTCATCAATTAAAACACCAATATAAGCATCAGCACGACCTAAAATAACTTCTTTTTTACCTAAAGAACGACACGCTGCATTAATCCCAGCCATAAGCCCTTGTCCTGCTGCTTCTTCGTAACCAGAAGTTCCGTTAATTTGTCCTGCTGTATATAAATTTTTAATTTTTTTCGTTTCAAGTGTTGGCCATAGTTGAGTTGGTACGATCGCATCATATTCAATTGCATAACCCGTACGCATCATTTCAACATTTTCCAGGCCAGGAATTGTTCTAAGCATTGCACGCTGTACATCTTCTGGTAAGCTCGTCGATAAGCCTTGTACATATACTTCTTGTGTATTACGTCCTTCTGGCTCTAAGAAAATTTGATGACGTGGTTTATCATTAAATCTTACTACCTTGTCTTCAATTGAAGGGCAATATCTAGGCCCTGTTCCTTTAATCATACCAGAATACATAGCTGAGCGATGTAAGTTTTCATCTATTAAACGATGTGTTTCTGTACTTGTATACGTTAACCAACATGGAATTTGATCCATAATAAATTTTGTCGTTTCAAAAGAGAAAGCACGTGGCTTATCATCACCTGGTTGAATTTCTGTTTTACTATAATCAATCGTATTACTGTTTACACGCGGAGGTGTACCTGTTTTAAATCTAACAAGATCAAAACCAAGTTCCTCTAAGTGTTCAGATAATGTAATAGATGGTTGCTGATTATTTGGACCACTTGAATATTTTAAATCGCCCATAATAATCTCACCACGTAAAAATGTTCCCGTTGTAATTACAACTGTTTTCGCTGTGTATTCAGCACCAGCTTGCGTAATTACCCCTTTACATACACCATCTTCAATAATTAAACGCTCTACCAGACCTTGAAACAACGTTAAGTTTGGTGTTTCTTCAATTGTTTTCTTTAATTCATGCTGGTAAGAGAATTTATCAGCTTGTGCACGAAGCGCGCGTACAGCTGGTCCTTTACCCGTATTTAACATACGCATTTGAATATGTGTTTTATCAATATTGCGTCCCATTTCTCCGCCTAATGCATCAATTTCACGAACAACAATCCCTTTTGCTGGTCCACCAACAGAAGGGTTACATGGCATGAACGCTACCATATCTAAGTTAATTGTTAACATTAATGTTTTTGAGCCCATTCGTGCTGCCGCAAGACCAGCTTCACATCCTGCATGACCTGCACCGATTACTATGACATCATATGAACCGGCATTGTATCCCATTGTTTATTCCTCCTAATAACCTCTATCTTACTAAATCATCTCTGATTAAAGTTTTACTTTATTTTCCTAAACAAAATTGAGAGAACAATTGGTCAATTAAACTTTCATGGACAGTATCACCAGTAATTTCACCAAGTATTTCCCACGCTCTTGTTAAATCAATTTGAACCATATCAATCGGAACACCATTTTCTATCGCTTCAATTGCATCGTTAATTGTTCTTCCTGCTTGTGTTAATAATCCGATATGTCTCGCATTAGACACGTATGTCATATCCGCAGAATCAATTGTTCCTTCAAAGAATAAATCAGCTATCGCCTTTTCAAGCTCATCTATTCCTTGCTCCTCAATTAAAGATGTTGTAATAACACGATTTCCTACCGCTAAATCTGTAACACGTTCCATATCAATTTCTTGCGGTAAATCTGTCTTATTTACAATAACAATGAAATCTTTTCCTTGTACGGCACGGAATAGATCCTCATCTTCATTTGTTAAAGCCTCGCTATAATTCACTACAATTAACACTAAGTCTGCTTGGCTCATCATTTCCTTCGAACGCTCTACACCAATTCGTTCAACAATATCTTCCGTTTCACGAATTCCGGCTGTATCTATAAGTTTAAGTGGTACACCACGCACATTAACGTACTCTTCAATAACATCACGAGTTGTTCCTGCAATATCAGTTACAATTGCCTTTTTCTCCTGAACAAGACTATTTAATAGCGATGATTTCCCAACGTTAGGTCTACCGATAATCGCGGTAGAAATGCCTTCACGTAAAATCTTTCCTTGCTTCGATGTTTCTAATATCTTTGCAATTTCAGCACGGACATGTGTAGCTTTCTCAATTAAAATATTATGCGTCATCTCTTCTACATCATCATATTCTGGGTAATCTATATTCACTTCAATATGAGCTAATGTTTCTAATATTTCTTGACGCAGATGGCCGATTAATTTAGATAATCGTCCTTCCATTTGGTTAATCGCTACATTCATAGCACGATCTGTTTTCGCACGGATTAAGTCCATAACAGCTTCTGCTTGTGACAAATCAATACGTCCATTTAAAAAAGCACGTTTTGTAAATTCACCAGGCTCTGCCAGTCGTACTCCTTGCGCTAAAATAAGCTGTAATACTTTATTTACCGAAACAAGTCCACCATGACAGTTAATTTCTACTATATTTTCACGCGTAAAAGTCCTTGGTGCACGCATAATGGACACCATAACTTCTTCAATAACTTGATTTGTATCTAAATCGACAATATGACCATAATGAATTGTATGAGAAGAAACCTGTGTTAAATCCTTCCCTTTAAAAATACGATCGACTTTCTCAATCGCATCATCCCCACTTACTCGAACAATGGCAATTGCACCTTCCCCAAGTGCTGTGGAAATTGCGGCAATTGTATCAAATTCCATGTCCTTTCACCTCACTTGCTTATTTATCTCTATTTCAACATGAATTTTTTCCGTCACTAAATTATTAGGATACCATAACGAACCTATCTACAAAAGAATAATAACTCATTTTATTATGTCCTTATGTAAAAAACACTAAACTTATTCACAGTGGATAAGTTTAGTGTTTTTTAGTTATCCACATTTATTTTCTCCTCAAAAAAACCGGCACTCAATTGAGTAACCGGTCACTTGGAAGATATTACAACATACCGATGTGGTTCTTTTCCTTCAGAAGTTGTAATGATATTTTGATGATTAGATAATGCTTGGTGAATAATTTTTCGTTCGAAAGAAGGCATTGGTTCTAGAACAACTCTTTTTTTCGTACTCACTACTTGTTTTGCTAATCGATAGGAAAGAGATTCTAACGTATTTTTTCTTTTACTACGATAGTTTTCAGCATCCAGTGTAATACCAATATATTGCTTTGTATTACGGTTCGCAACAAGCTTTGTTAAATACTGTAAAGAATTCAACGTATTCCCTCTTTTACCAATTAAAACACCAATATTTTCACCAGAAATTGTAAATTCAACTTCGCGTCCTTTTACAATTTTTCTAATCTCAACTTCCACACCCATATTTTGAATAACATTTTTTAAATATTCTTCACATTCTTGGATTGGATCTTTTTTCAATACAACTTCTACAACAGCGGGGCGATTCCCAAATAAACCTAGGAACCCCCTCTTACCCTCATCGATAATATTTATATCTACTCGATCTTTCGAAGCATTTAATTGTCTTAAAGCATCTTGTACTGCCAGCTCGACTGTTTGTCCTTTAGCAGTAATCATACTCACTTGCTTGATCCTCCTGCCTTACTAGCCTTAATGTCAGGCCCTTTGATCATATACATTTGAGCGATACCAAAGATATTACCAACTACCCAGTACAATGATAGTGCTGCTGGGAAGTTAATTGCAAAGACTAAAATCATAATTGGCATAAGCCAAATCATCATTGCCATTTGCGGATTTTGTCCAGCCGTTCCTGCCATTGCAAGCTTTTGCTGAATAAACGTCGTAATAGCTGCAACAATTGGAAGGATATAGAACGGATCCGCCTGTCCTAAATCGAACCATAAAAATGTATGTTCACTAATTGCTGTTGTTCTCATAATCGCATGATAAAACGCGAATAAAATAGGCATCTGAACAAATATTGGTAAACATCCTGCTAATGGGTTTACACCATTCTTTTGATATAACTGCATCATTTCTTGTTGTAGTTTTTGCTGTGTTGCTTGATCTTTAGAACTATATTTCTCTTTTAATTTCACCATTTCTGGTTGTAACGCCTGCATTGCTTTCGTACTCTTCGTTTGTTTAATCATTAATGGTAATAATGCAAAACGAATGATAAGAGTTGTAACAACGATTGCTAAACCGTAATTACTATCAAATAATTCTGCAAAATACGTGATTAACTGAGAAAGCGGGTATACGAAATATTCATTCCAAATCCCAGTGCTTTTCGGTGTAATCGGTTGATTTGTTTCACTACAGCCAGTAGCAATTGCCATTAGCATAATAACCATGGCTAATAAACCTATTTTCTTTTTCAAAGCCTGCTCCTCCTTGTTTCGGTATGTATATAGTGTAATTCATTTCCTTACGCTACTTTTTTATTCTTTTCATACCAGAGCGTTTAAAGACATGAATTAAGCTTTTCTTTAACTCTTCATATGTCATCTCTGCACAAGGCTTCCTTGCTATTATAACAAAATCTTTTCCAGAATCTATCTCATCTTTTAATTCTATAATCGATTGGCGAATCATACGCTTAATTCGATTACGCACTACTGCATTTCCTATTTTCTTACTAACAGAAAGACCAATGCGAAAATGCGGCTGTTTTTCTTTATCTAATTTGTATACAACAAACTGGCGATTGGCATTCGATTGTCCTTTTTGGAAAACAGCCTGGAATTCATCATTCTTTTTTATACGATTTTTTTTCTTCATATCATTTGACACTCCTGTATTTCATCAGCGGAAACTCATTATTATTAGAAAAAAAGACCACTGAACGTTCAGTGGTCTACGCAGATAATACTTTTCTTCCTTTACGACGACGAGCTGCTAGCACTTTACGTCCGTTTGCTGTGCTCATACGGCTGCGGAAACCATGTACTTTGCTGCGCTTACGTTTATTTGGTTGGTAAGTTCTTTTCATTATATGACACCTCCCTGAGGAATATCTGTTAAAGACAGTCTAATAAATTATAGTAAATCAAATAGGAAAATGTCAATGGTTCTCGAAATTTTCATCAAATATTCATTTTTAACCTATTCACAAACTTTTTCACAGTACCTATATTTCCTTGTGGATAAATATATTTTCTCTTTTTTGTATCCACAAACTCTTTTTTTACTTTTACACAGTATATCGTGTTGTGGACAAGTTTATTCCACAAGGTATTGATTTTGTGGATAACTTTCTTAAATTCATTGCTATAGCTGCTTTTTTTTGATATTATAGTTGTGTTTTCACTTTGAATAAGTTTTCCACACCTTTATTTTATCCACAATTTGTGTATAACATGTGGATAGTTTAAATCACATGTGAGTAAATAGTTGTCCACATGTGTTATTTTGTCGAAAACTCTATCTCGGATACTAACGACGTTTTTATATTTTAAAATACGTTTCGTATAAATATGCACTAGAAATATTTACAGGTTGTACAATTGTTGCGCAACCTTATTCTTTTACCATCTTTGTAAAGGAGGGACACCTTTGGAAAATATCTCTGATTTATGGAATAGTGCCTTAAAAGAATTAGAAAAAAAGGTAAGCAAGCCAAGTTATGAAACCTGGTTAAAATCAACAACTGCTCATAACTTAAAAAAAGATGTATTAACTATTACAGCTCCAAATGAATTCGCTCGTGACTGGCTAGAATCTCATTATTCGGAACTAATCTCCGAAACACTTTATGATTTAACAGGGGCAAAACTAGCTATTCGTTTTATCATTCCCCAAAGTCAGGCAGAAGAGGATATAGATCTCCCTTCTGTTAAGCAAAAACACGCACATGATGAGTCTAATCACTTACCACAGAGTATGTTAAACCCAAAATATACATTTGATACATTTGTTATTGGCTCTGGTAATCGTTTTGCACATGCTGCTTCTTTAGCTGTAGCTGAAGCACCAGCTAAAGCCTATAATCCGCTCTTTATTTACGGGGGCGTTGGACTTGGAAAAACACATTTAATGCACGCAATTGGGCATTATGTAATTGAACACAACCCAAATGCAAAAGTTGTATATTTATCATCTGAAAAATTTACAAATGAATTTATTAATTCAATTCGTGATAATAAAGCTGTCGATTTTCGTAATAAATATCGTAATGTAGATGTCTTATTGATAGATGATATTCAATTTCTTGCTGGAAAAGAACAAACACAGGAAGAGTTTTTCCATACATTTAATGCGTTACATGAAGAAAGTAAACAAATTGTGATTTCAAGCGATAGACCACCAAAAGAAATCCCAACTTTAGAAGATCGCCTTCGTTCTCGCTTTGAATGGGGGTTAATTACGGACATTACGCCACCAGATTTAGAAACTAGAATCGCAATTTTACGTAAAAAAGCAAAAGCAGAAGGTCTTGATATACCAAATGAAGTTATGCTTTATATCGCAAATCAAATCGATTCAAATATTCGTGAACTAGAGGGTGCACTTATTCGAGTTGTAGCTTATTCATCTTTAATTAATAAAGATATGAATGCTGATTTAGCGGCTGAAGCGCTTAAAAATATTATTCCAAACTCTATACCTAGAATTATTTCTATTTCTGATATTCAAAAGGCTGTTGGGGGCGTCTATCAAGTAAAATTAGAAGATTTCAAAGCAAAAAAACGGACAAAATCCGTTGCATTCCCTCGCCAAATTGCGATGTATTTATCACGTGAACTTACGGACTCATCTTTGCCAAAAATAGGTGAAGAATTTGGTGGCCGCGATCATACAACAGTAATCCATGCTCACGAAAAAATTTCGAAGCTATTAAAAACGGATACTCAATTACAAAAACACGTTGAAGAAGTTAAGGATATTTTAAAATAGTAGTAGCTGAATAGTGTGAATAACTTAGCTTGTTTTACGCACAGTCTATCCACATGTAGATAGACTGTTTTTACATCTTTAAACAGGGTTATCCACATATCCACAAGCCCTATTACTATTACTACTACTTTTTTATCTTTATTAAATAAATAAAATCTTATACTTACCGGAGGTTTTTCGTTATGCGTTTTACAATACAAAAAGACTATCTTGTAAGAAGTGTACAAGATGTAATGAAGGCAGTTTCTTCTCGTACAACAATTCCAATTCTTACAGGGATTAAAGTTGTAGCAACTGAAGAAGGTGTTACTTTAACAGGTAGTGATGCAGACATCTCTATCGAATCATTTATCCCAGTCGAAGATGCTGGAAAAGAAATTGTGGAAATTAAACAATCAGGAAGTATTATTTTACAAGCAAAATATTTTAGTGAGATCGTAAAAAAATTACCTAAAGAAACTGTCGAAATTTCTGTGGAAAATCATTTTATGACAAAAATAAAATCTGGAAAATCAGAGTTCAACTTAAATGGTTTAGATGCTGCTGAATATCCGTTATTACCACAAATCGAAGAACATCATGTATTTAAGATTCCAACAGATTTACTAAAGCACATGATTCGTCAAACAGTATTTGCAGTTTCAAGTTCTGAAACAAGACCGATCTTGACAGGTGTAAACTGGAAGGTATATAACAGCGAGCTAACTTGTATTGCAACAGATAGTCACAGACTGGCACTTCGCAAAGCAAAAATCGAAGGGTATAATATTGCCGATGAATTTCAAGCGAATGTCGTTATTCCTGGTAAGAGCTTAAGTGAATTAAGTAAAATTCTAGATGAATCTGAAGAAATGGTAGATATCGTTATTACGGAGTATCAAGTATTATTCCGTACAAAACATTTATTATTCTTCTCAAGATTATTAGAAGGAAATTATCCAGATACAACGCGTTTAATTCCAGCTGAAAGTAAAACTGATATATTTGTAAATACAAAGGAATTTTTACAAGCGATTGATCGTGCGTCGCTGTTAGCAAGAGATGGTCGTAACAACGTTGTTAAATTATCGACATTAGAACAACAGATGTTAGAGATTTCCTCGAATGCACCAGAAATCGGAAAAGTAGTAGAAGAGGTTCAATGTGAAAATGTAGATGGAGAAGAATTAAAAATATCTTTTAGTGCAAAATATATGATGGACGCATTAAAGGCTTTAGATAGTACAGAAATTAAAGTTAGTTTTACTGGAGCGATGAGACCGTTTTTAATTCGCACAGTAAATGATGATTCCATTATCCAATTAATTTTACCAGTCCGTACTTACTAAGTAAGGATTAAGGGTTGCTAGTGTAAAGGTACTAGTGACCCTTATTTGATTTGTGGGGTATTACTTTCCTAATGCTAGTTTATTTAGTACAATGAAAGAATGAACACTTTCAGAAAGTGAGCGATTTTATGAAACTTATTAAGATTTCAACAGAATACATTACACTAGGACAATTTTTAAAGTTAGCTGATGTAATTGATACAGGTGGCGCTGTGAAATGGTTCTTACAAGAATATGAAGTATACGTGAATCAAGAACTTGAAAATAGAAGAGGCCGAAAGTTATATGCAAATGATATTGTTGAAATTCCGGGAAGCGGAACTTTCCAAGTTCAGGCATAAAGGGGGATCCCTTTGTTTATTACAGAAATACAATTAAAAAACTATCGCAATTATGAGCATTTAGAGCTTTCCTTTGAGGATAAAGTCAATGTAATTATTGGTGAAAATGCGCAAGGGAAAACGAATCTGATGGAAGCTATTTATGTATTGGCGATGGCGAAATCTCATAGAACTTCGAACGATCGTGAACTCATTCGTTGGGATGAGGATTATGGTAATATAAAAGGTAGATTACAAAGGCGAAATAGTTCAATATCCTTAGAATTAAACATTTCAAAAAAAGGTAAAAAGGCAAAGTTAAATCAGTTAGAACAACAAAAATTGAGCCAGTATATTGGTGAAATGAATGTTGTTATGTTTGCCCCAGAAGATTTAAATCTTGTAAAAGGAAGCCCTCAAGTACGAAGACGCTTTTTGGATATGGAACTTGGACAAATAGCTCCGGTCTATTTGTATGAATTAAGTCAATATCAAAAGGTACTCACGCAACGAAATCATTTACTTAAGAAGATGCAAGGGAATAGTAAAAATGAGGAAACGATGTTGGATGTATTTACACTTCAACTTATTGAGCATGGTGCAAAAATTTTGCGAAAACGTTTTGAGTTTTTGCATTTACTACAAGAATGGGCTGCTCCAATTCATCGCGGAATTAGCAGGGGATTAGAGGAGTTAGAAATCGTTTATAAACCAAGTGTAGATGTATCAGAATCAATGGATTTGTCGAAAATAAAAGAAGTATACTATGAAAGTTTTCAATCTGTGAAACAACGTGAAATTTTTCGGGGTACAACTTTACTTGGTCCTCATCGTGATGATTTACAATTCTTCGTTAATAGTAAAAATGTTCAAGTCTTTGGTTCACAAGGACAACAACGAACAACCGCACTATCCCTAAAATTGGCTGAAATTGAATTGATATACTCAGAGGTTAAGGAATATCCAATTCTTTTACTAGATGATGTGTTATCAGAATTAGATGATTATCGTCAATCGCATCTGCTAAATACAATTCAAGGAAAAGTACAAACCTTTGTGACAACGACGAGTGTCGAGGGAATTGAACACGAAACATTGAAAGAAGCGAAAACAATTCATGTAACGAACGGCACGGTAGATTGTGAAATAGACAGAAAATAATTTCTGTTTAAATGGAAAAGTAGGTGATCTTTGTGTCAATGGAACAAAAGCAAATGCAGGAAAATGCATATGATGAAAGTCAGATTCAGGTGTTAGAAGGACTGGAGGCAGTTCGAAAGCGTCCTGGTATGTATATCGGTTCTACAAGTGGAAAAGGTCTTCATCACCTCGTGTGGGAAATTGTTGATAACAGTATTGATGAAGCTTTAGCAGGATATTGTGATGAAATTAATGTCAGTATTGAAGAAGATAATAGTATTGTTGTAACAGATGATGGTCGTGGTATCCCTGTTGGTATACAAGAAAAAATGGGACGTCCCGCTGTAGAAGTTATTATGACGGTACTCCATGCCGGTGGTAAATTTGGCGGTGGTGGTTATAAAGTTTCTGGTGGTTTGCATGGTGTAGGTGCATCTGTTGTAAATGCTTTATCAACAGAATTAGAGGTATTTGTACATCGAGATGGAAAAATACACTATCAAAAATATGAACGTGGGGTCCCGGCTGCAGATTTAAAAGTAATAGGTGAAACTGATCGTACAGGAACGATCACACGCTTTAAGCCAGATTCAGAAATTTTTACAGAGACGACAGAATACGAATTTGATACATTAGCGACTCGTATGCGTGAGTTGGCGTTTTTAAATCGTAATATTAAATTAACAATTGAAGATAAGCGTGAACATAAGCAAAAGAAAGAATTCCATTATGAAGGTGGAATTAAATCATATGTTGAACATTTAAATCGTTCAAAACAACCGATTCATGAAGAACCTGTATATGTTGACGGTTCAAAAGATGGGATTCAGGTTGAGGTTGCTCTTCAATATAACGAAGGCTATACAAATCATATTTATTCATTTACAAATAATATTCATACGTATGAAGGCGGTACACATGAGGTAGGTTTTAAGACTGCTCTAACACGTGTAATTAACGATTATGGTCGTAAAAATAATATTTTAAAAGATGCGGATAGTAATTTAACTGGTGAAGATGTTCGTGAAGGCTTAACAGCAATCGTGTCAATTAAGCATCCAAATCCACAATTTGAAGGACAAACAAAGACGAAACTTGGAAATAGTGAAGCGAGAACGATTACAGAGTCTGTATTCTCAGAGGCGTTTGAAAAGTTCTTACTAGAAAATCCCAATGTTGCACGTAAAATTATAGATAAAGGGACTATGGCAGCACGTGCACGTGTAGCGGCTAAAAAGGCTCGTGAACTAACGCGCCGAAAGAGTGCTCTAGAAGTTTCAAGTTTACCAGGGAAGCTAGCTGATTGTTCTTCTAAAGATCCAGCAATTAGCGAAATTTACATCGTGGAGGGTGACTCTGCGGGCGGATCTGCAAAACAAGGACGCGATCGTCATTTTCAAGCGATTTTACCACTGAAGGGTAAAATTATTAACGTTGAAAAGGCACGTTTAGATAAGATTTTATCAAATGATGAAGTTCGTACAATTATTACAGCAATTGGTACAAATATTGGTGGGGATTTTGCTATTGAAAAAGCTCGCTATCATAAAGTTATTATTATGACAGATGCCGATGTTGATGGTGCACATATTCGTACCCTATTATTAACGTTCTTCTATCGTTATATGCGTCAAATCATTGAGTGTGGATATATATATATCGCACAGCCACCGTTGTTTAAAGTACAACAAGGTAAAAAAATTCAATATGCTTATAACAATAAAGAACTTGAAAAAATACTAGCTGAATTACCAGCTCAACCTAAGCCTGGGATTCAGCGTTATAAAGGTCTAGGGGAAATGAATCCAACTCAGCTGTGGGAGACGACAATGGACCCAGAAGTACGTTCGTTACTTCAAGTTTCCCTTCAAGATGCAATTGAAGCGGATGAAACATTTGAAATTTTGATGGGTGATAAAGTAGAGCCGCGTCGTAACTTTATCCAAGAAAATGCAAAATACGTGAAAAACCTTGATATTTAAGTGAGTAATGACAGGAATCTAAGTATTCCTGTCTTCTACATATAAATCAATGTATGTGTAACGGAAATGTAAGAGGAGGTGCTCGTTGATGTCAGACAATCAACAACAAGCACGAATTCGAGAAATTAATATTAGTCATGAAATGCGTACCTCATTTTTAGATTACGCAATGAGTGTTATCGTGTCTCGTGCATTACCAGATGTTCGTGATGGATTAAAACCAGTTCATCGTAGGGTTTTATATGCGATGAATGATTTAGGAATTACAGCTGATAAAGCATATAAGAAGTCGGCGCGTATTGTCGGCGAAGTAATTGGTAAGTATCACCCGCACGGTGATTCAGCTGTTTATGAAACAATGGTACGTATGGCACAAGATTTTAGTCAACGTTACATGCTTGTTGATGGACATGGTAATTTCGGTTCTGTTGATGGAGATTCAGCGGCAGCAATGCGTTATACAGAAGCAAGAATGTCTAAGATTTCTATGGAATTAATACGCGATATTACAAAGAATACAATTGATTATCAAGATAACTACGATGGTTCTGAAAGAGAGCCAGTTGTATTACCAGCGCGTTTCCCTAACTTATTAGTCAATGGTACGACGGGTATTGCGGTTGGTATGGCAACAAACATTCCACCGCATCAACTTGGAGAAGTAATTGATGGTGTGTTGGCATTAAGTCATAACCCTGATATCACTATCGCGGAATTAATGGAATATATTCCTGGGCCAGACTTCCCAACTTCAGGTTTAATCTTAGGGCGAAGTGGAATTCGAAGAGCTTACGAAACAGGTCGCGGTTCTATTATACTTCGTGCTAAAGTTGAAATTGAAGAGAAAGCAAATGGTAAACAAACTATTATCGTAACAGAACTACCTTATCAAGTTAATAAGGCGCGATTAATTGAAAAGATCGCAGAACTAGTTCGTGATAAGAAAATTGAAGGTATTACAGATTTACGTGATGAATCAGATCGAAATGGTATGCGTATTGTTATGGAAGTACGTCGTGATGCCAATGCCAATGTACTATTAAATAATCTATATAAACATACAGCACTCCAAACTAGCTTCGGTATTAATATGTTGTCTCTTGTAAATGGAGAGCCACAAGTCTTAAATTTAAAACAAAATCTATATTATTATTTAGAGCATCAAAAGGTAGTGATTCGTAGACGTACTGCTTATGAATTAGAGAAAGCAGAAGCGCGTGCTCATATTTTAGAAGGCTTACGAATTGCCTTAGATCATCTTGATGAAGTTATTACTTTAATCCGTAGTTCAAAAACAGCTGATATTGCAAAACAAGGTTTAATGGAACGTTTCGGCTTAAGTGAGAAACAAGCGCAGGCGATTTTAGATATGCGTTTGCAACGTTTAACTGGATTAGAACGCGAAAAAATCGAACAAGAATATCAAGATTTAATGAAGATAATTGCAGAGTTAAAAGCAATTTTAGCAGACGAAGAAAAAGTTCTTGAAATTATTCGCGAGGAATTAGCTGAAGTAAAAGAGCGTTTTAATGATAAGAGAAGAACAGAAATTACAATTGGCGGTATGGAAGCTATAGAGGATGAAGATTTAATCCCAGAACAAAATATCGCAATTACACTTACTCATAATGGTTATATTAAGAGGTTACCGGCTTCTACGTACAAAACACAGAACCGTGGGGGACGTGGTGTACAAGGAATGGGTACGAATGATGATGACTTTGTCGAACATTTATTAACAACGTCTACTCATGATCATATTTTATTCTTCACAAACAAGGGTAAAGTATACCGTACAAAAGGATATGAAATTCCAGAGTATAGTCGTACAGCAAAAGGTATACCGATTATTAATCTATTAGGGGTAGATAAGGGTGAGTGGATCAACGCTATTATTCCAATTCGTGAATTTGGTGACGACCAGTTCTTATTCTTTACAACGAAACAAGGTATCTCTAAGAGAACACCACTTTCATCATTTGCCAATATACGTACAAATGGTTTAATTGCAATTTCTCTTCGTGAAGAGGATGAATTAATCTCTGTACGCTTAACATCTGGTGATAAGGATATTATCGTTGGGACAAGTAACGGTATGCTAATTCGTTTCAATGAGCAAGATGTGCGTTCAATGGGACGTAATGCGGCTGGTGTAAAAGCAATTACATTAGGTGATGAAGATCAAGTTGTAGGTATGGAAATTGTCGAAGAGGATGTAAATGTTCTAATTGTAACCAAAAATGGTTATGGAAAGCGTACACCGATTGATGAATACCGTCTGCAAAGTCGTGGTGGTAAAGGTCTGAAGACTTGTAATATTACAGATAAAAACGGTAAGTTAGTAGCGGTTAAGTCTGTAACAGGCGAAGAAGACATTATGTTAATTACAGCAGCAGGCGTTATTATTCGTATGCCGGTTGATCAAATCTCTCAAATGGGACGTAATACACAAGGTGTTCGTCTAATTCGATTAGAAGATGAGCAAGAGGTAGCGACAGTAGCAAAAGCGCAAAAAGATGAAGAAGAAGAATCTAATGAAGAGGATTCTTCTGAAGAGTAAGAGTGGGGATTTCTCCCCCTCTTATTTTTTTATAATAATACTTGCATAGCAATAGGAAAGTGTATATAATAGGAAAAGTCAGCAAATGAGAGATACAAGTTATCGGAAAAAACTTGTTGACGAAAATAATATACTATGATATATTATGAAAGTCGCTGAAACGCGATGTTGAACTTTGAAAACTAAACGAAACAAACAACGTGAAACGTCAATTTTTATTTTTAGATGCTAGACAAACTAACTTTATTGGAGAGTTTGATCCTGGCTCAGGATGAACGCTGGCGGCGTGCCTAATACATGC
>NZ_CEEDEC010000005.1:0-88043 GCF_979253805.1 Bacillus sp. AC266
TCATGATAACCCCAGTCTATCTTCTGCGCTCTTATTTTATGTTGTTCATACAGTTCTTTTAAACGTGGTTCTAATCGAAAATCTAAATCATTTGTTAGCATATATAAGTGCCCCCTTTTTTATCGTAGATAGTCATTCTATTTTTACATTCATTTGTATCCTTAAAAATTTTCTACAAATAAATATTACTTTCCTTTTTTTAAGTCAAATACAACAAATTTTTAACAAACCACTTTAAGAACGCTTTATTTCTATATGATTTTTTTCATATCAAAAGGGAAACCGTTACATATATTGTCCTTTTTTATAAAAAGGGTTCTGAGGCATACGATATGTTGCTTAGCCTAAATAAAAAAACTATCCTCAGCAAATAGAGGATAACATTCATGGATGAAGATACTCGTCATATTGTAAATCTTGGTGAGTATAAAAAGGTGCATATCCATAAAGAATCGTTTTATAATTAAGATTGATAAAGAATTTATCTTTCATCCGTTTTCGCTACTTTCTAATTTTGTTATTGGTAGCAAAAACTTAAAAGATTAATGGCGTTTTATACACACTAACAATTTATTTAGATATAAGATATTAGATTAAGAAATTGCAAAATATATACAGTTGATAAGATAGCCTTAAACGACAATCCCCAACAAAATCACTGTACATTGGCTATGATGAGTTAGACCGAATTTTCGGAAACAGTATACAATACAAAGGAAAGAGGCGATAACCATGCAGTCAACGGAATCGTATATGAAGGAAAGACAACGTAGAGAAAAAATAGAAATAATATTTAATCACAGGGTAAAAGGAGAGAGTTATTTTCATGGTTCTTCCTATCAATGGAAAAACATTGTATATCAAAATTATAATAAGATACAACAAAAAGAGTTGGAAATTGAACAAATTATTTCAAAAATGGAAAAATCAGGAGTTCGTTTTACGCAGCACCGCTCGCTCATACACTATCCCATCATTGATTTTGTAAAATATATAGCTAAGATTTATAAGGAAACCCTCGAAACACAATAATCATATTTAAAGGAAACCTTTATAAAGTGTGTATTTTCGAAACTTTGTTAACTAAAAGCCCAAAAACTCATTTTAATATTCTTTTTATTCGAAATACTCTTCTTTCTTGTTATAATAAAAACCATACCGTATTCTAGTCGTTTGTATATCTTCAGATTTTGCGAATTTCATTACACCTTATTTACTTTTTATGTACTTTATAATAAAAAAAAGAATTATCTCTTCTCTTAAAAATTAAGAGAAAAAATAGTTCTTTTTCATTTATCTTATTTCTTAAAGTAAGTCCAGCCTTCTTCTTGGTAAATCTTTTCTTCTTTCATCAGTTTACCAAGTGCACGCTTAAATGCAGCCTTACTCATATTGAAACGTTCTTTAATGTCTTCTGGGTTGCTCTTATCCCAAAACGGCATTGCTCCGCCTCGTTCTTCCATATATGCATAAAGTACTGCTGCATCATCTTCCATTCCTTCTTCTTTACGAGGAAGAAGTGAAATGTTAATTGTACCGTCGTCTTTCACGTCAATAATACGACCTGTTACGCGCTCACCGATGCGGACTTGTTCTTTTCTTTCTGTATGGTGTAAGAAAGCACGGAAATGCTCGTCAGTTAGTATGAATGAACCAACTTGAAGTGAGCGATACACACGTCCATTTACGTTTTTATTACGCATAGATGGCGTTGCATCTACGATAATTTCTTGCATATCACTGTCTCTTGCCGGAAGAGCAATTAAACGATCACGATTCGTTAATTTTAACGTACAATATAATTCGTCGCCTTCCTGAGGCCATACTGGCATATAAATTGGAAACTCATCAAGTGGAATTAGTATATCTTTTGATACACCAATATCAACAAACACACCTAAACTAGGAATAACTTCTACAACCTTTACCCAATTCCAATCATGTGTTGTAATAATTGGTTCCTTCATTGTTGCTGAAATACGATTTTGGTGATCAAGGTATAAGAATACATCAATCGTATCGCCTTCTGCAATTTCTCCAGCTAATTCGTTTTTATGTAGGAAGATTTCTTCCTCTTCGTTTCCAACCATATATCCGATTTCCGTTTCGCGTAAAACAGTTACCTGTTCAATCGACCCTAATTGCAAATACATATTTTTTAATTCCCTTCTATATATATAAAATTATCTTTTTTATCATTCCAAACAAAAGTTAATTATAACACGATTTTTCCTTTATTTGTCCAACTGCCCAAAATTCACTATAATTAAATAAAGACTGTATCTATAGGACTATATTCCTCTACGGATGATCCGTCAAAACACTTAAGTTGCAACACTCTATCTAATCGATGTATTTTCCGCTATACTTTAATATGTATATTACATAGCCTATTTAGGTGCATGAAAAGATAGAAATTTATTTGGAGGTGCTAACTATGGCAAAAGAGAGTTCTTTTGACATCGTTTCGAAAGTAGAATTACCTGAAGTAACAAACGCAATTAACATCGCATTAAAGGAAATCCAAAACCGATATGACTTTAAAGGTAGTAAAAGTGATATTAAATTAGAAAAAGAAGTACTTGTTTTAACTTCTGAGGACGAGTTCAAATTAGACCAAGTAAAAGACGTTCTAATTTCTAAACTTGTAAAACGTAACGTTCCAATTAAAAACTTGGACTACGGAAAAGTTGAAACTGCATCTGGTAATACTGTTCGCCAACGTGCAACTCTGCAACAAGGTATCGATAAAGATAACGCGAAAAAAATTAACAACATCATTAAAGAAATGAAATTAAAAGTAAAAACGCAAGTACAAGATGACCAAGTACGCGTAACAGCGAAAAGCCGTGATGACTTACAAGCAGTAATCGCAGCCGTTCGCAGCGTCGACTTACCAATCGACGTACAGTTCATTAACTACCGCTAAGAAAAAAAGATCCTCTATCTATACAGAGGATCTTTTCTTTTTAACCGCAATTAAAAAAGCAATAAATAATACGTTCACACCGACTATTAAGGAGATAAACAACCAATTCACACCTGTTTCTTCGCTAACTTTATACACATTCGACTCTTCGCGCTTTAAAACAAGATAAAACTTTCCGTTTTCTTCTCTTATAATTTCGTCTTCTAACAATCCTCTTAACTCTTGTTTTTCACCAATTGTACTTACAGGTAAGGAGACCTTTTGCGTTTCTTTCGTATTATTAATCGCTACTAGTGTTACTTCATCTTTATACTTTCGTTTTAATATACTCATTCCATCTTTATCATATAGAAGTTCAAACGTACCACGTCGTAAAGATGGTCTCGCTTGTCTAAGTTCACCTAGCTTCGTTATGTGCTGCATAAACTTTTCATCAGATTTGAAATCCATTAATCGTCTATTATCTGGAGCATCTCCCCCATCTAATGCGATTTCAGTTCCGTAATAAAAATTCGGTATCCCCGGGGATGTTAACAAGTAAGTGATCGCTAGTTTTAAACGAGACGGTGGGTAATACATATTTTCTTTTGCAATACGTGCAAATCGCTTTGTTTCTTGATTATCTAAAAACGTAGCGAATTCCTCTTCTTTTCCACTCACAT
Organism: Bacillus sp. AC266; assembly: GCF_979253805.1. NCBI lineage: Bacteria > Bacillati > Bacillota > Bacilli > Caryophanales > Bacillaceae > Bacillus > Bacillus sp. AC266. The sequence goes on from NZ_CEEDEC010000005.1 coordinate 3,592, forward strand.
CATATAAAGGTTTCACAGACATATCTACTTTTGAAAATGACTCTACTATTTTTTTATAGTACTCATTATCTTCCTTTGTCATAATGTGAAAATCTTTCTTTACCTTTTGCAAATCCTTTTGCACTTCATCCCAAAAAGCACGCGGCTTTTTTTCACTATGTATCACATAACTTCCGTCTAAATCGACTTCTTTTATCCACCATTTCATCGAGTCTATTAATTGTTGTTCATTTTCTTCATACGGAAATTGAAAGACAACTTTCATTCCTTTTTTGTGAGCCTCATTTACAAGTTCTTTCACATCATTTTCTGTTCCGAAATGTTCATTTACTTTTTGAAAATTTCGAACGCTTAATCCGTCATACTTTTCACTTTCAAAAAGCGGCGAAAGCATAATAGTAGTAAATCCCATTTCTTTTATGTAGTCCAATCTTTTTATAATCCCACGTATATCTCCGCCCTGATACCCTTCTAAATTACCAACGTCTAACTGTTTGTCATTTTTCGATTCTCCGTTATTAAAGCGATCAATCATAATGGAATATATAACTTCATCTCGCCATTCCCTTTTTTCTTCCGCAAAAGTATGTACTGGTACAAACAAAATAACAGCTAAACAAAAACAAATGAATAGTTCCTTAGTCCATATTTTTTTCACACGCATCCCCCAAACTTCCAATTGTAAGAATATTATACCAATTTTCAGAGCAAATCGCATACGTTGATTTTATCCCCCAAAAATACATCATGTTAGGTTTTCTAACATCATCTAAAAAGTTTTCTGAATTTTTAGTTGATTTTTCTTTTTATTTCGAATATGATATGAAACATAACATATAGATGTTATTTTTTCTAACATCATAGGAGGAGAGAGAATGAATACGGGAGATACAGTTTTTATTTTTGTAACGACAGTAATGGTCATGTTGATGACACCAGGATTGGCACTTTTTTATGGGGGTATGGTTCGCAGTAAAAACGTACTCAGCACGACAATGCACAGTTATAGCGCAATGGCTATCGTTTCGATTCAATGGATTGTTATCGGTTATTCTTTATCATTCGGGCCAGATTGGCACGGACTTATCGGCAATCTCGATTGGTTCGGTCTAAACGGAGTTACCTACGCACCAAACCCAGACTACTCATCTACTATTCCTCACAATTTATTTATGATGTTCCAACTCATGTTCGCTATTTTAACTCCCGCTTTAATTTCAGGGGCATTCGCCGAAAGAATGCGATTTTCTGCCTTTCTTATTTTTATCCTTCTTTGGACAACAATCGTTTACAATCCTGTCGCTCATTGGGTATGGGGCGTTGGCGGATGGCTGAGAGAACTCGGCGCGTTAGACTTCGCTGGTGGTAATGTCGTTCATATCACATCTGGCGTTGCTGGTCTTGTATTAGCTATTTTTCTTGGAAAACGAAAAAACATAAGCGGCACCTCCCCTCATCATTTACCTTTTACAATGTTAGGCGCAGGCTTACTCTGGTTCGGCTGGTTCGGTTTCAACGTCGGTAGTGCATTATCTTTAAATGACGTAGCTTTAACTGCATTTATTAATACAAATATAGCCGCCGCTGCCTCAGCTCTAACTTGGATGCTTTCTGAATGGTTCTTCCAATCAAAACCGACTGCGATGGGAGCTGCTTCAGGGGTTGTTTCTGGTTTAGTCGCAATTACGCCGGCTTGTGGATTCGTTACACCTTTCTCCGCTCTTCTTATCGGAGCAATTGGCGGTATATTATGCTTCGGAGCTGTCTTCTTCTTAAAAAACAAGTTCGGATACGACGATACACTCGATGCATTTGGATGCCACGGCATTGGAGGAACTTGGGGCGGTATTGCAACTGGACTATTTGCTACTACTACTATAAATAGCGATGGCGCTAACGGATTATTTTACGGAAACGCCACTCTCCTTTTCAAACAACTTGTAGCAATCGGAGCAACATATGCATTCACGATCATAATGACGTACGCCATTATTAAGGCAATTAACTTCTTCCTTCCTGTTCGCGTCGATGAGCACGAAGAACAAATGGGGCTTGATATTTCGATGCACGGGGAGAAAGCTTATGAGTATACTGAGCGAGTAAATTAAAAAAGAGATGCAATCTATTAATAGTAGATTGCATCTCTTTTTTCGCACTGATTAGCATACCCCATCCTGTATTCCCATAAATATATCGATTTACCGACGAATTCTGACATAGCTAAAACGCAAAATACCCTGCATGATTTTACACAAAAAAGACGACCGTTTAACAGTCGTCTTTTCCTATTTACTTCGGAACATTCCCTACATACTGCGTAATATCAACATTTAACGCCCCTGCTAAACGCATTCCGTAGTCATGATCTGCGCGGAAGAAGTTGCAAATAGCTAGTAATTTCGTTTGCTCATTTACGCCTTTTAAGTCGTTTGTTAAGTTCGCAATTAAGTTGTCTTGCTCTTCTTTAGAGAATGAACGGTAACGCTCACCCGCTTGCTTGAAATCATTTGGTTTGTCAATTTTTTCACGAGATACGTAGCCTTCTACTTTCATAGTTGAATCGCGGTAAGTTGGGTCCTCAACTGGATTTTCAGTATGACGGCTCGGTTCGTAGTTTATTGTAGATGGGTTTTGATCCACTTGCATCGCACCATCACGTTGTTGATTACGAACAGCTGCGTATGGGCAGTTTACAGGAATTTGTAAATAGTTTGCACCAAGGCGATAACGCTGCGTATCTGGGTAAGAGAATAAACGACCTTGTAATAATTTATCTTCAGATGGTTCAATACCATTTACAGTTGCACTTGGAGAGAACGCCACTTGTTCTACTTCCGCAAAGAAGTTTTTCGGGTTACGATTTAACGTCATCGTCCCTACTTCAATTAATGGGAAACGATCTTCTGGCCATACTTTCGTCGGATCTAGTGGATCGAAATCTAAAGAATCCGTTTCTTCTAGTTGCATTACTTGTACGTGTAAATCCCACTTCGGATAATTTCCTTTTTCGATTGCATCGAACAAGTCACGAGTTGCATGATTGAAGTCTTTTCCTTGCACTTGCTCGACTTCTTTTGCACTTAGGTTACGTACACCTTGCTGTGGTTTCCAGTGATACTTAATGTAAACAATTTTACCTTCTGCATTAATCCATTTAAATGAATGTACGCCGAATCCTTCCATTTCACGGTAGTTTGCCGGTGTACCATAATCAGAAAATACCCACGTCATCATATGTGTAGATTCTGGAGTTAACGTCATGAAATCCCAGTAACGATCTGGCGTTTGAACATTTGTATCAGGTGCTGGCTTTAAAGAATGCACCATGTCAGGGAATTTAATTGCGTCACGAATGAAGAAAACTGGTAAGTGGTTACCTACGATATCGTAGTTTCCTTCTTCTGTATAAAATTTAACAGCGAACCCACGCGGATCACGAGCTGTCTCTGGAGAACCTTGACCATGAATAACCGTTGAGAAACGAACGAATACAGGTGTTTCAGTTCCTTCATTTTGTAAAAACGCTGCTTTCGTATATTGCTGCATGCTGTTTTTCGTTACGAATACACCGTGAGCACCTGCACCACGTGCGTGCACAACACGCTCAGGAATACGTTCACGATCAAAGTGAGCAAGTTTTTCTACTAAATGATAGTCTTCTAACAATACCGGTCCACGGCGACCAGCTGTACGAGAGTTTTGGTTATCTCCAACTGGAGCACCTTGGTTTGTTGTTAAGCGCTTATTTGGATTCATCAAGGGTGATCCTCCTCTTTCCTTCATAGTAATTATTATTTATTTAAAATTATTATAAACTAATTATTATTCAAAATTAAATCCTTGTCAACTATTTCCTTCATTTTTTTGGAAACAATTTCAGCTAAACAATCAATAAATACAGATTGTGAATTGGGCATATTTAGTCTAAAATATGCGGCATTTAATTCATCAGTTACAACTTTACATTCATAATCGGTGTCATATAAAACTCCTAAATCGAGCAATGTGTTTTAAACCTAAGTAACAAACAAATTCATACTCTGTAAACATTTTATTCATTGAATCTGTTAATTTATGCGCCTGCTCTTTCATTATTTTCCCAAGCGGTGAAATTCCACCAATCGCTTTATACCGTCCGATTAAATTTTGGAGCGCTTCTTCAGATGGCTTACGGCCATGACGAATGTGAGTATAATAAGCTTCTACATCATCTAATGACTCCGGTGTTCCATATGCCATTACAAGCAAACCTATTTTCTTCTTCGTCATCTATATAGCACCTCAATTTTGGAAATGAGAATCTTTTTCAAGAACATTTGTTTCCAATTATAACAAGCAATAATAAGTACGTCAAAATAATAATTCTAAATAAGTATTGTTTCTAATATGATTTCGAATTTTATATGACAATTTATTTAAGAAAAAGAGCGGCTCACATAAATATAAGCCGCTCTTTCCCTATTCCTTAATATTTACCCCATACTCTTTAAACCAAACATGAATTTGCGCTAAATGAGCTAAAAGCTGCGGCCCAGTCATTAATTGACCAAACCATGGTTTTTGAAATGCACTGCCGCCAGACTGGATCAATCCGCTCAATTGCTCCTTATCGAACAATTCATGCAAAATTGAGCCTTTATCCGTTAATAAATCTTGGAGCCATACTGTGACTGCTTTCGTATAGTGCGGGTTATGCGTTTTCGGATACGGACTTTTCTTTCTATACAATATATCATTTGGAAGTAATCCTTCTAAAGCCTTACGCAATAGACCTTTTTCGCGGTTTTTATACATTTTCATTTCCCAAGGAATATTCCACGCATATTCGACAAGTCGGTGGTCCGCAAATGGAACGCGTACTTCTAAGCTTGCCCCCATACTCATACGGTCTTTTCTGTCTAATAATGTTGTCATAAACCATACCATGTTTAAATAAAATAATTGTCGTCTCTTCGCTTCTAATGGGCTTTCTCCCTCTAAAATAGGAACTTCTTGAATGGATTCTTCATAGCGTTGTTGTACATATTGTTGTAAATTTAATTTATTTCTCCATTCTTTCTTCAGAAGTTGTTCACGCGCTTCTGTAGAACGCATCCACGGAAATGCACTTGATTGTAAATCATCTTCTCTATAAAACCACGGATAACCGCCGAATATTTCATCTGCACATTCTCCAGATAAACCGACGACAAAATCTTGTTTTATTTCACGGCAAAACCATAATAATGAAGAATCAATATCTGCCATACCAGGCAAATCGCGAACGAGTACTGCTTCTGTTAAATACTGTGCTAGTTGTTCATTAGAAATGACGCAGCGATGATGAATTGTTTGAAATGTCTCTGTCATTAAATTAATAAATGGTGCATCTGAATTCGGCTGAAACGCATTCGCTTTAAAATATTTGTCGTTATCTTCATAGTCAACAGAATACGTGTGCAATTGACCTTTCCCTGATCTTTCATACTCTTTCGCGGCAATTGCTGTGATAGCACTTGAATCTACACCTCCTGATAAAAAAGTGCATAGTGGTACGTCAGAAACTAATTGTCTCGTAATCGCATCTTGTAATAAAAAACGAGTTTTCTCTACTGTTTCTTCAAATGAATCTTCATGTTTTTTACTTTCTACATTCCAATATCTCCATATACATAAACCGTCTTTTGAGAACGTCATTGCATGACCCGGACGCAGTTCTTGAATACCAGCATATACACCGTGACCAGGCGTTCTAGATGGTCCGAGGCCAAATATTTCTGACAACCCTTCTAACGTTACTTCCGCCTTCACATCTGGATGCGCTAGTATCGCTTTTAACTCTGAACCAAATAATAATCGTCCGCTATCATATTTATAAAAAAGCGGTTTTACACCTAATCTATCTCTAGCAATAAAGACTCGTTCATTTTTCTCATCCCATACTGCAAACGCATATATACCGTTTAAATGATCGACACATTCTTCTTTCCATTCAATATAAGATGCCAATAGTACTTCTGTATCGGAATGCCCTTTAAATGTATAACCTCTTCTTAATAACTCTTTGCGAATATCTTCTGTATTGTAGAGCTCTCCGTTATAGCAAATCGCATAACTCGTTTCGTCTTTTAAACAAGTCATGGGTTGTTTACCACCTTCAGGATCTACAACGATTAACCGTTTATGCCCAAATGCGACGTTCCCTTTAATCCAAACTTTATTATCATCTGGACCGCGTTTCGCTAGCGTTTCCGCCATCTTCGTCACGATGTCCCTTTCCCCTTCTAATGAGCGTTTATAATCCACCCATCCTGTAATCCCGCACATAAGAATCATCCTTCCTAATCTAATATCTGTTTCCGAACGTGCAGTAATCCCCACCCTATGAGTGCGGATACATAAAAACAACAAACTTGACGATAACTAACTATCCACATATGGAATAGCAGTTTCACAGTGTAAAGCGTGTTTTATTGTATGCCCATCTATCTTTAGGTGTGTCTAGTTATAAAGAACGTACGAACTGTCCATAACAAGAATAACTATTTCTATAAAAGGAGAAATGAACTATGATACAACGCAAACACATTTTGTATAACCAACCGCGCGCTCATACAGTCGGTAATGTAGAATATATAAACAAAGAATGGGTATTCTTTGATGATGAAAATGATGAGGCTTTTCTATTAGAAGATATTGCTGAAGATGGTTTTGAAATTTTATATAACAACAATTGGCTACCAGCTCGTTTTTATGAACAAGACATATTACAAATTGCAAATGAACAACATTCTCTCCAAAACGGGGAAATGATACGAATTCGAAAAAAATTACTTCTTAGCTATAATGAATGGCTTGAGGAATTACCTGACTCTGTCTTTACATTATTAACCGAATCATTGCAATCACTTAATTACTCTTTATATGATTGCATGTATTGTCATAATTATTTATCCTTCTTGCCAAAAGAGGAAGCATGCGAAGGAGTAAATATTCTTTTATTCGATAACGACGAAATGATTTGTACATTGCAGCATCATTTTGTACGCCACTCTTCCTCTAATAAAAATATTTTGCGATTTACGAAAGTAAACGGAGAAGAGTTGCATATTGATGCGACATAAAATAAAAACCACCTTATCTCCCAAATATTTGAGATCATAAGGTGGTTTTATTTTTATTTGAATACGTACCAGCCAAGCGGTAATTTTAGTCCTAAGTATAATACCGCTACTAGCGCGACAATAAATAAGCCCCAAACCGCCCCTGTTGGTTTGTTTTTGCTCATTTTCACAAGAACCATTTCCATTCCAGCGATTACTAATATACCAGCTAGCATTTTCATGCCGTACCACATGTGCATGCTACCTGTTGCCGTCTTCACAATACTCATGTACAACATGAAACCTGTCACAATAATGATGATATACATAAGGCGAAGCCCCATATGTACACCTTTACCTTTTCTTCCTGCTGAATAAAGTGAATACGCAACGAAGAATAAAATTAATCCTAACGCCCATGCTGTAATATGCATATGTACCATCGTATCCCTGCCTCCTCTTTTTCACACTTTTTCACTCTATATGATAACATGTTCATATATTTTCAGGAAATGTTTCGCTTTTTTATATTTAAATGCTATAATATTTAGAGTATTTACAAACTTCTTGTAATAACAAAAGGGGGAACAATCATGATTCAAACTAAGGATATTATCGAACTTACAGACACATACGGGGCAAATAACTACCATCCACTTCCAATCGTTATTTCTAAAGCAGAAGGCGTTTGGGTAGAAGATCCTGAAGGAAACCGCTATATGGACTTATTAAGTGCATATTCTGCAGTAAACCAAGGTCATCGTCATCCAAAAATCATTAACGCTTTAATTGACCAAGCTAATCGAGTGACGTTAACTTCTCGTGCTTTCCATAGCGATCAATTAGGTCCTTGGTACGAAAAAGTTGCGAAACTAACAAATAAAAATATGGTACTTCCTATGAATACAGGTGCAGAGGCTGTTGAAACTGCAATTAAAACAGCTCGTCGCTGGGCTTATGATGTGAAAAAGGTAGAAGCAAACCGTGCAGAAATCATCGTTTGTGAAGATAACTTCCACGGACGTACAATGGGTGCTGTTTCTATGTCATCAAATGAAGAGTACAAGCGCGGCTTCGGTCCAATGCTTCCTGGCATTATTGTAATTCCTTATGGTGATTTAGAAGCGTTAAAAGCTGCGATTACACCAAATACAGCTGCATTCATTTTAGAGCCAATCCAAGGTGAAGCAGGAATTAACATTCCACCAGCTGGTTTCTTACAAGAAGCTTTTGAAGTATGTAAAAAAGAAAACGTTTTATTCGTAGCAGATGAAATCCAAACAGGCTTAGGCCGTACGGGTAAAGTATTTGCTTGCGACTGGGACAATGTAACTCCTGACATGTACATACTTGGTAAAGCACTTGGCGGCGGCGTATTCCCAATCTCTTGTGTTGCAGCAAACAGCGACATTTTAGGTGTATTCGAGCCAGGTTCTCACGGTTCTACATTCGGTGGTAACCCACTTGCATGTGCTGTTTCTATTGCAGCTCTTGAAGTATTAGAAGAAGAAAAATTAACAGAGCGTTCTCTTCAATTAGGAGAAAAACTAGTTGGGCAATTAAAAGAAATTGATAACCCAATGATTACTGACATTCGCGGTAAAGGTTTATTCATCGGTATCGAATTAAACGAGCCAGCTCGTCCTTACTGTGAACAACTAAAAGCAGCTGGTCTATTATGTAAAGAAACACACGAAAACGTAATTCGTATTGCACCACCTCTAGTAATCTCTGAAGAAGATTTAGAGTGGGCGTTCCAAAAAATTAAAGCTGTACTATCTTAATCATAGTGAGGTTGTCCTAAATATAGGACAACCTCTTTCTTTTTTTAGTAGTTTATCGTAAAATAAAATTGAATATTCTGTTTTTCGTTAAAAAGGGGGTAACTGTATGCTATTGAAATACGGTAAACACATTAATAATTTAGCTACAATTTTTATTTCTATGACATTCATCGGCTTCATATTATCTACAACTTTACTCAGTCATTATTCAACTCCTAATACATTCACACTACTCAAAACATCATTTTGGGCTGCTGTTTTCCTTACAATTATCGGTTTTGACCGCGAGAGAAGCGCACTTGCAGTTATGCTAATTGGAATTTGTACTTTAGCATTAATCGGATTGTATATTTTCGCCATCATAGATTACTCCGTTAATCCACGCCCATAGAAAAGAGCTATCTTTTCACAAGATAGCTCTTTTTTCATTTCACAATATTTCTAAGCGTACCAATTCCCTCTACTGTAATAACAACTTCATCACCAGCATGTAAAAACTTCGGTGGTGTAAAACCTTTACCAACACCAGCTGGTGTCCCTGTTGCAATGATATCTCCTGGCTCTAATGTCATGCCTTTACTTATAGTTGAAATAATTTCTTCTACTGAAAAAATCATTTCTCTCGTATTTGAAGTTTGCCTTACTTCTCCATTTACCACTGTTTCAATGTGTAATGCATTCGGCGTTCTAACCATCGATTTATGAATTAAATACGGTCCCATCGGACAAAATGTATCGAAACTTTTCCCTAGGAAAAATTGTTTATGTTTTCTTTGAATATCCCGAGCAGTTACATCATTTATAACTGTATATCCAAAAACATGATCAAGAGCTTTTTCTATTTTTATTTGTTTCCCTCGCTTACCGATAACGATTGCTAGTTCACCTTCGTAATCAAGTTCATTCGTCGCGTGAGGGTGACCATTAATTTGCTCATCAATTCCAATCACTGTTGTTGGCGCCTTTGTAAAAATCATTATATTTTCAGGGATAGACTCTACTCCGCCCATTTCTACCGCATGCTCACGATAGTTCTTTCCAACACAAAGAATATTTTTTCTCGGCCTTGGAATCGGTGCTAATATTTTCACCTCTGCTAACGGATAATACGCCGATCCCGCATTTTCCTTCGCCCAATTTACAATATCGTACACTTTCTCAAGACATTCGCTTCCTCTTTCAATACACTCTAACATGGTAATTGGGATAGTAACCTTTTCCCCTTTTTGTCTTTGCGCTTCTCTTAAATGTAATACCTTTTCTTCCTCTTCATCCACAATACCTACAAATACTTTTTCTTCTTTCTTAGCCGTTACAAAACGCAATACTTCCACTCTCCATCCTAAAACTCATACCCTTTAATTGTATTCGCATCCTTAAGAAAAAAACCTTCTTATACACGCTAATTTTTACAATATTCAACCGTTATTATATTTGTTCCTCATCCGTTATTTGACATAAAATGTAGAAATTATACTTTTTTTAGCGAAGATGTTTCTTTTTTATGGGATTTTTGTATAATATGTACTACATATATACATAAAATTTATTGAGAGATGGAGCCGATTTCAATGTTTGAGCAAGCTATCGAAAAAAAACGCGAAAAAATGATCTATTTTGCTGAACGCTACGGAATGACTTCTCAAAAAACAGTAGATTGTAGCCAGGAATTGGACAGGCTCTTAAATGTTGTTTGGCCTATACATACAGATTGCACACATACTCAAATGTTCGAAACACATACGCAATAACGTATGTGTTTCTTTTATTTCGAAAAAATACACATTTTATTGAAAACGCCCATACAATAGTAGAAAAGAAAATTTTAAAAACGAAAGGTGTTTTGTATGCCAGCTATGGTCGGACATATTCGTATCGTTAACATTGGATCAAGTGGTATTTTTCATATTGGAGATGTATTTGCGATTAGGCCTATTAGTTATTCACGCGCTTTTGCGGGAGCCGGTTCATTTAATGTTGGGGATAACGTCTCTGTCTACAATTATCAAAGCTCAACGACCGTCAATGATTCAGATGTAATTGATCAAGCAATAATTGGTTCGAACTAAAGGGGGCGATTGCATTGAATTTTTATGTGAACCAAAGTATCATCATTAACAGCATTAAAATCGATAGCATTACGACCTCTTCCGTTTTTCAAATTGGAACTGCAGGTAGTATTAAGGCTCTTTCTAAATTCTCAAATTCTGGCGGATTTACAGAACCGCTTCGCCCTTTACATGCGAAAGGACAAATTATTTCCATCAAACCATCAACTAGTTCTTCTTAAGGTATCCTTGTCATAAATATATAGCAGGAATATATTTCCCCTCCCTATTGAAAAGGAGGTTTCACAAATGAATCAAGATATATATACTTACCTACACCAACTTCAACAAGCTCTCCAAATACAGCAGCAAACTATTCTAAACCTTGAAGAGCAAGTTCGCCTACTACAAGAAGAGCTTAATGAGTTAAAAAGTCGTCCCTCCTCTTCTATAGGAAAAGTGGAATATAAATTCGATCAATTAAAAGTAGAAAATTTAAACGGCACTTTAAATATTGGCTTGAATCCATTTTCAACAAAAGGGCAACAAATTGAAGATTTTCAAGTGGATACAGAAACATTAAAAGTAAATCCTGAAACAGAAACAAATCCAGACTTTTATCAAGGTATCCTCCAAGAAATGCATCGCTATTTAGATGAAGAAGCATATAGTCGAATTCTCCATTTTGAACAAGAAGAGAGAACGCCGCTTGATGAGATGTATCGACAAATGATGGTGGATGACATAAAAAAACAGATGGAACATAGACTTCCATATTATTTATCACAAGTTCAATCGTATGAGGGTATTTCCACAGATCCCGATTATTTACGAGACATCATTATTCAAGCGATGAAACAAGATATTGACAAGGCGTTCCTTTCCTTTATTCAACACATACCGGGCAATTTCCGAAAGGAGTGAGTATGCATGAATTTAAATGTTGTAAACCGCGAGTTAAAAGTAGGCCAGATTAAAATGAACGGGGTTTCTTCTTCCGCATTATTTTTAATTGGGGATGCAAACCTTCTCATCCTTTCTTCTATTCTTGATACGCCATTCGAATCTGTTACAGAGGGGCCATTTGTACCATTAGTAACAGATGTCCCTCCGACTCCAGGTTGAGGAGAGGAAAAATTATGCTCCGTCATACTTCAATTGTACAAAATGTTTCTATCGTTTCTATGGGGGTTGCAGCTGTCTTCCAGGCCGGGGATTCTAATCAAATAGAATTAAAAAATAGAGCACTTATCGTTCATCGAGAAATCCCTTGTTATATAAAAGGTGAAGGTCGTTTTGATGCGTTTGAAATCTTTACAGATGAGTACATTACAATTCCAAAGCGAACAACAGATGTAAAACTAAATATTGTAAATGAGTGCCCTTTTATTGAAGTAAATGATGTTCACTTGCGAACCCTTTTAAATTCCGCGTGCTTCCAAATCGGCAATGTTGACTATGTTTTCAATAATTCTCGCACGCTACAAATCCGCCAATTTATTACTGATGAACCTTCCTCTAAATAATTCATATAGTAATTAAAAAGCTTAGTAAAGTAGGTGGATGGTATGCCTTCGGTTGTAGGAAATCTTGTCGTTCAAAACAGTAACGGCTCTTTCAACTTAGGAGATTTTTATAACGTGTCTCCGAAAGAAAATACGAAAGCTTATAACGGCTCTGGAGCTTCCAATGTCGGATTTGTCGTCAACACTTTTAGCGGCGTTAGCGCAACAAATACATTTGATTCGGACGTTGCAGACCAAGATCAAATTGGAACAGCGTAAAAAAAGCATTAGCTCTTCTTGTATAGAGCTAATGCTTTTCCTTCTGTTTTTTAACACCTTACATATTTACGTTTGAACCCCAGTCTTCCTCTATCAAGTCCTTTATGAATACTTTCGTAAGCATTTAGAAAACTACTTTTCTTGTTATCCCGTTTTAGTTCTACTATGCCTACTTCCTTTGCGGTTTCAACTGCCTTTTCATGTAGCGGCACATATGAAATCCCCACGGTGTTTAGAAAATTATTCATAGCGGATTTCGTTCGTTCTGGCGCATCGTGAATTGTATTTTTCACAACTTCTAGCATATTGGTAATCTTACTTTCGGAAAATTCATGGTCTTTTCGATTCCCTAAAAGCCAGCAGTAGCAACTCCATCCCGCTGACATTCTTAGTTCGTCACCACTTGCAATCCATTTATCAGCAACGTCTTGTGCAAAATCTGACTCTGATAAAGTTACTGCTACCACATAATCGGACAGCATATAAAAGTACGCCCCATCCATCCAACGATCAAAATCCGATTCTTTCATAGTTTTTGGATCTGCAATAATGCCTGCAAAGTACATCGCATCATAGTTACCTGTAGCATAAAGCTCTTCAGCTAAACTTTGATTGATTTTTATTTTCTTCGCGATTGGTTTCATAGCACCTGTAGCTACTCCAAAAAGTGGCTCCTTTGCACCATTGGATATGTATATTTTTTTAGTTCGTTCCTTGCCGAGAGTTTCAAGCTCTTGCATTACTGTTTCAAAATCCATCGTGTTGCACTTCCTTCCTCAATATTATAATCAATTCGCTTATCTTCTTTATCAAGTTCTCTATACTTCATAACTCCATCTTTTAAAGCGTTTTGTCCATCGATTTACGATTTTCAAAATGGGATTTCGTTATACGCGTTTATCTAGCTAATTAATACCGATTATAAAAACTAATCATTAGTTAAGATGCTACTCCCCGCTAATGATTAGTTTTTTTATTTAAATGATAATCCCTTATCTTCTAAAGCCGCTCTCAATTTAGGTAAAGATGCTGGCCCTATACCGTGCAGTTTCAAAATTTCTTTTTCACTATACTTTGAAAGTTCTGCTTCAGTCGTTATTCCATGGTGCTCTAACGCTCGCCTTGCTGGTGCTGAAAGAAGAGAAAGAAAGCCTTCTTTTGGCTTTCTCTCTTTCTCACAGGTTGGGCAAGTTGGACAATCGCTACTTTTGTAGTACTCGTGTCCTTGATCACAAGTTCTTAACGTCGCCATAATCCATAACCCCTTTCTAAGCTCTATTCGTCAATATTTACAACATGATTTCCATCAAAGAAATATAAACATTTCTCTTTCACAGGATGTTTTAAGCTTTTCTCGAGTGCTTTTGCATATAGTGAAAGCTGTACTTTGTATCGGTCTTCTAAAATTGGTTTCGCTTGATCAAATCCGCCTGGGAACTTTCCTTCAATCGTATCTGTTTTAAAGTCGATTAAAGTAATTCCGTCTTCCTCTTCGATCATGCAGTCGATAACCCCTTGGACAAGTATTGATTCGCCTTTCTTCCCTTGCCAATCTTGATACGCTTCTTCTGCTGAAAGCATCATCGTAAATGGTACTTCGCGCTCAACACTTTTTGCTGCTAATACCCTTTTACCTAAGTCACTGTCAAAGAATGAAATTACCTTTTCAATCGCTATTTCTTCAGCTTGTTCAAATGTTAATAGTTCTTTATTTACCATTCTTGCAATTTGTTCTTGAAGAACTTCAATCGTAATTGGTTTCTTCAAATCTACATGCTGCATAACGGCATGGACTGCTGTCCCTCGCTCTGCGTATGTTAGCCCTTTTTTCTCCATAAAGCGCGGACGTGTTTTAATTGGTGCACGAAGTTTTTTAATAAAGGCGTTATCGCTACCTTCTTCAGATTGATAATTTCTCTTTATTTCTGTAACAGACTGCTTCGCACGGTGAGATGTCGCGTCCGCATACCCGTATTCCCACATCAATCTGTCGTACACTTCTTCTTTCCGTTCACTTTCTAACGGAACAGCTTTTTTATCACGAAGCGCTTCTAATAACTCTTGTTTCTCTTCTTGAACTGGTTCTGGTGCAAGTAAATCTTTTCCTTCAACAACTTCTACTTTCCAGCTAGCACTATATTCATAAATTTCGCCTGGAATATTTCCTTGTCCTAATTCAAGAAGCATTTCACTATCACGGTGTCTATATAAGGAAGGTGCAATCCAGTCTAAGTAGCAAGACGCTCCGGCACGAATATGGTCTGGTAATAACCATTCACTATGCTCTCTTGCATCGAGCCATTTTTCCATTTCTTTATTTGCATCTTTAACTGTTCCAATTAAAATCAACTTCTCTTTTGCACGTGTTAATGCTACGTATAGTACGCGCATTTCTTCCGCAATTAATTCCATCTTCATTTTACGCTTAATCGCTAGTTGCGATAATGTCGTATATTTAATTCGTTTACGAGGATCGATAAATTGTGAACCGAAACCGAAATCTTTATGAAGTAAGAAACGCTTCATTAAATCTTGTGTATTAAAACGGCGACCAAGTCCAGCTACAAATACGACTGGGAACTCTAGCCCTTTACTTTTATGAATCGTCATAATGCGAACAACATCTTCTTGTTCTCCAAGAGCTCTCGCCGTTCCCATATCATCTCCGCGTTCTAAAATACGCTCAATAAAACGTAAGAAGCGGAATAATCCTCTAAACGATGTTGCTTCATATTGTCTTGCACGATCATATAGTACGCGTAAGTTTGCCTGCCTTTGCTTTCCGGCTGGTAAACCGCCGACAAAGTCGTAATAGCCTGTCTCACCGTACACTTTCCAAATTAAATCGGAAAGTGATTGTTGTCGCGCAAATTCACGCCACCCTTGCAGTAAGTTATAAAACCACTCTAATTTATCATGTAATTCTTGTTCTTCTTCAAGCGGCGCTCCCTTTAAGAATGAGCTCATCACTTCATAAAACGAGCCTTTCTTTCCATGAGCACGAAGCGTCGCGAGTTCTTCGTCATTTAGTCCAACGATCGGTGAACGAAGTACAGCTGCAAGCGGAATATCTTGCATCGGGTTATCAATGACGCGGAATACGTTCATCATAATATTTACTTCTGTCGCTTCAAAGTAACCAGTCGCAAGGTCAGCATATACCGGAATTCCTTGTAGTTTTAACTCTTCCATAATTTGCGGCGCCCATGGCATGGAGCGAAGTAAAATAACGAAATCACGATATTGCACTGGGCGCATACTATCAGTTTTACGATCATACACTGCATAGCCTGAATCGACCATTGCTTTAATACGCTGCGCCATAAGACGAGCTTCAAGCTGCGCTTTTTCTACTTCGGCACCTTCTTCACCGTCTTGCACTTCTTCCTCAGTTTGCTGAATACATAATAGCTCTGCCGCTACATCTTCACCTTCTGGATAGCTAGCACCTAGCTTTAATTCAGCGTCAGCATCATAATCGATTTCGCCGACTTCTTCGCCCATAATTTGTTTGAAAATAAAGTTCGTACCTGCTAGCACTTCATGACGGCTACGGAAGTTTTTCGCTAAGTCAATCTTCATTCCGCCGCCCGATCCTTCTTGTGTGAAACGTTTATATTTTCCTAAGAATAAACCAGGCTCTGCTAGTCGGAAACGATAGATTGACTGTTTTACGTCACCAACCATGAACAAGTTTCCTTCACTCTCAGAATCTTTCGTTACGAATTTAATAATTGATTCCTGTACGAAGTTCGTATCTTGATATTCATCAACTAGTACTTCAGCAAATTTATTACGATATTGAAGTGCTACTGCTGACGGCTTCATTTCACCGCCTTCACTTTGCTCGCTTAAAATTTGCAAACAGAAATGCTCTAAATCTGTGAAATCGACCATTCCTTTATCTCGCTTAATCGCTTGGAAACGCTCTGTAAATACTTTTACAAGCTTCACGAGTTTTTCTAATACAGGATGCATATCTTGAAAATCTCGTAAGAAACTTTCGGGTCTGCGGCTAAATAGCTCTTCTTGTAATTTCTTCACTTCATCTTTCGCTTTATTACGAAGAGAATCTACTTGTTTTACAACATCTTCGTTGTAATCACTTTTTTTAATACGCTTTAACGTTTGCCACGATACATTTTGCATCGCTTCATAAACGCTTGTCCACGATCCACTCGCTGCTGAGGATAACGTTCCAAGTAAAGCTAAATCCGCTTGTAAAGTTTCAACGCGAGGCGCTGGACCATCAGGAAGCATTGCGAGTTCAGTCGCCTTACGAATATGCTTTTCCGCTGTTTCAAGCTGAAACTTCACATCTTCTAATAAGTAAGAAGCGTACACTAAATCTTCAATCGTCTTTCCTTCAACGTCGTATGCTTCTACTAATTTATCAAGCCACTTCTCCGGGTTTGGATGCGCTCTTGATTCTGTATGAAGCGCTAAAATCATTCGTTGTAAGTCATCGTCACTACGGTCACTCGTATAACGATCAACTAGTTCAAAGAAAATACTATTATCTTCGATTCCATATTCTTCTTCTAATATGTCATCTAGCACTTCTTCTTTTAATAACTCATTTTCTGTTTGGTTCGCAATACGAAAACGAGGATCGACATCAAGCATGTAATAATATCCTCTAATAACTTGTAAACAAAATGAATGAATTGTAGAAATGGAAGCTTTATTTAATAAGCTAAGCTGCTTTCTTATATGCTGTGAACCTGGCCCATCAATTAATACTTTTTCTAACGCTTCCCCAATTCGATTTTTCATTTCTTGCGCTGCTGCATTCGTAAATGTTACAACGAGCAGGCGGTCGACATCGACTGGATTTTCCTCACTTATAATCTTTTTAATAATACGTTCAACTAATACCGCTGTTTTCCCTGATCCAGCTGCCGCTGCGACTAAAATATCACGTCCGTTCGCTACAACCGCTTTCCACTGGTCATCTGTCCATTGACTACCTTCTGGTTTCTGAGGCCAATTTTCTATCATTCTCCGCCAACCTCCTCTCTAATTTTCTCCATCGCTTCGCTATCTTTCATATCTTTTAACGTACGGAATTGGTTATCTTCAAGTGATTCATCAAATTGACAAACAGATTTGAAGTTACAGAACGTACATGCCGCTTTATTCCCCTTTTTGTAAGGAGCAATATCGATAACACCTTCTGTAATGTCTTTTCCGATATTTTCAAACGAGTGGTGTACATATTTTTGAAGTACGTTAAACTCTTGTTCACTTGCAATGCTAGAACGCGCACTAAAACTACCATCTTTTTTCAGACCAGCAGAAATAATATCAGAGCTTCCTGTTGAAAGTTTATTATCCATTAAACGCACAACGTCAGCATCTCCTAGTACGAGACCTTTCATTTTAAATTTCTTTAAAATTTCTTTCTCAATTTCTTCTTCAGATGCATCGCCTTTCATCTCAACAATCGGGTTATGAATATGGAAATACAATACACCCGCCGGTGATGCAGTACTGCCCTTTTTCATCCACGTATGTGCATTTGAAGTAACAACATCTAAATACGTTAACATTTGAAGTGCGAGTCCGTAATACACTTCTGTTAAATCTAACGCTTTCGAACTTGATTTATAATCAATAATACGAAGGAACGTACCACTCTCATCTTCAGCCTTATCAACACGGTCAATACGGCCAACTACTTCCATCTTCACACCATTTGGCAACGCAAATTCCATTGGCGGAAGAGATCCAGTCCCGCCCATACCGAACGGTACTTCTAAATCAACTGGTACAAATCCACTCGACTTCGCATGTTCACGAAGAATAAGTGACGTACGGAAAATGATTTGTTGTAGTTTTTGCTTTAAATAGAAATGACGGTTCGAACTTAATAAAATTTGTCTTTGTAATAACGGTGCAATTTCTTCTATTACTAAAGCAGAAAGGTGTTCACACTCTTTTATTGATAAATCCGCCCAAGTCCGATTTTCACGTAATAGCTTGTCTGCAATTCTCTTCAGCGCTGCATGGAATAATTCACCGATATCTGGCGCATCAAGTTTGAAAATATCACGCTCTCTTAGCGATAAACCGTGCTGGGCAAAATGAGCGTACGCACAGCGATTAAATAGTTCCATACGAGAAACGCTTCCCTTAATTGTATCTCCATATAAATCCCTACTTACATCTGTACTTAGTTTCTGTGCACGATTTCGGTAGAATAAACTTGATAACACACGGCTACTTTTTTGCTTCCATTCATCTGAAGTAACGTAGAAGTTATATACGTCCCACCAAAAGTCTAAATTGCCTTCAAATCCGTATCGCTTCCACGTTTGCAGTTGCTGCATGACATAAGACAACGTTACTTCTGGCGTTGCTACATATGAGATTTGTTCCGAACGCGATAAGTCATTTACATCATTCGTAATAAACGATTCTTTCACATCAGGGAACATTCTTTTTATTTTTTTAATAAAACTAGAAGCAAGTAACGTCTTTCCTTCTTCATCCGCAAGCGGACAGGAAATGTATAACTTCTCAGATGCTCTCGTCACCATTTGATACATAACGAACTGTTCTTCTAATAAAGTTTGTCTCGTCGTTGGTGCTAATTCGATACCTGCAGCGGTGAGAACATTTCTTTCCTCATCAGAAAGCATACCTTCATCCATAGGCGCTGCTGGAATCACTCCTTCATTTACTCCAATAAT
This sequence comes from Bacillus sp. AC266, assembly GCF_979253805.1. Lineage (NCBI taxonomy): Bacteria > Bacillati > Bacillota > Bacilli > Caryophanales > Bacillaceae > Bacillus > Bacillus sp. AC266. Next base: position 22,985 of record NZ_CEEDEC010000005.1, read on the forward strand.
GAACGTCGCTTTAATATCTGATAATCTAGAATGATCAATATTAGCAACTAACACTTGATCTAGTGACGGCGGAATGTTCGCAAATTGAAGTGCCTCAAGTCCTGTCGACATAACCTCCGTAAACATTGAAAGGGACATCTTCTCTTCGCCAAGCATCTCAACGAACGTATCAAGAAGATTCATCACTTCTTCCCATACTTGCTCATGGTCTGTCGCAAATAAGAAATCTCCATTTTCTTCTGCACGAACACGTAATTCTTCTAGTTTTTTCGGAACGTCAAGCTCCTCTAAAAATAAATATACCGCTTCGCACATTTGCATAACTGTTCCAGCACGCTTCAGTCTTTTTTGCATACGAATAACTGGCGTTCTTACAACGTCGCGAAGTCGATTTATTCTCTCTTCCATTTCACGCTCACTGTCTGTTATCATTTCGCTCGCATCATCAAGAGAACGATAACGACGATACATCCACGGATCTTCAGAAGTCCATCTCTTCCCTTGTACACCGTACGCTAAACAGTAGTTTTCAAACTCATCCATCTCTTCGCGCATCGCTTCTTTTCTTACATCTAATGGATATAAAAGCTCTGTTTTCACGCAGCGAAATACTGCATCATAACGCCAATTCCCGCTAATAATCTCGAGTGCAGAACGAATACATTCTACTAGCGGATGATGTGACATTGGGCGTTTTTCATCGATGAAATGCGGGATATTATAATCCGTAAATAACGTTCGCATTACGTCGTAATAACTTTCTCCGTTACGAAGAAGGACTGCGATATCTCGGTAACGATAGTCTTCATCCGCCACAAGTCTTCTAATTTCACGAGCTACACCTTCTACTTCAGCTCGTAAATTAGCTGCTGTACTAATTGTTACACTCGCTTCACCATGATACTTTTCATTCGGACGCGCTTCATAATGCGTTTCTAAATGAGCTAATGCTGGAGAATGAAAACGCGGTTGTTCCATAAGTGGAATTGTTTTTTCAATTTCTATTTTCTCTTCACGCGCTACTTGTTTTATTCGTTCATACGTTAACGTCGTTTCATAAAATAAATCTAGTTCATTCACTGGCTGCGCTAACGTTTTTTCATCTATCGTTAATGTTATTGTTACTCTTGTTCCTAATCTCATTAGCCCTCTAACGATTTCTAGCTCTTGAGGAGAAAATGAATGGAATCCATCTATATAAATTTCCGCGCCTTTTACATACTCAGAGTCTGAAAGCTTCTCAATTAATAATTGTAAGTAGTCTTCTGAATCTAAATACTTTCCGATTAAAGCACGTTCAAAATCATCATATAGTAACTGTAAATCATACACTTTATTCGCTAGTAGCTTTTGCTCTGCACTACTGCTATGCGTGTCTAATTGTTGCCACATTTCATATACGTTAGACGGCGTCACATTGTAACGTTTAAACTCAGCAATCATACTACCAAGATGTTCAAAGAAACCGTTTTGCTCCGCTGCTTTTTGAAACACCGATAATCCATCTTTACGAGATTCTACAATTTTACGAAGCAACATATGTACACCAGCTTCATCAATATGAAGACGACTCGCTCCGCCAACTTCTTGCAGCACCTTCCACGCTAATCGCGAGAAACTAAAAACTTGTGCCCGAATAGAACCTCTTACCTCTTCACTCCCAATTAACGCCTGCTGCGTTTGGAATGTCATCTGTTCTGGCACAAGATATAATATTGTTTTCCCTCTTGGGCGCTGTTTTAACTCTTCTTGCACTTCGTGTAAACAAAGTGTACTTTTTCCACTTCCAGCTCTACCAATCACAAATCGAAGTGACATGAAACCCCACCTTTCACTTACATAACGAACGTTAGTTTGCTATCACAATTGTATTATAGGACGATAAAAAAGACAAACATACTCGTTTGTCTTTTCCTTATACTTCATTTTATTATATCAGCCTTTTGAGAAATTCGTTTGTACCTCTTGAATCGGCCAATATCGTAAATCAACTTTACCGACAACTGTATCAGCTTTCACAAAGCCGAAGTGCCTACTATCCCAGCTACCAAGGCGGTTGTCACCAACTACAAAAATAGAACCGGGTGGTACAAACTTTTCTTTCGTTAACTCTTCTAGTTTAAAATCGCCTGTTAATTGCCGTCCATTTGTCTCTTTCTTATACGTCTCTAAATAAGGTTCATCCACGAATTGTCCGTTTATATATAATTTATCATGCTTATATTCGATATGATCCCCAGGTAAACCGATAATTCGCTTTACATAGTCCTCTTTTTTATTCGCATGAAAAACGACGACATCAAATCGATTCAAGTCCCCTACTTGATAACTCACCTTATTCACAACGAGCATATTTCCATCTTGCAATGTCGGCATCATTGACTTCCCCTCTACAACGTACGTTGAAAAGAAAAACGTTCGAAAAAATACAGCTAATAGTACACCAATTAAAATTGTTCTTACCCACTCTAGCCCTTCTTTTTTCAAAGTTTTCTTCATTCGCTTCTCCCCTCGCCCTTTAATGATGAAGCTTATCTTTACAAAGAAGACTTTTCCTAATGTAGTTCTAACTTTACTTCAATTTTTTTACCGACATACCATAAAATGAAAATAACAACGCCCACAATAACCGATTTCACCGGCTTATGAATAAATGACACTAAATCATGACCGATATACGTTAAAATAAAGATCATAACAAGCTTTCCAAATGCTAATGCTAGTCCAAACTGTTTTACGCTAATGCGAGACAAACCAGCTACAACATTTATAAGCGCAGATGGTGTGAACGGAAAACAAAATATAACAAAGATTGGCGCGAACCCTTTTCTTTCAATCCATCCCATCGCTTTTCGCACTCTCTCATGCTTATTTACAAAAGAAAAGAAACGACTTCTTCCAAAGCTACGAATAATGAAAAATACAAGCATTGCACCAATTACTGACCCAATCCATGAATAAAGAAAACCGAACCAAAAACCAAATGCAACAGCATTCGCCAACACAAACACAATGAGTGGCAATGCCGGAATAAGCGCCTCTATCATCGGTAAGCCAATACCGAGAAGCGGTCCGAACGCACGATAACTTTCAACAATATGATCCATATTTTCTGGTGAGAAATACTCTTTGATCGTTTGAAAATCCATTCTACACTTTACCCCTTTACTCTAATTACTACCTCTACTGTATCATCGCTTAAATGAAAGAGGAAATGGTAGATACGACATATGGAGATGTATTTATTAAAGTTTCCATATCATTCGCTAGAATTCCTTCATTATTATGCTATGATAATCTTTCAATATTCGACAAGGTTTGTTGTACGTTTGGTTGTTTGAGGAACAATATTTTTTGATGATTTTTTCGGTAAATGAAATTACACTGGTGATTTTCTGAATACATCGACCACAATTTGATTTTCATCGACTTTCCGACAAAAACAGACAAATAAAAAGGATGAGTCCCCCCATCCTCTCCCTTTCACACTTCGCCTTCCTTCACAAAATACACTTTCTCATATGCTGGTGTTAATTTAGATTCTTCATTTTTATCAATCTCTTTAAAGCAAGGATTTCCTTGTTTTTTCTTACGATCTTCATACTCTGTCCGTAATTTCGCTGTACGATTTTGCTGATTTTCAAAGCTACTTTTTGATATTTCTAGTTTCACAGCGAAACCATTTATAAATCTAATAATAAGATTTCCATCTTTTAATTCTTTATTATCTTCAATATGAAAATGAGATAACCACGCACACTCTTTTCGAGAATAAGAATACGTAGGGAAAAAATAAAGTTGATCTGTCGGGCTAATTGCGATAGGAGCTTTATGTGTAATACGAGTTAACTCCTTCGTTCCTTCTTTTCTTCCAAAGAAACTGGAACCATGCTTCCGGCAACTTCTCTCTATAATATCAAGAGGCTTTTGAAATACGAAAAAAGAATCTTCCATTTCTACAATTCGCGTAACAACTTTCTTTTCTCCTAGAACAACAGGAAGTAAGGCCATTGTATTTTTGCTTACAACATAGTTTTCGACATAACGTTCTACTTTACTTTCCATAGTCTACTGTCTGCTACTACAAATATAGGCAAATGTATATCCTTAGAGTATGTAGTTTTTGCACGCTAAGAATATTTTTATCTATACTCGCTCTTTTGTTAGTAACAGATTTTTCACCTCTCTTTTTTAAATTTTCAATTGCTATTTAATTTCCCTTCTTCATTTCCCTTTTATAGTAGCACCTACGAAAAGGAAATGGTTTACATTCTGCGATTCTTTACAAATACTTATAATAAATCAAATATAATACAAATATGTTAATAAAAATATATGGATATCAAAAGAATAATCTGTATAAAAAGAGGATTCTATATACGAAAAAAGAATTTATATCATTTGTAATATATTTAACACATTCCCCTTTTCATATAATTACAGCAATTAATTTTGCTATAATTAAAATATAAATCAAATATACGGAGGTCTCTCATGGAAGAAAAGCAAGATCATCCAACAATTCAAATGAAAAATAGTAGCATTGTTATCGTAAAAAATTCAGCGAGTATTATATTCGGTTTATTTTTTATTTTACTGTTCTTCGCGAAGCCTTTTCGTAAATCTAAATGTCCAGAATGCAAGAAACGTGAAAAGAAAAAAGCTGTGAAAGAACACTAAAAGGCCTTCCTTTACGGAAAGCCCTTTTTACATACCGATTGCCATTTCCTTCATTCTTCTTCATCCTCAAAAAAACCTACTATTTTTTCTTCCAAGATTCTCTGTATCTCTTTCAACCTGTACTATGATTATATATGGTTCTTGATCTAAATACCGAGAATGAGACTTCCTCAAATCAATTACCGTCACTTTATCATTTTCATAAGTTTTCGAGTACGCCTTTATTTCTTCAATCGTACTTTTTAGGCTGTCTTTATTACTAATATAAATATCGTATATCTCAACAACAAAAAAAAGGATGGCATAAGCCATCCTTTTTTCTATAATAAACTATAAAATTATAGTTTGATTACGTTTTTAGCTTGAGGTCCACGGTTGCCATCTTCGATTTCGAAGCTAACTTTTTGGCCTTCTTCTAAAGATTTGAAACCATCAGTTTCGATTGCAGAGAAATGTACGAATACATCGTTTTCGCCTGGAACTTCGATGAAACCGAAGCCTTTTTCGTTGTTAAACCATTTTACTTGTCCTGTAACTGTCATAATTATTTCCTCCTACGAAAATACATTTTATTTAGTCTTCATGTATAAAAAAAGAATCCACACATTATCAAATTCGAAACATAAACTAGTTCTCACATACTTTTTCCCGTTTGTTTTCGGCATTTGATAATATATGGATTGCTTAATTTAATTATTCAACTGGTATTATCATAACACACTTAAAATAGAATGTACAATCTTTTTAAAAATAAAATTTCTAAATTTTAGTATTTCTTATAAAATATAACCATACCTATTCTAATAAGGAGGCGTGTATGACAGAAATAATCCCTAAAAAAACATTAAAGAGAATTGAAAAAGATATTGAAAATAACAACCTTGGAAAAGCAAGAGATAGATTACACGGATTAATCACTACTTATCCGAATGAATTAGCACTTAGGAAAAAACTCGGTGACATTTACTTTACATTACAATACCCAGAAATGGCTGGACGGTATTGGTATCTTGAAAAAGAGAAAACAGATGTTATGCACGCGGCATGTCTACAATTTGAAAAATCGATGGGAAACGACTCTTATCATATTGTACGTGCTCTAAAATTCAAAGGAGATCGTAACATTATTACAGGACTACACACCGAACGTCCCTTACAGCCATTGCAGAAAAAAGTGATAGAGGAACTAATTGATGATTATGAAGAAACATGGAAAGACAAACTATTTACATGGGGCTGTCTATCATTATTCGTATTCCTTCTTTTTACTGCTATCGTTGGTATATTCACTATATTGGATTGGATATTTTAAATAGAAGTGAACGTCCCACAATACGACGACAAATAAAATTACATCAACTTTCCGACAAAGTTTAACAATGTCAGCGACGTAATAATAAATAAGAAAAGTGCCCCAAAAATATTTTTTGGGGCACCTACTTATACCTTTATTTCGTAAACTGTTCTTCTTCTGTGGATCCTTTTAGAGCAGTCGTTGATGAAGTACCGCCTGTAATCACTTGTGCTACTTCATCAAAGTATCCTGTTCCTACTTCGCGTTGATGGCGCGTTGCAGAGTAACCGTATTTCTCTGCTGCGAACTCTGCTTGTTGTAATTCAGAGTACGCTGCCATGCCGCGCTCTTTATAACCACGCGCTAATTCAAACATGCCGTAATTTAATGAATGGAATCCAGCAAGCGTTACGAACTGGAATTTATAACCGTACGATGCAATTTCTTTTTGGAAGCTTGCAATCGTTTTTTCATCTAATTTTTGTTTCCAGTTAAAAGAAGGGGAACAGTTGTAAGCAAGTAGCTTCCCTGGATATTTCTTATGAATTGCGTCCGCAAAGCGTTTTGCATCTTCTAAATTTGGCTCCGACGTTTCACACCAAACGAGATCTGCATACGGCGCATACGCTAAACCACGTGCAATTGCTTGATCAAGACCTGCTTTCGTATGATAAAACCCTTCTGGCGTTCTTTCGCCTGTAATAAACTCTTGATCAACTGGATCGATATCGCTCGTAATTAAATCTGCCGCATCTGCATCTGTTCTTGCGACGATAATTGTTGGTACACCCATTACATCCGCAGCAAGACGTGCCGAAATTAAATTACGCACCGCTGTTTGCGTCGGTAATAATACTTTTCCGCCTAAATGCCCGCATTTTTTCTCTGAAGATAATTGGTCTTCAAAGTGCACGCCAGATGCACCAGCTTCAATCATCCCTTTCATTAATTCAAATACGTTTAACTGTCCACCAAACCCAGCTTCAGCATCCGCCACAATTGGAACGAAATAATCCGTATCACCGCTACCTTCCATATGCTGAATTTGATCAGCACGTTGAAGTGTTTGGTTAATTCGTTTTACAACAGCTGGCACACTGTTCGCTGGGTATAAGCTTTGGTCAGGATACATATGTCCAGAAAGGTTCGCATCTGCCGCTACTTGCCAACCGCTTAAATAAATTGCTTTTAATCCAGCCTTCACTTGTTGCATCGCTTGGTTTCCTGTTAATGCCCCAAGTGCATTAATATAATCTTCTGTATGAAGTGATTTCCAAAGCTTCTCTGCACCGCAGCGCGCTAACGTATGTTCAATATCAATCGATCCGCGCAGACGAATTACATCTTCAGCTGTATATGGACGTGTTATCCCTTTCCAGCGCGTATCTAATTCCCAGCTTTCCTGCAATTTATCAATTCTTTCGTTTTTCATATGTTCCATCCCCTTTTCTTGTTTCTTATAAAATTTCATAACCCGGTAATGTTAAAAACGGCATGAACTCGTTATTACGAACAAGGTTTGTAAACAGTTTTGTAGCTTCTTCAAATCTCCCCTTATTAAATGCTTCCTTACCAATCTCTCTTTCTATTTTTGCTAGTTCTTCTTCTTTCAATTCTTCCATTAATTTAAAAGTGATATTACGGCCATCACTTAGCTTTCCACCCTCATGACGAATCCACTGCCATACTTGTGCTCTTGATATTTCTGCTGTTGCTGCATCTTCCATTAAGTTATAAATTGGAGCTGCTCCCCGCCCGCTCAACCAAGATGCAATATATTGAATACCGACGTTAATATTCGTACGAAGACCACCTTCTGTAATCGTTCCCATCGGTACTTCTAATAAATCCTTTTCTGTTACACGTATTCCTTCACGCTTTCTAAAAATTTGATTTGGCGTTTTCATTATGTGATTAAATACTTCCATTGCAACCGGTACAAGTCCCGGGTGGGCAACCCAAGTCCCATCATGACCGTCTAAAGCTTCGCGCTCCTTATCAGCACGCACTTTCTCGAAAGCTGCCTCATTTGCTTCTGGATCATTTTTAATTGGGATTTGCGCCGCCATCCCTCCGATTGCTGGCGCGTTACGACGATGACACGTTTGAATAACTTTCAAAGAATACGCGCGCATAAACGGCGCTGTCATCGTGACTTGCGCTCTATCCGGAAGTAAAAATTCATTATGATTACGGAAGCTCTTTAAGAAACTAAATATATAATCCCATCGTCCGCAGTTTAAACCAGCAGAATGATCTCTTAGTTCATACAAAATTTCATCCATTTCAAATGAAGCGTGAATCGTTTCTATTAACACAGTCGCTTTAATCGTTCCGTTCGGAATACCGATATACTTTTGAGCGAATACGAAAACGTCATTCCATAATCTTGCCTCTAAGTAACTTTCCATTTTCGGTAAGTAAAAGTATGGGCCACTTCCTTTTGCTAAAAGCGTCTTCGCATTATGGAAAAAGTACAAACCAAAATCTACTAAACTGCCAGACATGTTCTTGCCGTCAACTTGCATATGTTTTTCTTCTAAATGCCACCCTCTCGGACGCACAATTAATACAGCTGTTTTACTATTTAAACGATATTCTTTTCCGTTTTCATTTTTATATGAAATCGTTCCCTTACTCGCATCTCGTAAGTTAATTTGACCTTCGACAGCATTTCTCCAAGTTGGTGCATTCGAATCTTCAAAGTCTGCCATAAAAAGATGTGCTCCTGAATTTAAAGCGTTAATGACCATCTTTCTATCCACCGGCCCAGTAATCTCCACGCGGCGATCCTCTAAATCTTTCGGAAGCTGGGCAATTGTCCAATCCCCTTCACGTATATGCTTGGTTTCTTCTAAAAACGTAGGAAACTCCCCTGCATCAATTCTTTTTTGTTTCTCCACACGCTTTTTTAAAAGTTCCGTGCGGCGTTCATTGAAATTTTCATGCAGTTCCTTTAAAAAACTAAGCGCCTCAGGTGTCAATATTTCGTTGTACGCTGGTAACATTTCTCCGGCCAGTGTAACCCGTGAAGTTTGCGTCGACATATTAGCATCCCCTTCTTAAACTGTCTTATAACAGATTTAATTTTATGTTTTATATTATATAACAAATCTTCAGAAAAGGAAGTTTTTTTTGAAAATTCACTTCATTTTTTTTCAAACCGCCTTTCTTTCGCGCAAAAAAAGGCCACTGCTATACAACAGTGGCCTTTATGTATTATTTTTTATTGCTGTGCCATATCATTCGAAATGGCTCTATATAAAAACTGTGCGTATTGTTCGCGCTTTACGCTCATAGACGGACCAAATTTATTTTCTCCTATTCCAATTGTAATATTATTTGTTTGTATTGCGCTAATTGCATTGTTTGCCCATGAATCTGTTAGAACATCATTAAAAGTATGAGGTCCCTTTGCTTCTAATTCAAAAGCATTCGTAAGAACCTGTGCCATTTCCGCACGTGTTAGCGTATCCTTCGGTCTAAAGTTCCCAGTTCCATCACCTTTTAAGATACCTACTTCTGTTAATACTAAAATTTCTTCTATGAACATTGTTGAGTTTTCATTAATATCTTTGTATGGATTCTCAAGTACGTCGCCTTCCTCAAACACTTCGCTAAAATCAATCGTACGATAAATTAAAGCCGCTACTTGCTCACGTGTTACATCATCACCAAAACCAAACTTCCCATCTCCATAACCATTAATGATTCCCCAGCCTGCTAGAGTGTGAATAGCTTCAAAAGACCAATGACCTTTTGGTACATCTTTAAATACAACAGAATTTGCTTGTTGTTGTTGCTTCACAACTACTTCAGCATTTACTTTAGTACCTTCTGCACTTAATACAACTCCACCCATAATTGTTAAAGCCGTTGCTATTTTTAAAAACTTTTTCTTCACCGCATTTTCCCCCTAAAAACATACTTTTTTCTACTATAAAGAATTAATAAAAAAGTATCAATATACTTATTTATATAAGTTTTGTCTATTTTGTGAACATCTTTTCACATACTTTCCTTTACACTTCGTTGATAATAAAGTTACTAAATAATATCTTTTTCTTATGAATTGTCACTTTAACACACCTGTTTTTTTCATTTTTGGTAAATTCATGTTTTGTATTAAAGTGAATAAATATACATGAATTAAATAAAAAAAGCGCAAAACTTTTGCACTTTTTTCAAAATAACATATTACTATAATTAAAATATTTTCACCTTTCTATTAAACAACTTTTGAATTTCCGCTTAATACTTCTCATCTTTCAAATGAAAATTAATAATAGCCTTATATAAAAATGCTGCATATTGCTCACGTGTTACAAATTTATTTGGTTCAAATTTCCCATTCCCTGTTCCTATTATGACATTATTAGATTGCAATGCACTAATTGCATTTTTTGCCCAATAATTATTTGGTACATCTGCAAATGTATGTTTCTTCTTCACTTCAAATGAAAATGCTCGTGTAAGGACTTGTGCTACTTCTGCACGTGTTATCGTTTCCCCCGGTCTGAAATTCCCCTTCTCATCACCTTTAAAAATACCATGTTCTGTTAACGCTAAAATTTCCTTTGGAAACATTGTTGATCTTTCAGAAATATCTTTATACGGATTATGTAACGGTCCTTCATTTTTTATATTAAGTGCGCGATACAGTACTGCCGCCACTTGTTCTCGCGTTACATTATCGCCAACACCAAATTTCCCATTTCCATAACCTAGCATAACTTTATTATATGCAACCTCTATAATATATTCATATGCCCAATAGCCTACTGGAACATCATCAAATACAATCATTTCTGGATACTCTTCTGCTTTTATATTAGGAACATTTACATTTAATAATAAACCACCCATAATAGTCGCTACCGTCATTATACGCAACATTCTTTTCTTCATTGCCCTCTCTCCTTCATTTCCATTTTATTAAAATGGAAAATAATAGACTACATTCTTTTTCCATATTACATATGCTGTATTTGCAAATCTCATGTAATACATTCATTTTTAACATCTATTATTTTGAAGATTACTACTAAAGGGAAGCAAATCCGTCCTCATTTCAATTGGTATACCGAATCATAGACAAATTATTATGACGTATACTCTGTAAATCCTTCTTCAGTTTCAAAGGATTTACAATGTTGTACACTAACATATTCTATAAGATTTTCATTAAATCCTTTGCTTATAAAAACTTCATTTTTCAGACAAAAAAAGTGCAAATATTGTCCATTTGCACTAAAAAACATTCCACCTATTAACGTTAATGACGTAGCTACTTTTAATCCCGGTAAATATTATGCTTCTGAGTACACTTTCACTCTTTCATCCCTCGGCTTCCAGAAAGTAAATGCCATTCCTACAAATATTAAGGCAATCCCTACAATTTGCATACTCGTCGGTCTGAATCCAGTAAAGATCGTATCTAACAAAATTGCAACAGCAGGATCTAAAAACACTAATACAGAAATAAGTCTCGTCGGTAAATCTCTTAAACTGTCAAAAAATAAGTAATATACAAACCCAGTATGTATAAGTCCTGTCGCAGTAATCATCATCCAGTTCATCTCTGTTAATCCTTGAAACTTCCCGAAATCTACGAATGGTAGCAATAAAAATATACCTAAAAACGTTTGTAAAAAGGTCATCGCATATGCACTCGTATGCTTAATTCCTTTTCCGAGCAACGTTGTAAAAGCATAAAATAAAGCCGCAAGAAGTGCCCATACCATTCCAGATGACATTAATTTCTCAAGCGACATACTACCGTCCACTCCAGCTACTAACACTGTGCCGATAAAACAAATAACAATGGACATAACAGCAAATACTGTAAGTCTCTCTTTAAATACGATACTACCGATCATTAATACGATAATTGGAGCGAGATGATACACTGAAATCGCAATTGTAATCGACATGAGTTCAAACGCTTTAAATAAAAACACCCAGTTAAAAACGAGAAATACGCCACACGCTAATATTTGTACAATTTCTTTTTTATTCCATTTCTCATTTTTATATTGTCCTGTTGCAAACCAACATAGCGTTAAAAATAAAGTCGCACAAATACAACGAATAAATACTAATTCGAAAGATGGTAAACCCGTTTGGACAGAAAAAAATCCAATCGATCCGAAAATAGACATCGAAAGGATCATTTTTATAGCCGGCATTGATTTTGAATGAAACAATTTTCTCCTCCCCCTACAATCATCTCTTTATAAACTAAAAATTCTAAAAACATTATATATATCATTATATATCACAATTGAAAAACTGTAAAAAAATAGAATGTAAAAAGTAGAGTTCACACCAAATTTTCATAATAAAAAAATCATCCTTTATTTCTTATAAAGGATGATTTTTTTGCTATTTATTCAGAGGAATTTCACTATATATAAACTTAAATATACTATTTTTGAAGAGTAAATTGTGAAACAATCTGCTTTAATCCTCCTGCTACGCTATGCAGATGCTCAATTGAAACTGAGATTTCTTGAACTGATTTTTCTTGCTGATGAATAGACTCTTTTACCCTATCAGTTCGATCAGATGATCTTTGGGAAATTTGAGCCATGTCTTCTGCAGAAGCAGAAATCTCCTCACTACTCGCTGCAATTTCATCTGTAGACATAGATACAGTTTGAATTTGATTAGATACTTGCTGCACTTTTTCAGTGATTTTTCCAAATACTTTTTCTGTATTCATCACTACTTGTGTACCTGCCTGTACCTCATTATCTACTTTCCCCATCATGTCTACCGTATGGTTCGTTGTTCCCATAACTTGAATAATAAGTTTCTCAATTTGTTTTGCAGAATGACTAGATTGTTCTGCTAATTTTCTTACTTCATCTGCCACAATTGCAAATCCTCTACCACTTTCTCCAGCACGTGCAGCCTCAATTGCGGCATTTAATGCTAATAAGTTAATCTGAGAGGTAATACCTTGCATAACATCAATGATTTTAACAATTTCTTCTGATTGTTCTTTCATAGTCTCTACTTGTTTCACACCGCTATGTACTGAATTTTGGATTGTATCCATCTGTTGAATCATTTGTTTCATTAATTTGTTACCACTCTCTGCATCTAATGCTGATTGAGCAGACAATTCATTTACAGAGGATGATGTATTCACTATGCTCTGCATTCCTTGTGTCAACTCTTCCATCGCACCCGCAGTTTGTTCCATTGCTTGCATTTGGCTCTCTGCGCCATTGGCAACTTCTTCAATATCCATAGTGATTTTCTTTGCTGCACCGCTAGATACTTCTGATGCAGATACTACTCCGTCTGCATGTTGGAATAAAAGCTGAATATTATTCTCTACTTCTTGCATATTTGTTCTTAGCCCTGCAATCATCTCGTTAAAATCACTTACTAATATACCTAATTCATCTTTAGCATTATAATCACCATGTACAGTTAAATCTCCCTCTTTTGCTCTTTCCATCATACGACTAACCGTTTGTAAAGGAGCAACTATAAGTTTGCTAATAATATAACTTACTATACATATAATGATTGTAGTAACTACTGCAAGAATGATAAAGGTAATAACGGACCGATCTATCATTTTTTGAGAATCTTTAAATACTTGGTCAGCTAAATTTGAAACATACTCTTCTAAATCTACAGCATAAGCAGCTAACTCTACTCCCTTCGGTTTTAAGTCCTTTTGAAATTCGTTTACCATTTGAGATTCATTTGTTCCCTTTGCTTTGTCAAACAACTTCTTATATGTCTCCATATAACTTGGCAAAGATTTCTTCATCTTCTGAAACAGCTCATCCTCTTGCTTACTTAAATTAACGCCATCATCATATTCTTTTAATAAAGAATCATATTTTTTAAGATCCTTTTCAACATTACCAATAATCCCTTCTTTATTTGTCCCCTCATTTTGTGACGTTGTAATTAATTCTAGTAAGTTATATTCTAGTGAATTTTGTGTACGAAGCATTCCTTCTAATAAAACTGCAGAATTTTGATAATCATCTACTACAACCTCTGTATCGCGCTTAATCTTATTAATAGAATTAATTGCTACACAACTCATAATTGCCATGCCCAAAACTGCTAATGAGATAAGTAAGAATAATTTATGTTTCACTTTTAAATTTTGTAAAAAATACATATTTCCACCTTTATTCCTTTATATATAGATTTTTAGAATTTTATAGCTTATTATTTACAAAATCACAATAAAAAGCAATGGTAAATATTCCTAATACCAAACTTATATTTCTATAAAAAAGAAGTAGCATAATCGCTACTTCTTTTTTTTTTGTTTTTCATATTGTTCAAACGTATGAATTCTTTCGAAAATTGGTGGATGTGTATATAAGAAAAACTTCACTAATGCAGGCGGATTCACTTGGCTTAAGCTCGTCTTTGATAAATATTGAAAAGTTTTCACACCTGAATTTCCATCTTTCGTCATATCTAAAGCGTATTGATCTGCCGCTCGTTCTTCTATACGAGAAACGTAGTTTGTTGCTGGTTGTGCTGCAAAAGATAATAAAGAGGAAATTAAGAAAAATAAAGGTAAAATTGAGAAACATGCTAATTTTGGAATTTGCAGTGTATCTCCCCATTTTCGAATACACATATTTATAATACGACTAATTAAATACATACCTATAAACGATAGCAACACATAGCTCGCAACGCCCCAATATATATGTTTCATAACATAATGCCCTATTTCATGAGCCATAATAAATAAAATCTCTTTATCTTTTAATTGCTTAAGTGTTGTATCCCACATTACAATACGGGCGTTAGGGCCAATTCCCGTTACGTACGCATTTAACGAATTCGTTTTTTCCGACATATTTACTTCATATACGTGTTTAGCTGGAATATCAGCTTTATCTGCGATCGCTAAAATTTTCGTTTCTAATTCCTTATTTTTTAGCGTCGAGAAATCATTATAAAGTGGATCAATTACAACAGGTTGCACGAACGTTAAAAAGATTGTAAATGGTACAGAGAGCGCCCATCCTGCTAGCCACCATCTCTTCGGGAATTTACGGATGAGCCATAACAAAACCGTAACAATGAGTAACATAGTCGCATAGTTCACCCAAAAATCGATGACATGATCTTTTATCCAGCTTTGTGTGCTTTGCGTAGATATTCCGTAATCAACGGACACTTTACGCCCGATCCATTGCATCGGTAATGCAAGAACTGTTGTTAGTAGTGATAAATAAAAGAAATAAATCGCAACTTGTAAGACATTTATTTTGGTCGTTTCCTTCGACCATTTCTCAAACTTTTTTGAAATACCGAGCACGAGTACAAATAATAAAATAATCCATTCAAGAGGCGTCGCTAAAAAGAACAGTAAATTTTTCACACGCGAATAATCTTGACTTAGCGTAAGCTCCCTCGCATTCATAAAGGTTTCTGGATCTGCACTCGTTCCTTTATACATGTCCGGAATGAGCTCATGATTCCATCCAAATAAATACCAATATATAAGTAACGCAAACCCAACGTATAAAAAAAGCGACCACCCAATAACTTTCCTCACGCTATTCCCTCCTCTATGCTGCCTGTCTATTATTATTGTAAGTTCGTACTTTCAAAATTAGAACAAGCTAATCGTGATAATTGTTCTAGCTCGTTCAATTTACATAAAAAAACTCTTCTATTACAAGAAGAGTTTCACCGGCTCATAATCTGGTATAAGAAATGTACTTACAAACCAATGCCTTTTACATATCGTATATATTCATAGTCCTTAAAATCCTTCTTAAGGAAGTACATCTATTAACAAACTAAAATCTTGCAAAGAAAAAGAACTATATTTCATAATACCTTGTACAGTTAGAAGTAATATAAGACCCATCACACACATATAATTAATACTTTCTTCATGCTTTTTCTCAGCAACTACTCCGCCCGTTATGCATAAAATCCCTAATAAATGGAGCGCTAAATACATAAAAAAGTAAGCTTCCTCCCAGCGAAGAATAACATTGACTGTCGTTATCAGCACTATACTAAGCACAATCAAATAAAAAAACTTATTTGATGATATTGTTTCATTCATATAATTTTATACATCCCTTTCAAATTTCGAATTAATGATGATTTAGTTTTCATAAAATAAAAGTCCCCATCACTTTCTCCAACATTTTATGGGTCCTAACATAATTCACTTCATTTCTACATATTGTCTGAAGATGCGCTTCATCATTTCTTCTATAATAAAGCTGACTATTATTAATGTCCCTAACACGATAAAAAGAAAAATAATATTTCCTGTATCATTATTGATGGCAAAGTACTTATATCTAATAGAAGTACAATAATCTATCATTTCCTTCAATATTTTCTCAAACGTCTTCTCTACCTTATTTATCTCCTATTATACTTGAAAAGTTCTTCTCCCTCTCCGCATATATAACAGGCACTTCTTTACTCCAATATTTGCGATTCACAAATAAAAAGATGAGCACTAAGTTTAATCCTGTCATAAAAATAATTAATCCTGGAAAGAATGTCGTATAGTTCGAAAAATCGGCAAAACTCATTATCTTTTCTCTACTTACTAAAAAAGAAGAACTAAGCACAAGCGCATTGTTTAACATATGAATAGCAATTGGCATGAGTAAGCTTTTCGTACGAATATATACAATTGATAGTACGATGCTAAACACAACTGCACCAAGGAAATCAACATGTAAGCAAGCAAATAAAAGTGCTACAACGACCATTGCTATACTAGTACCCCATTTTGCCGCAAAACGCTGCAGTAAAAACCCTCGAAAAACAAACTCTCCGACAATAGGCGCGATAAATACAACCCTAATAAATTGAAATACATATCCCCCGGTACTATCTATAATCGGTTCATGCAAGGCATTCATAATAAAATCTGGTGTAATCCATGCAAAGCTGTACATATATAAAATAAGATAGCCGTAACTAAACATACAAAGTATAATCGCGATGTACAAAACTTGCACTAGGTTAAATGTTTCGTTTCTATTAATAAATAATGAAAATGAAACACGATGCTTTCTATATCCGTAAAAAAGCCATATTATTGGAAGGATATAAAATATAAGCATATTTATAAAAGATGAATTCTGTATATGAAATGTATTTTCTAGCACTTCATTACTACTTCGTGCTATTAAAATTAGTAATGCAAATACAATTAAAAAATATCTAGCTCGCATCGTTTGAAACGGATTCACATTCATCTCCTCCCCATGTTACTTTTATCATATCATTTGAATCTTAATTTTTTGTGAAAGAAAACCTTAAAATTTCCTTAAAAATTCCATAAGTTACAAAAAGATGATATGATATTCGAGGAAATTAGGAGGGATTCATATGTATCACGCAAATATTCTACTCATTGATGATGAAACAGCAATTTTACAATTACTAACTACCATTCTTGAAAAAGAAGGTTTTTCTCATATTACAACTGCAACATCTGCGGAAATAGCCTTATCTCTCACCGAGCAAAACAATTACGATTTAATTATTTTAGATGTAATGCTTCCTGGACAATCCGGTTTTGACATTTGTCCAATCATTCGCCAAAAAACGGATTGCCCTATCTTCTTCCTAACAGCAAAAACATCTGATGTAGATAAAATTTCCGGATTTTCATACGGTGCGGATGATTACATTACGAAACCATTTAATCCACTAGAAGTAGTCGCTCGTATGAAAGCTCAACTCCGAAGACATATGAAACAAAACATACAAGAACAAAGAATATACTCCTTTTCTTTTGGGAGATTTGAAATTGATCAACATTCTGCTGAACTAACAGTAGATGGAAACGTTGTCGAATGTTCCGCTCAACTCTTTCAACTACTACTATTCTTTTGTGAGAATCCGAACTACGTATTTTCGAAGGAAGAATTATACGAAAAAGTTTGGGGAGCACCTGCCTATAATGGAGATGATAATACTGTTATGGTTCACATTCGAAAACTACGTGAAAAAATTGAACAAGATCCAAGTAAACCAGAATACATAAAAACAGTTCGCGGACTTGGCTATAAGTTCATTACAAAGTAGGTTAAAGATATGAATTTTAATAAACGACTTATAATCCAGTTTATTTTACAACACGTTTTTGTCTTAGTTACGTTACTTATCGCAGTAATTGCTTCTTTTTCTTATTTAATTTTTCTTCTTAATAGTACTTTATATGAACCTAATATTTCTGATTATGATACCTTTACAATCTCCGAATATATTTCTTCTGAAGACAATAACATTACTTTAAAATCTGAGGTAAAAGATTTAATAACAGAAAAGAGTGATTGGCTTCAAATTGTAGATGAAGATGGAAAGGTCCTTTACAACTTTAATACGCCTAACGATGTTCCGACCTCTTACACAAAGACATCCTTACTTACGTATTTACAGAATAGTAACAACAATATTTATAAATTTAACTATTGGGAAATTAAATTAGAAAAGAAACCAGTGATCGTTATTTACGGTGCCAAACTAAAAAGTAATGCATTACTAAAAACGATACAACAAGGACACCCTTCTTTATCATTAAATGAATTTGCATTAACTGAACAAGAAAAACAATTACTTTCTAAAGAAAAAGCAACACTGCAAATATTTAATAACAATGGCGAAGGAGTTTTTTCCTATCCAACTGGGAAGAAAAAAACATTTTCGGCTATAAAAACAGCTCTTAATGAAAAAGAACCGTGGAATTATAAAGAAAATACATCTAGTTTTTACGATTCAAATAGCGGTCATCTCGTCGTTGTATCCGCCCCAAACGCTCATTATTATCCAGATGATGAATTAGATGATATATTTACCAAGAAACTTCTAATCGGATGCAGCTTAATCCTCCTTATTGTGTTTGCTTATTTAGTCATTCTTTCAATTTGGTATGGAAATAAGTTTGGAAAGCCTTTATTACACACGATGCGCTGGCTTAAAAACATAGCCGGAGGAAAATATGAAGAACCTGTTAGTAAAAAAGGCAAACCTGTTCGGTTTCGGCGCTCCGGTAAAGAAAAATGGTCGTTCCGCATATTTAAAGATGTTACAAACTCACTAGAGCACCTTTCTATTACTTTGAAAAAGAACGATGCAATGAGAAAAGTACTGCAACAAACACGTGAAGAGTGGATTACCGGCCTGACGCATGATCTAAAAACACCGCTTAGCTCTATATACGGCTATGCATTATTACTAGAATCGAAGCAATATAATTGGACGGATCAAGACATTCAACAATTTGGCCATGTAATGAAAGAAAAATCTCAATATATGACTACATTAATTGACGACTTAAGCTTAACATATCAATTAAAAAATGATACTCTTCCTGCGCAACACGTAAATGTTGAAATTAATCAGTTCGTCCGAAAAGTACTATTACAATTTATTAATAACCCGACACTACAAAATCAAAACATTGAATTCGTGCCAAGTTCAAGCAAAATCCAATATTTTATTGAAGAAAAATGGTTCCAACGTATTATCGAAAACTTATTAGCAAACGCTGTAAAACATAATAATGAAACGACAAACGTAATCGTAAAGCTTTCGCAAAATGCAAATTCATTTACACTATCTATTTCAGATAATGGAAAAGGTATGGATGATAAAACGAAAGAACTTCTATTCGAGCGATATTACAGAGGAACGAATACAGAAGAAAGCAACATCGGAACTGGACTTGGTCTCGCCATTACAAAACAGCTCGTGCATGCCCATAACGGAACGATTTTCATTGATAGTGAAGTTGGAAAAGGAACGACGATTATACTTGTGTTTCCATTTAGTTCGTAGAAAAAGGTGCTTTTATAAAGCACCTTTCTCTTTTCGGAGCAGCGCGCTAGTAAATGAAATTATATCGACTTAACTATAAAATACAACAATAGTAGCAACCTATTAATAAAAGAAGACCGTCCAAAAATACCTTTTGAACGGTCTTTCTTTCTATTATTTCTTCTTCACCGGTATCCAAAGTTCAATTTGAGCGAACTCACTTTTATCTGCATGGGAACGTTCATCGTATAGCTCAAACTCATTAACGCCGCAATGTTCGTATCCTGAATGCGGGAACCATTCTGAGAATACTGCATTCCACGTTTGGTGAATAGACGATACCATTTCTTCATGAGAAACTTTCGGCGTTGTAAATACTGCATACGTTGCGGATGGGAATGTACGCTTTGCAACTGCATTTGGTACATTTTCAAAGTCTGTAACTTCCATTCCGATAATATAAGTGAAGTCCCCTGTTTCTAAATTAAAATCAGTACATAATCCAAGTTCTACCCATTGGCTCGTATCTTTACGATTCGGAATCGTCGTTCCAAGATCTTTTTGTAAATATTCTTGCCAAAATGCTGGAATGTCTTGATGGTTTTTTCCTTCTTTACTTGTCGTCTTCAGCTCATAACCCGCCATTAAAAATTCTGGTTTATTTACAATACGATATTCCATTTGTATGCCCCCTAAATATGGATTTAATTTTCTTTGCTTTACATTCACTCTATAATACATTGGTGTTTCAATTTCTTGTTTTCGATATTCACTTGGTGTCATTTGAAATAATTTTTTAAAGGCTCTCGTGAACGTTTCATGAGATTGAAAGCCATGCTCAAATGCGATATCAATAACTTTTTCATCCGTATGAGAAAGTTGATAAGCTGCCCGGGCTAACCTCCTCTTTCGAACATACTCCATTACTGTATCGCCTACTAACGCCTGGAATACACGATGAAAATGCGACTCAGAAAAACCTGCAACACGTGCTAAATTACGCAGCGTTTGTTTTTCCATTACATCTTCCTCAATATAATCAATTGACCTTTGAATTTGTGTTTCATAGCTTTCCATCTCTGTTCACCCGCCTTATATGTATTATGATAAAAGAGAATCCTATCCAATTCTTGACGTTTTTTACTATAATTTCGTAAAAATTGTAACTTTTTTATATGTATTTCGTTGTTATGTATGAAGGGAGGGAAATGTAGTGAAACGCAAACAATCATTAGAAGAAATTTACTCAGAGCATATGCAAGATTTATTTCGCTATCTTCTCTCCCTAACCGGAGATTCTCATAGTGCTGAAGATCTCATGCAAGAAACATTTTACCGAATGCTCGTCCATATTGACTATTATAAAGGAGAAGAAATTAGGCCGTGGTTATTTACAATCGCCTACAACGCCTTTATCGATTGGTACCGAAAAGAAAAGAAGTATAAAACAACGCAAATTGAAGAATTCCATTTACCAAACGTGCCAAGTACAGAACACTCTTATTTCGTAAAACATGAGATTGCTAGTTGGTTACAAAGTATATCCTCTCTTCCGCTCGAAAGACGAAATGTGTTACTACTACGAGATTACTACGGATTCTCTTATAAGGGAATAGCAGAAATGACTGGTCTCTCGTTAGCAAAAGTAAAAATTGAATTACACCGAGGACGAAAAGAAACGAAAAGCATAAAGGAGTGATACAGATGGGTTGTGCAGAGTTTAAAAAACTGTGGACGAAATACGAAAAAGGAACGCTCACACATGACGAACAAGAACAGTTAGAAAGTCATATAGAAACTTGTGCAGAATGTGGAGCTCATTTAGATGAATTGCTTGCGAAGAGTGAACCCGTAAAGAAAAAATTACCGCCAAAAGATCTTAAAGTTCCTTTTTGGAGAATTAAGTGGAAACATCGGTTACAAACGTTTGGTTTTATATTATCCATTTGCATCGTTATATATATAATCGGTGGGGTATTATCAGCCTTTTATTTTCAAACTAATAATGATAAAAGACTAGAAGAAATTAGAGAAGTTCCTTCGCTTGCACTTGAAGCAACTATCCCAAATAGCCGTGTTATGGGGGGCGGAACAAGTGTAGAAGCTTTTTTCCGTACGAACAGCAGCTTCGATTTAGTAAGAACCGTCGGTAAAAAAGAAATGCCACTCGGTACAGTAGAAACAAAAAGCTTCTTATCATCTGTAGATGTCACGAAACAAACTTGGATGAATCCGTTCTATCAACCAGAACTCTTCTTTGTTCATCCCAAAACAAAGCAGGGTGATTATTTAAAGGATTCCTCAAAAAAAGTATGGGATACACTTGCAAAAGTACATGATGGAACCGTTGCAGAAGTAGCAATTTCTTTTGATAAAACTTACACTTTAAAAGAATTAGAACCGCTTTTATATAGCATATTCGAAGCACAAGAACTCCCTCCAACTCCTGTATGGTACGCTTTAGATACAGGACAAGAAAGAAAAAATGTAGATGACTATATCTTACATGGCGGAGAAGCTATAGGATTTCCAGAACATGTAAGATTTCTAGATAGTAACGCAGACAA
Organism: Bacillus sp. AC266; assembly: GCF_979253805.1. Lineage (NCBI taxonomy): Bacteria > Bacillati > Bacillota > Bacilli > Caryophanales > Bacillaceae > Bacillus > Bacillus sp. AC266. The sequence continues at coordinate 45,332 of NZ_CEEDEC010000005.1, forward strand.
GTACAAAACGCCAGAAGATCAAGTAATCGAAATGATGCGCGTCCTTTCTATCCATAAAAAAACGGTAAGTAAAATAGCAGCACTTCCTGAGAAAGAACTCAACTTAGATAAACGTTATAAATATGTAAAAGATAACGGCGTAAAAGTATACGGCATTGTCATTACGGGGCCGTCGAAAGAATTATTAAAATTACAAAACTCCCCGCACGTACGTTATGCGACTCTTGGAGATATTGAGGTTTGGAATTGGTTTGATTAGTGAAAATGAAAAGGTTGTGTAGAAAATAGCAGCTATTTTCTACACAACCTTTTTAATAATTTAAAACCTATATTTCACTAACAGAATCTGTGAATAAAGCGTGGAATACGTTAACTTCCCCCATACGTAAACATTCCGTTTCTATATCAGGAATTGCAGTTCTAGCAACCTCTCGTTCTACTCTTACAAATCCTTTTGTATTCATTAGTTTATCAAATTCACAAATGGTATCCATTTCTACATCGATTGTTTCAAAAGTCCATTCCCTTACATCTTCATCATATGTTGTTTTTAATACGTAGTAATAATAATATTTATCAAGTAAGCTAACAAAAACCCCTAAATCAAGGCGCTCGCCTCTTGATTTTCGTATCCAATCAATATCATCATTTAACATCGGTTCTTTTCCATTTAGTAACACATTATATTCTAGACAATTATATAGGTTTAAATCTGTATAGTCTGACACGTGATAATCACAAAATGTTGACTCGATTAAAGACAAAATTTCCTTTTGAGAGCTTTCGTTTTTTATAAAACTCTCTTTCAAGTCTACAAACTTTTTATGCTCTTTGGACTCCTCGTACAATCCTTTTTCTTTCACAATATTTTTCGGAAAGAATTTGTAAACTGTTTCTTTTAATTCATTCATCATTTCAGGTTTTGCCGTTTTAACCATTCTGTAAATCCTCCTATGCTAAAAAGAATTCTCACCGCAATAAAGAATCATACCTTAAATATGTTATTAATTAACAAATAAATTATATTAAAATAAACAATATGATTCAATTCTGTTTTTTAAAAATTTTTCTGTTATAATGGCTGATTCCGAACATTATGTTTATCATAATATGAAAATTACAACAAAAAACGACAAAAACCTTTAAATTACCTTAAAAAATATAACAATCCATATATAAAGAACGAAAGATTCTAAAGCGATTATTGAAAAATATATTATTTTTGTCACATTAAAAATTAGTACTTTTTTCACAAATTATTTTTGATGGAAAACTTTATAAAAAAATTTTTTTACTATAAAAGGTATTTCTCTGGTAAAATATTATAGTCTCGTAAAAATGTAACACATTTCCATACGAACAACCCTTTAAAGCGAAAAGGTGTCATCATAATTGATGACACCTTTTCCTATTACAAATAAACTAATTAGAAATCACTTTCACATACATCCCTCTTATCGCCTTTTCATAAGCGATATCGCTCATCTGTCTTATTTTTTCCGATACAACAGACGATCGAACAACTTCCCCTTCATGAAGTAACGGAGGATCAATAAGACGCACTTTATTTTTCTGATGTAGATCATACTCATTTCTATCTTCTTTTACTTCTATACTTGGATGAACTTTTCTTAATAAAGCATCTACTTCTTGATCTTTACATAGCCGCAATTTCGTAATAAGCTCATGATCTTCAAGAAGAAAATCATCTGGATGGATTATCTTTTTATGAAGAGCTAATTTTAACGTTTTAGCTAACATATCGTTTCCATAAATATTCATTGGTTTCATAAAGAAATCAATTACTTCTTTGTAATACGTCTTCGTAAACCATTCTGCAATTTCAATATTTTGAAGAACCATTTTCCCATCTACTTCGATTAAATCCTCTAAAAAACTATGAACTTCTTCTAAAGAAATATATCCATATGTAAACATGTCCCGTAATGTGTAATCCACTCGGTCTGCACATAATTCTGGCGCAGATTTTTCAAGTAATGTCCACTTCGAATCATCTAACAAAATATCTTCATAGTTATAACCATGTTTTGAAAGAATCGCCGGGATTTCCGAGTTTTTCACGACAGAACTAAATATTTCTTCATGATAACTTTCATTTTCGTTATCAAAAACGTAATCGATCACATGGGAAAAAACAGTATGGGATACGTCATGCAGTAAACCAGCAATCTGTTCTTCTACTGAACCACCAAGCTTTTTAATTAACAACATAGCACCAACTGAATGATCAAAACGTGTTACATTCCATTTCTCATTCATTAAGTAACTTGCTCCGGCTTGATGAACCCCTTTCAGCCTTTGCACAGGTTTACTTAAAATTAATTCTTCTAACACTCTATCTACTTTAAACTCACCGTATATGACATCTAATATGATCACTTAAAATCCCCCTTTTCAAGCAGAGTCTTCTTATAGTATCTCTTTTTTCAGAGAGTAAATAAAGAACTTCACTCGAATATTTTGTACCTTTAAATTAAAAAATAGAGAGCACTCAGCTCTCTATTTCACAATCCTATTCAAATGTAACTTCAACCTGCACAATCTCAGATCTACTTCCCAGTCTAAGCGGTGGTCCCCAGAATCCAAATCCAGAAGAAACAATTGCGTGGAATGCACCTTTTTGTGCGTATCCCCAGTCTAGTTCGTACATTCTTCTCGTCACAATATGGTTCGGCGCCATTTGTCCGCGATGCGTGTGACCGGATAATAATAAATCAACGCCGGCGTCCGCTGCTTGTTTTAATTCAAATGGTTGGTGATCCATTGCGATAACAGGAAGCGATTTATCTACCGTACTCATTAGATTTTCAAAACTTTGACGATCTCGCTCTGTTTTATCCCTTCTTCCAACGAGATAAAAATCATCTTCAATTGTAATGACTTCATCTAAAAGAATACGAATATCAATCTTATCCATCTCTTGTAAAAACTCAGGAACAGCTCGGCCGTAATATTCATGGTTTCCTAACACACCATATACGCCTAATGGAGCTTTCATCTGTTTCATGATTGGTCCCATATTTTTCTGAATGAACACACCTGGATGATCATCGATAATATCACCCGGCAGTAAAATAATATCGGGTTTCATTTCATTTACATGACGAACGAGTCTCTTTAAATGAGCAACTCCAGACAGTTTACCGAAGTGCATATCAGAGGCCATCGCAATGCGTAAACTTTTACGCCCTTCTACTTTTTTCGGTATATGTACATCATACTTTCTTACAACCGGGCTATACGCATTAAATACCCCGTATGCGAAGATAAAGAAAAATACGAGTAAAGTGACTGCCCCTGTCCAAATAATTGCCGTCTCTTTCTCCACTGAAAACTGTAATAATAAGACGGCAATATCGGCTAACGGCAATAACATAAGCGCGTATTGTATAACCGCAAACCAAATTGAACCGACCGTTCGCAGGAAAGGAAGGAATTTAAACACTTGTACGAGAATATACGCATATGAAATGAAGCCAACTACGAAAGCGTAATATCCCCAATATTCCCAGCCGAACACCGCATGAAGCCAAACCCATCCGTTCCAGCCGATGTAAAACATAAGTAGTGTGTATACAATTAAAATAGTGAATATATTGAAATAACGAAAATTTTTCACTGCTAGCCTCCTTATTGATTTCTTCTATTATATCTTGTTATGCACGTTTAACGTAAATATTAAGCACATCAATCTTCACAATAAAAACATTGATAAACACATCGTTTTAAAGTTTTTAGGAACGGCTGTAATGGGCATTTTAGAATCTTACGTATTAGACGAAATTGATAATGATATTGAATATGTTGCGACAACTTCTTTATTTTGATTTAACATCACAGATAGTGAAATATTTTGATTAATAATAAGAGGCTATTTCAATGATAAAAAAGAGCTTGAATTACTTCAAACTCTTTTACATATAAGCGTAATTTCAATTGATTCTCTATTTAACCCTTTATTTCATGAAATTAACCGATGTTTCTTAGTTGTTTTTCTAATGACCATCTAGCTGTTTTTTTTCACTACCAAACCAAATTGCACCTTTTTCCAACCATTCTTTTCTATACTCAATAAATGTATAGCCTTGATCACAATCATCATAACCAAATTGAAAACCGCAACATAGACAAATCTCATATGATGGGTCATCATCTTCATCTTGTATCCGTTCCATTATCCCCTCATGTATTAAGTAACTCAACATAATACAGCGTATCATCCGTCTGAAAATACATAACAGATCCGCGGCTATAATAAGTAACAAATTGAATTTTCTCACCTAGTTCATTACAAGGATTACTATCATACACATGATTATTGTTTAAATCATAAACAACCAACTTTTTATCTTGAGTAATGAATACTACTTTATCTTGAGCGACCGCAAAACTTTCCGACCATATTTCCCTAATTAAATTTATTTCATTCCACAACATATGAAAATTTTTATCTTTCATTTGAACTAAAGGAAATTCTGAATAATAATAGAGCCAAACGTCTCCATCTATAACGTTCATTGCATAACAATCATCTATAGGAGGTACATTAAACCTTTCTACATATTGATCATAATTATTAAAAATCAATTTACCTGTAGAATCAAAAGCAACTATACCATTTACTCCAATTCGGCACTCTCCGAAAACCCCTTCATCACAATAACTAACCCATATATCTTCATTCACATCAACCTGACAATCTTGAATCCCTTCTCCGGCATAAAACTTACAATGTTCACTTCCGTCCGAATTGTAAATAACCGCATTATCATCTTCATAATTAAATATAAGTAACCATCTCTCTCCAATTCGTTGCATACATCGCACAGATTCAACATCGATATCTACGTTTAAATTGAATTTACTTATATTCACATTATTTTTATCCAAATAAATAATACAAGGTTGATCAGTATTATCTTGTACTAGTAAAATCACATTTTGTTTATAATCCAAACTCACTTTTTTTAACTGATAAGCTTCAACAATATCCTTAAAACTTACTAACTCTTTACATGCGATATCTTTCATATAGATGAAAATCCTCTCATTGATTCTAAACATAAAAATAAGCGTCAAACTTCTATACTTTTAATAAGTTTGACGCTTGCTCTCAATTATTATTTTAAATACTACCCTTCCATTCTCCTAATCCTAATCCCACTCCCAGATTGGTGCGGCAGAAAAACCTTCAAGACTCATTTCCATTGAATTTAAAAGTATTTAAAAATGAAGAAAGCTGACTTTTAATACTAAGTATATATTCATGGAATTCATATATATAACAACTTAGCGTGCTATCTCCTTCAAGCTCTTTAAAACTAACTGAAATTTTGAAAGATGTATCAATATCCAAGTGACAAGTTAAAGATAACTCATTTGATTCTGATTTAAAATGTACTGTTCCGGATCCCAAGGTATATATTTTTTGAAGGTCTTTGTAAAAGTGATATATATCATTATTGTCAAAATAAAATGATGTCGTTTTCACTTTAAAACCAGAACAACCTAGTTCACATTCTCCTTTGAAATAAGCTCCACCAAAATAACTATCTCCTTCATTTGCAAAGTCAGTTATAACAATCTTGATGAAATTATCATCCTGCTCGCCTATATGAAAACATTCCATTATTTATCCCCCCTATAATACGTATAACAGCTTGGCTAATAAATAACTAATCTAAAGTATAATTGTGGAAAATTTATATTTATAAGTTCATCTAATCTCTTATTGGTAATGAAGGTGTCTGACCTTTTTTTGCTTTAGAATTATAATGATAGTATAGCGTTTATCCTTATGTTTTTATAGCCAACAAAAATTAATGTGTACAAAAGAGAGAAAAATCTACATCAGCTTTTCTCTCTCTCTATCAACCACTTCTCTATTTATTCTCCCTCTTCTAAAATCCCATATTGCTCCCAACAAAATATTCGTTTCCCTTTAACAGCATATATTGTTTGATCCCTTGAAAAAATATACTCAAATTGAATAGGATTTCCATCGCTATCTACTGTTAACAGAGTTGCTAATTTTTTATTTACAAGTGAATATGCATGTATTTGATTGTTATCTACACCAAAGATAATATTATTTTGTACTTTTAAATATAGTGATGTATGATTCAATGTTGTTTCATACAGAATAACTTGTTCGCATCGTTCTTTATTAATCTGTGTGAATGAATACGTTCCTTGCTCGTTATAGTAAGACATTAAAATATCACCTGTCTTCTGTATATGTATTGCTGTACAATCACAGACAGATCTCTTTATTGAATTATTAAATTCATTAGTAATTAAATCGCCATTCTTAGAAAAAATAGCTAATCCGCTCTTTTCAAATTTATTAATATCATATATATTTTCCCAATCTATCGAATCAAACTCTTCATCTGAAATAAACAATTCCTCTACAGAAGTAAATATACCTTCTTCACTATACCCAACCAATAAATGTTCTTCTTCATCAACTTGAAAATATTTTATTCCATTTCCTAAGTAAATTGAAATCTTGATATAACTCACGCGTTGGATCATATGAAACATTTAAAAGTTCGACTGTCTTCTTATCTGCACTTCCTTCAGAATTGTTAGTGGATGTTGCCGAACCACACCCTGACAAAAGGACAAATGCTGATAATAAAACACCTGTACTTTTCATTAATGCTGTCTTATTCCACTGTTTCATATATAAAGCCCCCTTAGTTTGTACAATAGAAAAAGGCACACAATCTATTCACAAAAGTGAACGTTGTGCGCCTTCAGTTTCTCTGATGAGCTTCTATTGTATTCTGTTTGATTTCTTTCCATTTTAATTCCGTAATTCACATGTGTCAACTTGGAATTTAGAATTATTATATAAGAAACTTCATACAAGCTAAAAATCAGCGGGAATGGAATCCCACTGATTTTAGTTTCGATTTATTTCTTTAACTTATCTGTCTTCGCAATAAATTGAGCTGCTTCTGCGCGGCTTACCGATTTATCTGGAGCCCATCCATTATCTGTTCCAACTGAAATATTTTCTTGGATTAAAATGTTCGCATACTTCGTACCCCAATGATCTTTTAAATCAGCAAATTCTTTTGGTAGTTTAATATTTTCATTTCTTTCTAATTTATATGCATTCACAAGCATAGAAGCCATTGATGCACGGTTAATTAGCCCACTCGGATTAAAGTTACCCTTCTCATCACCTTTTACAATGCCAGCTTTTTCAACTGCTGCGATGTAAGGTGTAGCCCAATGATTTTGAGCATCGCGGAATGATGGCTTCGCATCTTTATTAATTTCTAACCCTAAAACAGTAGCTAATATTTTTGCTGCTGAACCACGATCGATATTTTCAGCTGGTGCAAATGTACCAGCTGGCTTACCGTGTACTGCCTCTTTGTCTACTAAATATTGAACTGACTCTTGTGCCCAAGTCGGTACATCTGAGAACTTAGATTTGTTTTCAATTGCACTCGCATCGATTTCAAACTGCACTTGATATTTATGATCATATTTAATTGCTGGAATTAATATATGCATTTGCATATTATATTTTTTCGAGAACTCATCGATTTCAAATTGAACAACTTTCGTGCCATTATTTGTTTTATCTTCAGAGATCACTTTCACATCATGGAATGTCCCTACTTTATTAGTATCTTCTACTTTAAGATACTGGAAATAGCTATTATCTTGAATTGTTAACGTAACGATTTTTTTGTCACCTTGAATTGTTACTTTTGCATTTTTTAAATATGTAGAAGCAACAGATGTTTCATTCGTTTGATCTTTATACGTTTTTAAAATAACGTCATATGTGCCATCTGCAAGTTTACTAGCTGCCTTCATTTCAATCACATCTGCTTTTGCAATTGGCGCATTGAAACCACTTAGTGGAACTGCTAAAGTTGCTGCTATAACGAACGCATTAACATATTTTTTCTTAATCATTATCAATACGACATCTCCTTTTATATGAATATACCCAACATAACTATCATATTGATAATGATTATCAATGTCAAATAAAATTAATAATACTATTTCCTACATAAGTACGCCTTCCGCTCATTTTTAAAAAGTAAATAATGCGCCGTGTGAACTTTTCTTTCCAAATAATCAATAGAATACGAGCTTGATGGATCAACTAAATCACCTATCGCCCCTGAAAGGTGATCAATTACCTTTTGCAATGTTTCTAAGTTCTTCTTTTCATTCTCCATATTCATTTCATCCATAATGTCACAAATAAGATATTGTACTTTCCGTAAGCGTAATTCCTTCTGATCCACGTATATCTCCTCCTTATTAGCAATATTACGTTTTAAATATATGGGCTTATAGCTTAACCAATTCTAAAAAATAACGTGAAACTTTAATGAGTAGGAATTTTGTCCATCCAAACTAATCCAGCTTTTTTGGGACAAAAAGATATCCATCTCTATACATGTAGTCATAGTGATGGATATCTTTATTTTTATACTTGCAATGCCTTCTCTCTCAAAGCTCTTCGTAACAACTTACCAGTTGTATTCTTCGGCAATTCTGTTAAAAACTCAATGCTCTTTGGCACTTTGTATTTCGCTAAATGCAGCGTGCAGTAATGCGTAAGCTCCTCTTCTGTTACGTTCGTTTGCTTCAGAACGACGTAAGCTCGCACTGCTTCTCCTAAGTTTTCATCCGGTACACCAATTACGACAACTTCAGCCACAGATTCGTGAGTATATAATACTTCTTCTACTTCACGAGGGTATACGTTATAACCACCAACTAGGACGATATCTTTTTTGCGATCGACGATATAGAAGTAACCTTCTTCATCCATTTTCGCTAAGTCACCTGTATATAGCCAGCCGTCTTTAAGTGTCGCAGCTGTATCTTCTGGCGCATTATAGTAACCCTTCATAACGTTAGGTCCGCGAACAATTAGCTCCCCAACTGCACCGACAGGTACTTCTTCCCCAAGTTCATTCACAATTTTATTTTCTACATGCCAAATATTTGTACCAATCGAACCTGGTTTACGAGGACGATCTAACGGATTAAAACAAGTAACTGGTGATGCTTCTGATAAGCCGTATCCTTCTGAAACAATCACATCAAAACGTTTTTCAAAGTTTTGCAGAAGGGCAACAGGCATTGACGCACCACCTGAAATACAGAGACGAAGCGTCTTTACATCTTCTGCGCTTGCTTCTTCAAATAAATATAAGTAATTGTACATCGTCGGCACACCTGCAAAAATCGTTGGTTCATACGTACGACAAATACGGAATACTTCTTTCGGACTAAACCTCGGTACCATTAAAATCGTTGCCCCGTTCACAATCGGCGCATTTACCGCAACTGTTAAACAGAACACATGGAACATCGGCAATGCCGCAACGACGCGATCATCCGCAGTATATTGTAAATATGACGCAACATCGCTTGCATTACTATATAGGTTTTTATGTGTTAACATAGCGCCTTTTGGCTTTCCAGTTGTACCTGAAGTGTATAAAATAACAGCTACATCTTCTTCATCTAGTTCAGGACCTTCGTAAGTTATATCTCCAGTTCCTATAAAACTAGTAAACGTTTTCATTTTTTCCGTTTCTGTATGAGTAAAATCTGATGAGGTTTCGCATATGATGATATTTTCAAGTGAAGGAAGTCTTGTTGTAAGAGATTGTATAACAGGTAGAAGGACGTCGAGTACAATGATTGTTTTTACATCTCCATTTTGTAATATGTAATGTATTTCGTCTGCTGTATAAATTGGATTAATCGGAATGACAGTTGCTCCGGCTTTCATCGTTCCGTATAAACCTACTAAAAAATGTGGTGAATTGCCTACAGCTAATGCGACATTGTCCCCTTTTCCAACGCCCATTTTTGCTAAATTACTAGAAAACCTAGTGACCACTTTGTTTAATTGGTCATAAGAGACCGACTGATCCATAAATATGTACGCCGGTTTATCCCCCTTCTTTTTTGCCGTTTCAGCCAAAGATTGAACGAGATTCACACAAACCCCACCTTTATAAAATTTAGAATATTTAAAAATTCTAAATTAATTATATTAAAAGAAAATTAAAGTAGCAAGTGATATTCTATTAATCGAATATACATAAACCACTTTCTTCCAGAATACTTTAGTAAGATACGAGAATTATATGTAAAAAAAACAGGTACAAACATATAGTTAAACCATAGCTAAAATCATTGTAGGATAATATGCACTCATCTTCTCTCTAAGTTTTTCAACTTCCTCTTTATTTAAAGCCGTATACTCTCCATACAAATTGAGAGCGTCCGCTCCATTTTCGTGCAAGTAGACTGTAACATATAATGTCGGCAATCCTTTATTGTCCTCATCTATCGACAAGACGAAATCTGGCGTTTTACCAACGGTACTAAACGTTTCATTTCTTTTCCATTTCTTATTTTGAAACATAGTTTGTATATCATTTATTTTTTGTTTGTTATTTGTATGCGTATAATATATGACATTATCCTTCGCTGGCTTTCCAATAAATAAAAGTGTACGACTAGAGGAAGTTTCATCGTTACAAGCTGTCATCCCTATAACGAAGCTGATCAATAATATAAAGTGTATTATCCTTTTCATTTCGATCATCCTCCTTTAATTATATATACTTCCTTTATAATAAAAGAATGTCCTGCTAGTAGATGTTTTTAGGGACGCTTTTAACGGTAAATGAATTCATAATAAAAAAAGCCATCCCAAAAGGTATTTTGGGATGGCTTCTTCTTTTAGAAGAATAAATGCAAGAAATCTTCTGTTGTAATATTACCGAAATAGCGTACGATATCTACGCCTTCTAAAGCTACAGTGAATGCATCTTTATCAAATTGTACACCTGTTAGACGCTCTTCAATGTCATGCACATCTAGTGAGCCGAAGAAGTCACCGTAAATTTTACATTCTGTTACTGTCCCTTTTTTCACTTCAAGACGAACGTCAACTTGTCCAACTGGGAAGCGGTGTGAATGTTGTAAGTTGAACTTCGGAGATTTTCCGTAGTTCCAATCCCAATTTTGGTAGCGCTCTTCAGAAAGTTTATGGATTTCTTTCCAATCATTTTCTGTTAATTCATACGTTGGAATTTCTGTTTCTCCTTCGAAAATTGTTTCTAGAAGAAGTTGTCTAAACTCTTCTGTCGTCATTTTTTCGTTTAAGAACTCTGTAATATTCGCAACGCGGCTACGGATTGATTTAATGCCTTTTGATTGAATCTTATCCATTTTCACTTTAAGTGCCGATACAACGTGATCGATTTCAGAGTCAAATAGTAACGTGCCATGACTGAACATACGACCTTTCGTTGAGAACTGCGCGTTACCTGAAATTTTTCTACCTTCAGCTAAAATATCGTTACGACCACTTAGTTCTGCATTTACGCCTAATTTACCAAGCGCTTTCGTTACAGGCTCTGTGAACTTTTTAAAGTTGCTGAAACTATCTCCATCATCTTTCGTAATAAAGCTGAAGTTTAAGTTTCCTAAATCATGATATACTGCGCCTCCGCCTGATAGACGACGAACGACATGAATTCCTTGTTCTTTTACGTAATCTGCATTAATTTCTTCTACTGTGTTTTGGTTTTTACCAATGATAATCGAAGGTTTGTTAATGTAGAACAGTAAATATGTTTCGTTAATATCTAAATTCTTCACACAATATTCTTCAATCGCTAAGTTTATTCTAGGATCTGTAATCCCTTTATTATCAATAAATAACATCGTATCACCTCATGAATTCCATACGTAGCCACTATGCGCTAGCGTAATATGGCCACTGAAAATTTGTTTTGCTTCTGTTACTAAATCAGATGGGTTGCCTGTATGCGGTAAGTGCGTTAATAAAAGTTCTTTTACATGCGCATCTTTCGCAATACTTGCTACTTCTGTACTATTCATATGCCCTGCTTTTGCAGCCTCTTGATGTGCATACATATTACACTCACAAATGAAAAGATCAGCATCTTTTGTGAATGGAATAAATTCAGGAATATAACTGGAATCTGCGCTATATACTACAGCGTCACTACCAGCTGTAATGCGCATCGCAAAACATGTAACAGGATGAACAGTTTTTAAGAATGAAATCGAAAACGGTCCAATTTGAAGTGTTTCTTCTGGATTGTACGCGATTCCTTTCGTATGCGGTTCATGCGTTAAAGAATGGAATCCATTCTCATCAAACGAATGACCGTATATTGGTAACTCCGGTAGTTGTCCTTTTGTCACACTCGTAATTAATCTTGCATATTGCAGCACCCCAATGTCTGCAACATGATCATGATGATAGTGCGACAGTACAACTGCATCTATATGAGATGGTGTTATATATTTTTGAAGCTGTGCTAGTACACCACTGCCACAGTCTACAAGTAAACGAAAACCATCGTGTTCAAACAAATACCCCGACGTTGCTTCTCCCGCTTCTGGAAAGCCGCCCCAAAAGCCGACAACAGTCATCTTCATATGTATCCATCCTTTCTAAAACCGCGTAGGAATGCCGTTTTTTTCCGTACTTGAGAAAGTTTTTTACTTACATCCTACATTGTTAACTATAATCCATTTCCTAAACTTTTTCATTAATTTTCACTTTTGTTATAAAACAGTTGTTGACTTTTGTTTTTTGTACTAATACAATGATAGTAAGAAATGGAAATGGAGGGATTGACATGATCGATCAACCAATGGAGTTTTTCCGAAATTTACCGACGAAAACTTGTGCTCATTGCGGGAAGGAAATTGATGAGCAGCACGAAGCATACCATAACAAATGTGACGATTGCGTTCACGAAGAATAGTAGTTTGTAAACATAAAAAAACCTAGCAGACATAGTCTACTAGGCTAATAACATCGTATCCTTCATCGTTGAACCTTTCACCAAGAGCTCCAGTTCAAACTCATACAATTCTTTTTGTCGATAATTTTTCGTATGGATTTTATCCATCATTAAGTCGACAACTTTTCGGGCCATCTCGTCGATTGGTTGTTCAATTGTCGTAATACCTGGCTCTGTAATCTGCGCCAAAATTTGATTATCAAAACCGATCACAGCGAGATCTTCTGGAATACTCCAACCATGGCGTTTCGCCTCTGAGATAATTCCAGCTGCAACCTCGTCGCCTCCTGCCAAAATCGCGGTAGGATTTTTTTTGTCCTTTAATACTTCATTGAATATTCGTTTTCCATCATCCCAAGAGAAAGCGTTTTCAAGAAAATCGATTGCTTCCACTTCTCTACTCTTTTCAGTAATAGCGCGTAAAAAGCCCATTTTCCGCTGTTGGCTCACTACTTTCGTTTCGTTGCCACGGCAAAAAATCAGATTACGATATCCTTGTTCTAATACGTGATTGGCAGCTATGTATGCACCCTGTGCATGATCGAACTTCACTGTTGGAACATTTGCTTCCTCAATATATTCATTACATAACACGATTGGACCGTGTTGCAAGTATGGCTCCACATTCTCCCACGGATTTTCTAGTGAACATAGAATAATCCCATCTACTTGTTTCGTAGATAATAATTGTAAATACTCCATCTCTTTTTCCGGTAAATATCTTGTTTGACAAATAATCAGTTTATATTTATGTTCAGAAGCAGCAATCTCGATTGCTTCAATAAATCTACTAAAAAAAGGATTTGTAATCCTTGGAACAAGCACCGCAATTGTTTCTGTTTTTTGTTTACGAAGCCTTCTCGCCGCAGAATTAGGAACGAAGCCTAAATGCTTCATTGCTAATTGAACCCTTTTCTTCTTCTCATCTGAAACATATGGATGATTATTGATCACCCTAGAAACCGTTGTCCTTGATAACCCCGCTAATTTCGCCACGTCCTCGATAGTCGACACGAAATTTCCCCCTTTGCATGAAAACGTTTTCTTATCCTGATTATATAGTATATTATTGGAAACTGCAATATAGGTTCTTATGATTTTACTATATTAATATTATACATAGGGAAAAGTCTGTTAATGGCAGGGAATTACACACTACTTTTAGAATTTCACAATATGCATATGAAAAAAGATTTACATACCATAACGTATATACACCTTCTTAATTAATAAGAATTCTATTCAATATAAAAACCCATCAATACGTCGTCTCCATATGATCCATCTTCATATTTAATTTGCTTTCTTTGCCTTCCTTCTTCTACAAAGCCAGTTCGTTTATACACTTTAATTGCCCTATCATTAATAGAAACTACACCTAAGCAAATTTTCTCTAAACCTTTCTGCCCTTTAGCCCAGCTAATAAGAAATTCAATTAGCTTCGTACCAATGCCCTGATTACAATACGCCTCCCTAATCCCCATTCCCATTGTGCCTGCATGTCGTAACCGTTCTAGTTCATATCGTTTGAAAACCAGAAAGCCAACCACCTTACTATCTACCTCGTAAACTATATAAAGGTTGCCTTTTTCACTACTTGTCTGTATCTTTTCTCTTTCTGCATCAATATCATTTGGTAATTCATTTGGAGATGATATAAAAAACTTTGTAGTAGTTTCTGATAATATAATTTCTTTTCTAATATCCATAATTGATTCCGCATCAACCTCTTTTGCTAATCGTATCACCGAATCACCTCGTACCTTTTTCTTTTAAAAATAATATTGGAACTATCAAACTAAGAATCTCTAAAACGCTCAATATGCAACATTACATATTGAGAATCTTTTCACTTTTGACACAATATCCTTACATCTATATAAAAGGAATGTATACAATGGATCCAATTTTAACAGCCGCAAAACAACTACTACATAAAGAAGAAAAGATTTTATCTACTTTAAAATGTTCACTTACTGACTATATAAATACGCATAAAGTCCCATATCCAGGCATGCTACTTGCTACTAATAGAAGACTTCTCTTTTTTAGCCAATATAAAAATACATTAATTGCCGAATTTGAGTATAAAAAAATTGTATCTATAGAAACGAAGAGAAGAATTTTTGACAAAAAAATAATATTTTATTATGAAGATGAATATATAACGGTGGGATACATTACAAGTTCAAATATTGAAGAGTTCATAGACTTACTACATAGAAAATGCAAAACTAGCACGGATTCATAATCAGTGGGGATTTTATTCATCCCCCACTGATTATTAGCCCTCACCAATCGGGCTTTTACGGGCAGCCCGACTCCCACCTATCCTTACGGTTTAGCTATTTCCTGCATAAACCCAGCCATGCTCGCTAATAAACTAGTGAAAACGAAAAGTACAATAATAAGAGGGATAAGTTTGTTTTTATTTAAATTCGTTATCGTTCTTAAACCTATTCCTAATAAAACGTAATACCAAATATTAAATATATCTATTCTTTGAGCGATTGTATGCAAGATCATATTATCTGTCGCTATTGCACCTAAACCTGTATAAGATATCTCATACCCACTTAGAGAAAATGCAATTAATCCGTTTAAAATCATCCCTAATCTTAATACAAACGAAGCATAAATGATTATCGGGAATGTTTCTTTATAGTTAATATCAACTCCAAAGAAAATCATAATGTTCTTATAGAATATAGGTGCAAAAAGTATAGCTACGATTCCACTGACTGCTGAAAATCCAAATGTAGTAAAGAAAGTTATGTATTTCGGAACAGTAAATCCCGTTTTATCATGAAACATACTGAGTGCAGGATTATTTAAAGAATTCCAAGACATTAAGGCACTTGAAATTATAATAAGCACAATTAAAAGGACTAGTGGAAAGAATATATTTCTTTGATTCTTCATCCTTTTGAATTGCAGTGTTGGCGAAGTGAATATCCCAAAAATCGATGGTTTTTCCGAAAGTTCTTCATGCATAAGACTACTAACTTGCAAGAGAATCCCCCTTCCTCATTACATTTATAACTCCTCCCACTTCGTCCATACTTCTCTCCCATTTATATGGTACATATTATCCTCTCGATCCATAAATCCGTGCACGATAAACTCTCGTCTAATCGTACAAAAATCATCATGATATTGTTTTATGAATGTATTAATTTCTTTTTCCGTATACTGATTTTCAGCGTTAAATTTGCTAATCAAATGCTCTAACAATACTAGTTTTTTCTTCTTTTGACCTGGAATCGATTTTAGGCGGTCCTCTTTATCGAAAAAGTTACGAATCGTCGTATCCCTGAATTTCATTTCACTTTCAGTCATTTTGTTGTCCTCCATCGGTTTTTATGCAATAAAATTTATCGTTTGTCTTAACTATTCTTCTTCATTCTTTTACTTATAACATCCATAAGGTAATACCCGCTAATTAGCACATAGTAGAATAAAAGTATTCCTAGTGCATCTTTCATATTTATATATTTTTCTTTATGAAACAAGATAGGTGAAAGGGCGTAAACAAGAAAGATGATTAGCGGATTTAAGATAAAATAATAAGTAAGATTTCCTTTCATCGTATCAACTCCTCTATTCTATGTTTCTCTGCAAATTGTTGTAATTCCTTTTCACTTTTACTCCTCTCATCCACACTTTTTTAATTTATTTATCACCCTTATATTTGTAACTTATTATTCAAATTAACAATTTCATATGGTAAATTATGTTATAATCCATTTATACATACTTTGGAGGGTACATAGTGAAAAAAGCTATTATAGTATTAAGCATCCTATATCTTATTTTAACTGTACATACAGGAGCTGTTCTTTTAGGAAAAGAAGATTATAGAGGTGCTATCCATACATTAAAAGAAACGAAGGAAGTCTCTTCATTTCAATCTGCAAAAGACGGTGTGATTTTATTAAAAGGAACATTAACTACTACACAACCTATTACAGAGGAAAAACTTCAAAATAAAGAATTTGCACTTCTTGAAATTAATACATATAAACGACGAAAGGCAAATTGGAAAAACATTGATACCGAGCAGCATATTGCAAAGCAGCTCTTACTAAACAATGAGGCTCTTCCTACATTAAAAGAAATCCGCTTCTCAATGGAACCAATTACACTGTCAGGAAAAGATATTTCCGCCGAAGACTACACACTAAAAAAAGATGATACTCAATTAACAATTAAAGGTAAAGGATACCGATACACAGGAATAGAAAACAAATCAGACACTCTTATTTTTGGTATAAAAAACGGAGATACACTTGAAGGTTATAGTGGCTCTGAAATTCTAATAGGAAAAACAAAAGAGGACATTTCCAGCAACATGAAACTATATACTTTTGCTGAAAGATATGGTCCATTTGTTTGGATTGTAGCTACTATTATCCTTATAAGTATTGGTATATACTTGTTCCGTAAAAATAGAAAAACAAATAAAATTTCTCATCCAATAAAACAAGACCAATAAAAAAGGCACCATTTCGGTGCCTTTTTTATATTTCTTATTTACGCTTCAATCGATTGATTTTCAGCAATATTTTTAAATTGTCGTTTGTGCATCCACGTTAATGAAGCAATTGTTCCAAGTGATAATACAACGATAAAGATCATGAGTATCCCAATATTTTGCCACATGAAGTTAAAGTCTCCGCTTGATACGACTGCTTTCAATCCTGATACAGAATATGTCATCGGTAACCAAGCATTAAATGGTTGTAAATACTTCGGAATCAACTCTAGCGGGAATGTTCCAGCACTTGTTGTAAGCTGAATAATTAATGTGATGATTGCGATGAAACGCCCTGCATCACCGAATGCTGTTACTAAACATTGAATTAATGAAATAAACGCTAAGCTCGTAACAATACTAAAGAGTATAAAGTATGGAATACTTTGTACTTCTACACCTAACCAGAATAGTAATATGACATCTGCTACTATTGCTTGAATAATACCGACTGATAGTAAAACACCAAACTTACTAATAAACCAGCTGAATCCTGATTTCGGAACGCCGACTGTATCGCGTAATGGGTATACGATAGATAATAGTAATGCCCCAACGAATAAACCGAGTGATAAGAAATACGGTGTGAATCCTGTTCCGTAGTTTGGAACTTCCGCCATTTTCTCCGTCTTCACTTTTACAGGGCTTGCAAACATATCATACGTTTTATCCGTTCCTTTCACTTCACCAGTTTTCTCTGCCCCTTCGCCAAGTTTCTCAGCAAGTTCACCTGAACCATCATTTACTTTTACGAGGCCATCTGTTACTTTTCCGGATCCGTCTGTTAGTTTATTTACTCCGTCGATTAGCTGGGTTGAGCCAGTGGACATTTTATTTAGGCCACCATTTAGAGTACCTAAGCCAGTTGTTACTTGACTTGAGCCATCTGCTAATTGCGTTATTCCGCCTGTCATTTGACTTGCTCCTACAGATAATGTGCCTAAACCGCCTGTTACTTGGTTTGAGCCATCTGCCAATTGATTTATTCCGCCTGACATTTGATTTGCTCCTGCAGATAATGTGTCTAAGCCACCTGTTACTTGACCCGAGCCATCTGCTAATTGATTTATCACATCAATTAATTGACCGGATTCGTTTTTAAATTTATTTGCGCCTTCTTTTGCTGCATTTAAATTCTTACCAAATCCTTGGAAATTTTCAACAAATCCTTTTTGTCCACTGGCTAATTTCTCAATACCATCCGTTAAAGATTTCAATCCCGCTGTATTCGGTAATTTGTTTTGCGCATCACTTGTTGTTTGATGTATTTCGCCTTTTAATTGTTTTACTTCTTCATTTAATTTATTTGTTCCACCTGCTACTCCGGCAGCTTTCTGCTGAACCGTCGCTGTACTTTTTGCCGCATTTGTTATATATGGTTGTAACTGCTCTTGATATTCTTTTGGTAAACTCTCGATTTGTTTTTGTAAATTTGCAACATCTTGCGCTGCAGTTTTTGCATCCCCTGCTGTTGATTGAGCGACTTCATTTAACTGACTTATATTTTCTCCAGCACCATCTATTTTCTGATTTACCGTATTTAATATAGTAGGAACTTTCGACTGCATTTCCTCTAAGCCTGCAACAGAATTTTTCACTGTACTATTTAACTCTTGCAAACCCTTTTCAATGTTTTGAGAAACTCCCTCTAATTTACTTTGTCCTTCGGCAAGTTTTTCCATGCCAGTTGATAATTCATTCGTTCCTGTTTTTAATTCACCTGTTTTACTTACTAATGTATTCAAACCTGCCGTTACTTTCTGAGATCCATCTTGTAATTTCCCTATACCTGTCTGCATCTCACCTGTTTTACTATTTAACGTATTTAAGCCTGCTGTTACTTTCTCGGATCCATCTTGTAATTTCCCTATACCTATCTGCATCTCACCCGTTTTGCTATTTAATGTATTTAAACCTGCTGTTACTTTCTCGGATCCATCTTGTAATTTATTAGATCCATCTGCTAATTTCCCAACTCCATCTTTCATCTCTCCAGATTTCCCTTGAAGTGTATGGAGTCCATCCGTCACTTTACTTGATCCATCATGCAACTCACTAGCTCCATCATGTAACTTATTCGCTCCGTCCGCTCCATCTGCTAATCCTTTTGAGACGTCTTTAATGGAATCAAACATTTCCTCTGCATATGTTTTCGTTAACGTACTTGATACTTCACCTTTAATTTTTTCAATGGCTGTTCCGCCAATTTGTGAAGATAAGAAGTTCAAGCTTTCGTTTGGAATGTATTCTAAGTTTAATGGTTTCGGATCGTCTTTTAATAACGTTGTAGCGTTACTTGAGAAGTCATCTGGAATACGTACTAACATGTAATACTTTCTGCCTTCCATTCCCTCTTTCGCTTCTTTTTCACTTACAAATTCCCATTTGAAACTTGTATTATCTTTTAAGTTATCAACGAGCCGATACGATAAACTTAACTAAATCTATACAATTCAATCAAATTTACACAAGTTAGTGCTTCAAAGTGTTCTCGCAACCCCAAAGGGACGAGGGGTATAACACTCCACACGAGGCAGTATCGTTACCTCCTATTATCAAGCATTTATTTTACCCATCTTGATAAATTTATCGCAGCATTTACATCCCTATCGTGATGGCTATTGCACCCAACACAGTTCCATTCACGAATCTTTAAACTCCACTGTCCTTCTAGTTGAACTAAATGGTCGTATTTAACGCCGCAACATGAGCAAATCTTGCTTGAGACGAACCATTTATCAGCTTTTACATACTCGATGCCATATTTCTCACACTTGTATGACAAACATTGAAAGAAGAAGTTTAATTTTTGAAATGAAAATGCTTTCGATAGTTTTTTTGTTTTTTAACAGGTTTGAGATAGGTAAGTCTTCCACAACAATTTTCATTGGTTTGGTTTTCACCAATTTTGCTGTTGCTTGATGGATATGGTTATTTCGGATATTCGTAATTTCCCTAGATAACCGCAGGTGCTCCGCTTTAGCTTTTTCATATCCGGCAGATTGAATTTTTACACCTTTTTTAAATCTCCTAGACATATCTCTTTGCGCTGACTTTTTCCTTTTCAAAAGTTTTTTAACCTTAGCATCTTTATTTATATTTCGTTCTTTCATACCATTAGAAGCCACAAACAGCTCTTTTAAACCAACATCCACACCAATCGACTCATTGGTTAGCTCTTGTAATTCAAAGTCTTCTTGGAACCCTACACTAATCCACCAGTGACGACCATCAAATGTAACTCTTGGATTGGATGGCTTTTTGTTTCTTGGTAGTTGTTGGCTTGTTTTCACTTCTCCAATAGACTGAATATGAACTACTTTCTTTCCTATAATCAGTCTTTCATAATTGGCATAAAATCCTTGGATTAAATCTTTTTTGGATTTATAAGAAGTGTGATAACCATTTTGGTACTTTTCGAACGAATTTTTTCGCGCCTTGTCAAAATCTTTTGAAGCCTGTTTGGGAACTTGTGCGTTGATATTTTTTAACCACTCATATTGCTTTCGCTTCTTGATCTTTGTAAATCGTTTCTGTAAAGCTAACTGTGAAACAGATTTTCCAAATAGCTTATAGTATCTATCACTCATTCTTTTACAATAGTTATAAGCAAATCTTGCAGCTCCAGCATGGTTTCTAAGCACTTTTTCTTGTTCAGGCGTTGGAATCAGTCTGACTTTCTTCGCTAATATCATCAGAATTTAACTTCTTTAATGAAAGATTTGTTCTTCTGAATAGTAGCGTGTTCCACCAGCATTCTCCTGAGACTACCAGGATACAAACCTGTTAATTCCGATACTTGACTAACTCGTGAAAATTTCATTATTATTCTCACCTCATTGAACCAAACATAGAACGTACGTTCGATGAATTCAATAAAGTTTGATAGATTCAATAAAATTTATCTTGTTCAACTAAGGGCGCAATTCCTTAGCCAGTTCTCTTATGAACTTCTCATGTTTTCACATGAGCGCAGACTATATGTTTATCTACTTAGAGATAGAGGATTTTTCCACCACCATAGGCTTGTGATGTACTCTCGTCAGTTATACGAGATAGTCGTTGAACGTTCATCTTATCCATTTTGACTTAGATGATTCGAGGCGGAAGACCCATTGTTCTAGTGTTTAGGATTTAACCTTGCACCATCTGATTGATTTTTTCTGCTTTCGCGACATTCACGCTCACCATTTCTAGCCACGTTGTAGTTCAATCAGCTTTAGGGATTGCCCGCAGTTAACCCTCACTACTAGCCAATCACTTGACTAGCAGGGCTTACTGATATATTTAATTAACTTTAGTTTTAATTGGTTAAATAAATCGTAACAGTTAATTACCCTTTTCCGACCTCAATTGGTTTCCCATCAAGTTCTGCACCTTTATCTAAATTGACTACCGCAACTGGCAAGTCATCTAGCTGTTCATACGGATCCCAAAAGGCCCATAAAAACATACCCGCATATAAAATCGGTACAAATAAAACCGCAATGATTGGGATTAATATTTTTTTACTTTTTATAATCTCTGCAAATTCTTTACTAAGCAACTTATGCCATTTCATAATTTATCCCCCTTTTAAAAATGACCAAAATGTATTTTTAGTCATTTTTACCCAAATAAAAAGGCTATATCTGTTCATACATATGCCTTATCCCCGAATTTATACTATGCACATTTTCATCTACATGATTATATTTAACCATCCTCCTTATACGATTGACCAATTTGTTCAATTAGTCATTTTTTATAATATTAAAAGGATTATCTTAATTTGACAATCCTTTTAGTAAATAAAGTTCGAATAATTCCGATATTTTTTCTTTTTCTAACGGTTCATGATTTTTTTCCCAATCAAAAATAAGCGATACGTATAGGCGAAGCATAATAAACGCTGTAATTTCTGGATCACATTTGCTAATTTCACCCTTTTCAATCGCAATTTCTAAATACGATTGAATAACAGAAACGATTTCCACATCTACTTGTTGCATCACTTCTTGTACTTCTTTCGTTCCCATATCGCGCTCTTCTTGAATTAATTTAATCATGAGCTGATGTTCTTTTCTAAATTCTAATATGCTATATAATGCTCTATGTACATTTTCAAAAAATGAAATATCTGAACGAATCGCATTTTCTGCAACTTGCTTCATCTCTGTAATTAAATTAGAAATAATTTCACCAAATAGCTCTTCTTTATTTTTGAAAAAAGTATAAATCGTTCCTTTTCCTACATTCGCTAACTTCGCAACTTGATCCATCGTCGTCGCCTTATAACCGAACGCTGAAAAAGACTTTGTTGCAGCTTCAATAATAGAACGTTTTCGATCTATCGCCACATCGTCACCTCCAAAAATGACCAATTGGATAATATAGTCAATCAGTACATCTTTGATATTACCACACGCTTACATTCTATACAAGTTCTCTTTTTTATTATTTCCAGTATGAAAAATTCCAGTCAAGTTATATCATACTGTCCATAGTGTATCAAAAAGTATACTTGTATGGAAAGCAAGAATATATTCATAATAATTGCTGGCTAAATCACACTAAAAATCTAATTAAATAGACAGTGTTCTTAAAACCAAAAGTTTAAGAACACTGTCTTTTATTTTGACATAGAAAGTAATATTTTCTCCATCTCTTTCTTAGTTAGCTCATCATCGATTATCTCTTCGTATATCTTTGTACCTCTTGTAAAAATATCATTCACTATAACAATTTGATACTCACTATTCTTACCTTGTGCTGGTACAAACATTTTGACACCTTTTAACTTACCCTCTCCATGAGAAGATTTATTATAGACCATTCCTTTCCCGTCTAAACTATAACTTTCTAGATTATCTTCTCCAGGCATCATGTAGTGTAGTGGATCCTTATTACCACCTACATACATTCTTGACTGATAAATTGTAAAACCATATTTCCCTTTTGTATATTCTGATTTAATAACTAATTCTACATCTCTTCCAAAATATGAGTCAGCCCATTCTCTTTTTAACTCATAACCTTCAGTTATATAAGTCGGCTGCTTAATTTGAAATGGTACATGATCTTTCGCTTCTTCCACAGTATATGTTAAAGACTTCTCCACCTTTTCCGAAAGTGGAATTAATTTCTTCTCAATAATAGCTAGTCTTTCTTGATCCGTTTTATTCAAGCGTTCACGTTTAAATTCCTTTGTATCTCCATCATAATTCTCAGGCACTTTTTTCTTAACCATTGCTTTTTTATGAATTTCTTTAGCTTCCTTAAATAATTGAATATATTGTTCAAATTCTTCTTTTGTAAAATTCTTTTCTGCCAAATACAAAAAATCTGTATCCCTTTTATATGACTTTATTGACATACCCCATTCTCTACTTGCATTCTCTGGTGTACCTAATACTGTTTCTATCGCTTTTTCAAATGCTGCTTTAGATTGCTTTTTTTCTACAACCTTTTCTTTCTGTCTTTCATCTCCCTCAGTTATCGTTGCATTCAATAAGAATCCCCCTGCTATAGCTGCTATAGCAATGATTCCAAGTAAAGAAAGACGATACGATTTCTTTTGGAACTTTTTAATCATAACGATTCTCCTTTTTAATGTTCGTTTATTTCTACTTAAATTTGCTAGGCTTGGTGCTTGATAGGAATAATGTTCTAAAAGCGTAATAATTGTATGACCGTATGCAATTTGCTCCTCTTTATCTATAAAAGTAAGCGCATATGCATCACAGGCTAATTCTTGATCTTCTCGCATACAGAAATAGGCATACCAAAGAATCGGATTGAACCAATTTAATAGGAGCAAACTGTACATAATCCAATTTACAGCTACGTCGTTTCTCTTAATATGAGCTAACTCATGGTAAAAGACATATTGTAATTGTTGCTCATTTAATACTTTCATATGTTTTTTTGATAGTAATACTTTCGGACGAAAGAAACTGAAAACAGTTGGGCTCGCAATCTTTCCTGCTAGACGTAATGAAACTGCCTTCTTCATTTTCATAGACCGCTTACAGCGATTAAACACTGTAACGACCTGTTCATCCGTAATATCCGCTTGTTTCTTTATGTAAGAATATAAACGTCTATTTGTAATAAACGTTATGACTGCTAATACGATTACCCCAGCTAGCCAAACATATAGAGCAAGTTTGTATAAAGAAAATGTAGTCTGTTGTTCCGCACTCGCGTTTACTTCAGGTTCACCATTTTTTGTCACAGTTTCAGAATTTGATTCCAATTCCACTGTATGATTGGTTTCTATGTTCACTATACTCTCAGTAGGCGGCATATTTTTTGGAATAACTTCCGATACACTAGAACTATAGGAAAGTAATGAATAAATACTATAAGAGCTATCTGGTGACCACGGTAAAAGAAGTCGTATCATTAGTACGATCCACAGCATATATTGCCACCGGGGCGTTAATTTATTTCTAAATAGTACTTTTATACATAAAATAAATCCAACTAATATGCTAGCCATAAGTGACGTTTCTATAAGCCAATCAAATAAATGAGGAAGGTATACATTTATAAGCGTGTCTATCATTGTTATCTATCCTTCCTCTTGTTCTCCTCTGTCTTCTCATCTAAAATGCGTTTCAGTTCATTAATATCTTCTGAAGACAATTTTTCCTCTTTTAAAAAATTAACAAGTAATGGCTTAAACGCTGCGCCGCAAAAACGCTTTAGCAAAGATTTTGTTTCAACTTGCAAATAATTATCTTGTGATACTAACGGATAATAAGCATACATACGCCCTTTATCTTGATGATAAGAAACGGCTTCCTTTTGTACTAACCGATTAATTAATGTACGGATTGTTTTCGGTTTCCAGTCCATTTCATCTTCTAGTACTTCTATAATTTCATTCGCTGTTTGTGGAGAGTTAGACCAAAGCACTTTCATAATTTCTAATTCCGCTTCAGATATTTTAGGTAATTGATTTGTCATAGTATATTTCACTCCTTAGTATTACATTTGTAATCTACAATTAAGATTACAAATGTAATACTAAATTGTCAACCATATTTTAGAAAATATAATTTCCGTTAAACCTTACTTAACGACAACGAAATTCCCTTTTTTCAAATAATCAAATAAAAAAACAAGAAAATCTTTACATTTAATAGTAATATAGAAAATAGACAAGTTTATCAAAATAGTGGAGGCTTTTTCAGTCATGATGCGTGCGCTTCGTTTAAATATAAAGCAAGCTTTTTGTAGTCGTATTTCTTTAATTATTATGTTTAGTGGATTCGTTCTTATTTGTATTTATCACTATTACTATGTAATTCGTTATTTAGGAGACGCAGCGAGTGGACCTATTTCAACAGATATAAAATGGATCGGATTTCGCGACAATGAAATGGATGTTTATTTATTATTAATGCCAGTTATTGCGAGTTTCCCCTTTAGTACAAGTTACAATTCGGATAAGTCAGATGGTTTTAAACCGTTTGTGAGTAAGGGAATTTCTATATTTCCTTATTCATTAATGAAATATATCGTTACGTTTTTTTGCGGAGGATTTCTTTATACATTTCCATTCATCTTATCGTTATTATTTTGCAAATTAACCATTCCAGACGGAACACCTACGATTGGTTCAGGCATCATAAATGCTGATGGAATGTTCGCAAACCTATATTTCGATGCGCCTCTCACTTACATTACTGTATATATCGGAATTAATTTTTTATTTGCAGGTTTAATGGCTCTTTTAGGACTTGCTGCATCTGTATGGTCACAAAAGGACTATATGGCAATTCTCTTTCCATTTGCAGTTGCCTCCATTCCTTACGTCCTGCTAAATACAATATTCCCTTCAATAGGCGGAGCACCTATTCATTTATATGATCCGAAACAACCATTGCAAGGCATGTCACCGTACATTTTAACGATGCAATGTGCTTTCTTCCTTCTCGTTAGCTTATTTATGTATATACAAGGAGTAAAGCGGGATAGAAAAAAATATAGAAGAAGACTGCAAAAAAGAGATCGGTGTAGAAAAGCGTTTCAAGCAATTTCGGACTAAATAATTGAACGAATAAGAGCGTAATTCCCTAAGTTAGCTTAGAGAATTACGCTCTTATTATCATTTACATTTATCAATCTTATATTTTCAATACTCATATAATCCTCTCCCCTTTACGGCGTACCTGCCAATCCCCATAAAATAACGATCGCCGCAAAATAAATCGCTTTAATACCTACAACTGAACATAATAAAATAATTGCATATTTACTTAATTCTCTTCTTGCACCGATTAAAGTAAAAATAACCGCCAAACTAAACGTTATATAGGAAGTTGCGGTATTTATTAAGTAATACATACTATCTAGATTCTGTGTAAGCCCTGTTATATCGGCTACAAATTGAAGCATGACGATTATGCTAAAAAAAATTGCAAGCTGATTCATTAATTTCCCGTTTATTCGGGCTACCATATGTCTACACCTCCCCGCATTGAAGAATGAATATTCAATCTATTTTATCATAAGAATTCCTAATAATGTAAAAGAACGCTTAGTATATTTCTAAGCGTTCTTTCTCGACTATTTAAGAAGCCTTCTTCAAATCAATTTGAACAAGTACTGGATCGTGGTCACTTACACGTCCATGTTCTTTCATAATGTTTGAGTTTAAGTGTACTGGGTCTACAATTGTGTGCGGTGCGATGTTATTCGTTACTAAAATATGATCTAGCACTTGTGCGTTACCTTCATGAATGTACGTGTAGCGGTTCTCTTTCGGCACTGTGTTTAACATATCTTTTAATATCGTTCCCTCTAGTGCTTCTAAAGGTTTAGAGAATTCAAAGTCATTCATATCACCTAATACAACAACTGGTGCATTTGTATTCTTTTCTTGAATACCTTGTACGAAATGATTCACTTCTTGTGCTAATTGAACTCGTTTTTCTTCACTCTTTAATACGAGCGGCTGCACTTTTCCAAATGGCGTTGCATCTCCTAGTTTTGAGTTTAAGTGATTTGAAATGACAACAACGTTTTGTCCTTGGAATGTAAATTCTGCCGCTAACGGTTTACGTGTACTTTCAAATAAAGGATTTTCGTCTCCAATACGAACTACATTTTTATCTAGTAACTTCGGTACTGTCGCTAATTTCACACGAGATGGGTTATAGAAGAAACCGACGCGAATATTCGCTCCAGGTGCCCCGCCGTCTTGATTGTTGTTCGGCGCAATTTCTACATACTCATACTTCGGTCCACGAATTTCTAATACAGCATCAATGATACGTTTTGCGCTTAAAGATGCATCAGTCGTACCGTCATTGATTGCTCCATTATTATCTTGCATCTCTTGTACACCGATAATATCAGGCATTTTTAAATTATATTTAATAGAATAAGCTAACGCTTTCACTTTTTCATCTGTTGTTTCTTTTTTGTTCGCTGAGAAGTTTTCAATGTTATATGTAGCAACTGTTAACTTATCAAGACGCGGCTGAATATTTGCCCCTACTTGCTTAAATCCGCCGTCCACTACAGATGGTAATTCCGTTACTGGCGAAATGCGGAACGAACCGTAGTCATATCCTACTACGCCTGTTATATCTCCAGTGAACGTATCGCCTACTTTCGCGACATAATCACGAGGTACTTTTACAGAAAGGCGCTCTGGATTTAATTGCTCTTTATCTAATAAAGGTGTACCATACTTCGTTACTACTTTATCTCCGCCATTTTTTACTGTTACATATAAATTACCGTTTTTCTGCGGAGCGATAATTTTTGGTGTTGGCATCGTAACGCGCATACCTTCTACACTTTCATAAAAGTCGATTGCATCTTCATTTGGATCAAATAGACCGAATGCATCATTATCGATAATTTGATCAGGGATTTTCACACCGTTTTCTCCTAATACAATCGGCGCTGGTAAAGGTTGATCTTTTGCGATTACAGCAACGCGACTCGCCTTAATTTCCGTCGTCGTTAAGTCTGTTTCAAATCGCTCTGCATATCCAGGTCCAACATATTCTTCTACTTCTCCATCAACTTGGACAAGATCTCCTACTGCTACATTCGCATCTTTTTTGTATACGTAAATACCTTCAGAAGTAGCTGGATCATTATCCGACTGATTATCTTCTATATAAAAACCATTTTTATCAAGCGCTGTGACAACGCCCTCCACATTGTTTAATTTCTTCCCATTGTAAGGAGAAATATGTGATTTCCCTTGAATATCATGAATACGAACTGGTTCATTATTTACGATAATAAATGAAAATGTTGAAATCGCTGAAGAAGTAAGCCCTTCTTTCTCTGCAATTGCTTTAATCACACTATTTTCATTCACTACAATTTGTCTGTTATAACGAACACTCTTGTTTGTAGGATTAGAGCCATCTAACGTATAGTAGATTGTTGCTCCTTCTGTATTCGTTGTTAATGTTACTGCTGTTCCTTTTGCAACTTCCCCACCATTTGGTGATGCCACTACATCGCTAACGCGGTTTTGTTCTTCTCCTTGAAACTTATGAGCTGTTACTGATTTTAAACCTGGGCTACCGAAATATAACTCAAGCGTCCCTGTCAACCTAACTTTCTTCCCGATATTTTCAGGATGATCTTTCACGTTTACAGCCGTCCTCACATCACCTTTTGGCAATTGAACAGGCATGATCTTGTCTGGATTTGTTTCGTTTGGCGAATCGGCAATTGCCACGTTTGTGTCGTCAAACTTAGCCGGATCTTTCGTGTATTTAGAAGGACTTTGCGTATACCCAACGATATATCCTTCCACTATCCCCTTCGTTTTCCCTTGCTGCTTAAATACTTGAATTGCTTTCTCTACTGACATAGAAGTAGTTTCTTCCGCCTGCGCTAAAGTTCCAGTAAATGAAAGCAATAGCAATAATGATAAAAAGACACTTAATAATTTCTTCACAGCCATTTCCCTCTCCCTATTTCATATTTTCTCAACATTTCTATCATATCAAATGATTCGTTATATAGAACTATATTTCGACAAGTTTTACACAAAATTTATTTAATTTACAAGTTTTCAAACTATAATACAAAATAACTTATATAGCTTTATTGACTAAAGGTATTTTATCCAATAAACAAAACGCCTTCAATATAATTGAAGGCGTTTTGTTTGAAATATTTTAATGTGCGACTAATTTAGTCTCCATTACTTTCTCTAAATGAAATAACACACGTTTCGCCGCTAACTCACCTTGCTCAATACAAGCTGGAAGACCAGAACCAGCGTAAGAACTACCTGCCAAATACACACCTGGCAATTCTTCCTCCATAAATGTTGTGAGCTTTTTCATTCGCTCTTTATGGCCTACTGTATATTGAGGCATCGCTTCTTTCCAGCGGCTTACAATTGTAAACTCTGGATCCTCTGTAATATCCATTGTCTTTTGTAAGTCTTCGAGTACGAGCTGCACAATTTCTTCGTCAGTTTGTTCAACAATCGCTTCATCACCTGGGCGTCCGACGTAACAGCGAAGAAGCGTTTTTCCTTCTGGCGTTGTATGTGGCCATTTTTTATGTGTCCACGTACACGCTGTAATTGTATAATCACTATTTCTTGATACGACAAATCCGGTACCATCAATATCACGCTGAATTGCAGACTTTGGGAAAGCAAGTGCCACGTTTGCAACTGATGTAGACGGAATGTTACGGAAGAAACGAAACTGCTTATACTGCGCAAACATAGATGGCAATACTTTATGCGGCGTCGCAACTACAATCGCGTCTACTTCCATTTCTTTTCCGTTACTAAGCGTAATCGTATAACTATCACCAAGTTTTGCAACCTTTTCGATACGAGTTCCCTTCATTACCATATCATTAGGAATCTTCGTTTCAAGAGATTCTACTATAGATTCTAAACCGGTTTTCACAGTTTTAAATATTCCTTTTTTCAATTCAGCCTTCTCTTGCTTTGGAGCTAGCGTACGCATACCGAGTGAAATACTACGGTGCTCCTGTTCAATTTGATAAATTTGAGGGAATGTTGACATTAAACTCATTTCATCAATATCCCCTGCATAAATACCAGATAATAATGGCTCAATTAAATTTTCAACGACTTCATTTCCAAGGCGATGCCTGAAAAACTGCCCGAGTGATTGATCAGAAACTGGTTTTGATCTAGGCATTAATAAGTCAAAACCAGCTCTTAGTTTACCAATTGGGGAGAACAATCCGGAAAATAGAAACGGCGTAATTTGCGTTGGAATTCCCATCATTGAACCGCTCGGCATTTTATGTAACCGATTGTTTACGAGAACGAACGATTGACCAGCCTTATTATTTACAAGTTCAGCATCAAGTCCTAATTCTTTCACTAATTTAGCTGCGCTCTCTTTTCTTGCTAAGAAAGAATCAGGACCGCGTTCAATTGTAAATCCATCTTTTTGAACGGTTTGAATTTTCCCGCCAAGTTTACCAGACGCTTCTATAAGCAATGCATCTATCGGCAAGTTTTTTTCACGAATTTCTTTTTGTAAGTTATACATTGTTGTCAATCCTGTGATGCCACCGCCGATGATCACAACTTTTTTCCTCAAGTAAGCTCCCCCTTTCTACTTACATTACAGATTCTTTTTTCTTTAATACAACATCTGCTAAACAGTCGATAAATGCGTCCGATGCGTTTGGCATTTCTGGACGATAATATTTCGCGCCAATTTCATCCGTTACCACTTTACACTCAAAGTCATTGTCATATAAAACTTCTAAATGTTCCGCAACAAATCCAACTGGTGCATATACGAATGAATTGTAGCCGTACTTTTCATTTAATTCTCTCGTTAAATCTTGTACATCTGGACCAATCCAAGGATCTGGTGTATTTCCGGCACTTTGCCAGCCAACTGCATAATTTGCTACTTCAGCACCACGTGCAATATAGTCAGCTGTTTCGTTTAATTGATCCGGGTATGGATCGCCGAGTGCGATAATTTTTTCTGGTAAGCTATGTGCAGATACGATTAACACTGCTTTTTCACGTTCTGCTTCTGACATACCGTTATATATACCTTTCACTGCATCGACCCAATACTGAATAAATTTCGGTTCTTTATACCAGCTATCGATGCCGTGAATTGTTAAGTTTCCAAGTTTTTCTGCTTCTTCTTGCGCTCGTCCTACATAAGACTTCACGCTAAAAGTAGAATAGTGAGGGGCAAGAACGAGTGCAATTGCATCTTCTATTCCATCTTTATGCATAGCTTGTACTGCATCTTCAATGAACGGTTCAATATGTTTTAAACCAAGATACATGTGGTACTCTACTTCATCTTGTATTTCATTTAAACGTGTCTCTAACTTTTTAGCTTGCTCTAATGTAATAGTAGCTAAAGGAGAAATACCACCAATTGCACGGTAACGCTCTGTTAAATCTTCTAGCATTTCAGGACTTGGCTTTCTTCCTCTGCGAATATGTGTATAGTAACGTTCAATATCTTCTTCTTTATATGGCGTTCCGTATGCCATTACAAGCAAACCAATTTTCTTTTTCATACAGACAATCTCCTTTACTTCGCTAACTGTTCTTTAGAGTACTCATGAATAAATGTAGTTAAGCGTTTTAATGTATCTGGATTTACTTCTGGGAATACGCCGTGACCTAAGTTAAAGATATAACCTGGCTGCTTCATCCCTTGATCTAAAATACCTTTTACATGTTCTTCAATAACAGGCCAAGGTGCTAATAAGAATGAAGGATCCATATTTCCTTGTACCGCCTTGTGAACACCACGTGCGCGTGCTTCTTCAATCGGTAAGCGCCAATCTAAACCTACTACATCAAGCGGTAAGTCGTGCCATTCATTCACTAAATGTGCAGCACCTACGCCGTGCATAATCATTGGAACACCCATCGGGCGAACTTCTGCAAAAATACGCTCCATCGCTGGTTTAATAAATATACGGTAATCCGCTACATTTACTGCTCCAACCCAAGAATCGAAAATTTGAACCGCTTTTACTCCTGCGTTAATTTGCGCTTTTAAATATGTAATAACCATATCTGCAAGCTTATCCATTAAAGCGAACCAAGCTTTCGGCTCTGCATACATAAACGCTTTCGTATTATGATAGTTACGAGAAGGACCGCCTTCAATCATATAGCTCGCTAACGTAAATGGAGCTCCTGAAAAACCGATTAACGGTACATCTAACATTTCTGTCGTTAATAAACGAATTGTATCTAGTATGTAAGGTACGTCATCTTCTGGATTGATTTCCCCTAATTTTTCTACGTCTTGTAAAGAACGGATTGGACTATCGATAACTGGACCAATGCCAGATTTAATTTCCACATCAACACCAATTGCAGGT
Source organism: Bacillus sp. AC266 (assembly GCF_979253805.1). Lineage (NCBI taxonomy): Bacteria > Bacillati > Bacillota > Bacilli > Caryophanales > Bacillaceae > Bacillus > Bacillus sp. AC266. The sequence continues at coordinate 78,086 of NZ_CEEDEC010000005.1, forward strand.
AGTGGTGACATTATATCTTTATAAAGAATTGCTGCGTCTACGTTATATTGATCAACTGGCAACTTTGTAACGTAAGCGCACAACTCTGGATTATGTGTAATTTCAAATAAAGAATATTTCTCTTTTATCTTTCTATATTCCGGCTGTGAACGACCTGCTTGACGCATATACCATGCTGGTACATACTCTGTACGTTCCCCCCTACATGCTTTTAAAAATGTCTCATTTATAGTTCTTACCAAGACCCTAGCTCCCTTCCTTACCAATGCTTTTTCTTTAAATATGCTCTATTCCGATATTTATCTTTTTTTACTATACAGCTTGTAAAAACAAAATGCATAACATTATGTACGTTGTTCATTAAATTGACACAAACGTTCGTAAAAACGTTTACTATTTTCACAACATTCTTATTATAGCACAGAGAAAAACTACGGTTTAGCTACTTTTGACTTTTCTCCTTCACGGTTCGTTTGTGTGTTATATGGTACAACGTAAAAACTTGGTTTTGAGAATATATTAATAAACTTCTCCTCATATTTCCCCGTTCCTTTTGCCGTTCCAACGTGAGTATGAATTCCTTTTTCAACTTTATAAATCCGATACATAATTCGCTCATCAGGAAGCGGCGTCCAGCTTAGTTTCATTGCAAATAAACCGAAAGGACTAAATGCTAGTTTTGCTTCCACGTTTTGAATCTTATCTAAACGAATTGGCAGTCCAATTGTTTCAACACCTTTTGGCCTATGAAAACTCGCTTTATCTTGTATATTTGCTTTCGTTAAAATCTTTTTAAATAACATCGTTGCAGATGCATTTCCATCTTGTAATTGATGCTCTTTATCGGTGCGGTCATAGCCAATCCAAACTGCACCTACTAAATTCGGTGTATATCCAACGAACCACATATCACGCGCACCATTGTCATCATTCGGCAATGAAGTTGTGCCTGTTTTTCCAGCTAAAGCTCCATTATATACGCCAGCTTTCGCCGTACCTTCTTTCACAACTCCTTCAAGCATCTTTGTCATATACCATGCCGTTTGCTTCGAAAAGACTTTCGTTTCAGCTTTTGATGATTCTCCAATGACCGCCCCGTGTCTATTTAATACTTTATCGATAACGTGCGGTTCGATAATATTCCCGTTTGCTAAAAAAGATCGGTACATTTTGACAAGATCAAATGGAGACACACCATTTTTCAGCCCGCCAAGTGCTGTGCTTAAACCTGAGTCTGCAATATGAACATTCCCTTTCTCTAAATATTGCTTTCCCTCATCTACCCCTAATTCATTTAATAAAGATACAGCTGGCACATTTGCTGATTCTAATACCGCATCGTACATCGTCATCTCTTTCGTATACTCATGATTATAATTTCGAGGTTCATAACCTTCAAACGAACTTTTTTCATTCGTTAATAAAGAATATGGATTATATTTCTTCGTCTCAAGTGCAGGTCCATATACGATAAGCGGCTTTAAAACAGAACCAGGCTGCCGCTTTGCAAAAACGCGATTAAGCCCTCTCGGAACATACTCTCTTCCGCCAATCGCGGCTTTAATTCCGCCAGTCTGATTATCCATTAATAAAAATGCACCTTGCGCCCCGCTTTCTTTACCAGGGAAATTTCTCGCATCTTGAAACTGGTTATATGCTACCTTTTGAACTTTTTCATCCATCGGTACGACAAACGTATATCCTCCGCGCAGTACTTCTTGATGCGATAAACCATATAAACGCGCCGCTTCATCTATAACCATATCGATATACGGCATATATGCGAGTTCACGTTCATCTGAATTTTTATAAAGAGCGATTGTTTTCCCTTGGTAACGAACACTATCTTCCGCTGTTAAATAGCCTTGTTTATGCATAAGTGACAAAACAAGATCACGGCGCCCTTTACTCTTTTCTAGGGATAAGTACGGTGAATAGCCATTTGGCGCTTTCGGAAGCCCTGCAAGCATAGCTCCCTCTTCCACTGTTAAATCTTCTACATTTTTATTAAAATACAACTTTGCTGCCGCTTGAATACCATATGCCCCATGACCGAAATAAATATGGTTCATATACATTTCAAGAATTTGCTGCTTCGTATATTTTTGCTCTAATTGAAGAGAAATTGCGACCTCTTTCAATTTACGCGTAAATGTTTTTTCGCGAGTTAAAAAGACATTTTTAGCTAGTTGCTGCGTAATCGTACTACCGCCTTCTACCTTCTCTCCAGCTAACGCGTCTTTATAAAGCGCCCGAAATATAGAAGGGTAATCAATTCCTTGATGCTCATAAAAACGAGAATCTTCCACAGCAATAAATGCTTGCTGCACGTACTTTGGAATTTCTTCAATCGGCACGAGCTCTCTATTTTCTACATATAACTTCGTAATTTCTTTTCCTTTCTGGTCAACGATACGTGATGAAGAGTGGAAAACAAGCTGCTTTTCATCCATCATATAGCCACCAGTTAACACAATAAGTTTATAGAGTACAATCGCTACTACGAACGTTGCTACCCCGCCTAATAAAGTCCACTTTGCTTTCTTCATACATCGGCCTTCTTTCCAAATGATGGTACATTTATTATTTGAAAAAGAAGTATCTTTATGTATATAATCTTCGAAGTTTTTTAAGAGAATTGATATAATAGAGACAAACCATAAAGGGGGCATTAAAATGAAGGCTATTATTTCATACGAAACACCTCTAGAACAAGCACATTTCACTGCAAAAAATAACGAAAAAGATATGTTTTATAAAGAAAATACTGAAGAATCTGTAGAATCGACACTTCAGTATGACGTATTAGACGCTGTTGGAGAATTTAAAGGACAATCTGGCTACATCGTTTGTAACAACATTTCTGTAACAGACGAAGGTCGCCCTGTATTTGAAAACCGTTTTAAAAACCGTGCTGGTCTAATCGAAAATGAGCCTGGCTTCCAAGCAATCCGTGTTCTTCGCCCATTAAGTAATGATACATATGTCATCTTAACGATGTGGGAAACTGAGCAAAACTTTAAAGACTGGACAGAATCACGTTCATTCGAAAACGCTCATAAAAAACGCCCTGCACAAGCAGAGGGACAAGCTCAGGCTCAGGCGCATCCACATGCAGAACAACAAAAAAGCATTTTCTCGCGCCCGTCGTTCGTGACTACTTTTGATGTGTTAGTTTAAGTTTCTGAGTTTAGAGACCTCGGTACATGAAATTATATTAGCGATTTTTCGAATATATCGACTTATCGACAAATGACGACACACAAAAAGGAAACACCATTACACGGTGTTTCCTTTTTCTTTGTACCAATTATATATGCGAAGCGCGTCTTCTTTTCGCATATGCTTCACTTCATAACCATGTCCCGCCACCGCTACAGCAGCTGTACATAACTCATCTTTCTTTTGAAAATGCGACTGATTATATCCTACTACTTGAACATGCCTTCTTCGCATGATCCCTGTATATTTCGCGAGACCTCGGTGCACCATTACTAACTGATTGTCTCGTATCATATATCCACCACTTTTATATCTAGCGTATGCAAGTATTGTAAATACAATAAATAGCGGTATAAGAACGAACAACGCAGTATGTTGTTTAAAATATATACTCGCACCAGCGATTGGCACAGCGAGCACAGCACTTGTAATCCAGCCCATTACGACGTAACGGCGTAATGCAGCCTTCGGTAAATGAACGATTTCCTCTTCTATTTCATATGGCAACTGTAAATAGGCAAGTAGCTGCTGTACATCTTTTTTCTTCATAAAAGGATGTAACATCACTTCATTCCCTGCCGCTTCTATACTTTGAATGACTTCCACTTCGACAGAGCAATAACCGAAAGGCTGGCGGAGAATTCCTTCTTTCACAGTAATTGCTTGAATGCGGTGGAGCTTTAAGACAAACTCTTTCTTATCAAATAACCCTTGCACAATACGAATTTCATTTCTGTTTCGCTCTATTTTAAAGTTCGCATATTTTAGCGCATAACCAGCTGTCGAAACGACCCACGAAACCGCCATTAAAATCGCGGCCATAACGATTAATTCATATACACCGTTATCCATCACATACGCTTCCACTTTATTTATGAGCCATTCTGGAAGAAATTGATTAAACTCTGTGTAAATAAGAAGTAATCCAGAAAACACTAATCCGAATCTACCAGACGTAATGGAAGCTACTAAAATCTCTTTCATCGTTAACTGATAAATCGTCTTACTTTCTTCTGCCATGGGTACTTCTTCACTCGCAGCGCTTCTTTTTTTATTTAATAAGGCAATCAGTTCCTTCGCTTCATCTTCTTTAATACCAGCTAACATCACTTCCGGCTCACTACCGCCGCCCGCTACTTCTATATTTAATTTCGTAAGCCCAAGCATTTGATAAATGACATTAGAAGATGTACTAATGTTTTGCACACGGTCTTTATTTAAATAACTTTCCTTCTTCACAAAAACACCGTGTTTAATATGTACAATATTATTTACAACCCAGTATACTTTGAAATACCATTTTACAGCTGAAAAAATAGCCATAATAAATAATACAAACAAAAGAACAAGATGTAAGAAATACCAAGGTTTTACTTCACCATCTGAACGAAATAAAACAAGAAAAATAAAAGGCAACAAAGTCGCAATTCGAATACCTAACAATATCGTGATCGGATGTTGCCTCTTATACACCCTCATCACTCACTTTCGCAAGCTCTCCAATTTGTCTTTTCAGCTGCTCTGCTTCTTCTTTCGTTAAGCCTGGAATACTATGAGAAGTTGCCGCTGTTGAAATATGTAATTCTGCTAAATTATACTTTCTCATAATCGGTCCTTGCTCAATCGTTACGTGCTGCACACGAATCATCGGAATAAGTACGCGCTTCACAACGAACATTCCCTTTTGAATCTCAATCTCTTCTTCATTTAATCTGTAACTATAATAACGTTGACGTAAATTTGGAAATACAAAATAGTCGAGTGGTACGTATATAACTGCTCCTGTCACTAACAATCCAAACAACCAGCCCCACCAGTTAAAGTTAATCATAAAAAAGAAATACGCAATTACGACTGCTAGTATAACCGCCGCCCCAATTAAAGCATGAATTCTCCACACTTTCAGCATATTAGAATGAATCTCCCTCTCTAACGGCTGCATCTCATCACTCCAATTATATGAATTTATTAATTATATATTAGTTGTTATATACAGTTTTGTAAAATTATAGTTCCTTACATTGTGTCGAGCATTTCTTTAAAATTCCCTTCATTAATGGAATACACCTGAAACTGAATGTAATCTATCTCATTCGTATTAGGGCGAGCGTATGGCAAAATGTTAAATTTAGAAGCAGTTCTTCCTAACATATCTATAATCATTAGAGAAACGTCAATATATTCGAAGTCTACACGGAATACTACTGCTTCTCCCGTAAATTCATACTCTTTAATCGTATCATAAGACTTATTCGCACTTATAAGCGTCACTTTTAATAGTTGGTTTAAATTTTCTGGCTTGAAATTAATCATTTATACAACTCCTTTTTAATAAAACACTATGAAAATAGTGTAATCTTTTACTTTCATAGCCTCACACATTCATTATATTAAAAATAAAGCTAGTTTTTTATAATTTTTTTGATATAATTACTTACGGGAAACGGGAAGACATTTATCTTCCCTTGTGTTTTTATTTGCATCTAGTACTTTTGCTAGATGCTTTTTTTTATGCTAAAAAGGTACCCTCAAATACTTTGAGGATACCTTTTTCATCAATTTAGTGCATTTCAACAATTGTACCATCTTCGAACACCTTGAATACTCCAGTAAATCCTGCTCCAGCTGCACCTTCTATTTTATATGTCGTACGCACTCTAATTTGATAATATTTCTTTCCATTTTCTACTTGCGTATCCTCTAGCGTGTAATTATATTCTTCTTTATATTCTTTTTTGATATATTCTTTAGCTTTCTCAAAAGTAAATGCATCTTGATTCTTTTCTATCTCTACTTTTTGGTTCTTTTCTGTTACTACCTTCTGATTCTTTTCTGTCTCTGTTTTTTGGTTCTTTTCTGTTACTGCCTTTTGATTTTTTTCTGTCTCTGCCTTTTGATTTTTTTCTGTCTCTGCCTTTTGACTCGTTACTGCATCATTTTTTTGTGCCTTCGCTGCTGTCGTTACACTCTTTGCAGTTTTTTCCTCTTCACCAATTTTAGTGATTAATCCTAAAGCCTTTTTATTATATTCTTCAAGGTTCTTGTTATCTTTTGTTTCTGAAACTAGCTTATTTAATATCTCTTTCGCTTCTGTATAATTTTTCTTACTTATTAACTCTTCACTTTTTGCCAGTTGCTCGCTATAATTCTTTTTTTGTTCTAAGATCGCTACTAATGCTGTTCGTTCTTCCTTTGCTTGTTTTATAAGCGCATTACTTCCATTCTTCATGCTCTCTACTTTTTCAAATGACTTGATCGATTCTTCTACCTTTGTTTCTTCTTTTAACTTCACTGCTTCAATCATTACTTTCGTTTGTTCTACAAGCACTTTTGCATCTGCATCATCTTTTTTCTCATCTAGTGCTCGTTCAAATGATGATAAAGCATTTTTATATTCTTTATTCGTTAACGCGGTCTTCCCTTCATCCATTGCTTTGTCAAAATCCCCATTACTACATCCAGCTAGCATTAAAAACGTAAGTCCAATTACCGCTAATAACTTTCTCATTTTCTCTCCCCCTATATATAACTAAAACAATAACATCATATGTATAAAAGTCTGTGTAGTAATTAGACTGAAAGTAACTATGTACTGTACATTTCATTTACTATCATTACTTAAAACTCCTAAATAGTTGGTAGTTGGTTTTCTTCTTCTTTTAAGACAGAAAGGAATTTTAATAAAGCCCTTACTCAGAATCTTTACTACACACACTCTTATACACATAGAAAAATCATTTTTCGTTTATAGTTTGCTATTTCTTCAGCTTTAAACATTCTCAGCTAATTGGAATACAAACTATAATCTGTAACATACCGAAAAACAACAGAAAACAAACCGTAACAAAAGTCACGATTCGTAACTCTCTTGTAACACAAATGTAACATAAGGTTTTTAAACATACAATAGTTTTTTTTACATTATTTTCCCCCTCTACATTTTAAGATCCAATAAGATTCCAACCCTAATTTCATCTCCCACCTACTATTGGACTATCGCTCTTCAAACGCTTTAAGAACGGGACTTATTTCCTAAATCATTAAAATTAATTACATAGATTGCTCTTTTTTCAACAAAACACTACGAAAACGTATAAACTTTTCCTTCCATACCTTTACACATCAAATATATATAATAAAGCTAGTTTTTATACTTTTTTTGAAATAAGCACATTCGTGAAGCGGGAAGACATTTATCTTCCCTTGTGTTTTTTATTTGCAGCTAATTCTTTTGCTAGATGCTTTTTTTATGCCAAATAAAGATAAAAAAGGTATCCTCAAATACTTTGAGGATACCTTTTCACTTTTATTATCTTTGCTGTTTTCTACCTAATACGAGTAATCCAAAACTCATCATTACAAGAAGTGCTCCCATATATGGTTCCACAGGCATTTTCTGCCCTGTCTTCGGTAATTCTTTTTCAGGTTTCTCTGGATTCGTTGTTCCAGGTTTCTCTGGATCTGTTGTTCCAGGCTTCTCTGGATCTGTTGTTTCCGGTTTTTCTGGATCTGTTGTTCCAGGCTTCTCTGGATCTGTTGTTTCCGGTTTTTCTGGATCTGTTGTTCCAGGCTTCTCTGGATCTGTTGTTTCCGGTTTTTCTGGATCTGGTTTTTCCGGTTTCTCTGGATCTGGTTTTTCTGGACCTGGTGGTGCTAAATGACTCAATTCGTTTAATACTTCTAATTGAACTGAATTTATCATTCCTTTTGTGATTTCAAATGGAATTGGATTAGTTAATTTTTCATATCCTTTTGGTGCTTCTACTTCTACAAGTGTATAGTTACCTACAGATAGATCTGAGACTTTTGCTTTTCCTTCTTTATCTGTTGTTACTCTCGCTACTACTTTACCTTTTTCATCATGAACTTCAAACACAGCTCCTGATAATATATTCTTGCTTTCAGCAGCCATTTTTGTAATTTCCACTGAACCTTTATCTAACTGTTCATTCTCTACTTTCAATGATAAAACTTTCGTCATACCTTTTGTAATTTCGAATGATACTGGTTCTGTTAATTTTTTGTATCCTGGTAAGTTTTCCTTCTCTACTAATTTGTACTTTCCTACAGATAAATCTGAAATTGTTGCTTTTCCTTCTTTATCTGTCGTTACTTCTGTTACTACTTTGCCTTGCTCATCTTGCACTTCGAAGACTACGCCTACTAATGCTTTTTGACTGTCTTTATCTACTTTTGTAATTTCTACTGAACCTTTATCTAACTGCTCATTCTCCACTTTCAACGATAGGACTTCTGTCATACCTTTTGTAATTTCAAATGATACTGGTTCTGTTAACTTCTTGTAACCTGGTAAGCTTTCTTTCTCTACTAATTTGTACTTTCCTACAGATAAATCTGAAATTGTCGCTTTTCCTTCTTTATCTGTCGTTACTTCTGTTACTACTTTGCCTTGCTCATCTTGCACTTCAAAAACTACGCCTGCTAATGCTTTTTGGCTCTCTTTATCTACTTTTGTAATTTCTACATTTCCCTTGTCTAACATTTCGTTTTCTACTGTTAAAGTAAGAGATTTTGTCATACCTTTTTCAATTTGGAAAGTAATAGGATCTACTAATTGCTTATATCCTTTTGGTGCATTTACCTCTACCAACTTGTATGTTCCAACTGATAAATTAGTAACCTGTGCGTGCCCTTTTTTATCTGTCGTTATTTTAGCGACTACTTGTCCTGCTTCGTCTTGAATCTCAAATACGGCATCAGCTAAAGCATCTTTATTTTCTTTGTCTACTTTTGTAATTTCTACATTTCCTGTATCCACTAATTCATTTTCTACAGTTAATTGTAATGCTGTAACTCTACCTTTTTCAATTTCGAATGAAATTGGTTTTTCTAGCGGTTTGTATCCTGCTGGTGTTTCTACTTCTACCAACTCATACTTTCCAATAGATAAATCTGAAACATTTGCTTTTCCATCTTTATCCGTTGTTACTTTAGTAACTACTTTACCTTTTGAATCACGTACTTCAAATACGATACCTTCTAATGGTGCTTTACTATCTTTGTCTATTTTTGTGATTTCAACATTCCCCGTATCCACCATTTCGTTTTCTACAGTGAACCCTAGAGATTTTGTCATACCTTTTTTAATTTCAAATGGTACCGGCTTTTCTAATTTTTTGTATCCTGGTAAGCTCTCTACTTCTACCAGCTTGTACTTTCCTACAGATAAGTCTGAAACGTTTGCTTTTCCTTCCTTATCTGTTGTTACTCTTGTTACTACTTTGCCAGTTTCGTCTTGAACTTCGAAGACTACACCTGCTAACGATACCTTATTATCTTTATCTATCTTCGTTATCTCTACATTTCCCGTATCTACCATTTCATTTTCTATTTTTAATGATAGAACTTCTGTCATACCTTTTGTAATTTCAAATGATACTGGTTCTGCTAACTTTTTGTAACCTGGTAAGCTTTCTTTCTCTACTAATTTGTACTTTCCTACAGATAAGTCTGAAACGTTTGCTTTTCCTTCCTTATCTGTTGTTACTTTTGTTACTACTTTGCCAATTTCGTCTTGTACTTCAAAGACTACGCCCGCTAATACTTTTTGGCTGTCTTTATCTACTTTTGTAATTTCTACTGAGCCTTTATCTAACTGCTCATTTTCTACTTTCATTGATAGGACTGTCGTCATACCTTTTTTAATTTCGAATGATACTGGTTCTGTTAATTTTTTGTATCCTGGTAAGCCTGCTTTTTCTACTAATTTGTACTT
>NZ_CEEDEC010000005.1:88143-273363 GCF_979253805.1 Bacillus sp. AC266
GCCTACAGATAAGTCTGAGATTTTTGCTTTTCCTTCTTTATCTGTCGTTACTTCTGTTACTACTTTTCCTTGCTCATTTTGTACTTCGAAGACTACGCCTTCTAATACTTTTTGACTGTCTTTATCTACTTTTGTAATTTCTACTGAACCTTTATCTAACTTTTCGTTCTCTACTTTCAATGATAAAACTTTCGTCATACCTTTTTTAATTTCGAACGATACTGGCTCTGTTAGTTTTTTGTATCCCGGTAAGCCTGCTTTTTCTACTAATTTGTACTTGCCTACAGATAAGTCTGAGATTTTTGCTTTTCCTTCTTTATCTGTCGTTACTTCTGTTACTACTTTTCCTTGCTCATCTTGTACTTCAAAGACTACGCCCGCTAATGCTTTTTGGCCTTCTTTATCTACTTTTGTAATTTCTACATTACCCTTGTCTAACATTTCGTTTTCTACTGTTAAAGCAAGAGATTTTGTCATACCTTTTTCAATTTGGAAAGTAATAGGATCTACTAATTGCTTATATCCTTTTGGTGCATTTACCTCTACCAACTTGTATGTTCCAACTGATAAATTAGTAACCTGTGCGTGCCCTTTTTTATCTGTCGTTATTTTAGCGACTACTTGTCCTGCTTCGTCTTGAATCTCAAATACGGCATCAGCTAAAGCATCTTTATTTTCTTTGTCTACTTTTGTAATTTCTACATTTCCTGTATCCACTAATTCATTTTCGACAGTTAATTGTAATGCTGTAACTCTACCTTTTTCAATTTCGAATGAAATTGGTTTTTCTAGTGGTTTGTATCCGGCTGGTGTTTCTACTTCTACCAACTCATACTTTCCAATAGATAAATCTGAAACATTTGCTTTTCCATCTTTATCCGTTGTTACTTTAGTAACTACTTTACCTTTTGAATCACGTACTTCAAACACAACACCTTCTAATGGTGCTTTACTATCTTTGTCTATTTTCGTGATTTCAACATTCCCCGTATCCACCATTTCGTTTTCTACAGTAAATGTTAAAGACTTCGTCATACCTTTTTTAATTTCAAATGATACTGGTTTTTCTAACTTTTTATAACCAGGTAAACTTTCTACCTCTACTAATTCATACTTTCCTACAGGTAAATCTGAAACATTTGCTTTTCCATCTTTATCTGTCGTTACTTTTTTCACCTCATTGCCCTTCTCATCTTGGACAACAAACGTTACTCCCGCTAACGGCGCCTTATTATCTTTATCTATCTTCGTTATCTCTACGTTTCCCGTATCTACCATTTCATTTTCTACTTTTAATGATAGTACCTCGGTCATGCCTTTTTTGATTTCAAATGATACTGGCTCTGTTAGTTTCTTATAGTCTGGTAAACTTTCAACTTCTACTAGTTTGTATTTCCCTACTGATAGGTCTGCAATTTTTGCTTTCCCATTTTTATCTGTTGTTACTTTCTTTATTACTTTTCCAGCTTCATCTTGCACTTCGAAGACTACACCTTCTAATGCTTTTTGGCTGTCTTTATCTACTTTTATAATTTCTACTGAGCCTTTATCTAACTGCTCATTTTCTACTTTCAGTGATAAGACTTCTGTCATACCTTTTTTAATTTCGAATGATACTGGCTCTGTTAATTTTTTGTAACCTGGTAAGCTTTCCGTCTCTACTAATTTGTATTTTCCTACTGATAAGTCTGAGACATTCGCTTTTCCATCTTTATCTGTCGTTACTTTTTTTACCACTTTTCCTTTTTCATCTTGCACTTCGAAGACTACGCCTTCTAATACTTTTTGACTGTCTTTATCTACTTTTGTAATTTCTAATGAGCCTTTGTCTAACTGCTCATTTTCTACTTTCAATGATAGGACTGTCGTCATACCTTTTTTAATTTCAAATGATACTGATTCTGTTAGTTTCTTGTAACCTGGTAAGCTTTTCGTCTCTACTAATTTGTACTTTCCTACTGATAGATCTGAAACGTTTGCTTTTCCATCTTTATCTGTTACTACTTTTCTTACCACTTTATCTTTCTCATCTTGGACTTCAAATTCGACACCCGCTAATACTGCGCCGCTTTCTTTGTCCACTTTTGTAATTTCTACATTACCTTTGTCTACCATTGCATTTTCTACTGTTATTGGGAATATGCCGTCCCCTGTTACATTTACTTCGAACTCTTTTTCTTTTAATTGGTATCCTTCGGGCGCTTTCGTTTCTTTTAAAATATATTTTCCTGGTGCTAACGGTTTAGAAATTGCCTTACCGTCTTTATCTGTAATAATATGCTCAACTACTACACCGTCTTTTACTATATCAAACTCTGCATTTGCTAATGCTTTACCACCATTTTCCGAATCAATTTTCTTTAATTCAATTTGACCCTTTTGCATGGTATTTTTAATTTCAATTGTTTTTGTTTCTCCAGCTTGAAGTGTAACCTCTACCGGACTTGTTAATTTTTGATATCCTTCAGGTGCTACTTTTTCATAAATTTTATACGTTCCAGGTGCTAAAGTTTGAGGGGCTGAAAAACCTTTTTCGCCTGTTTTCAGTACTGCAACAACCTTATCCTCACTATTTCGAACTTCAAATTCGGCACCTGTTAACTCTTTATTCGGATCCTCAGCATCTATTTTATGAATAGCTACTGTACCTTCTTTTGGAAGTTCCGGCGGCGTAACCGTTACTTCATTCGATGTTAATTTCTTATCATCAAAATGTAATTCTGCTTTATTAGGAATCTTCTTATCTACGTAAGAAGATAAGTCTGCATCAGCTTTAATTTTCGCCTTAATATTCAAGTTAATTATCTGGTCCTCATATGACTTATAGTCAAAACTCTCACCGAACGTAAATATTACTTCACTTTTTTGTTTATCTATCTTTAGTGTTCCTTTAGAAGTAATATCTTGGCCATTTTGATCATACACTTTTGCCTCTAATACTTCTAATACATCTTCTAAATCATCACTAATTACCATAGATGTGTATTTAGGAGGATCGTTTGGTATATGTGTACCAACTTGATATTGAATAGGTTGATCCATTTGCGCTAACTGCTGATTCTCTACAAGCTTACCATTCTCATCAACTATATTCTTTTCAATACTAGGTGGATTATCGTCGCCTGAACCGGTTCCTCCCCCACCACTTACGAATACTTCTCCTACTTTTTCTTCAGTTTTAATATTTTTGCCTTCTAATTTCACTGTATTTTTATGAGGCTTTGCAGCGGGATTGGTAATCTTTGTTTTATATCTTAAAATATAACCTTTTGAACTGTCTGGAAATTCAATTGTAAATCCAGTCTTCGTTGCATTGATTTTAATTTTAGATAAATCTGCTGGCTTAATATTTGTTGGTGCATAACCATCTTCAAATACAGCCTCTTCTAATACTACACTGTCTGTAATTAACTCATGCCCAGGTCCTAATGTATCTGTTAATTTAAGATCTTGCATTTCTGTTCCAGTTGCATTTACATATACAAGCCAATCAGCAATGGACGGATCTTCTTGATTATAAGAACCCCATTTCAATAGGTTATCTGTATTGGGCTGCGGCTTCGGTCTCTCTGTCGTATTACTTACACTTACTTCTTTATTTACGATTTGACCATCAACGTTAAATTCTAATGGGATTTTTTGGACACCATCATATGCTTCTAGACCAAAGTAAAATTCTACGAATAAAGAACCTTTAACGTTATTCTTTCCTTCTACATAATCACCCATAGTACACGTTAATAGACCCTTTTTCATCTCACATGTACCAACTGTTTTGCCTTCAGCATCTTTTAAAGGAAAACTCATATTCATAAGATCTTTTCTAAATTCTTTTGGCATATCAATTGTGAATTGATCTCCACTTTTTATTTGCTCTTTAGCTGACCACTTCACTTCTACTTTCATACCATCTGAAGCCTGATATGGTTCAGATGTTGTGCCATCAGTACGAGAAATATTAATCTCGTCCACTGGATTTTTTATCACAGCGGCTTGAATAACTGGAGCCCATACATTCAGCACTGAAAATAATACTAGAAAAACTAATGAAACCATTGAAATGTGCCTTTTAGTACTTTTCGTTTGCATAATTTCCTCCTAATTTTTTATATTTATATAACAAAAAAAGACCGTCCGGTTGCATCAAAAATGTGCAACCAGACGATCTTAGTAACCAATATATTACCGTAGACTCTAAGCTTTGCGGCCTATCCTTTCGAATAGTGTGCTAAAAATATTTTTTTATTCTTTTTTTGTTTCATTTTCCTTTTGAACCAAATATTACTATACCGTCTGGACGGTTATAATTCAACACCCTGCAAAATTGTTCTATTATTCTAATAAAAAAATAATTCCCCATCGGATTAAATAAACCAATGGGGAATTATTTTTTATTCTATAGTTTGTATATTCTATTTATAGGAAGCATTGATAAGAGCTTGAATCACTTTTTCTCTTAATTCAGAACTTAGTCTTCCAATCCCTAAATATTCCGAATACCATAATCCATCAGCTGCTAATCTAATAATTGTGGCACAAACAGAATCCATTTCATCATTTTCTATTTTAGTTTGCAATTGCTGAAATGCTTGTTGTAATGGCTCAAGTAATTCCGGTTTTAGCATTAATGCTGCCATCATACTACTACACAACTCTTCTGTTCTTTTCTCATTACTTAATCTTTCCTCTACAAAAGAACGAACCCACCTTCCTTTCTTCTCTGTGTCTTCCGTTACCTTATTATGAATAGCACCATGATACTCCTCTGTCCCTTTAAGTATCATGCCTTCTATTAAAGCTTCTTTATTTGAAAAGTGATACAATAACCCACCTTTACTTACACCTGCCTCTTTTGCTACTGCTTCTAAAGTTAACTTAGCTACTCCTTTAAATTGAACAATTTGAGAAGCGGCGGCTAAAATTTTTTGCCGTGTTATGCTCGTGTTCATTCCTTTTTAAACCCTCATTTCTACTAATTCTATCTAAATACGTATTTTATTTTTAATATTGTTGAATACTACTAGATATTTTTTATTCAATATAGGCTTCATTACATTTGAATTGTTAGTTGCTTCTTCTATTAAAAATTTCCATATCATCCAATATGATAACATTAAATACACTCCGTAGACTATACATCTATACATTTATATAAATTCCTAATATCCCCATAAATGTGAAATACAATTTTAACGAGTCGATTTCCTATCCTTTAGTTTTCAAGCATTTTTCGACGCTGGTCTTCCTACCACCCTATCAGCTTTATTGTTTTATTTTATAAGACGGTGCCAATCCTTTAATCACTAAATAAAAAATGTTATTACTTCTCTTTCTATAAGTAATAACATTTTCTACCTATAAACCACTTAACAAATTTCTCTCCAACTAGCGTCCCTCACATCTTCACTAGTCGCCTTTCTAACTGATTCAACAAAGCATTCCTCGCAAGCACCAAACGCAATGAAATTTCTCTGCGCTTGTCTTAACGAGGGCTCATTTGCTCCGCCTTCAAAGTCATGATCGTTAAACTGAACAGAATCATCTTCCCAATAACATATGTTACAGATTTCATATGTACCTGGTGGTTCTTCTAACGTTTTATATCTGCAGCATGGACAAGTGTATTTCATATAATCACCTTATTTCTCTTCATATGTAGTCCTGCTTACTAAAAATGTAATAGAGCAAATGACAGTTAGTCCCATAAAGTACATCATTACAACAATACGCGTATTTTCATATATTGTAGGGAACCCGTCAGATATAACTTCATAACCAAAAACAATACTTATAGCTAAGAGAATATATAAAATTAAGGATGGAATAAAATGTAGCTTTACAGGTAAAATAACACACCTAAACAATATCTCCCCAAGAAGACAGCCAACTAAAACAACAGGGATTCCAATTATCAAAGTAGCAGCCAACATGTTGGCCATAGCAATAAAAAGATTCGTAAAAATAGAAAATAGCCCTCCTTCGAAAATCCCCTTCTCATCGTATATTTGAACTATCGTCATTGAAATAAATAAGCTTAATAAAGAATGGGAATACGGAATTAAAAATTTCCTCAATCATGCTCACCTCACTTTTCCCTTCACATATATTATTCACTATTTCCTATCATTTTTACATAAAAAAATAACCCTCTATGATAAAACATAGAGGGAATAATTTCTATATAAAAACCTATACCTTATCCTGAAGTGAACCCGAAAACAGAACACATATCAAAACACCTAAACCGTCTGTTCCCTATATTCTTTAGGGGATAAGTGGTTTAGGTGTTTTATTAGAAGGTAGTACCTTCTTTTTTATAATATTCTTTTGAAATCTCTTCATAAAACGCTGCCGATGTCGCGTAGAAATAAGGTGCAGACCATAAGAAACCGATTCCTAAAGTAAGAATACTTAAAATGAACCAGCCAAGGAAACTTAAGCATAGTAAAAAGTAATCCATTTTATGTCCATTCATCATACGGCGACTTTCGGTAATTGCTTGATTCGCTGTGTATTCTGGACGATCATTCAAAATAAAATACGTCATAGAATAAGAAAATGATTTAATAATACCCGGAATAATAAGAAGTAATGTCCATAGCATCAAGTATACATACATTAGTAAATATGTTAAAAACGACTTCATAAGCTTACTTCCATCGCTAAACCATCTAAATAAATCACCAATGCGAGCACTAGTCTCACGGATTACATTTAAAACAAGATAGTAGGCGCCTATTGTTAACGGACCAATAACAAGCATTGCAATAATACTTACTGTAAGCGAATCACTTGCTTCTTCCCAACCCCAAAACATCGAGAAAACACCTGTAATTAGAAGTTCAACAGCTCCAATAAGGATTCCAAGTAATAAGGTTGCCCCTACCGCTAATCCCCATTTTCCTTTTAATGCATCAAGTGCTTCTCTTTTCAACTGACTTATCATATATAACCTCCTAATATTATTTCTATATTAGTATACCATTTATATCAAAAATTTCACGAATTTCCCTGAAATAGAAAGGTACTACTTTTTTCTGATACGTATTGAGAAATGTGAGCTGTATTTGCACCCATATATGAATCAAATTACTCATTTCTCCATAACAAAAAAGCCTGCCTTTCATACTAGGCAAGCCTTTTCAAATTAATTCTCACTTATTCTCTTCTTATACCAATCCTGCATTCTCTCCGCATCTTCTACTCTCGTATGCTCTAGTTTATAATTCGATGATGCACTAGAAAACGTATACGTACATAAATCCGCTCGGCGCTGGAAATATGATTGTGTTTTTTCAATTGATTGGACGTGTCTTCTTCTTACAAGTCCTGTATGTTTCCCAATACTACGATGTATAATCGTAATTTGTTCTCCATTTACACCGTAACCATTTGTTTTAAATGTTGCGTATCCAAGTGTAAAGATGAGGATAGCTAGCGGTAACAACGCCCACATGATGAAATACTTTTCAAAGTATATGCTTATCCCAGTAAGCGGGACTGCTAGCATTGCGAAGAAAATGAAACTATCAATTAAATAACGGCGCAAGGCTGCTTTTGGTAATGCAGTAATATTTGTATTCAGTTCATATGGCAATTGTAAATGAGCGAGTAACTCTTGCACACGATCTTTTCGAATAATCGGATGCAGCGTAACTTTGTCTTTCTCTTCTCCCAATCCCTTACTTTGAATGACTTCGACTTGCACAGCACAATAACCGAACATCTGACGGAAAATACCTTCTTTTATCGTAATCCCTTGAATGCGGTGTAACTTTAGTACTAGTTCTTTCCTTTCAAGTAATCCTTGAGAAATACGCACTTCATCGTTTTTTCGATTTACTGTGAAATTACCATGTTTTAACGCGTAACCAATTGTAGATATAATCCACGAAAGGACGAGTAAAATAGCTACCATGTAAATCCAGCCGTATATATCATGATCCATTACATACGACTCTACGCTATTTTTTATCCATTTCGGAATGTACTCATCTACTTGGTGATACACGAAAAAGATTAATGAGAATAATAATCCAAACTGACCAGATGTAACAGATGCTAATAAAATTTCTTTCAAAGTTAATTTGTACTCTGTCGCTTGCTTTTCCTCTGTCATAACTTCTTTTTCTACTACTTCTTCTGATGTTTCTTCTGCTTTTACTTCTGGAGTTGGCTCATTTAGTAAGGAAATAAGCTCCTTCGCCTCATCTTCTGTAATACCAGCTAGGCTTACTTCGGCATCATCGCCTCCGCCAGCTGTTTCGATTTGAATTTTCTTTAAACCGAGCATTTGATATAACACGTTTGAACTTGTATTAATCGTTTGAACACGTTCTTTATTTAAGTAGCTCTCCTTCTTCACAAAGAGCCCTTGTTTCACATGTAATACGTTATTTTCAACCCAGTATGTTGTGTAATACCATTTTTCAAACGCTGAAAAGACGGTGAGTAAACCGAATCCAGCGGGAATTAAATACCAAAATGGAAACTTTCCATTTAAACTAAACATGAAAATAAATAATGGTATAAAGTCTGTTATTTTTAATTCTAATAACATCGTAATGGGATGCTGCCTCTTATACATCCTCATCACTCACTTTCGCTAATTCTGCGATTCTCGTTTTTAACATTTCTGCTTCGTACATCGTTAAGCCTGGAATGCTGTGAGAAGTTGCCGCTGTTGAAATATGTAATTCTGCTAATCCATATTTTCTCATAATTGGTCCTTGTTCAATTGTAACGTGCTGTACACGAATCATCGGTACTAATACGCGCTTTACAACGAAAAGACCGTGCTGAATTTCAAGCTCTTCTTCATTTAATTTATAGCTATAATAACGCTGACGTAGTTTCGGGAATAAAAAGTACGAAAATGGTGCTAGCGCAACTGTTAACCCAACCATCACATACAAAATCCACGCCCACCAATCAAACTTTATCATGAGGAAAAGGTATACTAAGATGACGAGAATACCTATCCCTTCTTCAATTACAGCACGAACTTTCCACACCTTGACCATGTCAGGATGAATTTCATTTTTCAATGGATCCATGTAACCACTCCAAATCTATTAATCTAATATATGAATACCCTCAATCTATATTTTACATAACTTTACAGAAAATTAGTATTTATTCTTCTTTATCTTTCTTCTCAGGAATAAAATATCCGAACCAAAGTAGCCAAATGAAGCCGATTAACTTCATCCAACTTCCATCCGCTTGAAAAGCTTCAATCATACCTGGTATTTTATAAAGTGAAACTTTAATCAGCCCTCACCAATCGGGCTTTTACGGGCAGTTGATCCCCCACCTAACTTCTTTGCTTTCGCTGAATTTTGAGGTGGGGGTCTTACTGCCCGTTAATGCGGGATAAATGCCAATAAATCCAAGAAAACCGAGCCACCAGTTTTTTTGCATTTTCACTTTTATTCCTCCTTCATGACGTTTTTCACATTTCGAATCCAAATTTCTTTATACTTTAACTGGAATCCCATTAACATGTAATTACTCATATTATCGATCACGAGCGCTAACGTATGAGCATTTTCTTCCGTTGCCTGTTGTGACACAACGTCAAGTTCCACACCTTTCTTCAATAAATCGTGGAAACCATTTAAGAAATCTTCTTGTATTTCAAATAAGCGTTTCTGATACTTTTCATTTCGCGATGCAGTTACGATGAATTCATTTATGACGCGTAGTATGCCTTCTTGTCCTTCATACTCAGAGAGCATATGTAAACCATCGGCAATTAATTTTTCTGCAAAGTTTTCTTTCGTATATTGCTCTTTATCGAAGTAACTTGCAAAATGGTACCCAGAAAAAATTTCTTCAAATAAAAAATCAACTAACGCTTCTTTAGAAGAAAAATGATAATAAATAGCCGGTTTTGAAATACCTACCTCTTTCGCAATCATAGAAAGGCTCATCTTCTCAATACCGTGCTCTGCCATGAGTTTAAATGATGCCTCTACAATGTTTTGCGATGTTTGTAAATTCTTTGTCATACTGTACCTCACTTATTTTTACTTACCAGTCGGTAAGTAAATTGTAAAATAAAAAATCATCGTTTGCAAGTTTGATTCAAAATTGTATATTACTTTTTCAATCTACATTATGGATCTAGGATCATATTCCTTAATAATGACTACAATAATCTTTAATCCAGTTAAACTACAAAAAGCACCTTTGTGAGTGCTTCTTGTAATTTAATATTTAGGCCCCATGTAATCATAACTTTGATCTAGCGCTTTTAATAAATCAATCGCACCCTTTAACTCCCTTTTATCAGACTCTAATTCTTCCATCCTTCTTTCGATATCTTTTTTAAAAGATTCTAAATCACTAATGGCCTTCTTCCCCACTCCAAGTTGCGACCAGCTTGATAAGAGTAAATTATGTACATTACTTACAACTCTTTTATTATGATTTAAGTCTTGGATCATATGGTCAAATTGTTGTAAGGCTTGGTTCAATGCTTCTTCATTTAAGTAAATTCTCGGCATCCTAATCTTCTCCCTTAATATTGTTGATCCGTCTTCTTATAATCATCGGCTTTCTTCTCAATAAAATCTGAAATTTCCGTTGCTGTTCGTATGTACCAAAAACTTAAATGCTCTACATGTCCACGTATATTATTTACTTTAGCTTCTACCCGTCTACTTTCAGCCGTTTCTAATAATGTCATCATATTAGAAATTAACCTCGGTACTCTATCTTGAAATTCTTGCGCGTTTCGCTTCATATCTCTTACAGCTTGTTCTAAATTCTCTACCACTACACGAATTTCTCCCCCGCCTAATAACGCGCCTGGTGAATCATAAACTCTTTCATTCGTGTCTACATTTAACAAGTATTTATTGGATAAAGACCCATTCTCTCCAAACCGGAAGTTCTGATCTGTTTGATAGTGATAACCAGGGCCACTTATCGAATTCAAAAATCGAGTAACATCCATCCCAATCTTTTGCTGTAATGATAGCTTTGACATTTCTTCTTTCGAAATTGTTGGGGTTACCGCATAAGTAGAGCCTATATGACTTTCATATGCACCAAATGGTCCATAGCCAATTGAATCATTTCCGTGAACAACACTTACAATTCTATTATTAAACTCACCATTATTTGCTTTTTCTTGTAAATCAGGCGGTAACAAATGTTTTGCACTCGGCGCATTCCATGACATACATCTTACATTATCATTAGATGCCGCTGCATATTCCGCTAAAGCTCCCCCTAACGAATGACCCGTCGTATATATCTCCACATCATCCCTGTCCTTGTATGTATCCGTTACTTGTTTCATGACCCTTTCAGCCTGTTCGAATTGATTGTGTGTTTCCCAGCGCTGATTCTCTTCATTCCAATATTTCTTTGAACCTTCATTCTCAGTCCCTGCTACAGGAGGTGCTGCTGGTTCATGAACACCTTCTCGTAATACAAAATGATTGGTATCCGTTTTTAAATCCTTCATGCCTTCCCCTGACTTCATCGGAATGCCTAAAGAGTTTTTCTCTATAATTTTATCCCCTTCTGTACCTCGGAAAGCTACCATAACTTGCTTTTTCCCATCGACATCTCGTTCAAAGACTACTGCGTCCATTCCGGTTTGTTTGTCGTGGAATGTTTCACGGACCTTCCATGTTTGTAAAGTATCATCATTCGCATTATTCACTGTAATTTCATTTCTTAACTCTTTATCTGATTTATACGCATCTTTAGCCATTCGATAAAAGCTTAAATCTAACACTTCTTGTGTATTTTTGCTATCCAAAGTATTCCCTCCTCGGGATATTTAGTATATTCTAAATTATAGAACAACATTAACGGAGGGTAAACATGAGAATTAAAATCCGAAAATTTACCTTTTTTGTCTTTTTTATCTTTGTAAGTACAATAATTGGGGGATGTAATATGCAGGAAAATAATAAAGAAAAACAAATAGTAGATAAAGCAACAGAAAAAACAATTAATTACTTTAAAGAGAAACAAAATTTAGATGTAACTATTACTGATTACAGGTTCCCTTCTAATGATCTAGAATCAGTCTTCATAACTGGTCATATCAAAGATGATGAAAGCAAGGAATTCACTGCTACAATAGATTACAATAATAATTATAATGTTGGTTCTGTTTCAACGAATTTTTCTCTAAAAAAATAATACAATATGGAT
This sequence comes from Bacillus sp. AC266, assembly GCF_979253805.1. NCBI lineage: Bacteria > Bacillati > Bacillota > Bacilli > Caryophanales > Bacillaceae > Bacillus > Bacillus sp. AC266. Next base: position 100,324 of record NZ_CEEDEC010000005.1, read on the forward strand.
AAAAAAATGAGGAAATAGCATTAAAAGAAAAAGCAGAAAAGATCGCAATCCAACATTTTAAAGAAGATAAAAAGCTAGGTGTCACAGTGACAAGAGTGGAATTCGCCCCCTCAGATTTTTGGGTGATTTTTGTATCTGGTCATGTAACAAATAATCCAAACCGTAAAATAACTGCAGATATAAATTATAAAAATAAGGTTGAAAGTATTAGTTATGATGACTGAAATTAATATGAAAATAAAGTATATTTTTGTTGGCCCTTTATATTAATTCCAATTATTTCATATGTATATAAAGGATGAGATCAATATTCAATAAGCTCAACTTCTAACATTAAAAATTTAGAAGCAATGTATCAAACTTTTGGGCACCTAACAATAAGGTGTCTATTTTTATTTTCAAAAGGAGCCCCTCAAATAATTCTTAAAAACCTAGATTGATTTGAACCTATTAAAACATTTTAAAGTTTCTCTTCTACAACATTTGATATATCCCTAATTTAGGAACCAATGATTGGAGGAGAATTATGTTGCATAAAAGATTGTTTTTTTATTTAGTTTTCATTTTCATTATTACTACCTTAGGAGGCTGTAATAATGAAAATAATACCGAGGAAGAAATCATTAATAAAGCAACAGAAGAAACCATTCAATATTTCAAAAAAACAGAGGGCTTAGATGTATCAATTACTGATCATGAATTTGGACCAAAAGACTTTCAAACTATCTCTATATCAGGCTATGTGACTAATGATAAAACTAAAGAATTTACTGCTTCAGTTGAATACGCAAATAATTATCATATCGGCGCTATTTCAACCACCAAAAATTTAGAGCTTAAAAACTAATAATTGGGGCACTTTAGAGTGCCTTTTCTTTTTGCTTCACTACACAATGTTCAGTGAATATAAAATTTAGTGGCGAGGAATATAACGCACTATTAATGGAGTGATTATTCGTGAAAAAATATAGTATAAGATTATTCATTATTCTTACACTTATACTTTTAGGAGGATGCAGTATGAATAATAAAACAAATGAAGAAAAAGAAATAGTAACAAAGGCAGAAGAGGTAACAATTAAATATTTTAAAGAAACAGAGGGCTTAGATGTAACAATCACTGATCATAAATTTGGACAAAAAGATTTTCAAACTATCCTTATCTCAGGTTATGTAACAAATGACAAAAGTAAAAAATTTACCGCTTCAGTCCAATACGCTAATGATTATCATATTGGTTCTATTTCAGCGTCTAATAATTTGAATTTTAAACACTAAATCTAATAGTTTCACGTCAACATAATTATTTAAGTTTTTTCTTTAATTCAAGAATGTTCTTTATAAGAAATAAAAAGCAACGGTTATCAGAAAAAGTGAGTGCTTTTTTCACTAAAAACATTCCTTCTATCACGATATTTTATATAATCAAGATGCCATTACTGGAGGATAAATATGGATATTAAAATCAAAAAAATTAGTTTTTTTCTATTCTTTATATTTATTTTAAGTATTTTAGGGGGATGTACTATGGATCAAAAAAACAATGAAGAAAAAGTAGTAAAAGAAGCAAAAGCGACAACCATTACATACTTTAAGGAAAAGCAAGATTTGGACGTAGTAATTACTGGGCATGAGTTTGGTCCTAAAGACCTACAATCCATTTATATCTCTGGGCATGTCAAAGATGATAGAGACAAAACATTTAATATAACTATTCAATATAGCGGAGATAAATACACGATAGGTTCAATTTCTAAAAGTAAAAGTTTAAAATTAAAATACTAACACTTCCCATAATTTTCATCTAAATCATTCCTATATGCTCCCAATGATTTTCAAATAGTTTTTATAAACGGACATGTGAAAGATAACAAAAATAAGATTTTTTCTATGGACGCAGAATATGATGGAGGAGAATATCATATAAGATCTATGTCTCACTCCAAAATTTAGAGCTTAAAAACTAATAACCTTTTTACTTTGGAGTCCCGTTTCTTTATACCCAGCCACACCATATTCTGTGGATATACAATTTAGTTAAGAGGAATATAACGCAAAATTCATGGAGTGATTATTCGTGAAAAAATATGCTATAAGATTATTCTTTACTTTCACACTTATCCTTTTAGGAGGATGTACGATAGATCAAAAAAATACTGAACAACAAATCGTTAATAAAGCAACAGAAGAAACCATTCAGTATTTCAAAGAAAAAGAGAATTTAGAAGTGACTATTACAAATCATAGATTTCCTTCTAATGATATCGAAACTATTTTTATAACGGGTCATATCAAAGATGATACAAATAAGAAATTTACTACTTCAATTGATTATAAAGATGATTATAATATCGGTTCTATCTCTACCACTAATTTCAGCCTAAAACGCTGAAAAGACAATCTGAAATTTTCCTTTTAAACATTAATCATTAGAACAAAAAGACATCCTAAATGTGTGATTAGGATGTCTTTTTTATAAGACAAATCAATTCCTATTTAGATAAACGGGAAAAAGTTTCATCTATATTTCCAACTCGCACACGTAAATCATTATTGATCATCCACAATAATATACGCTGTTCTAATTGGCCCATGCACACCTACGACAAGGTTCATTTCAATATCCGCGCTATTTGACGGACCAGAAACGAAGTTCACACAAGCCGGCAAGTTTTCTCCCGCTTTACTTTGATCATGAATCAGTTTTGTAGCTTGGGTTAATCTTGGTACAATCGTACTTTTAGGAACGATTGCAATATATGACTCTGGAAGAAGACTCACATGTCTTCCTTTTAACCCATCATTAAATAGCACAACGGTTCCTGATTCTGCCAAAGTCATATCACTGAACGTAATGCCAAGGTCAGCAGCTTTCGCAAATTTTACGTCCTCTTCTTTATGATCTAATCCCCATGTACGAAAATGTGTTGTTCCTTCATTGCTGAAACATGGCGTAAGACCATACTCATTAAAGCGCTCATCATTCGAACATATAACAGATTTGATATTCCAATCTGTTATAAAAGACCCCAATGTTTCAACAAGGTTTTCCTTTGTTGTTCGCTTTACTTCTGTATGAATCACTTCGCAGTGCTCTATTAACTTTAATACAAGTTCATCTTGCGCCAGTCCGTCAAAAACATCCCACTGCGGGGAAAAAGACCAGTTCGGTTTTTTCACTGCTTCTGGACGTTTCCTACCAAGCTTTTCTGATAACTGGAGTAAAAATTCCTCACGATTTTGGATGGCCATCATTGTTCTCCTTTTCGTGTTTTTCAAACCACTCTCGAAACGGTTGTTTTTTCGGAACTGGAAAATCTCTCGCATCCGTCCAAGCTTTTAACGGTCCAATTCCACGCTCGATCTTATCCCCTTTTGCAAGAGGTTTTAATGCATACGGAGCGCTCTTCGCTGCAAAAGAAAATAGTCTAGGACTCTTAACCGCTTTTTCAAAACCTTTCATAGCCACGTTCCAAGCTACGGGTGATTGTTTTTCTTCTACAATGCGGCTGCGGTGTTTAATTAATAAGTCGTGTAACGGGATTTTCACTGGACACGCTTCTGTACAAGCACCACAAAGGCTAGATGCGTAAGGTAAATCCTTATATTCATCATATCCCCCTAAAAGCGGTGTCAACACAGCTCCAATTGGTCCTGGATAAATAGAGCCATATGCATGCCCACCAATATGCCTGTATACAGGACACACATTAATACATGCCGCGCAACGAATGCACTGGAGGACACTTTGGAATTCTGTTCCTACAATATCGGAACGGCCATTATCAACAATGACTAAATGAAATTCCTCAGGTCCATCTGTTCCGCCAGGCTCAGTTAACCCTGTAATATAACTTGTTAACTTTTGTCCTACAGAACTTCGGCATAGAAGTGTTACTAAAACATCAAGCTCTTCCCATGTTGGAACAATACGTTCCAGCCCCATAACTGTAATCAACGTTTTTGGAAGTGTCGTAGTAAGTCTTGCATTTCCTTCGTTTGCTACGATAGAAATTGACCCAGACTCTGCAACAGCAAAGTTACATCCAGTCACCCCTATATCCGCTGCAAAAAAATCATCACGTAAATACGATCTTACAAACCTCGCCATTTCCGTAGGATCAGATGTTCCAGTGTAATTTAACTTTGTTTTAAATATTTCACAAATGTGTTCTTTATCTTTGTGAAGACACGGAACAACAATATGTGATGGAGGATCGTGGTCGTTCACTTGTAGAATAAATTCAGCAAGATCTGTTTCTAACACTTCCGCTCCAGCTTCTTCAATCGCTTCATTTAAACTAATCTCTTCCGTTACCATCGATTTTGATTTCACAATTTTTTTCGCGTTTTTCTTTTTTACAATCTCTTTTACATATTCCCTTGCGTCTTCTGCAGTCTTTGCGAAATAAACGAAACCACCGTTTTTCTCAATATTTTCACTCAGCTCATATAAATAATAATCAAGGTTTTCTAATGTATGCTTTCGAATTTCTTCTCCTAAAGCTCGCCATTCTTCCCAGTTCCCAAGACTCTCAGTAGCTTTTAATTTCTTGACTCTCAGACCATCTTGCGCTTTCCTGACAGCCTGTCGCATAAATTGATCCCCAATACCTGTTGCAGTACGCTTATGAAAGGGATCGTTCCCAATTTTCATTCCCATCTCTATATCCCCCCTTGTTTTCGATCTTCATTTAATACTTGAGCAATATGTTTTACATCAATTGGATAACCATTACGTGTTAAACGTCCTTTTATATTCATTAAGCAGCTACAATCCATCCCGATTAACAATTCCGCACCGGTTTCCATAATATGCTTTACTTTTTCTTCAACCATTTGCTCAGAGATTTCTGGCATTTTCACCGAGAATGTCCCTCCAAATCCGCAACAATCATAATTATGCGCCAATGAAACAACTTCCAGTCCCTTTACACACTTTAATAGTTTTTGCGGTGGTTCCTTAATCCCCATTAATCGGCTCATATGACAAGATGTATGAACCGTTGCTTTTTTATGAAGCTCCGCACCTAAATCTTCTTTCCCTAACACTTCAACTAGAAATTGTGTGAATTCATATGTTTTATTTCCAAGTTCAGTAGCTTTTTTCTTCCAATCCGCTTCACTTTCAGAAAATAAGCTAGAAAACTCGTGAACCATCATAGCGCAAGACCCCGATGGTGCCACAACATATTCTGAACTAGCAAAGGCTTCAATCATATGTTTTGCAGCTGTTTTTGTTTCTTTCACATACCCGCTATTATAAGCAGGTTGTCCGCAGCAAGTTTGAGTTTTTGGAAAATCAACTTCACACCCTAAATCTTCAAGAATTTCCACAACATCTTTCCCTACTTCTGGATAAAAAACATCTGCAACACAAGTGATAAATATTGATACTTTCATATTTTGCACCCCTAAATACAGTAAAGTAAGCTCAAGTAACTTTATCTGTATATTATTGGTAAAAAAATTAAAAATATGAATAAAAATAAAAAAAAGTATCCTAAATGTGTAATTTAGGATACTTTTTGTAAAACAAATTAATTTCTATTAAGCAAGCGCATACGATAACAATTCATCGTCACTTCCCCAAGCCTTTGCAATAATTGATAATTCGCATATGCGCCGACCGGGGCACCGATGATCGGGACGAGCTGGAGCATTTTTGCTAAATCGATATAGTCTCGGTATTCTGTTTGGAACTTTTCCCAGTCCATATGATTTTCTTCTTCTGTATCCCACGTTTCAATCGCTTTCCATACTTCTTTTCGGTGATCGTCACTTGAAAAAGCAAGTTGGAAAACGTGAAGAATAAAAAGGCGCTCTTCTTTTTTACTCGTATCAAATCCGTACAATGTTGCTGCATCAAATAAAAATTTTATTTTAATAGTAAGTAATAACGGGAAATCGGCAAGGCCAAGGAGAATACCACCTGCTCCTGTTCCTGCCCCTTCTGCCGCTGCGACTTTTTTGTACTCATCCATTTTTTTACGTACTTCATCGTCTCGTCTTTGCAGTGACCAGTTCGTTTCTTTTAGCTTCGGTTTTATGAAGTTTGATCCAGCACTAATTGTTTGCACCATCATCCGAATCGTTTCTGTTAGTACCTTTTGCACTTTCGCGGGCACTAGTTGTTGCACTTTCACCTGCACTTTTTTAGAGAACCGTGTCATCATAGAAGAATCTTTCATGAATGTAGCTTTCCACTGCTCCAATTCTTTTATAACCTTCTCTTCATATGTAATCATAGGTTCATTCCTTTCAGTTTAAACGCTCAATGCGCTTTGCACCGTATTGATAAACGAAACCAATACTAAATAATATGCTTACTACAAATAAAATGCCGGTCATTATGAAATCTTTCGTCGCAAGTGCAAATATAACTGTAAATACAACGCTGCCGATAATAAGAATCGCATTTAATAAAGTAAGGAAATCTCTCTTCTTCTCGTCTCCCCCTACCGGATATAAATCAAGCCAAACTTTCATACGGTGATGTTTCCAAAGGGTTAAGAGCTGGTAGCCGATTAAGTATAAGAAAACAAGGCTTACGATAAAACGTCCATATAAAAATGGGATAAAGTAAAGAATAATTCCCCCAAGAACGAGTAAACGCATATATAATCCGAAATAGTTACCCGATCTTAAAAATGTTCTCGTATATAAGTATAAATATGTACGTTTCTCACCGATCATCGAAAGAATGAAATCAAGCCATTTCCTACGTGATACTCTCTCTTTTAACGCTGGTACATCAACGAACATATTCGCAATGCGGTACAGCAGCATCATTTTTTTACCTTCTTCAGAAATTAAATACTCCCAGTTTAGCGGCTTTCCTTTCACCTTTTGATGCATAACAGCAAGGTATAGTGCCATAAGAAAGACAATTACACCGGTAAAAATGAATGAAGTACGTTCTACAAGGAAGTACACAAATAAGCCGTTTAAGATAAAGCGAATGAACCAATCTGCTTTTTGAATGCTTTGATCTGTTAAAAATGATTTTTCCCACGCTACGAATAAATTCCACGCTTTTACAATGACAAACGCGATTACAATCCATATGTAATTGGCACCTGTTTGTTTCATTTGCTGGAAATATAATGGGGCAAGCGCAGCTGCTACCATTGCGATTATGTATAACTGAATCATAAACGTAAAGAGAAATGCCTTCGTAAAGTAAGGCTTTAACTTTTCTTCAACTGGAAGCAAATACACGAGATCCGCTTCTTTTAATAACGTTTGGATGGACCCAGCTGTTAATACGAGGCCAAGTAAGACTGCCATAACAAACGCTGTCGGAAACGAAGGTGTTAACGTTTGTAACCATTGCTGGTAATAATACGCTCCTGCGCCGATGATAAATACGAAAATAAATTTCAAATGATCATTAAATACGTATTTACTATATGTACGAACTTCTTTTAGAAAGTACCGAAATCGTTCTTTCCATAACGCTGTACTATTCATAATCTTCTTCCTTCGTTAACGCAATATAAATATCATCAAGCGTTGCACCAGGCATATTAAACCCGGATTGAAGTTCTGATAATGTTCCCATCGCTCTCACTTCACCTTGATGCAAAATAATGAATGAATCACAATAGCGCTCTGCTGTCGCTAAAATATGTGTACTCATTAAGATGCCCGCACCACTCTTTTTCATTTGATCCATCATTTGAAGAAGTGATTGAATCGCTAACGGATCAAGCCCAACGAAAGGTTCGTCCACAATGTAAAGTGATGGTTCAACTAAAAATGCACTCATAATCATCACTTTTTGTTTCATCCCTTTTGAGAAATGAGACGGAAACCATTTCAAACGATTTTTCATCCGAAACTCTTGTAATAGTTGTCCTACGCGTTCTTCATATTGTTTTTCATCTACACCGTACGCCATCGCTGTTAATTTCAAATGCTCTTCTAACGTTAACTCATCATATAATACTGGCGTTTCTGGAATGAAGGAGAAACTAGAACGGTACGCTGTCATATCATCACGAATTGTTTTCCCATTAATTGTGACAGTTCCTTTTTTCGGCTCCATTAAACCGATGATATGTTTAATTGTCGTACTTTTCCCGGCTCCATTTAAACCGATCAAGCCAACAAGTTCGCCTTTATTAACAGAGAACGAAACATTTTGCAGTACAGGTCGTTTCGTATATCCTCCTGTAACATTTTCTACACGCAATAACTCGCTCATACGACACCACTTTCTTCATTTATATTCATTCACTTTTGTAAGAAATGTATATATTCATCTTACCAAAAATCATGGTGCACTACATAGTATCGATGCCTTCAAAAAAAAATTTAAATTTCTTGGCATATATTTTTACGAAAGCGGACATCATAATTAGTGAAGAAGGAACACATTGAAAAAGCAACCACCAATTGATGAGTACAACAACATAGTGAAGTCATCATGAAATGGGGTGTCCAAGTTGGACAATGAAATTTACACATAACCAGATAATTTGTTTCATTTTCGAAACGGGGTGTCTCCGAAAGAGCATATACTGTTTTAAAAAATAAACAATTTCATTTAAAAAAAAGATTGCAATTCATTTCACTTGAAAATGGGGTGTCTACGGCAGAAACTTTAGCCGATTTACCGTGCATTTCTTAAATAAATGAGGTGTCTGCGAACCGTAAATTATAAAAAATGCTTTTTCAATCCCTCTTCAGAAAACAGGAAGCTGAGTCAGCTTCCTGTTTTTCGTGTTTGTTCTCCTATGTAATTATGGTAAAATACGGCTAAGACTATTTGAAAGGATGAGATCGATGAATCATACAGCGGACAATTGTATTTTTTGTAAAATCATTGACGGGCAAATCCCTTGCTCAAAAGTATACGAAGATGAACATGTACTTGCATTTTTAGATATTAGTCAAGTAACAAAAGGACATACTCTTGTTATTCCGAAAGTTCACAAACAAGACATTTTTGCGTTAACGCCAGAAATCGCATCACATATTTTTGCGGTCGTTCCAAAAATCGCAAATGCAATGAAAGCAGAATTTAATCCAGTTGGTTTCAACCTACTTAACAATAACGGCGAGAAAGCTGGACAAACTGTATTCCACTTCCACCTTCATTTAATTCCACGCTACGGTGAAAACGATGGTTTCGGTGCTGTTTGGAAATCACACCAAAATGAATACACAATGGAAAATTTACAAAACATCGCAAGTACAATTGCAAATAGTGTGAAATAGTGCCACTATAATAAGAAGTAATACATAATAAGCCGATTCCTCTGGCATTTATTGTATGGCTTCTTTCTTCACAAAAAATGCCGGGGGTATGATTTTTTGTGCATAGCATGTACAAGAGAGAAAAGCTCACTTTTCTTCCCCTTGTCTTAAAGATATGCACACTTTTATACATCATGAATACGAACGAAAAATAAGGAGGTTTCCTTTTATGTCAAAAGCTAAATCCTTTATTACAGGTGTACTTTGCGGCGGAGCAGTTGCTGGACTAGCCGTTCTTTTCTCAACTCCTTCTTCTGGTAAAGCTATGCGCGGTAAGCTGAAAGAAAAAGGAACTGATATTAAAAAAACATTAGCTGATATTACAGCTGATACGAAGTTATTAAAGCGTCAAATCGTTGAAACTGCTTCAGAAGGTAAAGAAGTATTCCAAGAACTAAAAGACGATATGCATGACACGCTTTCTAACTGGAAACAAGATATTTCTCAAAACAAACGACATATCGAAAAAGAAATTTTAGACATTCAAAAGTCAATTGAGAAACTACAAGAAGCCGTTCCAGAAAAAGCGTAAACATATTCCTGCTTAGTTTTTTGCATATAACAAATATTTTTCATACGAATTGACCTTAACACGGCATATCACATAGATATGCCGTGTTTTTATGCATTTACAATATATGTTATCCCTTAACATGTAAAGACAACACATGTATTCTCGACTCATAAAACGCTTCCATAGTTATGCATGATTTGTATAGAATGTTATTTTTCCGAAAAATTTTCACAATTCTCACAAAAAGACTTTATTAATTTTTATTTTACTGGCATAATAGATATTAATGAAAAAAGAATGTTAAAGTGGGTGAGTAAATGAAAAGTGGAGAAAAAAATTACTCGGTAAAAGAAGCGATGATTTTCAGCCAACGTATTGCTCAATTATCGAAAGCGTTATGGAAATGCGTAGAGAAAGATTGGCAACAATGGATTAAACCTTACGATTTAAACATTAACGAGCATCACATTTTAACCATCGCTTATCATTTAAAAGGGGCTTCTATTTCTGAGATTGCTAAGTTTGGAGTTATGCACGTATCAACGGCGTTTAACTTCTCTAAAAAGCTTGAAGAACGCGGCTATCTTGTATTCTCTAAAAAAGAAGATGATAAACGAAATACGTACATTGAAATTACAGACAAAGGGGAAGAATTACTACTTCGCTTAATGGAGGAGTATGATCCTGAAAATAATTCTGTTTTTAATGGGGCACTTGAACTTCGTAATTTTTACGGTAAGTTCCCAGAAAATATCGAACTGATTGCAATCCTGCGTAATATTTACGGACAAGACTTCATCGATATTTTTGAGAAATCATTAGAAGATATCGAGGAGAACTTTACGGAATCCGATCAAAAGTTAGTTAAGAAATAATCTATTTATTTTTTCGCAATCATGCGTAAGAATTCATTCATAAGTGGCTTAAATAAACCTTGTTTTGCTAGCGCTTCCGCAGTTTCGTGTACTTCGAGCTGATGTGGAAGCGCTTTTTCAAATTGATCTAATAGCGCACCAAACAATAGAAGGCCTTCTGCTTTCTCCACTACATATTGTTCGTTCAGCTTTTCACAAAGTTTTAGTATACGTTCAATGTCTTTTTTACGAGCTTTTTTCTTTATGATTAAAGAATAAAATGGACACTTTTCTTCATCAATCATTTTAAATAGTAGGTCTACGTAGTATTCAGCTTGTTCTAGTCTTCTTACAACGTCCATTTTCTCCCTCGCTTCCTAACACAAAGTCTTCTATTTCTGAATTTTGTAACACGAACAAAATATCGTATGATACAATATATAAAGTATATGTATTTTAGCCAAAAGGAGGTCTCGCCTCATGACTCTTATAACCGTTGTTTTTGTTGCATTCGCACTTCTTGTTATATTTTACACGAATTTCATGACACATACACTGTGTGAGCGAAAACAAATATCTGCGAGCCGCCAGCCCGGTGTCTTTCGAGTTATTAATGTATGTATTACCATTCTATTAATTTCTAGTTATGTAGAAATTATATTTCATGGAAAGTGAGGAAGGAAGCCCCTTCCTCATTTTTTTCCTCTATAAGCAAATTATACCTACTATAACTAATAAAATAAACAGTACAAGTAATAAAATAAGTTTTGAATTCATCCCCCATCCCCTCCTCTTTTCTGTATATGCGACATCCGCCCAATATGGTACCCTTTCAAAATCTGACACAAACTGGTTAAAATTTCTTTATCAATAGGAAAACCCGTCGAAATATGATATATTAAATTTTGTACATATTGCTTATACTATGAAATAAACGACACGCATCTAAACTTTATCCTAAAGCCTCGGTAAGCCCTGTTAAGCGTGCTTTTACATATAAAAAAAGCAAAGACATCAGTGAGACTTAATCAGGTTCTTATGAACGAAAATAACCTATCATAAGGCGTTTCTTCATTCGTATGGGATAAATTAAAAATACATAATAGTAGGAGTGTTTATTGAATGAAGAAAGCTATGCTTGCCTTAGCCGCAACAAGTGTAATCGCATTATCAGCATGTGGAACATCATCATCAGACAAAATTGTTACATCTAAAGCTGGTGACATCACTAAAGAAGAGTTCTACAATCAAATGAAGACACAAGCTGGTAAACAAGTACTAAATAACATGGTTATGGAAAAAGTACTTATTAAAAACTACAAAGTCGATGAAAAAGAAGTAGACAAAAAGTTCGATGAAATGAAAAAGCAAGTCGGTGACCAATTCGATACACTAATGAAACAACAAGGCCTTAAAGAAGAAACAGTTAAAAATGGCGTTCGCGCTTCATTAGCTCAAGAACAAGCGATTGAAAAAGCAATTACTGATAAAGACTTAAAAGCAAAATTTGAGGACTATAAGCAAGAAATTAAAGCAAGCCATATTCTTGTAAAAGATGAAGAGACTGCTAAAAAAGTGAAAGAAGAACTTGCACAAGGTAAATCTTTCGAAGAGTTAGCGAAAAAGTACTCTGAAGATCCAGGTTCAAAAGAAAAAGGTGGCGACTTAGGATTCTTCGGACCAGATAAAATGGTAAAAGAATTCGATGAAGCTGCTCGTAAGCTGAAAAAAGATGAAGTAAGTGAACCAGTAAAAACACAGCATGGTTACCATATCATTAAAGTAACTGAGACTCATGCTGACGCAACTTTCGATAAAGCAAAAGCTGACATCAAAAAAGAAGCAGTTCAAGAAAAAACACAAGATGCTCAATTTATGAACGATCTTATGATGAAAGAAATCAAAAAAGCTGACGTAAAAGTTGACGACAAAGATTTGAAAGATCTTTTCGAAGAACCAAAAGCTGACGCTAAAAAAGACGCACAGAAATAATGAAGTGAAAAAAGCTTGGGTAGCCCCAAGCTTTTTTATTTTGTAGTAGTTTTTTACCGATAAATCGATATACTCCCCCATCTTACTCCATTCAACACAAAAAAACCTTGATTTCGTACAGCACGAAACCAAGGTTTATCTTATTATCATTGATTAAATTAAAAAACTATGTTAAATTAGTACAGAAACGCATTCACTAAAAATAAAAGAATGTATTTATCCGTATCTTAATTGTACACCAAAACACATCTTCAGTCAACCTCTATTTTTCACTTTTAAAGGAGTGCTTACGTATGAACAAAAAACTTGATCAAGAGCAAAAACGATTGGATAACGTAATAGAAACGATTACGGAGCAAATTGATAAACTGGAAAGCGAAACTGGCAGACGCCGGGCAGAAGTAATCAACATTCGTAAACACTTTTGGGATGATGTAAAAGTTAATACTGATACTTTTGACGATTATCTTGAAACAGTTATCAACTTAAGACAACAAGCTCAGTCACTAGCCGTAACACAAATTACCCATAAGCACACCTTTAATCGACTTGCCGCACTACGCCGTATGCATAAAGCACCTTACTTCGGACGAATTGATTTCAAAGAAGAAGGAGAAATTGGTGCAGAACAAATTTATATCGGCGTTGCTACACTTACCGATGCAAGCGGAGAAAACTTTCTTATATACGATTGGCGCGCACCAATTTCAAGTGTTTACTACGATTATCCACCAGGACCGGCTGAATACAGCACACCAGGAGGCGTAATCTGCGGTAATGTGGAGAAGAAATTACAATATATAATTCAGAATGGCGAGATTGATTCCATGTTCGATACGAGCCTCACAATTGGCGATGAAATTCTGCAACAAGCGCTCGGAAAAGGAACAAACAAACATATGCAAAGTATCGTTGCTACTATTCAGCGCGAGCAAAATGAAATTATCCGTCACGATGAAGGGCGACTACTTATCGTTCAAGGAGCTGCTGGTAGCGGTAAAACGTCAGCTGCCCTGCAGCGAATCGCCTACTTACTATATAAATATCGCGAATGGCTAAAAGCAGATCAAATCATTCTCTTCTCCCCTAACTCCATGTTCAACAGCTACGTATCTAACGTACTGCCAGAACTCGGCGAAGAAAATATGCAGCAAGTTACATTCCAAGAATATTTAAACCATAGACTAAGTAAGTCATTTGACGTTGAGGATCCTTACGAGCAATTAGAATATATGCTAACTGAAACGAATAGCACAAATTATAAAACTCGAAATGCGAGCATTCGATTTAAAGCATCTACTCAATTTTTCGAGATGATTAGATCATACAGACAATCTCTTGAATCTTCAGGCATGCTATTTAGAGGAATGAAATTTAGAGGAAAACTGATTGCCTCCGCTAAAGAAATTACAGAGCAATTTTATAATACTGATTCCTCCCTCCGCTTCCATAATCGAATTGAGAAGTTAACGGATTGGCTAAACAAACAAATAGACACAATTGAAAAAACAGAACTGAAAAAGCCTTGGGTAGAAGAAGAAATTGAACTACTTAGTAAAGATGAATACCAAAAGGCTTATAAATATTTACAAAAAAAAGGCGAGTTTGACGACAACTCCTTTAATGATTTTGAAAAAGAAACGAAAGTACTTGGACGTATGATTGTCCGTAAAAAATTAAAACCGTTACGTAAAGGCGTTCAAACATTGCGTTTTATCAATTTTACAGGCATATATAAACAACTCTTCACAGATGCATCATGGGTTACTGGCGAAAAGCCTAAAGAATGGGACGAAATTTGCTCATTAACTGTGAACATGCTTGATGAAGGAAAGCTACATTACGAGGATGCGACTCCATTTTTACTTTTAAAAGAATTAATTGAAGGCTTCCAAACGAACAGATCAATTAAACACGTACTTGTAGACGAAGCACAAGATTATTCTCCGTTTCAGTTCGAGTTTTTAAAACGCTTATTCCCTGCCGCAAAAATGACTGTACTCGGAGACTTTAACCAAGCGATATTTGCCCATGCGAGTGAAACAGTTAATTTCAATACACTTACTAGCTTATACGGACCAGATGAAACGAACGGTATTAACCTAACTCGTAGCTATCGTTCAACAAAACCGATAATTGAATTTACACGGGACCTCGTACCTGAAGGAAAGAACATTAATGCATTTGAACGTGACGGTGAAAAGCCTACAGTAACTAAAGTTTCGGATTACAGTGAGCTGCATGAGCGTATCACTTCCAAAGTTGCTGAACTACAAAAACAACAGCACAATACGATCGCAATTATATGTAAATCCGCGGCTGAAAGTGCCGCTGCATACGAGGCACTCAGTCATATCGAGAATATTAAACTTGTGAAAAGTAACTCAGCCGAATATGAGCAAGGCATCGTCGTTATCCCTGCTTATTTAGCGAAGGGTATCGAATTTGATGCTGTTATTATTTACGATGCTTCTAAAGATGTGTACAGCGATGAGAGCCTACGTAGATTGTTCTACACTGCTTGTACACGCGCAATGCATGATTTACAGCTTTATAGCGTTGGTGAGGTTAGTCATTTTGTAACAGGGGCTACTTCGGAGAGTTTTGAACTTGTAACGAAAACACCTTGATCATCATCAAGGTGTTTTTTTCATTCTAAATGACATATCTTTACGTCGATATACACTCAGCACAATCCCCATTAAAAGCGCATGAAATAAAGTTGGTGTTAATCCATAACTAATAAAAGGTAATGATATAGAAGCAATCGGTAATAATCCTATGATCATGCCAACGTTATAAATGAACTGGACTACAAAAAGAGTCATTCCTCCAACGAGAAGCAATTTACCATACCGATCATTTATTTTATAAGATATGATCATTATCCTTGCTACAAAAAGAGAAAGAATCAAGACAAGGATTAGCGCAAGCACATATCCATAATAGTAAGTCAAACTGGCAAATACAAAATCAGTATGTGCAGCAGGGATAGACTTTACATTTCCATATGTACCAAACCAACCTGCTGACGACATTACCTCTTTTAAACGCATATACATAAATCCTGGACCATCCGCATTACGCTCTGGACTTAAATACCCTAAAATTCTGGCCATCCGGTATTCTTTTACTGAGGACCAGGAATAGAATACTCTGATAATAAATAAACAAATTGGTACAATTGTAATAATCAATGCCTTTTTCTTTCCTAACTTACTCCACCAAAGCATAACGAATACCATCGTGACATAGATGAAAATTGGCGCAAGAACCGATACAGTTAAAAATAAATACAAAGAAAATAAGTACAAAATCAGAAGGTGCCTTACCTTTAATCTACTGTTATTAAAAAAAGAAGCCCAAGCTAACAGAAAGAATGGTACTGCCATTAAACATCCAATTGCGATGGGACCAATTTGTATTAACGCTTCTCCATTCATGAAAGCATTCGGAAAACATTTTATCATTAACAGAATAAGTGCTCCGATTGTATAAAACAGCCATCCAAGTCTCTCTAATTTCCGATAATCAATCAGCATCATTCCAATAGCTGTTGCAATGCTGAGAATAACAAAAATCACCTTTTTTATTAGTAAATCATTCGTATGTCCAAGAGCTACTAGTGGCAAAAACCCTAATCCCATAGCAATCACTAATAAACTAATAATGAACCAATCTACCTTCGGCTTATGAAGTTTGTTAAGTTCCCTGCCAAGCTTGATCGGACTTCCCATTTGTTCCACAGCTTTATTTTCAGCAATTTCCTCACTTAATCCTTTTTCTATCCACGTGTTCTTCGCCTGTTTTAAGTGAAAATCTAGTTCGGTTGCTACAAAGCTCTTTGCTTCTTTTGCTTTAATATGATTCGTAACTTCGCTTACAAAACGATCCCCTTTTTTATTCAATTTCGCCTCACTCCTGTACTAAGCCTTTTAATATAAATTGTACCTTCGTAGTATTTTTTTCTGCCTTTCGCAACATCTTGTTTCCTTTATCATTTAATTGATAATATTTAGCTCCTGAATGATCCCAACTTGATTGGATAAAACGATTCTGTTCTAGACGATGTAATACAGTATATAAAAACCCTTCATTCCCTTCGAATTTTCGAATCCCTCTCCCTCGTAGTAGCTGTGACAATTCGTATCCTGTTTTTTCATTACTGAGGAGTTGTAAAATCGCTAACGAGATGTCCTCTTCCTTTTCGTGTGATGCATTGATTTTTTCGCGCACCCGCTTTCGGTGTTGATCAGAAAAACTCAAATGTTTAAACGTTGTATTCTCCATTGATTTTCGCAGGCCTTTTAATCGATCTTCCATTTGATTATTCCTCCAATCCTTTCTTCAAAAGCTCCTTCGCTTTTTTCAGTCTCGTTTTTATCGTGTTTTCTTTCACTTCTATTACAATAGCAATCTCTTTAATTGATAGTTCTTCATAATAAAATAGATAAATGACTTCTCGATATTTTATCGGTAAATTCATTACTGCAGAAGCCAGTTCACGGTCCTTCGCATTTTGAATAACAGTTTGTTCGACACTATCATTTTGAACCCCAATATAAGCAGCTTCATCCTCTGTCACGATCACCTTTTTGTTATACCAACTTTTTATGTAGTCCTTACATTGATTAATCGCAATTCTCCACAACCACGTTTTCACATTCGATTTCCCTTTGTATGTATGAAGGGATTTATAACATTTCACAAATATATCTTGCGTTACATCCTCAGCGACTTCTTTATTATTCACATATGAATACACAAGCTGTAAGACTTCTTGTCCATACTTGTTCATTATTTCATGGATAAGGAGTTCCTTATCTTCTATTTCAAACGCTTCTACCGTTAATTCATCCACATCATTTCCTCCTTCCCATTTATTAGACGACGCACTGTATGGAAAAGTTTTATAAATTCATAAAAAAACGGTTGGAAATGTCCATACCGTTTTTTTCATCCTCTACTATTTAATTTTTTCTAAAACAAAACTTTTAATATTCCCCGCACTTTTTATAGCTTGCGATACGTCTGTTTTATTAAGTTCTTCAAAATAAGGATATTGTAGAAGCAAATTAATAAATTGATTCATTTCAACTCCAATACACTACTACAATTGTTAAGTTATTCAAACGGTATAATAATACTTATTATACCTTTCGTATTCATATCCTGTTAAGCAACAAAAATCTACACTCAGTTAATTTCAGTACACTCTATACAAATATAATAAAACAAAAAACCGCATGAGGGCTCTCCCTCACGCGGTTTATTTTTATGCTAACGCAGCTGCCTGCTCTTGTTGATCTACAGGAATTACAGCGTCTCTTAACGCTTTTTCTAGTTCTGCTGTGTATTTCATTTGCTCTTCTTTGCTCCAGCCTAGTTTCGCAGCCATGTAGTTGATTACTGCTTCTTTCCACTCGTATACCCAGTGGATGTTGAAGAATACAGCGCCTCTGCGGCGTACGAAGAAGTCAACTGGTTTCGCTGTCATTTCGTAATCCATTGCGTATACAAGCGGGATTAGAACGTCTAGCGGCATGTTGTATTCTTTCGCTTCGTCTTTATGTTTTTTCGCTAAGTCAAACAGTACGTCAACGTTAGAGCCGTAGAATTTCGCGAATTTTTCCGCTTGTGCTGTCGTTAAACCATATTTCGTACCTTCGCCTGCTTTTTTCGCAACAAATGCCGGGAATCCGTGTGAACCACTTACATGACCACCAGAGATTGGCATATGTTTCGTATCGCTCTTCTTATATGCGCTATGGCCTTCTTTTTGTAATAGATTCGTTACGTAGTCTACTACCATTTCAGCCATTTTGCGGTATCCTGTTAATTTACCGCCCGCGATTGTAATTAAACCAGATTCAGAAGTCCAAATTTCATCTTTACGAGAAATTTCAGATGCATTCTTACCTTCTTCATAAATTAGCGGACGTACACCCGCCCAGCTTGATTCCACATCTTTTTCTGTAATTTTCACGCTTGGGAACATGTAATTAATCGCATTAATGATATACGTGCGATCTTCTGTTGTCATGTGCGGTACAGCTGCGTCTTTATCATAGAACGTATCTGTTGTACCTACGTACGTTTTTCCTTCACGAGGAATCGCGAACACCATACGTTTATCTGGTGTATCAAAGTAAATTGCTTGCCCTAATGGGAAACGTTTTTGGTCAATTACTAAATGCACACCTTTTGATAACTGAAGTACTTTCCCTTTTTTAGAGTTATCTTTTTCACGAAGTGTATCTACCCAAGGACCAGCTGCGTTTACAATTTTCTTACCGTAAACTTCATACACTTCTCCGTCTAGTAAATCGATTACACGTACACCGCATACTTTTCCATCTTTATATAAGAAACTGTCTACTTTTGCGTAGTTAACAGCTTTCGCACCATGTTCAATCGCTTCTTTCATTACTTCAATTGTAAGACGCGCATCGTCTGTACGATATTCTACGTAGTAACCGCCGCCTTTTAATCCTTCTTGTTTTACAAGAGGCTCTTTATTTAGCGTTTCTTCACGGTTAAACATCTTTCTGCGCTCGCTTCGTTTTACACCTGCTAAGAAGTCGTATACACGAAGACCAATTGATGTACTGAATGACCCGAACGTGCCGCCTGTATGGAACGGAAGTAACATCCACTCCGGTGTTGTTACATGGGGACCGTTCTCATATACGATCGCACGCTCTTTCCCCACCT
Source organism: Bacillus sp. AC266 (assembly GCF_979253805.1). Classification (NCBI taxonomy): domain Bacteria; kingdom Bacillati; phylum Bacillota; class Bacilli; order Caryophanales; family Bacillaceae; genus Bacillus; species Bacillus sp. AC266. Next base: position 119,662 of record NZ_CEEDEC010000005.1, read on the forward strand.
CTGCTACCATTTTCACTTCAAGTTGTTTTAAATAACGTAAACCGCCGTGTACAAGTTTCGTTGAACGACTTGATGTACCTGCTGCAAAGTCCTGCATTTCAAACACAATTGTTGATAAACCGCGTGTTGCCCCATCTAATGCAATACCAGAACCAGTAATACCTCCACCAATTACGATCACATCTAACTCTTGTTTATTTACTCCGTTTAATACGTCTTTACGTTGTTTACTTGAAAATTTCATGGTAATTCCTCCCTTTGATAACGAAAAAAGAGACCACAAGCTCCGCTATAGATTTCGCCTCTATAGCGTGTTGTGGTCTCTCCAAATCTCCTACCGAATTATTAACTTGTCATCATTATAACACTGTTTATGATTATTTGAAAGCTTTAGTTGCTTCAATTGCTTTTTTCCATCCAGCATATAGCTCTTCGCTTGTTTCCGCTTCCATCGTTGGTTCAAAGCGTTTGTCCATATGCCACTGTGCTTTAATTTCATCTTGGTTTTTCCAGTATCCAACCGCAAGACCAGCTAAGTATGCTGCACCTAAAGCTGTCGTTTCATTGATCACTGGACGCTCTACAGGAACGTCTAAAATATCACTTTGGAACTTCATTAAGAAGTTATTTTTAACTGCTCCGCCATCAACGCGTAATGTGTTCAGTTCAATACCTGAATCTGCTTCCATTGCGCATAGTACATCTTTCGTTTGGTATGCTAAAGATTCTAGCGTTGCACGAATGAAATGCTCTTTCGTCGTACCGCGTGTTACACCAAACATAGCGCCGCGTACTTCACTATCCCAATACGGTGTACCTAGTCCTACGAATGCCGGTACTATGTATACACCTTCAGTTGATTCAACACGGCTAGCGTACACTTCGCTCTCGCTCGCATCTTTAAACATACGCAGTCCGTCACGTAACCACTGAATTGCAGAACCAGCTACGAAAATACTTCCTTCTAATGCGTAATTCACTTTACCATCTAAACCCCATGCAATTGTTGTTAATAGGCCATGCTCAGAAGCTACTGCTTTTTCGCCTGTGTTCATTAACATGAAACAACCAGTTCCGTAAGTGTTCTTCGCCATACCTTCACCGAAACAAGCTTGTCCAAATAATGCTGCTTGCTGGTCACCAGCTACACCTGCGATCGGTACATTCTGACCGAAGAAGTGATAATCAATTGTTTCTCCATATATTTCAGATGATTGACGTACTTCTGGAAGCATGCTCTTTGGTACTGTTAACATGTCTAGAAGCTCATCATCCCACTGTAAGTCGTGAATGTTAAACATTAATGTACGTGATGCATTCGAGTAATCTGTTATGTGCGCTTTACCGCCAGACAATTTCCATACAAGCCATGTATCAATTGTTCCGAATAATAACTCGCCGTTTTCTGCTTTTTCTCTTGCACCTTCAACGTTATCTAAAATCCATTTTACTTTCGTACCAGAGAAGTATGCATCAATTAAAAGACCTGTTTTTTCGCGAACCATCTCGCTATAACCTTTTTCTTTTAACTCATCACAAATTTCAACTGTTTGACGAGATTGCCATACGATTGCGTTATAAATTGGTTTTCCAGTCGTTTTATCCCATACAACCGCTGTTTCACGTTGGTTCGTAATACCGATACCAGCGATTTGTTCTGGCTTCACATCTGCTTCGCTTAAGCAAGTTGCGATAACTGCTAAAATAGATCCCCAAATTTCTTGTGCATTATGCTCAACCCAGCCTGGCTTTGGAAAATGTTGTGTAAACTCTTTTTGAGCTGAATGAACGATTTTTCCTTCTTTATTGAAAAGAATTGCGCGTGAGCTTGTTGTTCCTTGGTCTAATGAAAGAATATATTTTTTCATATCAGTTTCCCCCTATGCTACTTTTCTACTATTTGTAGTAGCTTCACTTTTTTTACTTGTCATATAAGAGATTGCTAGTACAATCACAGTTGTAATAATCACATAAATAAGTGCTGAATTTTGTTTTCCTTCAAATACAACTTGATGGAATAATCCTGCAAGTGATCCACCTAGAATTGGACCAACTACTGGGATCCATGCATACTTCCAGTTTGAACCGCCCTTTCCTGCAATCGGAAGGAAGAAGTGTGCAATACGCGGACCTAAATCACGAGCTGGGTTGATTGCGTATCCTGTTGTTCCACCTAATGATAAACCAATACTTACAATTAAGAAACCAACGATAAATGGATTTAAACCATCTGCAAATTTATTTGCTCCAATTGCTAATATACCAAATACTAAAACGAATGTTCCAATCATTTCACTTAAAAGGTTTGTAAATGTGTTCGGAATTGCTGGACCTGTTGCAAATACACCTAACTTTGTTCCTGGATCTTCTGTTTCTTTCCAGTGTGGTAAGTAATGTAAATATACAAGAACTGCCCCGATAATTGCCCCAATCATTTGTGCTGCGATATACATAGGTACATCACTCCATGGGAACGCTCCCTTAAACGCAAGTCCTATCGTTAAAGCCGGATTCAAATGTGCCCCACTAATTGATCCAACTGCATACGCTGCCATAGCAACCGCTAGACCCCAACCCATTGTAATTACAATCCAACCAGAATCTTTCGCAAACGATTTCTTTAAACTTACACCAGCGCAAACGCCGCCACCAAGTAAGATTAACAATGCAGTCCCTATTAATTCCCCTAAAAATGCTGACATAAAATCCCTCCACAATCAATTTAAATGCTTTCGAAAAGTGATAGAGGTAAAATGAATGGCCATTCGTTTTTTTTCAAAAGAAAAAGATCCACAGCTTACATGCTTCTATATAATATATATAGAAACAATAAAATGTGGATCTCTTCTTTTCTCCGTCACGTTTATTAACTTGTCTATAATGTTAACCTTTAATGAAAGCGGTGTCAACAGAATTTTTTCACATTTTTGTCACTTTTTTTGGTAATGTTTCCATAGTTCTTTTTTCGATGTCGTAATTGCTGTCGCACCAGCATTTAACGCTCTTTCAACGTCTTCTACCGTTCGAATAAAACCACCTGCTAAAATTGGTACACCTGTACGCTCTTTCACCTCAGCAATGACACCCGTTAACGCACCAGGAAGCACCTCTATATAATCCGGCTTCGTCTTTTCTAGCAAATTACAGCTCTTTTCCATTGCGCTAGAATCAATTAAAAAGATGCGTTGAATGGAGACGACACCTTTTTGCTTCGCCTTCATAATTACGCTCGCCTTTGTCGACAATAACCCGTACGGTTTATATTCTTGGCATAAAAACTCCGTCGCATGCCCATCACTTTGTAATCCATGGATCAAATCCACATGTAAAAATACTTTTTTATTATGCTGCTTCGCGAGCGACACAACACTCTTCAATTGACCGACATGAATATCTAAAATAACAATATACTCATACGAACTATGTAATAGCTTCTCCAAATCTTTAATTTGCCTCACTGCCGGCAAAATCTTTTGCTCATGAAATTCCATTCTAAACGTCCCCTTCCTATCTATCCTTTATAGTACACAATTTGGGTGAAAAGAACAGCTAGTGTAGGGGATTTCTTACAAATCTTTCTCTTATCTATATATTTTCTTCAACTTATCAGAAACCGTACCACCTATAATCATTAATAGGAGCGGTAAAAAATTCATTACATATGGTGCATCTGCGACAATTGTAATGCTTGCTCCGGCAAACTTATTTAACGCCCATACAACGATTTTTGTAATAAACAAAAATACACCCAGCATGAATAGACCATCAAAGAACACCTTCCATTTTGGATGCGCTAATTGTTTACTATCTTCAATTACTTTCTGCGTCAACTCTTCATCACTCCTCAATAACTCATCAATTGTAATACCGAACAGATCACTTAAATGAATAATAATTTCAATGCTCGGATAGTTCTTTCCCGTCTCCCATTTCGAAACAGACTGCCTACTTACATGAATTTTTTCAGCCAAATCATTTTGCGACCAATTTCTTTTTTCCCTTTCTTCTTTTAAACGTTCACTAAAAATCATACTGTGTTTATCACCTCTCTATGTCTAGTATGGTCAAATAAATGATGAAGAGTAAAGCTAGTTATCGTTGCATAGGTTGTGCAACTTGTGCGTTACATCTAAAAATGACGCTATGCATCATGTCGATTTCATATGCTTTTCTTCTATAATAATTTCCCGAACAATAATCGTGCTTCTTAACATTGTCGCTTTGTGTCAGTAAGTCGATATATTGAAAAAATCGTTGATATATTTTAGGAAATAAAAAAAGTGGATAACAATACGTTATCCACTCTCCCCTAATTATAATAAAACCGAATCCTTATCATTCTCCAAAAAGAAAATCGTTTTGTTGATTTCTCAACTTATACTAATATGGATAGCGCCAGGGAAATTAATGAAGAAATACAATTAGAACTAACAAAAAACCCTGTAAAATTTATTACAGAGTTTTTTGCCAACTATTTATTGTTTTGCATAACGAATACGAACGTTATCGTCCATATGATAAATTTGTAATGTGTTTCCATCATAGTTTTGTAATTTATACATCATACTATCATTTGTTAGCTTTACTTCTTGACCGTCTTTAACTGCTTTTGTTACTTTTAAAGATAACTGGAATGATGGAACATCTACCGCATATGTTCCTGTTAAGTAGTTATCTTTATTCGGATAAGAACCGTTCGCATAGGACTCAAATGTTTTATCACCTTTTAGTACTAACGTAGTTTTTATGCCACTACCGTAATCAATACCCCAGTTACCAATAATCTCAGTCCCATCTTTGATGTTCTTCTCCATGTTTCCATAACTAATTCCTAACTCTTCACTTGTACCAACTGTACCTACAAATACCCCCGTTTTAGCTTGGCTTTTATCTGTTTGAGCCTGACTATCAGTAGTTGGGTTTGTCGATATAGAACTACTTGTTGTACTAGTAGATTTTTCTGTGGCTGTATCACCTTTTATCTCGGATCTTAACTTATCGAATGTAGGTTTCCAAATACGTTTTGCTTCCTCTAGTTTTGCATTTGCTTTATTTAAGATTTCCTTATCGGTCTCTAAGCTGAAGCCTTTATCGTTGAATAACTTCTCTATTTCACCGAATGTTTCTCTTAGTTTACCTGTCGCTTTTTCAATCTCTTTTTGTTCTTCTTTATGTTTTTGCGGTGCGTAAATCTTCTCTATCTTATCAAATACTTTATAGATGTCTTTAATACTATCTAATACCTCAGCTTTTGATTTACTTCCATTTCTCAAATCTCTTACAGAAGCATCATAGTAATCAAATCGTCTTAACATATCCTGTTCAATATCTAATAAATATTGTGCATAATCTTCATCTAAAACTCGAACCTTTTGAACATCTTTACTTTCTTCTTTCGAATTAGTTGATTTTTCTTTCGTTTCAGCAGCCTTAGATTTACTTGTTTCTTCTGTCTTTTCTTCTTTATTTTCCGAATCTTTTACTGTAACACAACCACTTAATAATATGGCAACTGGAACTGCAGCAGCTATTAGTTTTTTCACTTTCATACCTCATACCCCTTTAAGTAATTTATTCTTAGTTAGTTTTGCTACCGATACTCTTCGCTGCTTCTTCAAACAGTTTTGAGCCTTCTTGTGCTTTACTTAATGATTGATGCATTTTACTCTCGTCTTCTTGGTCTAATGCATCAAAGAGAAGTTGAAAACAATCCGCATACAGTTCCATCGACTGCTTTATCTTCGCCTGTTCTCCTTGTAACTCAGGAGGTGCTTGTAGATTCTTCAATTTCGTTGCGGTTGCCTTTGCTCCACCTAAACTCAGTTGTACTTCACTTTTCTTTTGTTTGTATGATTTTACGTCTGAATCTGCTATTCCTTCAATTAATTTCATTGTATCTTCAATTTGAGTGGCACTGTTTATAATATCTGCCTTGTACCTTTCAACATCTGAACCAGTTACCTTACCAGTTGAAGAATTAGAAGAAGTAGAATTATTTGAAGAAGAACTTTGTTGACTACTTGATGAACTACTGTTTGTATCTTCACCTTTCGCTACAGATAAGCTATCCTCTTTCTTGCTATCCGTTGACTTACTCTCTTTTTCAGCAGCCTTACTCTCTTTCTCTACCTTTTGCGTTTCTTCTTTCTTTGGTTCAGCTTTCTTACCATCAGTTTCAATTGTAATACAACCACTCAATAACATAACTGGTAACGCTAAACTTACTAATTTCTTTGCTTTCATGATTACTAATACCCCTTTATGTGTAAAATTCAGTGCAAACAAGTTAATATACTTAACTAATAAATCCCCCCGAATAATTTATTAGAATCTACTATCCATAGATTTCCTGTATATTCATAATCTTTCCATATATATCATTTTACAGAGAATTACATATTTGGTCAAAGGGATTTATGTAGTCTTTGAAGGGAAATTTACTAAATGAAAAGAAATTTTATTCACAAAGAAAAGAAGCTAACAATAAATTGTTAACTTCTCAGCTGAAAGTAAAATATTATCTTTCCTTATCTTCTAATATCTAGGTTGGGATTTAATATTTGTAAGATGAACATCAAACATATCAATTATTTCAAGAAATCTATCAGCTTCACGGAAAACATGGTCTGCTAATAACGGATGAATGATACTCTTTATTTTACATTGCTCAATTAAATCACGTGCTGTTTTCTTAAAATCCCGAAGAGATGTAACCGACACACGATTTTGATCTAAAAATTGATCTAAAAGAGGGACTGTTTGGGATTGTGGTTTCATAGATTCTAAGTCAATTGCTTGATACATCAATTCATCAAAATCATTGCTAAAATTCCGTGCTGTGTCTACAAGCTTTCTTTCCGATGGATCAAGAAGATGACCAATAAATTTAGCATGGTCTGCCATAATCCTTAAAAAGAAAACATTTTCTTTAATAATTGCATCAGGAAGAGCATCTAATTTACCTTCATTTAATTGTATTAAACGTTTTCTAAAATAATCAGCTTCCCTACTTGTATGGTCAACTAAAAGCGGAAAGTTATTTTGTCCTGGCAATTTACATGTGAGAATTAATCCTAAAATTTTTCGTTTAAATCCCCAAATATTAGTTGCGGCTTGTTGTACTTCTGAATTAAATCTTTTTATTTGCTCAGGATCTGTTTCATTTGTATAGGAATGCGCTATTTGTTCGATATGTTCAAACAATCGATAAAATTGATTAGCCTCTTCAATTAGTTGAGTATCCTCACATCTAAACCCTAAGCGAAGAAAAAAAGAATGCTCCTTCATGATTCTAGACCAAAAACGAATTTCATTTAATGAACGCTCAACAAACATTACAGATGTAACACCTGTATCAGGATGTAATGATGTTTCATCCCTATGCATTGTTAATCCCCCCCAGTAAATACTGCGCTAGTTCCATTCTTATGAGTAAAAATATATATAAATACCATCAATAAAAGTTCATGATGAATATTGTATACATGTAAAATTCAACTTGTATAAGCTTAGCTTGATGAACATATACTGCTCCTCCAGCAAAAAAGGCTACCAGCTAGATGTAAAGTTCTACTAGTTGGTAGCCTGTCAAAATTTCTATTAAAGCAATACCGAATCTTTATCACTATCCTGATTCCGTTTCTCTCGCTCTTCTTCTAAACGCTTCATATATACTTCGCCTTCTTTTTCGATAAAATCATTATCCATCTCTTGCTCTTTTTTCGAAGTATATAAAACCATGTAGCCACTCAATACGATCCCAATGATTACAAGATAAATCCACCATGGTAAAGTTTCCACTTTCGTTCATCCCTTTCCTTAGACAAGCCTTATTAGTTTCACTTTATGAGGAAAGAAGTGGATTTATGCTTAAAATTTTATTGTGGATTCTTCGCGAAGAACGCTTGTACATATTCCATAAACTCTATTGGTTCCTGGCGAAACGGTGCGTGGTATCCTTTTTCAATGATATGGAACGTACTATTTGCAAATAGTTCATGATACAGTTCACCATTTTTCCAAGAAACACTCTTATCGTGTTGTCCCCATATAATTAAAGTCGGTACCTTAATTTTATCTGCTTCCATCGCAATGCGGCGCTCTCTCATTTTCGTAAGCTGATCATAATGCTCTTTATCATCGCGACTATTTTTCACTTCATTTTTATTATAATCCGTAATCTCTGTTACAGTTTGTAAGTCTGTCGATAGTGGCGGCACTTCATAACTTTCTTTTTGCTGGAAAGACTCTATCCCTGTAGAATCCGCTAAAACGAGATGCGTTACTGCATCCGGATATAAATACGCTAAATTTAGAGACATCTCTCCGCCCATCGAATGACCAAGTACTGCGAATTGATCGTATCCGAGTTTCTTCATTAACTTATAATATAAATTTACTTGCGCAGGAAACGAATACTGAAAATCAACCGGCTTAGAAGAACGCCCAAACCCTAAAATATCAACCGCAATAATCGTATGATCCTTTACAAGTTCCGGATAAATATCACCAAACCCATCTGAAGAACCACCAAATCCGTGAAGCATAAGTAAAGGTGGTTTCCCCTCACCAATTTGCTTAAAATAAATCGTCTGCCCATCAATCTGCGCCATACTCTCTTTCGTATTCAGCCTCATCATCACAGTATTTTTCACTTCTTCAACCTTCGCAATCGGCTTATCAACGAAGTTACATACTATTAATAAAACAAGAACAATACCGCTAATCATATAAAACTTAAACCGTTTCAAATTCCCCGTCTCCTTTCTCATGTTGCTATTTAAAGGTTTTACATTATTTGGTTGTTTTATGTTCTTTTTTAATTGTAACCACTTTAGTTACAATTATATTAAAAAAATATAACTCATTTCTATTAATGATGGTTATTTTGTAACTATTATAGTTACATATGAAAAGTAAGTCAATTCTTTTCTTTTCTCTACATGGCCTAATAACAAAGAAAAGGACTTCCTGTTGAAGTCCTTTTCTTTGTTATTAGAGTTGGCTTACTCCGCCGTCGCCTTTATTATCTGCTGGTGCTCCGCCTGTATCTCCTATATTAATGTAGTCTGGTCTTGCTGGTGCTCCTCCCGTGTCCCCTATATTAACGTAGTCTGGTCTTGCTGGTGCTCCGCCTGTTTCTCCTATATTTAATGCTTGATTTGTAAATGAACTATTAGCTCCAATTGATAACGCACCTACTAATGCAATCCCCAACATTCCAAAGTGAATCTTTTTCATTATTTTAGCGCCCCTTTTTTTAATAATTTTTTTTGAGCTTTATGACTCATGTAAAAATAATGACTTGCTTTATCGTGATTCTCTTCTTTATAAAACCTTAAGGCTAACATTTCAGCGTATTCCTGTATACATTCCCATAGCTCTTCTTTTTCAAAATAAGAAATACCTTCTAAAACTACTTGCTCTAAGCTTAATGTAGGTGATTTGTCATTTACACTTTTCAAAATCATAAAACGATATTGAAACTCTTCCTTATTTAACTCTTTACAAATATCCAAACCTTTTTCAATCAAATCTACCACCAATTGATATTGTCCTAATTTATAACATTCACGAGCTTCAACAAATAGCGCTTTAAAGAATTTCGGCTGTTTTTTTGTAACTTCGGATGCATGACGAACTGCAAGTTCCGATAAATCTTGACTGGCATACAAAAAGGCTAAATTATGACGCACCATTAAAATATATTTTTCATAATTTACCTTTTGGAAAATATCCATAGCAGCATTAAAGCTTTCTTCCGCGAGTTCGTAATTTTTCAAATCAATACAACACAGACCAAAAGCATTTTCACATAGCGCTATATTTATTTCGCAACCTATATGTTTTTTGAACTCCTCTTTTGCTTTTCTCAAATAATCAATTGCATTAACTTGTTGATACGTCTGATAGTAAAAATTACCCATACGATAATCAAACTCAGCATTCTCTAAAGAGTGCGAAACGTATTTCAGTAGTATATTTGCCTTTTCATAACTTTCCTTCGCATCATTATATTTAGACATTGAAGTACAATATATCCCTTTAAAAAAATGATAATAATATGCTAAAAATCCTTCAGTTGGAACTTCAAAAGATTCTATTCTTTCAAAACTATTTTCTTTTATATTTAACCAATCCGTCAGCATTTTATATCTAAAATCTAATAACGTAAAATACAAAGATATTTCCTGATCCACTTCCAAACCACTAATCTTACTATCAATCTCCTCTTTCATCTCCGTAGCTTTCTCTATGTTTTGCTGCAACATTACACGATACCAATTATCTAAAGAATGTTTCATTTGCTCCTTCGTTACTACATCTGTTCCCATACCTTCGCATCCCCTTTTCTCCAAAATTACAAAATCAGGATATTTATACAATTATTCAAATTGTATATTATCACCCCTTTTCTATGTATTGAAAAATAATTGTCAGAAAATTTATAATTTAAATGAATTATACCAAATATTTCTATTTAAAAAACTTGAGAAACATTTTTCAGAAAATTTTATAGTCCAAATAAAAAAGCAAGCAATTCCAGCAATTCGCTAAAACTACTTGCTCTTCTACTTATTATTTCTATTTTTACTCTTTAATAAATTCCTTCGTACTTCTCACTGTATCAATTGGACGTACTAATTTTTCGATTTCTTCACGTTTTGGCTCTAGGAATGGAGGTAAAGATAATTTTTCTCCAAGTGTTTCGTATGGCTCATCTCCCATAAACCCTGGGCCGTCTGTTGCAAACTCGAATAAAATTTGCGGCGCAACTCTTGCGTATAATGACTCAAAGAAGTGACGATTTACATAACCAGATGAAGGGAGTCCAACTCGACTTAGTCGCTCAATCCACTCTTCTAATACAGCGCGATCCTCTACGCGGAATGCTGCATGATGCACTGTACCAAAACCTTGTTGTGCTTCAGGAAGAACCGTATTATGTTCTACAATGACAGATGCACCGTTTCCACCTTCACCTACTTCAAATAAGTAGAATTCTCCTTCTTGAGCAATCTCTTTAAATAATAGAACTTTTTCTAGTACTTCTTTGAAATAACTGAAATTCGCGATACGGACAAATACAGGTCCTAAGCCAGTAATTGCATATTCTAATGGCACTGGGCCGTCTTGCCAAGGTGTACCTGATTCCACGCCTTTATCAAATTCATCTGATATCAATTGATAGTGTTGATCATCAAAGTCAACGAATGAAAGAGTTTTCTTACCGAATTGCTCTTTAATTTCTGTATGTTCTACTTCAAGACGGTCAAAACGTTTCACCCAATACTCTAGTGCTGCGTCAGTCGGAACGCGGAATGAAGTTTTTGAAATTTCATTTGTACCGTGTACTCCTTTTGGAACACCTGGGAAGTCAAAGAATGTCATATCTGTTCCTGCACTACCTTTATCATCTGCAAAGAATAAATGATACGTTTGAATATCATCTTGGTTTACTGTTTTTTTAACTAAACGCATTCCTAAAACGTGAGTGAAAAATTCATAGTTCTTTTCTGCACTACTTGTAATTGCTGTAACGTGGTGAATTCCTTTTAATTGGTTCATTTTATATTCCTCCAATGGTTTTAAATTTTATATTTTCTCTTCTATTATTTCTCTTCAATAGGTGCTAATTTCGCTTCAATTTCTGCTCGCTGTTCTTCTAAGAACGGCGGTAAATCAAGTTTTTCTCCTAAATGCTCTACATCTCCATCAACTGTAAATCCTGGTCCATCTGTCGCAATTTCAAATAGGATTCCATTTGATTCACGGAAGTATAAGCTTTTAAAGTAGAAACGGTCGATAATGCCTGAAGAATGGAAACCTTTTTGTATCACCTGTTCTTCCCAATAAGCTAGCTCTTCACTGTTTTTCACGCGAATCGCTAAATGGTGAATGCTACCGCGGCCTGGCTTTTCAGTAGGACCATCTAAATATTTCACAACGATTTCTCCGAAGGCTTCTCCTTTAATAGACTGGAAAATCGCTTCTTCGTCGCTTCGGCTAACTTCTTTATAACCAAATATATCTGTTAGTGTACTTGCCAGTTTATCAAGTCTACGCACTGTCATTTCTACAGAACCCATTCCTTGAATTTGATGTTCAGCTGGAACTTCGGATTTCTCCCAAGTTTCCCAGTGCTCCACTTTTTCTCCGTTTGAAACGAGTAGCACGAGACGAAGACCTTCCGCATCCTCAAATTGCAAAGCAGGACGATTTGCATATGTTGTCATTTCACTATGTTTCACATCAAATTTCTCAAATCGTTCTTTCCAGTAATGTAAGCTTTCCTCTGAAGGAACGAGTAATCCGATTCGCGTAATTGCATTCGTACCACGGTACGTTTTTCCTACTAAAGGCATTTCAAAAAATGATAGTTCAGTACCTGGACTTCCTGTTTTATCTCCGTAAAATAAATGATACATGGATGGATCATCTTGGTTTACCGTCATTTTCACACGGCGTAAACCAAGCACGTTTTTATAAAAATGGTTATTCTCACTTCCGTTTTTTGTAACCATTGAAATGTGATGATGCCCTTTAATTTCATACATTGATAATTCCTCCGTTTCATTTTACTAGTCAAGTGATAACTAAAAAATAATATGCTTCTTAGCTTTTTAATTTATTCTCATTATATTTTTGTAAATTCATCTTAGTTTTTACTGAATAAGTTACTTTGCTTTTTAATCGAAAGCAAGTGAGTGTATGTTTTTCATATGACTCAATCGCTTTCGTTACTATCACTTTACAACTCAAGTGATTAAAAAGCAAGTGATTTATCTCAAATTCGAGATATTTTTTTATTGCATAACATTTTGAACTGGAGAATGGTTTGGTAAATATTAAAAACATTAGTGGAGAAAAGAAACTTCAATATTATCGAAAACTGTAATGTCGAGAATAGCAGGATAACTTTTTCCTTCTTCAATTTTATATGAACAAACAGTGGAGAATCCCGTAAACACTACACCGTTAATATTTATTGTAACTTCCTCTTCGATTAACTTATTGGCTTTTTCTACATACACCATATATTTCATGTTTCTTCCTCCCTTTCCTAATTGAAATTATGAGATAAAAAATGTAAACATATAAAATAAAACTTGTCTAACAGAAAATGAAGCCAATTTATATGTGAAATAAAGTTAGTAAAATAAAAGAGCATCCCCAAACGGAAATGCCCTTTTATTTCAGGTTTAAATTACACCCATTTCTTTTAACATATCAATTAAACTAGTATAGAAGTATTCACATGCTTCTGTCTCAGAATTAAATATCTTAATATTACTCTTTATTACTCGCTTACTATAACATTTTACATTCTTTTCGAAGATATTTAATGAATTCACACTTGGTAAATTTACATCTCCTCGAACCATTTTACCTTGTTGTCTTTAGATTTTCGTATTCTCATCAAACTTCTTTACCAGTTAAATTATCAACAAATCTTATTTTTCCATTTTCAGAAACTAATTGTAAATCACTACCTATTGGTAGTTCGTATATTCCCAGAATGGCCGGTTCAATATTTGCTACAGTATTAAAATCACATACTACTAAATTATCAGGATTATTAATATAATCATCATCATCAATTTCTGAAAAGAATCTCCAACCATTATCTACCGCATCTATTGATTGCTCTCTCAATATCCATTTCAATTTTCCTGTTTCATTTATTATATTTTTTGAAACAATACAGGCCCCAGCTTTTTCAATAAATTCAATAGGCTCTTTTTTATTCATATTTTTCCATCCTTTCAATTAAACTTGCTCCATATGGGAATTTTCTAGCGTATTCAATAGCTGAAAATCCTGTACTATCTTTAGAAGTTAAATCTAAGTTTGGTTGAGAAAACCACAAATTATATAACTTTTCTAATACTTCATCCAATTTCTTTTCTATTTGCGATTTTTCTTCTTTTGAAAGAAACGAATCAATTTCTCTATTACACCATCTCGAACTTGATCATAAGACCATTTTTGCACCTGTATTTTTTCTCTTATAGCTTTTAATTCTTCTATATTTTCCTTCGAGTATCTCGGATATCCTTCCTGACTTCGCTCTGTTTGACCATACTTTAAGCAAATCGAGAGTCACCCCTAAATGATCCGCAATAATTTTCGGTGTATACATTTCCGATTTTAGTTCCAATTTTCATTTCACCCCTGTTCTCAAACATAAATCTTCATAAAACACCCTATATGTCTTCTATACATCTAGATAAAACAAAAAGAGCATATCCCTTTCGGAATTGCCCTCTCAACTTAAAAAATAATATCAATTTCCTTTTAAAATTTGATCAATCTCTTTCTCATTTTCACTTATTAAATCATAAAATCCTACATGAATATCTTCTTCATACAGCCAACATAAATCAGTACCATAAGGAGCATCAAAAATTTCTAACATAACTGGAGCTATTTCTAATATAGAGCTTGCTCCTAATACTTGAAAATTACTAGAATCATTTACATATTCATCATCATCTTCCGAAGAATAAATAGTCCACCCATTTAATTGAGGAATTTCTGATTTTTCCCTAAATGTATAACGTATTGATTTTCCAGCTACAACATTTTTAGAAACAATAAAGCCCCCGTAATCAGAATTATTTACTTTCATATTAACACTCCTCAATAATAGTTAATAAATCATTTCTCCAAGAATACTCTTTAGCATAATCTACACATGATTTTCCAGATTGATCTTTCAAATTATAGTTTGAACCATTTTTAATAAGTAATTTATACATGTCTTTATTGTCTTCTGTAGACAATTTATTTATCGTAATAGCATACTTCAAAGGAATAGCATTATATTTATCCAAAGCATTTATATTAATTTCATTATCAATAAGTAATCTTGTTATCTCTAATTCATATTCTATTGTTGGGCGTAAAACACAAAAATAAAACATATGCAATGCATTCCTTTTATCTTTAGCTGTAGTGTAATTAATATCAATACCCTCTTCTAGTAAAAATTTTATAATTTTAAGTTTTTCACTAGAATTTTTATTATTAGTCATAGCCATGCACAATAAATTAATATCTAAATCACTATCAATTTGATTAATATCACCATCATAAAATTTTTTGAAATCTTCAAAAGTTCCTTCTCTAACTGCATCAAAAACATTTAATATTTTCATTCCATCATCTTCCTAACTACTCATATTTATGACTTCTATTTACAGAGGGCTTTTCTAATCTGAAATTATCCGAATTAAACTGAAATTCTTTTAACTCTTTAAGAGTAATCTCACGATTTTTATATTTCTCAAACATATTCTTATAAGTATTTCCTTCTGTATGACCAAAATCTACTTTATTTTTTCGTGCCTGTCCAGGTTTCCAGTCAAGTACCTCACTAGTATTAGGATCCCGTAAAATCCCATCTGGGTCTATCTGTTTATCAAAAACATCTATACATAAATTATTATGTATAGATTCTAATGCGATTCTGGTATTACTTGCACGATTAGCAACTTCTTCTAGCATTTCAGGTGTCACTGTGATTTGAACCATTTCTTTCCTCCCTTTCCCCAATTAAAATTATGAGATAAAAAGAAAAAATGTAAATACAGAAACTTTAGATTAGTATAATAATGTGTATATAAAATAAAAGAGCACCCCCAAACGGAAATGCCCTTTTATTTCAGTTTTAAATTACACCCATTCCTTTTAACATCTCAATTAAACTAGTATAGAAATATTCACATGCTTCTGTCTCAGAATTAAATGTCTTAAGGTTACTCTTTGTTCCTCGCTCACTATAATATACTTTCCATACTCCATTCTGTTCATTAAAACAATACGATTCGTTTGGTAATCCACCCTTTAAACTATATAAATCCTTTGGCACCTCTTCTTGTAATAATTTCTGTTCTAACTCATTTTTTCGCATTTTTAGAACCTACCCTTTTCAATGCTTCTTCTTCAATTATTTCATTTTAACTATTTCATTTTTAATAAAGAAAACAGCCCCACTAAGCTTTTAACACTTAATGAGGCCATTCTATTCACAATCTTAATTATGGAAAGTTGGCTTATAGAACGAACGGTTATCAAGCGCAAAGACACGCTCAGTGTATTCACCTGGTTTTGTACGTCCTAATGCGCGGTCCATCATGTTCATTTTTGCATCTAAGTTATCGATGTAGTGCAGAATTTCTGCTTCTTTTACTAATGGTGGTTTTGGACTACCCCATTCTGCTTTTCCGTGATGGGAAAGGACGATGTGCTGAAGGATTAATACTTCCTCTGCATCGATTTGTAGTTCGTCTGCTGCTTTACCAATTTCGTTCACCATGATAGAAATGTGGCCTAGTAAATTTCCTTCTAACGTATACGTCGTAGAAATTGGTCCAGATAGCTCAAATACTTTACCAAGATCGTGTAAAATAACGCCCGCATATAGTAAGTCTTTATCTAACGATGGGTACAGAGCCGAGATAGCTTTCGCTAAATCTAACATTGATACAACATGGTAAGCTAGTCCAGATACGAACTCGTGATGGTTCTTTGTCGCTGCTGGATATTCTAAAAATTCGTTTTGATGCTTATTTAACAAATGTCTTGTTAGACGCTGTATGTTCGGGTTTCTCATTTCAAATATGTATTGCGTAATTTTCTCAACCATATCTTCTTTTTTTATTGGAGCTTTTTCTACAAAGTCTGAGATGTCTGTTACTTCATTCTCATTCGCAACACGAATTTGTTTCACACGTAATTGAATACGTCCTTTATAGTTTAGAATATCTCCAGCTACTTTAACGATTGTTTCCGCTACATATTGTTTCTCAACTTCTGGCGATACGTCCCATAGCTTTGCTTCAATATCTCCACTTGGATCTTGTAAGATTACTGTTAAAAACGGCTTGCCATTGCTTGCGAGACCTTTTGTCGCTGTTTTAATTAACAAGAAAACATCGACTTGTTCACCAACTTCATATTCTACAATTTTCTTTTTCATTCGAATTCCTCCACCAAATCAGTTACTTTTAGTATAGCATACTACAACTCATTTTCTTTAACGCTTACGCACTAATTTTATAATCTGTTTTTCTGTAAAATACGTTAGTAAATGCGCATGGCATGTAAAGAAGATAACTTGTCTATCTTTCGCAATTTCTTTTATAAGTTCAATCGTTCGATTCGTCCTTACCGCGTCAAAATGTACGAAGCTATCATCAATAATAAATGGATAATCATGCTCAAACGTTTTCGCTAGTGCAAATCGTAACGATAAATATAACTGCTCCGCTGTCGCTTGGCTTAGTTCATGACTGTAAAAACGCATACCATCGTTACGTTCGACAATGAAAGGTTCCGCTTCTGACGGTGAGAATATTTTACTATATCTTCCGCCTGTTAAATACACGAAATACTCTTCAGATTTTTGTAAAATGCGTGGTAAATGCACTTCATGATAATATTGCTTCGTTTTCGTTAACACCGTCTTTGCGGCCGCATACGCAGCCCACTTCTTCACTTGTTCACGCACTTGTGATTTTTTCATTTCCCACTCATGTAGTAAATCACCATACGTACTGCCTTCTTCTAAATTCGCAATTTCTATTCGATGCTTCGCAATACGCTCTGTCAGTTCTTTCTCTTGCGCCAGACAGTTTTGCGCGGCTGTAATTTCTTGCTTTAATTTTTCATCATAACCGTCAGCCTCATAATGCTCAGCTAATGACAAACTCGTTAAGCGCTGTTCTAACAAATCAATTTGAGGTAATAAACGCCCCACTTGCTTATCCGCGTCTTCACGTTTCTCTGCCAATTTTCCTGCTTCTAAAAACATCTCTTCATCTGTAGATTCTGCGATATGCCATAACCCATCGCGCTCTACTAGTAGTTGTTTTAATTGCTCTTGCATGAACTCATATTCTTCTTGCCATTCCACCAGCTTCTCTTTCAGCTGCTTACAAGTTTGGCGCTTCTCTTTTTCATTTTGCATACGACTTTGCGCCTCATGCAAATTGCTATACTCCGTGCTACCGATAACAGTTTCTAGTTTATGCTCAAAGTGCGAAATCATTTCATACAATGAAGATTTCCGCTTACTTTGCTTCTCTAAATCACGATATAATTGTTGCATTTTTTCAATACGCTCAAACGCCGGCAATATGTGCGCATACGTATAAAATTCTGGGAACATATAACGCGTTTTATACGCATCTACTTGTTCTCCTATTTGGAACGTTTCTCTCTCCCATTCCTCATAAGATGAAACGACTTTATCATACGCTCGCTCCATTTGCTGCAACTTATACGACTCACGCTCAAATAGCTTACGAATCTCTTCATCTTTTTCTAACTGATAACGAACAGACATCGCTTCTTCACTTTGTCGTCCGCCAGCACTTTGCTGAAGAGTAAGAAGCTCTTCTTGTAATCCACCCGAAGGATCTTTATATAAAACGAGTGCTAAAACAATCCCTACAAAAACAATCACACTAATAAATAACAGCACGCGGTTATCTATAAATAGACTCGTGAATAAAACAAGCGTGTTAATAAGAAGTAACAGAAGACAAATTCTTTGCCACTGTTTTTTCTTTTGCATAGCCGCCCCTGCTTTTTCCTCATACTTGCGCTTCATTCTCTCTGCGCCCATTCCTAAAAATGCCGCATCCTGAAATGATTTTTCTTTCTCAACTAACGTATTTCTTTCTTCATCAGCTAACATTTGCTGACTTATTTGTCTTATATTTTCTTCTTGCTCTTCTAATTGCTCCTGAGCCGTTTTGAAACGTTCATCAAGCTGCGTTTTTTGCGTTTCTAACTCTCTCGCTTTTTGCACCGTTTGTGTAATTAATTCTTTCGTCGCTAAACTTATATCCAATGAAAGAACAGTCTCTTGTTCAAAAGTAGCGCCAATTTGTTGCTGTAGTTCTGCGATTTCTTCTTTTATATTCGCAATACTTCCCGTCATATCACGCATTTCTTGGCGTGCATTTTCATAAGACATATGCTGCATACGAAGTTCTTCTACGTAACTTTCTTTTTGTAAAAATGCTTCATCTATTTCTGTGGAATCAATTTCTGATTGCACTGTTTCTATCTTTTTTTGAAGTGAATCTACTTGTACTTGCAGCGGTTCTATCTTTGCCTTTACCGCCTCATAGCGCGCCATTCCGTTTACAGGAAACTGCCCGTTCTCGCTTTTCAACACTTTCTCGTGCGCACTCTTTTCAATAACGAGAGGCTCAAGCGCCGCTAATATTTCATAATCTTGCTTTCGTCTTTCGGCTGACTCTTTTTCCGCACGAACAGAAGCAAGTTTCTCTTCACTTTCTTTTAACTGCTCGACCTGTTTTTCATACGTGCCAATCTTCCCTTGCCACTCTTTCATCTTTTCCTCAATTTTCTTCATCTCTTGCAGTGACACGTTAATTTCAGGATTACGACCACTCGGCTTAAAGCGCTGATTCATTTCTTTTTCTAATTTTTTATCTAACTGCAATAACGCATCACTTCCGACTGCGCTGGCCGAAAATAAATAATTGCCGATATCCGCTTCTCCGAGCTGATGAATATTTTGAAGACCATGCATATCAAATGAAAAAACAGAATCAAATAAGCTTTCATTCACACCGCTTAATATATCGTTTAAAATATCTTCGCTGCCAGTTTTCCCGTCCTCAAAATAAACGGTCACTTCACCAACTGCCGTCTTTGGCAATCGTTCAATTTTCAAACGGCCGTACTTTTCTGTTTGAACAGTGACCGCTCCGCCATACTTCCCGCCTTCTTTCGGTTCATAACAGCGCTGTCCTCTCGTCGGAAAACCGAATAAAATACTTTTCATAAACGAGCGAATTGTCGATTTTCCCGCTTCATTTTCACCGTACAACACCGTCAGCATTGACAGATCCATTTCCACATTTTCTAGTTTTCCATAGCCATAAATATGGAGTTTTTCAATTCTCATTTTTTATCCCTCTCTTGCTGGAATAATTGCTCTAAAATAATATTTTCCGCTTCCTTTTGAATCTCTTTCTTCTCTTCTTCCGTAAAAGCTTCAATGCTATTACGTGCTACAGGAGATGTCCAAATGGTGCGCAATACTCCGTCCATATTTGTGAAAGCTTCTAACTCTTTCAGCACACTACCGACGAAATGATTTTCTTCTTTCAAACGTTCAATTTCCGCAAAAGAAACCGTCTCATTTTTCCACTTCATCGCATACACAAAGTCTTTTCGCTCTTCGCCAGCTGCTAAAATATGAAAAATCTCTTCCACGCGCTTGTCTTCACGCAAATAAGGAGAAAGTGGCCCCTGCCCTGTAAATACGACAGTTAAAAGCGTGCCTTCCTCTTCTCTTCTGCATTCATTCATCGCACTTGACGCGCTCGTCATAAGATCATCAACAGTTTCAAGTCCATCGATACTAACTTCAATCTCATCCCACACAACATCCGCCGTATGGAAAAATGAACAATGCGTTCCTTGTTTCGTAAGTTCAATAAGGTACGCACCTTTCTCCCCTGTTTCCTTACGATGACGACCTTGTATATTACCCGGATAAATAATGTACGGCTCTTCTGCTAAAATTTCACGTTTATGTATATGGCCAAGAGCCCAATAATCAAACTGCTTTTCCTTCAGCTCACGAATTTGAAACGGTGCATAACGATTATGCTCTGCATCCCCTTCCACACTTCCGTGAAGCATTCCAATATGGAAAGGCGCATCACTCATTTTCGTATACTGCGCTGTCATATTATCCGTTACCGCTTGCTGCAAATAACTAAACCCGTAAATAGAAGCTACAAGCTCACCATTTTTATAAAATGACTTCTCTTCCACATAAGGCTCCGTAAACACGTGAACATTTTCCGGAAACTCAATCGCTGCCCAGCTTCCCCCTAAATGATCGTGGTTACCGTGAATAATAAAAACGGGAATATCGTACTGCGAAAGTCTCTTCATTTGCTCACGCACAAACACTTGCGCTCTCAAACTTCTCGTCTCCGCATCATACAAATCCCCGGCTAGTAATACGAAATCAACGCGCTCTTGAATCGCTTTATCAACAATACGCTCGAACGATTCAAACGTACTTTGCTTCATTCTCTCCCAAACAGACTGTGGTACATTCATTTCCATCCCTTTAAACGGACTATCCAAATGCAAATCAGCCGCATGTATAAACTTCACTTGTTTCACAAATAACGATCCTTTCCTTTTCCGTACTTTACTACGAATAGTAAATCTAGTGCTCATAAAACTTTCCTTTTATTTTACCACGCAATGTCATATATTTCTTTGCATATTCTATTGATTTATGCCAAAATAGTTATAAGATTCTGATTTTAATTATTGGAGGGAATTTTCATGGGAGTATACGTTCTAACAGTCTTTGAAAAAGATGGTTCAAAAGCATTAGACGAATCATTCGAGGCAGCAACTGAAAAAGAAGCGAAAGCAAAAGGTGAATCTATTTTACAAGAAAAAGGATTGTACGAAAAAACACATCGCTGCACATCTTCTGCAGGTAAGCTCGTTTTATTCCAGCGCTAAAAAAAGAAGCGTCATCCGCTTCTTTTTCACTCTACTATATCTTCGTCACACCACGTAAACACCACATCTAGAATGCGATTACCGATACGTACGCGTTTATTCCATTTACCTGTTTGGATCTGATGTTGCAATTCCGCTTTCATCTTTTCCGTCCAGTCGTGAATCGTGTCACTACGGTCGTACGGATATACGCCTGGAAACTCTTCCTGCAGAAGATGCAAGCTCTCTGCATCAAAATGAAAATGGAAGAAGTAGTTTGCTGTAAGCGATGGTTCTTGCAATCGTAAAAAATGATCATCAACTTGCTTTCTATTTCTATAGAAAGTAAAGATATTCACTTTACCGCTCGTAATTTGGTCAATTTGAATTTCGTGCTTCTCTATAATCACGTCTTGCCCACCTCGTTATATACTACCCTTAGTATATATGTCTTTTGCAACAAAGTTAACCATTTTCGCGCGAAATTCATTTCCTTCATTATATTACCCGTACCTCCAAGTACAATCAGGACAAATAAACAAAGTTGAAGGGGAGCGATCACATGTATTTCGGAAGCAAAGGTTGGTATGTAAAAGAACTTAAAAAATTAGGGATTCGTACTTACGAAGGTAAAAAACTAGAATCTTATCGTACACATATTTTATCTAGTTTACTTGAGAGAATGAAGAAAGCTTCGGCTTAATAGATGTAGGAAGCGACTACGGTTGCTTCCTTTTTATTTACTAAATAAAAAGGAAATCATCATACCTTAACTTTACCGTTATACTTCCTTGATAGAAACCGCCCATTATCAACTGAATCTCTATTACCGAATACTCTTCCAGATAATCATTTGTATATATTTTAAATTCTCCATACTTATTAACCGGTCCGCTTCCAACATACATATCGCCACTCGTTATGACAATTGTTGAATGAGGTTCTGCACGGCCCAATACACAATTATCACCATATTCCACAGAATCTATCGTTATTTTTTGATGCATATTATTAACTGAACCTATACAGTTCTTATTACACAAATTAACATCTCTTTCTTCAGCCCTCGATAGCGCTCGATTCCTACTAGTCTTTTCTGAAGAGAAAGCAACATTCCCCAGCCAACTAAACCTATCAAATGTAGTAATAGGTAGAAACATCTACGTTAACTCCCCCATTCTTCCAATACTTCCATCTCATTTTTTATCAACTACGGTCTTTTAATGAACTTACAGCAATACGTTTTATGTTGGGGTAAAAGAAAATAGCTTTGGTTTTCCATTCAATTTCGCACTGTTAATTTGTACAGAACACATAGAATACTGTTTTTCACCCCAGATGTAATGACAACACCACACAAAAGAAACCACGATCCATTAAATGTAAATCCCCCTTCAAATATATTAATAATAATTATGTTGCCAATTATTAAAAGAATCCATGAAATGGAATACTGTTTTCCATTTGTAATATATAAAATTTCATCCTCATAACAGACTTTAATTCCCCCACCTTGCCAAACACCAATAGCGAAAGAAATAAGCGTAACTGCCAGTAACTCTGCTTGTAAATCCCTAGTCATTTGTTGCGGCGCCGTATAAGTAATAATCCCTATCATCATGAGAAAAGTTATAATATCTATCCAGTTTATTTTTCTTTGTTTGCTTTGCAGCCAAATAAAGAAAATTAATACAGGAATTAAAAGCAAAGTTTCCATTTAATTATTCTTCTTCCTTTCCTACATTAGAAACGTCTATAATTGTAATGCAATTAGATTGTTCTTAAATCTCTCATACTTTCTGAAGCATAACATGAGAAAGAAATAAAAAAATCGTACAAAAGGGCAAGCCTATAATGTACGATTGGGCATATATAATGTTTTAAAAATGAATTAACTTCCTTTCAATAGATACAGCTACTGCTTCTGACCGTGAATTAACACCTAATTTATTGTATATATTTGTTAAATATGCTTTTACCGTTCGCTCAGCTATTCCCATATCAAATGCAATTTCTTTATTCTTATATCCGCGCGCAATAGCTTTCAGCACAAACAATTCTTTAACCGTTAAGTTATTTTCTGCACCCTTATCAGCATGTACTTCTTTCCTTTTATACTTCACTATCTTTTCCATAATATTTGGTTGTAGTAAAATCTCACCTCGAATAGCCGCTTCCAATGTTCGAAACAAATTCTCACGATCCGTATCTTTTAGCAAATATCCTTTTGCCCCTAACTCAATTCCCTTTAACATTAATTCATCTTCGTTATAAGTAGTTAATATAATAATCGGCGTATGGTTTTGTTTTTCATTCAAAGCCTCAATTGTTTCTAAACCACTCATTTTAGGCATATTCAAATCCATTAAAATGACATCAGGTTTCTTCTTTTCTATGAAAGAAAGGGCTTCTTCTCCGTTTGCAGCCTCACCTATAATTTGAAATGAATCACTCGTTTCTATTATTAATTTCAGACCTTCTCTTACAACGAAATGATCATCTACAATTAATACGTTATGTTTCATGGCTATCTCCTTCTTTATTTATAGGCACTTGAATATACACTTTCGTACCTTTCATCTTTTCACTCAATATATGTATTTCTCCCTTAATCAATCGAACACGCTCATTTAGACCAATTAAACCATAATGTCCAGGATTCTTACCGATATATCTAGTGTCAAAACCAATTCCATTATCTTCAACTTCAATAGTAAGTTTTTCAAGATCATCGATATATTCAACATTTAAATTTACATCTGCTGCCTGTGAATGTTTTGCGATATTCGTTAAACATTCACTAATTACATATAAGCAGTGCTCTTTTACTACGCTTGAAATATACGGTGGACTTTGAATAGTAAGTCTCACATGTATAGACGTAGCTTCAGAAAAACGTTGAACCTCTTCTTTTACTGCTCCATTAAATGAATTAGTAGTATGACGCAAATCATCAATAACCAACCTTGCATCATGTAAAGTTTGTCTCGCTCTTATCATAGTTTGTTTCATAATCTCTTGAGATCGTCCTGTATTCCCTTTTTGCATATGGGCATCTATCGCTTCCAATTGCATAATTAAGCTTGCTAAACCTTGCGCTAACGTATCATGTAAATCTCTTGCCATACGCTGCCTTTCATTAGCTAATGTCAATTCTTCCACTCTCATATATGCAGACTCTAACTCTTGAATATAGCTCTGTATACGATTACGCGCATCAAATTGCTGCTTATTAATATAAGAAAAAGGAATAATAATTGCTAACACTAAAAGAAACATAGAGATAAGAATAGCTAATTTATTCACACCATAATTGATACTAATTGCAGCACAAAATATTGCATACATCAGAGTAAAAACTGCCATTACTTTAAATATATTGTTATAAACATATAAACTTTGGGCGATTAAAATAGGAGTTAATCCAACAAAAATCGCTATCGAAGCATTTGTTGCAATAAACGCAGCCAAAAACACAATGAAAAGTTGTACAAAAAAGAAGTACAACAATTGCCTATTTTTTAATGAACTCGCATACCAATGAAAAATAGTATGAATAACAATGACTATTGTAAAGAAAAAACTATCCATAGAGAAAATATTATTACGAAATTCTAAAAGTACTGAAGCTATATATACGAGTGTAATCCATAAAATAATAAACCTTCTTGGAATAAATACCACTTCCAATACATTTGTATCCAAATCTATATTTAAACTTATTTTTTTCATATCTGACCTCCACCATTACATTATACAAGATGCAACTTACATTTTGATAAAGTGAAGGCTTTTACATACAGCCCGACTCCCACAAATAGCGGGATAAGTCACTTATTCCTCTTCATCCTCATTACCAAATGCAAATATGAAATATTGCATATCGAAATGCATTGATGTTTATGTAAGATTATTATTCAGCAATCCATACAATGCTACATAATTAATGTATATTTTAAAAGTTTGCACAATCAAAATCTCCTCAAAGTATAAACGACGACTTTCCGTTCCCTTCTATCTAGTACTAATGAAATAACCCCTCAAACCAAAAATGCTATAATAAACCCAATCAAACTAAGGGGGAACATTTATCTTGCACGGAAAACACATTCAATTTCACAAGTTTGGTAACCCAAAAGATGTATTACAAGTTGAATATAAAAATATAGAACCATTAAAAGATAATGAAGTTTTAGCTCGTATGTTAGTTAGACCGATTAATCCATCTGACTTAATTCCCGTAACCGGAGCGTATGCACATAGAATCCCTTTACCTAACATCCCTGGTTATGAAGGTGTTGGTATTGTAGAAGATGTAGGCGCGGGCGTTACTAGAGACCTTATCGGTAAACGTGTTTTACCGTTACGCGGGGAAGGTACTTGGCAAGAATATGTGAAGACATCAGCTGATTTTGTAGTCCCTATTCCTGATTCCATCGATGATTTTACAGCAGCGCAAATGTATATTAATCCCCTTACAGCTTGGGTCACATGCACAGAAACGCTAAACTTAAAACAGAATGATATTTTATTAGTAAATGCTTGTGGATCCGCTATTGGTCATCTTTTTGCTCAGTTATCACAAATTTTAAACTTCCGATTAATTGCAGTTACGAGAAATAATAAGCATACAGAAGAATTACTGCGCCTCGGTGCCGAATATGTAATAGATACTTCCACTGCCCCGCTTTATGAAACAGTTATGGAGTTAACAAACGGGCTTGGTGCAGATGCAGCGATTGATTCTATCGGGGGACCGGATGGAAATGAATTAGCTTTCTCCTTACGTCCAAATGGGCGCTTTTTAACGATCGGCCTTCTATCAGGAATACAAGTTAACTGGGCAGAGATTGTCACGAAAGCAAAGGTGCACGCGAATATATTTCATTTACGACATTGGAATAAAGAAGTATCACCATATAAATGGCAAGAAACGTTTCGTCACTTAATTCGCCTAGTGGAAAATGAGCAATTACGTTTCATGACAGTCCATTCTACATATGACTTAGCAGATGTGAAAAGTGCGGTTGATATTGTGCAGTCTGCTGAGAAAACGAAGGGGAAAGTGTTTTTGACGAGTTAGTAAATGCTATTGAAAGATCTATTTTGATTGATTTTTTCAAAATAGATTTTTTTATGTCTTATAAACCCTATTTTAGTATCCCGGCTTCAACTACCTAAAAAATAACATTGTCAACAGAACTTAAATTGGTTATCATAAAAATAAATATAACAGGAGATGAGCAGATGAATATAAACGAAAAGAAATCTTTTTCAAAAGTTTCTCGGCGGAAATTAGTCGATGAAGTGCTAGAACGTCTACAAGAGAAAATCTTTTCTGGCGAGTATGAAGTTGGTGATCGCCTCCCTACAGAGCCGCAATTAATGGAAGAGTTAGGGGTAGGACGTTCAACGCTGCGAGAAAGCATAAAGATATTAGTACATGCTGGCATATTAGAAGTTCGACAAGGACAAGGTACTCGTATTGTCTCACTAAATACAGCGCAAGATTCATTTGAAAAACGACTGCAAGCAGCTAATATTAATCATGTGTATGAAGCAAGAAATATGTTAGATAAAGAAGTAGCGATGTTAGCGGCACAGCGCCGAAGCGAAGAGGATCTTTTATATTTAAAAGGACATTTGAATAAAAGAAAAAATGCCCTTCAAGAAGGAAATTATGTAGCATACATAGATGCAGATATTCAGTTTCATCTAGCAATTGCAAAGGCGAGCAAAAACGAAGTTCTACTTGATTTGTATCAATCTTTCGTACCTGCCCTTCGCCACATTTTAAGCCAATTAATATTAAATACAGTGAACTATGAAGATAACTCTGAAATTCATGAAAAATTATTCCAAGCTATTTTAAAACAAAATACCGAAGAGGCACGAACATACGCCGTTCAAAATTTGGAGCTGAAATAAGCTCCTTATATATTACACTTAAACATCAGATGATATACTCAATAACATCTGATGTTTATGAGAGGAGAAAATCAAATTGAAACATCAAGGACGAACTTATTTGTATATACTAGCACTATTTTTTGTTTCCATTAATTTACGTATCGGAATTACATCTATTTCACCTTTATTAGAAACCATCCGACAAGACTTAAATATAAGCAATTTTTCCGTTAGTTTTTTAACAGCTATTCCTGTTTTTTGTATGGGGACATTCGCCTTACTGACTGGGAAGGTAATTAAAAAATATGGGGCAGAAAAATCAATTATGGCTTGTCTTATTTTAATTGGCTTTGCTACATGTATGAGGGCTTTTACCTCTTCCATTTCCACATTATTCGCGAGCTCTTTATTTATCGGCATTGGAATTGCACTTGCAGGTCCGTTACTATCAGGTTTTATTAAAGAAAAATTCCCTACGAAAATCGGCTTAATGATTGGAATATATTCAGTAGGCATGGGAACTGGCGCTTCTTTAAGTGCAGGATTAACGATTCCTTTACAACATGTATTAAAAGACGATTGGAATATGGCACTCGCTTTTTGGGGTGTACTTACTATAATCGCTATTATATTTTGGTATCCGGTTATGAAACGAAAAAAGAATACGAGTACACAAGATAAAAAGAATAATAGCTTACCTTTAAGAAATAAAAAAGCATGGTTGTTCACAATCTTTTTCGGACTACAATCAGGAATCTTTTACTCCATTACGACTTGGCTTGCGCCAGCAAATCAAAGTATGGGTGTCAGTAGCGAACAAGCTGGTACTCTTATAACTGTTTTTACAGTGATTCAAATGATATGCAGCTTTTTAATTCCAACATTAGCGGATATTTATAAAAACCGAGCACTTTGGTTATTAGGAAGTATATGCTTTGTACTCGTAGGTTTATCGCTTATGATTTACCCATTAACTACACCATGGGTCCCTTCTATTTTACTAGGTATCGGGCTTGGCGGCGTATTTCCACTCGCTCTTATGCTACCGCTATATGAAACAAAAACTTCAGAAGATGCGAGTGCATGGACTGCTATGATGCAGTCAGGAGGATATATTATGGGCGGATTCATTCCTGTCCTAGCAGGAATCGCTCGTGACTATTTTAATAGTTATACGCAAATTTTTATTATAATGGCACTTTTAAGCTTCCTTTTATTCCTATTAACTTTAGTCATGAATAAAAGGAAAAGAAATGCAGAAGATCTTGTCTCCGCTTAAATTCAAAATGTTAATATATGGTATAATTTAATTAAAAACGAAAGGAGCTTCTAACATGTGGTTCATTTCGGCAATCGCGCCTGTTGTAATAGTTGGTGGAATTGTAGTATTTGTAATTAAAAGATTGGAACATAAATATAAGAACGGAAAATTAGGTAAGAAAAAAGCTCAAAAAGCTCAACTGTTATTAGATAGTTTAATACCTATGGGAATGCTTGTTGGCTGTATGATCGGTTTGATTTTCGGTATGTTTTTTCCGGATTTCTCACTGCTTTCCATTAGTTTAGGATCTGGAATAGGCTATTTATTTGGTTTTTTTGCCTATGAAATTTATTGCAAGACAGGAAACAACTTTTCCTAATCCAAAAAGAATAAGCGGGACAGTACATAGTCGTCATATAAAATATGTACTGTCCTTTATTTTTGCATCAACGTTATTACCTTACCTTCCACATCCTATACACCTTTTTTATTGATTTTCCTCTCCTCCCTCTTTTGTATATCTACTTTTTTATTTTCATTGGATCTATACCCATAGTAAAGTAGAGCACATGTAATAACTGAACCTACAATATATCCTAAAAAACATCCTAACCAAAACATAATGTGACTGCCTCCAATGCTTTATAAATTTTATGTAATACAACGCCTTACATGCTCAATCGTTTATTTCTATAAACTATACACTCTCTAAAGTTATTCATACCATTATTTCTCCCCTTACCTCAAATAACAATTTTATTATTTATCATAAAGTTAACACTCTCGTTAAACATATATAAAGATTGTTGTATTTCTTACTTTTCTCCTTGAAAACAATATATACTACATTTGAAATAAGCGGGTACGTCTGCTTATTATCTAAATTCCCGTGCAATACCCCCTCACGAAATGCTAGGAGCAACCCTAGCATTTTTTACAATAACGTTTTGCTCATTTTAAACATATATACAATATAACTTTTCAACTTATCATTTTAGCGAGTTAGTACATCCGCCCTCATCTTATTTTTTCCACTTATAAAAATCCGTCCACTCTTCTTCATTTTAACTTTAATCACGAAACAAAAAAATCCCCTCAAAGCATAAGCTTCAAGGGGTGAGCCTGTATTTTTACTTACTTATATACGTACAGCTGTACCACTTACAGCAACCATTAACATTCCATCACGAACAACTTCATAATCTACGTCAATACCAACGATAGCGTTCGCACCTTTTTGTTTTGCAAGTTCTTTCATTTCATCCATTGCAATATCACGAGCTTCTTTTAGCTTGCTTTCATAAGAACCAGCACGGCCACCGACAACATCACGAACTGACGCAAATAAATCACGAACAATATTTGCACCCATAATAGCTTCACCATTTACAATATCAATATACTCAATAATTTCTTTACCTTGAATTCCAGACGTTGTTGTTACAATCATGACTGACACTCTCCTAATAACTTATAGTTTTTTGATTAGCTTTCTTATGTCTTTATTATGACATGGAAAAAGTATCTAATCTATTGAATTACCTTACATGAATGTGACAATTTTGTAAGAATGAAACGCCTATTATTTTTAATAAAGCGCTTTAACATTCGGATATATAAACGATTCTCTATTTTCTTTCCAATCCTTTTCTACTTCTTTAAAAGTTGGTCGCCCTAACTCTTCCTTGTTTTCCTGTTTACGAAACCATTTCTTCACATACTTCTCCCCATTTTTATTTTGAACCGTACAAAGAAAACTATTACTACTATCCTTTAATATTTTTACAATCACGAAAAGACACCTCTTCCCTTTTTAATATCATAATAGAACTTGATCTTTTACTATAAGCCCTTCCTCTCTTATAGTCATACGACTCCTCGGCCGCGCCAAAGTTGTAAGATCAAAAAAACGATATTCACTATGTTTACATTTTGCATAATTGATATGTGAAGTAAATATTATTTAAAGAAATCAGAGTTATAGGCATTATGCTTATCAAATATTTTATAGATTTCTAACTTATCATCTAATTTTGCATCTACTAAAATTAATATATTTCCATCGTAAATGTATTCTTCATATTTTTTAGCATGTTCTTCGGGAATTCCTAATCCGATAAATGCGCCTATTAAACTTCCAGCTCCTCCGCCAATACCGGCTCCTCCAATAGCTGCTGCGATAGGTCCCGCTGCTACGATTGGACCCATTCCAGAAACAGCAAGTATACCAAGACCTGTTAATAAACCACCGAGTCCGCCTGCTACTCCTCCTGCCACAAGCCCTGTCGCTGAAAAGATATCCGCTTTATGTGCCGTTTCACTATTCACTTTTTCACCCGATTTTTCTTCCAGATGTTCAATTTCCTTTTGATCCTTCGCAATAGCTGAAATGTTACCCGCCGAGTATCCTTTATCTTTTAATTCATTAATAACGAATGCCGCATCATCAATTGTTCTAAAAATACCTACTATTTTTCTATCTACATCCATAACTATTAACCTCCTAAAGTTTTATATAATGTATCTTTATCTTTCTTCATTTCTGTATACACTAACCTTCTTATTAACATAACCATTTACGAAAAAAGCGAATAGTAACAGCATTACAAGCGAACTACTTAACAAGTAAATTAAATCAAATGTAATATCAATCATCATTTCATTCATGTATACCAGACTCCTTTTTATTTAAAGTAAAAGTATATTTTTATAGGCTAGAAATCTTATAATTCATCTTCAGTCAATCTCTTTCTAGTATATGTATACCCTTCGTAACCCTTTCTAAACGTAAAAAACTATAATTATATTTTTTCTTATTTATATGTTTAACATTTTTTAAAACGGGTATGTTTATATTGTTATGCTTACTATACAGAAAGGAATATTTCGATGAATGCAATCCAATCTACTACTATTCTTTATAATGAAACACCTACAATAAAGCAGATTCATCATTTTTATGCTTTAATGACAACATTTCAAACTAATTTATTTATAAGTAAACATGGAACACTTACTTCTATTAAAAGCTTAAGCACATTAATATCCTTTTTCCTTACTGTAAAAAAGAGAGAGCTTGTATTATTTATCTTTGAAGGAATAGATGCAAAAAAAGCTTTAAGCACACTCTTTCCTTCTTAAAAGTTTTATTATCCCCCTATTCCCTCGATCGTTACTTTTCATATATGTTTATATTTCAAAATGATTTCCTCTATTCAAAACGAGACCCCCTTATACAATAGGGGGATTTCTAGTTTGGCCTTATGAAAACTGATATAATATATATTACGTTTTTCATTCTTTACAATAGAAAACTTTGAATAACCTTGAAGGTAGGAATTTTTAATGAAATCGAAAGCAAAATTTAGTATTCGCTACAAAATTATGGCTGGTTATTTAGTTATGATTTTGTTCTTACTTATTTCTTTCATTATGTTAAACAATGAGATTTCCAATTTACAAAAATCTCGTAATTTTATTATTGATCACGATTTTAAAGTTCTTAATTTAACGAATCAAGTGGAGAAAGAATTGCTAACAATTGAAAATAAAGCGAAAGGATTTATTACTTCTAATGATGCAAATTACGTGCAATCCCTTAACACTGCGGAAAAGGATTACGAAAAACATTATCAAGATCTTTTGGCTCTATTAGAGGATAACCCCTCTCAGCAAGAAAAATTAAAACAGATTAATGAAAACATCAATAGTTGGATTAATAAAGAGATTCATCCATTAATTACAAATCATAATAGTAATAACATACAAGCAATCGACACGACTCAAATTCAGTCATTACAATCGCAGCTAACTAACTTCCGTGGTGTAGAGGAGCAACTAACGAAAAAAAGAGCTGCACAATTAGATACTGAAAATAATAAATTAGAGATTTGGTTATACAGTTTATTGTTCTTACTTTCTTGTATTTCTATTATCATTTCACTCTATATTTCGAATTCCATTACAAAAACGATTAAAAACGTAATTCAAGCTATTAAATCCATTTCTTCTAAAGAAAAAATTACTGAAAGAATTCATGTAAACACGCGGGATGAAATAAAAGATCTTGCTCATACAACGAACCACCTACTAGACGAAATATCTAAAAGAGAGTGGTTACAAACCGAGCTTGCAGAATTAATTTTAATGTATCAAGGTGTACCTTCTATTGAGATGTTAGGTAAAAAAATTCTTAGTGGAGTTATACAAAAAACGCAAACCTCTTGCGGTGCATTCTATGTACGTGAAGAAATTGAAGAAACTGTCTACTATGTGAAGAAAGCTTCTTTCGCCGATCAAGGTGCTGATATTGGAAAACAATCCATTAAAATAGGTGAAGGTTTAATTGGGCAATGTGCTTTAGAAAAACAAAGCTTTATTCTTCGAGAAATACCAGAAGAATTTCGTTATGTCACTAGTGGCTTATTAGAAATACGCCCTCAAAACCTACTAGTCATCCCTATCTTATTTGAAGATGAAGTGATTGCAGTAATGGAGTTAGTAAGTGTAACTGAGATTTCAGACTTACATCAAGATTTAATTCAACAAACTGTTGATAACCTAGGTCTAACAATCCATAGTATTATGGGACGTATGCGAATTCAAACGCTTTTACATGAATCACAAGCAATGACGGAGGAGTTACAAGTTCAATCAGAAGAATTGCAAACGCAAGCTGAAGAACTACAAATGCAAGCCGAAGAATTACGAACAACGAATGAACAACTAGAGTCTAGAACGGAAGAGGCTGAACAAAAGACAACTGATTTAGAAATTACTAAATCAGAATTAGAAGAAAAAGCAAGCGAAATATTACGTAGTTCAAAATACAAATCAGAATTCCTAGCAAATATGTCCCATGAATTACGAACACCGTTAAATAGTATTTTACTATTATCTGAAATGTTAAGAGAAAATCATGATAATCATTTATCCGATGATGAAATTGAATTAGCAACCGTCATTCATTCATCAGGGAAAGATTTACTTACTTTAATTAATGACATACTAGATTTATCTAAAGTAGAAGCTGGGAAACTAGATGTTATTTTTGAAGCAACGAACATAAGTGACATGGCAGCAAATATGCATCAAAACTTTTTACATATAGCTGCACAAAAAAATGTCGAATTTACTATTGAAGACAGTGATATTATTCCTGATTTATTTTATACAGATGCAAAGCGGATTGAGCAAATTATTAAAAATTTATTATCCAATGCATTTAAATTCACGGAAAAAGGATCCGTCTCTTTACATTTCGATCCGATAGAAACAACCAATTTGAGTAATGAAATGCAGTCTATAAGTAATGATTGGATTACAATTTCAGTAAAAGATACTGGTATTGGTATCGCTACAGAACAGCATCAACTTATTTTCGAAGCTTTTCAACAGGCAGATGGAGCAACGATTCGGAAATATGGTGGTACAGGCTTAGGATTATCTATTTGTAAAGAGTTTGCTAGATTATTAGGTGGTTGGATTACGTTAGAGAGTAATGTAGGAGAAGGCAGTACTTTCACAGTATATATTCCTAACCTTCCAAATGGGTTAACTGATATACAAGTATCCAATTTAGAAGTCGCAGCAACGATAGAAGATGTTATTCCTGCTGAAGTTATTGAGGAAACTATCGTGACGCCGGAAACAAATAACGTCTTCCAAGAGAAAACTATTTTAATTGTCGATGATGATCATCGAAATATATTTGCATTACAAAACGCATTAGAAAAACAACATGCCAACATTATTACTGCACAAAACGGCATAGAGTGTTTAGAAATACTAAAAAACAATACAAATATTGACCTTATTTTAATGGATATTATGATGCCGAATATGGACGGTTATGAAACGATGGAACATATCCGAATGAACTTAGGGTTCCATGAAATACCTATTATCGCATTAACTGCTAAAGCAATGCCAAATGATAAGGAAAAATGTTTATCTGCTGGCGCTTCAGATTATATAAGTAAACCATTAAATTTACATCAACTCTATTCGGTAATGAGTGTATGGTTAATAAAATAAGTGAGGTTTAATTTAAGTGGAAAATAAGTATTATAATTTTGATCCATCCGTAGATATGGATAAGCGTACGAACTTAGAAATTGAATTACTATTGGAAGCGGTATTTAAACTGTCAGGATTTGATTTTCGCCAATATGCTCGCACATCTATTTATAGAAGAATTTGTAATAGAATGCAGCTCTCTAATATCCCTACCATTTCAAAATTAATTGAAAAAGTAATTCATGAGGAAGGGTTTTTAGAACAGTTATTAAATGATTTCTCCATTAATGTAACTGAAATGTTCCGTAACCCTACTTTTTTTAAAGCGTTAAGAGAGCATGTTATTCCTGAATTAAAAAAGTATCCTGAAATTAGAATTTGGCATGCTGGATGCGCAACTGGTGAAGAAGTGTTATCAATGTCCATCTTACTTCACGAAGAAGGATTAAGTGAAAAAGCTGTTATTTACGCAACAGATATGAATACAAATGTGTTAGAAAAAGCAAAACAAGGCATCCTTCCGTTAAATAAAATGCAAACTTATACGAAAAACTATTTACAAGCTGGCGGTACACAAGCATTTTCTAACTATTATTCAACAGATAATCGTTTTGCTTATTTTAATCCATCCCTGTTACAAAACATTATTTTTGCGCAACATAATTTAGTAACCGATCAATCTTTTAACGAATTTCATATTATACTTTGCCGTAACGTTTTAATTTACTTTACGAGTAAACTTCAAAACCAAGTACAGCAACTATTTTATGAAAGTTTAGGCCACAATGGATTCCTATGTTTAGGAAATAAAGAAACTCTTCGTTTTTCACATATAATGCCGCATTATATCCAATTTAATCCTAACGAACAAATCTATCAAAAAATACAATAAAAAGCGTATGAAATCCTATGTTTGGATTTCATACGCTTTTTATTTCGCATTCGTTTGTATCATAATTAGACACATATCATCTGATTGTGTTTTCTTCTGTTCTTCCTTATAAAACCCTTCTATCTCTCCTTCTAAATCTCCCCATTTTCTTTCTGTAAAAGCACGTAATTTCTCTTCAGACTCAAATTCATCATGTGCAATTGCTTCAAGAACACCATCTGTAAATAATACAATTTGAGCGTTCTTCTCAAAAGGTATGACTGTCTTCTCGACTTTTATTTCATCAAAAAATCCTACCGCACAACTCCCGCGATTTAGTTCCACTACATTCTCTTCATCAACTAAAACGTATCCAGAAGGATGTCCTGCATTTACATATTCAATTGTTCTCTTTTCTGTATCAACTACTAAGTATATCGCTGTAAAATAATATGGAATATTGTCATTCTCATTATGTAAAAGAGTCAT
Source organism: Bacillus sp. AC266 (assembly GCF_979253805.1). Lineage (NCBI taxonomy): Bacteria > Bacillati > Bacillota > Bacilli > Caryophanales > Bacillaceae > Bacillus > Bacillus sp. AC266. Next base: position 155,733 of record NZ_CEEDEC010000005.1, read on the forward strand.
ATATTTATTTAAGTCTTTAATGACAAGTTCCGGATCGATTAAATATTTAATCGATTCACGTAATACAGACGAAATAAACATACAAACTAATGAAGCAGATACACCATGTCCCATCACATCTAATAATATAATACCGTAGCGGTTTTCATCGATTTTATACCAATAATACATATCTCCAGCTAGTTTGAATGAAGGTAAGTAACTTGCTTCAATTTTTATATGATCTTCTCTTAATGGGCTACTTAATAAGTTTCTTTGTACTTGTGTAGCTAAATCTAATTCATTACGAAGATTTTCCTCTTGTTCTTTATGCCAATTCAATTCCGATTTCAAGCGTAATGCCACACGCATACGAGCTAACAATTCAACTTTATTTATAGGTTTCGTAATATAATCCATTGCGCCTATATCAAGCGCTTCAGCTAATTTATTCGCATCTTCTAAAGCTGTTACAAAAATAATAGGAATATCTTTAAACTTCTCCTCGTTTTGTAATCGCCTACAAACTTCAAGTCCATCAATCTCAGGCATCATGATATCTAATAGTATTAAATCAATTTCATTATGCCTGGAAGAATCTTTTCCAAAATGGGTGTATTCGAAAAGCTCTTGTGCAGAATTAAGCGATACAAGATCCTGATATCCGGCTTGTTTTAAAATTTTTTCAATTACAAAAATGTTAACCGGATTATCATCGACAATTAAAATGGACACAAGTTATTTCCCCTTTTCTTATTTAAAATGTAAATCTATTATCATTCTCTATTTTTCTAGTATTGCATACTCAGTTATAAAATAAAAATTTCCTACTCATACGTATTTATACAGCAAAAGAACAAACCCCCTAGAAATGAGAGTTTGTTCTTTCACTCTATAAAGTGAAACTTTAATCAGTGGGGGTTTTCTTCATCCCCCCACTGATTATTAGTTGAACCAATCGGACTTTTATGGGCAGTTGATCCCCCACCTAAATTCTTTGCTTTCGCTGCATTTTGAGGTGGGGGTCTTACTGCCCATTAAAGTGGGGTAAATTTCCACTTTTAATTTAACACCATTGCTTTGTCATTTAAAAGGCGATCTAATTCTTCCATATGATTTGTTTCATCTGCGATCATATCTTCTAACTTTACAACTAACTCTGTCATATTTAATTTCGCTGCCTGTTCTTTTCTCGTTTCATAACGCTTAATTGTTTCATATTCTGATTGTCTAGCGTATTCTAACATTTCTCTAACATCTTCTACTTGTTTCACTGGTAAAGGGATCGTAGTAGGTGTACCCCCTAGCGTCTTAATTTTCTCCGCTAAATATAGGGCATGTCCTTGTTCATCACTAATTTCAGATTCAAAGAAAGGTTTTAACACTTGTCTATATATACCAGAAACCGTAGCTGCATTATGGTTATACATAATAATTGCCGAGTATTCTCCTGCTAAATCTTCATTCAATCCTTCGATTAGTTCTTTCACATCGTGTGACATTTTAATATCTCCTCCTATACTTAATAACTACCCCTTTTCTCATGTTTTAAACATAATTATTTTAAATTTTTTATGTATCTAAAAACGCCGCTTGCTTCAATTTACTTATCGCTTGTCTTTTAATACGAGAAACGTGCATTTGTGAAATACCTAACCGTTCCCCTGTATCCTTTTGATTTAAATTTTCTCCAAATATATAATGAATAACACTCTTTTCCGTATCATTTAATACGTTAAAAATATCATCTAAAACGAGACGTCTTTCTGTCTGTTCATACCCTTGCTCTACTTCACCTACAGATTCAATTCTCGCTACCGAACTTCCATCAGATGAATTTTCAACTACATCATCTAAGGAAGATACTTGATAATTATTTTTAGCATCCATAATTTCTAGAACTTCCTCTTCGGATAGTCCTAAATGATTCGCAATCTCTATAATCTTCGGTGAACGTTGTAGGTGATCTGTTAGCTCCTCTATCGCAAGTTTAATTTTCCCGCCTAAATCTTTAATTCGCCTTGGAACATGAACGCCCCAAGTTTTATCACGTAAATACTTCTTTATTTCCCCTACTATCGTAGGTATTGCAAACGGTTCAAAAGCATTCCCTATCGAATAATCATACCTTCTTATTGCGCCTAAGAGCCCTAACATCCCTACTTGTATAATATCCTCATGCATCGGCCCACCTTTTGAATAGCGATATGCAATGGAATATACGAGATTTTTATAGTGATTAACCAACCTTTCCTGCGCTTCATCACATTGGTTTTGTTGGAATTCTGCAATTAGTTTAATAACGTCTTCTTTAGTAAGATTTGTAGGTTGAGATTGGATTTCCATCATTCTCCACCTGCTCTCTTTGTATATATTTTGTCATTAAAACTGTCATGCCCTCATCATGCATAATTTGTATATCATCCATTAACGTATTTATTAAATATAAACCTAAACCATTTTCCGGCAAATGTTCTACTGGTTTATTAATATCATACGGACCAACTTTACTTTTTAAGGTGCTAAAATCAAAGCTAACCCCATTATCCGCAACCATAATTTCTAATCGATTTTCATATAGACCAAAGACAATTATAATTTCTCCAACGTCTTCTTTATATGCATGTTGTACAATATTTGTACATGCTTCACTAATAGCAATTTTCATATCTTCTATATCGTCATAAGCAAAGCCCATTCGATTCGCAACACCAGCCATTGTTAAACGAATAATAGCCACATATTCTGCTTTTGCAGGAATTTTCATTTCTATCTTTTCAAATTTCTCCATCATCCCTAGTCACCTTCTTTCTACTTTTTCAAAATCTGAATTCAAATTTAATATTTCTGTTAGTCCTGTAATATCGAATAATCTTTTTAACCTTTTAGATACACCAATAAACTCTAGTTTCCCATCATTTTTCTTAATTGCTTTTAATAGCGCTATAAAAACGCCTAAACCTGTACTATCCATATAATCTACCTTATTAAAATCTACTACTATATAAACCTCTTTCTCACTTGCAATAGGCATTACCTTATTTTTTAAATCTGATGCCGTATACGCATCAATCTCACCATTAAGTTGTACTGTATAACCTAAATCATTTTGCAAAATATTTATTGCCAAATTCATCATTTCCGCCCCCTTATCTCAAACTACTACTATTTAATTACCCATAAAAATTAGTTTTAAACATATTTTTTCATTTTAATTATAAATAAATTTTCTACACCTTTCTCAGCTTAACACTAAAAAAAATACTACCAAATGTTTAAACCTTATAAATTTGTGTATGTATAATGTATAAACATTATTTTTAGGGGGATCTATCTATGGAAGAGCACAGCTTTAAAAAGGGAGATTTTGTTCAATTTTCTTATCGACACGATCATGCTACAAAATTAATTGGTTCCATTATTAACATACTAACGAATACAATTGTAGTTGATATAGGTAATAGCGAGGACTTATCTCATATAGAACCGAGGCAGGTCGTAAGAATAAATAATTGTAAAAAAGTAACGATAGCTTAATATGTAATCTCAATCAGTGGGGCCATCCTCACTGATTCCTATGTAAAATACATTAAAAAAGCATCCAAATCATTTTAATTGGATGCTTTTTTATGTATATTTATTAGTTTTTTAACTTTATAGCTATATATAATAAACTTAAGATTACTATTCATTATCATACTTACGCTTTCCGTAGCATTCTAGAAAAGAATGTAACGATTAAAATAAAGACGATTGCACCTAATAAAGCTGGAAGAATAAAGATGCCTCCCCATTCAGGGCCCCAGTGACCAAATAACGCACTACCTACCCAAGATCCGATTAATCCGGCAATAACATTACCAACTATACCTAAAGGAAAATCTTTTCCCGTAATCATTCCAGCTAACATACCAATAAGTCCACCTACAATACACGTAATAATAAGTCCCACAATTAGACCTCCTATATTATTTTTATAATGGATTTATCAAGCTTTGGCGTTTAACCAAAGCTTGATAAACATGTATTACTCTTTGTTATCCAATCCATCACTTATCTTTTGTTTCACTTTTCCGACTTTTTCTTTTACAGTTCCCTTCGTCTTCTCCCACTTCCCTTCATTTTTCAACTCTCTATCTTCTGTAACTTCACCAATTCCTTCTTTTACTTGCCCCTTTTTCTTTTCAACTTTACCAGTAATTTGTTCTTTTAGCCCGCTCTCACTCATATTTCCAATCTCCTTTTCGTAATAGATTTGTAGATTTAAAGAGTATGAATTTAAATAGAATACGTGCATCTTCTTTCTTGTAACCATTCACCGACTCTTTCTAAATCCTTAACGAATAATAAGATTTTCCCTTCATCCAGTTTTTCTTCATAAAAGTTAGCTTCTTCCTCATTAAGTCCTAACTCTTGCATCTTATTTCTTAACTGATTTCCCGTTTTTTGAAAGACATTAATAATACTTGTCCCAAGTCCCTCTTCTTTTATTCCAATTGTATTCACGTCTGCATTGTCTGCGATTCTATCTGTCCTTTCTTTCTCATGTGTTAATACGTAAATATCTTTTTGGTCGATTCCTTTCTTCACTAGATCATTCGCCGCATTCATGACCTCTTTCTCCGTAATAAATTCATATACAAAAGGTTTACTATACTTCGTTTCCATCTTTAACTTCCTCCTCTAAAATGAATTATTTGTTATATTATATGTAATACACCCATTTTCGAAATGTTAAACATAAAATATGAAAAAAATTATGTGAATTTTGATTTTGATAGAGAATGAACCGCATATTTTTCATATATACGCTTCATATTATTCATACGAACATCATTAAAACTAGTAAACATGTCTCCCTACGACTTACAAAATGATCTCCTTACAATAACTACCTAAAATAACAGAAAATTGTTATAATTAAACGTAAGGAGGGATACTATGAAAAAAATCATATCTATATGCGCTCTAACCGCTCTATCTTTCACTTTAATAGGTTGTACAAGCACTTCTACTACAAATAATACTCCAACAACTAAGCAAGAAAATACGAAAAATACCATTCAATTAAACTCTGCAGACATTACCAACATTGAGATGCTTAGAACAACAAGTAATACTAGTTCCAAATCTCAAACAGATAACGAGGAAATGATAAAATCTATCGTTTCAGCAGTTCAAAAAGGCACTCCTAAAACAATCAAACTAGATCAAAAAAAGAAACAATCTGCGCATTCTACTATAACCGTTACATATAAAGATGACTCAAAAGAAGAGTTTCTTGTGTGGGTTGATAATAAGGAACAAATTACGATTGTTAAAGATGAGAAGAAAGATAAAGTAGAAGGTGTGACATTGAACATTGAAGACGCTAAAATGATGAAGGATTTCTTTAAAAATGACAAAAGGTAAAAGAATCCCCATCAACTTAAGGATTCAAAATTAGCACAAAATTTTGTTCAGAAACACTATAAAATTCCAGCCTAATAGGTCAGTGGCGAGACCGTATATTATTAAACTTGAAATGTTTCAAATCGAAGGAAGACACCTTATAAGGTGTCTTTTCTTCATGAAAGAATCCCCGTGCTAAACAAAAAATAAAATAAGCTGTCCATATGGACAGCGCATTTACATAATTATCATTATTGGAAGTGAAAAGCCTCAATTCAAATCCAGTTATCATTGTTCTAATGTCACTAATGTTGATTGGGTTACATTAGAACTCAATATGTTATATGGTCGTTTGTCTTTTAGCGAACTAAAATCATAATTTGATTTGGTCCTGTGCGCTTCATTACTCGATATCCTTCACTTGACGCAGTTGCGATACCTTCACTATTAGGTTTACAATATTTCTTTGGCTGACATGTTCCATCATCTCGAACCAGAAGTTTTCCAACAAGACCAACAGGTACCCATTCAGGTCTTTGCAAACGTGGGATATACTCTTGTGAGGAGTCCCATTCAGGATTTAATATAGGTTCGAGTTTTGTAAAGGAGGGGTGAATCACTTTTCCATCGTCATCTTTTTTTTCTGGTACAATAACTTCATGATATTGAGTTCTTCCCCATTCATCTTTTACGAAGAGATTATGCCAACGTAAATCACTTGAATCTGCAATCATTGCTGGAGTTGCACTCACTACCCCTAGAATATAATCATCATTTGCATTCGCTTTTCGTATTTTGTCACCATCTCCATCTAAAGTTACAAAGTATCCAACATCAATCGAGTTTCCATCAACGGTTTCAAACATTTCTGCATAATCCGCAGCAGCAGGAGATAATACAACACCGTCAAGGTAAAGATTTCCTGTTGCTCCTTCAATTACAGCGGAATTTAATGATGGTCCAATACCAACACCATTTGCTAAATGCCAAGAAAAAGGGAATCGTGTAGTTCCATCGTGTCCCATAATATGAGAACCTGGATGAATTATATTTACAATGGTATTTAGACCTTCAGCGTGGGAAAAAAGTCCATTTGCTGTTGTGCTAAATCCTTCGGCATGGGAGGTAGTTGCACTTGCTATTGTGCCACTTCCTTCGGCATGGGAGGCACTTCCGCTTGCTGTTGTGCCAACTCCTTCGGCATGGGAGAAATCTCCACTTGCTATTGTGCCACTTCCTTCGGCATGGGAGAAATCTCCACTTGCTGTTGTGCCACTTCCTTCGGCATGGGAGGCAAATCCATTTGCAACAGTACTATTTCCTTCTGCCACAGAACATCCGTTATCGGGGTCAGTTCTAATACAGCTTGTTGCTGTTGGTCCTGTTGGCCCCGTTTCTCCTGTTGGTCCTGTTAATCCTGTTGGTCCCGTTGCTCCTGTTGATCCTATTGGTCCTGTTAATCCTGTTGGCCCCGTTTCTCCTGTTGATCCTATTGGTCCTGTTAATCCTGTTGGCCCCGTTTCTCCTGTTGATCCTGTTGGTCCTGTTGGTCCTGTTGGTCCTGTTGGTCCTGTTGGTCCTGTTGGTCCTGTTGGCCCCGTTTCTCCTGTTGATCCTGTTAATCCTGTTTCTCCTGTTGGTCCCGTTGCTCCTATTGGTCCTGTTAATCCTGTTGGCCCCGTTTCTCCTGTTGGTCCCGTTTCTCCTGTTGATCCTGTTGGTCCTGTTGGCCCCGTTTCTCCTGTTGGTCCTGTTGGAAATGTAAAAGAAGGAATTGGTGGTAATGTAGGACCAATTAAATTTGGATCTAATGCAGCACCACTCAAAAAATCATCCGGTATTAGATCTTTCCATTTTTTTCATTTAACATATTTCACCCCTAAAAAACTTTTATCATAATTAGTAAATGTATTAGGGGAAAAAATGACATCAATAAAAATACGTTAAATCATTTTTATGAAGAATGATATATATAAACAATTTTTCTTTAATAAACTAATTTCATATTTTATATCGCTTTTTATACAATATAAAAAATATTTCTATTTTGGGATTTGTATACTTTATTCATATGAAGTTAACATAACGTCCCACTATCGGTAGCAAAGAAAAAGGAGATTCCCTACTCTCACAAGGAAACTCCTTTTTCTTTTTCTATGACTCTATTGATTATATATATTCCTATCCTGGCATGGTTATAAGTTTTTCATTTGTTACTGGATTAGCCGCAAAGCTGTATAAAACCTTGCATGCTCTTAGCGTGGGTTTTTTCCAAAATGCTGGCGGTACCCCATCGCCAGCAAGTTAAGGGTGCTAAGAGGATATATGAATTATCATAACAACTAAATTAAATATTGTGGATTTTTACATTTTTATATAAGAAATTTTTATTTCTGTCATTTCTCAAAATCCTGAATCTTATTATACTATGGCAAAACATCGCTATAGAGAGAATAGTTAAAAACTCTTGATTTGTAGATACCTAAATCATTGCTACACAGCTCTCATCTATAAAACAAAAAAGTGAGATGGAATTTTTTTTGGTACACTTCAAAATATTAGATTGATGGGCATGTGGTGGTACCCCATTTATTATTTCCAAATCCATTTAGAATGTTCAATAAATGGGGGCAGATTATGTTGATATTCCGTATAAATAATATCATTACATTAATTTTCTTTCGGAAGTACAATTCCTTTGTACAATTGAACTGTAATCAAATAGTAAATCGAGTAAATCACTACGAAAATAATAATTGGTAGCCAAATACGAAAGTACGGATCAGCCAAAAGAACGCTGAACATGTTCATACCAATTAATACGTGAACAATACCCACAATTGCTGGGACTAAAAATATAAAGAATAACTCCTTATAAATCGATTTTATTAATAACTCCCGGCGAACACCGATTTTACGAAGCATTTGATAACGTGTACTATCTTTGGATGCACCGGATAGAATTTTAAACATTAAGCAGCTTGCCATCATTGCTAAAAATGCAACCCCAACGAAAAAACCCATAAACATTAGTCCGCTGGAAAAATCATGACTCACAATATACGCTTGATACTTACTATCCAATTCTTCCGCCTTCACATTTTTATATTTTGATATCTGTAATTCATCAAGTTTTTTCCATTCTTTTATGTATGATCCAAAATCATCTGTTTTCCCGATAAACACAGTACTTTCTTTACCCTTCAACCCATCGTATATGTTTTGATCTACAATTTTCATTTCATAATCAGGATATAAATAATTTGGCTGGATCGTTCTGAAAGCCTGGATCCATTGTTTTGTGTCGGTCTCTCCTTTAACCCATTTTATTGAAAATGCACCAATGGGTAATCTCTCTGAAACTTTTTCTATTTTCATACCTTGCAAGAAAGGGCGATTTTTTTCTAAATCTTCTTTAAGATAATAAACATACCTATCATCAACTTTGTAATGATATTCAAGTTTTTCTTGAAATAAGATACCACCCAAAATTTTCTTTTCTTCCGCTGTTGGATTATGAATGACTGAATCGTAAATTCGCATTTGATCTGTCATTTTTAGGATGTTGTTTTTAAATGCCATACCACAAGCAATTCCACCAGCACCAAGAGCCACTAAGATTGCTACTGTTGCAAGCACATTTGTTAGACCATTAATGCGGAAATTTAATTGTGCAAAAGTAAAAGCATTGAGGCCCTTTTCACTACGTTTTTTATTACTCTTTAACTTGTTTATCATAACTGGGAGAAGTGATCCAAATATAAGGTAAGTACCAACGGTTGCTGTGATTAATCCAAGGGCCATTAATCCCAAAACAATTAGCGAATTTGCATGAGAAATATAAATCAGTGATGCATAACCAATACCTAATAAAAGAATACCAAGGAATGCAACTACAACTGTCATTTTTCCTTTTACGGCGACACGTTCTGTTTGTGCATCTGCATGTACAAGTTGTAATACAGAAATACGCGATAATTTAATACTATTCATAATTGCTGATAATACAAATAGTGCAAAGAAGAAGGCACAAGTAATAGTCATAGATGGCAGATAAAATGATTTATAACCTTCACCAGCAAACTCGAGTTGTTTCATTAATAACTGACCGATACCTTCTGCAAGTCCTACACCAATTGTAATTCCAATCAAAAGAGATGTGGCACCTAATATGATTGTTTCGATAAACATAAGTAAGGTAACTTTATGCTTTTTTGCTCCTAACATCATATACATACCAAATTCTTTTTGGCGAAGAGCTGATAAGAAAGAGTTTGCATATAAAATATAGAAAAATGTGATAACCGCTAACAAAAAGGAACCAATTTTAAATACAGACACAATATCCCTAATAGAAGAGTTAGATTCAAGGAACGTTTTATTGGATGCTAGCGTTTGAAACATATAAAAAGTTGAAATAGAGACAATAAGGCCAACAAGTAAGACAATGTAATCTTGGAACTTACTTTTTAGGCCTGACATGGAAAGCTTAAATAGCATGATTGAACTTCCTTCCTTACGCTTTTTGTGTGCCAATGTTTGCAAGCACGTCTAAAATTTCTTTATAGAACTCTTCACGTGTACCACCGCGATAAATTTCTTTATATAGCTCACCATCTTGAATGAATAAAATACGCTGACAGTAACTTGCACTGTACGGATCATGCGTAACCATCATGATAGATACACCTTGTTCTTTATTTAAGTTTGTCATCGCATCCAGTAAACTTGTTGCATTTTTAGAATCAAGCGCTCCTGTTGGCTCATCCCCTAAAATAATTGCTGGCTCATGCACTAACGCACGAGCTGCTGCTGAACGCTGCTTTTGTCCACCAGATACTTCAGATGGATACTTTTGAAGGATTGCTGAGATCCCTAACATATCAGCTACCTTTTCTACTTTCTGTCCAATATTTCGTGATGGGACACCTTGAAGTGAAAGTGGAAGTGCAATATTTTCGTAAATAGATAAATTCTCTAATAAGTTAAAGTCTTGGAAAATGAATCCTAATTTTTGCGAACGGAAATCAGAAAGCTCACCTTGCTTCATTTTCGTAATATCCGTTCCTGCAATTTCAACAACGCCGCCTGTCGCTTTATCTAACGTTGAAATTACATTTAATAATGTTGTTTTACCAGAACCAGATGGCCCCATAATACCGACAAACTCCCCCTCTTGAATTGAGAATGATACACCTTTTAACGCATGCGATTGATTCTCACCTTTTTTACCGTACAATTTTTGAATGTTTTTTACATCTACAACTGGTTTTATCATATATATCCTCCTATGTTTGTTTTTTCATTTCTTTAAAATAAGCTGCTATTCATATTTGCTACTAACAAAATAGTCATGTTGCATCTACCTTTTCCATAAGGCTGTCACGATGTATCCAATTGAAAGCTGTAAAGAAAATTTTATTTTAATTTCTCCACTCACCTCATCGCTTTGAATACATACATGATAAACTATAAAAATTAGGAAACACCCTGAAGAATCCTTAAGAATTCTTAAGTTTTATAAAAAAAAGCTTATGGAACCTGTAATTCCATAAGCCAATCTATTTGATTGGATGTTCAACAATAAAGGATATCCAACCTTCTTTATATTCTGCATATATATTACCTTGATGAAGTTCAACAATTCTTTTTGAGATAGCAAGTCCCAGTCCATTTCCTTGATCACCTTTTCTTGCCTTATCACCCCTGAAAAATCTTTCAAACAATTTATTTGGTTCGCTAACAGGCGGCTTCTCGACTTTATTTGATACTTTCAAAATTGCTTTGTTACCTATTAGTTCAAGACATACGGATAATTCGGATGGTTTCATGCTGTACTTTATCGCATTCATAAACAGATTTTCATATACACGTACCATTTTTTCTACATCCATGAAAATAGGTATTGTTTCTTCCGTTATTGATTTTTGAACGATTAAACTTTCCTTTTCAAATATGGGAATGTATTCTCCAACTATTTGCTCCAACAAACCTGATAAATCAACTTCATTAAAGTTTAACTTAGCATCTATGCCTGATAAACGAGTATATTCAAACAGCTCATCAATTAAATATTTCAGTCTCTGTGACTTTGAATAAGTGGTTTCAAGGTATTCCTGTAATTGTGTTTTACTGTTGTATTGCCCTCTTTTTAATAAATCTATATAGCCAATAATAGATGTTAACGGTGTGCGTAAGTCATGAGATACATTGGTTATAAGTTCATTTTTTGTACGTTCTAATCGTCTTTCTTGTTCAAATGTATTTTCCAATTCCTTGGACATATAGTTGATATTTTGAGCAAGTTGGGTCAATTCGTCCTTCCCCTTAATCCCAATTGTCAAACCTAGTTTTCCATTTGCAATATCATTTACATTATCCGAAATGAGCTTCAAATATACTATTTTCTTTCGAACCAATATCAAAAAAATTATTATAAAGTTAAAGATTGCGAACGCGAATAAGAACAACAATGCCAAATTGAATTCAAACATACCAAATTCTTCGTATTTTACAAAAAATGGATCTATGACGTATACCAAAATGAGGATTGTTAAACCAAATGAAATAAAAAAACTAACTGCAACAGCACCAAGAAGTTTTATAATGATCTTATTTCTAAAACTAACATTCTTCATATTTTATATCCAATTCCCCAAACAGTTTTAATATAAATAGGATGTTTAGAATCCTCTTCAATTTTGTCTCTTATTTTTGTAATATGCACCATGACGGTATTATCCGATTTATAAAAAGCATCTTTCCAAACTGCTTCATATATTTTTGCTACACTCAGGACAATCCCTTTGTTACGGGCAAGTAGTTCGAGTATATCAAACTCTTTTGGAGTTAGCCTTGTTTCCTTTCCCCTTACCCATACTTGACGTGTATCTGTATTCACGGCTAAATCACCAATTTCTAGGATACTTTTATTATGATCTATTGACGTATTGTATTTTTTAAACCTTCTTAATTGGGATTTTACCCTAGCGATTAATTCCAATGGGTTAAACGGTTTTGATAAATAATCGTCGGCACCAGAGGCTAGACCCTGAATTTTGTCTATATCCTCTGATTTTGCAGATAGCATAATGATAGGCATATTGCGGTCTTCTCTAATCTTCATGCAAGCTTCAATACCATCCATATCTGGCATCATAATATCTAAAATAATAAGATCAAACTCCTTTTCTTCTAACAGTTGTAAAGCTTCCATAGCATCTTCTGTCTTTTGAGTTTTCAGTCCTTCATTTTCCAAGTAAACAGAGATAAGATTTCTAATCTCTTTATCATCATCAACAATAAGAATTCTTGAATCCATATTATTCCTCCATATTTTTTCTCGTATTGAACAACTAAAGACATAAGCAGGGGAGACATTTCTATCTTACTTTCTTCAAATTAATTCCTTCAATTATTTCGTCTCCAATAAACCTTGAATTTGAAAGGGCTGCAACAACTGATTTCTAGTTCATTATATACATGAAATAAGAAAGTTAACTATTTTCATACTTAACTCCTCACAGGTTTGAATTCATAATCATACACTAGCATCCAAATCTTAAGAAAAAGGGGAAAAAGTTCTTAAGAATTCTTAAGCTTTCTATAGCATTTTGTCATAAGAATATATGGTGAAAGGGAAATTAAGTTGTCTTAGTTTAAAAAAGGCAGAAAGGATAATGAATTGAATGGATAAATGGGAATGTTTAAAGCAACAAATAAAAGAAAAGTATAAAAAGCATTATGTAGATAGGTCCTTTGTTCTTGCGATAGATGGTTTAAGTGGTGCTAGGAAAACGACACTAGTACATCAACTAAAAAATATCTTAGATAATATAGTAATTATCCATATAGATGATCATATTGTTGAGAAAGCTAAGAGGTATAATACAGGGCACGATGAATGGTTTGAATATTATCAGTTACAATGGGATACTAATTATCTAAAAGAACACTTATACGACAAATTGTATCAAAATGAAAAGTATCTATCTTTGCCATTTTACAACAAGGAAAAAGATACATTTACACAGAGAACGATAAAGATAACACCTAAAAGTATTGTAATCATTGAAGGCATTTTTCTTTTGAGGGAAGAATGGAAAACATTTCATGATTACGCAGTATTCTTAGATTGTCCTAGGGATATAAGATACGAGCGTGTACTTCATCGTGATACATACATAGGGGATTTGGAAGAGCGATTAAAGAAATACCAAAATAGATATTGAGTAGCAGAAGATTATTATTTAAAAAAGCAACAGCCTTTAGAATTTGCTCATTACGTTCAACAACTAGAGGGGGCTAATTAATAATTATTCGCTATTCTAAAGAATAAGCGTATTCAAATTTCATTATTTAATGCTTACAAAAAGAGAACTAAAAATCAGTGCTCTTTTTTATATTTAATTGGGGGTCTTATCGCATGTCTATCAAGCTAAGATTTTAAAGTACCCCCATAACGAAATTTTTCTCTCTCTACAGTTATTTATGTGAATTCAGCTCGTTTTTTGCGTTTTGGGGGTGACCTATTTTTTTAGCTTGATAGCGATGGGGTACCGCCAGCATTTCGGAAAAAAACCAGGCTAAGAGTATGCAAGATTTTATACAGTTTTTCTGCTAATCCAGTAACCTAAAAACCATGCCAGGATAGGAATGTATAAAAAAATGCATAGATCCATAGAACAAAAAAAGGAGATTTACTTATGAGATTAGGGTTCCTCCTTATTCTTGCTACTGATAATGAGACGTTATGTTAACTAGACGTGTATGAGATATACAATCAAACAAAATTTTTTTCCATTTTTATTCTTATTTTAAAATAGATGCACAATCAAAATTCCACCAACAAATAAGATTGAAAATCCTACGACTATATATAATCCGTTTTTTGGTATTCCTAATATAATTGCAAGATAACTAAAATAAAAAGCCCATTATGCTAAAACTATGATTTCTAACATCTTCTTTTTCATTAAAAGTTAAGCACCCCAAATCCCCTTAAAAAAGTTGTATTCGGAATATTGTAAAAAAATAAAAAAAAGACCCTGCAAGAGGGTCTTTCATCAGCTAATATTAAGCTTTTTGAACATTAGTAGCTTGTAGGCCACGTTGTCCTTTTTCTACTTCAAATGTTACACTTTGTCCTTCGTCTAAAGATTTGAAACCGTCGATTTGGATAGCTGAGAAATGTACGAATACGTCTTCTCCACCTTCACGCTCGATGAATCCAAAACCTTTTTCTGCATTAAACCATTTTACTTTACCTTGTTCCATAATTGTTGCCTCCTAGTGTGGATACCCACACATATGTTACTATCCTTGCTCAAATACCTTAGACAAAAAACAAAATTTATTCTTAATCTCAAACCGAACAAAAATAGGTCTTTCTTAAATTAACATACTTTCTAAAAAATAGCAAATTTCAAAAATAAGTCCTTATGGTAATTAGCTACTAATAGTTGTTGCTGGAGAAAAAGTCACTATGATAGTCATCACAGCAAGAAATTGCCAAAGGATCTCAACAATATCATTGGTTTGATTTTCTTCAGACATTCAACAACTGATAAAATTAGCTATTTTCGAGTTAAATTTTACTTCTGATAACGGTAATTATGTAAATGAGCTGTCCATATGGACAGCTTATTGTATTTTTTCTTAGCGTGGTTTTTTTGATGCATGTTGATCGTTTTTATCGTTTTGGAGTAACTCGTCCTTGTTAGCTTGATGGATATGGGGTATTTGCATTTCTTATCTTGATGGCAATGTGAAACTATCCCTAATATAAAAATACTTTGTCTTTACAAATAATACTCAAACATTTTTGCAACCTTTTCTTTCATTTTTTCTTTTATAGATAATTGATTTACATCAGAGGATGTTACTTGCTTTGAATTTTGTAAGTCTGCATTAATCACTGGTTTTATTCTCGAAATATAGATAGGGTCATGAATATAACAGTTCATTTCTTCATTTAAATGAAACGAGCGTGAATCAAAATTCACGGTCCCAACCATCAATACTTTTTCATCAATCAAAAATACTTTACCGTGTAACACCCCATTTTTATAACCATATACTTCCATCCCCTGTTTTAATGCTTTTCGGATATATGGATATGCTGCTTCTTTAACTAATAGTGCATCCGAATGAGGTGAGAATAGAATTTTGACACGGACTCCCCTCTTTCTTGCATCTACTAATGCGTTCCAAATAGTTCTGTCTTTTGGTATAAAATAAGGTGTTAATATAATGATGGATTCTTTTGCTTGTTGAAACAACATTGCATAATCTTGCCCAAGTTTTTTTCCACTATAATATGCAGTAAATCGTTGCGAGGTTGCTCCCTTTTCCTTTACCGCATTGTGTATCGGAATCGGTTTCTCTGAGTTTTTATTCCAGTCTAATACAAATTGGTGTTCTAAATCTTGAACTCCTTCTCCTCGTATTTGAAGATGATAATCTCTCCAATAACCAAGTTTTTCTTTTTCCCCCAAATACTTCTTTCCGATGTTGAATCCGCCAATGTAACCAACCTTTCCATCAATAACTGAAATACGACGATGATTCCGATGATCCAAAGAAGAAAAAAGATAAGGGAAAACAGGTTTATTGTAATATGTAAAATGAACTCCTTTTTTAACTAATAATTCTCTTTCCTTTTTCTTTAGTAAAATTCCACCTAACCTGTCCACTGCATAGTATACTTCTACACCTTCCTGACTTTTTTTCCGCAATAGCTCTAGAAACTGATGACTTACTTTATCATCAGCAATAGAAAAAAAGTTAATATGCACGTAATGCTTTGCTTTCTCTATATCTGAGAATAATTGATTGTTTAACTGTTTCCCATCTGTATACATAGTAATATCACTTTGACGCATAGGGTATTGACTAGAATTCTGGCTAAATACCCCATTTTTTTCGGCTATTGTTCTGTCAATTTCCCCCCAAACAAACAGAACTAAACATCCACCGATAAATAAAAAGAGGAATACTCGGAAAATTCTTCCTATCTTTTTCAGCATATTTAATCTCCTTTATATATTATCGTTTTATTTCTGTTAGTTTTTGTTATTGGGACAAAACTATTCCATACATCTATTAGCTAAAAAATTCTCCTTTGAATGATTAACTATAAAATTTCTCATTCACATATCCCTAAAATTGGAAATCGTACTATGATAACAAAATAGGCATTCTATATTTTGAAGTACATTTACAAGGAGGAATACTACATGACAGTAAGTACTAAACTTAAACAAACTATCGCTGGATTAAAGAGTGCTCAAGCATGCCTAGAAGGATTTGTTCTTGATACTGATAACAAGCAAGCAAAACAATTATATAAAGGTGCAGCACAACAAACTCAAGAAATTATTGAATCTTTAAATCCTCGTCTTCAACAAATTGAACATGAAGAGCCTCAGTACAAGTAATAACATAATACCTTTCACATAGAATATCGTCCCCATGGAAGAGTGCCCAGCTTAAATAACGATTATCATAATGCTGATTACGATTAAAGGATATCGCCATATGCCCATCAACTTAAGAAACGGAATACACAATCTGCGTATGCTTTTATGAAACGACTCGTTCAAACTTTTGGAGAACCAACGGTTCTGACAACAGATAAGGCCCTTTCTTTACTTTGTTCACTCAAAAAATTAAAGGTGAATGACTTTTATAAAAGTACTACTCATTCTACAATCAAACATTTCAATAATTACATAGAACAAGATCATCGCTATGTAAAGCGCCGGTTTGCTAAATCCTCAGGATTCTAACACTTCGCATAAATCTGTCCTTATAGGTCAAAATATGTAAGGTATTGTGCTGGAATGCACTTGCCTATTCTAAATAAGGAGTGAGATGAATGGCTGATAAAAACGAACGTAACCGTGTTGATAATGATACTGGCGAAGCGGTAGGAACTGGTGTCGGTGCTGTCGCTGGAGCTGCTTTGGGTTCTGTTCTTGGTCCACTTGGTACCGTTGCAGGAGCTGTTGCAGGAGGAGCGATGGGTAACAAAGTCGGCGAAGGTGCCGATGAGGCTAATGACAGTGTTGCGAACCGAGAAGATTAGACTTTAACCAAAGTGACACTGAATGAATTGGATTCCCAAAAGGGAGTCCTTTTTTTTATTAAGTTAATTCAGCTTTTTTAGGTAAATTCCCAGTAAGATTGTGAATCAATTCACTTAAAGTAACGTGTGCGTTAGTTCAACAAGCTATAAGCAGCAATCATAATCATTTTCTTGGTCTTCCGCAATCGGGCGCTATTGCTGAATAAACCTTAGATTATCAATCGACTTTATTGTTATATTTTTGAGTACAGTGAAGTATCTTATATCGGAAATTAAACAACTATATTTTAACCCCGTCCTAAATTTAGAACGGGGTTATGCTTGTTTTAGCTTTTTAAATTTAATAGCACCACCTAAATGGAAGTTTTATCTCGAAACGAAGAGGTAACTCCAATTCTAAAAGAAGGGCCTGAAGTGTTTTGGAGTTTGTAGAGTTGATAGATGCTTTAAAATATGTTTCACCAAGTCGTGATAAACCTTTTAAAGCTTATAAGCATATTACTGAAAACTGGGATGATAACTGGGATAGTGTAAATTCACAGTGGAAAAATATAATTGGAGGATTATCAATTTCTAGTGTCCAAGGTGAAGCATTCAAGGAAGTTACTAGTACCATAGAAGGTTTCTTTAAGGAACAGGAATGACTTAATAGTCATTCCTGTTTGTTTTTTTGCGGTATCAAGTTAAGAAGCACATTCTTCCCCAAAAATCATAAAAATGAACTTCGGTGCTATAAAAAAATTCCATTTAGGGGGTACTTTAAAATCTTAGCTTGATGGCAATGGGGTACCGCCAGCATTTCCGAAAAAAACCAGGCTAAACAAAAAATAAAATAAGCTGCCCATATGGACAGCTCATTTACATAATTCTCATTATCAGCAGTCAATGTATCTCTAAACCTATACAAAATTAAGTCTTATGAGATTTTGAAAAAAGACAATCGAGCGGCTGGTTGATTACTACCTGTATTACCTCCTATCGTAATTGACTGCCCACTAACATTATTAAGAGTAATTGTATCCCCAGCAACGACTTGAAGAAATCCAAAAGCAACAACTTCTTGGCCTGCTGCAGTTCCATAATTTACTCCATCCAATCCTGGAGGAAGATTATTAAGAGATATAGTTACTCCAACAGGTCCTGCTTGATTTGCAGAAGTCATTAGTGCACCAATAAAATAATAAATACCAGGCACTTGAATTGTAAATGTGGAAATTCCATCAAATAAAACATTGTTTAATATAACAGCTCCAGTGCTAAAATTGACTAGAGCAAGATTAGTAAGAGTTTGTGATGTAATTGTTATAACACTAGCACTAGCAGTTGAGAGTGTTCCAGTTGCTCCTGTTTCCCCAGTTGCTCCTGTTGCTCCTGTTTCCCCAGTTGTCCCAGTTGCTCCTGTTGCTCCTGTTGCTCCTGTTGCTCCTGTTGCTCCTGTTGCTCCTGTTTCCCCTGTTGCTCCTGTTGCTCCTGTTGGTCCGGTAATTCCGGTTGGGCCTGTGATTCCAGGTCCTCCTGTTGGCCCAGGAGGTCCTGTTGTTCCCATCGGTCCGGTTTCTCCTGTAATCCCAGTCGGACCAGTAGGTCCTGTAGGTAAAGTAAATGGTGGAATAGGTGGTAATGTAGGACCCAGTAAATTTGGATCAAATGCTGCTCCACTCAAAAACTCATTTTTTTCATTCATGTACACACCTCCTTACGATGCTTGTACTTATCATAATTATTAAATGCTCAATACTAGATAAATGATCTTCATATAAGCTTAATTTCTCTTTTTTTATTTTCATTCGACAAAACATAACAAAATAGTTGTAACCACATTTGTTATGTTAGTTCAGGAAATCTAACATTTTACACACTGGGGGATACATATTATGAACAATAAACTATTAAAAACACTTATTTGTTGCGCTTTATTTATGGGATTAGCAGCATGTTCTTCTAACGAGACAAAAAGTTCATTTTTTCGTTTTGGAGTAATTCTAAATTTTTAGCTTGATGGGCATGGGGCACGCTCTATAAAGCAGATTTTTTTGAACGGCGTAACATATCAATATAATTCATACTGTATATCTTATATATTAAGCCAAAAGAATTAGTAAGTAATTATCGTGAAGGAGAAGCCGCAGTGGAAGTGTTTGTGAGGTTTTTTACTAAACTACGCATAGGTAGAAAAGTAGATATATATACTTCTCTACCTACCTTAACGTTACTTGATAAGTACTTGTTTTAATTATATATACAAGGAAATTAAACCAGATATAACAATAAATAGAAGGATTACTGCAAGTTTATTTTTTAGAGGAACACGTTTGTCTGGGACGCCTGGATAGATAACAAAAGCAAGTAAAACCACGATTCCTATTAACACAGCAAAAATCTTCTTTTTGTCCATTGCTAATCCTCCAAAATGTAAAATTTCAAAAGTTATCATAACAGATGCAATTATGTTCCGTTATCACATTATGTCGAACTAAAATAATAAAAAAGCATCTGAAATAGATGCTTTTTTCATTATCAATACATAAACGTAATCGTCACCAAAGAATACCCTTCTTTCGCATTATACGGCTCAGCTTTATAAGAAACACGGTTCGCTCCTTGCGGATAACCGATTTCTCCAATTACTTTTTTCACATCTTGCAATGCGCCATCCATTGATTGTTTATAAAGAATTTCAATCTTTGCTGACTTTGTGCTATAACGCTGCTGCATTTTATTTTTGAATTCATTATAGTTATTTGCGATATATTCATTTCCTAAATAATTTAACTTTGTATCTTTCAATATTTGCTGATATGCAGGTGCTTTCGTACCACCTGTCGCAATTTTATTTGTTAATGTACTATAATAGTTTGTTGTAGCTTGCGAATAGTCCACGCGGTTCCACTCATGATTTCTTGCAATTTGCTCGTCAGATAAGTTGAAATAAGAATATGTTACGCGGCCTTGTTCATCTGGCACTGGATCATCAAATGTTGTATCAAGATGGTACCACTTGTTATCGATTTTCACTAAATTCCAAGCATGAGGCTGACCGTCTCCAGTTCCTACTACAAAATGATTCTCAATTCCAGCTTCTTTTAATAATTGATAGGTTAATAGTGTGTAACCTTGGCAAACGGCAGAACGATTCGCGAGTGCCTCATATGCTGTATACGCTTTATAAGACGTATCGTAAGAAACATGTTTTACAACATAATCATGAATCGCCTTCACTTTTTCATGATCATCCATCCCGACTTGAATAATAGAAGAAACGATCGCTTTCGCTTGTTTCATCACATATTCTGTTTGTTCTTTCGTTTCACGATATGTAATATTTAGCGTAAACGTATAATTCCCTGGCGATCCAGATAGTGAGTATGAAACATTCGATCTATTATAATTTGTATACTCATTTTTACTTGCGACTTCTTTATATGCGGTGAAAAGTGTATTCATCACTTCTTTTGTATTACTGTTTTTCGTTTTATATGGAAGTGTAATATTCGTTTCATACGTATTAATACGCGTTTGTACTTCATTTTTGAATACTGCTAATAATGCCGCATCTCCTGTATCTTGCACCGCAACCTCAGGCTTTTTATATTTCAATGCATTATATAAAAACTGTGCATACTGTTCACGCGTTACCGTTTTAGCTGGTTCAAATTTCCCGTCTCCTGTACCAGATGCAATCCCGTTTGACTGCACCGCACTAATCGCATTTTCTGCCCAAAATCCATTTGGAACATCATTAAATGTATGTTTTTGTTTAGCTGAAACTTGGAACGCATTTTTAATAATTTGCGCCATTTCTGCGCGACTAACAGAATCTTTCGGTCTAAAACCGCCATTTCCATCACCTTTAAAAATCCCCAATTTCGTTAACGTTAAAACCTCTTCCGGAAACATTGTAGAACCTGAGCGAATATCTCCATACGGATTATTTAAAGTAGACCCATCTTGTAATACATAACGAGCACCATCATTACTAAACGTACCGCCTTGCTTATTCGGTACTAACACACGATAAATTAAAGCTGCAACTTGCTCCCTCGTCGCAACATCACCAAAACCAAACATCCCATTTCCATAACCTGAAATAATATTTTTACTCGCTAAGTCTTTAATCGCAGGATAGGACCAGTGCGATATTGGTACATCAGAAAAAACGCCCGCTTCCGCAGCTTTCACATCACTGCCATTTGTATATAATAACGCACCACCAATAAGTGATAATGATGTAATTGATTTTAATAGTTTTGTGTACATAATGCATTCTCCCAATACGTCTTCTATTTTTTGTTGTTTTTTGTCGAAAAATCTAAAATAATATAACAAAACACATTATACAATCAAAACTTTTCGGAGGATATACTGAATTTCAAAATATGCAAAAATTCATATCACTATAGGGATTCATACTGATATTATGCTATTTTACTTGCGAATATATAAAGTGAAGGCTAATAATCAGTGGGGGTTTACGGGCAGTTGATCTCCCACCTAACTTCTTTGCTCCAGCCGCATTTTAAGGTGGGAGTTTTACTGCCCACAAATAGCGGGATAAATAAAAAGAAAAATACTAATGTAACATTGTAAATATACATATCGCTTTTTGAGCTTTTATTTCGCTAAAATGTAGCCTAAAAAACAATGCTATCTCCATTAAAATCACAATATAATCCTGAGAACATACCTTTTAACATGATTCATTGTAATTAACTTAACTTTTTATTTGCTAAGAAACTTTGCAACAGAACCTAGTAAAGTCTCAAAAACAACTTATTATCAATCAATATTTAGTAAAAATATATTGATTCTTTAGAATTTCTTTAATTTTCATTATTCTTTATTTAAGGTTATCCTTTATATTTATAATGTGTTTATTTGAATTTATCATATTGAGGCAGAGTTTCACATGACTATAAGCAATTCGAAAAATGGAAAAAACAAGGTCCCCATTAGATTAATTATACTGTTTTTTTGCGTCTCTTATCTATTTATGTTAATTACTATGCAGCTAAGAAAAGTACAATTTATTGATGGATATACATATAAGAATGTAGTTAAAAAACGAGAGAATGCGACAATTAATATTACAGTTCTGTGCGGGAAAACTTGGGTAAATTCAAAGGCATTAATAAGACAATTGATTGGGATCGTAATTACGGAAATGATAACATATGAAAACGATGGAGAGAGGAAATAAAATGAATTTAGTGAACTTACGTCCTAAACAGCGGTCTAAGTATCGCATTCTACTAGGGACATGGTATTACTCTACAAAGAGGTACATTCAGTGGTTAGCAGATGGAAAAACATATGCAAAAACGTTTCAACAAGAAAAGTTACCCTATACAGCGATTCAGCATCGAACGATACTACTTCGTAAGCTCAAAGATGTAGATATGTGGTATCAACAGAATAAAGTTGTTAATTTGAAGATTGCTATTAAACAACTAAATGGTATCGTCATTAGACCGGGAGAAACATTCTCTTACTGGCGTTTAATAGGTAAGCCTACGAGAAGAAAAGGGTATGTAGAGGGCATGATACTACACTATGGATCTTTTCAAGCAGGCATTGGAGGAGGGCTTTGTCAGCTTTCAAATTTAATATATTGGATGACCTTACATACACCATTGACAGTAACAGAGCGATATCGTCATAGTTTTGATGTCTTTCCTGATTCCAAGCGGACCCAACCATTTGGAAGTGGAGCGACTTGTTCTTATAATTATTTGGATTTACAAATCAAAAATGAAACGGACCAATCGTATCAACTTCACCTTTATATTACAGATAAGCATTTAGTCGGTGAGTGGAGAATTGCCCATCCGCAGCTTTATCAATATGAAGTATATGAAAAAGAACACTCAATCCAATCTGCATACTGGGGTGGTTATATACGACATAATGTTATTCAACGTAAAGTATATACTCAACAGAAACAGTTTATAGAAGACCAATATGTAACGGAGAATCACGCTATAATGATGTACGAACCACTATTAGCTTATAATACTGAGGAGGGTGAGTGAAGGTAACATTGGTGTATCAAGTATTTTTGTCTAGTAACACACTACATGCCTCTCTTCATATAATTAATAGGCACAACCCTTTTTGCAACATAACTTTTTCTTGTTAAAAAACTTTGTAACAGAACCTCTTTTTAGGTTCTAGTGTGAAAATAAAGGGATGTGATAATTAATTTTTTCTGTACATCATAAAAAATCAATTATACTTATCATTTCTTACAATCAAATCTGATAAGTATTTTGTAATTTAATAAAAATTTCGTATGAGAATGTATTTTTGCTCATGCATTTCAATTAATTTTAATCATGCTATATTGTAATTTATTGATTTATTTCTACTTTTAAAACTAAAGCGGCATGCTACATAAATCTATTTTGATTTCTCGACATATAAATCGCTGCTATGCAGAATATAACAGGACCGCTACTGACTTTCTCCCTTTGTTTTATACCTCGAATATGGAAGGAAAAGGAAATTTTCTAGAGATATCATTTCTCGTTTTTATTGAAAATAAATTTTATATCTTCCTTTCCAATGAACTGGTTCCTAAACTAAACTGCCACGTTTCTAGAATAAGAAAAGAGCTGTCCATAAGTCAGTTTCACCAACTTATGGACAGCTCTCATAGTTTCACCTTATTCTATCGATGAATCCAAACTGCACCTGCAGATTTGTCTTCAGCTTGACCTACTACTTCAAACTTCAATCCTAGTTTCGGCAACTTACGTCCTGCATCTGGAATAGCGCTGTTGATGTACTGCTTAGAATCATCAAATTTTGCAACGCCTGGTAATCCTTTATAGTCAAAGATACCGCGAGTTGGCGAATCTACTCTCCATGCTGGCGCTTGATCAAATGAGAATGCCGCATCGGCAATTTGATAACGCGTACTGCTCTTCACAGTCGGTTGTCCGTTTAATGTACCTACGATTGCCTCTGGATGAGAATCTACTACTCCTAAGAATCCTTCACCTGGATGAACACCTACCCAGTTATCTGTAAAGCTTTGATCCGCATACCATACAACCATTCCTGTATTAAAGACTGGACCACGCGCATGTTTTAACGCCGTGTCAGAACCAGCGTAATTTCTCCACTCTACGTAGTAGTTATTTTTTTTCTGTTCCAATCCGTTAGATACAGTAAATCCTTTTAACGTCATTGCTGGCCCGCCTTCTGCATCATCTGAGAAAACAACTTTGCCATCTACAGTTAATGCAGCATTATCTAACGCAAATCCTTTATAAGCTACTGCAATATCTGTTAAATACTCAAATTGCAGTTTTACTTTTTTCCCTTTGAATTGGCTTAAATCGTATGATTTATCAACCCACTTACCATCAGTTGTATCCACGCCGCCTTTTACATCTTTTTCGCCCATTCTATCAATACGTGTCTTCGTTCCATCTTCTGCAATCGCATATACGTCAAGGAAATCATACTTCGCTTCAAGTTCATAGAATGCCTTATAATCGAACTTAGCATCCTTTGCATTTGTTAAGTCAAATACTGGTGTCTCAAGTGTTGTATGAATGTCATTTCCTTTTGTACTGTAATAAAACTTCTTACCAAATGCTGACTCAATATTTTTAATATCTTTGTCTGGTAAGTTAACACGAACGATTCCTGGTCGTTTTGATTTTGTAACACTTTGATCTAAATATGTTGCAACACCGACTCCCGTGCGAAGTTTATCATAATCTACCTCAACGATATTCGCCCAGTTGCCCTTCATATTCTTTTGGAAAAACTCTTTATTTTGTGGTGAGAAACTTGTTGGCTCTGTTCCTGCAATTTTCCCAGCCCAGCTACCGCCGCTCATAATAGACCATGACTCAACAGGTTCACCTTGTCCTGAATACTTTGTATCGTACTCATCTGGTAAGCCTAAATCATGACCATACTCATGCGCAAACACACCAACTGCTCCATCTTCAGGCTCGATTGTATAATCGTATGCAGCCATCTTTCCGCCCCAATTCGAAACAGAAGATTTTGTGCCATCAATCGCATATGGTTTTGATCCAAGTTTTGAACGATGAGACCAAATCGCATCATCTTTCAATTTACCGCCGCCAGCTTCTTGACCAACGCCAGCATGTACAACCATTAAATGATCAATAATGCCATCTGGCTCGTTTTTATTTCCATCACCATTTTGATCGTATTGATCAAATTGATCATAATCTGCTAAATTAATTCCTTTTGCTACCGCTGCTTTTAATGCTTCTTTCACAAAATCACGTGGCCCTAAAGGACCCTTATTATCATGGCCAGTTCCTGCATCCGAACCGTAATCTGAAGCTTTCCCTGGAACAGTAAGCCATTCCGTTACAGTTCCATCAACTGTATAGCTGCCGCCAGATTGTTCTTCATAATATTGTTTAAATGTGTTAATCTTCGATCCATCAAATAACGTAAATGGTTCATCACCAAATAACATTTTTTGATAATGTTCACGATTGAAGTCCTTAGAATACATGTATCCTGGCTCTTGATCAATATTGTTATGCTTAAAATCGCTAAATTCTACAAGTAAAACAAGTACTTTATCTTTTCGAACAGCACCGTTGTACTCTTCTTGCTTCGCTGGTGCAGTAGGTACTTTTCCATTTAATTTACTAGAATTCAATCCTGCACCTTGTCCAGCTACTGGCCCTACTGTTGGCTGCTGCGCCTGTTCATTTTCCTTCATTTTTGCATCTTTTACTTTTTTCATAAAATCAGAAGCTTCTTGCGTAAGACTATCTCCTGTCAAGATTTCTTTACCAGGGTTTTCCCCTTTCTTTTTCTCAACATATTTCTCGACAGCCTTTGACGTCTCAGCTTGTGATGCAGATTGATCAATTACGCCCCGTTGTTTTAGCGCTTCTGCCAAACGCTCCTCCGGTATTAAATGCTCATCTATTGGTAGAGATGATGGCGAATCAGCATACGCTGCATGACTTCCAAAAGCAAAACTACTACTTAGTACTGCTGCTGTTGCTAAAACTGATAATGGTTTTAACTTCTTATTCTTTTTCAATGCATTTCCTCCCCAGTGTCTGCGAATTATCGTTTTTTTTGCCGATAGCAACATAATATTCTTTATAATAAGAATATTCAATATTTTTCAATAGATAAAATGTTGAGAAATATTTTTTTGTGCAGGGTGGGATACGTAGGATAAGAAAATACAAAACTTCTACTAGTTTATGTTTTACACATAACCATAAAGTGGGATCACTCGTTCTTTTGTTTTGATGGCGATAGAGTAGTGCTAGGAAAGGAAAGGAAATAACAAACAGCCCAAGTTCCTCATTGGAACTCGGGCTGTTTGTTATTTGAATGAATGCTTTCCATATGGATTCTTATAAAATTTCGAATCAGTTTATGTAGATTCACTTTACAAAAAGGCTGTTATTTATTTTAAGTGCAATAGTCATATTCGCTCGATTCACTTATTTTTTTTTGCAATAAGTAAATGATCACCACCTAAGGAATCCGATTGAATTCTTTTTCTATTTATATTCTAATTACCTTTTAAATTATCAGAAAATTATTGAAAAAGTTTTTTTCTTTCAATATATCACTCTATCACACTTAATTTCTTGCTAGTATATACATACCAATATACAAATAAATATAGTAGAAAGCGGGGAGAATTATGGTAAGTCACCTAAAAACAAAAGATATGATCACACAACTTTTAAATAATTGGTATCAAGAGATACGTGCCCAGCACCTAAAAGAAGCAAAACACTTAAAAGACGAAATTGATAAATACATAAATAGTATTAATGAAGATTCAAATTTACTATTCCATTACTCACTTCTTACTTTTCGCTTTAAAGTTCTGCTTGATCATTTAAGCATTACACCAACAAGCTTCCAGGCAATTGATTCACTGAATATACCAAAAAATGAATCGTTGTCTTATTATTATCACTTTTTCAAAGGGATTCACGCCACACTAATTTCAAACAACAATGAAGCCTGGGAAAACTACGAACAAGCCGAAACGCTATTACAACATATTCATGACGATCTTGAAATAGCCGAGTTTAGCTATCGTTTTGCTAACTTCTATCTTCATACCTATCAACCTCTATTAGCAATTCAACATGTGACTAAAGCTAAAGAGATTTTCTCTAAACATAATGGTTATGAAAATAATGTTGCCGCGTGTGAGAACTTATACGGTTTAGCATGTATTGATATAAAACAATTCCCTGTAGCAGAAGAAAAATTTAATTCTGCAATAGATTTTTTACGTAAAAATAATGAGGATTCCCTAATATTAAGAGTCCGTAATAATTTAGGGTTTTTATATAGTAGCCAAAACCTATCCACTTTAGCAATCCGACACTTATCAGAAGTAACAACTAAAACTCCGGAGCATTTTAAAGCCCTTTTCCTTGAAGCTAGAGAACATTTCAAACTCGGTGAAGTTAATCAATCGGCCGAGTTGATCGAACGAGGATTGGCGATCTGCGAGCAATTAGACAATAAAGAATACCTATATCATTTCAAACTTTTAGATTGTATGAATAAAGGTGTTCCAGCTGTTATTCTCGAAGAATTATCTTTGGAAGCTATCTCATTTTTCGACACACAACAACTCTATAATTACACACAAGAATACACTGAAAAATTAGCAATCAAGTTTTACGAAGAAAGCGACACTGTAAAAGCTAGTAAATACTTTTATATTAGTCATCAAGCTAAAGAAAAAACTTTCGAAAAAGGAGCGTTAAAATAATGAAAAAACTTTTTGGAACGATTTTAGGCTTAGCACTTTCAGCTGTTTTATCTATAGGGTTAGCATTCCCTTCACAATCAGATTCTAAAGAACAGGTTAATTCGACTAAATCTAGTACAATTATGTACATGCAATCCAGTCACGGTGACTCCTGGTAATATAAAGAGTTTTTTTATCCGTTAACATCATTAATTACGAAAAGGGCACTACCTCAATGGGGTGCCCTTTCTTAAACAACATATAGCAGACTACTTATTAACTTCAGCCCATTTAACCTTAAACTCTGCGCCGAAATTATTTGCTTCTAAGCCACATTAATATACCATTTCACTAAATTTAAAAACCCCTCCACCTTAAGGTAGAGAGGATTTTCTAATTTTCATTTCAAACTACCCGAAATCTCCGTTAAGATAACCCCAACCTGCATCAGGGTATCCTAAACTTTTCCCACCAACTACAGCTCCTCTACCGAACGATCTTTCACCGATAAGATGTGCTATCTCTTCTTTTTTCCTATATTTGCACCAGAACCTTATTTTTTAATCAACGTTATTTAACTGACTCTACTTGTTTTTCTAATTCTATTCCAAGGAATTTAGCAAGCTCAAGCATACCAAATTGATTCGCTACAGACTCTGCGTCAGAATTATAGTTTGTGTTTGTATTAATATCATACGTATAAATTGTTCCATCCGAACTGCGAATAAATTCAATACCAGCAACGGTAATTTTATTTTCTTTCAAAAACTCTTTGTACTTTTCAATAATTGGCTCTTGGAAGTCCGATATAATTTCAAATTTTGTTGACGACTCTTTCTTACTCTCTTCTCCTACTGGGCAAAAAGCATCTTGAATAGAGCATACATCTGCCGGGCAAAGCTCAAATCCTTCTGATGTATCTACTTTAACTGCATATACAAACTGACCGCCTACAAACTCACAACGTGTAATATATGGTTCTGGCGCTTCAATATATTGCTGGATTAAAGTAATTCCATCAATAGGTTCTTCAAATGTCGGACCATCCAAATATTGTTCTAAAGCATCAATGGAATGAAACAGTTGAACACCAAGGCCTTTACCTGCACGGTTATGCTTTGTAATGAACGGTACTTCCCCTAACTCCCTTGCTGCTTTTACTATATTATCACGGCCAACAGCACCAATTGTTTTCGGCACTTGTATCCCAAAATTTCTTAATGCTGCATATTGATTCAATTTACTTACTTCAAGACGTAACGCTCGAGACCCATTAAATACTGTTCGTCCGTATCCCTCTAGCCAAGCAAGAACCCCTTCAGTCAATTCAGGTGCATATCGATGCCCTCTCGTATGTGAAGAGGCACTCATACGGCTATAAAAAACACCTTGGGGAGGTTCTTGTTCTAACGAAATTGTTCCTTCATCTAAAAACCATTCCTCATAAGGTAACTCCAGTTCTTCCAATCTTTTCACTAAATGATCCGTCCATTCCTTATTCTCATGTAATATGTAAATTTTACTCATTTGTAATCAATTCCTTTCTTTTTGCTTCAACTAACGGCATCACTTTTTCAGAAAATCGTTTCATCTCTTCAAGCTGCGGTGAAAATTGTAAAAGTAATAACGTAACACCCACTTTTTCAAAAGCAAGTATCCTTTCTGCAATTTGTTCTGGTGTTCCGATTAAATTAGGACGTAATCCGCGATTAGATACGGAATAATCATTTAGCTTCACTTGCTGTTCCAAATGCGATTTACTAATAAAATCTTGGTAACCCGCATAACCTAGAGCATCGTCTTTCACATCCGTTATACGTCTCCATTCTTCTAACGCCTCTTCTTCTGTATCACGACAAATGACATAAGCCGCGAGCCCGAATGACTGCAATGGCTCCTCTGTGACTTTCTTTCTACGATTCTTCATATCTTCTATTTTCACAAATACTTCTTCCACTGTTCCGCCATGCATTACATATGCATCCGCGTGATTTACAATGACCTCTTTTCCTCGCTCACTCTCACCACCTGCATAGATCTTAATGCCTTGTTTCTGCACAGGTTTTGGACTTAAATGTGTATGATGAAGCTCATAAAAGTTCCCTTTATAAGAAAACTCTTCTTCTTTCCAAAGTTCCTTCAAAATTGTTACAAATTCCTCTGTGCGATCATATCGTTCATCATGTGCGGTAAATATCCCGCCGTACTGTCTCGCTTCTTCTTCCCACCATGCTGAAACTACATTCAATGTAAAACGGCCATTACTTAATTGATCGATATTTGCTGCCATTTTCGCTGTAACTGCTGGATTGTGGAAGCCAGGTCTTACAGCTGTCATAATCTCTAATTTATCCGTTACTGCTGCAAGTGCTGCCGCAGTTGTCCACGCTTCTAAACTTGGTGCTGAAACACCTTTTATATCATTTAAATTTAATTCTGCTATAAGTGTTGTTGAAAAACCTAATTGTTCTGCCGCTTGCGCTGTTTGTTTTGCATACTCAAACGTAGGCGGCATAGATTCATCATCTACATTTCGAAGCCATCCCCCAAAAATCGGCAACCAAAAACCATACTCCACTACCTATTCCCCCTTTATCTTTTAGCCATAAAAAAAGCTACTCTTATCGAAATAAGAGTAGCCTTCTTGACTAAGTGAACCGCTCTTATCTTTCAGGTGTTTTTTCACCTGCAGGATTTGGCACCTTTCGTCTAAAACGAGGTTGCCGAAGTTTCATAGGGCCCGTCCCTCCACTTCTCAACATAAGAATTGTTTGATTTCCATTTATTATAATCATCAGAATAATAAAACTCAATACTTTAATACTTATTTTTCCGATAAACATTAAATGATATATGAAACATCATATTGTTATAGAGATTTATAGGGTGTTGTTTTACTTGCGGATATATAAAGGGGTATGTTGTATCATGTCGAAAACATCATTTATAACCAAGTTGCTTTACTTCTATCGTAAAGGAGATAGAGAATACGCCAAAATAAATATCAACCTAAAGAGGTGTTAGTAACATGAAAAATAAACGATGCGAGAATTGTGGTTCTACTACATTTAAAGAAGGAAGAGTTGGATCTGCTTATCATGCATATGTTTGTGAAGATGAATCTAGTAGATTCTTTTCAGGAGGGAAACGTTCCAAACTATTAACCACATTTTGTTTAGAGTGCGGTGAGGTGCAATCATTTAGAGTTGAAAAACCGGAGATATTTAAAGAATAAAATAATACTAATTACATATTATGCAGATGTTTATTAATGATACAGTAGGAATGATAACAACGGACGATTTCGCTACAACTAGAGTAAATACACCAATCATATTAATAAAAAAACAAGGAACCTATTAGTTGGTTCCTTGTTTTTTTAGCTAAAGCAGACTTCTTTGGAGAACCCAAATAAAAGTTAAATCGACTCCTATTTAACATTTCCCTTCAGATATATGACAGTAAAGAATACATCATCACGGTGTCAGCAAGCAAAAGTGTATTCTGCATTTCTGAAAACAGTAGATGGCAGATTGTGACCTGCTGAATCTGCTAAGAAAGAATATACAAGAACATCCTTAACATCATCTTTATTTCCACTAACGATGACATCAAGAAAATCTTCTATTTCGAATTCTGGCGTAAACAACACAATCTTAGTTGTTCTGTTTGGTTCTAAAGAAACAAACGTACGAGAGATTTCAACTAACTCATTTTGAGTCGGGAAAGAAATGTTTCGACTTCTCTTAACACTTATCGTTACATTACTAGTATGACAGCGTGAATCATTGTTTAACATAATGTTGAGAGCAGTTGGAATAATCCCATTTTCAGAAACTGGAACTCGAAACACTCCAGTAGATTTATGAGCCATATAATCACATCCTTTCAAAATAAAATATATTTACAATATATTAGATGCAAGAAACGTTCATTTTGATAGGGACAAATTATATGATTAATATATCTATAATAACCCTTGGTATTACTAAGCTAATGATTCAAAAGATTAACAAGTACCGTGAAAAATATGGAAGAGAACCAATCGAATGTATATTAAAAGTAAAAAGAATAAGGTGTCTAAAAGACCCCCTATTTCGATCCAATAATGAGACATTATGTTAATCTTATATGTATAGTTGCACAAAATTGAGAAACTTAAGGAGACAGATAAATTTTATGAAGAAATTATTCATATTACTTACTTTAATTCTAGTATTAGCCAGTGTTACGGCTGCTTGCACACAAGATAAAAAAGATAGTGCCGTTGAAAATGGTCCAATAGAAGAACCAACCGCAAAAAATGAAAATGAAGAATTAATAAATTTTGAAGAAAAAGAAGATATGAGCCGCTTGGAACAAGGTATTTTATTAGTTGGTGAGAGTGTTAAGGGAGGCTATTACTTGGCCACCGTTCAAAATGCATATTTAAATGCTAGTAACGATTCCGTCGTTGTTAATGTCTCTGTAAAAAATGTACGAGGTCAAATGATTGGACTATCAGAATTAAAATATAACTTAAAAGATGAAAAAGACGGAAAGGCCTATGAAGGCAAGGTGCTTGACCAAAACCCTTCTGATATACAAGTTAAACCAAATGAAACGGTAGAATTAAAAATAGCTTTTGAAGTAACAAGTACCGCAGATGAATATATGTTTTATATTGAAAGCTCTTTAGAATCTCTAGAAGCACACTGGAAAATCGATAAGCTGCAATCACAAAAAAACTAAGTCTCAAATAAGCAAAAAGCGCTGAAAAATTTGATATAGATACAAATGAAGAATATATAAAATTCCCTCCACCTTAAGGCAGAGGGACTTTCTAATTCCTATTTCAAACTACCCGCAATCTCCGTAAAGATAACCCCAATTGCATGTGCACCTGCATCTGGATAGCCTAAGCTTCTTTCACCAACTGTACCAGCGCGGCCCATACGAGCTACGATTTCTTTCGTATACTCTGCTCCTTTTTCAAAGGCGATTTTCACTATGTTTAAAATATCTGAAAACATAAATTCATTTACTTTTTACGAAAATAAAATTGTATTTTTTAGAATTTTAATATTAATCAATTTGAAACTTTATGAGTTAATTAAATGTGATATTTAAAG
This sequence comes from Bacillus sp. AC266, assembly GCF_979253805.1. Classification (NCBI taxonomy): domain Bacteria; kingdom Bacillati; phylum Bacillota; class Bacilli; order Caryophanales; family Bacillaceae; genus Bacillus; species Bacillus sp. AC266. Next base: position 189,049 of record NZ_CEEDEC010000005.1, read on the forward strand.
AAGGAATTTATGATGAAGTACTCACATGATGGAATTAATGTTAAAAAACAAAAAAACTCTAACTAATTCGTCATGGCGATTTAGTTAGAGTTTTTTTGTTTGAAGTATTCACGAGTATCTACCCTTATTTTTTCAGGTAAAACAATGTCAAGTTCTTTATCTAACCATGCAAGAGTCTTTTTACGGAGAAACTCACGCATGTGTTCTTCTGCTTCAAGCATTACTAAGTTAATTGTACAAGAAGAATTGCTAGGTTCACAAGAATTACAAGCCTCGTCTCGATATAGTAGGCCATTCTGCACAATATTTTTACATTGAAAAATAGGTTTTGGACCTTCGACAGCTTCTATTACATCCCAAAAAGAGATATCTTCTGGAGACTTAGCTAACCTATATCCTCCCTTTACACCTGGGACAGAATTCACAATGTCAGCTTTAGATAATTTACCGAAAACTTTTGAAAGAAATGTTTCAGAAAGTCCTTGAAACTCTGCCAAATCTTTTATTCCAACACTTTCCTTGGAAGGAGTATTAATTAAATAAACTAGGCAATGCAAGGCATATTCAACCCCAACACTATATTGCATATACAAATCACCTGCTTTTTATTTTAAGGGTTATCAAATTGTATCTTAGGACCATTTAGAATTTTAGTCAAATAAAAAAAGGCTCTTTTAGAATAGTATGTATTTCATTTGACAAAAATAATTTCAGAGTTTATATTAAAGACCGAACTAATCGACGATTAATTTAGTCGATAATTAAAACGTAAAAACTTTTAAAAAGGGGAAATACAAATGAACAAAACACTTATCATAAACGCACATCCGAAAGTGGATGATACATCATCAGTCAGCATTAAGGTTCTTAACCACTTTTTAGTATCTTATAAAGAATTAATTCCTAATAATGAAACGATTGAACAGATTAATTTATACGATGATGTAGTACCAATGATAGATAAAACTGTTTTAAGCGCATGGGAAAAGCAAGGAAATGGACAGAAGTTACCTGATGAAGAACAAAAAGTAACAGAGCGTATGTCCGAAATTTTACAACAATTTAAAAGTGCAAATACGTATGTTATCGTATTACCTTTGCACAACTTTAATATTCCATCAAAGTTAAAAGATTACATGGACAATATCATGATTGCACGTGAAACATTTAAATATACTGAAACTGGATCAGTGGGATTACTTAAAGATGGAAGAAGAATGCTTGTTATACAAGCAAGTGGAGGAATCTATACAAATGATGATTGGTATACAGAAGTGGAATACTCTCATAAATATTTAAAAGCAATGTTTAATTTCCTAGGTATTGAAGATTATCAAATCGTTCGTGCACAAGGAACAGCAGTACTAGATCCAAATGAAGTATTACAAAATGCATATAAAGAAGTTGAAGAAGCAGCTTCTAGATTGGCTAACAAATAAATTTTTTCACTGGAAGAATGATGGTTATAATTAAAGACCCCCTCCACCATAAGGCAGAGGGGATCTTTTAATTTCTATTTCAAACTACCCGCAATCTCCGTGAAGATCACCCCAAGTGCATGCGCACCTGCATCAGGATAGCCTAAACTTCTTTCACCAACTGTACCGGCGCGGCCCATGCGAGCTACGATTTCTTTCGTATACTCTGCTCCTTTAACCGCTGCTTCTGCACCTTTTTCGAAGGCAGTTTTCACGTCTGTGCCGTTTGAAGCACTGTCAATCCAAGAATCTACACATGGAGCAAGTGCATCAACAAGTGTTTTATCACCAACTACCGCTCCTCTACCGAACGATCTTTCACCGATAGATTGTATGCCTTGAAGTGCCGCTTGCAATATTTCAGCGAACTCTTTGGCTGTTAACTCACGTTTTTCGCCTGCTGCTTTACTAGCTGCGCGGAATGCTCCGCCCCAAATTGGACCAGAAGCGCCGCCGCAATGTTCCATAATAATCATTGAACAACCGTCAAGGAATGATCCGATCGTTACATTCTCTTGATCTACAATAGAATGCCACTCACGCTTTAATTGCTTAAATCCTTTTGCAACACTCATTCCGAAGTCTCCGTCACCTGCATGTGTATCTAACTCACAGAACGGTACTTCATTTTTAATAATAATGTCACTCATTTTATCAACGAGATAAATCATGTTATTTAATGTAATGACATTATCTTTAATAACAGCGTACTCTTCCGCTGTTTCTATTTCGAAGGAAACTTCCTTCTCTTCTACATCTTCAAGCACATTCACGTACTCTACACTTTGAACTGGTCCATCTACTTTAAACGCTGGTGTATTACACTCTTTCGATAACAACGTTTTTAACTCGTCATCTAACTTCATCACTGTTAAAGACATACCAGCCATATCGATACTCGTCATATAATTACCGACGAATACTCTATTAATTTTAATGTTTCTAGCAGCTAATTCTCTCGTAACTGCGTTGTTAAATAAGTATAGTTCTTGCAGTGGTGTGCCGCCAAAACCATTTACAAGAAGCGCAATTTCATCGCCATCTTTTACTCCTAAATCTTTTATTAAATCATTTGTCATACGGTTAGCTAATTCATCTGCTGACATCGTTTTTTCACGTTTAATACCTGGTTCACCGTGAATACCTACGCCGTATTCCATTTCATCTTCTTCAAGTGTAAAAGTAGGTGATCCGCTCGCTGGAACTGTACAAGAAGTTAATGCTAAACCGATTGTGCGCACGTTAGCCGCTGCTTTTTCCGCTACAGCTTTCACCGCTCCTAAATCCATTCCTGCTTCCGCTGCTGCGCCGGCAATTTTATGCACTAAAATAACTCCCGCAACGCCGCGGCGTCCTACTGTATAAAGACTATCTTCTACCGCAATATCATCGTCTACTTTTACGTAGTCTACTTCAATTCCATCTTCAGTCGCTAAATGCGCACCGTTTTTGAAATTCATAATATCGCCGCTATAATTTTTAATAATTAATAACGTACCTTTTTTACTAGCTGTCTCTTTAATCGCCTGATATACCTGAATTTGTGAAGGAGAAGCAAACACATCTCCGCACACTGCTGCATCCAGCATTCCTTTTCCGACTAGACCTGCATGCGCTGGCTCATGACCACTACCGCCGCCACTAATTAACGTTACTTTATTTTCATTCATTTCTTTCTTCTTAATGACTTTATATTTTTTCAAAAGCTCCAGCTCTGGATGAGCCATAACCATTCCGTTGCACATTTCCATTACTAATGTTTCTGGTTTGTTTATAATTTTTTTCATTGTGCTTCTCCCTCAATTCCTTTAATATATTGTGATATATTTGAAATCTTCTTCTTACTACTCATGTTAAAATGAAAGCGTTTTATAGTAAACGGACAAAATGGACAATCTGTCTAAAGACACCGCTCTCATTTATCCCGCATTAACGGGCAGTAAGACCCCCACCTCAAAATGCAATGAAAGCAAAGAAGTTAGGTGGGAGATCAACTGCCCGTAAATGCCCGATTGGTTCAACTAATAATCAGTGGGGGATGAACCTCCCCACTGATTAAAGTTTCACTGTATAGATAAGATTTTCATATTACTACATTCTAGGGATGATTCAGATGACCTCTTCTATAATTTCTAAAAAGATAATCGCGAATTCATTGAAGTATTTAATGGAAACAGAGTCGTTTCATAAAATATCAGTGAGCGATATTATGTTACACTGTCAAATGCGTAGGCAAACTTTTTATTATCATTTTAAAGATAAATTCGAACTATTAAGCTGGATTTATAAAGAAGAAACGAAAGAAAATATTATAGACTTTCTTGATTATGAAACATGGGAAAACATTTTCGATTTATTATTTGATTACTTTTACGAAAATCAAAAATTTTACCGAAATGCATTTAAAGTCATTGAGCAAAACTCGTTTAATCACTATTTATTTGAGCATACGAAAAACTTATATATGAAGATTATTGATGAACTATCGATGAGCTGTGGATTCAGCCTTTCTGATGAGACAAAAAATACGATTGCCTCCTTTTATAGTCACGGCTTCGTTGGAACGATAAAAGATTGGATTGAAAGCAAGTGCGAAGTAGATCCTTCCATTATGTCTTCTCTCATGAAAAATATGATAAACAATCAATTACTACTATTACTGGAGCAATCAGCAAAGTAATTAAAGGGTGGCAAAAGCAATGAAAAAGATTATGAATGATGTAGAAAATATTGTTCAAGATATGCTGCATGGCTTTTATTTTGAACATAACGACAAAGTGAATTACGATGAAACAAATAACATCATTTATGTAAAAGATATCGAAAAACTGAAGCAAAACGTTGTCATTATAAGCGGCGGTGGTAGCGGACACGAACCAGCTGATATTGGCTATGTAGGAAACGGAATGCTTACAGCGGCCGTAAACGGCAATATTTTCACTCCGCCTACAGTGGAACAAATTACAATGGCAACTCGCCTCATGCCAAAAGATAAAAGTATTTTATTCATCATCAAAAACTTTAAAGATGACGTTGAAAACTTTTTAGCGGCAGAACAAATCGCAAAAGAAGAAGGAAGACAAATTGACCACATCATCGTAAATGACGACGTTTCAATTGAAGATGATGCTTCGTTTAATAAAAGAAGACGCGGCGTCGCTGGTACTGTTTTCGTTCAAAAAATACTTGGTGCGGCCGCTCTTGAAGATCACTCTTTAGACGAACTAACAGCACTCGGCCGTTCTGTCATCAAAAACTTACACACATTAGGAGTCGCCCTTTCACCTGCAAACGATCCAGTACAAGGAAAAGCTTCATTCACATTAAACGACGATGAAGTCTTTTACGGCGTTGGTATTCATGGCGAAAAAGGTTACCGCAAAGAAGCACTATCCTCTTCTGAAATATTAGCGATCGAACTTATGAACAAACTAAAAAGCATTTATCGCTGGAGAAAAGGTGACAACTTCGCCATCCTCATTAACGGACTCGGTGCGACACCATTAATGGAACAATACATTTTCGCAAACGACATTCGCCGTTTATGTGAGCTGGAAGGCTTACATGTGAAGTTCGTAAAGGTTGGTACCCTTCTCACTTCCTTAGATATGAAAGGTGTTTCGCTCAGTTTGCTTAAAATAGAAGATTCGGATTGGGTGAAGTGGTTGAAGACGGATGTTGGAGCGAGTGGTTGGTAACAATAAACTAAACCTTATGATGATTGAACGTTTAGTAATCAAAAGTACTGACTTATATGGAAGAATGTATAAATCTTAGGTATCTGTAAATAAATCGAAGCATACATACTATTTGCAAGTTATCCACCAGTTTCGAAATGCGGTTATCCAATCGGAGAAAGGCACCTTAATGTGTCTTTTTTTTATTTTCAAAAGGACCTGCTCAATTATTGCGTAAAAAACATAAAGTAAATTGAATCCGTTAAAATACATGAGTGACCCCTTGTTTTCCCCTCTTATTAAAGGAGGAACTATTATGGGATTTGGTGGTAGTTGTGGCGGCTGTGGATTTTCTGGCGGCTTTGCTTTATTAGTAGTATTGTTTATTTTATTAATCATAGTTGGAGCTTCTTGCTTCTGCTAAACAAACTATCGGAAAAGACACTCTTATATGGGTGTCTTTTCTTTGTAATAAAAAACTCTCCATAAAGGAAAGTTTTTAGGTTTATACATTCAAGTCATCCAAATTAGTTATTTATACAGCACCTTATCACTTTCGGTCTTTAGTGTGACATACAAATAATCCTTCCCCTACACAAAGTTGCTCAACTAACTTTAATTCCTTAGATCCAAAACTTATATAATTAAAACACTCATCACTATGAGTAATTAACACGTTAAAAAGTTCCTATCCCTTTTCTTATTAGTAAAAATCAGCTCAAAATGAAATTTATTCTCTTCTAAAAACCCTTCAATAAAGTCACCGCGCAAATAAGTTTCAAATACCATATACATAGGAAGTTTGTTAAGTGCACCTATAAATCCTTTAATGATTTCTTCAAATCCTTTATGTTGATTCCAATTCGTCCCCACTCCTATCATAATAGGACGATTTAAATAGATAGGATACGGTGATAATCCTTCATCTTTTAACATATACACTCGTTTTTCATCTGTATGAAAAGCAGGTCGATACTCTTTTAGTAAGTATTGAGATAATTGAACATGTAACATATTTACACCTACCTATCATGTAATACATAAACTATATCTATTAAGTTAGAAAATGCAATGAATTATTCATATTTTACCGTGTTTAAGCGTGGAGAACTAGAATAGATCGTAATCTTATTGGAAGCTTACAGGTCTCCAGGATAATAAATTAACATCGCACCTACAAATGAACAAACTAAACAAAAAATAGCTTCGTATTTTATGACTAAAGAAGAGTTCGTATCAAGCTTTTTCCCCTCTCTTTTACATATCATTTTAAACATTTTAAATAAAACTCTATATATTACATACCCAACAATTGCCCCGAGGGTATTCGTAAATAGATCATCAATATCTGTAATTCTATTATTTAGTAATTGATTTAACTCAATTGCCAATGAAAACAAGAATCCCGCACATACGGTGTTTTTCATTTTTCTAAACTGTGGCCAAATAGTCGGTAATAAAAAACCTAACGGCATAAACAGTACAATGTTCAAAAGATACGTAGTACTACCTGCCGTATCAAATAGAGTCAAGTTAATTTGACTGACACGAATCCACGTTTCATATCTACTTATATCCCATACAGTTGCGATCTGCGTCACCCCATACACTAACGAAAGGTAAAATAGAAAAACATATACCCATAGAAAATGCTCAATAGATATATTTCTTTTCGCTTTAAAATAAAATCCAATTTGAAACACAACACAAAAAATAATAGTAAAGAAATAAGTATACAAATAACTCATCAAAACTCCTGTATGCATGTAGAATCCCCTAACTTTACATTTTCATCTATGACTTTATCGTTTTTAATCTCCTTCTTGATGTAACTCATTTATAGGATAGGAAAAACTTTTAAAATAAAAAATGGGGTAAACATAAAATTTTTCTTAAATCTTCAGTTGGGTTTTATTATTACTCTTCTTAGGAATCCGCCATTGATAGCTAGGCAACAACATGCTTAAACCTAACAATATTATCATTTTTGCACGTAATCCTCGTAGTACTTTAACCGATGAAGCATATATAAAATCATGTGAATCGTTTGTTCAGTTAAAACATGAAATTAAGAAATATATGACGTACTATAATCACTCTTGCTATCAATAGAATTTAAAGAAGATGACTCCTGTTTGCATACCGAAATCATCTTTTTTAGGTTGCCTAACTTTTTTTAGAATGTCCTTTACAAAAGGTACAGATCAAGAGCACCTCATTCCTATTTAAGGGGCTCACGTATACCTTCTCCCCTTAAAATCACCAAAACCCATTTACAAATCTATAAAAGTAGATATAATATCCTTATGGAACCTTTATTAATTTATAAAGCATTGTCAAATGAAACAAGATGTCAAATTTTATCATGGTTGAAAAATCCAGAAAACTATTTCGATGAAAAACCTTATCTAGAGCAAGGCCTTAGCTTTCAAGTTGGAGTGTGCGTAGGAGATATCCAGCTTAAAACTGGCTTAGCCCAATCGGTGATTTCTAGTTATTTATTAACTATGAAAAAGGCAGGATTACTAGACTCTGACCGAATTGGAAAATGGACCTACTATCGCCGAAATGAAAAAAAAATACGAGAGTTTTCTGAATACGTCCAAAACAAATTATAAAATGAAAGCTAATAATCAATCAGCATATCAATTGATTATTAGCTTTCACACATTCTGCTTTTTTACAGGTATCCAATTATTTTTTTATAAAATTGCACTACCTATAAAAGCAAGAAACATAGAAAGGAGAAAATTTTTTAATATATCGCATCTAATTATCTGGATATCTGTTATTGTATTTAAGATTACATAGTCCTGATAAAATTGGCATCCAATCATGCTTGTAATAATGCTTCTTTGTTAATGAATTTACTTTCAAAATACTGATACGAATGGAGAGTTCTATAAATGAAAAAAGTAAATCCTTTACTTATTCTGACACTCGCAATAGGTGTGTTCGGAATTATTACTACCGAGATGGGTATTGTCGGCGTATTACCACAAATCACTCAAAAATTTGGAATTTCAACTACACAAGCTGGCTTTTTAGTAAGTATATTTGCACTAGTTGTTGCTATTTCTGGTCCGTTTTTAATTCTGCTCGTCTCTAGTATTAATCGCAAAATAATTTTATTAACAGCAATTTTTGCATTTGTTATTTCAAATATAATCTACGCTTATACAACACAATTTGAAATCATGCTTATTTTTCGTATTTTACCGGCAGCACTTCACCCACTCTTCTTTTCAATTGCTCTTGTAACAGCTGCTAAACTTGTCCCTCCAGAAAAGAGCGGTCAAGCGGTTACAAAAGTTTTCATGGGAATTACTGTTGGCTTTGCTTTAGGTGTACCACTAACCTCTTACCTTGCAGACCAATTTTCACTCGAAATTGCTTTCTTATTCGGAGCGCTTGTTAACACTCTTGCATTCATTGGAATACTAATCCTAATTCCTTCTATGCCTGTTAAAGAAAAAATGTCTTTCGGCAAACAAATTCGTATACTCGGCAAACCAGGATTATGGTTGAATATTTTAACCGTCACATTCCTTTTTGCAGCCATGTTTTCCGTATACAGCTACTTCGCTGAGTACCTTGCCAAAGTAACTTCCATGAATGGATCTCTCATCAGTATCATGCTATTCATATTTGGCATAGTTATGATTTTAGGCAATCATTTATTTGGTAGTCTCCTGCAAAAAAGTATAGTAAATACAGTAATATTATTCCCTATCCTATATTCTATTGTTTACATATTGGTTTATTATTTAGGTTCCTACCTTGTTCCAATGATTTTTATCGTATTCATTTGGGGAATCGTACATGCTGGTGGATTAATTGTTGGTCAAACATGGTTAATAAGCGAAGCAAAAGAAGCGCCTGAATTCGGTAATAGCCTATTCGTTTCATTCTCAAATCTCGGAATTACTTTAGGAACAACTATTGGAGGCTGGTTCATTTCAAACTTAGGTATTCACCAGCTTATTTGGAGCGGATTCATTTTCACACTACTCTCATTTCTGTTAATTATAATAAAACTAAAATTTTTCAATTCTAATAGCCAAGCTTCATTATCAAGCTAGTACATTTTCAGTTTCAAATTTTATAAACTAAAAAGTATAATGATCAAAGCCTTTAGCCATAATTACGACTAAAGGCTTTTTTGTATATAAAGTGAAACTTTACTCAGTGGGGGGGGTGTTCATCCCCCACTGAGTATTAGCCTTCACCAATCGGGCGTTTACGGGCAGCAGGGCTCCCACCTAACGTCTTTGCTCCAGCTGAATTTTGAGGTGGGAGTTTTACTGCCCACAAATAGCGGGATAAAAATAAATCTAAAAGGAGCTAATTTTATGGAACATAATCAAAATGGAGTACTTGCTTTAATTGTTTTGTTTTTAGGATTAGTGTTTTTTGTTAGTGGAATGGTTTATCATTTATGGGGTTCTTATTAATTTCAACTTTTAGAAAGATAAATAATTTAAAAACTAAAACGTGTATTGTAATTATCGATATGGCATATTTCCAAAAACAACTTAACATGGTAAAATAATATTTGGACGGGAGTCCAATATTATTAAAATTAAGATGGTTCAAGTCGGAGAAAGGCACCTTAGGGTGTCTTTTCTTTTTTGTTAATTAATAGCTTGTTCTCTTCTAGGTAACTCTTTAAAAAATAAATTTTAATAAAAAAGACGCTCATGCAGGATCCTTTCTATCCTCTTCATTATAATCAAGAAGGCACTCTTTCATTATTTTCGTATCTCTCGGTAACCTTTTTTCAAACTTTGACCATCCGTCGAAGATCATTTTGTTTGGCAAAGGACACACAAATCCTGTAATACAATCCCAAAAAGCATCCCAGTTTTCCACGTACAAATTAGGAAACTCAAGCTTCTCTTTAAGAAGTAAATGCAATTCTTTTGCATTATAAATGTTGCTTACATCTATGGTAATAATTGATTCATGTGCATTACTCAATTATATATATAAATCATGCTTAGTTAAATTGGGTTGATTTTATAAGGAGTCAAAAACCTCTAAATGTTTATTTTATAATTATATAAATAATCCTAACATCTCCAAAAATTGATATAATGATACAGTTATTAATAGCAATCAGGGAGATATACAGCATGAACTATACACATATGCCAAAAGAAATAGGAATGATTAAGCGGACTCCATTCACTTCAATACCGAAGAAATTCATCGGTATTGGTAAGATTGTTAAAAAACAAACAAAAGTGGAGCGCCCTACATTAACCCAAGACGAACAAGAAATTATTGAAAACAAGTTACTATGTTCATTTCTTTCTGAAGAGAAGGTATTGATTACTTATTATAGAGATGGTCATTTACTTACTAGATATGTGACTGTAACTGACATAAATCCGATAAAGAATTTAATAACTTGCACTGATGCATCTTATAACAGAGTTTTCCTTAAATTTATAGATGTAATTGATTTGAGATAAAAAACATACAGTTTTTCAAATATATCCAGGAATAAAAATGAAAGAATCTTGTATTCTAGGTTAAATACAGATAGAGAAAAAGTGTAAGTTCTTGTGAGAATTAGCAAGATAAAGGCTGTTTGTTTAGGTTTTGGACTGTCTGTTATCGTTATCGAATTTACAAATACAAAAGAGGAACAGAACACAATAGAGAAAACTAAAGAAGCATTTAGATAATAGTTGAAAACGCCCGATTAAGGACGGCTTCAACTATTATCTAACTTTGATATATTCATACCACCATTTACCACCTGATCAAGTATCCACCCACCAAGTAATCTTATCTAACTCTGTATTAGGTAGGACATCGGTTTGGATATAACACAGTGCAGAAAGTGAATCAACATTAACGCTACCTTTTATTCCTCGTTCTGCCATAGCTTGAATAGCTTCATCTAAGGAGTTAGTATCGAATCCACCTGACTTAACATATTGATATCCACATTAGAACCGCCGTTTCCTTCACAATTCCCAACAGTTTGTCCCGTTAGAGCGTATAGTCATCCCCCCCTCCTTATGGTAATTCCTTTTGTAAATCTTTTTATTTAAATGTATAATTGTATGAAAAGTTCTAAAACTTTGGATCGAGGTGAAAAGCATGAGAAGTTTTGGCTCATTAATGATCTCTACTATCTGCTCAATAATCCTTATAATTTGGAATGCCTATTCCTTCTATGATGGATTCACGATGGGACATACGTATTACTGGGTTAATGGCATCGCAGCTGTTATCTTCTTTCTATTCTTTATCGTAAACATGCGAGAGATCTGCAAGAAAAACTATAGAACCTCAGAACAATAGGAGTTGATACATATGTGGAAAAAAATTAAGAATTATAGATTGAGCTTAAAAGATTTAAAGTTCATGTTATGGCTGTTCGGTATTACATGCTTTATATACAGCTACAATTTCATTGTAGGACTTGCTTTTGTCCACAAATTCCAAGTTTATGATTTAGGTGGTGCTATAGCGACATTCGCCGCATTTATGGATACTAGAAATAGGATTAAAAATAAAAATTATAAAGCAGCTTAATATAAAAAGGATCCTTTGCGGTTTCCTTTTTTCTATGTAAAATAAAAAAGCAGCGAATTCGCTACTTTAATTGTTTGTTGTTTGCTTCTATTTCTTCTTCATTAAATGATTTTTGTACATTTCTTTTTAAATCCAATCCTTTATAAACAAGTTCCTTGAACTCTTTCATAGATAATGGATCATTCAATACTTCCCATAATCCTATCAATTCTGTATATTTAGGTGTCTCCGTAACATACTCGTGTGATTTAACTGTTTCGAAGTGTCTATGGAATTCCCAATGACATTCTTCGCATGCATAGTAGAACCCGGAACACCTGTCATTTACACTCAAACTATTTTCTGTTCTATGGTTTCCTAGCCCCATTGTTATTCCTCGCTTTCTACTTGTAAATTTCTATTTCAATTGAATATGCAATATTTCATATTTAATTATTGTAATATTTCTTTATTAACTACCATTTTCTAGTTCATCATTAATATCCATTGATAAATCAACGTTTGTAATTTAATTACTTATATTAAACCCCGACAAGATACTTTTAAACACTTTATTCAAATAATTATATTGGAATTTCTTGTTCTACACATCTATACGTGTTTTGTGTATTATATAGCAGAAGAGTAAGGTAAGAGTTACTCTTTGCCATTTTAGAAAAGGTTCTGTTGGAGACAACAGGACCTTTTTTGTTCGAATTTCAATAAAACAATTCTTAAATTCCATCTCATTGGAAATAACTATATAATGAAACTGATTAAATATTAGGAGTGCTATTAATGTCTGATATAATCCGTCTCTTAATTATCATGATGATTGCAACCTTTTTATTTTCTTCCATAATAATGGAGTTTAAAAAACCTCAAAAAAGCATGTTTTGGTTCTCAATTGAAGTCTTGTCTCTCCTCGGAGTTTTACTGCTAATAAAGGGATTTTTTATCAATCATATAACATAGTCCCCTGAATAAAATTCAATATTCCGTCAATACTGTAGACAACCGATTAAGTTACTTTCTCCTTGTTCCCCCTTGGAGAACCGAGCAGTTAGCTTTTGCTGACTGTTCTTTTGTTTGAAATTAAAATAGCGTTTTTGTTCCAAATAATGCCCTCATTAATTCGGACACATTTACCATTATTTTTACCAAAAAATTCATGATATCGTTAATTAGTCGAGTACGTCATTACTTGACGATTAACCTTAGGAGCCCCGCAGACAATCGGGATTTCTTTTATTTAAAGCCATTTTCTCTTTTAGGGTGATATAGTCCTTAAGATCTTGTTAAACCAGTGTAATTACGGTTGGAACTTCATTCTGTTTGACACATATCCCCAGGCTATCTGGACATGATAAAAGATGAGGTGACTGACATGAAGGATAAAATATTAGAATTAGTACCAGGATCGGTAAAAAAATTACTACAGAAAAAAGTTAAAGATGGAAACCGATGCATCATTGATTTGGTTGTGGATGATGCAACTGCTTATGGATTTGAACCGGAGCAAGTAATCCCCTGTATCATGGCGGGTTATTATGTTTATGAATCTACCACCTATCCCAGTGAAATGGAGGAAGAATGGAAGCTGAACTTGGTTTTTCATGCGGCCAATCGCTCGGCAATGAAGCTTCTGTCTTATGGGAAGTATAAAGCGAAACAATCTGAAAGTGGATGGATGAGATATACAAATCCATAAGGTTTACTTAACATACCCTAACTAGCTTGGTGAGCATGAGGCAACGTCACATGCCCATCGACTTGAGATTTTGAAATACCCCAAAGTATTTTGGTGAAAAAAAGCAACATTTAAGTTCCTTATGACATTTTTCTAATATAAGTTGTAACATTGCCTAAACAACAACTACCTTGTGGATTGTTTACTTCACAACCACATCGATTTTCTCTTATGTTTTCGCGAATATGCTCTACTGGATTAGGAGTAAGTCCATTTTTCACATATTGTTTGATTTTTTCTTTTGTCCAATCAAAACAATAACAAATTGGTGTAGTTGCTGAGTCATCTTTTTGATTTACAGCTACCTTTATGTCAGATACAAAGTATTTTTTATTATTCGTATCAAAATAGACTACATCACAATCTTCGTTTGAACAAAAATAGTGATTTTCTTTAGCATTTAATGTTTCTAATGCCGATGGTTTAAGCAATGATTTTAGTGTAATCAACTTTACATTCTTAGCTTTATTTTTACATGATGGACAATGACCATTATTTTAAATTTTTATTCCTTTAAGGTTACTACAACAATCTTCCATTATTCTCCCACCTTTACAATTTATTATTTTTATAAATGTTCTTCTACTTTTTTTTCTGAATCTATTAAAGTTCCGATAATAAGATATTGCATCTGTCTCACCTCATATAAAGTATAAACCCTGTGCCATAGTACAGGGTCAAGGAAAGTATTATTTACTATATTATCGATTTACTTTCTTAAAATAAATTGTCATTATTCAATAAGCCTTTTTCAACAATATACTCCGATTGCGAAATTCTAAAACTACATTTAGGGCGATTAACCTTTATCACCTCGTAACTCTTTACTACAACGTTTTACAAAAAATGCTGTTATTAAAATAATAATTCCTATACTCAAAACAAGTAATTGATCGAGTGCAATCACATCACGAAAAATCCAACGAGAAACAAAACCGAAGCTAGACATGCACACACATATAAAACCAAAATAATTTAACCATCTATGTACATTTTTCATTCATCCCCCTCCTTAAACTACATTTTATCATTCCCTCCTGTTTTTAGGTGTGAGTGCTGGCTAGTCGTGTGGTGATACCCCATCGCTATCAAAATAATAAAAAGAAATGCCCCCTAGAATGAAAAAATACGCTATTCTTTCTGTAGAATCATAGGAAAGGATGGCGTTTTTTATGTCTGTTTCTGTGTATGACGAATTACAACTATTTGCTCAAGAGATTCAAAGTTTTTTATCTCCAAATACCTTACGGGATCTTGCTAGAGATGTTGGCTTTGTACAACGAACCAGTAAGTACCAAACAAAAGATTTAGTAGCTTTATGTGTATGGTTGAGCCAAAATGTAGCTATGACTTCTTTAACTCAGTTATCTAGCTGTTTAGAAGCATCAACAGAAGTACTCATCAGTCCTGAGGGACTGAATCAACGGTTTAATAAGGCGGCCGTCCAACTTTTACAACACCTACTAGCCGAACTACTAAGCAAAAAATTGGCCGCATCTATGCCGATTTCTTCTCCATACACTTCTGTTTTCAAGCGTATTCGTATTTTAGATTCAACTGCATTTCAACTCCCGGATGTATTTTCATCGGTTTATCCAGGTGCAGGAGGATGCAGCCATACAGCTGGGATAAAAATTCAACTTGAGTATGATTTGTTAAGTGGACAGTTCCTACATATTCATACTGGTCCAGGTAAACAACATGATCGCACTTACGGCTCTCTGTGTGCCCCAACTATTAGCTTGATGGCGATGGGATCCCGCCAACAAAACGCGAATTTTGTACGCTAAGGATTTTCTAAGTTGAAAAACTTGGGTTTATTGTACGTTAAGTATTAGTGGACATCAAAAATAGTAATGACTAATCCAGATTAACATCCATCCGATTCACAATTAAATATACCAATATGTTAAATGGCTAAATAATACAAACGGTATGAAGAGAATTTCTACTCTTTTCATACCGTTTTAAATTTGTTTATAAGTTTCATACGAAATTCGTGGAAAGGTGGCAGCATCTCTTTTATAAACAAGGCTCAAAAGTTACCATACCTGATAAAGGAAATATTAATGTAACTCTAGTTCCTTTATTCACTTCAGATTCAATGCCAATTTTCATTCCTAATTTGGAGCACAGTTTTTCGCATAGATACAAACCCATTCCTGTACTTTTGCTAAATCTCCTTCCATTCTCTCCAGTAAATCCTTTTTCAAAAACTCTATTTATATCTTTAGTTATTATCCCTACTCCATTATCCTCTATAGTTAGTATTACTGAGTTAGCTTTCTTAATTGAGTATATACGTATCATTTGTTCTTTGTTATTTGAGTACTTTATAGAATTTCCTATTATTTGATTAATAATAAATTCAACCCATTTTCCATCACTATATACGATTTCATCAATATCCTGTATGTCTAATTTTATTCTCTTATGAATAAAATCCCTATAGTTTCTTTTAATTACATTCCTTACTACATTATCAAGGTTGATTGGCTTTATAATATAGTCTTTATTAACGTTATTGCTTCGAGAATAATACAGAACCTGTTCTACAAATCCCTCGATTCGATCCATTTGAGAGTCAATTTTATTAGTTACTTCATTTTGATTATTTTCAATTATTAGCTTTGTAGAAGCTATCGGTGTCTTAATTTCATGCACCCATGTCTCTATATATTCTCTGTAATCTATTTGCATATCTCTATAATATTTTACATTTTCATGCATATCTCTACTTATTTCTTTCAGTATAGCGTTAAGCTTTTCCCCATGTATAAAGTTTGCTTCCTTTACTACCTCTGGAAGTAGGTATTTTTTCTCCAAGTTTTCTAATATACCATTAATCTCATTATAATAATTTTTACATTTTATAGCCATATATGAAACCAATGGAAAAAACCAAATACAAAAGACAAAGAATATTATAATGAACTGAACATTCGCAGTCAGCAATATACCTGCTAGTATAATAAATACCAGTACATTAGATAGTATTACTACCATTTTATCTTTAAAAAATTCACCTATATTCATGGCATTATATACCCTAACCTTCTTCTTGTTGCAATTGGATTTTCTATACCTATCTCTTCAAGCTTTTTTCTTAATCTATTTATATTAACAGTTAAAGTGCTATCATCCACAAAATAATCAGATTTCCATAAGGTTTCCATGAGTGAATCTCTTTTTACAATATTACCGCGATTATTTATTAAGCATGAGAGTATCTTAACTTCATTTTTAGTTAACTCTACAGACTTGTCTTGATAAGTAACTGTTGCATTTGAAAGATTTAAATTAAAATCTCTATAAATTAAGATATTATTCGTCTTTAAATCTCCAGATGTTCTTCTTAAAATATTTGTTACTCTTGCTAATAGTATTTCTGTATTATAAGGCTTTGTTATAAAATCATCTGCTCCTAAATTCATACTTATTAGTTCATCTACATCACTATCTCTGCTTGTAACCATAATGATTGGAACATCTGAAGTTTTACGTATTTCTCTGCATATATAATAGCCATCGAACACAGGAAGATTTATGTCTAGTAATATAAGGTCTGCATTCTCACTTTCTATATATTCGATAATATGATTAAAATCTGTGGGAGCCTTTACTTCATATCCATACTTTATAAAAAAATTTTGTAATTCTTCTCTGATGATTTCATCATCTTCAATAAGAATGATTTTTTTCATGACTTTTCCCTCCCTATACAGAATATAAGGCTATTACATCTTGAGAAACAAGGTGTAATAGCCCTAATAAGCATTATAAAATCAAGTATTACTTTTTACAATATTTTTATACCCGACATATGTCGTGTAGAAATATACTACATAAACTACAAGAAATACTAAGCCAGTCATCAATGCTGGTAAAGTAATATCTATTTCTTGAAACGCGTTAATAAAATCATTGACTACATAAATTCCAACTACAGAATGAATTAGGGCAAGAATAACTGGAAGACTAAAGTATACGAAAGTTTGAATAAAAATTGTTTTGTCGATCATTGTTCCGTTTGAACCAATTCTCTTCAAAGATTTATATCGATCTATGCTATCACTGGCTTCCGATAATTGTTGAAGAGCTAATACAGCCATACTCGTTATTAAAAATACAATACCTATATATATCCCAATAAACAGTATGATAGTTTTCAATCCCTTACTTTCTGCACAAACTTCATCCTTTGATTTGCCTGCTATACGATTAATATTTAATTTCGGTCCATTTTCGTCATAAAAGCCCCGTGCAACGTTATCATATTTTTTATTATATTCTTCTCTATTTCCACCTAAATAATTCACATTAAGTACGGATGCAATAATTTTGTAGTCTGATAAAAACTCATCATTTATAACGATTGTGAAGAAATCAAATTGTTCATCAGAAGTGTAAAGATTCTCTTGCATAATTTTAGCGTTTTTCACCAGATATTCTTTTTCTTTAATATTCACCTTATTGCTATTTTTTAATCTTTCATTTATCGAATTAAACAACCGCTTATTATTTGATAAAAGTAAAACTTCATTGTTATTTAAAGTGATTACCTTTTCACCTTTAAGATTTAAAATTTTATTATAATCAGATACTTTAATGAAATTCATACCGCTTTTCTTATAATCTTTACGTACTTCTGGTACTAAGTCCCCCACAGACATCTCTGTTGGATATACATTATAAGATACATATTTTTCGTTTTTACTTATTTTAAAATTAACTTTATTTAATACGTCTTCTATAGTGTAACTTTCATCCTTATTCTCCAATTTAATACTGGCATCAAATGGTGTTGTTTCTTTCATTCTTGCGTCCATAATTCTGTTAAAGCTTATTCCTGTAGATAAAGCCACCATTGTAAGGCATAACATTAAACAGATTAAAGACATGGATATAAAATTTGTATTAACCTTACTATTTATTTGTTTGATGATAAATATATTTAACCCTTTAAAATAAACTTTTTTATTCTTCTTTACAACATATAATATAAATCCAGATAAACTAAAGAAAAACAGAAATGTACCTAATATACCAAGAATGATTGATACCATGAGCATAGGATTTTTAAAATTCAATCCGATTTTTAGTACAGTCACATATGCATATCCAAGTGACGCTACACACATAATAAATGTGATTACATAGATAAGAGGATTTCTAAATTTTACATCTTCATTTTTTCTACCTGCTGTTAACATATCAATTATTTTGTATTTAGAAACAACATATACATTAAATAACATAACAAGCAAAAACATGATTCCAAAGTATAATACGCTTTTACCTATAGCACCTGTTGAAATTGTAAATTTATATTTATTGATGGGCAATTCAAATAACTTTAATGCAAATGTAGATAATCCCTGTGATACTCCAATACCTATTATAAGCCCACTCACTAAAGATATAACACCAACTAGAAATGTCTCTGTTACTAATATTCTGGATATGTTTCTTCTTCCCATACCTAAAGTCATGTATATTCCTAATTCTTTTTTACGTTTTTTGATTAAGAAATTATTTGCATACAATATTAAACCACCTAATATTACGGATACAAATACTGACACATTTGAGATAACGTTCATTATTGTAGGCACATACTTTCTATCTGAAGCGTTAATTTCCATAAGTGCCTTTTGTGATTCTATTGAGTTAAAGCTATAAAATATACAAACAGCCAGTGTTAGTGTTAAGAAATATATTGCATAATCTTTAAGACTTTTCTTTACATTCCCAATAGCAATCTTAGAATACACTATTATCGTCACCTCCAAGAAGGGTTATAACTTCGATAATTTTAATAAAGAATTCTTTTCTGGAATCATTCCCTCTTACCAACTCAATAAATATTTTTCCATCTTTAATAAAAAGAATTCTACGAGCATAGCTTGCTGTAAATGCATCATGAGTAACCATAAGTATTGTAGCTTTTAAATCCTTATTTAGACTTTCAAATCTTTCGAGTAATAATCTAGCTGATTTAGAATCTAACGATCCTGTTGGTTCATCTGCAAGTACTAAAGATGGATCTGTTACGATAGCTCTTGCCGAAGCAACCCTTTGTTTTTGTCCGCCTGACATTTGATAAGGGTATTTGCTTAATACTTGTTCAATGTCTAAATATTTTGCAACTGCTTGTATTTTTCCATCAATTTTTGAACTTTTCTCACCTTTTATTGTTAACGCTAGGGCAATATTTTCATAAGCAGTAAGGGTATCTAATAAATTAAAGTCCTGAAATATAAACCCTAATTCATTTTGTCTAAACTTATCTAATGACTTTGATTTTAACCGAGTAATGTCACTATTATTTATTATTATTTTTCCCGTAGTAACATTATCAATAGTTGATATACAGTTAAGTAATGTAGTTTTGCCACTTCCTGAAGGCCCCATTATCCCAACAAATTCTCCCTCATCTACCTTAAAACTAATATTATCTATAGCCTTTGTTACATTATCTTTATTACCATAATATTTTTCAATTTTTTCTACACTTAATATATTTCGCATTAATACTTCTCCTTTTTCATTATAAAAATTCTTTAACTCCCATTCATTTATGTAATTCATTTTATATAATTTCATTTATAGTATCGATGGAATTACATTTCATTAACATTACATTTTTGTTATATTGAGTGATGCCTCTACATGTAAGTTATCAGAAATCGCGACAGAAACAGACATAAAAAAACGCCATCCTTTCCTATGATTCTACAGAAAGAATAGCGTATTTTTTCATTTTAGGGGGCATTTCTTTTTATTAGTTTGATACCGAGGTGACGATACCCCTTTATTGTTTTTCAGACTTCGCTTGTTCTAAAATGTATGCTTCTTCTTGTTCCGGTGTCGCTAATTCGTATGCTTTACCAGTGCTGTTATTGTCCCATTCCCATAATAAATTATGCTCCTCAACCGATTGAGAGAAATCGCCTTCATACCAACGAACCAAAATCTTGAGTTACTCTTAGATAAGAAAAAGAAAGAGCTTAGTGAATACAAGTCCATCTATACGATAAAGAATTATTATCTATTGTTTTATGAAGGTTTACAGAAGGGCATCCATGAATTATTAAAAGTTTTACTGCGTTTGTTTTATCTTTTAGAGAAAAACGGGAGAAAATCTCACCGGTACAAGAAGAAAACAGTCTTTGATATCTTAGGCATCGTATACGACTTTACTATGTCTCACAATCATGTAGCATAATCTAAAAAATTGAAACCCGTTAGGGTTTATTTCGTATGCAAATCTTTCAATCACCTAAACTTGCCCTTTTGAAAAAGAAACAATCTCGCCTAAAATTGACTTTGCATAAGCTTAGCTTGATAGCGATGTGGTGATACCCCTATATAGGGCTTTTTCTTTTTTCTCAATGACCAATATTATTAAAATTAAGATGGTTCAAGTCGGAGAAAGGCACCTTAGGGTGTCTTTTCTTTATTTTCAAAAGGACCTGCTCAATTATTGCGTAAAAAACATAAAGTAAATTGAATCCGTTAAAATACATGAGTGACCCCTTGTTTTCCCCTCTTATTAAAGGAGGAATTATTATGGGATTTGGTGGTAGTTGTAGTAGTTGTGGCGGCGGCTTTGCTTTACTAGTTGTATTGTTTATTTTATTGATCATTGTTGGAGCTTCTTGCTTCTGCTAAAAAACTATCGGAAAAGACACTCTTATATGGGTGTCTTTTCTTTGTAATAAAAAGCTCTTCATAAAGGAAAGTTTTTAGGTTTATACATTCAAGTCATCCAAATTAGTTATTTACGCAACACTTCATCACTTTCGGTCTTTAGTGTGAAATACAAATAAGCCTTCCGCTACACAAAGTTGCTCAACTAACTTTAATTCCTTAGATTCAAAACTTATATAATTAAAACACCCATCACCAATTAATACACCTATTCTTAAATCAGAAAATATTAATATAAGTTTATCAACTTCTCTACTTGGTAAAAACTTTAACACATCATCATTAAATTCAATTATGTTTTTGGTGTACTTGCTATATGTTAAAGATTCTACATCATCTAAAACATATATATTCTCATCATATAAATATAACTTGCTTAAAGCTAACACACTTTTGTTCAAAATATTATATTTATTGGGTATCAATACATTATCTTCGAAATCAAAATACTTCTCACTCTTTACTACCGCTGGAAAAGTATCAACGACATAAAAATCGCCTTCTTCTTTAAAATAATACTCGTCAAGCATCTTTTGAAACAATCCCTTAATTTCACTCATTATTTTCAGCAGGTGATACATCCGGCAAATCTTCTTTAAACAGATTAGTATCATTCCATAGGTAACCATATTTTTAAAAGGCCGATTAGTGTGTGTTGATTAAAGTTTCACTTTATTTCTTCGCATCTCTCATGCTGTAATATCCTAAATTGATAATAATCAAGAAATACCCACCCATAATTCCAGCAGCAAATGTCCACATGAAATCATGGTGTTCAATTTCATACATAATAATCGCACCTAGTATCGCGGCTGCAAATCGATTCATCATTCCAAGCATCGGTGCTTTTTCTTTTTTTACAATGCTATCTCCGAACTTTTCAATACGCCTTCCTAAAATCCAAGTACAGTACATGCTCACCAAAAGGCCAATGCTTATCCCTACAAAATGGGTTGAGAAAGGTGTTATATACCATCCCAATAACATCACACCTAGTAAACAATACATTTGTATGTTAAATGATCTTAGTGCCATACGAATCATGCTGTACCCCTTTATCTTTCTCATTGTACTTACGTATCATCAATTCCATCTTTCAGACTTCAAGCTTTCCGATATATCTTTTTTAAAATGAGGAAATTTCATTTTACTCACCATTAAATAAGCGAGTATACATGTGCCAAACGCCACAGAAACTGGATTATTCAAAAAGCATAAAATAAGGAGACACATTGCCGCAAATGGAATGGGCATTCCGATAAACGTTGGGAGTTTGCTTTGTTGTGTGTTAAATCTAGCAAGCCGCAGCATTCCGCAAATACTGTAAGCAAGCGCACATAACATCCCGATAAACTGTAAATCTTTTAAAGAGACACTATATGCAAGAATAGACGGTGCCACACCAAAGGTAACTAAATCCGCAAATGAGTCTAACTCTCCACCTATTTCCGAAACAGAATCAAGTTTCCGAGCGACCATGCCATCAAAAAAATCAAATAGCATTCCTGTAATAATAAAAACTGCTCCCAAATACATATCGTGAACGAGGATAGCGAAAATGGCCAAAAGCCCACATACAAAATTTGCTATCGTAATCATATTTGGTATGTAACTCATAACACGCTTCTCCTCCTCTCACCCATCCACTTCATATAGATTTTCTTACTCATTCGGATTAATGTCCTTCTGTTTTTCTTCCAATATAACTTTATTTATTTTCGTTAACGTCTCAGTCATTTGCTCTAAGGCTTCGATATCAATTTTAGAAAAATATTTCTCAATTAGTACATCATCTAATTCAGATAACCGATCTATATACTTACTACCATTTGGACCAAGTGTAAGGAAATACTCCCGTTTATTATTAGGGTTTATTTGTTTCGAAATCATCTTCTGTTTTTCCAATTTCGATAAAACTTGGCTCACAGCACTTTTCGATATATTAAAAGTACTCGCAATGTTATTTGCTGTCGTGTTTTCATTTAAATTGATATAAAATAGCATGCTCTCTTGCTGCCCTGTAAGACCGAACTCATCCTTTAACTCCTGAAATAGTAAAATGTAGAAGTCATTGTAGGCTCGATTCATTTCATTAATTACTTCTTTATACGATCTAGTCATAGCATTCTTCCTCCAGTCATGCTGTTATTTCGTTTCGTAATATAGTTTAGTTAACTTAACTAAACTATATTATACCTTTATGTTCGTGTAAAGGGAAATATAGCTCCATACTTTTCTACACAATTTGTGTAAATTATGAAATAAGGTATGCTCATTTACCTTGTCTACTGCTTTTAATGGATCAAATCCCAACATAATATACAACATCTCGCATTCCAAATAACAAAACGTACCCATTATTTAAATTCCATATAGACCCATTACTGGTTAAAATGTTATAATTAAACCATCTTACATAGTTACTCATGTTCAGGATGAGTAACTAACGTCTTATTAAGTAATGCGCATAACTTAAATAAACAAGACACTGCAAAGTGTCTTGTTTATTTGCATCAAGTTTCCTTTTTATCCCAAAACCAATATAATAAAATGCAACATTTAATACATATAAAGAAAAATACAGATTTATTAAATCATTATGGCACCCATGAAAGTACTTTTATTTCGGAGGAACAAACTATGAACAAAAAGTTAGTAACATCATTATTATGTAGCACATTCTTATTTGGATTATCAGCTTGCAGTTCACATGATACATCTAGCAGTAACACGAAAAACGAACAGGAGACTTCTAAAGAAACAAAAAATGATGAACTTAGCAACAAGGATTCTCAAAAGGAACTTCCCACCCATGGAGATTCTTCTGATGTATACATATCAATACGCTCTGCCGATTCATTAGAAGTTATAGGTAATGGAGAAGTTAAAGCACAAGGTGTATTTAAAGTATTAGACGTCGCAGTTTATAATCGTCAAGAGGAACCCATTACACTAAATATCAATAACTTTAAATTAATTGACGGAACCGGAAGAGAATATCACATTTCTAATGAATCTCAATTAGTACTTAAAGCTGCAAATACTGCTACATTTAAATTTGGTGTTCTTAATCCTAATGAAAATTCGGAAGGGAACATTGTATTCGATGTTCCGAAAAATACGCAAGGATTAACTTTGAAAATTAATGGAGATATGCTGGGTGAAGGGATCGAGTTAAAGGTGGAATAGTCAAAGAAAATACAAACCACCTATCACAACTTATACTAACATAACAAAAAGTACAGCCTCTGTATTAACTACAGTAGACTGTACTTTTTCATTTGTGATTTTGTATAACTCACTATAACAGGATTCCTTAGTTCTTTTGAGAAGATGCTCTCCAATCACGAAAAGATGTTGGAAACCCAGAATGTCCACGTTGCTTTGTAACAACTGGTTTCTCTTGAAGAGTAGTTGATTTCTCTTCAGGAATAGTTGGTTTTTCTTCAAGAATACTCAAAGCTGTTTGCATTTTCTCCAGCTGTTCTTTTAAAGCTTGCTGCTCAATCTTTAAATCCGTAAGTAAACGTAATATCATCTCAGAATTAGCCATAACGATCTCCTTTCCCCCAATGCACAGAATAAAATACCATATGTAATAAGCGGAATACTCGTGACAAAAATACGCTCGTCAACTCTTTTAAAATACCGAGTACTTTTATTTTTTCAAAAGGACCTGCTCAAGTTTATCCGTAAAAACATAAAGTGATATAAATCCATTAATATATGGACTTTATGGAAGGAGGAGTTAATATGGGCTATGGTGGTAGTTGTGGAGGCTATGGTGGTAGTTGTGGTGGAGGCTGTGGTTTTGGCGGTGGTTTTGGCGGTGGATTCGCCTTACTTGTTGTGCTCTTTATCTTATTAATCATCGTTGGAGCTAGCTGTTGGGGCGGCGGATTCGGCTGCTAATAAGAGGCACTCTTGAGAGTGTCTTTTTTTTATTTCTCAATATAGGGCTAACATATATATGTTACTATCAAAAGGCGAGATTCCCTAAGCGTAATATAGTAGTTTACCAACTATGAAAGCCACTGTCACAAGAAAACAGTAGGCTTTTATTTTGTTATTTAACAAGATTAAAACATGAATTGCCATTTCCCCTCAGTAACATTTTTAAATTGACATAGCACTTCATGCACCATATACTGTTAACAACAGTATACTGTCATTAACAGTATATATTTTAATTCATTCTAGGAGGTATATTCATGAAACATACAGGAAGACATACAGGTGCATTTCTTTTGTTATTTTTAGCAGAAGGTGATAACTATGGCGGGCAACTACTTCAGAAATGTGAAGAAGAACTTCCGGTCAATCCAATCGATAGTGCCATCCTTTACCGCACGCTGAAGAAATTAGAAAACGAAGGCGCTATTGAATCTTATGTAAGTACATCCGTTCCAGATAAGCCGAGAAAGATGTACAAAATTACTATAGCCGGAAAAGAACAATTAGCGGATTTTCAAATGGATATTGAGGAAAAAATGAAAAATTTATCATTTTTCTTAGACAAATATAAAGACTTAAAGGAATCTAATCATGATTAATGGCGCTATCCTTTACACTTTGGCCATTATTCTTACGGGGATTTCTTTTATGAAGGATCGGAATAAAACGAAAGCTGCCCTATTAAAATCATGGAAAATATTTCAAAACCTTCTCCCTGCCATGCTCTCCATTATGCTTTTCGTTGGACTATCACTTTCTATCTTAACGCCGTCCTTCATCTCTTCCATCATTGGAGAACAGTCTGGATTTTTAGGTATTATTTATTCAGCACTACTCGGATCTGTGGCACTTATCCCAAGCTTTATCGTGTTCCCACTTGGTAATACGTTAGTACAGCACGGCGCAGGTCTTCCTCAAGTTGCAGCTCTCATGTCTACACTAATGTCAGTAGGAATTACAACCTTGCCGATGGAACAAAAGATATTCGGACGAAGCTTTGCTTACGCTCGTAATGCATCTGCATTACTCATGTCACTCCTATTCTCATATATCATTTGGGTGGTGATGGTATGAATGAACTAAAAAGATATCGCTTCTTTTTCATTTTGCTGATTGGACTTATCATACTAACTTTTATAAACCCATCTTTAGGATGGAGCGCATTACAATTAACGGGGAATAGCATTTTAGATATGTTGTTTCTACTCCCCCCTGTCCTAATATTTGTAGGGTTACTTGATCAGTGGGTGAAGAAAGAAACGCTAATGAAATACATGGGAGAAAAGTCCGGCATATATGGAATATTATTCTCTCTATTATTAGGTGGCATTGCAGCTGGTCCCCTCTATGTTGCCTTTCCGATTGCAGCACTACTATTAAAAAAAGGCGCCAGCATTAGGTACATCGTATTTTTCTTAGGTGTTTGGACAACTGCGAAATTACCGATTATGGTGTATGAATTTTCTTCATTTGGAGCTACCTTTACGCTCATTCATATTGGTTTCGGGCTAGTATTCTTTTATGTAATGGGGCTTATTTTTGAGAGGTTTTATGATCAAGGACAGTTGCTAAGGTATGATGTTACGGAAGAAATGTAAGATTAACAAACATTGGATAACAGACGCAGAAGATCGAACTTTTATTGTGGAAAAAGATGAACCAACATTAACAACCTGTTACCCTTTTAACTACATTGGTGCCCCCAGATCGATATTACTACTACTTAAAAGGAGCTGTCCCACGAGTCATCTTTTGACTATATGACAACTCCTTTTTATTTTAGAAACATTACCACAACCTAAACTCGATACAGTATACTAACTGTATAACACAGAAAATTCCATGTATTTACTTTTTAATATTTTTTGGAGGGGATTATCTTGAGTAAAAACATGAATCTACTTCTTCAAATAGGAATTGGAATTATAATCATGATCACGCCCATTATCATCACAGGGTTGATGTATGATGGATCGACAGCAATGGGTAACTTATTAGTTGCAGAGTTTATAATGAGAATACTATCGCTTATTATCGGCCTTTTAGTCATTAGTAAAGCTTTACATCGTTATTCTCAATAGTTATTCATACTCAAAAAGGAAAGACATTGCACATACCATTCTTCAGTATTAAGATATCCAAAACAAGTGTTACGAAAGAAATATAAAAAGACACCTTTCCTAGAAAAGATGTCTTTTTTATTTGAAGCTTAATTCCCGTTCTGTAAAACCCTCGCTGTCTTTACTCCCTTTTTCTCTTCTTTTAAGAACAACGATACGATAAAAGCAATAACGATAAAGATTAACCCTAGTGTAAATGCACCTTGGAATCCAGATGTTAAACCATTTAACTTCTCTACTGGATCCATTGGATTTGCTGAGCTTTCCATATACTTAGTTGTTCCTGAAGACATTTTCGAAATAAAGATAGCTGTACCAATTGCGCCAGCTACTTGCTGTAACGTATTAAACAGTGCTGTTCCGTGCGGATATAAATCTGGTGTTAATTGATTTAATCCATATGTTTGTGCTGTCATTACAAACATGAGCCCGACCATTAATACGCTATGCATGACAATAATTTGTACCATTGATGTATCAGGAGTAATGCCTTTAAATAAGAACATTGCAATACCTACTAACACAATACCGGGAACGATAACAACTTTCGGACTAAATTTATCAAATAGTTTACCTGCGATTGGTCCCATTATGGCGCTAATAATACTTCCTGGAAGCATTATTAGTCCTGATTTAAATGCTGTAACGAGTAAAACTGTTTGTAGGAACATCGGCAATAAAGTCATCGTTGAAAATAACGACATCATCACAATGACGATTAATCCAACTGATATTGTAAACATCGGCACTTTAAATGCTCGTAATTCTAAAATTGGATTCTCAATTTTTAATTGTCGAACGACAAAAATACATAATGAGATAAGCCCAACAATTAAAGTGCCATACACTTTCGCATCGGACCACCCTAAATCACCTGATGCACTAAAGCTATACACAAACCCGCCAAATCCTAATGTCGATAAAAGGATAGATGGATAATCTACTTTTGGCCTTGTTAACTCTGAAACATTTTGAATGTATTTCATCCCAATCATAATTGAAATGATCACGATAGGAATAACAATATAGAATAACCAGCGCCAATTTAATGAATCCACAATTACTCCAGATAATGTAGGACCAATTGCTGGAGCTGCCATCATCACAAGTGCGATTAATCCCATCGTGGCACCGCGCTTTTCAGGTGGACAAATAAGTAAAATCGTATTCATTAATAACGGTGAAATTAACCCCGTCGCTACAGCTTGGACGATACGGCCGATTAATAAAATGGAAAATGTCGGTGCAAATCCCGCAATTAATGTACCGACTAAAAACGTTACCATAGCGATCAAAAACATTTGTCTCGTTGTGAGCCATTGCTGAAGTAACGCTGTAATCGGGACTAAAACCCCAACCACCAACATGTAAGCTGTAGAAAGCCATTGAATCGTTGAAGCTGTTACGTCAAATTCTTTCATTAATACAGTTAACGCATTACCAAGTAATGTTTCGTTTAATAATGCAACCATTGTCCCTAAAAGTAATGCGATTAAAATCGGGGTATGTTTCATATTAGAAGTATCAACTTTGCCACTTGTAGGGCTCTTTGTTGTCATATTCATTTACAGATTCTCCTCCTGTTTCTTACTAAAAAAATTTAAATACACCGGAACACATGTAATATAATATACATATGTAGATTAAAAAGGGAGAATCAATTTTCAGCCATTGTATATTTAATCTACAAAAAAGGAGAATTGTAGATGAATGATAATGAAAAACAACTTGATTTACGTATTAGACGTACACATAAATTACTATGGGATTCCTTATTTGAATTAATGACGCAATCAAAACAGAAATATAGTACTATCACGATTAACCAAATTTGCGATCGCGCGATGGTACACCGAACAACCTTTTATAAACACTTCGAAGATAAAGATGCTTTATTAGCATTTGGATTTAAACGATACAGCAAGATGATTGCGGGAATACCGGTTTCAGATCGATTAAGTAAACCATTTCAAGTAATGGAACAATTTCTGCATCATGAAGAAATCGGTAAAATATTAGAAACGCAAATGTCTGATGAACAATTTATTAGCCGGACACAGTATTTAAGTCATGAAACGAGAAAACAAGAAATAGAAGCGTTAAATCAACTGTGTAAAAATCATACGATGTCCAATGATTTAATCATTGAATTTTATTCAGGGGCAATCACCTCATTAAGCACATGGTGGTTTAAAAATGAAAGAAGCGTTTCTGCTGCTGAAATGGATAGGTATCTCCATCAACTTATTAACCGGGATATTTTTCAGTTTGAAAAGAAATAATTCCCCATCAAAAAAACGCCTATATGAAATAGGCGTTTTTTACATACTATTACTTACCGATTTTCTTCAAATCCGAACTTTCTATAATTGAACGAGAATATCCATCTTTCCCAACTCGCACCATAGCTCTTCCCAACTGCTCAGAAGTTATCACACTGCCGAATCTCTTCAAAAGAGAGTTCAACGGCTTCATCACATCATACATCAATTGATATGATTTCGTTTTTGATTTCACACTATTTGCCGGAATGATCAATCCTGATCTAAACATATACGCAGCTTTAAAAGGTAAACGCAACACTTCATTTTCCGTTCTTCCCTTCACTCTCGCCCATATCGTACGTCCTGATTCTGTACTATCTGTTCCGCTACCGGATACGTAAATGAACGTCATGTTTGGATTTAACTTCGCTAATGTTTTTGCGGTAGATAACGTTAAGTCGTACGTAACTATAGAAAAAAACGTCGATAAATTTTTGTTCCAAATATTCAGAATTAATATTAAAATAAACAATGGGGATAGGGGTATGGAATCATAAATTATACATAACGAGGGAATAGAAATGAAAATTCAATTAAAAGCTGATTTAATGCTACTACTAGTTACATTTTTTTGGGGTGCATCCATCCTACTTACAAAGCTTGGACTTGATGGCATAGAAGAATATAATTTAATCGCATTACGATTTATTATTGCCTTTCTTTTATCAGGTTTAATATTTTACAAACATTTATTCAAAGTCGATTTTAAAACTGTAAAATATGCTTTTATACTAGCTTCCGTTTTATTTATCGTTTACATTTTCGCGACATTCGGTACAAAGTATACAAGTGTGTCTAATGCTGGTTTCTTACTATGTCTAACAGTCATTTTCATTCCGATATTATCAGCTATATTTTTAAAACACATTCCTGAAAAGAAAGTTATATTAGGAATTGTGTTAACGATAATAGGAATTGGCTTATTAACATTAACTAGTGAATTCAAAATCGGTAACGGCGATATATTTTGCATACTATCTGCCTTATTTTATGCCATTCATGTCATCATTACTGGAAACGTAACAAAACATGTGAACTCGATTGCGCTCGGGGTCATACAACTCGGTTTCGTCGGCCTATTTAGTCTTATTTTTTCATTAGTGATGGAAACCCCAAAACTTCCTAGCACGATCAACTCATGGCTAATCATCTTAGCCTTAAGCATATTTTGCACCGCAGTCGCGTTCATTGTGCAAGTTATCGCCCAGCAATACACGACGCCAACACATACGGGACTTATCTTTTCATTAGAACCTGTCTTTTCAGCAGGATTTGCCTTTGTTTTCACAGGTGAAACGCTCACAGGAAAAGGGTACTTAGGGGCAACACTTATATTAGTAAGTGTGTTAATTGCTGAGGTGGATTTTAAGAGTTTGTTGAGGCCTAATTATAAGAAGAATATAGAATAGGTAACTACACACATCTGCGGTTCATTAGAAAAAACAAATACCCGACTATTATTTCATATAATAGTCGGGTATTTAGATTTTCAACCTATTATTTTACATAGACTAGATGAATGGCATGTAACAGTTCCACGTTATTATGCAGAAACTAGCACTTTCTCTTTACGCAAAATCCCCATTAGCCCACCAATAAGTAGGAGAATAGCCGGTAAAATATAAAAGAAAGAAATACAAATTAATCCACCAACTGCAGCGATTGTCATCATCGCACCGCCAAGCTTGGCTCTATTCTTCACTACAACAGATCCACAAATTCCTAATATAGAGAGAAGAACACTTCCCCATCCTAAACCGATAAGTGTATTCGCTCCATCCGCATCTAAAGCAGAACCAAGCCCACCAATAAATAACGCAATAAATGCGCATAAAATACCGAAAATACCACCAATAAGTCCTAATACAAATTCTGTTGTACGTTTCATTTTCAATACCCGCTCCTTACTTCATTCCTATTTGTGTTTTACCTACAGCAAATTTCCGGCGACATTATCCCATATACTTGCTCCAAAGTCTCCGTTACTATTTTTATCCAACTAGCGACAATCAGTTTCATACTCCAAACGCCGCAACCGTATACTCGTATGTATCCCCGCCTTTCCCTGTTACAGAATCACCTGTCTTACTATGACAGACTACTAA
Organism: Bacillus sp. AC266; assembly: GCF_979253805.1. Taxonomy (NCBI): domain Bacteria; kingdom Bacillati; phylum Bacillota; class Bacilli; order Caryophanales; family Bacillaceae; genus Bacillus; species Bacillus sp. AC266. The sequence continues at coordinate 220,701 of NZ_CEEDEC010000005.1, forward strand.
ACTGAATACCACAGCACTCCCTCAAACAAGTGTCCTTAACTTTTTTATATTCAAATACCTTCCATTACATATAAAGTAAGATTCCCAAGCACATCTTAACAAAGTTACGACTCAAATTTTGTCGCATTATGTCACACAAGAAATAAAAAAGGAGCAACACTAAACATTGCTCCCATTCTTTCACCTTCTCAATTGTTACATCTAATTTCTTAGCTACTTCTTCTATACTAATTCCCTTAAAGAGCATTCCAGCTGCAGAAAGAGCTTTATCTATTTCTTCTTGCTTCTCTTGCTCATATAAACGACCTACTTTTGTCAACCGTAACCACTCCTTTACCTTTTTATATGCCTTCTTCTATTTTATCATCCACTCTCCACAAACCGCCCAAACTCCTTCAAAAATCTCAGCTTAAAACTACCCACAGGCCCATTCCGATGCTTCGCCACATGGATCTCCGTCATCTCCTTATGCACCGTTTCCTTATCGTAATAATCCTCTCGATACATAAGCATAATGACATCCGCGTCTTGCTCAATTTGCCCTGTCTCTCTTAAATCTGATAAAAGCGGACGCTTATCTTGACGTGACTCTACGGAACGAGACAATTGCGACAATGCTACTATACAAACATTTAAATCACGCGCTAACAACTTAAGCTTACGTGAAATTTCACTAATCTCTTGAAATCGATTGCCCTTATGCTTTGGATCGCCCGTAATAAGCTGCAAATAATCTACAATGACTAACAGCTTTTTATCCCCGTGCTTCCTCTTTAACTTACGAGTCTGCATCCAAATATCCTGCATTGTAACACCGGCCTTATCATAAATCTCAAGTGGCAATTCCCCAATCTCCGCGAACGCCTTACTCACCTTTTCCCAGTCTTCTATCGTAAAACGATGCTTCGGATTTTTCAGCCTACCTCCTGACACTTCGCCCGCGCAAGACGCCATCCTTTTTAACAGTTGCTTACTACTCATCTCTAACGAAAACAGCCCAACTGCTGACCCAGACTTCGCCGCATGCAGTGCGATATTTAATGCAAACGCCGTCTTCCCCATAGAAGGACGCGCTCCAAGAACGACAAAATCCCCTTCCTGCAATCCGCACGTCATCTTATTTAACGATATATAACCAGTCTCAATACCAGTATTCTCTTTCGTATCTTGATGAAGCTCTTCATACAAACCAACTAACGCATCCTTCAAATCAAACTCATATACGCAGTCCTTTTCCTCTAACTCACAAAGTTCCGTAATTGTCTCACCAATAATTTTCTCATTCTTCTCCGCAATAAGACGCTCTCCCATCTTGCGCCCGAGAACACCAGCCTGATACATTTTCCATGCACCTCGAACAAGCCCCTCATAATAAGAAAAGTTGGCAGTTGTAGGCACACCCTCTATTAGTGCTATAAAATACTCCATTCCCCCGATATTCTCCAAAAAATTTGGATTCATCCGAGAAACGAGCGTCACAAGATCAATTGGTTGCCCTTCATCTTCAATTTTTCGCATTAACCGAAATATAGACTTATGCACCGGCATAGAAAAATAATGCTCCGTCAAACGGCACTCCTTAATAAGCTCTCCATCAATTAAAAGCGAACCTAACACCGTCTTTTCCGCCTCCACATTTTGAATACTCATGGACGCCACCCTCGCTCCGCTAAAAAGCGCTGCAACTCTTCCTCTGACAGCGCATTCTTCTCCCACTCCTCGCACCTCGTCAAAAACTCCTCCGTCTCCCCAGTACTAACAGACGACTCCTTCTTCCTAAACTGAGCCGTATCTGCCTCAACCTCCGACACTTTCGTAAATCCTTTCCCGTGCCATCCCCTCAAAATCCCCTTCACATAAGCAACCGTCCGCTTATTATTCTCACACGCAATTTGAAGAGCCTTCAGCACAAGCTCCTCTGATAAATCAACCATCCATGCACTCAGTTCCTCTACCGTAAACGGAGACAGACTACCGAAATTTTGTTCATAAAAAGAAAACACGCGACTTCCCGTCTCTTCCTCTATAACCTCTTCTTCCGCCTCTTCACAAACCGGATCTGGATCCACATCCACATCAACAGCCAAATCACTCGGCATACCGAAATGTGCTAAAAGCATCGGAACATTCAGCTCCTCCTCTACGCACTTCTGAAGAAACATATGTACAAACTCCTTATTCTTCACACCCTTCAGCTCACGAAGCACACACTTCTCCACATTCGTATTCGTCACAGGATTATAACGAAGCCAATTTAAAATAAATAACTCCCGCGTCTCCGCATCATAAAGAATCTTCCCATAATCAATAAAGCGCTGCACAAGCTTATCAACAGTCTCCCGATTATAACCCGTCTCCATCTCAGCTAACCGCTTCGGAAAAGGAAAAATCCCACACTGCGTCGTCTTCGAACAAGTTAACAAATACACATAAAAATACCGCTCCTCCGGCGTCAAATCTAAAACAAAATCATCCTGCCAAAAATTCACCTGCACATTACGATACACCGCCATCCAAATTCCTCCTGTCCCGATTCAAAAGTAAAAAATTCTTCTTTGTACTATATATAGGAAGGAGGGGTGGGTTTTTGGCGTGTTATTTCAAAAATTTTTTTGACTACTACTACGGTGTTTGTTGGTGTTTTTGTTTTGTTGTGTTTTTTCTTAGTGATTTATTACTTGGTAGGGGCTTGTAAGGGGTATGGGAGGGGCTAGTTGTTGGTTACTTTGATTAGGAAGACTCGATCTGAAAAGCCGCCTCGTTCTTCTGCTTTCTTTTTTCGGATGTTGTTGATTTCTTCTAGCACTCTCTGCCAAGTAGCTCTTTTCGATTTCCTTAGACTTAAACCTCATAAATAAAAAAGAAGACTTTGACAAAATCACGACTTCATGTCTTAGTCTTCTTAATTTTTTATTGAATTGGCGGTACTTTAATCATCTTTATAGTTTGTTTTGATAATTCTCCTGTTGGTAATAAGAATTTCCCTCGAACGAAGCATTCTCCTTTTCCTAAACCGTGGAGCAATACTTGATCTCGCCTTTCTAAATACAGCTTCTCCGAAACACCTTTAAGATCACTATCAATTGGATGAAAATAAATCGAAGTCGTAGCGTTTTCAAGAGCACTCATTTCTGTTGGTTTGAAATTAACAAATGATTGTGTTGCAAACCAAGCTGTAATACCAAATTTGCGTCCTTCACGAAGGATTTTATCCGAAGGTGAACCTGATTTAAAACTTAAATTTTGTGCCTCATCTAGAACCACAGGCATTGGTTGCTCTTCGTTTCCACGCTGTGCGTAATACCAAATTTCCCAAAGTAATAACTCTGTCATTAATTTTTTAATATTATCCTGATCGAATCCGTCAAACTGGATAATAGAGATTTGTCCTGCTTTTTTATAATAATTATCCCATGTAAATTGCTCATTATAGTCGAATGGATCAATATCAACAAATTGCTGGAGCTTGTTTACGATAGAAGCTAGCGTTGAGCCAGAAACGGCTTCTATTTCTTTTAACTCCAACATGAGTTTCTTCATTGTAAAAGCCTCTTCGTATTTATCGATTCCTTCTTTGATAGCCGTATAAATTGCATTCACTTGTTGTGGACCAAAGTTAAATACCGATTCAAAAATAGCAGCTACTCGCCCCGCTACCTCATACGATTTTTCAACACGAAAACCATGGTTTGTGTAAAATTCACGTCGTAGAAACGGATTAATTGGTAATTTGTCATCATACACAATTCTTTCGTGAATACGATCACCCAAAACCTTAATAAACTTCTCATCAAGCTTCGATTTGGTATAGCTCGCTGAATAGTCAATAATTACCGAAGATTGTCCAACTTTAGCTAATTGAAGCAGCATAGATTGAATAAAATACGTCTTCCCTTCTCCTGAACGCCCACCAATGATCAAATGACGATTATTTAATTGTGGATGACCAAACTCCCAATAAATAGGGTCTTCAGTAGATTGCAGATAACCAAATAAAGGTCTAATCTCTTGAACCTGATCTTTTATTACAACAGAGTGATTTACATTCTCATTTTTTATTTCTATTTTATTAACTGCATCCTTTTCTTCTATTTCATCTATACTGACAGCAATTTCAGTTGCAGTAGTCCCCCCAATCGTTTCAATTCCAATATTATTTTTTGCTACGTCACTAGAATCAATTGCTATTTTTTCTTTTTGAGTTTCATAGCAACCACCAATCACGTTAGATGAATGTATGAAATCTTTCTTTAGCTCATTTGTCCCCTCTGAATTAGGCATATTTCCAACTAGCAACTCTGGTGTCGGTAAATATTCTGGTAAATCCACAGTTTGTTTCTTTCCATCTTGAATTTGATCAATTAAGATTATATTACTGTAATCGTCCCTTTTCAGCTCTTCAATCGTCATCCCTATTGCTTTATAGGCAATTCTTTCTGGAATATCATAGACCATTACGTCATTATACTTTTCCTTACATTTAACGTGCGCATCCTTCCTAAACGAAACAACAGCTCCAATGTTGAATGTTGTCTGGTGATCTTCCGTGACAACAAATTTATCATTTAGTAATAGTTCAATTGTTTTTTCATCTAACTTATAACTCTTTTCTGGCCAAAATGCATTCACTTCCATTTTACGTGCATTAACAATGAATAATTTAGCAAAGAAATTACGTAGGAATTTCGCTTCAAATCCTGTATCTATTATTAGTTCTTGGCTTAAGATTTTCGTTAAATTCGTTACTTGTTGTGTTCCCTTCCTAATTATTTCATTTGAGTTATTACCAATTTTCACTTCTATCGGATAAAAATACATATAACGCTGATCCTCATATCGCTTGACACCAATCATTAATAAATCATCACTTAGTGATCCTTTTTGACCTATTAATTTGCTTGAAAAGATTCCTTCTTTTTTGTTTAATCGTATATTCCCAGCCACTCGGACAATTTCTTCCATTGAAATAGGGACCCATATAATCTCTTGCTGTTCATCTAATTCAATCATCATAAACTTAATTGCTGCTACAATACTCATTTTTTCACGTTGATCATGTCCTACATCCTGTACCGCTCGTAATAGCCATTCCCCATTGAATGTGTTAAATGCCTTTATAACTTGATTTACGTTCTTTTTCGGGAAAGCGATTCCATGTCTCATAAAAAATTCTTCTATTACGTTATAGTATTGTATTGACTTATTTGTCACTGTAATGGCATCATAATGCTTCGATGAAGATAATTGATCAGAATAATGTACAATCACTAAGTCTTCTGATGTTTCTTGAAAATATTCTAAATCAACCGCTGGATCAATAAAAACGAGCCAAATCGATTGATCATATAGATTCCTCAAAAAATTCTCATCATCTCGGTCAATATGAAGACAAAGCATTTCATCTTTATGATAAGCATTTGCCCCTTTGTTTCTACGATTTGCACTCAGTTCATTAACTTTTGTAGCAAATCTAGTAAGTTGTGAACGTTTCTCATTTGATCCACCTATACCAAACCCACTACGATACCCCCCCTGTTCTGTACGCTTGGATGTTGGCGTAACATAAAGCCCATCTAAATTCAGTGAGTTTGGAGCTTGCCTTACATTTTGTGTTGAAATGGATTCTTTACTCAACATCTTATAAAATTTCAAATGACTATATTCAATTGGCTCGCTAACTAATTTTTTTATAAAAATTAATTTCCTTTGAATAACTTGAAATACATCAACTCCATCAAAATTCGCCGTTTTACAATCAATATTAAACTCTGTTTTAAGTTTTTCTGCATCATTCATAATATTAAATGCTTCAAACGCTGTTAAATTATTCTCATCACCATAGTAACCAACGACCTTAATACATGGTAATCCCTGGAATGATTTTCGACGCTTTATTTCATGCTTAAACCACTGTATAATACCTCGTAAAATTTCAACATCATTTTCTATATTAATAATATCAATTATAATTTCCGGCTCATTTGTTAAAGAGAATAAATAGTCATAATATTTGAAGAACTGCTTCAGCTTTTCTTCTACCACTTGTGCAAGATATTTATTTGTCTCGCCAATGGACACTTGAGTTTTCGGACGAAATTCATGCCATTCTGCTTGTAAACCGTTGTTACTTGGCTTATAAACCTCGTCTAATTCATTTATTAAATAAGGGATCAGATATGCTGCATTTAGTTTTGACAATATGTGACGATTCACTTCACTACCTGCAAGTTCATTAGCTAACATTAATTGATAAACTACATTTAACGGAGAAAACGGTGTCATATATAAAACATCAGAATCTTGTAACGTGCCTAGATATAAAATGTCACGCACTTCTTGGGACATATTCTCAGCTTCTTGAATTGAATCGATTGCTTCTATGAACGCTTCCACATACTCATTTGCTAGTACTACAAGTTCTTCATTATAAAAAGAGAAAGACGGGATTGTGTTGTTAAATTTAAAGTACTCTAAAAACGTATAGTAACTTGCTGCTAAACGTTCAGGCATTGCAATTTCTTTTGCATGTAGTCCTAATAAGTTCTTCTCTATTGTATGCAACCCCTCCTTTACCCACTTCTCTTCTATTTCATACAAATGGCGAAATTCTTTTTTTATTACTAATGGTTGACCACCAATCATAATTCGCTGATCGAAAGTTGTATATTCCACATTTGTTTTTTTTGACATCTTTCGCTGCCAAATTTGGAAGGCAGTCGCAGGAAAAGAACTTAAACCTTCATCTTCAATTTCAACGATAAATTCTGCTGCCTCAATTCTGACTTTAAAAGCTAACTTAGATGTTTCTATATCTAATATGTCTGGTGCAAATCGTAGCTTAAAACCTTCTTCAGGAATCTCGACTATCTCGTCTTTATTTTGCAACTCAAATTCAACTTCAGGTTCTTCACCAAATACTAAAAATTCGTTTTTCAGCTCTAGTATAAGATGCCCCTTTGTATTTAATGAAAAACTATTTTCGTGTACCATTAAACTTCTCATAGTAGTTGGTAGTACTAGGAACCTAAAACTATAATCACCCTTTGTCATATTCTCATGCTTATAGTCCGCTTTTACAAATGTTGAACCATCTTTCAGCTCAAGTAATACTTCAAGTGAATGTCCCATTTCCTTAGTGAACTTTTTAGATTTATCTTTTATATATTCTTGCTTTGTATTTGCAGTAAATGGCAACTTAACTTTAAGTTTTTGTCCAGCCCCCGCCTCTGGGATAAAAATAACAAAATCATGCGTGCGGATACGGCTAGTATTTTTATTTTGCCGGCTTTGTATTGTTTTTCGGCTTCGGATAGGGTCATTGTTGCGGCGCCTATTTGTTTGTTCGTTAGGGCGTTTATGATTTTTTCTTTGTTTTCGTAGACGAAGAATTGTAGTTCGGCAGGGTTTATGCCAAATGCTTTACTTACTTGTACGAAGGATAGGTGATCGTCGTTTCCTAGGCCTGGGGCAACGCCGATTTTGAAGTTTTTCTTGTCTTGTTTTAGTTGTTCTATTAGTTGGTTTGCGTTTTCTATGTTTGATTCTTTTGAGACGACAACGACTTCCCAATCTGACGCGAGTGTTGCGAGCGGTGTGAAGTCTTTATATGTTAGTTTACTGTGACCTAATAGGTTGTTCGTTATGAGTAAGCTTGAGTTGATCGCCAGTACGTGACCGCCTTTTTGTTTCGTATATTTCCATCCGACATCACCGCTGCCACCTACTTTGTTTGTGACTGTGATTGGTTTTGTGAAGATTTTTTCTTCTGTTAGCGTTTTTTGCATCGCCCGTGCTGTTAAGTCCCACCCTGCTCCTTGAACGTTCGGCGCAACAATCTCTACTTCTTCTATGTTCACTTTATTCTTGTGCGTTTTTTCTACGGTACAACCAGCTATTACTCCTGTCATGATCCATATGCATAGTAATAATCGCTTTTTCATAGTCCTCGTCCTATTCGATATTTTCGTTCTGGTCGTCCGATAATGCCATATGTGTACTCTACTGTGCATTCGTTTGTCGCTACTAAGTATTCTAAATATCTTCTTGCGGTTGTTCGGGAGGCCCCCATTTGTTCGCCCATTTCTTCTATTGTAATGCCCTCTTCGAATCCTTTTATAATCCCTTTCACTTTTTGCAGTGTTAACGGATCAACGCCTGTCGGTAAGTTTTTTATATCTTGTGTTTGCGACGTACCGAAGAAGTTATCGATGAGTGCTTGATTTACTTCATTGTTACTATGTAATAGTTTTTTCTTTCTTTTATAGTCTTCAATTGTACGAACGAATTTTTCTAACGTGATCGGTTTTATAAGGTAGTTGCTTACGCCGTTTCGAATTGCTTTTTCTAGCATATGGTTTTCATTTGCCGCCGTAACCATAATGACGTCAACGTTTGGAAAGTCAGCATGAATTTTCGGCAATAAGTCTGTTCCGATTCCGTCTGGTAAATAGTTATCTAATAGAAGTAAATCGATTTCTTCCTTTTGTAGTAGCTCCATCGTTTCTTTCGCGTTCAATGCTTTTCCAATCACTTTTACGTCCTTTATTTTTGATAAAAACTCCTCTTGAATTTGCGCTACGCGGAAATCATCTTCTGCAATTGCAACCTTCAACATATGCCCATCCCCCAGTTTGTCATGTACTTTCTCTCAATGTTTTTGGAAGGTAAATTGTAAAAATAGCTCCCCCATTTTTCTCGTTTTGAATTTCGATTGTTCCTCCTAGTAAATCTACCATTTCTTTCACGTTTGCTAGCCCGTAACCACGATCATTTCCTTTCGTTGAAAATCCTTTTTGAAAAATAGTTGCGATTTTTTCTGTCGGTACTCCCGCTCCACTATCTATCACTTCAAATACAATGTCATGTCCAATATCCGTAACAAAGAAGGAAACATTCTTTTCCTCTTGTTCACTCACCGCATCAAACGCATTGTCGATTATGTTTCCAAGGATCGTAATAAGGTGCGAAACTTTTATATGGTCTGGTAACGGTTGAAGCGCACTATCTCCTTCAATATGAAAATCAATTTTCTTCTCAGATGCTGTTCCGATTTTTCCTAATAAAATAGCTTGTACTTTCGCATCGTGAATTTGATGAAATAAAATATGGTTTTGGCTTTGATGAACATTAGATTCTTGCTGGATAAATTCAATCGCTTCTTTGTAATGTCCTAACTGAAGTAATCCTGATAAGACAAAAAGCTTATTTGTAAATTCATGTGTTTGGGCGCGTAAGTCCTCTGAATACTTTCTTACTTCAGATATTGTATTCACTAGATCTTGCAGTTCTGTTTTATCTCTAAAACTACATACAACGCCTACCGTACTGTTATTTTCGAGTATCGGTGTCATGTTTAAAATAAACACTTTATCTTGAAACGCGATTTCCTGATCGTTTTCTAGCACTCTTTCCATATTAAATTCCGGTAAAACTTTTGAAATGTGTTGCTGAACATAATCACCATTTACATGCAACATTTCTTCTGCCGACGTGTTCATCATCGTAATAAAACCGTTTTGATCAATAGCGATAATCCCTTCTTTTATGGATAGTAGTATCGCACTTCGTTCCCGGTATAACGCTGCAATTTCATTCGGTTCTAAACCGAGTGTATCTTTACGAATGCTACGTGCTAAAAGAATGCCGCCAACAATTCCAACTAGTAACACCGCTAAAGAAAAGAGTATAATTTCTTTCGTTCTGCTCAGTATGTTAGATTCAATACCCTTTATTAAAAACTCTACTGTCACAACGCCTACAACTTGATCGTAGTCTCCGTTATGAACAATAATGGGTGCTTTCGCCATTAAAGCCGGATCACTTACTCCCTTTCCTTCGAGCGTATAATAGCCACCAAAAGTGAGTGCTTCATAGTTATATGGATTGTTACTCTTTGTTCCAATCAACTCAGAATTAGAATGTGAATACATAACCCCATAGCGATCTTCTACAATTACATAATCTGCACCAGCTTGCTCACGAACTTGTTCCGCAATGGATTGAATGGTACTTTTATGCTCGTTATATTGAAAGGCCTCTTTGATAGCTGGCATAAAAGAAAGTGACTTCGCCGTTTGCAGAGCTAATTGCTCCACTTGACGTTTCGTATCAACAGACTGAATGTAAACGAATATTCCCGCTAATAGGAGAACGACAAATAAAATTAATGTAATAATTAAGCCTAATATTTTCGTTTGTAACGACACTTTTCGTGATTTTTTCATACTCCATATCCTTTGATAAAATATTCAAAACTATCAATCTCCTTTTTCTATTATTATGACAAAACTGAAAATGAATCAACTATTAAAAATAACCATGTACATAAAGTACAAAAAGAATAAAATTGTCATAATATTGAGATTTTAATTAAAGAACAGTACAATTCAACTACATTGAACACGCTTTCATATATACCTTTTATTTATAAGCAAGAGGAGGAATTATTATGGCTCAAGTAAAATCAAGCCGAGTCGCTGGCAATATCTTCAAAGGTTCCGTCGGCAATTTAATTGAATGGTACGACTGGTACGTTTACTCTGCTTTCGCTGTTTACTTCTCAGCAGAGTTCTTTCCTAAAGGAGATCCAACAAGTCAGTTACTGAACACAGCGGCTATTTTCGCAGTTGGATTTTTAATGCGCCCTATCGGAAGTTTATTAATGGGACGCTATGCAGATCGGTACGGACGCCGAGCAGCATTAACGCTTTCGATTACAGTTATGGCCGGTGGTTCTTTAATTATCGCCTGTACACCTAGTTACGAAAGCATCGGTATTATGGCGCCAATTATTTTAGTTCTCGCTCGTTTACTTCAAGGATTATCACTCGGCGGAGAGTACGGAACTTCCGCAACATATTTATCTGAAATGGCTAGCAGTGGTCGCCGGGGTTTTTATTCAAGTTTTCAATATGTAACGCTCGTTGCTGGACAGATGGTTGCGTTAGGTGTTCAAATTGTTCTTCAGCAATTACTAAGCGAACCAGATATGAAAGCTTGGGGATGGCGTATTCCATTCATTATTGGAGCGATGGGCGCAGTAGCTGTATTATGGCTTCGACGTACAATGGATGAATCGGAGCAGTTCTCAAATATGGAATCGAAAAACCGCGAAAGCGCAGGAACCGTTCGCGCTCTTATGAAACACCCGAAAGCAGTATTAACAGTAGTCGGACTAACACTAGGAGGCACTGTTGCATTCTATACGTACACAACATATTTACAAAAATTCATGGTAAACACAGTCGGTCTTCCGAAAGAAATTGTAAGCTGGATTAATTTTGTCGCACTTCTTATTTTCGTAGTACTTCAACCAATTGCTGGGCTATTATCCGATAAAATCGGACGACGCCCACTATTAATGGCTTTCGGTATTCTCGGAACTTTACTAACAGCGCCGATCTTCTTCTTTATGGAAAAAACGACAGAACCAATCGTAGCATTCTTACTCATGATGGTCGGCCTCATTATCGTTACTGGTTACACTTCCATTAACGCAATTGTAAAAGCCGAACTCTTCCCAACCGAAATTCGCGCACTTGGCGTAGGTTTACCATATGCACTAACCGTTGCGATATTTGGCGGAACAGCCGAGTTCATCGCATTATGGCTAAAGAGTATTGGAATGGAATCACTATTTTACTTCTACGTAGCTGGATGTATCGCGATAAGCTTTATTACGTATTGGCGTATGGATGAGTCATCGAAGACTTCGCAGATTGAGGCGGAGCTTAATGGTGGAGATAAACTAGCTAATAATAAATCTAGTTAAAATTACGTATTCTATGTTCTTCGTTTACCCGAACTCGATTTGCTTTATCTAAAAAAGCATAATTCATTAATATACAATTTAAAAACCTCTACTTACATGTAGAGGTTTTTGTATGACGAAAAAACACGTAGTTCCATTGTTATTTTACAAACCCCAAATTCTTCCTCATCTTAAAGTGGAACAAATTTATTACTTAGAGTGTCTAATAAGTGTATTTCTAATATTAGTTGTCCAGATTGGATACAACATATCCCGTTTGACATCTATTTTTATGTATTACAAAAAAAAGAAAGGACTTATTATTCCCAAAAGTAAAAAACATGTATTGTAAGACTACGGTTAAGTATTACAAGTTTAATACTTTCACAGGTGAACCATTACAAGTAGCAACAAAAAAGAAACAACCCAAACCGTGATTTATCAATCATATAAACGTTTTGGATGTCCTTTATTTAACCTGTGAAATTTTAGTTGCAGTAGTATTGTTACCCTATGCCATCTTTAATTGCATTGGTATTTAGAATACCTAGACAAAATCCATATATTCTTGAAAGAGGTTGAAAATTTATGTTCGTTTTAAACAAGTTCTTTAACATTTTACATTACAAAAAGATTGTGCCTGTAGTATTACTTTCATGTGTATCACTTATAGGCTGTTCCAATAGTAACACTCAATCTGAACCACCTAAGCAAACGAATCAAGCTAATCAAATTAAACAAGAAAATACAGGTAATCAATCTTTCGCTAAACTTGAAAAAGAATATGATGCTAAGCTTGGTATTTATGCACTGGACACAGGTACAAATCAAACTGTTGCTTATCATTCAGATGATCGTTTTGCATTTGCATCTACATCTAAATCATTAGCTGTGGGCGCTCTTTTACGCAAGAACTCATTAGAAGCTCTTGATCAAAGGATTACGTATACTCATGAAGATCTTTCTAATTATAATCCAATTACTGAAAAGCATGTTGATACAGGAATGACGTTAAAAGAACTTGCAGATGCTTCTGTTCGATATAGTGACAGCACAGCACATAATTTGATTCTTAAACAGTTAGGGGGGCCCCCTGAATTTGAAAAAATCTTGAGAGAAATGGGAGATACTGTTACTACTTCAGAACGATTTGAACCTGAATTAAATGAAGTGCATCCAGGAGAAACACATGATACTAGTACACCAGAAGCGATAGCTAAGACACTTCAATCATTTACATTAGGAACTGCACTTCCAATAGAAAAACGTGAACTATTAGTAGATTGGATGAAGAGAAATACAACTGGAGATAAATTGATTCGTGCGGGCGTACCAAAAGGATGGGAAGTAGCTGATAAAACAGGCGCGGGATCTTACGGAACAAGAAATGATATCTCAATTATTTGGCCACCAAATAAAAAGCCGATTGTTCTTGCTATACTTTCTAATCATGATAAAGAAGATGCTAAATACGATGATAAACTTATTGCAGACGCAACCAAAGTCGTGTTAAACACCTTAAAAGCTACGGAATAAATGATAATAGGTTAAAAGTTTTCTATTTTAGGCGGGTGTTTTCATCAACTAAAAATTTAATAGTGTCCCAAAAACGAAATTTGGTGCTAACTTGTAATAAAAAGCTCATTTTTATTGTTTGGGGATAAATCGTCCTTTAAGCTTGATGGCGATTTGGTGCTATCCCTAAAACATCTGGACTTTAATAGCCAACTAAAAAATGCAAACAAAAAGACCTTTAATCAGTCGTTTTGTTTGCATTTCCTTTTTCTAAAACTACAGAAAAGATAAGTACTATAGTTAACACCATAATAAACCTTACTTCACTTCCATCACTTACAAAAAATGAATACAAAGTATAAATTAAAATTAATATTCCATAAATAACTTTGTGCAATGAACTCCCCCCTTTTTGCCGTATATATTTTAGTGTAAAAATTTAATTCAAGCCCTATATCAAAATGAAAATAAAAAGCACCTGTGATATACACAAAGTGCTTTTCTCTTGTCAATTTATCTATTTTCACTATATTTATCTATTTTCTTTTTATAACTCAAATTTCTTCGAATCGTACTTTTCTAGAGTCCGCTGCAATTCATTTTGTTCATATGGAATATGTTTATCTGTCTGTACATCTTCAACATTTTCTCCACCTGTTAATAATCTCCTGTACTTAAAAGAGTGCCCTGTTAATACTGTTGTAATCATTTTGTATTGCCCTCCTTTTGTTTGATTACTTGTATCATAAAACAAGTATCTGAAGTTGATATGTAGTCCATCTAGAGTGTATGTAAATTTAGAAAATCTCTAATAAAATGTTTATGTTGTAACGTTACCACCAAAACTAGTGCTTCCAACACCATGATTTGAAGAGACAGTAACCCCTATTCTAGCTTGAATTCCTCCTATAGTTCTATATTGAGTAAAACTAGTTAATCCCTACAATATAAAAAGAGCACCCCTTTTGGATGCTCTTCGTTATAACTATATATTATTTAATTTCCTTCTTTTGTTGGTACCATTTTTCCTTCTTGAGAGTCTGTACCTTCTGTTCTTTCAACAGTTTTTGCATGTTCTGGTTTTTCAGGGGCTCCCATTTCAAATCCAGATTGAGAATCTGTACCTTCTTTTGCTGGTACCATTTTTCCTTCTTGAGAACCTGTACCTTCTGTTCTTTCAACAGTTTTTGCATGTTCTGGTTTTTCAGGGGCTCCCATTTCAAATCCAGGTTGAGAATCTGTACCTTCTTTTGTTGGCACCATTTTTCCTTCTTGAGAACCTGTACCTTCTGTTCTTTCAACAGTTTTTGCGTCTCCTTTAGGAGTTGCTGGCACTGCATCTTTAGGTAAATCAAAGTTTTGTGAGAAAGACGTTGTTCCATCTGCACTCTGTGTAATTACTTGATTGGAACTATTTTCATTTGACTTTAAATTGTCCATTTTCGCATCATCTGCACCTACTGCACCTCCCGCTACCAATCCTGTACTTAAAAGTGCTCCTGCTAATAATGTTTTAATCATTTTTCATTACCTCCTGTTTATTTGTAATATTCATCAAAAAAGTATCTAGAGTTAATGTTTTAGTCATTATCTTTATCTACTTGCTTTTTGATTACATTTAGCATAAGACAAGAATCTATAGTTGATATGGACTGTATCTGGAGATTATGTAAAGAAAAATAGATGATCAATTGTTTAATAAACATAAAAAAGAGCTAAGGCTGTATGAGAACCTTAGCTCTTTTTTATGTTTATTGTTTATTATATAAATTATTTAACGCTACAAGCCATACCAGCTATCATATTACCAACTGAAATACCACCAGGTCCCCCCGATGCTTTCCCCCCTAAAACAAATGACAAGCCACCTCATGCCCCTTCGCAATCTCCACCATCTTCGGTACTTCTTGCGCACATTTTTCAGTGGCGAATTTGCAGCGCGTTCTGAATTTGCAGCCGGATGGTGAGTTGAGTGGGCTTGGTACTTCCCCTTGCAGAATGATCCGTTCTTTGCCTGTGTTTGTTGGATCTGGTTCTGGCATGGATGAGAGTAGTGCTTGTGTGTATGGATGTGCCGGTTTTGTGTATAGGTCTTCGCTGTCGGCAATTTCTACTATGTTTCCTAAGTACATGACTCCGATTCTATCTGATATGTGCCTTACCATGGATAGGTCATGTGCGATGAATAAGTATGTGACGCCTGTTTCTTCTTGAATATCCTGCAGCATGTTTACGACTTGTGCTTGGACTGAGACATCTAGTGCTGAGATTGGTTCGTCACATAGGATGAAGTCCGGTTTTACAGATAGTGCGCGTGCGATGCTAATGCGCTGTCTTTGGCCTCCGCTAAATTCGTGCGGGTAGCGATATAGGTGTTCTTCTTTTAGTCCTACTTTTTTGAGAAGGTCTAGAATGATTTCTTTTCTTTCTTCGGCTGTGTAAGAGCCATGAATGTTCATCGGTTCGCTAATAATTTGGAATACGTTCATTGTCGGGTTTAATGATGCGTATGGGTCTTGGAAAATGATTTGCATTCTTTTTCTATATTCTTTTAGTTCATTTTCTTTTAGATCTGCGATATCTTTTCCGTCGAATAGAATGTTACCTGAAGTTACATCGTGTAAGCGAATGATACTTCTTCCTGTCGTTGATTTTCCGCAGCCTGATTCTCCTACTAGTCCGAATGTTTCACCCTTTTTAATTGTGAAGCTTAGGTCATCGACTGCTTTTAATTGCTCTGTTTTTCTGCCGAATAGTCCTTTTTTAATAGGAAAATACTTTTTTAAGTTCCGAACTTCAATTAAGTTTTCTTCATGCATGGGAATCACCTACCGCCCTATCGTTTAGCCAGCACATAGAGCGTCTTCCGTTTCCGATTTCAAAATATGGTGGACGTTCTTTTTCACAAATGTCCATTTTATGTGGGCAACGCTCTGCGAATGGGCACCCTTTCGGCGGGTGTAGTAAGTTGGGCGTGACACCTTGAATTGGAGCTAGTCTTTCTTTTACTCCGTTCGATATTTTTGGCAGAGAGTTTAATAGCCCTTTCGTATATGGATGATTCGGCGATTGAAAAATATCAAGTACAGGTCCTTCTTCCATAATAAGCCCGCCGTACATAACGATGACGCGTGTACAGTTTTGCGCAACAATTCCAAGATCATGTGTAATAAGAAGTAACGACATATTCGTTTCGTTTTTTAAGTTTTTCATTAAATCTAGTATTTGTGCTTGTATCGTTACATCAAGCGCAGTCGTCGGTTCGTCCGCAATGAGAAGGTCTGGGTTACAAGACATCGCCATTGCAATCATAACCCGCTGCTTCATTCCGCCGCTTAGTTCATGCGGATATTGTTTTACCCTTTCTTCCGGTGAAGAAAGACCGACTTGTTTTAGCAAATTGACCGCGATATTTTGTGCTTCTTTCTTTTTCACTTTTTGATGCCGAATAATTACTTCCGTCATTTGCTTTCCAATTTTCACAACTGGGTTTAATGCCGACATTGGATCTTGAGATATGAGTGAAATTTGATTTCCTCTAATAGAACGCAATTCTTTCTCCGATTTAGAAAGCACGTTTTCATTTTGAAAAAGAATCTCTCCTTCTTTCACTTTCCCTGGCGACGTAACGAGGGCCATAACGGATTTCGCCATAACGCTCTTTCCGCTTCCCGATTCGCCAACAATCCCAACGACTTCACCCTTTTTCAAGCTAAATGAAACGCCGCGAACCGCTTCTACTTCGCCGTCTTCTATGAAAAAAGAAGTCTTTAAGTTTTTCACTTCTAATAGTTTTTCAGACACGCTTTTCACTCCCCCTCACTTAAAGCATTAGTTCTCATGATGAGCCCCTTTTGGCGCGAAAGCTTTTTTCAACGCTTCACCGATTACGTTAAAACTTAGTACTGTTAATAAAATAAGGAACCCTGGGAAGAGTGTTAAATACCAAGCTTCACCTATGTATCCTTGCGCATTATTTAGCATGCTGCCCCAAGAAGAATCTGGTTCTCTAATACCTAATCCTAAGAAGCTAAGTGATGATTCCATTAAAATCGATGTCGCAATTGTTAATGTCGCTGCGATTATAATGGTTGATAAAATGTTAGGAATGATGTGTCTTATAATAATCATGAGTGATTTTTGTCCAGATACTTTTGCGTATAACACGTATTCACGCTCTTTTACAGATAACGTTTCTGCCCTTACGATACGCGCGGTGTCCATCCACGTTAATAATCCGATAATAAGAACAAGCGTTGTAATTCCTGGTTTTAAATACGCATTTAATAACAGCATTAAAAAGAATGATGGAATTGACATTAAAACTTCAACAATTCGCATTAAGAAGTTGTCTAACTTTCCGCCAAAATATCCGCTAATTGTTCCTACTGCGGTCCCGATTGTAATGGAAACAACCATCGCTAGAAAACCAACAGCAAGGGAAACTCGTCCGCCATATAACGCTCTCGTTAAGTAATCCCTTCCGTAATCATCTGTGCCGAACGGATGAATCATACTCGGTTCTTGTAAACGATCTGGAATCGACATTTTACTAGGATCGTACGGTGATACGAATGCGAAAAGAGACGCGATTGTTAAAACACCCAGTATAATAACTCCCATTACTACAAACTTATTTTTTGTAAAACTATTTTTTATCGTTTGAAATCTCCTATTGTTCATTCCAAATCACCCCCTCATTCGAATGCGCGGATCTACTACGCCATATAAAATATCAGCAATTAAATTACCGAGAATTAACATGAACGATGATAATAATGTGATTGCCATAATAATTGGATAATCAAATCTAAAAATAGCATTTACCCCGAGTGAACCAAGTCCCGGCCATGAGAATACTGTTTCCGTAATGAACGCTCCGCCTACTAAACTTGGAATGGATAATCCGAAAATTGTAATGATCGGTATTAATACGTTTCGAAGTACGTGATTAAATAAAACTGTTTTCTGTGAAGCACCGTACGCATATTGAATTTGTACGTAATCTTCCTCTAATTGCTGGATGGTACTTGAGCGAATATATCTCATATAGACAGAGATGTTTTGGAACGCTAGCACCATGCAAGGTAAAATACCGTGCTGGACAATATCCCAGAAGGAATCTTGACCGACTGTGCGCATACCCATACTCGGAAGCATGTTCAACTTTAAAGAGAATAAGTAGATTAATAGTAACGCGAACCAAAAGACTGGCATTGAGATTCCCACATAGGAGATGAAGTTCACAATGCGTTCAAAGAACGAGTTCTTTTTCACACCTGTAAATAATCCAAGCGGTATTGCGATTACAAATGAGACGAGTAAAGATGATCCCATTAACCCAATTGTTGCGGGTAATCTTTCTGTAATAAGTTCTAAAACAGGACGATGGTTTTGAAGTGAGTATCCAAAATTCCCTGTTAAAATATTTTTTAACCATAAAAAATATTGCACGTAAATCGGCTGATCTAGTCCTAAACTTTTGCGAATACGCTCGACATCAATCGGACTCATATTCGGCGTTACAAAGTTTCGAACAGGATCGCCCGGCGCTAGTTTTATTAATAGAAAAGAAATAATAGAAATAACAAATAAAAGCGGAATCGCATTTAAAAGCCTCTTTGCAATTACTTTATACACAAACTTCCCCCCCCAAGATAAAGTGAAACTTTAATCAGTGGGGGTTTTGTCCATCCCCACTGATTATTAGTTGAACCAATCGGGCATTTACAGGCAGTTGATCTCCCACCTCACTTCTTTGCCTCAGTTGACTTTCGAGGTGGGAGTCTTACTGCCCGTTAATGCGGGATAAAGTGAAATTTTAATCAGCCCTACTCCCGCCTAACTTCCTCGCATTCGCCGGATTTTGAGGTGGGAGTCTTACTGCCCATTAAAGCGGGATAAAGAAGCTGATTTTCACCAGCTTCTTTACAGTTTCTTATTTCACTTCATAAATCTTCGATAGATCTTCAAACATTGTAACTGGAATTGCTTTTGCTTCTTTTAATCCATCAAACTTTTTATCTACTGCAATAACTGCTTTCGGATATGCGATTGGAAGATAAGGTAAGTCTTCTCTAGCTGTATCTTGGATTTTGTGGTATAGCTCTGCGCGTTTTGTTTTATCTGTTTCAACCGCAGCTTCTTCCCATAACTTATCGAAGTCAGCATTTTTATAACGTGCATAATTGTATTCCGCATTACTTAAGTACAGGCTCTTATATGAATCTGGCTCTGGTCCCATTATGTAACCACCGAATGTAATGTCATATTCTTTATTCTCTTTATCTAAGCCTTTTTCACTTGCTGCACTAGCATCTAATGCATTCAGTTCAACTTGTAAGCCAACTTCTTGTAATTTTTGCTGTGTATAAAGTGCTAGACTTTCCATGATTTTATTATTCGTTACATACATAACGCGGATTTTTTCTTTATCTTTCACACCAGCTTTTGCTAATAAATCTTTCGCTTCTTTTTGATCATACTTATACTCTTTAATATCTTTCGCATAATACATAGCGTCTGGTGTTAAGATTGAATTTGCCGGTTCTGCAAATTGACTAGAAACGAACGCTGAGTTAATCATTTCTTTCTTATCTAATGCATGCGCAATTGCTTGGCGCACTTCTTTTTTCTTCATAAGGTCTGTATTAAAGTTATAAGCTAAGTAGAATAATCTACCTTCAGGGAATGTGACCATTGAGAAGTTCCCAGTGCTATCTAATTTCTTAAAGTCTTGCGGCTCAATCATCTTCATATTAATTTGACCATTTTGTAGTGAAACGTTTGCTGTATTACGGTCTTTTACAACGCGGTACACGACAGAATCTAATTTCGCTTTACCAGCAAAATAATCATCGAATCGCTCTAGCGCAACATATTCATCTGATTTAAACTCTTTTAATTTAAATGGACCTGATCCTACGGGTTGTAAGTTTTTCTTACTCTTCACTAAATCCGCTTCACCTTCAAATACATGTTTCGGAATTGGGAAGAAATCGTTCATAACCCCTTCGAAAGATGCACTTACTTGTGGTAAAACGAATTGAGTCGTTAGCTCATCCACTTTTTTCACCTCAAGCGGCTTTCCTTTAAAAATAAAATTTTCACGGCTTGAACTATTTTGCTTCTCATCTAGAATAGATTTGAATGTAAATACAATATCATCTGATGTAATTTTCTTACCATCATGCCATTTCAAATTATCCTTTAATTTTAAAGTCCATGTTAATTGATCCTCTGAAGGCGTAAAGCTCTCAGCAAGAACAAACTTTTTCTTACCGTCTTCCATATGATACAGCGGTGCATATAAAGCTTGCTGTATTGTTAACGACACACGATCATTCGCATAAAGCGGGTTCATCGTATCTGGATTATCACTAACACCAACTGTTAACGTTCCTCCGTCTTCCGGAGTCCCTGATTTACTAGTGTTCGCTTGCTTCGAAGAATCTTTCTCCCCTGAGCAAGCCGCTAATGCAATAAGTAATAGTAGGACAAATGGTAATGCAAACAACTTCTTCTTCATATTTCGACCCCTCTCGACTATTTACACCTATAAGAAAACTCGGAATTAATACCGAGTTTTCTTATAGGTTTTAAATTACCACTACCCTTATGTATTGTCAAACTTTTTCGCAAAGATAGACAGTTTGAAATCTATTAATGAATTCTTGCGATAAAATATATTTATGCGGGGGGTAAAATAAAAAGACCACGAATAGGTGGCCTCGTAAAATGCGTTGAAAAACTAGCAGCCTACAGAAAGTTTCTCTGAAATGGTTGTTATATATAATTGAAAATGTAGAATGAGATTAAAGATAAAAAAACATTTTTAGGAGGTTATCATGACGTTTGATGAATTGAAAAAAAACAAACCAACAACCCCATGGGTTGAGCATGATGAAGATGGGGAATTTTTCACTGAAGAAAATATAAGTGCAACAAATAAGGTTCTTGACACTTACATTAACCATCTAGAGCAATTAGGCGAGACTCCAACCGAAGTCGAAGTAATGCGAGTTGTTAAAGAGGTAGTTATTAAACTAAATGAACTAAATATCGAACATGACCATTTTATCGAAACAATGGAAAGAGAAGATCTCTATGAATTTATCGATGCAGCAGCACGAATAGCTGGCTTAGAATCCGAAGAAGATATAACAGAAGAATGGCGGGAGTGGTAAAAAAGCTGCACCTCTAATTATTAGAGGTACAGCTTTTTTCATACGCCAATTGAATTAATGATTTGATGTCCGCACAGAATTCACGTGTTCCAACATATCATTAACATCTTCTAAATCAAATTTCCCTAACCATTCTTACAGTCCTTCGTCTATTTCGACTTCTCCTCGTAATGCCTTTTAAATTTCGTTGTACATATAAGAGTCACCACAACAAAATTAAATAAAAAAACGATTCTCTTATATATTATAGTAAAACTAATTTACACCTTTTGAGACAAAACCGTTTCTATCCTCTCCGATAAACACTCTCCTGCCCATCCACCTTCATTCGTAATCGATCTTCCGCCAACGTTAACTCTACTTTTTTGTATTCACCTGAGTTTTGTTTGACCGAGATGATATATGTATTATCCCCACTCTTCGGTTCAGAGCTTATATAGAATTTATGTTGTGGAAGACGGCCGCCTGGCTGTTCCTTTGCGATAATTAATTCACCGCTTTTATCTCCTTCACTTAATACAAAAGCTATGCCATCCCCACCGGTAGTATTGATCCAGTCACCTTCTACCTGTGTGAATGGTATCGTTGTTTTCGTGCGATTAGATTGTTCACGTTTATCATTTTGTCCTGTATACGTTTTTTTCTCATCAACAGGCTCATAATTGTTCATAAACTCTTCTTTCGTCATTCGTTTTAGCGAGAGGTTTTCTTCTTGATGCCCTAGTCTTATTAACTCAATCTCCTCGTCATCTACTACATTCACCTGAACATTAAATGGTGTGAATGTTTCTAAATTAGATTTCACCTCATAAATGCGTAAACTAATTTTCTTCTCATCAATATTTTGTTCTTTAAATAAGTATGTAACGTTTTTTTCACCGTTATAGAGTGTTATTTCGCCTTTTTTATCTCCAGTTACATTAATCCCTACATAACTAGGATCACTTGTATCTACCCAATAACCATCTATATCCGCTAATGATGCGGTGCTTAGTTGTGTAGTTTGCGCTTCCATATTTTCGCTAGTTTCCACCGGAGTTGTGATTTTATCATCACCTGAGAAAAATAACATTTTCACCGTAAGCAGCGCAACTGCTACACCGATTACTCCCGTAATGCCTAACAACACGAAATCCTTTTCTTTTTTACTATCCGCTTGTTTTGGAGCTAGCTCATCATTTTCAAGATTACTGCCACATGCGACACAAAACCTTTCTCTTCCAGACCTTTCCTTACCACAATGTCCGCAAAAACGACTCCGCCCTTTCTTCGGCTCAACACGTTTTAACAGTTTATCTATCGTTCCTTGTCCAATTAATACTCCATTAAATGCATTCAAAGCGGTTTCTTTCTGTTCTGGGGTCATGCTCCCCCACTGTGAAGAGTCTTTAGCTTTAGCCGTATCTCCATCCAAACTAGTTTTTGCATAGTCGTGTGCTTCTACATTCACCGATTCCGCATCTGAGCCGTGATACGATAAATTATTCGTTACATCTCCGTCTGGCACCGTTCTTACATGGCCTTTCACTGCTACCATTTCTGTATTCACCGGCTTTGCATCCGGACCATGATACGATAAGTTATTCGTTACATCTCCATCTGGCACTGTTCTTACATGGCCTTTCACTGCTACCATTTCTGTATTCACAGGCTTTGCATCGGGGCCGTGATACGATAAGTTATTCGTTACGTCTCCATCTGGCGCCGTTCTTACATATGGTTGCACATTCGTTCCCTTAGCTATATGCGCCTCTGAAGAATGTACAACTGTTTCTCCTGTCACAGCGTGTCCATCAACCACTCCTGGTTCTGCGACATACACATCTCCACCAACATGCATTTTTAAAAATGGCAAAATGAAAGAAATAATAATAAGAGGTACACTTCCCATAATTCCAAGAGCTGCATAACTACTATAACTATGTCCATACAACCAAATTAACGTTGCTCTTATACCAATAAAGCCTAACGCCGAAACGATAATAGACTCCATTACTTTACTAGGTGAAGAATCGTAGGCTAAAGACGCACTAGTAGGATCGAAACTCATTCTGGCTAATAAAATAGCCGCAATTCCATATACAAGCAATCCAGCTAAGAAAGGCCTCCAATTTTTTAGCACAAACTGAATTCTCATAAAAAAGAGAACGAGCATAACAATAAAAATAATTGGTGCTAAAAACGGAAGAATTGCCGCTATTATGCCTAATATGAGCATGAAAAATAACATTTTCTTCAATAACTTAAATGATGTAATAATAAAAAATAAAAATAGTCCAAAACCAAATAATCCTGGATGGATATATCCTAAAAATAAAATGATAGGAAATAATGTTATCGCTATTTTATGATGGTTGGTTTCTTTCTGACTTGCAATCCATTCCTCCATACTTTATACTCCTTTCTTAATTGTTTCATAAACCGTTTTCATCCTTATAGATTATATAACGCCTTTTGTAATTTATATATATAAATTTTAAATAAAATAAATCTGTAATTCGCCCGCAACCAACCCCAAAGCGGCGCCACGCCCCACCAAAAAAAGACCACCAAAAGGCAGCCTCACAACTGAATCATAGTACCCATTCCATTCTCCATCGCTTTTTCATATAAGTATTTCGCAACTATAATATCCACTACCGCCAAACCAACCGATTTGAAAATAGTAATCTCTTCATCGTTCTCTCTACCAGCCTTTTCCCCGCTTATAAGTTGACCAAGTTCAGCATAGATGTCGCTCGCCTCAAATAACCCTTCTTTTATCGGGACTTGAAGGTCACCTGTTTCTTCTAGTGCTGCTTCTTTTGATTCGACTACTACTTTGTTTGCGCCCGCGATAGCGTGAGATGGTAGTTCTTGCATGCTCGGTCTGAATGAACCGACGGCGTTTATGTGGACGCCTTTTTGTAGTTTTTCTGAGAAGACTGGTGTGGATGCATTCGTTGTTGTGACGATGATGTCCGCTTCGCTTATTGCTTCATTTGGATCCCTGTAGACGTAAGCTGGTTTGTTAAATGTCTCCTGGATATATTGCGCGAATGCATACGCTTTTTCTTCCGTTCGGTTATATAAGGTGACTTTTTCGATGTCTCTAACTGCAAGTACAGCTTCTGCAATTCCTTTCGCTTGTTCACCAGTACCGATAATGCATAAGTTTTTTGCGTTATGACGAGCTAAATGTTTTGTCGCTACTCCTGATAAGGCTCCTGTTCGAATCATCGTTAAGTACGATCCTTCTAAAAGTGCGAGTGGTTCTCCCGTTTGAAAGTCTGATAGCATAACAATTCCGTTTATCGTTTTCTTTCCTATCTTTTTATTATGCGGAGCTACCGTTACTACTTTTAAACCGAGCGCTTCGAGTCCTTCCGCTACTGAAGGCATAATTAATGCGGTATTTTGCTCGTTCGCAAATGGTAATGAACCGCGAATTGGTGTGATCGTTCTTTCTGCTGAAAATTCTTTTAAAGCAAGCGCCGCGTATTCAATGACTTCCTTCATATTTACTAAGTTTCGTTGTTCGTTCGCGCTTATGACTAGCATATCTTTCCACCTCCTCCTTCTACTCTAACAAAAATCCCCGATTCAAATCATCTCTCGGGTCTACAACGAACTGATGAAATCCTGTAATAAATGCATTCCCCGTTACTTTCGGAACGACAGCTTCATATGTATCTACCTCTGTTACCGACAATACTTCTCCCTCAAATTGGCCGTCAGTAATGCATTCGTGGATGAACATCTCTCTTTTTTGTAAGGCATCTTTTTCAAAAAGAGTTGCGATTCTTGCGGATGTTCCTGTACCGCAAGGGGAACGGTCGACTTGCCCGTCAGCGAAGATCGTTACATTTCGTAAGCTAGCGTCTTTTCCTTTCGGTTCATCTGAGAAAATAACGCCGTATATTCCTTTTAAATCTTCTTCAAGTGGATGTTTTACTTCCATTTGACTTTCAATGTAGTGTTTAATTTTACCGCCCCACGTTTGAATTGCAGCTAAATCTTTAAAATCGACTTTCAAACCAAACTCTTTACTATCCACTAC
Organism: Bacillus sp. AC266; assembly: GCF_979253805.1. Classification (NCBI taxonomy): domain Bacteria; kingdom Bacillati; phylum Bacillota; class Bacilli; order Caryophanales; family Bacillaceae; genus Bacillus; species Bacillus sp. AC266. The sequence continues at coordinate 246,190 of NZ_CEEDEC010000005.1, forward strand.
AGCGTAGAATGCTCCGCCAAACGCGATATCTACTTGAAATTCATAGTCATCTATTTTGATAGGAACGTCTTTCTTGTATACGAACGAAGGAACGTTTTCAAATGATACTGCCTCTACTTCGCTCCCGTTAAATTTTGCATACGCAATAACTTCCCCGGCAGGGCTATCAATAATGAATTTTTGTTTTTCTCCTGTCACTTCAAACATACCTGTTTCAATTCCAACTGTAATAACAGCGATAATTCCGTGACCACACATCGTACTCCAGCCTTCATTGTGCATAAATAATACGCCAAAATCAGAATGAGGACTTGCGGGCGGAGTAATGATACAACCGTACATGCCGTGATGTCCTCTCGGTTCATACATAAGAACCTCGCGAAGATGATCCAAATGTTCCATGCAGTATGCGCGTCTTTCTAGTTGCGTTTCTCCCTTTATCTCTGGCACTCCGCCCGTAATAATTCGAAGTGGTTCCCCAGCTACGTGAGCATCAATTGTTGTGTATATTTTACTAACCTTCATTTCTATCTCTCCCCTATATGTTAATACTATTTTCATTGCAAGTATCATGCCAACGCATAGAGTATAAAGTGAAACTTTAATCAGTGGGGGGGCTCCATCCCCCACTGATTATTCGCCCACACCAATCGGGCTTTTACGGGCAGTTAATGCGGGATAAATCTGTATACATTTTTTGAAAAATAAATACTACTGTCTATTTTTTTATACAGTAGGTGATTATTAGCCCCAAAACAAAAAGATCCCCCCGAAAACTCAGGGGGTGATTTAAGCCATAGTTTTGCGGGATTTGAGTTAAAAATCAAATTTATTCTTCACTCTCCAAGCTTTCCCACTCACTCAAATACATGACGTCTTGTTTTACTTTTTTCTTTTCAGGAAGTAAACATAGAAATTCTAAAGAATTGCCGTCAGGATCGTAAAAATAAAGATTTGCACTAGGTGTCCAAGTTTGAACCATAGGCTCAGAAGGTTCAAGACCGAAAGCAGCCCTTGGGTTTATTCCTTTATTAAGAAGCCATTCTCTTGCATGAATGATTTCTTCATAGTTAACCTTGAATGCAAAGTGACTTGTATGGAATGCTTCTTCCGATACTTCCCAAATGCCCAGCATTTGTTCCTTCTTATTTTCTTTATCAAACCAAAAGAAAGCTACACGGCGTTCTTCAATAGTGCGAGCATGAAATAATCCAAGTTTAGTATAAAACTCTTTTGCCACTTCTAAATTTTTTGTTTTAACATGTGTTTCATATAAAGTACCTGGAAACAAAGCATATCCCTCCTTTATATTTTTAGAAATTCTTACTATAAATCCTATTTTAATAAACTAGAAATAGAAGTGATGTCGTATTTTCTTTAAATAGTTTTCAATTTCGTAGCCCTGATACTAAAGAAAAATCACCCTGACCCATCAAACCCTAACCGCCACCACATCCGGCACTTGCTTAGCAATCTCCTCACCAATCTTTATACTAGCCGTTGCGGCCGGGGATGGTGCATTGCAAATATGCAGAGAATTGATGCCAGGGATAATGCAGAAGTCATCAACCATATTTCCGTTTGATAAAATGGCTTGTGCCCTTACACCTGCATGGGTTGGCACGATATCTTTCTCTGTAAGCTCTGGTATTAAGCGCTGTAAGCTTTTTAAAAATGATTGTTTACTAAATGAGCGCACCATTTCTTTTATGCCTTCTTTCATATTTGGCATCGCCATTTTCCAAAAGCCTGTGTATGTCATTGTTTCCATGAAGTCTTTTATGTTGAAGTCTGTTTTCGTATAGCCTTCGCGTTTGAAGCTTAATACTGCATTTGGTCCTGCATGTACATCCCCGTTTATCATTCTTGTGAAATGAACACCTAAAAACGGGAATTCTGGATTTGGAACTGGATAGATTAAATGTTTTACGAGATGGCGTTTTTCTGGGACAAGTTCGTAATATTCACCACGAAACGGAACGATTTTCATATCCGTTAATATGCCTGTCTTTTTCGCAATACGGTCACTATGTAAGCCGGCGCAGTTAATGAGAAATTTCGTTTTAAATATCCCTTGATTCGTCTCAATTGTTACAGCGTCTTTTTTCTCCGTAATACGCTCTGCCGCTGTTCCTAAATGTACTTCTCCCCCGCTTTCTTGGATCAAACGGGCAAATGCATAACTTACTCCTTTATAATCAGCAATCCCGCAAGAAGGAACACGGATTGCGCCAAGTCCTTTTACATGCGGTTCAATTTCAGCTAATTCTTCTTTATCTATTTTTTCAATATGTAAATCGTTTTGTAAGCCCCTTTCATATAAGTTATGTAAAAGAGGAAGTTCGTCCTTTTCTGTAGCGACAATTACTTTTCCGCACATGTCATAAGCGATGTCATTTTCTTTACAAAATTGAACCATAGCTGCGTTTCCTTCTTTGGCAAACTTCGCTTTATAACTCCCTGGTTTATAATAAATTCCAGAGTGAATTACTCCGCTATTATGTCCAGTTTGATGATGTGCAAGTTCCTTTTCTTTTTCAATGATCGCGATTTTCGCACGAGGGAATTTTTTCGTTAAAGCCATTCCCGTTGAAAGCCCAACAATTCCTCCGCCAATAATTATAAAGTCATACATCCTACTTCCCCCTTAATATGATGAAAGGCAGGTCTTTTTTAAGACCCGCCGTACAAACTTATTTAGAAAAACAACCACGTTGACGCATTAGTTCTCTATATAAATCTTTATTTTTCTCAAACGCAGCTCTTCCGTGCATCCAAAATAAGTTGTTTAAAAGAACTAAGTCACCAATTGGTAATTTCAATGCATGTGTTGCTGGTGAGTTTTCAACAGAATATGATAAGTCTTTCAGATAGTTTGCTTGTTCAATATTATCTGGATAAGCGAACTGATCAATAAAGCAAATACATGGTGCGTTATTCACATCAAAAAACGTTTCACGATAGACGATTTCTTGCGCATTTTTACTTGGTGGCGCTTTATACGTAACCTTAACAGATGCGAGCGAATGATTTCTAAATTTATGAAGGTCTTCCCAATCGTCTAAATGTAGTAAACGAGATTCTCCACCTACTGCATTTTGCTCTTCAATTTTCATCATAAGAAGCCAATCTGTCGGCTCATCAACGAATGTACCGTCTGTATGCAGTGTAAACAATCGGTACGCTTGACGAAGGTAAGAATCACTACTATCCGTATCTTTCACATTAAATCTAGCATAATACGTTCCTGTCATTGCATCAAAGTTTGGCTCCCCGATTAAATGTGTTAATGCTGTTGCAAATTTCACGTAGTCTGCTGGATCTGACGTTTCACCTTGTACCCCAATTGTAAATCCGCCCGTTTCACGGTCATGAACAATGCCGCGAATGTTATCCATAAATGATTGCCCAAAAATCTTTCTCATTCCATCCGCAAGATTAAACCGAGAATAAGGAATGTATTGTAATGACTGCTCTGAATGCTCTTTTACCTCTTCAAAAAACTGCTTAAGCAATTGCTGGTTTAGCGTAATATGATATAAACGTTTATGCTCTGGATGAGGAGCAATTTCATACCCCTCATATTTCTTTGCAAATTTCATCTTTGCATTTTGTTCTGTAATAATCGACATTTCAATTCCTCCCTAATTTAAATATGAAGAACTTATTGACGTTTTTTACAGACAGTTATCCTTATCTTCTTATGCTGAGATTCGGTCTTACTGTCCTAACAACGAAAAAGCCAGTCATACGCATACCACGACATAAAATCGTAGAAACGTACAACTGGCTCATAATTACGAGTGTTCTTTAATCTCTTAAAGTACAATAATAATAGACAGTTTGTATGAAAATATTTGTAAAACAGGAAAGCAAGATCGAATATAGAGAAGGCTAATTTCTCGTATGGATCTTATTAATTAAATAATAATTCAAAATATTCTAACTGTCAATTTGTTTTTTATTATTTTCTCTACATACTTTATACGTTTTAAAAACCCCCTTACTTTCTACGCACCCTCTTTTTTTCATCTCTTGTTTTACAACTTACACTTCATTTAACTTTTTCATAGTTCTTGCCTCCTCAATAAAATAAGCCAGTCGTATCTCTTTAAAAGAAATACAACTGGCTCTCGTTTATGGTTGTTAACTAGATAGTTTTTATGGTGTTGTTTCCTCGTACTCTCCCCTGGGCTGTTCATCATTTAAATAACTTACATATTGGCGATGTAAATCTTTCACCGCACTGACGATAGCATTTTGCGCTTTTCCTTGATAATGGTCCGTAATATCTTGAACGATTTCCTCAATACCATCTTGCAAACTATGTCCTCTCAACATTTGAGCGACGAAGTCTCTACCATGCTCTGTCGCAAGCGTACATGACGCTTCAATAATGACATGATATTTATGATCTGCCTCAATTGTAATTGTTAATGTTTCATACATACTGCGAACAGCCATACCTTTCGGAAGTCTCGAATGTCCTGCCATAAAAAAAGTCCCTTTACGCATATTTCATCCTCCGTTACTATGTTAAGAGCCAGAAAAACAATGTACACATTTGCATTGAATTTTACTACCCTTATCCTTATAGCTCGTACTTCTTCTAAAGAAGCTCAAGTGGAAAGAAGTTACTCTCTTCTTTTTCAAACATAAATTCTGGCTTACAGCGAGGCTAATCACTGTCATCCGATAATAAGTTAATCATAATAAAAATAAACTGAATATTCAATGTTAAATTCCGCAAATTTCATGAATAAAAAAAGAAAATTCTCTCACCCAGGCACATATACTGTTCAAAAGAAAAAAGGAAGTGGTCTCATGTATTACGGAACGAAAGGCTGGTACGTAGCTGAACTAAAGAAATTAGGTGTTCGCTATCATGAAGGACGAAAACTAGAAAGTTACCGCGCACACGTATTACGCAATTTATTAATCGCACAACAAGAGACAACGAAAGAAGAGTAATTCACTAACAAAACAACTCTCGAGATATATCGTCTATTCAACAAATCCCGTCAAATCTCCCATCTAAACTACCAACTAATCACACATTGATACAAACCAAAAAAAGATCACCTACACAGGCATGCCCATCAACTTAAGAATTCAGAATCACCACAAAATGAAAAAATAAGCTTTTTTGTCACAAGTGTAGCTTTGTAAAAAAGCTTGATGTTTTCTTGTTGGATATTTATGTTAATCTAACGATAAACATTGTGAAGAAATGTACTTCAACTAACGGGGCAGGTTAGTTGAAGATTGCTTTGACCTTTGTTCAACAATTGGGCCATTTAGTTGAAGATCTCATCAAATAAGTAATGATATTTAAAGGAATAATTCATTCTGATAAAGAACATTAAAAAACGTGATGATAAGGAGGCGATTGTATGGCCAATCATGTAGAAAATCTATATAACTATCATGTATGGGCAAATCAACGGATTATTGATCATCTTAAGACACTTTCTCCTGAGAAATATCAAAAGGAAATGAAAAGTGTCTTTTCTTCTGTTTCAAAGGTTTTATCTCATCTCTATTTGGTGGAATATGGATGGCTTCATACCCTTGAGGGTCAGAGTATGAATGAAGCAATGCAATCTTCATTTCAAATTCAAGAAAAGATTGAGAAACTGCCCATTGAAGACTTAGAAACGGAATTTCACACTTTAACATCCCGGTTTAAAACCTTTTTGAACAGACAGGAAGATATGGAAAAGAGAATAATGTTGGATAATCCATGGGCAGGATTAAGAGAAACAAGTATATCTGAAATGGTCTTACACGTTGTGAATCATGGAACCTATCATAGAGGGAATATTTCAGCTATGTTACATCAGTTGGGTGATTCTTCAGTTATGACTGATTATGCTTTTTATTGGTATTCTTGAAATGTTATTCATTAAGGCTCAGTAAAATAATCAAACTTTTTTATAAAAATCTCATACTTAGCTAAAAAGGGTAACTCCATTTTGATCAATCTTTATTCAAAATGGAGTTTTTGTATTTGTTGTTAAATAAAAAAGGATAATCAGCCTCATAATGGACTAACTATCCTGTAATTTATTAATTTAATAAACGGGTGACCTTTCCTATTCACAAACAAGAATTTGTCTAGAAAATGATCCTTTTCTTGTGATACAGCGGTCTGTAATTTCAAATCCCGCTTCATGAATCATGTCGTCCATTGTTTCCATCGTGACAACGACTACTTTTTTTGCAATGCGGCGCGCACTTGAAAGAATTGAGAACTGGTCTTCTGGTGTTGCATGCGTAAATAAGTCGTACGGCATATCGATAATCGCAACGTCGTAATTCTCAGTAATTTCCTCGATTGGACCTTTTGTTACTGTTCCTTCAAACCCAAAATGTGCGATGTTTTTCCTCGTTCCAAGAACCACAAGTGGATTTATATCTCTACCAACAATGTTAATTCCCATAGAAAGTGCTTCTACTACTACTGTTCCAATGCCGCAGCACGGATCAATAGCTCGTACTCCCTCTGGATTTGGTACAGCGATATTTGCAACTGATCTCGCAACACGCGTGCTAAGAGATGTCGAATAACTATGCGGTTTTTTTATGTGATGATACCAAACTGGCTCACTTTCTACATAGTGTCCGAAGTACCAGCGTCCTCCAAGAGGAACAATCCCGAATACACGCTCTGGATTACGAACATCCGCTTCTCCTTCAATATGCATACCGAGGTCGCGTTCAATGAGACGTCTTTCCCCATATTCAATTTTATTTTCTTTCCCAAGATCATTGATTTTAACGAAGATAACTTTAAATGACGCCCCCGCCAAATCAATTTGTTCTACTTGTTTTAAAATACTTTCTAAGTCGTCTCCTTCATACATAACCTCAACGCGCTCTTTCATAAACGCACTTCTACTCGGGTCAATTTTGACATCACTTTTCAAAATATTAACGTGAGCCTCCATTCCAAAGAACGAGCGCATTTCCAAGTAACATAAAGCACGCTCCTCTTCGCGAAATGCATACGTATATATACATGCAGGTGTTTTACTATGATTACTCAATCTATTATCATCCTTTATCGTTTAAAATTGTTATGATCAAAATTACTCAAATACTTTTTCATATAAAATTAAATGATATCATATGCCCGAAATAAAGAGAAACCTTTATAATTTGTTTTATAAATAAAAAGAGACTGCCTATGGCAATCTCTTCCATAATTTTTTCTATTATTAACGATAAGAAGATACATCGTTACCTTGCCATTCATAGTAATCTAGAATACCAGAATAAATTGCTTCTGCTGCACGTTGTCTCCATTGTTCAGTAGCTAGTTTTTCACCTTCGCCTTTAGCATCGATGAAACCTAGTTCAGCTAAAATAGCAGGCATTGTATTGTATTTCACTACATAGAAGTCTTCTGTTTTTACACCTCTATCATTTGATTGAAGTGCTTGTACTAAACGTTTTTGTACTTTTTCTGCTAGTACACGGCTCTCTTCTGAATTTGGATTTGATGCTGATCTGTAGTAGAACGTTTCTGTTCCTTCTACTTGTTCATTAAACCCGTTTGCATGAACACTCACAAAAATATCACCTTTATTTTCTTGCGCAAATTCTATACGTTTTTTCAAAGATTCACCAGAGGTATTTCCTGGACGTGTATCATCATTACGTGTTAATAAAACAGTAAATGGTGTCTTTTGTTCAAATAGTTTTTGTACGCGTAAAGATGTATCTAATACGATAGCACTTTCATCCATTTTCACACCAGAATGCCCTGGATCAACCCCGCCATGACCCGGATCAATAATAATCGCTTTTCCTTCTAAGAAGTTCCCTTGTTTCGCTGGGTTCAATTGGTTTTTATCAACCCATTGGAAACCACTAGTTGTACGGATGCGAATCCAGCTGCCGCTTTCTTCAATAACAGTTACTTGTTGTGCTCCATATGTACCTAGTACTTTAGAAGTATGGGTAGTCCCTGCATATGTAGTGAATCCTTCCTTAATAGCTTCTGTTTTCTCTACTAAAGGTGTCCATTTATCACCGTTACTTGTTGCAATTTTGATCCATCCATCTCGCTCTTCTTTTACTTCAACCATTTGTGGATCATGCTGATTTGCACTAATCCCAGATGTTAATGATGGTCCGTGATATGTAATGAATTTTCTATCCATATATATTTTCTTTGTTTCTACTGGACGATTACTATTCTTTCCAAATTTATCTGTTTGAGCAGTAAGCTGAGCTGCCTGTTCACGTGTAATAGAATTATCTGGTTTCCAGCCGTCACCTGTACCTAAAGAAAGTTTTAATTCTACTAAAATATTTACTTCTTCTTTACCCCAATGATTTTCTAAATCAGCAAATTTTGTAGGCGCTGTTCCGGTTACTTGGCTTTTCAATTCATATGCCCTTACAAGCATAGCCGCCATTTCAGCACGAGTTACTTGTCCTTCAGGATCAAATACTCCCGGTCCTCGGCCTTTAATAATATCCTTTTTTTCAATCGCTGCAATATATTGAGCTGCCCAATGATTTTTTGAATCATTAAAAGATGGCTTAGCGTTTGGATCCACTTTAACGCCAATTGCTGTTGCGATAATCTTTGCCGCCTGAGCACGTGTTAAATTTCCTTGTGGCATAAAGTTACCATCTGGCATACCATTAATTACATTTCTCTCTACTAAATAATAAATCGCGTCTTTCGACCACGCATCGTCTGAAACATCAGGAAATTTCTTCGTTTCTGCTAAACTACTAATTGGATGTGCTAGTAAATTTGCTGCTAATATACCTGCGGCTATTGCTTTGTACTTCATGAAAAATAAATCTCCTCTCGAAACTTCATATTTATACAATTTCTCCCATTAAACTAACTATAAAGTATTAACTAATAATTAATCCTTTCATAGTTTATAACATTATATATCTATAGTAAATACGTTTTCCCTTCACATAACAAAAATCGTATATATATAACTGATAATGAATGTATATAAAAAAGCGATTAGTACATAGTACTCTAATCGCTTTTCCTAATGTATTATTTAAAATTTTCTTTAATATATATTCCCTTCCTCCAAAGAAAGCTTTACCTGATCGATCCTTTCTGCTTTTCCCGTCTCAAGATTTGTTTGGAAAGTCGAGAAATACCATATTCCTTCTCCATTATCATAATTCCCTATAAGGAACTTCCCTTTATCTAAAGCTTTAAAACAAGTTCCTGCAATACCTAGGTCACCTTCGCCAATTTTCACTTCGAGTACTTTTCCTTTATGAATATAAAAAACTTGCGCTAATGAAAAGCTGATTAAAAATAATATTTTCAATCAGCCCTCTCTATTTGCTATGAAATTATTCTTCAATTAAATTAGACATTACATATGCATACACTAATGCTTCTGTATACATAATAGAACTCTCATGCGTTCGCTCAAATGCGTGAGAAGAATCAATACCAGCTCCAATTAACGCATGTTTCACATCAAATCCGGCGCGAATCGCAGCTGATGCGTCTGATCCGTAGTATGGATAAATATCCACTTTATATTCAATAGCATTCGCTTTCGCCAGTTCAACTAAATGTTTACGTAAAGCGTAATGGTATGGACCGCTAGAATCTTTCGCACAAATAGATACTGTATATTCATCAGATGCTTGTCCATCACCTAACGCTCCCATATCAACTGCTAAATATTCTACCGTTTCCTCTGGAATATTCGAGTTTCCACCGTACCCAATTTCTTCATTATTAGAAATTAAGAAATGTGTTGTATATGGTAATGTTACCTTTTCATCTTGTAATCTTTTAATTAATTTCAATAGAATTGCTACACTTACTTTATCGTCTAAATGGCGTGATTTTATGTATCCACTCTTCGTAATTTGAACGCGTGGATCAAATGAAACGAAGTCTCCTACTTCAATTCCTAACTCACGTACTTCATCTGCTGAAAAGACACGCTCATCAATACGCACTTCAATATTTTTCTCATCGCGCTTCGCTTCCCCTGCATCTTTGTACACATGGACAGAGGTTTGATGCATTAAAATTGTACCTGTATACGTCTTACCGCTTGACGTTTCAATTTCGCAATATTCCCCTTCTACAGAGTTCCAGCGAAATCCACCAATCATAGATAGTCGAAGACGACCGTCTGGCTTAATTTCTTTCACCATTGCGCCTAACGTATCAACATGTGCAGTTAATAAACGGTGCTGCTCATCATTCTTCCCTTTAACCGTTAAAATAAGAGCGCCTTTATTATTACGCTTCGTCTCTACATTCCACTCACTTACATAGTTTTCAATAAAATTAATAATTTTCGCCGTGTTTCCAGATGGACTTGGAATAGAGACAAGCTCCTTGATTAATTCCATCGTTTCTTTCGCATGATGTGCCATTGTCGTTTCCCCCTCGTTTTCTCTACTATTTAGTATAGCGAAATTACAATAAAACCTCTACTCATATAGTCTAATTTTCTAAATTATAGTAAAATTTAGTTTAGTAAGTGAAAAGGAGATAACAAAAATGAATGTAACGAAAAAACATGTACATATTGCACTTATTTGGTTTTTATCATCATTACTATGTTTACAAGTCTCTTATGTCGTTCACACTACTACCTCAATTACAATTGGCTGGGCATTAACTATTATCTTCTTAATCATTAGCCTAATTGTAGGAAAAAAGCACAGCGCTACTGAGTAAGTTGTGCTTTTTCTATAAAACTACTCTTCCGAAACGTCCATCAAATAAATCCCTCTTGTAAATCCGCCGCGCTCTTCTTCTTTCTGTTTACGAATAAGCTCTACATCTTCCATTGTTGCACCTTCTGCACGCGCTAATGAAATAATAATTTCAAGTGCATCTGCAAGTGAATCTAGCGCATGTTCACGCTCTTTCATCGAAGCAAATTCACGAATTTCTTCTGTACCAATTTTCGCTAACGCTTGTATGTAAGCTTGCCCTGTTAATTTTTGTGCTGTATATGTTTTTCCAGACATCAAAATTTTCTCCGGGACACGATCTCTTACTAACCTGTTATAAGTTGACATCACTTTTCCTCCCACTTTTAATAACACCCAAGCTCTGCTTTATAGAAAAACCACTCTTTTTCCACACAAGCACTTAACATATCAATTCCTGATCCGTGCGCCTTTACTACCGGAAAGAAGTAATGCTCTGGTTCTTCTTTCTTATCGCCGTATAAGGTTTGGTACTCATCAGGAATCGCCTCTTTTTTCACATCCCGTTCTTTCTTCACTTCACCAGAGAAAGAAACAGTTGGATGTCCCTCAAAGAATAATGCAGTCCGTACCGCAAGAGATGGTGTACTATGCAAAGCATAATATGTAAGTAAAATCATAACGATAACACCGATAATTTTCTTCATTTATTACTCCTAAAAAAAGTGCTAACACAATTATACTAAAATGTGTTAGCACTTTCTTCCCTTTATCTCGAATTAACGGGCAGTCAGACTAATAATCCGCGGGGGATAAACACCCCCCACGGATTAAAGTTTCACTTTATTCCCCTTTAAATGCTGGTAAACGTTTTTCTAGAAAAGCAGCAATACCTTCTTTATGGTCCGCTGTTTGTCTCATCACATATTGACCACGCTTTTCGAGCTGAAGCGTTTGTTCTAAATTAGAACGATTTACTTCACATAAAATTTGTTTCGTTTGAATCATCGCCTTGATTGGTTTTTGTAACCATTCATTAATTTTTTGCTTCACAGCCGTTTGGAAATCCTCACCGATTACTTCATCAATTAAACCGATATCTAGCGCTTCTGTCGCTGATAATTTCTTCCCTTCCCAAATGATTTTCTTCGTCATATTTTCACCGACGCGCTTTTGAAGGAAGAAATGGCCACCACCATCTGGAATTAAAGCGATTCCAATAAAGTTCATCGCAATAACTGATGATATATCTGCCATAACATAATCAGCTGTTAATGCAATACTTAATCCAAGTCCAGCAGTCGGCCCATGAATTGCACTAATAACAAGCTTCGGCATCGTATATAACGTCACAACGATTTCAGAAATTGTATTCATGATGCCTTCAAACCTACTTTCATCATTACTTGAAAGCATTGATTTAATATCTCCACCCGCAGAAAAACCACGGCCACTTCCACACAACACAACAACGTGAACAGAACTTTCCGCCACTTCTTTCAACTTTTGTAATAACTCTTTTAACGTTGGTTCATCTAATGCATTTAAAACCTCTGGACGATTGACCATAACCGTTGCTACGCGCCCTTCATATTTCACAACAACAGATTCTGTTTTACTTGTTACTTCCATTATATATACCCCTCTTTTCAACATAAAGATTATACTTATATAATTATAGAAAGCATGTTAAAAATCCTTCTTTTTTCTTAATTTTCTCGTAATTTGTATATATCTCCGTATAAAACATCCAATTTCGTTAAAAAATATAGAAATTAAAGTCGGTTTATCAATATTTTTCATCTATTTACCATTACAATGAAATGGTGTATTCTTAATTTTGATGCAAAAAAATAAATATTGAAATTCATTCGCCTTATTATGTAAACAAGGCTTTTATCCCCATCTCTTGGGTATTGAACTAAAGGAATGAAGAAATGGAGGAATATATGGTTAATAAGTTGAAACAAACGGATAACTACTTCCCGCATTTCCTATTGCTATTCATTGTGTTTCAACCAATTTTAGATTTATTAACGTCTTTTTCAATCTATGTATTACACATGAGCGCAACAGTTGGAATCGTAGTCCGTTTCGCCTTTATGCTTCTTGCATTAGGTTATCTACTTCTTCATAGAGAACAACCTGGAGCGAAAAAGTACATTCTCTATTTATGCCTACTCGGGATCGTACTAGCAATTGGTCTTGCAAATAATATGATGATTAAATCTCCAGTTTCATTTGGCGAAGAAGTAAAGTTTATTTTAAAGAGCATATATCCAATTGTGCTACTGTTTGGATATACCATCGTCTTTAAAAAGTTGAAAAATAAAGAATATACGTTGCATAAAATCATTACATATTTCTTATATGCAACTTTAATTTTAAGCATCACACTGATTGTTGCAATGCAAACTGGTACAGATTTCCCAAGCTACCCTCACTCAAAGATTGGCTCAAGAGGTTGGTTCTTTGCTGGAAATGATTTAAGTTCTATTTTTGCAATTATGTTCCCAATCGTAGTGCTCTATTCGATTCATAAAACAACTTCTTTCTCGAAAATCTATTACTGGATTCCAACAATGCTTGCGATGTATGCAAGTATTATGGTCGGAACGAAAGTAGGATATGGTGCAATTGTTCTAACGCTTGGCGTGGCACTTTTATTCTCATTCATTGAATATATGATTCATCGCAAAAAAGAAGGAACAGGATTCAAATATCTCGTAAATACAGTTGTTGCCGCTATTGTACTAGGAGGTTTAATTGTACTTACACCACATACTCCTATCGCAAAAAATATGGGCATCCACATGCAAATATACGAATACAAAAAATCAGTACAAGAAGAAAAGGATAGAAAAGAAGGAAAAGTAATTAAAGAAGAAAAACATGAGCAGGGTGAACTAACAGACTCTGAAATGAAAAGTTTAATTTACAGTGATCGCGATAAATTTTTAAAAGTATACAAACAATACTATAAAGACGCACCACTATCACAAAAACTATTCGGAATGGGCTATGCTGGTAACTATACTGATAAAATTAAGTTAATCGAAATGGATTTCCACGACCTATTCTTTGCATTCGGAATCGTCGGTTTCCTTATTTACTTAATACCATTTCTATACTTCGGTATTAAATTATTCATTCGTATCATGACAAACTTCAAGAAAATATTAACTGTGAAATATATGCTACTGGCTAGCACGCTCGTCCTATCACTTGGAATCGGCTTTATGTCCGGGCACGTATTAACAGCGCCATCCGTTAGTATTTTCTTCGTTGTTATACTCGCTTATATGATTGTTGATTTTGAAATTGAATAAAAAAAAGGTGCTCCAACAAGTCAGTTATGCTGGCTTTTGGAGCACCTTTTTTATAAACGCATCTAGATAAACAGTTTTTCTCTTTTATATTTAATTAGTGTGTTACGTATTCTAAGTTTTCTTTTGCGATATATGCTTCATTTACAGCAGGATTATCAGAAATAATTTTAACCCACACTTGTCCATTTATCGTTTCTTCACCTGTAACTGTTACAACTTTATTTGTAGTTAAGCGATAAAGTCGTTCATTTGATCTATGCGGATCCTTTTTCACTTCCACATCATTCATCACACGTGCAAGTTTATACTTGTTGTATTCTTTTTTACCTAAATAAGAATCAAAACGATTCATATGCCCCGCTACTTTTTTACCCCAATTCGCATCAGATGCATATTTCGCATTTAAACCAGCAGCTTTATCACCTGTATATGTTGCTGTATAACGCCAATGTCCTGGATTTAAATATCCTTCATTCATGTATACTTTTGCTGCATGTTCAATACAATCTTCTTTTGAATTAAATGCTTCCCCGTTACCATATGGACTATCGTCTGTTGCTTTTAAACCAAATAAATTATTTTTGTCTTTTGCAAGAGCGCTTGTTCCATAATAACTTTCATGAATTGCTAATGAATATAAGAATAATGCATTTACATTATACTTGCTTTCTACTTCTTTAAATTTCTTTCCTAAACCAATTAATGGAGAGTCTGGCTTAATCGATTTCACATAACTATCTAATTGTTCAGCTGTATAGTCTGTTTTAGAACGCAATGATAAATAATTGAAATATTGATAGAAAGTTTCATTTCCAAACGTCTTTCCATCTACACTATACATTTGCTGTCCTTGCTTCATGAAAGAAGGTGCCACACCATATCTAAATTCTGTATATCCAGGTGAGCTTGTATTATATGTATAATATTTATGGTATAAATATCCATCTGATTTCACATAATAAGAAGACTGTTTCATTTCATTTGTAGGAATTAAAGTGATTTCATTCTTCTTCACATAACCTGTCAAACCAGAAACTTGAACTTTCACACGATCTTCGCCAATTTCTAACACTTTCAATTCTGTTCCATACTGAATATATGTATATACTGCTGACAATTTCTCGTCATAAATATTAATAATATTTTGCCCAGTTATTCTCTTCGCACTTGCAAAACCATCTTTAATCCATAAAAATTCGTTCTCGTATTTCACCGCACTCATACCTTTATTTTGAGCAGCCGTAACCGCTTCTTTATACGTATTATAGCGCTCTACTTCTTGCTCTGTTCCGTTTTCTCTTACATTTATCACGACATATTTCTTAGTTTCTACAGGATTGCTATTTCCGTTTTTTTCAATTGTCTGAAGCATGCGATCCAACATAGCTGAAGCCATACCTCTTGTAGCTGATAAATGTGGTCTAAATGTATTATCTTCTGGATACCCCTTAATAATTTGAGTAGCCACCATAACTTGTACATGCTCTTTATAGTTAATACTATCTTTATCAGTAAAGGTAAGCGGACTTACAGCTATTTTAATATTTTTATAGTCTAACGCTCGCTTTACCATTATCGACATTTCTTCACGTGTAATCACATCATTTGGTGAGAATGTCTCATTAGTACGACCATTAATAATTTTCGCTCCATATGCTCTACTTACACCATCATATAAACCGTAAGTCTTCGGCACATCCTCGAAATTCGAATCAGCTTTCGGTAAATTTAAAGCCCTTGCTATGAATGTAGCAAACTCTGCTCTTGTTACTAGTTTATCAGGCGCATATACATTCTCACCATACCCCATTAAAACTCCTTTAGTAATAAGTGAACGCATATGCGTCTCAAACATATGTCCTGTAATATCATCATTTGCCGCATAACTTGAAATAGGAGTTAAAAGTAATGATCCCGTTAATGCCACTGCTGTTATACCTTTTGAAAAAGTCTTCAAGGTTATCCTCCTCGTAATCTACGAATTTATTATCACAAATTTGATTATATAATAATCGCAATCATTTTAGCATAATAAATAGAAATTAACATAAAACGTTTTTATAATCAGAATTTTCATTAAATTAAAAAACAAAATAAAAGACACTTTACTTTTTTAATAAAGTGTCTTTTTCCATATGATCAATGAGTTTCTTTGTTGCCTGTTTGCCTTGCAACCGAAGTTCATCTATTGTTAATTGTAACTCTTGCTGCACAGTTCCTTGTTGCATTAATTGCTTTTTTGCAAGTTCATATAAATACTCAGCACTCCATTCGCCATCTACACTTCCTATAACTGGCTGATTCACTTGACTTAAAAACGAATCAATTTTCGGATCGTACGAAATCCCGACCATTGGAGTTTTGGCTACTGCAGAAAAAACAAGTGCATGAAGACGCATACCAATTAGTAATGAACATTGTGATAAAATGAATATTTTCTCGTCGATATCCATTTTATATGGAAGCATATACGTCTCTTCTCCCATTAATTCTATTACTTCACGCGAAGCTTTTTGATCAAATGGCTCATGCATTGGAACAAATAAAATTTGGTATCCTTCTTGCTTTAATTTTTTTAATGCCATAGCTAATTTTTTTATATAATCTTCTTTTGCATGCCAATAACGTACACTAACCGCGATTACTTTTCCATGTATCGAATGCTTTTGCAACCAATCCGATTGTTTTGTTCGTTTCCATGTTAAAACAGGGTCTGGAACAATTTCAATATCGTTTTTTATACCAAGTCCTTTTAAATATAAAAACGAATCCTCATCTCGAACTGATACATAGGAAGCTTTTGACAAGTTCCATTTTACTAATAGACGATTATATCCTTTTGTAATTGGCCCTATTCCTTGTGAATAAATATAATACGGCTTTTTTAATAATCGAGCGAGTCCCATAATACCCGTATAATATAGAATACTCTTCGTACTTGTCTGATCTTGAAGAAGGCTCCCGCCACCGCTAATAACTCCATCACTGTTTTTAATCGCATGATAAACAGCTTTTATATTCCAGCGATCTACCGATTCTACACCATACATTTCCTTTGTATATTTAGAATCATTTGATAGTACTACTAGTTCTATATCCGGGTTCTCTTTACTTAACGATTCAATAATTGATTGTAGAATCGCCTCGTCTCCAACATTATAAAAACCATAATATCCTGATAAGACTAAACGCACCCTAAATCTCCTCCAAAACTAGGTAACCGTTTATCTCATTTAACATAAACTGGTACCCATTCCTTACCTAAACACTTGATACCCTACATAGTTTCCTCTTTATCAGCTCATATGAATTTTAATAAAAAATTAAATTTCTATATTTATCTTTTCAAAAATGGTATTTTTTTTATTGATATCCATTTTAATTTCAAAGCACATACACCATACAAAATGGTTGTAATACTTAATGCTATACCACTGAATAATAACGTCATAATTCTTGAAGATGTAACATCTATCACATTACACAGTTCATACAATCCTAGTCCCAAAATACATGCTATTCCTAGCACACCAAAAAAGCTTTTTAAATGAATAGAATAGGCAATGTAGCTTCGAATATACAAATAATTTACAATGCAAATCAATACGTAAGTAATTAATGTACTATACGCCGCTCCATCTATGCCAAACTCCTGCACTAACATCATGTTTAACACGACTTTCACAAAACTCGCGCCAATAACAATCCATGCAGCTTGTGCAGAACGATTAATCCCCTGTAAAACACCTATTGATAATACCATAACCGCAGTAAAATACGAACTGCCAATCATAACTGTTAACATACTACTGCCTTTTACGTCTGTGAACAATCCGATATTTAACGGTACTGTTAATGCCATCAACCATATTGTTAACGGTGCTGTCAAAACATGCGCTAGTCGATTTGTATTTTGAATTGTTATTTTCGCCAAATTTATATCTCTTTTGGCCAATGCGGAAGTTAAGAGTGGTATTAACGGAAATACAATTGCACTTGCAAAAATAACAATTATTTGCGTGAATGCAAAACCGCGACTGTATATTCCAAATTGTTCTTGAATTTCTGTTGATGATCCTTGTAATACATGCGGTATTGTAAGCGAGTCTACTAAATTTAAAAGTGGCATTGATAAAGCTCCGATAGCGATTGGGATCGATACCCGCAATATCTTTTTGCCGTTTTCTCTTAAATCTCGGAGCGAATAGGAATTGCTTTTATTGTAGTATGGACTTCTATTATATTTTATACGCAAATATATAAGCGAACTAATGACTCCAAGAAAAGAGCCAACCATCGCACCACTAGTAATAACAGTATTACTCTTATCCCATGATACTAGTATGTAAGCAATTATTAGCATAAAAAACACACGTACAAATTGCTCAATGACTTGTGATACCCCTGTTGGTTTCATATCACCGAAACCTTGAAAATACCCTCTATAAACCGCCATGTATGGCGCAATGAGTAATGCTAATGAAGTAATAAGCAACGGCATTCTAGTTTCTTGTCCACCAAGCATATTTGCAATTTCAATAGAAAATAATACAATGACTAAACAACCGAAAACGCCAAATGCTATCCCTATAATTGACGCTGATTTAAATAATTTCGCAATTTCCTTTTGCTTATTTTTTTCGTTCAACTCTGCAATTAATTTCGAAATTGCAAGCGGAACTCCGGCTACCGATAATGTAAGAGCAATCATATATACAGGAAAAACAAGGCGGAAAATACCGAGCACTTCATCTCCTGCAATATTTTGTAATGGAATTTGAAAAAAACTACCAAGCAATTTCGACAAAAAAGTTGTAATGGTTAAAATTGCTGCTCCTTTTACAAATGTTTTATTCATATTTTTTCTCTTTTCTTTTATACATATACTCTCAAACATATTGTTTTAAACGATAGGGATTCACTTTATCCCATTGATTATCATAACAAATTTATTATAGGTTGAATACTTGGTTTTTTTTTCAAAATAGAAAAGAGAACCAGTTCACGCCTATTTCTTCACAATTAATTTTCTAATTCTTTCCATTATATATGTACATATTATCACTGTTTCTGTTACTCAAAAAAGCTCTTCTTCTCTATCAATGCGATACATATTACTAAAAACATTATAAGAATATCCCACAACTCTACATTATAATGTATGTAAGATTGTGAGATATTCTAATTACCATCTAAACACTTAAGATTTTCAATTGCTCTTTCTGTTCATCGTTCGCCATTACTACGATTGTTTTTTCAATACTCGGATGTACTTGCTCAAGCTTTACACTTGCTCCTACTTTATTTGATTGCTCAACAAAATTTAATAATGCCATAGCTCCTGATACATCCATATAACGCACATCTTTCATACGTAAAACAACCGGTGACTTCACATCTTGTAAAGTAGAGAAAATACGATCTACTGATAGGAAAGAGAGCGGCCCTTGAATCGTGTACGTTTCTTCTCTTTCTTTTACGATAGAAGTTTTACGTTCTTTACACTTCACCATATATATGATGAACGAAAGAATAATACCGAATGCAACAGCAATCATTAAATCGAACTTCACCGTTACAATCATCGTTACGAGCATAACAACGACATCACCTTTAGGAGCGACATGCATCTTTTTCATGCTTTCCCAATCGAACATTCCAATACCAGTTAAAATTAAAATACCTGATAATACAGCAAGCGGAATGTATTGTACGACCGAACCAAGACCCATAATAAAAATAAATAATATAACACTATGCATACATGCCGAAAGTGCTGTTTTACCACCACTTCTTATATTCACGATAGACCTTACAGTCGCACCTGCACCTGCTAATCCACCAAACAATCCGCTCATCATATTACCGATACCTTGTCCAATGAGCTCTTTATTACTTTTATGACGTGTACCTGTCACATTATCCATTACGACCGATGTTAACAAAGAGTCAATCGATCCTAATAAAGCAATACTAAGCGCTGGTAAAATAAGTGTTGCTATTCCTGTTCCACTTAAAGATGGAATATGAAGCGTAGGCATCGCTTCTGGAATGGTTCCAATCTTTTCAATTACTTTGTTTAATGAAAGATTTCCGATAATCGGTAACTTTACTGTAAGTCCTTCGAGTAGAGAAGAAAATAAAGGAAGCAAAGCTGTCACACCGACTAGTGCTACTAAACTAGACGGAATCGCCTTAATCCATTTGCCAGAAACAATCATTACAATAATCGTTAACACAACAAGTAGAAAACTATTTTGTACGTGCTTTATTTCACCTAAAATAATGATTAATGCAATACCATTCATAAATCCTGAAACGACAGGATACGGAATATATCGAACGTAAGAACCGAGCTTACATACACCGAATAAAATTTGAAATAACCCTGCCATCATAAAGGCAATAAAACTTGCCTCTAAGCCGTGCGTCGCAATAACTCCTGTTGCGATAACAGTAATTGGTCCAGTTGGCCCCGTTACTTGCCCAGGTGTCCCGCCAAATAACGCTGCGAATAAACCTGCAAAAATCGCACCATACAATCCAACAAGTGCTCCCTCAGACGTCCCTGTCGCGGCAATACCAAATGCAATTGCTAGCGGCAACGCAACAATCGCAACAGTAAATCCTGCTAAACATTCCTTTGCTATTTTTTGAAACATATAAATAACCACCTTCATATAAAGTGAAACTTTAATCAGTGGGGAGTTTTTTCATCCCCACTGATCATTAGCCGGCACCAATCGGGCGTTTACGGGCAGTTGATCTCCCACCTAACTTCCTCGCATTCGCCGAAATTTGAGGTGGAGGTCTTACTGCCCGTTAATGCGGGATAAAGTCCACGTTCCATTGTACACCTAAAAATACTCATCCGTTAGCCTGTTTATAAGAAACTCTTTACAGTATCGTGAAGTAAACGCATCCAAATAAAAGTTTCCCCCTTACCTTTGGAAACAATTACAACTATGCTATAATGAACAAATTAAATCTTTTACTATATACTTGGAGGCACTATGCTAACTTTTGAAGAAAAATTATCGATTATTGAATCTTTCCCAGAACTAGAAAGAAAGAACGTATCATTAAAACGTGTAAACTTCCACTTTGAAGAAAGTCGTTTAGATAAAAAGAACGTTGTATATCATTTACACCCAAATGGAAACGGATTTGTATATGCAAACTTCATTAAAGGTTATAAAACAGATGATAAAGGCATGATTAACATCCGTGAGTTTTCAGAAGAAGAACTGCGTTCATTAATTGAAAAAGTAATTGAACGTCTATCACAGGAGCAAGAGGAAATTGTAGCACCAATGGAACCTGCTGCGGAAGAAGAATGGCGTAACGAAGACGGTCATGTCCTAACTCTTATTCAAGAGGATGACATGTGGAACGTTTACGCTGGCGTAAACTTAGACGGTACATTCAACTCTTATCCAGAAGCTGCGGAATACCTTGATGAAGAAGGATTTTCACGTAAATAAAAATAGAAAGTGGGTGTCCCCACTTTCTATTTTTTTGCCCCTTTTAACGACTCCCTCAGCACAAACTTCTGCAACTTCCCGCTCGCATTACGTGGAAGTTCATCTACAAATAAGTAATGACGTGGACGTTTATAGTCTGCTAATTCATCACTTTCTTTGCAATACATTTCTAAATCAGCTTCTGAAATATTTTTATCTTTCTTTACAACGACCGCAACGACACGCTCTCCCCATAGTTCGTCTGGCTCACCAAGTACTGCAACATCTAATACACCAGGGTGACTATGAAGGAAATCTTCAATTTCACGAGGATAAATATTTACCCCACCGCTAATTACCATATCATCAACGCGGTCTGCAACGAATAAATAGCCGTCTTTATCGAAGTATCCTAAATCACCAGAATGATACCAGCCTTTATACATCGATTTTGCATTTGCTTCTTCTCGGTTATGATAACCAGCCATCATAGTTGGACCGCGCAAAATAATTTCCCCTACTTCATAAGGAGGCAACGTATCATCTGGCTCTGCTGGTCCATCTTCGTTCGGTTTCACAATTCGAATTTCATGGCTAAAGCACGGTGTTCCTGCTGAACCAGCTTTCGTAATTTGATCCTCTTCTACGAGAAACGCAACAACTGGTCCCATTTCTGTCATTCCGTAAATTTGAACAAGATCAATATAAAGGCGCTCTTTACATTCCTTCACTAGCGCCGGTGCCATTGCAGCTCCGCCGTATACACCGATTTTCATTGAAGTTAAATCATACTTAGTTAGATCTTTTTGCAGTAACATATTCCACATCGTCGGTGCTGCAAAAAACGTCGTAATCTTCTCTTCTTGAATGGTATGTAATACTCTATCCGTATCAAAATGATGTAAAATAACATTCTTTCCGCCAACTTGAATGCGCGGTATGATTCCAGCATTTAACTCGCCGCAATGATATAAAGGTGCTACCACAAGACCGGCGCTATCCCTGTTATATTTTATGAAATACGTACAAATCATACTATGCTCAGCCATATCACGATGGCGATGTAGTACGCCTTTCGGATGACCAGTCGTTCCGCTCGTATAAAGCATAGAACAAAAATCCATTTCATCGACTACAATATCTACTTTCTCAGCTGATGCTTCATTTACTTTTTCATGGTAAGAACTAGCATAGGAAGGTGCATCGTCTTCCACGTACCAAAAAGACGAATTTGGAAAATCTCGTTCAATCATAGCAACTGTTGATTCGACTGCTTTTTCAAAGACAACTACTTTCGAGGCTGCATCTTGGAGGATATACGATAATTCTTTTGCTTTTAAGCGGAAATTAATTGGATTGAAGATCGCGCCAATTTTCGCACAGGCTAAGTAAACGTTTACAAATTCACGACAGTTATATAGGTAAACAGATACACAATCTCCCTTTCTTACTCCTTCTTTCAATAGAGCTTGCGCCGTTTTATTTATTTGCTCATCCCACTGTTTATATGTCCAACGAATATTTTTTTCTGGTTCTACTAACGCCTCTTTATTCGGATACTTGCCAACTGCCAAATCAAAAATTCTCCCTATCGTCATGTACATGCCAACAATTTCCCCCTTTTCTCTTTCATAAATCTATCATTTCGTCTATAAGTAGACATTTTCCTCTAATAATCTGACTAATTTTTCTGATTATTATCGACATAGTTTTACATATGGACCGTTTGATGGTAAATGAAATTATATCGGCGATTTTTTGAATATATCGAACGCAATTCAATTTATATCAGCTATTTTTCGAATATATCGACTTACCGACAAAAACTGACAATATAAAAAGAGGCTGTTCCAAATCGGAACAACCCCCTTCTTCTTACACGAATAGCTCTTCTAAAATTTTCAGTTTATCTTCTGTATATTTCACGAAGCCATCGTTATATGATTTTGGATCTTTCGGATTCGCAAAGTGTGTAATTGCTCCTGTTTGTGGGTGAACAAATTTACTTGATGCCCCGCAACCAAGTCCGATAATCGATTGTACTTCTTCCATAATAACAATATTGTAGATACTTTCTTGCGTCGGTATTGCATACCCAACGTTTTCTAAGTTACCTAAAATATTTTTTTGACGATATAAATAGTATGGCACGTAATTATGGTTCTTCGTCCACTCTTCCGCCTCATGCATCATCGCAGTAATTTCTTCGCGACCTGCTACTTTATATTTACGTTTGTTTTGCGTCATTTCAGAAGCACGTTTAAATGATAACGTATGAACTGTTAACGATTCTGGCATTAACTTTTCTGTTTCATCTAACGTATGCTTAAAGATGTCTAATCCTTCACCAGGAAGACCAATAATTAAATCCATATTAATATTGTTCATTCCCATTTCACGTGCTAAATGATACTTCTCAATCGTTTCTTCTACAGTGTGATGACGTCCAATTGCTTTTAGTGTTTCTTGATGGTATGACTGCGGATTAATACTAATACGGTCAATGTTCCATTTATTTAACACTTCTAGCTTTGCTGGTGTGATTGTATCTGGGCGACCTGCCTCAACTGTTACTTCACGTACATCTTTCACATCAGGGAAAGCTTGGTACATTTCTTCATACAACATATCCATCTCTTCTGCTGTAATACTCGTCGGTGTACCGCCGCCGTAATAAATCGTCGTAACTGTAACACCTTTTTCTTTTAAAAACTTACCAATTTCACGAACTTCATAATGTAACCCGCCTAAGAACGAATCAACTGATCCTTGGCGTCCGTTAATTGCATAAGCCGGGAACGTACAGTACGCACATTTTGTAGGACAAAACGGAATACCGATGTAAATACTTACTTCTTCTTTCAAGCGGTATAAATCTGGAACAACCGCTAATTGGCAATCAACAATACGCTGAAGAAGTTCAATTTTCTCTTCATGAATTAAATAACTTTCACGAAGTTCTTTATGCGCTTCTTCTTTTGACATACCATTTTGAAGCAGTTTGTGAAGAAGTTTCGTTGGGCGTACCCCAGTTAATATTCCCCAGCTCTGTTCAAGTCCAGTTAGCTGTTGAAGTACAGAAAGATATACGTAAGAAACAACATGTTTCACTTGCTTCATACGTTCTTTTTCTTCTGTGAAAGCAGATAAATCTTTTGCGAATGTTTCTTCATATACATTTCCGGTTGCAACATCTGTTAAACGAGCCGATGCTGTCACATTACCTTCTATCTGTATATCAACGATAAGATTTGCTTCTTCTTTCTCAAACCCTATCGTGCTCTCTTCAAAAAATAAACCGCCAATATTTTGTAGCGGACGTAAAAAACGATCATCTTGTAACGTTTTAATTGAAATTAACAACATTATCACCTTTTCATTTGCAAACTCTCTTTAGTTTACTTGAAGGGCGTTTGAAGGTCAATACAGAAGGTTTTACCTGTTTCTCTTACATTTTTTCAAATAATTCTTTTTATGAATATCGCTCATGTATATAGACATCATGATTTTCTCTTGTTAAAATTTATTAGTACGAAAATCCATACATATTGAAAATACAATATATAAAGGAGGAATGTTAACACTAGATTCCATAATCTAATGTGTTAAAAAAAATATGAAAAAGAAATTTTATAGTGTTTTAACTCTCTCTCTTGCATTACAAACTGTTCTTGCACCTACTTATTCATTTGCAGAGAGTGCTGAAAAATCCGCCGAAGTATATACGGAGGATCAAGTTTTTAAAAGTATCAAAGAGCATGTGAAAGAGCATAGTACTCATGAAGAAGATATCGAGGTTACTGGCCAATTCCTACTATACACATCAAAAAAACATTCATTATATACCGCGAATGATTTAAAAAACAAATCGAATATCGAGATTACAGAACAAGTCGTAACGGCGACAAAGAAAAAAGGGAATGCATACTACATAACAACTCCAGCTGGCGCTGGGTGGATAAATAACAATGATAATAGCTTAGAAGTTCAAGAGATTCATAAACTATCTAATCAAAAATTAATTGTGAAAGAAGAAGCTTCCATACATTCATTACCATTCCAAACGTTTAAAGAAGAGGGTAAACTACAGCCTCAAGTAATTATTCCTACTGAACAAGCAGGAAATTGGTTTAAAGTCCAAATAAATGAAACATCAAAATGGATTTATGCACCTTCTGCTACATTTGAAGGTACAAAAGCTTCATTATTAAAAAACGGTCGTTCTGCTAAAAGTAGTTTATTGAGAGCTCCAGCTACTCTACAAACAAACAATATTTATGGCGTTACATTTAAAGAAATGATTGTCCCAAAAGGAAATGACGATATTCGCCCTGGCTACGCGATGGTCCCTAAATATATTACGATTCACGAAACGGCTAATCCAGCGAAAGGTGCCAATGCTCTAAATCACGCAAAATTCTTAGATAGTCAAGCACGCGGAACAGCTGATCGCGCCGCATCTTGGCATTTCACAGTAGATGATAAAGAAATTTATCAACATCTTCCAGTAAATGAAGTTGGATGGCATGCTGGAAATAAAACTGGAAACTATGAATCTATCGGAATTGAAATTGCCGTTAATCAAGATGGAAACTATGAAAAAGCGGTAGAGAATGCCCGTAAATTAGCAGCTTATTTAATGAACGAATTAAATATTTCTCTAGATAAGGTCCAAAAACACCAATTTTGGTCAGGAAAAAATTGCCCTGCGTATATGATTCAACGCGGACAATGGGATGCTTTCTTAAAAGGAACTGAAACATACTATAAGGAAAACCGAAAAGATCCAGTAACTGATGACATTACAGGTGGATGGTATGAACAAGACATTCGTCAATTAGCAGCTAGAGGCATTATGCAAGGAGAAGGGAACGGCAAGTACTTCCCAGAACGTCTTGTAACGCGTGCTGAATTTGCTACATTAATTACTCGTGCTTTACAATTACCAAGTGGAAATGCTAATTTCACAGACTTAGAACAAGTACATCCATCTTTAAGAGACGGTATTAATCGTGCAGCAAGCGCAGGCATAATCCGCGGACGTGGTGATAATACCTTTGATCCAAATACTACAATTACACGCGAAGAAGCTGTTATTATGATTGATCGTTCTCTAAAACACGCTGGTATTTTCGCAAAACCAGTTGAACTACCATTCGTAGACCAAAACTTAATTTACGCTAAAGAAGAAGTACAAAGAGTGTATGGATATGGAATTGTAAAAGGTAACGAATTTAATCAATTCGTACCAAAAGGACCATCACAACGTGCTCACGCAGCTGCATTTATAAACAGAATGCTTAACGTGATTGAAGCTTAAAAACATTTATAACTAAATATAGATGTTTTTACTTTAATCCTTCTGTATTAACCTAAAAGGCAAAAGAGATAATATTATCTCTTTTGCCTTTTATACATCTATTAACTATTTTTAATCATAAATCTTAAACGTATTCCTAATAACACCAGAATTACACCTATAAATGGAAGGTAATCCGTATTATGCCCTGTAGCTGGAAGTTTTTGATTATTAGAACCGCCTTGTTCTTTTTCTGGTAAGTTAGGCTTTTCTACTTCTTCGCCTGGGCTTTCTGTTCCTTCACCTGGCTTTTCTATTCCTTCACCTGGTGTTCCTGTTTCCCCACCTGGTTTTTCTGTTCCTTCACCTGGTTTTTCTGTTCCTTCACCTGGCTTTTCTG
>NZ_CEEDEC010000005.1:273463-400189 GCF_979253805.1 Bacillus sp. AC266
TCTCTCCACCTGGTGTTTCTGTCTCTCCACCTGGTGTTTCTGTCTCTCCACCTGGTGTTTCTGTCTCTCCACCTGGTGTTTCTGTCTCTCCACCTGGTTTCTCTGGACCTTTTCCTGTTTCTTTTTCATTGGTAATTTGAAGCTTTATAACTTCTACTTTCTCATTAGAAATCGTAAATTCAATTCCCTTATCAGATAAATTATATCCTTCTGGAGCCTGGACTTCTTTTAAAACGTAATCTCCTGGTTCCAGTTTCTTCGAAGTTGCTTTACCATTTTTATCTGATGTTAATGTGTCTATTTTTATTCCATCTTTCAGAATTTCAAACACTGCACCTTCTAATTTTTTATCTGTATCATTAGCATCTATCTTTGTAATTTCTACTTGACCTGTGATTTTTTCTTTCACTTTTTCATTCAATACTTCTTGTTTTGCTACTTCATTTGCTACAACATTTACTTTTACTGTAACTTCTACCGCTTTGTAGCCTTCTGGCGCTTTCGTTTCTTCTAACGTATACTTACCTGGCACTAAGTTTTCGAATATCACAACACCATCTTTATTCGTTGTTTTCGCTGCTCCAACTACTTGACCAGTTTCGTTTTTCAGTCTGAATTCTGCGCCTTCTAGAACTTTTCCACTCTCTGCATCCTTTTTGATTACTTGTAGGCTTCCTAGTTCTTTCGCATTTTCTACTTGTACTTGTACTACTTTGTTTGCTTCCACAACGACTTCAATTTCTTCTTTTAGTAATTTATATCCTTTTGGTGCTTTCGTTTCTTTTAACGTGTATTTTCCTGGTTCTAATTTTCCAGAGATGACTTTACCTGTTTTATCTGTTTGTAACATCTCTACTTTCTTACCATCTTTATACACTTCAAATTCTGCGTCTGATAAAAGCTTCGTTTTATCGTTTGCATCTACTTTTACAATTTCAAATTGACCAAGGCTCTTACTATTCGTTACTTTTACATCAACAACTTTTTCACCGTCGACTGTTACATGAATTACTTGTTTTGTTAACTCATAACCTTCTGGTGCTTTTGTTTCTTCTAACGTATACTCACCCGGTACTAGTCCTTCTACTTTAACCGTTCCAGACTTACCTGTTGTAATTTTTTCTTTTACAACATTTCCTTTAGCATCTTTCAATGTAAATACTGCGCCTGCTAAACGTTCCGCTTGATCTTTATCATCTGTTTTAATAATTTGTAGAGAGCCCAAGAGTTTTTCATTTTCTGCCTCTACTTTTACTACTTCTTTCTCATTTTGAATTGTTACTTTCCATTCTTTATTTGAAATCTTGTAACCTGCTGGTGCTTTCGTTTCTTTCACTGTGTATTCACCTAATGGTAATTTCGGTAACATCGCTTTTCCACTCTCATCAGTTTTCAACTCTGCTACCTTTTTACCATCTTTATACACAGTAAATTCTGCATCTGATAATAGCTTCGTTTTATCATTCGCATCTACTTTTACGATTTCAAATTGACCCAGAACTTTTTCGTTCATTACTTCCTGTTTTACTACTTCATTTGCTACAACATTTACTTCCACTTTTAATTCTACCGCTTTGTAGCCTTCTGGCGCTTTCGTTTCTTCTAGCGTATACTTACCTGGCACTAAGTTTTCGAATGTCACAACACCATCTTTATTCGTTGTTTTCGCTTCTCCAACTACTTGACCAGTTTCGTTTTTCAGTCTGAATTCTGCGCCTTCTAGAACTTTTCCACTCTCTGCATCCTTTTTGATTACTTGTAAGCTTCCTAGTTCTTTCGCATTTTCTACTTGTACTTGTACTACTTTGTTTGCTTCCACAACCACTTCAATTTCTTCTTTTAACAACTTATATCCTTGTGGTGCTTTCGTTTCTTTTAATGTGTACTTTCCTGGTTCTAATTTCGTAGATATTACTTTACCTGTTTTATCTGTTCGTAACGTATCTACCTTTTTACCATCTTTGTACACTTCAAATTCTGCATCGGATAATAGTTTCTCTTTATCATTTGCATCTACTTTTACGATTTCAAACTGGCCTGTAGCTTTTTCAGCGATTTTTTTATTCAACACATCTACAGTCACTGTTTTATTAGCAGCTACATCAACACGAACTGAGCTAGATGATAGTTCATAACCTTTTGGTGCTTCAACTTCTTTTAATGTATATGTTCCAACTGGAAGTTGTTTTGATAAAGCTGCACCTTTACCATCTGTAATAATTGTTTCAACAACATTTCCATCTTTATCTATAACATCAAATTTTGCACCTGGTAGAAGTTGACCAGATTCACTATCTTTTTTCAACAATTTAAATTGACCATTCTCTACTTTTTTCGTATTCTTCATAACAATTTCAATTACGTTTGTACCATTAATTGTTACTTTTACTGGTGTATCAACTTTTATATATCCTTCTGGTGCACTTATTTCTTTTACAAAATAGTCACCAAGTGGTAAATCCTTGACTTCAGCAATACCCTTTTCATTCGTTGTAACAGTAGCTACAACATTATTGTCTTTGTCTATAACATCAAATTTTGCATCTTTTAAAACAATGTTTTCATCGTTTGCATCAACTTTTTTAATTTGTAAATTTCCTTTTTCAACTGATGGATTTTTCCATTTCGGCCAGTTAAATTTAAAATTGTGAACCTCAAACCCATCTCTTTGGTGTAATCCCCCAACATAGGCTTGTCCATTAATAGAACCACCCTTTGTCTCTACAACAGCATTTGGAGCAAATACACTTCCTACTACGCCATATCCTTTTGTTGATATTTTTGTAGCATTCGGAAACGCCCAAATTACTTTACTAGCTAACTCAGTAAAAGGTGAATTAGGATCATATGCTTGTGATGTATTAATTAAGTCTGTTGCCATCCCAGTATTTTTCGTATCGTACAAAATTGCACCGCTACCAAAATTCACTTCTTCTGCGTCTGAATAAATAACAATAAAGTCTTTGTTATTTACATTCGGAAGATAAACATCTCTTACATCAAATGTTTTCTTTCCTGTTAAGCCTGAAGAAACATAAATATTAGGATTGTTTACATCCTCTCCGATGCCAAAACTCATATTAGGTTTTGGTTTATCAGTATGTAATTGACTCGCATCTCCAATTACACCATCAACGTCTTTTCTAAATTCTTTGAACTTGGCATCAATCTCTGCTTGCTCTTTATAAGAGATACGGTCATAAGATGACTTCATTGCACCTTCTGGGTCACCATCTTTTGTCATCGCCACTGTTCCATCTTGAATGATTACTTGTCCTGCTCCCGCTTTCGTAAATTGACCACCTAGTAATAATGATGGATATCCTTCATCTTTCCATGTTGCTCCAGCTAAGTTGTTTGCTCCAGTTGCAGCCGCTACGACTGTATAACTTGATGCGTTCATGTTCTTTTGAACAGCCATCGCACCCTCAATATCCGCACTCGTTGCACTATGATCACCAAAAATGATTGCGTTATAATAAGATGTATCGCCTAAACCTTTTAATTCTGTTGTAGCTGCCTCCGCTTTATACGGTAAATGGATTAAAAAATTCATACATACTAACAATATAATTATAAAACTACTGCATATCTTTTTTACTTTTTGACTTAATGATTTCCTCAAGAAATTCATTCCCCCTTTTCAAATTTCAAAAACTTATAACAAGAAGTACATTTCAGATGTACTTAAAACCTATTCATACTAATTTACAAATAATCCATTTAAATAAAACAAAGAAGCTCTACAACTAATTGGCGAAACTACTACAATTCATTTTTGAGATAATACGTGAACTAAACTAACATGCCGAAGTGTTTTTACGTACGGGAGCTCAATAAAATTAACTCGAAGAATATTTCATGTGGTGTAACTATTTTGGCAACATCATCCACTCTACAACAGTTTTCTAAAGTATCCAAGTGAATTGTATGGATTACAGACACAATTCCTTGCCTGAAACGCTTTCATTTCTTATTGGAATATTGATTTAAACTTTTCAAATAAAGTCGACAAAAAAACGTAGCCAAAAAGCTACGTTTTTCTTTCATCGTTTCGGTGTATGTTTATGATTTTTTAAAAAAGGAAGCGGGAATTGCTTACGAAAATGCTCTTTAATCATGTACTCTACGCCGTTCTCAGTATTAGAACGTGTAATCCAGTCCGCCGCTTGCTTTAATTCTACAGGAGCGTTCCCCATTGCTACCCCGAGCCCAACATTTTCAATTACCTCTAAGTCTTCTACGCTATCTCCAATCGCAACCATTTCACTAAGGTTAATATTTAAATGCTCCCCAAGTAATTGTAAACCACGTAGTTTTGATACATTTTGAGGGAGAATTTCTATATGTCTTTCATCACACTCGACGTACTCTACATCTTGAAATGCCTTTTTTAACGTATTCATCCCTCTTTCTTTTTCACCTTTCGTATGGAAAACAATATCAATTTTTGGCGCAGCTACTGGATGATCACGCAGTGCATCCCCTAGCGAATCTACAAATTGAACTGGATAAAATAACGGATCTGCGCTTGATAATACAGTACGCGCAATTAAGTTTGGTGTATTTCTCTCACGATTCCCAATTGAATATCGTTCATGAGAAATGCGAACATTACAATCAAAATGCTCTAACACTTGCACAATATTAAAGGTTTTCTCTTCAGATAATCTCCTTTGAGCGAACGGCTTATCTAACGATGCTGAAACGAAAGCACCGCCATGCGTAACTAATATAGAATCTAATTTTAACGCCTTCGCTATTTTATGAGCAGATTGAAAATTACGATTCGTAAATAATGTAACGTATACATCTTTTCTTTTCACAAAGTCAATTGTTTCTCGTATCCCTTTTGCGATTTTTCCGTTGTTGTATAGTAGTGTCCCATCTATATTAAGAGCTAGTAAGCGATAAATCATGTCGCACTCCCCCTCTTCGCTGTTGTACTCTATCCATAATTTATGAAATAAATGTAGTAAATAGAACGAGTTAGAATTACTACTGAAAATTTGGTTTACTATATACATATACAACTGGCAAAGGAGATAGTACAATGCAGGCACCTTCTTCTTTTTATGAAGGCGATACGTTAGAGGTCGCAAAGAAGTTACTCGGACATAAACTCGTTCATATTGTAGACGGCATAAAGCGGAGCGGAATTATTGTAGAAGTAGAAGCATACAAAGGTCCAGATGATAAGGCCGCTCATAGTTACGGAGGCAGACGGACTGATCGAACAGAAGTAATGTTCGGTGCACCCGGACATGCTTACGTATATTTAATTTACGGCATGTATCATTGCTTTAACGTAATTACAGCACCAATCGGCACCCCGCAAGGAGTTCTCATTCGTGCTCTTGAACCTGTAGATGGAATCGAAGACATGAAACTAGCGCGCTACAACAAAACCGACATTACGAAAGCTCAGTATAAAAACTTAACAAATGGCCCCGGAAAACTATGCCGCGCGCTCGGAATCACTTTAGAAGAGCGCGGCGTATCACTTCAAAGTGATACGTTACATATTGAATTAGTTCCTGAAGAAGACCATTTATCATCCACACATAACATAATAGCTGGCCCTCGTATTAATATTGATTATGCAGAAGAAGCCGTTCACTATCCCTGGCGGTTTTATTATGAAAAGCATCCGTTTGTTTCAAAATAAAGAAGCTATCCTATAAGTCAGTGAAACCAACTTATAGGATAGCTCTTTTTTCGTAATTCATCACACGTCGAAAAGCCGAAATCCGGGCTCGGATTTCGGTTTTGTTTCTATAAAAGAAACCGTTGTTCCTCCAACATTGCCAAATACAGCTCATCTCCAAAGAGAAAATCTTAAAAGTATTATTTTTTTAATGCATAATAATTATCTAAATTGAATTTCGACATAATGAAAGTTCCTGTTGGCGTTAAAAGTTGTGACATAGATTGTATGACCTGCGGTAATTTCGCTGGCTCAATAGGATGTGATAACAAAATGTACTGAAATTTTTCATCTGTAAATACCTCATGTAACTTGTCATACTCAGCAGAAGTTGTAGGAGCTACCCTATTTGCAAGAGCTGCTGCTTTTTCATTAATTTCTGCTCCAAATATGGAAACTGCCGGGTAACGCCTTTTCATTTCTAATAAAGTTGCACCACATCCAGCTCCTATATGAAGAATATTCACTTGATCAGGCGCAAATCGATCTACAATTGCTAGTAAATCATAATGAATGTATAAACTTTCACCATAAAATCCCCATTTTTCATACAATTTTATATTATTTGCATGTAAAACTACAGAAAATTTCATACTATCTTCTTTCCATGAGACACTTCCGTAGTGATGAATAAATGTATCTTTACATAAATACAGTTTATATCCTTTTTCACACATTCTTAGTGACAAATCATCATCTTCATAATTCCCCGGTGTAAATCGTTCATCTAATAATCCAACTTCATCTAACACTGATTTTTTTATAAGCATACAGAATCCGATTAATTTCATACGTTCTTCCCATTTATTTTTATCACTTTGATTATATAAAGTTGCAAACTTCTGCATTCCTTCAATATCTTTATAAAAGGTTGGTATAGCAGTATAGTAAGCGGCATTATTAGTTATGGGCCCTACCGCTCCAGTATCCTTACTTTCATATAAACACCGAATTAAGTTGCTTAGCCAATTTTCAGTTACGACCACATCATTATTTAATAATAGAATATTATCACCTTTTGCCTCTTTAACCCCCTGATTGCATCCCTTTGGAAACCCCATATTCTCCGCATTTTTCACTAGCATAATATCCGATTGTTTTTGTAACCATTCTACAGTACCATCTGTTGACGCATTGTCCACAACTATTAACTCATACTCTTGTTCCACTGTATACGTTCTAATACTTTGGATGCATTCTTTTGTATATTGTAATTGATTATGAGTCAATATAATTATACTTGTGAGCATGAATCAAACTCCTCTCAGCAGCCAAAATGATTATCTAGTATTATTAAATATTATTTTTCCGATAAACTATCAAAATATTTTCTATTATATTCAATGCTCGGATTATTAGGTATGAACTGTGCAGCTTGTTCGTTATGATAAATTGCCTTTTCATATTCTTTTATTCGATCATAACAAATACATAGTTGAATATGCGGCAACCATGTATGACACTCTTCTCGGACAAACGGAGAATCCTTTGTTCGTGGCCCATCAATTGCTGCATGGTACCAATATATCGCTTTAGAATATTCCCCTTGTTGCAAAAATACACGTCCTAAGTGGCAACAAAGTTCTCCTCTAGGCGTGTCATACGTAAATGATTGCAAACAAGACTGTATAGATTTTTTTAAGTCCCCCAATTCTAAATAACATTCGGCTCTTTTTAAACAAGCTTGAATGTTATCTTCAACCCAACCCTTTTCTTCATCTAAAAACCTAGAATACCCCTTAACAGCCTTATCAAATAATCTGTGATCCTTACATTCATTTGCATAATAGTACACATCGCGGGGGCTAAACTCTTTTCCACTCTCAAGATGTTTTTCGTATATTTTTAAATTACGATTAGTATATGCTTTTTCTTTTTTATGACTTACCCCTACGTCACTATTTATAAGATTTCCATACACCTCTAAATATTCATGAACAAATCCATACCATTGAAAATTTCTACTTCTGTTGACTAATCGATATCTCCTTAAAGAATGTGTTGGATTTCCTTCTATATCAAAAGTTAAATAATATTTCATAGATACTGCATCCGTACTACGATCTAACGTATGTTTTAACTGCAATAATTTCTTTATATCTTCCGTATCTATTATGTCATCTGCGTCTAGCCAAAGAATATATTCTTTTGTAGCTTTAGAAAACGCAAAATTTCGTGCCGCTGAAAAATCTTCAATCCATTGAAAATCATAAACTTTCGCGTCGTACTTCTTCACAATTTCTTTTGTACCATCTGTTGAACCTGTATCTACAATAATAATTTCATCCACAACACTTTTAACCGATTCTAAGCATTTTGATATAGTTTGTTCTTCATCTTTTACAATCATGCATAAACTAATAGTAATGGAGTTTTCCATCATATCCCCCCTATCCTTTTGATGTATATGTTTGGAGAGAAATTTATATTTCTTTTGCTTCAAAATTGAGTTTTCATTTTACAAAAGAAACATAATGAGGCGGTGCAGTGAAATTGGATAGGGGAATTTCACTCGAAGATTGCAAATCAATGAAAAAAACCGAAGCCTGAACAAGACTTCGGTTCTTTATATAGAGAATACATAATTTCGATTCCTTTTTACTCCGCACCTTCCGCGGTCGCAATATCATTCTCTAAGTTTTCTCTTGATAATTCAGCTGCCATAAAATCAGCTGTTTCAGGAAGTGCTAAATGCATATGAGCTTTTTGACAAATTTGGATCGTACAGTTTTCTACAACATAGTCGAAAACATGTCCGCCACCGCTTCTTTCATCATCAATGTAATGTAAGTGGAAACCAGCTACACCAATACCTTGCGCGTAATCTGGTGTCCAAAATCCAGCTAGCGTACCTTCTGTATCTTTAAATGAAAAGATCGGTTGTGATTTCGTCACTTCAACGAGCGGCGTATACGGTTTTTCTTGTCTTGGAACAGTTCTCGTTCTTACTTCACGGAACGTTCCATCCATTCGAATACCATAAAATAAGTTTTTACTTGGCATTAACTCATGTAATAATGCTTCCACTTCTTCACGATTCATCGGACGCTCTACCGTATAACTCATTTCTTTTTCAAAAAACGTTACAGTCGCAAACGGTGTTGTTTCTTCCGGTTCTACTTTTTCCGCTGAACCGTCTGAACGTAAATGGTAAAACTCATTATCAAACGCAATCATTTCACCATCTAATTGATCAAATGTACCGATGCCAAAATCACCACGTTCTTTCAATTCCTCAAAGTTAATAACACCATCGTATATACCATCTAATAGCGCAAGCATTGTAGATGTTTGATATACTTCATTACTCATTTTCGCTCTTTTTGCATCAATATCAATTAATTGCGCAACAGTCATCTCACTCATGCCCCCATCAGTTTAATTGGTTTGGTAATAATTTTTCGCTTAATTTAATGTTGTCACGGTAGTCAATTGGAATATCAATAATGACAGGACCTCCTGCTTCTAACGCTTCTCTCAATACACCTTCTAATTCGTCTGGTGTATTGACACGAAGACCTATTGCTCCGAAACTTTCTGCATATTTCACAAGATCAACATCGCCAAACTCTGTAGCTGATGTTCTACCGTATTTCATCATTTGTTGGAACGCAACCATATCATATGTACCGTCTCTCC
Organism: Bacillus sp. AC266; assembly: GCF_979253805.1. Lineage (NCBI taxonomy): Bacteria > Bacillati > Bacillota > Bacilli > Caryophanales > Bacillaceae > Bacillus > Bacillus sp. AC266. The sequence goes on from NZ_CEEDEC010000005.1 coordinate 282,810, forward strand.
AAACGAGATGTACAACCGGTGCATTTAAACGTACCGCTGTTTCTAACTCCATCGAAGAGAATAAGAAACCACCATCACCTGACACTGAAACAACTTTTTTACCCGGCTCAACTAAAGTAGCGGCAATTGCCCAAGGAAGTGCAACACCTAACGTTTGCATACCGTTACTAAATAATAGTCTACGTGGTTCATAAGAACGGAAACATCTTGCCATCCAAATAGAATGGGAACCGATGTCACATGTAACGGTTGTATCGTCACTAATTAAAGAACGAAGTGTACGAATGACTTGAAGTGGATGCGTAACACCTTCTGCAGCACGGTTTGGAACTTCTGCTTGCTCTGATAATTTCGAGCGTAATCGTTCTAAAACTGCTTCTGATTTCGTATTTAATACAAGCTTCGGTAATTTCTCCGCAATGCTATTTACAGTTAAAGCGATATCGCCAATTAATTCACGCTCTGGTTGGTAATCATGGTCGATATCTGCTTGGTGATCATCAAGGTGAATAATTGTTCTATCGCCAAGTTTATTCCAGAATTTCGGATCATACTCAATTGGGTCATAGCCGATAGATAAAACAAAATCCGCTTCTTCTAGTAAAATATCACCTGGTTGGTTACGGAATAATCCAACGCGGCCGAAGAAATGATCTTCTAACTCACGTGAAATTGCACCAGCTGCTTGATATGTTTCAACAACAGGAAGTTCTGTACCAGCAATTAACTCACGAACTGCTTTCGTTACTTCATTGGTGCTTGCTCTCATACCGAGTAAAATAACTGGTAATTTCGCTGATTTTATTTTTTCTACTACATATGTAATTTCATTTGTGGGAGCGATTCCAAGCTGTGGCTTAGAAAGCGCACCGATAGATTCTACTGTCGTTTCCGCAGTCATAACGTCTTGCGGAAGACTTACAAGTGTTGCTCCTGGATTTGTAGAAGTAGCACTTCGAAATGCATTAGTAAGTGCTTCTGGTACATTATCAGGATGCTCGACTTCTACGCTATATTTAGTGATTGGTTCGAATAATGCAGCATTATCCATAGATTGATGCGTACGTTTTAATCGATCTGTACGCGGAACTGCACCAGCTAAAGCAACAACGGGATCACTCTCCGCATTCGCAGTAACAAGACCTGTCGCTAAATTTGATGTCCCTGGTCCTGAAGTTACAAGACATACGCCCGGTTTCCCTGTTAATCTACCAATAGCAGCTGCCATAAATGCTGCATTTTGTTCATGACGACAAACAATTAACTCTGGTCCTCTTTCTTGCAGTACATCAAATACAGAGTCAATCTTCGCTCCTGGAATACCGAAAACATGTGTAACACCTTGTTTAATTAAACAATCAACAACAAGATCTGCTCCTTTTGTTTTTGTTTTCACGTCGTTTGCTTTTACACCTGTACTCAAACTAATCATCCCTTTATTTCATAATGTGTGTAATAAAGATTTTTAATTTATATATTTCACCACATTAATTAACATGGTGTAATATATCTCGCTTATCATTATAGTACAAATGCATTATTTTTCCAACTATATGCATTTGACAGTATTTTGACAAACAAAAGGAAAACCCTTACATTTTTCTGCAATAAAAAAAACGCCCCTATAGTAGGAGCGTCTTCTATCATTACGCTTGTTGCGCGCTATATAATTCTTCAAGTGGCTTCATGATGATTTTGTTAACGTCAGTGATAACGATGTTTAAACGTTGCTCAGTTTCCATTAACTTTGTGATTTTAGCATCTTGTTGAATGCGAGCTACAACTTCTTGTGCTTTTTGGTTGTCTTCTTCAGTGATTTCTTGGCCTTGCATCATTTTTTGTTGTAAGCCAAGTTGCATCGTGCGGAACTCTTCGAATAAGTTCTTTGACTCTGCATCTCCTTGTACTGCTGCGTAGCTTGCTTTTAGTGTTTGGAAATCTTCGTTTTCAGCGATTGTTTTTTGTAATTCATATGCAACATCATGAATGTTTTTTGTCATTTTATTTTTCCTCCTTTAGAAGGCTAGCGCTTTTCGCTCGCACTGCCTTTTAAGTGCATTTACATACGCACCTCTTCCTACCATATCAAACTATGCAAGAGATGGGAAGAAATTTCACTTTTATTTCTATGCACCCATCTTTATTACTTAAGGAACAAGAGTAACAACCCTTGAATAAATCCAATTGTTCCTCCTAATAACGCCCCTAAATATGTAATCATTTTTAACTCATTTTTTGTAATGGACAATACGAGATCTTCTAGTCTCTCTGTTGAAAATGTAGATACTTCCTGCTGGACAATTTCCGCAAGCTGTAGATTTCCCAATATACTTCCCACATTTTCTGTCCCCCACTTCAAGCCTTTCTCTACTGCGCTAGGGACCACTTTTTCAACGATTGTTTCTCGAACTGGCTCACATACTTGCTGAACAGACTGATTTAAAAATCTACTCACTGTTTCCTCTACTTTAACCGCTGACAATATGGAGTTCACAATCATTTCTTTCTCTACGAACGTTTCTAATTCTTTTACGTCTCTTCCTTTTAACTTTTCCCACTCTTTTTGCAGTACATCAGTTAACAGACGCTCTGTTCCATCTTGTCCTAAAAACTTAATGACTTCCGGCTGCACGCGATCAACTAAACTTACATTCCCTAAAAACATACCAACTAAGTTAAGCAGCGTTCCGCGAGAAGCGAAAAAGTCATCAATCATTTTTGAAAGGCGTTCCTTTCCTTCTTCACTTTCCAAAAAGCTAATTCCTCTTTTTAAAATAAAAGATGCTACATTCGGAATCGCATTCTCTACTTTTTCATGAACAGAATGAGGTAACGCCTGTTCCCATGTATATGTATAGTACTCTGCTAAAAATGCATGAATTTTTTCTGTAATAACATGTTCGATTTTCCCGATCGCCTCTTCTTCTACATGTTCTAAATTCCATTTTTCTAACATATCCCGTAACGACTGTTCATTTGTAATTACTTTATCAACTTCCACTTGTGTCCAGCGAATTAAACTGGTTTGAAACTCTTTATTTGTTAGTTTTTTTCCGATTCCTTCTGGTGTTAACAAATGGTCTACAACCATTTTACCTAATTGAACAGCAAGCTCATCGCGGCGCTTCGGAATTAACCCTGGCGTAAATGGAACTTGAAACTTCCCAATATAAATCGGACGATGAGGACGAAATAACATTTTTATCGCTAAATGATTTGTGTATCCTCCAATAATTGCCCCGAGCCCTGTCGTTATTAACATATTTAACCATATATTCATCACAATCAACCTTTCACTTCTCCAAAACTATAGCATATCATCATACGGACAAAAGTATAATGGTATAAAAACGTATTTGCAATATATAGCTTCGCCTATAATGCAAACATCTTATTACTAAAGGAGTGATTTCGTTGGTTCTTGGTCTTTTAACTTCCGGGCTCCATCACGAGCAAACGTATTACACCGAAATCGCTAAGCGAGCTCGTCTTTATCATAACGTCGTTGCCCAATTCACACCGTTTAGCATTGATTCAAAGACAGATCTTGTTTCTGGTCTTATTTACGATACAGATACAGGAAATTGGATAGATCAAACCTTTCCCATTCCTTCATATATATATGATCGTTGTCATTTCAAAGAGGATGAGGAATTCCAACAAGCAAATGCGATTATTCATTCATTACACAAACGTTCTTCCACTACTTTTTTAAACAACACACTTATTAACCCAAGCGATTTACACAATCTTTTTCTTACTAATAAACGTCTTTCCCCTTACGTACCAAAAATAATAAAAGGAACAGTACAAGGAATTTTTAAATTACTACTAGAAACAAGAGATATTATTATAAGACCAATCAATATACAATCCAATGAAAATTTATATCGGGCCACTTACAAAAATAAAACATTTCATATCGATACAATAAATGAACAACATCATACTTCTACTCAATTCAAACGAACAGATAAATTTATATCATGGTGCAAATCGAACATACACTCATTCCGTTATATGATTCATCCAATGTTACAACCTCCAAATCAACTATCATATCCGATTCATATTCGAACCATTATGCAAAAAAATAAAGAACAGAATTGGCAAGTGCTCGGTCAATTTATACAAAAATCTTCATTCCCGGCACAATTTTTACTTTCAGCAACAGAACGTTCTATGTTACATCCATTTTCTAAAATTAAATATTTACTTTCTCCAACTGGCGTTCAATTATTAAAAGATGCTTTACATGATGTTGTAAATGAAGTGTTTAAAACACTCGATCAGTCCTATTCTTCATTATTTGAACTAGAGCTTTCTACCATTATGGATCAAAAAGGTGCCATTTGGCTTATGTACGTCAATACGATGCCTTCTTACGATGTTTATACTAGGTACAACGACGAACTGGCTGAACAAATTTTTCATGGTCCATTAAAGTTTAGCCGATTTACACCATAACGAAAGGAGGAAATCCCCGTTGAAAGAGCACATATATACATTAAGTATTTCAGATGAGCATCCAAATAGTATTACTTTACCTTACGTTTTTTCTATTACACCACCAATTACATCCTTTTTCTTTGGCTTACGTTATATTACATGTGAGAATATTAAAATTCATTATTCATTCACGCGAGAAATTATTATTGGCGAACAGATTGCAGCCGATCTTTTACTACCGCATTCAGCAACAATCCATGCCTTCTTACACAATCAAACCATTGTTTTCGGCCCATTAATCGGGATTTTCACAACTGGCTTTAACGATGATTCTAATTCTCCTTTAGGAAGTCGTTCCATCTCTCTCAGTGAGTTATTAACACCACCATTCACATTGCAGCCATTTGTATTTGTCTTTGGCATTCAACATATAAACTGGGAAGAGGAAACAATTGAAGGGTACTTCTTTCAAGAAGGAAAATGGGTAAAAAACAAAGTCCCTTTACCAAATGTCATTTACGACCGATTACCAAATCGGCAAGCAGAAAATTACAAACCTATCGTAAGAACAAAAAAACGTTTAGAAAGCGACTATGCGATTCCGTGGTTTAATCCGGGATTTTTCAATAAATGGGAAGTGCATCAACTTTTAATGAAAGAAGATTCAATTAAACCATTCTTACCAAATACAGAAGTATTTCAACATTTTGAACAAGTAGAACGACTTCTCGGTACGCATAAGTACATTTATATGAAACCAATACACGGTAGCTTCGGAAGAAATATTCATCAAATACTCTATTCTCAAACTGATAATTGCTACTATTGTCGTTATCGTGAAAATGAACAAAACAAACTAAGAAAGTATCAATCATTAGAAGCCCTTCTTAACCATGTGTTAAAAGGACATGATTTAAAAAAGTTTATCGTACAACAAGGTATCTCACTGCTCCGCTTCGAAGGGCAACCCGTCGATTTTCGCATTCATACAAATAAAAACCATTTTGGTAATTGGGTAGTCAGTGCAATCGTCGCAAAAATCGCCGGCAAAGGTAGCTTAACAACTCATGTAAATAGCGGCGGTGATACGAAATTACTTCAGGAACTATTTCCTGATTCAACAAAGCAAGTTCAAATTGAAAATAAACTAAAACAAACAGCCTTACAAATCAGTTATGCACTTGATGGGCAAGTAACCGGGAACATTGGAGAAATTGGTTTTGACATTGGTTTAGACACCACGGAAAACCCGTGGCTATTTGAAGCAAATTCTAAACCGGGGCGAACTGTATTCCAAGATGAAAAGTTAAAAGAACAAAGTGAACTTACGCGCCAATTATTTTATGAATATGCCATCTATTTAACTGAACACTCTTTGCGCGACAAGAAAGAAAAAATGTCACAAATAAAATCAGATCCTTCGTCACATACCGAAAACATCCCTTCCCCTATGATTAACTCACAAATACAAAAACAAAAACTTCCACCTCCTTCATAAGGTGGAAGTTTTTTATTTAAACGAGCTTCACTACAACTTCTGTTTCCACATTACATACTCCGCAATAAAAAACATGATTGCAATACTCCTGTGAATTATTATGTGTTAAACCGTCTACTGCACTTAATAATTCTTGATCCATATATGCACTGTAATCGTCTATGTAATCTACAGTTTTCCCATAATCTTGGAGTATACCTTGGCAATTTTGACAAGAATATGTTTGTGATTCTAGCGCGTTGCAAAGCGGGCAAATTCCCATCATGATTCCTCCATACGTTATCGTTTAAAAACAATTAAAAAGCCCTTTTTTTAGATTGAAGAGAGCATCTAGCCGTGCATAGACGCGGTCAGTTCCTTTTTCTGCCCCATCCTGGGTTAAAACAGAACTATGTAGTTGCTCCCGATTTAATTTTCATTTTACTAAACTGGAATTTGTCTCACTTTAACAAATCATAAGTTAAGTAAGCCAAGCTGGTTATACAAAGAAAAAAACGCATATGATTTCGCTCTTAGTTTAGCCTTCTTTCTTAAAAATACAACGATTACTCTTATTTCATAATTTACGAAATGATGAAATATTTTTTACAAAATTTACAAATTATTTTTTTTGTATATCTTTCTAGGTAACATCCATACTATGAGTACAAACTTAATTACCGATGGATTAGCGCCAAACGGGGCGATAATCTGGTTCAAATCCAGCTAGTCCAACCAAAAAAATTTTTATAACTCTAAGGAGGATATATTCCTATGGCAAACCAAAGTTCTTACAATCAATTAGTAGTACCAGGTGCAACAGCAGCAATCGATCAAATGAAGTACGAAATCGCTCAAGAATTTGGTGTACAATTAGGAGCAGATTCTACGGCTCGCGCTAACGGTTCTGTTGGTGGAGAAATTACAAAACGTCTAGTTGCAATGGCTGAGCAAAGCCTTGGCGGATTCCAAAAATAAATATATATGGCAAAAAGGTCTCAAGGCATATGCCTTGAGACCTTCCTTAATTTATTGCAACATTTGTAAAAACTTCTTCGTTCGTTCTTCTTTTGGATTTGTAAATACATCTTCCGGTGTACCTTGTTCGACAACGACACCGCCATCCATGAAAATAACACGGTTCGCAATTTGATGGGCAAAGCGCATTTCATGCGTTACAATGACCATCGTCATTCCTTCTTTAGCAAGTTCTTTCATAACCTTTAAAACTTCTTGAACTAGCTCAGGATCAAGTGCTGACGTTGGCTCATCAAATAGTAAAACTTCCGGCTCCATCGCAAGCGCACGAGCGATTCCAACGCGCTGTTGTTGTCCACCTGATAATTGGAACGGATATAAGTCTACTTTATCCGCAAGACCAACTTTTTCAAGGAAATAGTTTGCTTTTTTCTTCGCTTCTTCTTTCCCCATCTTTTTCACTGTAACGAGCCCTTCCATTACATTGTGAATTGCTGTTAAATGAGGAAATAGATTATGGTGTTGGAATACCATACCTGTTTGCGTACGAAGATTTACAATATCTTTCTTCGATACTTTTTGAGAGAAATCGAGCTCTTTATTGCCGATGCGAATGTTACCAGCGTTCGGCGTTTCTAACACGTTGAGACAACGCAAGAATGTCGTTTTACCAGATCCAGATGGCCCGATAATAACAACCACTTCGCCCTTCTCAACTGATAAGTCTATATGTTTTAATACGGTATTATCTCCGAAACTTTTTTGTAAATGTTGAATTGAAATCATAAAAACAAAAACTCCTTTTATGAAAGGGTTATTTTAGAGTATAACGTTCTGAACGTTTTTCTAATATTTGTTGCACGATAGATAATAAGAAGCAAATTACCCAATAAATTAGACCTGCTTCAAAATAAACAATTAAAAACTCATAGTTCATTGCCGCAATTTCCTGCGCTTTTCGGAACATTTCTGTTACTAAAATTAACGACGCTAATGACGTATCCTTCACTAAACTAATAAATGTATTCGAAAGCGGCGGAATTGATACGCGTGTTGCTTGTGGTAAAATAACACGTTTTAATGCTTGCGGGTATGTCATCCCAATTGTGTAAGCTGCTTCCCACTGTCCTTTCGGGATTGAAAGGATAGAAGCACGAATAATTTCAGATGCATATGCACCTACATTTAATGAAAATCCAATAACTGCTGCTGTATATGGCTCAACTTCAATATTAAGAGTTGGAAGACCATAGAAAATAATAAATAACTGTACAAGAAGTGGCGTTCCGCGAATGATAGATACATAGATACGAGCAATCCATTGTAAAATACGACTACCTGAAATACGTGCGAGCGCTGTTAACGTCGCAAGTATAATACCGATAATAAATGTAATAAGCGTTAACGGAATTGTCGTAAAGACAGCTTCCTTCAGCATAGGCGCGAAGGAAGTCTGCATAATATCTATCCAAGTAGACAATCGATCTGACATCAATGCGCTACTTAGATACATTTTCACCGAACCATTTTTTCGTTATTTTATCGTACGTACCATCTTTTTTCATATCTTCTAACGCTTTATTTACTTCTTGGACAAGTTTGTCGCTACCTTTACGGAATAAGAATCCACTTTGTGACGCTTCTTTTTCTGTATCTACAATTTTAATTTTTGCATCTTTTTTCGTTTCTAAATAGTTTAACACTGATAATTTATCATTGATTGTGAAATCAACGCGGCCAGAACTTAATAATTCTGCTGCTTGGCTAAATCCTTCTACACCTGTGATTTCCGCACCATTTTTCTTAGCAATATCTGCGTAGTTACTTGTTAAAGATTGTGCTGCTTTTAATCCTTTTACGTCAGCAAATGTAGCAGGTTTATCTTTATCTTTCGCAATAACTAATGCTGCTGAAGAAGAAATATATGGACTAGAGAAGTCATATTTTTTTTGGCGATCTTCACGAATACCAACTTCGTTCGCAACCATGTCGAAACGTTTTGCATCTATTCCTGCAAGTAAGCTATCCCATTGTGTTTCTTTAAATACAGGCTTTACACCTAAACGTTTTGCAACTTCTTCTGCTAATTCAACGTCAAACCCAGTTAATTTATCGTTTGTATCGTGGAACGTAAATGGTGGATATGTACCTTCTGTACCAATTACAAGCTCACCGCTTTGTTTTATCTTCTGTAATGCATCTTGATTAGCTGTATCTTTTTTCTCTTCTTTACCGCAGCCCGCTACAATCCCAATCGCTAATGTAGTTACTGCAAGCACTGAAAATAATTTTTTCATGATAGTAGTCCTCCAAGTATTCTGATAGGAATTTAAAAACTATATTGATTGTATGCAATTTCGAACAATTTTTCAATGAAAATGTTCTTATTTAGTTTAACCTTTTTCTTCATAATCAAACAAAATGGAAAAATAACGCTACATACAAAAAATAAGTAACATTTTTTAATATAGCATTTATAAAGAAAAAGGTAAAACAATACCTACTTATTTATAAGTTTTTCAGCCGGTGAAATATATTAACTTCTAAGCGGACAATCCTATCAAAAAAGAACTTGCGAAAATCGCAAGTTCTTCTAAAAATTAAGCACTCTGGTTTCCTTCCATTTGCGTTTTATACATATCGTAATAACGCCCGCGCTTTTTCATTAATTCATCATGGGAACCTTTTTCCAAAATCGTTCCTCTATCAAGCACAATAATTTGATCAGCGCTCTTAATTGTTGAAAGACGATGAGCGATAATAAACGTCGTTCGTCCTTTCTTCACAACTTCTAGCGCTTGTTGAATCATCGCTTCTGTTTCTGTATCAATACTGGAAGTCGCTTCATCTAAAATTAAAATGGCAGGATCAAAAGCAAGTGCCCTAGCAAACGATATAAGCTGACGTTCTCCGGTTGAAAGTGTACTTCCTTTCTCCGTAATTTTTTCATCTATATTGTTCGCAAACCTTTCCGCACCAACATCACGTAACGCCTTTACGATGCGATCTTTTGAAATTTTTTCATTTTCTAAGCTTACATTGGATGCCACTGTCCCGCTAAATAAAAACGGATCTTGCAATACAATTCCCATATGTTCACGTGTTGCTTGTTTCGGCATCTCTGTTACATCATGACCATCAATCGTAAGCTTCCCTTTTTGAAATCCATAAAACTGAAAGAGCACATTCATAATGGAACTTTTTCCTGATCCAGTATGACCGACAAGTGCCACTGTCTCCCCTTGTTTCGCTTCAAAAGAAATATTTTTTAATACTTCATCTTTTCCATTGTAAGAAAACGAAACATTATCGAATTTCACATTTCCGGTTAAGCGAGGCATACGTTCTTCTTCTACTGCCTCTCCCTTTTCCTCTAGCAATTCAAAGACGCGCTCTGATGCAACACGCGATTGCTCTAAGTTAGCAAGTTGGTTCACCATGTTCGTAATTGGCGAGAACAATCTCGTTAAATAATCGACGAAAGCATACAGTATCCCTAGAGAAAGGAGGCCAGAAGCACTTAATGAAGCACCACCGAAATACCAAATTACACCTGTAAAAGCGATGTTTCTTAATACAGACACTAAATTATGCGAAGTTGCTGCATTTAAATTTAAAATTTTATTTTGATATTTAAAATAATCACCATTTAACTCTTCAAATTCCTTCTTCGTTTCATGTTCTTGACGAAATGCTTGAATAATTGGCATCCCTTGAATTGATTCATTCACTGTTCCGTTAATATCCGATAAACGCGAACGCATTTTATGATTGTATACAGACGCATACTTTCTATACATAATCGCCCAAACAATTAAAATTGGGATGATGAGTAAGCATAGTGCCGCCAGTTTTACATCAAGTAAAAATAGCGCAGCAAAAATCCCGATAATATAAATGATACTAGAGACGAATGTCGCAAGCACTGTTACATATAAATCACGAATCGCTTCTGTATCATTCGTTACACGCGATACAATTTTCCCTGCTGGTAAATGGTCAAAATAACGAATTGGCAACGTTTGAATATGGGAAAAGACGTCTTCCCTCATAATTTGAATAATTTTGTTTGCCGCCTTCTGTAAGAAGAACTGCTTTCCGTATGCAAATAATGATACGACTACTAATAAAGCGAAATATCCACCGCCAAGTAGTAATAACCTATTTATTTCTGGTTTATAAAACGCAAATACTTCTTCTTTCGTTAAGGCTTTCGATTTATACACTTGCACTGCCTTACCACTTTGTACTGTAAGCACATCACCCTTAACAGAACGAGTTCCTTCAAGCGTTATTTTATTCGGTACAAAATAGTACTGAAAACCAACTTGAATCACTCGGACTTCTTTCCCTTTTTGCTCACCTTGTTCAAAGCGATCACTTCGCTTATAAAAGGCGCCATTATATGAAACAGCATCCTCACTCTTTTCTGTTTCATACCAGGGTCTCTCTATTCCAACGATATGCTCATCGATCATCGTTTTTGCGACGAAAGGACCCGCGAGTTCTGCAATAACGAAAACAAATAGCATCGCCATCGCTGCAAAAATCGGCCCTTTTACTTTCATCGCGTATTGAAACAATCGTTTTGAAACACTCATATTTTCACCCCACTATCCGTACTTTCACTTTCACCTTGTTGTCTTTCGAACTGCTCTGCATACCAGCCCCCATTTCGAACGAGCGCTTCATGCGAGCCTTCTTCAATAACCTCACCGTTATCCATAACGAGAATCCAATCAGCATGCTGCACTGCTGACAAACGATGCGTCGTTATAATCGTCGTCTTCCCGCTTCTTTCTGTTCGTATATTTTCAATAATTGCTGCTTCCGTACGAGCATCAACAGCTGATAAAGAATCGTCCAAAATTAAAATTTCCGGATTTTGAATAACAGCCCTTGCAATTGAAATCCTTTGCTTTTGCCCACCTGATAAAGAAACACCTTTCTCCCCAACGAGCGTTTCTAAACCTTCCGGTAAAAACTCTAAATCCTTTTTAAACGCAGCTATTTCAATCGCTTTTTCAAGTTCTTCTTCAGTCGCTTCTCTATTTCCGAATAAAATATTTTCCTTCGCTGTTTTTGAGAACAAAATGTGTTCCTGAGGTACATACCCAATCCAGCCAAGTACGTTATCATTCGTAATTTTATCTAGCTTCACATCAGAAACCGCAATATCCCCTTCCCCGAGTGGATATTGACGAAGAAGCTGACGAACGAGCGTCGTTTTCCCGCTTCCTGTTTTCCCAACAACTCCAAGTGTCTCTCCTTGTTTTAATGAGAACGAAACATTTTTTAAATTTGTTTCAATTGATGAAGGATATGAAAAAGTAACATTATCAAATTCAATGTAATCTGGCCCTTGTACAACCTTTGGATCTTTCGGATTCTTTACATCCGGTTCATAAGCTAACGTTTCATTTACACGGTCGAGCGACGCATTTCCTCTTTGCATAACATTAATCAATTCACCAATTGCAAACATCGGCCAAATCATCATCCCTAAATAGACGTTAAAAGAAACGAGCTCACCAAGTGTCACCTTTGATTGGAATACGAGATATGCACCGTACACTAAACCAATTAAATAACTAAGACCGACGAGCATTTTTACAGTTGGCTGGAATAATGCATCGATTCTTGCTACTCTCATATTTTTCTCGTATACGTCATCTCCTAAATGATGAAACCTTTCTTGATCAGCGTTCTCCTGTACATACGCACGAATAACGCGTACACCCGCAATTGATTCAAGTACTTTATCGTTCATATCCCCGAACGCATCTTGCGCGACTGTAAATCTTTCATGCAACTTCTTTCCGTATCTATTCATCGCATACGCCATAATCGGAAGCGGTATAAGCGCAGCAAATGTTAACTGCCAACTAATTGAAAAGCCCATCATACAAACGATTGTAAGCATATATAGACTAGAATCAACGAGCGTTAATATACCAAAACCAGCTGTCATGGAGATTGCTTTTAAATCATTTGTCGCTCTCGCCATTAAATCGCCAGTACGATTTTTTTGATAAAACGTCGGTGTCATCTTAAGTAAATGCCCCATAAATTTTGAACGCATCGTTTTCTCAAGTACGAACGCACCGCCAAATAGTTGGTGCTGCCAAATGAAAGTAAGTACATACCCACCAATCGTTACCCCAAGTAAAATAAGAATATATTGCATAATCGCCTCATTCGTTAAGGCTCCCGTTTTAATATTATCAATTGTAATTCCTAACACTTTCGGTGGAATTACCTCTATCACGTTTACAATTAAAAGTACCCCAATTGCAATACTATACCTTTTCCAATGATCTCTAAAAAACCAGCTTAACTTTAGTAATACTGAAAACAATATAACCTCTCCTTTCTCTTTCTCGTTTGATTCACATTTCTTTATCCGCTATCCAAACCCATCACATTTACATTTCGTAAGCCATACAATTTCATCACATTTTTCCACCTTCCAAATTCTGATTTTTTATAGTAACAAGGAAAATAAACAAAAAAAAGCATACCGCCGCTTGACGATATGCAATAGAATGCATAAAAGCGTACGTTACGATATACGCAACGTACGCTTCTCATAAGACAAAAAGGTCCTATATATCCGCACGGGTTGCGTAATGATATGAATGTTTTCCGCCATTTAACAGAGCTAAGCCCATTACATTTACGATTACAATCATTACGCACACCCCCTTCATTTATTTTCCATTTATAATCTTACAACTTTATTGAGTATTCTGTCAATTATTTTTTTCGCTTTAGAATAAAATAATCTTTTATCACAAAAAATAAAAGTGATGCATTCTACTTATAATTCAGTTTGAAATAAGAGAATCTTCTGTAAGAAAGGGCATACAAAATAAAAAAATAGTAAGAAATCGTTTTCACAAACATTTCATTTGAAAAATATTATCAAACCACCTACAATCACCTTATACTCACTCTTACAAGTTGCTATTTTAGGAGGACTAATCATGACAACTAGCAATACGTACAAATTTTATTTAAACGGAGAATGGAGAGAAAGCTCTTCAGGTCAAACAATCGACATTCCATCTCCATACTTACACGAAGTAATTGGGCAAGTACAAGCAATTACTCAAGGAGAAGTAGATGAAGCAATTGCATCTGCAAAAGAAGCTCAAAAATCATGGGCTGAAGCTTCTCTACAAGATCGCGCAAAATATTTATATAAATGGGCTGATGAGCTCGTAAATATGCAAGATGAAATTGCCGATATCATTATGAAAGAAGTCGGTAAAGGCTATAAAGATGCGCAAAAAGAAGTCGTTCGTACAGCTGACTTAATTCGTTACACAGTTGACGAAGCACTTCACATGCACGGTGAAAGCATGATGGGTGATAGCTTCCCTGGTGGATCTAAATCTAAACTTGCGATTATTCAGCGCGCACCACTTGGTGTTGTATTAGCAATTGCACCATTTAACTACCCAGTAAACTTATCTGCTGCAAAACTTGCACCAGCACTTATTATGGGTAACGCTGTTATCTTCAAACCAGCAACTCAAGGTGCAATTAGCGGTGTTAAAATGGTTGAAGCACTTCATAAAGCTGGCCTTCCAAAAGGTCTTGTAAACGTAGCTACAGGACGCGGTTCTGTAATTGGTGACTACTTAGTAGAACATCCTGGCGTAAATATGGTATCGTTCACAGGTGGTACAAATACAGGTAAACATTTAGCGAAAAAAGCTGCGATGATTCCACTTGTATTAGAACTTGGTGGTAAAGATCCTGGTATCGTTTGTGAAGATGCAGACTTACAAGAAGCTGCAAAGCATATCGTAAGCGGTGCATTCTCTTACTCAGGTCAACGTTGTACAGCTATTAAGCGTGTACTTGTACATGAAAATGTAGCAGACGAACTAGCTGGCTTATTAAAAGAGCAAGTAGCTGAACTATCAGTTGGATCTCCAGAACAAAACAGCACAATCGTTCCATTAATCGACGACAAATCTGCTGACTTCGTTCAAGGTTTAATTGACGATGCTGCTGAAAAAGGTGCAACAATCGTTATCGGTAACAAACGTGAGCGCAACCTAATTTATCCAACATTAATCGACAACGTAACAGAAGAAATGAAAGTTGCTTGGGAAGAGCCATTTGGCCCAATCCTTCCAATCATCCGTGTTTCTTCTGACGAACAAGCGATTGAAATTGCTAACAAATCAGAGTTCGGTCTGCAAGCAAGTGTCTTCACAAAAGACATTAACAAAGCATTTGCAATTGCTAACAAAATCGACACTGGTTCTGTTCAAATTAACGGACGCACAGAGCGCGGCCCTGACCACTTCCCATTCATCGGTGTAAAAGGTTCAGGTATGGGCGCACAAGGTATTCGTAAGAGCCTTGAGTCTATGACTCGTCAAAAAGTAACTGTATTAAACTTAGTTTAATCTTATATGTAGCAGCTGATCTAATATTTAGGTCAGCTGCTTTTTAGTTAAAATCCTCCGGGACCTAATAACAAATTCTTCTCTATAATCTGATTATTACTATATCCATTGACGTATAAAAATACATTTGTTACTCTTAAACATGTTAATTTAATACATAAATCCTCATTCGTATCTCGGTGAGGTAGAGGTTGCAGTCATTAAGAGTATCATTTCAGGAGATGTAGTGGCATTGATGAAGAAATGAGAAAGGAATGATTGCCGAAGTAAGTCGTGTCCACCATGCACGCTTGCTGGGTCTGCATTTAATAAGTGCAGAACTGTCACAAACGTTTCGTTTGTGGAGAGCTATCGAGAGGTATGTCGTGGGTTTCTTATAAGATAGAAAGCATGTAGCGGCAAATTACGTGCTTTTTTTGTTTTGTTTGAACCTTCTCTTCCTTATCAGGAAGACATACATATCTCCTCGCTTGACTTGGTTATACTAACTTTGGAGGTATTTTCTATGCAACAAAAAAAATGGGGCTTTTGGGTACTAACAGCTTTCGTTGTCGGTAACATGGTTGGCGCTGGTATTTTCATGGTGCCAAGTACGTTAGCACAAACAGCAAGCCCACTCGGTGTCACTTTAGCTTGGTTAACAACAGGGTTTGGTGTTTTAATGCTAGCTCTTGTTTTCGGTAATTTAGCAATTCGTCGTCCTGATTTAACGACAGGACCACAAAGTCATGCATATGCTTTATTCTCAACACCAAAAAGAAAGAAAATGGCTGGTTTCAGCATGGTATGGGGATATTGGGTTGCAAACTGGGCAAGTAACGTTGCCATTATTACATCTTTCGCGGGATATTTATCGCTCTTCTTCCCAATTATGAAAGATACACGACTACTATTTTCAATTGGCTCTTTCAATATAGAAGTTGGAAAACTAATTACATTTACTATTTGTTCCATCTTACTTTGGGGAACACATTTAATTTTAACAAACGGTGTAAGCGGAGCTGGGAAGCTAAACTTCTTAGCAACAACAACGAAAGTAACTGGATTCCTTCTATTCATCATTGTTACGTTATTTGCGTTCGAAGCTTCAAAGTTTGGACAATGGTACACACCAATGATCGATAAAGAAGGCGTATCACACGGTCTACTTTCACAAGTAAACTTAGCTGCTCTTACAACACTTTGGGCATTTATCGGGATTGAATCAGCCGTTCTTTTATCAAACCGAGCTACCTCTCCAAAAACGGTAAAACGCGCAACTGTTGCAGGATTACTTATCACAGTTGCAATTTACTTAGGAATTACAATTTTAACAATGGGTGTACTTCACGTTGATAAATTACAAGCTTCTGAACGTCCATTAGCAGATGCATTAAACGCTGCAATGGGTCATGGCGGCGGGAAACTTATGGCATTACTTGCTCTTACTTCCCTATTCGGTTCAATATTAGGCTGGATTTTATTAAGCTCAGAAGTACCTTATCAAGCAGCAAAAGAAGGTTTCTTCCCTTCCTTCTTCGCAAAAACGAATAAAAAAGGAAGTCCAATTCATTCACTACGATTAACAAACATTATGTCGCAAGTGTTCTTATTCTCAACATTATCAGGAACAATTGCGGAAGCTTATACATTCGTTATTACCGTATCAACACTGGCCTACCTCATTCCATATCTCGTTTCACCAATCTTCCAGTTAAAACTAGTCGCAACTGGTGAAACATATAAGAATGAAATGGGTTCAAGAATTATGGATGGTGTAGTTGCAGTTATCGCACTTTGCTATGCACTATGGGTTATTAAAACCGGCGCATCCGATATAAAAACATTTCTTCTCGGAATTGGTTTATTCGGGATTGGCTTTGCCTTCTATCCATTAATGAATCGTGATCAGAAAAAAAATAAAGAAAAGAAAAACGAGCAAGTTGCGTAACGCAATTTGCTCGTTTTTTACTTTATAAAACATATATAATAGAAAAAAGAGGTGAAAAACATGTCAATCGAATCACTATGGAGCTCTCGCTTTCAACAACATATTCAAAATGCCATCACATACTTTGCACGTATGATTAACGGTTTACTATATAGCTTCATCTTCGTCTCATGTGTAGGTGCATATTATTACGCTAAGTTTCTTAAAACGGATCCTTCTAAAGGAATATCTCTATTGCTTATTACAATCGTCTTAACAGCGATTATAACGAGATGCCCAATACGTACATTTATTCAAAAGCCCGATGCTGTCTATTTACTAGCACTAGAAGAGAAATTAACTTCTTATTTTAAAAAATCTCTTCTATATAATTACATCATTCAGCTTTTCCCATTATTATTTACATTCCTTATTCTCGTACCACTTGCCATTCAATCATTACAACTAACCGTACCTTTTTTATGTACAATCTTTATAATTTTAATGATTCTAAAGAGCTGGAACATATACATACATTGGATATGGCGTGATAGTTATGAAAAAAGCATATGGTTTATCATTCGTATTGCTTGTAACGCCCTGATCATTTACATGCTGTTTTATACTGCAAATGTGATCGTGTTAGGCGGACTACTCTTACTTCTTGCTTTCCTGCTTCTATACACGAAGAAACAACCTACAAAACGAATACCGTGGGATTACATAATCGAACAAGAAGAAAAAATGGACGTTCGTTTCTATCAATTTGCTAGCATTTTCACCGATGTTCCGCAACTGAATAAGCAAGTAAATAAAAGAAAATGGCTTACAAATTGGATTGAACCTTTATTACATAAAAAACGAGCAACTTTCTTCTATTTACATACACTAGCATTTTTACGCGGTAATGATTATTTCGGTATATATATTCGCTTAGGGTTGATCGGTGCTTTCGCTCTATATTTTATTCCGAATATATATGTAAAAGGTGCTTTCGCTTATATCGTCCTATATATGATTTCTATGCAGCTCCGTTCCCTGTGGAAATATTTTTCAGGAAATATTATTGTAGCATTATATCCAATTGATACTGAAAAACGAATGAATCAATTTCTCCGCTTAATCTTTATATTGCTAAGCATTCAACTCATTGTATTTTCAAGTATTATACTCATTGCTACAGGGCAATTTTCACATAGTCTTATCATTATGATTATCGGGTTAATCTGGATAAAATTTATTATTGTACCAAAAACGAAGCGACGCGTTTCTTCGTTTTAACGAAAAGAATTATCTTAAAAGCCAAGGGAAAAATAAATTACCTCCTTGGCTTTTTTATTTTTCTTCCTCAAACAAGAATCACTGAAACAACCGATATTTTATGATTTTTACATACAAAAACGATAATACATGTTTACGTCCTAATAAAAAGGGTAGTTATTAAATTAACAGGGCAAAGGAACTGGAGGGAATGAAAAAATATGAATTAAGGTTTCACTTTATAAAAGGCGTTGCTCAAGGACGATTCTGGAACCGATTATATAATATAAGGAGCTGATTGCAATGAGTAAAAAAATTGCTATTTTAATAACGGATTATTTCGAGGACACAGAATACACAGAGCCAGTAGAAGCTTTTAATCAAAAGGGATACGAATTAACAACTATTGAAATGGAAAAAGGTAAAACGGTACACGGTAAACAAGGAAAAAGTGAAGTCGTAATTGATAAAAGTATTGATGATGTTTCTCCAGAGAACTTTGATGCCCTCTTTATACCAGGCGGATTTTCCCCAGATATACTTCGTGCAGATGAACGTTTTGTTCGCTTTAGCAAAGCATTTATGGATGCGAAAAAACCTGTTTTTGCTATTTGTCACGGCCCCCAATTACTCATCACTGCACAAACACTTGAAGGACGCGATGTGACTGGATATAAATCCATTGCGGTCGATTTGAAAAATGCCGGTGGAAATTTTCATGATAAAGAAGTGGTTGTATGCCAAAATCAGCTAGTAACAAGTAGACAACCAGAGGACATCCCAGTGTTTATTGAAGAATCATTGCGTATATTAGGATAGTTATTATAGGTTAACCAAAGTAGCTAAATAACTACTTTGGTTAACCTTTTTATTTGTAAAAAACAAAATTAACACCATATGAAACATTTCTTCATCTTTAATGATTTTTTGAGACAGCCTCTTTTCTCGTCCCAAAATTTCTAATCACTTTTCATAGGCAGTTCTCATATAGTGAAAATGACTATACGATTCCTATCCATAAGTTAATAATGATTTCGCACATATAAATAAAAAAGATAGGAGCTCTATTATGAACAACAATCCACCTGCAACGCCCCAAAACAACTCAGAAGAAAATAGCCGTGACATTAAATTGCAAACATTACGAGTCATCGGACTCATCGTCCTTATTAGTGGTTATATCCTCGTCGCTCTCTCAGAAGTAGGTGAGCTGAAAACCTTATTAACAAACCCTAACGCCAATCCTGATTTAGCTGAAGTTGATCCGTTTTAAAAATTATATAAAAAGCGAGTCCCAGTATAACTGGTTCGCTTTTATATAGTTTCATCCAATCTGAGAAACATTTCCTTCATTCTGATACTTCTCTTTCCCTATCGCCTTCATAAATAATAAAATACTGCTCATACCAACGATGAAATATAGAGCACTCATGCCCCAAGATGCAATAAATGACCCTAGCATAACACCTAATGCACCATTCATTTTCGCAACTTGAAAGACCATTCCGTTAATCGCCATATAAGAGCCTCTTGCCTCATTCGGCACCATATCTGCCATAATAGATTGACGAACTGGCACATACATCATCTCTCCTACAGTTTGGAAAAGCCCTGCGATTAATAAGATCCATAAACTATAGCTCACTCCGAGTATTGTAAATCCAATTGTATAAATGAATAAGCCTACATATTATGACTGTAATTATTGAATGACTTCTTCTAAATGGTTCTTCAAGTTCTCTAAATACTTCTCAACAGTAGGATTTTTCACCACATCATAACAAGCAAAGCTCTTTAACGGACTCATACCAATAAACTTCTGCACACGATGTAAATGACTAAGTGCTGATTCTAAACTTTCTCCTTCAAAGAACTTCGTCTTATCTCCGAATGCTTTTTCAGGTGCATTCCAAGTTGTAGAAAACATATACTGCTTCTCTTTTAATAAACCACCTGTTCCGTATTCATCTGCACCTTTAAAGAACAAACCGTATTCATACACTTCATCCATATACGTTTTAAATAATCCCGGTACACTAAACCAGTAAATAGGTGTTTGATAAATTACAACATCAGCCCATAAAAACTTTTCTTGCTCTTCCTTAATACTGTATCCATCTTGAATCGTTGTTGTTTTCACATAATGATTCTCACTTAATACAGTTACCATATAATCAACTAACGTTCTATTTAATCGTCCTTCTTTCGTACCGTATTTTTCATGCCCATTTATAATGAATATATTTTTCATCACTTTTCTCTCCCTTATTTTACTCTTCAGCTATTAAGCCGAGTTGCTGCTTCAGCGTAAGATTATCTTCTAAATGCCAATCTTCCGTTATCTTTCCGTCTTTCACATGCAAAATATCAATTGCAAAAAAATTGATTTTCTTATCATTATGAGTTCCTGTAAAAGAAAGACGAGCTGTTACTTTATCACCAACCACTAATAAATCTTCAATCTCGCAATGTATATCAGGAACGACTTTGCGAAAATTTTGCGCCGCAAGCTTTAATCCTTCAGTGCCTTGTGGTCGACCTTTCGGCAGTGTGTTATCGAAAAAATTTTCAGTAACCGTCTGCGGAATAAGCTCCTCTTTACCTGTATCCCAAAATGCATAAAAACGCTGAGCTGCATGCACGATTTCTGTCGCTTCCTTTTTACTTAATGAAGAATCAATTGTCATTGCTTTTGGCTTCGGCATTTCCTTTAATAACTGAATTTCAGTTTTTTGCTCACCACTACATGCTACAAGCACAATACAAATGACAAAAAAACTAAGTAACATAAACAGCTTTTTCATAACCATGGAAATCACCTCCTCTTCATACAAACCCTTTGTATTTCTTATTGCTATTGTATATGCAGTAACTTCCTTTATGGAAGTAGTGATATTTTTTTCATATAGTTACCAAAAAGATAGTTTTGTGATACGATAAGGCAAATTCATTAAAAAAATTTTTATGGAGGCTATTTCCATGAGCAATATAGATCCAGTTGTATTAACGAAAGGTTTACCTGGTATACCTTGTCCTATCGCTAAAACTCTTGACGTAATTAGTACAAAATGGACGTTTTTAATCATTCGCGATCTTCTTATCGAAGGAACATTAAGATTTAGCGATTTACAAAAATCAATGGACGGGATTAGTCCGAAAACATTATCACTTCGCCTAAAAGAATTGGAAGCACAAGGGATTATAACGAGAAAAGTATACCCAGAAGTTCCACCTCGCGTAGAGTACACGTTAACGGATAAAGGAAAGCAATTAGAGGGGATATTTATTGAATTAAAGCGGTTTGGATTAAGTTTATAAACGAAAAGCCCCTTACCATAAAAATAGTAAGAGGCTTTTCGTTATTCACTACATTACTTCGCAAAACTTTGAGCTAGCTGTTTCTCTCTCCACATAAATGTAATGCCGAGACCAACGATTAAAACAACACCTGAAAATGCATATGGATAATTAATGTTTATATCAAATAATATTCCGCCCATCGCTGGTCCTGCGATATTTCCTAAACTCGTATACGTTGAGTTCATACCAGCAACGAATCCTTGCTCTTTTCCAGCTGCTTTTGATAAAAACGTCGTTAAAGCTGGACGAAGTAAATCAAATGCTAGGAAAATAAAGCAAGTAACGAGAAGTACACTCCAATAATTAAAGACTACAGTTGAGACGAATGCTAATACTGCACCTACAATTAAACATATTTGAATTAATACTTTCTCACCGAACGTGTCAACCAATTTGCCAAACATAAATACTTGCACAACTACCCCAAAGATGGAGCTAATCGTAATAATTGCAGCAATATCTTTCGGTGTGAAACCAAATTTATGATCAGAAAACAAACTAAAAACAGTTTCATATGCTGATAATCCAAATGCGAGTACAAATACAATAATAAATGCGATTGCATACATTGGATTTAATGATTTCTTTAAATCTCCGATAAAGCTGGATTCTTTCGTATTAGCAGAAATCTCTGCAAGTTCTTCTTTCGTTAACGGCTCTTTCAAAATAAATATAGAAATCACGCATGCAACAAAGGCAATCACTGCTGCCACAAAGAACGGCACACGTATACCGTATTCTGCAATAAATCCGCCGATTCCAGGCCCTATAATAAATCCGGTACTAATAGCAGCTGAAAGATATCCCATCGCCTTTGGACGTTCCTGAATAGAAGTAATATCCGCAACATATGCCGTAACACCCGGCATAATAAACGCGGCACTAATTCCGCCTAACACCCTCGCTGCATAAAGCATCCACACATCTGTACCTAATCCAAAAAGAAGCTCTGAAACACCAAAAATAAATAATCCAATGATTATCATTTTCTTCCTACCGTAAATGTCGACCCAACGACCCGTAATAGGGGAAGTAATAAGCTGCGCCATTGCAAACACTGCAACGAGATAACCCATCGTCTTTCCTGTTAAATTCATATCATTCATAAAGGACGGCATAACCGGAATGATTAATCCAATCCCTAAAAAAGCGATAAATATATTACTCAAAAGAATGATCAATACCATCTTTTGTTCTTTTATCGGTTTCTTCAATTTTTAACACCTCTTCCCGTAGTTCCTCTCAAAAATAATGCCCAAGAAGCTTTTTCTTTATCCTGCTATTTGTGGGCTCATACTGAGTAAAGGTGTCCCCACTCATTAGAATTTCACTCTATCCTTCCACACATACATAAACACAGGGTGAATGACTATCATTCAGTTTCCCGCAGAAATGAACCTACCTTTTCAGACAGGTTCATCTTACTACTTCTTTATATGTAGTGCATGTGTTAAAAAATCTAGTACTTCTGCCTTTTGTAGCTCGACTTGCTCATCATCTTTATGATCATATAAATAAACTTGTTCCGCTGCTGATTCAACAAGAGCGATAAATAACTTCGCTGTTCGCTCTGCGTGAACCGAATCACGAATTTCACCTGATTCTTTTGCCTCACTTAAAAAGTCACTTAGCCATATATAAAGAGGCTCATATACAGCTTCCCATTCTTTTATATGTTCAGTTGATGCAAGGCCCGCATACATTAATGCTTGTATTTCACGATATTCAGCTATAAAGGTAAATACTGCATCTATTACTTGCTCAACTTTACTTGAAAAAGGTGAATCGTTCTGTACTTTTTCTTTCACTGCAAGTATCATCTTCTCAACCATCACTTCTGCTATTGCAGGCATAACAGATAACTTAGAAGGAAAATATAAATAGAAAGTTCCTTGTGCAATGCCAGCCAATTTCACGATATCAGAAATCTTCGTTTTTTCAACGCCCTTTTCCTGAAACACTTCAATAGCTGCATAGACAATTTTTTCTTTTTTATTCATCATCTAAACCCTTTCACACGCGTATTGAATGACTGTCACTCATTTTATAAAATAACTAGCTGTACTGTCAATCATCGTGCACTTTTCATAATAAAAATCTCCCAACAAATCGTTAGGAGATTTAACTTTAATATCCTTTTCTTATGAAAGAGCCTTTAATCCCGTAACTCCACATACGATAAGAGCTACACTAATCAAACGTGCCTTACTTTTTGATTCACCAAACAGAAACATATTTAATAAAACAGCTCCTGCTGTTCCAATGCCAATCCAAACCGCATAAGCTACACTTACTTGTAAGAACAAGAAAGATGTGTATAAGAATGCGAAGGAAGTTGCAAATCCACCCATATAAATCGCTCCATTTGCTAACGTCTTATCTTTACTATACATTTTAAGGCCTATCACACCGACTATTTCACTAATTGCAGCACAAAATACGAAAAACCAACCCATTTTTAAGCAGCTCCTTCCATAGTTTCTTCCGCGGTTTCTTCTTTATTATCAGCCAATTTTAAACCGATAACGCCCGCTACGACCATCACAATAAAGAATAGTTTTCCTACACTGAAACTGCCGCCGAAAAGGAATACATCCATTAGGAAAGTACCTACCGTACCAGCTCCGGCAAACACAGCATATACAGTCCCTGTTGCAAGATGTTCGCACGCTTTCGATAGGAAGTAAAAATCAACAGCGATAACTCCTACAATAATGACCCAATGCCACCAAGTATGAGCTGTATTAAAACCAAACACCCAAAAGACTTCAAAAATACATGTTAATATGACATATAACCAAGCTTTATTTTTCATATCTCTCACCTTCTATTATTTACTGACTGACCGTCAGTCATTTTTAATTTAAAAAATATAACCTCACTCTAACTACTATTTAAAAAACCAATATCATCCTCATTTATCCTTATATTTGTTCCGTTATTAAGCTAACTACATATAAAAGTTGCTTATCTACACCCTTTCACAGAAAAAATGACTGAATGTCATTCATAAACATTCTACATGACCAATTGATAAAGTGTCAACACCCGGATTCTATTAACCAAAAAATATTTTAAATTTCTTAAATCCACATGTATATTTCTTAATAATCTGTCAATAATGGTAGTAACATAATGTTTTCTCCATTCCCCCCTTGGAGATCCCTTTGAATCGAGCAGTTGCTTTTAGCTAACTGCTCTTTTTTAATTTATCGGCACATTATAATTAAATACTCATAAATAAATTCCAAAACAAAGACCTGTACTCCCTTTTCAACATGCAACAAAGAACGAAATATTTTGTACGCTATTTACTTTTCAACGAGTCTTTGTATGCAATAATTTTATTTTCGAGCATCTTCTCTGTAACTTCTAAATTTTCTCTTTGAATCTGAATAGATTTCCTATGATCTTCTAAGAGCTGTAAACGAGCTTCGGTTGTATGCTCCCCTTCTAAATATAATCTAGCATATTCTCTTATTTTCGCTATCGGCATTTGTGTTTGTTTTAATTTCATTACAAACTGCAACCACTTTATATGTGACTCTTCATACAATCTATTCCCATTTGCATCGCGATTTGCAATTAATATGTTCTCCTTTTCATAATAACGTAATGTATGTGTGCTCACTCCTAATAATTTAGCTACCTCGCTAATTGTGTACATAACCATTCTCCCTCCGCACGCCATTTACTCTCATATATTTTACTGCCTTATCCAAATTATAAAAAACATTTGACTTAGAGTATACTCTAACAAATACAATCTAACCATGATAAATTAATTTGAATTTAGGAGGCTTTTATATGAAATATACTGTTATTACTGGTGCTAGTTCAGGAATTGGCTATGAATCCGCTTTAGCCTTTGCATCTCGCGGAAAAAACTTAATACTTGTAGCTCGAAGACAAGCAGAATTAGAAGAATTAAAATTGAAAATTAACGAAATGCATCCGGAATTGGATGTTGTCATTCGAAGAACTGATTTATCAGTCACTGAAGAAGTTTATAAATTTTATGAAGGTCTACAAAGTTTTCAAATTGAAACGTGGATTAACAACGCAGGTTTTGGTAATTTCGCCTCAATTGCTGAACAAAATTTAAACAAGATAGAAACGATGTTGCATGTAAATATAGAAGCACTAACAATACTATCTTCCCTTTTCGTTCGAGATTATTCAATGACCGCAGGAACACAGCTTATTAACGTTTCATCAGGCGGTGGATATACGATTGTTGCTGATGCTGTTACGTATTGCGCTACGAAATTTTATGTAAGTGCATTTACAGAAGGACTATCTCATGAACTGAAAGAACAAGGTGCAAAACTACAAGCAAAAGTTTTAGCTCCTGGTGCAACTGAAACAGAATTTGCGAAACGTTCATTTAATATTGATGAGTTCCAATATGATGGTGTTGTACCAAAATTCCACACTGCAAAACAAATGGCACAATTTATGCTCGACCTTTATGATAGCGATAAAGTTGTAGGGCTTGTCGATGGTTCTACTTATAACTATGAGCTTAAAAATCCCATTTTTAATTTTGCAGTGAGACAAACGAATTCAAATTCTTAACAACATCTCATTTCTGATTAAAATATAGATACCCACTATTTCTTAAATAATAGTGGGCCTTTTTTCTCTCTAAAAATTTCACCCCACATACCGTATCATCGCCACCTCATCACAATAATCAACTTTTGGACAATGTCTACAATCAATCCACACTTTTTCTGGCAATGCTTCTCTATTCACAAAATCAAACCCGCACTTTTGAAAAAAATCTGTTTCATATGTTAAAGAAATTACTCTATTCACTTTTATTTTTGCCGCCTCATTCATTACATGATTCACTAACTTACGCCCTATCCCTTTTCCTGCATATGTATGCGAAACTACTAACGATCGTACTTCTGCGAGATCCTCTCCTAACACATGCAAACCAGCAACTCCAACGACTTCCTCCCCTTCTTTCATAACATATAAACATTGTAAATATTGATAGAGAGACAAAAGAGAACGCGGCAAAACAATTCCTTCTTTTGCATACATTTCAATGAGATTATAAATTCCTTTCACATCACTTGTAACCGCATTAAAGATTTTCATATTATATCCCCTTGCCCCAGTGTTAATATTTATAACATTATATGAATTTTAATTCATAATTTCATATAATAATACATCTCTCTTTTCTCTCCGTCAATCACTTTTCTGAATTTTATCCCGCATTAACGGGCAGTAAGACTCCCACCTCAAAATTCGGCTGAAGCAAAGAAGGTAGGTGGGAGTCGGGCTGCCCCTAAACGCCCGATTGGTGAAGGCTAATAATCAGTGGTGGATGAACAAAACCCCCACTGATTAAAGTTTCACTTTACACAAACAAAAAACCAAGCAACTTAATCGATGCTCGGTTCCTCATTTCGTATCGGCAATACCGTCGAATATTTAATTTCACGAAGTGCTAAACTCGTCTGTATCCGTGTAATACCAAGCTTGTTCAACTTTCTAATAAACTGCTCCAGTTCTTTACGATCACGATTCGCAACTTTTAATAAATAATCATACTCTCCTGTTAAACAGTGACATTCTAACACTTCAGGCATAGATTCTAATTCTCGTTCTAACACTTCCAGCTTTTCATACTGATGAATATTCGTACTCATAAAAATGAAACATAATAAATCAAATCCAAGCTTTTCTTGATTTAAAATTGCTACTTGCTTATCAATAAAACCTTCCCCATCTAACCTTTTTATTCGTGCATGCATCGCAGCTGGAGATAAATTAACACGGCGTGCTAGTTCTGCATTACTTACTTGTGATTCTTTCTGCAATATATCTAAAATTTTCACATCCAAATCATCAAGCACTTTAATAACAGATGACTCCATCAAAATTCCCCCTTTTTTCTTACCGACGATTATTCGAAGAAACATCTCATAACTTATATAAAACTGAATGTTTTTCTGCAAATAATATTTCTAACGAAACATTTTATCGAGTTTTTACCATTATACAAAAGAATATATTAGATAATAAAGAAAAATGCTAAAATTATTTACAGTTCATTCTTATTTCAACAAAGGGGTTTTTAGCATGCCTTATTTTTACGTCTTTTTACTATTATTAACAAGCTTATTATGGGGAGGAAATTTTGTCGTTGGGAAATCACTTGTCGATCATGCGTCTCCGATGACACTGACAAGTTTAAGATGGATGATTGCGATTGTTTGTTTATTACCACTCGTATGGTTTAAAGAGAAGAAAATTATTCCACCGCGTGCTGCTATAATCCCGTTAGTAATTATGGGAATTACAGGCGTCGCTCTTTTCAACATTTTTCAATTTTTAGCATTAGAAAAAACATCCGCAACGAATGTAGGTCTTATTTCTACATTGAACGCTATTTCAATTGCATTATTTTCTGTGCTGTTTCTAAAAGAAAAAGTAAATACGCTTCAAATTCTTTCTATGATTCTTTCATTTTTTGGGGTCATCCTCGTTCTTTTAAAGGGAAACTTTGCTCTTTTATTTTCACTACATTTTAATAGCGGAGATTTATGGATGATTGCAGCAGTTTGTATTTGGGGCATTTATTCTGTTTGTAGTAAATGGGCGACAAAAACAGTTACACCGCTAATGGCTACATTATATTCTGGCATTTTTGGTGTCATTTTATTGCTTCCATTTAACATAGGTAGCTTCACTGTTTCCAATATCAACTCTTCCTTCATAACATCACTTTTATATACAGGACTCATTTCAACAGTACTTTGTATGGTGTTTTGGAATATTGGTGTACAGAAATTAGGCGCTACTACATCGGGGATTTTTCTAAATTTCAATCCAATTTTCACAGCTATTTTAGCATTTATTTTCCTTGGAGAAGAACTAACATGGATTCAAATTTTCGGGACAATTATCGTCGTTACAGGGTGCTATTTATTCTCTCATTTTAAAACTGTTTCTCCTCAGACGACTAGAACTTTAGTACGAAAGCATTCTTAATGAAAAAGCATCGCCACCAGAGTGGCGATGTTTTTATTTACCTTTCATTTCTTTCACATACTGTTTTTCTTCTTCTGGCGATAAACGTTCTGTTGCCTTTCCGGTATCACCACCTTGAATTTCCCACAAAAAGTTATGCTCCTCAACCGTCTGTGAAAAATCCCCTTTCTCCCAACGCTCTAAAGTAGAAAGTAGCTTTGATTTATATTTAAAATTAGTACTGCTTTCTACTGCGTTCTTCGCACTACTAATTTCCTTATTTGTCATTTCGATAAATCCCCATTTCTCAGAGGATTTCACTTTTTGATGTACCATCCTATGCATTGTAGAAATAATTTCATCTTCACTAACTTGTGGCTTCTCTTCCTTTACTTTCTTCTCCTGTTGATCCATTACTTTTTGTACTTTAAGGCTCTTCTCCTCCTCCTCTATATAATTAAGAAGTTTAGTAACACCGAATACAGCTCCTACCGCAATTACAATCATTGTAATTGTCCCTATTATCCATTTTTTCATATTATGTACTCCCCATTCCCCCTAATAATTACATAAACAAATGGAATCGCCTGCACATAGTCGATTCCATTTGTTTCCTTATTTCATTTTAAGCCTTCATCGCTTCTCGTACAATGTAACTGTCCACATATTGCTTAAATTTCACGATTTTTCCATTTTCAAGCTGCCACACATGAACAAATTCCGCCTCAAATGATTTTCCCGTCTCTTTATAAACTCCTGAGTAAACACCTTCAGCAATAATCACATCTTTTCCGTTTACTTCATGGTACGTCTTTACACTCGCTTTATAATCATCCCATTCTGATCCTAAACGACTAAATACATTTTCCATTATAGCTTCTGTACCTATATACGTTCCGCCGTACGGAAAACCTTCTGCCTCTGTCCATTCCACTTTTTCAGAAAATGCTTCCGCTAAATGTCTTGCATTCGAAGAAGCTGATCCTTCATACGTGCTTTGAATAATTTCTAAATTTGTTTTTTGCTTCATTATTTTTTCACCCCAAACGCGTTTGCCGCTACAACAAGTCCAATTTCTAACGCTTTAACGTGCGGGAACCGCTCCTTTATTGCCGTTTGAATTTCTTCACTTGAAGGATTTCCTGCAAGAACTTCATCAAATGCAACTAAATATTTACGAGTATGTTTAATCGCGTCTGCTGTATTTGGTACGTCATAATCACGATGACCCGCTACAACAATTTCAGGATGAAGATTTTCAAGTTCACTTAATGTTTCTAACCATTTATGACGAGCTTCAGCATCTGTTTCTAACGTCCATACGAAAGTATTGTTATAAACGATATCGCCTGTAACAACGGCTTTTAATGATGGAATCCATACATAACTATTATTCGGTGTATCACCTTGCAAACCACCTTTAATGATTAAATCATTTCCCTCTAAAATCAATTTCTCTTCTGTTAATTCCTCTGGAACAATTGGTTGATGAGGAACATTATGCCCAATAGATGGTTTCCACTGTTCCACTTTCTTCTCAAATGTGTTACGAATATCTTCAACAGTATTCCGTAATGCAACAATCTTCGCTTCTGGAAATGCTTCATGTAATACATTTAATCCAAAATAGTGATCTGGATGGAAATGAGTCACATAAATATGAGTTAAATTCTTTCCTGTTTCAATAATTTGAGCTGCTAAACGGTGCGCATCACTTAATAAAAATTGTGCATCGATAAGAATTGCATTTTTTTCTCCGTATACAATTGTGGATGTAACTTGAAATGCTTGCTCAGATCCTGTAAAAACCTCTAAATGTAATTTTGACATGTTATTTCCTCCACTTTTTATTTACTCTTTTATATTCCTTTATTCTTTAAGCTTTATTCTAGTTGTAACTAATTTAGTTACAACTAGAATAAAAAAATATATGAATCATTTTATTACTAATCGACTCGTTGTAATCATTATAGTTACACCGAGTCGTCAAGTCAACACTAAAAAAATAAAATTTACTTCGTTTTCATTACTTTCTCTTTTAAGAAACGATCTACATATCCTTCTGCTTTTACAACGAATAAATACGCACCCATTGATAATAATGCAAGATCTAATTCATATCCCGGATTCTTTCCATCTCCTAATAAGCCTGCTGCTCCATTTACCTTTACGATAGCTCCAGCCAAAATAAGAGCGAATAACAATCCTACATACCTCACGCCTAAACCGATAATCAATAATATACCACCAACTAATTCAACTGTTGCTACGCCGTATGCAAGACCACCTGGTAAACCGATGCTTGTAAACCATCCTGCTACGTTATCTATACCTGATTGAAACTTTGCTAAACCGTGTGCAAAAAAAGTAACTCCTAATACGATACGAATAATTAAATTCCCAATATATTGATTCATTCTGAACTCTCCTTTTTTGTTTTGTTATGGTGAACATTTATTCACAAGACAAAACAATACGGTATTTCTTTTCATTCGTCAAATACTTTTTTAAAGAAACCAAAAAACATTATCCTTTTTGCAGATAATGTTTTTTATAAAATAGTGCTAATTCAAGCTTTCGCTCTATTACTTAGAAAAAAGTTGAAAATTTTTCCCAGCACCTATATAGGACAATAAAGACACATCTTCTTCCATCACCATTCCAACAACATTCACTTTCCTATCTTCAGGTAAATCATTTATAACTATTTGCATTTCACCAGCATATCTACCGTACAATTCATTATCAATTGTAATACTGCCTCGTTTTCTTGAAATTGTATTCATCGGTTGTAATGCAACTTTATTTTCTTCCCGCGATTCTACAGAACGAATTACATCACGAGCCGGATCTAACCTATTTGTATGCACTTGCTCTACCACTTTTAATACTTCACTTGCATTTATAAATGACTCATATCGCAGCGGAATAATCCCTCTACTCGCACTCGAGATTTCTTGTACACTCTCTAGGCTCCCGCTTATATCTCCAATTAGCACTTTATCAACAGCACAATCTTGCACAAGTTCTAAATAAGCTTCAAGCGGCCGCATATAGCGGTGTTTTTCTAACGTCGGTAAACCTTCATATAATGGACCGCGTTTTTCACCATCTCCCGAAATAAATGCCATCGTTTTTATTCCGCACTCATGTAAATACTTATTTTGTTTTTGCAAAAACGACTTTGCTAATCCTGTTTCTGGACGCGGATAAAAATTATGCCACGCTTCTACTCGATCTACTCGTATATTTTCCGCAAGTAACTCTTTCCAAAATGATTCTGTAATCGTACTCGCATTTAAAGCTACCTTCATCTTATGAGATACACGTGCGATTTCTTTTGGCGTAATACCGTAATCCATTCGAAAACCAGTAATGCCCCACTCCAATAATTCTTCCACATTTTCATACGTTATTCCTAAATGGTTTAACGACTTCGGGGAGACATCAACCATTAATTCCATTTCATTTTCGAGAGCTTGCTTCCCAAGTATTTGAATTAACTCCTTATACGTATTCGGATCATCTTCTGGAATGTGAAGAGATGTAAAAATAGATGAAAATCCGTTTTCTTTCGCTAGTTTTAACCATGCTTCTTGTTTCTCTACGCGCTCTTTTGAAAGATAAATTGAAACTCCTATCATATGAATCTCTCCTTCTATTAATATAAAAAAAGAGAAAGGAATCCCTTTCTCTATATGTTTTCTGCCATTTCTTCTTTAAAGCCGAAGAAGTACGTAAAGATGAATCCGAACGTATATGCCACTACTAATCCAAGGAAATATAATAAATATTTATTATCAGCAATTAACGGAATTAATGATAATCCTGATACACCTATTCCGAGTGAAGCCGTTTTCATAACAGCTTGGAATGCACCACCGACAGCCGCTCCTAAACAAGCAGTAATAAACGGTTTCCCAAGTGGCAATGTAACCCCGTATAATAGCGGTTCGCCAATTCCTAAAAATCCTACTGGTAATCCACCTTTAATCACATTACGAAGGCGTTTATTTTTTGTTTTCACATAAATCGCAATTGCTGCTCCTACTTGCCCAGCGCCAGCCATTGCGAGTACTGGTAATAAAGGCGTTACGTGCGTTTGATTAATAAATTCCATATGAATCGGTGTTAAACCGTGATGTAATCCGACCATTACGAGAGGTAAAAATGTTCCGGCAAGCACAGCTCCAGCAAATGCTCCGCCAACATTTAAAATTGCATTAATACCGCTTGTAATACCATCAGATAAGAAGCCTGCTACTGGCTGAATCGCTAACATCGTTACTATACTTACAGCTAATACAGTAATGAGTGGTGTTACGATAATATCAACTGCATTTGGCACAGCTTTTCGCACTCGTCTCTCAACTACAACCATAAGCCATGCTGCAAAAATAACTGCAAATAATCCGCCCCGTCCGGGTACGAGCGCTTCACCGAATAATTTTACATTCGCCATCGCTGGGTTGAAAATTAAAATACCTGCAATTGCCCCAAGAACTGGTGTCCCGCCAAATTCTTTCGCTGTATTCCAACCGACTAAAATTCCTAAGAATGTAAAGATACCGCCGCCAATAAGTAGTAGCATTTGTAGCCACGTTGCATTCGGATCAGCACCTGCGTTTTTCGCAAAGTTAGCAACCCCATTTATAATTCCTGACGCAACAAGCCCCGGAATTAGCGGAATGAAAATACTTCCTATTTTTCTTAAAAAGTTTTTCACTGGTGTATTATTTTTCTTCTTAATCTCTGACTTCATCTCTTGCCCAAGATCTTCAAGGTGATGATCTGCCACCTCACCAATTCGCAGTCCCGTTAAACCTTCCATCTCAGCTGCTACTTTATTTACTGTCCCTGGTCCAACAACAACTTGAAGCGTCTCATCTTCAATAACGCCCATAACCCCTTCAACCTTTTTCAAAAGGTCCATATTCACTTTACTTTCATCATGAAGCGTTAATCGCAGTCTCGTCATACAATGAGCAATGCCACGAATATTTTTTACTCCCCCAAGTTGCTCTGAAATCTCTTTGGCCATTCTCTCTTCTTTCTTCATAATAGAATCCCCCTCCCCAAAGTTTAAAGTGCTTTCTTCACAAATCCTTTCGCACCTTTTAATTTTTCTAGTGCTTCCCCATATTCACACTGTAGTAATATCATAACGATTGCAGCTTTCACATTTCGATCTGCTTTCTCATAACACTCTGTAGCTACTTCATAACTAGCGCCTGTCGCTTCAACAATAATTCGTTTTGAGCGTTCTACCAATTTTTCATTTGTAGATTGAACATCTACCATTAAGTTTTTATATACTTTCCCTACACCAATCATAGACGCTGTAGAAATCATATTGAGTACTAACTTTTGCGCTGTGCCAGCCTTCAACCGTGTTGAGCCTGTTAATATTTCTGCGCCTGTTTCCACTTCCACATTTAGTTTTGCATATTTACTTATTTCAGCATTTTTATTACAGGAAATACTAGCTGTACTTGCTCCCACGCTACTTGCATATTTCAATCCGCCAATTACATATGGTGTTCTACCACTTGCTGCAATTCCGATAACTGTATCTTTCTCATTCAACCCAATGCTTTTTAAATCTTCTTCTGCTAACTCTTCGCGATCTTCGGCACCTTCCACCGCCTTAGTAAACGCTTTCAATCCACCTGCTATAAATCCTTGCACCATTTTATCATCTGTTCCAAATGTCGGGGGACATTCTACTGCGTCTAAAATGCCTAAACGGCCACTCGTACCAGCCCCAATATAAATTAAACGGCCTTCTTCTTCAAAAGACTTAGTAACAATTTGTACAACCTTTTCAATTTCTTCTATTTCATTTTCAACTGCTAACGCAACAGTTCGATCTTCTTCATTCATACTTTGTAACACTTCTTTTATACTCATCTCATCTAGATTCATCGTTTTCTCATTACGGTGTTCTGTCGATAAATTCTCTAACATATTGCCACCCTCTTCGAAATTATATTTCACACTTTTATTATAACTTTAAGAAACTAAAAATCAATAACTCTTTCTTATTTTATGAAATAAAATTTCACGACATGACATATTTGTGTCAAAGATAATAAAAAAGATGAGTCTCCCCATCTTTTCTTCTACTTCAATTTCCGTAACCGTAATGCTTCTTCTCTCGTCTCCATAAATTGATCTAATACTTTATTACCAATTCGATTGAAAGTAATCACGTATAAAGCATCAATCATATTCAGTTGCGTCATTCTCGAAGCAATACTCGCAATGCGATGGTCTTGCTCTACATCTGGCATACAAAGGCGAATGTCTGCCGCTTTATATAACGGAGATGATTGGTCTAGCTTCGTAATCGCAATAACTGTAGCCCCTCGCTTCTTCGCATATTGCGCCATTTCAAGTACATCTTTCGTACGACCAGAAGTTGAAATCGCAACAAATATATCTCCCTCTTTTAAATTCGTGACGAGTGGCAACATCATATGAAAATCAGATAGCATCATCGCTGTAAATCCGAGCCTTGTAAATTTATAAGCCCCGTCCATCGCCGGAGTAGCCGATCCGCCTACTCCGTAAAATATAATTTTATCCGCATTTACAATACGATCTGCAGCTTTCTCAAGTTCCTTTTTATCTATCGCAGTAACACTCGCCTCAATTGCAGCTTTATTCACATATGTAACTTTATTAAACAAATCGTACGGTCCATCTTCCGTATTCATCACTGAAAAATCATTAATATTATAATCAGCAATCGTTAATTCACGAACGAGCGCTATCTTAAATGTTTTAAAGCTTCCGATTCCAATCGATTTACAAAAGCGAACAACACTCGCCTCACTTGCACCTGCATTCGTTGACACTTCTTTCGTCGTTAAATTCGGAACAATCTCAGCATTCTCCATTATGTACATGGCCACCTTCTTTTCAGCTGGTGAAAATTGATCCATACTACTTTCAATTTTAAATAGTAATGTTGAAGCTTTCACTATTTAACCTCCACTTCTTACGGTTGCGTATATTCTCTAATATCATTTGTATCATATAGATAAAAACCATCATTGCCAGGTGGATGGTGAACAATTACAGTTCGATTCCCTTTTTTATATGACGTTATTTCACCTTCAGATCGCTGTTTTTCCCATCCATGTATCCAAATTGCAAAGTCAGGTACAAAAGCAGTGTACTTATAGTCTTTCGGGTTTTCGTCTTCTACATAGGAAGAAAAAATAGAAACTGGAAAATTTTTCACTTTTGACTCTTTCCATGCAGTAAATGGTATACATAGTGCAATAAGTATGATTACACCTATAACTTTCCCCTTTGTAATCTTCACACTTCCCTCTCCTTGTCATATCACATACATAGATTTTATCATAATTACAATCCATTCATGCTACATGACCACTGCATTTTGCAATAAGAAAAGAGCTTACCTACATCAGATAAGCCCTTCCTCTCTATACAAAATACTTCTTCAAAAGCGGCGGCGTAATAATTGTCGTCAATATAACAACAATGACAATCGCTGTGAAATTTTCTTTCGCTAACAAATTCGCCGCAAGTCCATTTGCTGCAATGATAAGCGCTACTTCCCCGCGCGACACCATTCCCGCACCAATACTAATAGAAGATTGTAAGTTAAACCCTGTTAATCTTGCTCCTAAACCTGATCCGATTAACTTTGTAAAAATTGCGATGAGCGTCATAATGATAATGAACCAAAGTTGGCTTCCGATACCTTGAAATGTAATTTCCATTCCAATACTTACGAAGAAAACCGGTACGAATATCGCGTAAGCAATCGGTTCAATTTTATGTTCCACTTCATGCTTATACTCTGTTTGCGAAATCGCAATTCCTGCTGCAAATGCCCCAATAATACCTGCGATTCCCATCATTTCACTGTAATACGAAAAAGAGAAACAAATAATAAGTGCAGCACTAATTAACGCTTCTGTTACGCGAAGTGGTACGAGCATTTTCATAATCCACGGAACAACTTTCCAAGCGATGAAAACAATACTTACAAAAAAGATGATTTTCTTTGCAATGACTAGCGTTACA
This sequence comes from Bacillus sp. AC266, assembly GCF_979253805.1. Taxonomy (NCBI): domain Bacteria; kingdom Bacillati; phylum Bacillota; class Bacilli; order Caryophanales; family Bacillaceae; genus Bacillus; species Bacillus sp. AC266. Next base: position 319,726 of record NZ_CEEDEC010000005.1, read on the forward strand.
TTTACATCTTGTGTGCCTAAAAAACTCATGACAAACGCTAATAAAATAACGACAATTACATCATCAAATACAGCTGCACCTAAAATCGTCGTACTTTCTCTCGTATTCATTTTCCCTAAATCTCTTAGCGTTTGAACAGAAATACTAACCGATGTGGCACAAAGTAATAACCCTAAAAAAATCGCATGCGACTGTAACATTCCAAAAGCAAGCCCTGCTAAATACCCACCAAGGAATGGGAAAATAATTCCTCCCATCGCTACTGCGAATGCAGATTTTAAATTACGATTTAACTCTTCTAAATCAGTTTCGAGTCCTGCCATAAACATAAGTAGCAAAACACCGATTTCGCTAAGCTCATCAATAAGTTCTGAACTATTAATAATACCTAGCACAGCCGGACCGATAATAATACCAACGATTAATTTACCAAGTACAGAGGGCTGGCCAAGTCTTACGCTAATATCACCAGCTAATTTCGTACAAAGTAAAATGACGACAAGTTCAAAATAAAATAACATAACATCTTCTCCTACTTTATAAAGTGAAACTTTAATCAGTGGGGAATTTCCCCATCCTCACTGATTATTAGTTAAACCAATCGGGCAGTTAATGCGGGATAAAGTGAAACTTTAATGAGTGTTTTTGTCACTCTGTTAACCCTCGTCCATTCCTGCAAGTAGTTTCCCCTATTCATTCGAATATTATTTGTCACATTTTTATTTGACAAAATATTCTGAATTATAATAAAATTAATCCAGAAATTTCAAAAAACTACATACCATAACTGTACCTTTATTCACTGACGTACTCTTTTCCAATGGATTCACACTATTCGCAGTTATGGAGATGAAAAACGGGAGGAGAGTCCAAAGTGAAGTCATTATTACGAAAAAAAGCGCTTAGTACTGAATCACCACGACAGCTAGATAGAACATTAACGGCACTCGATTTAACGTTTTTAGGAATCGGCGCCGTAATTGGGACAGGGATTTTTGTATTAACAGGTATCGTAGCGGCAAAACATTCTGGCCCTGGTATTATGTTATCATTCCTTATTGCTGCATTTACTTGTGCTTGTGTAGCCTTTTGTTATGCCGAATTTGCTTCTTCTATTCCTGTCTCAGGAAGTGTGTATACTTACGCATACATGACAGTCGGAGAAGTTGTCGCCTTTATCGTTGGTTGGTGTTTAATGCTCGAATATTTACTCGCTGTTGCAGCGGTAGCTGTTGGCTGGTCTGGATACTTACAATCATTGCTTCAAGGGTTCAATATACACCTTCCCACCATTATTTCCTCGGCCCCTGGTACAGGAAAAGGTGGTCTCATTGATTTACCAGCTGTTTGTATTTTACTTCTCATTACTGGGCTTTTAAGTTTTGGTATACGCGAAAGCGCACGCATTAATAATGTTATGGTCCTTATCAAATTAGCAGTTATTATCGCCTTTATCGTAGCAGGCGCAAAATATGTAAAGCCTGAAAATTGGACACCGTTCATTCCATTCGGGTACGACGGTATTATTACCGGAGCTGCGACTGTCTTCTTCGCCTTTTTAGGTTTTGATGCAATCGCAACCGCGGCAGAAGAAACGAAAAAACCGCAGCGTGATTTACCAATTGGCATTATCGGTTCCCTTCTTATTTGTACAGTTTTATACATGATCGTATCTTTCGTTTTAACAGGCATGGTTCCTTATACGCAATTAGACGTTTCTGATCCAGTTGCATTTGCACTACATTTCGTTGGTGAAGATACTATTGCGGGGCTACTTGCAGTTGGTGCGATGACAGGAATGACAACCGTTCTTTTAGTCGTTATGTATGGACAAGTTCGTGTTTCTTATGCAATGAGCCGAGACGGCTTACTCCCAAAAGCTTTATCACGCGTAAATAAAAAAGTAAAAATCCCTTTATTAAACACATGGATTACTGGAGTATTTGCAGCTTTATTAGCAGGACTTTTAGACCTACATTTACTAGCGAATTTAGTAAACATCGGTACGTTAACAGCCTTCACATTCGTTTGCTTTGCTGTACTTATTTTACGGAAAACTCATCCTGATTTAAAACGAGGCTTCCGCACACCACTCGTACCTGCACTACCGGTTGTCGCTATTCTTTGTTGTTTATATTTAATGACTAATTTGTCCAAAACGACATGGATCAGCTTTTCATTTTGGCTTATAGTCGGTTTATGCGTATACTTCTTCTACTCTAGAAAACATAGTCATTTAGCTACTAAAAAAACAAATGATGAGAAAAAAGAAGTATAAAAAAATAGCTCGCCTATAATAAAGGCGAGCTATTTTCATTAACGATTGTAAAACGAAAAATACACCGATCAACTTTTGTATACTTATCCCGCTATTTGCCGGGCAGTAAGACTCCCACTGATTAAAGTTTCACTTTATTCTCCCTTACTTCGTCTCTTTCTTTTTCTTTCTCCACGCGTTTACACTATCAAAGAAAAAGTTAATAAATAGCGTTCCTAATCCCGCTAATAAAAATGTCATTAAAAATAGAATCCATATACTTTTATCTTTTAATAAATAATATCCTACAAGGAGCACAACGGCGATCCATACATATTCAAGAATTCTTTTTAGCTTTTTCTCTTCCAAATTATTCGCTCCCTTTTTCTATACTACTTTTAGTATAACAAAAAAAAAGCCTATCATGATAAGCTTCTTTTTCTTATACCTTATTTGTTGATGCTTTTTTCAACCAGTGAAATAGCGTACTCTAACGTACGATTCATCGTTTCTACCTGTGCATCTTTTACTTTCACATCTTTTACTACAGCTTCTGCAACTGTAATTTTTTGACTCAATGATCTCACTGAACCGTCCGTTACATTTGCAGCTTGTGCTTTTTTCACTACTGCTTTTGCAGATTCAATATTCACTTGTAATTTTTCTTTCGGTGTTTTTGGCTGTTCTTCTGCTACCTTTGATTGTACAAATGTTTGGTTTGCTGTTTTTAATTCATTATACGTTTGAACAATTTGTTCTCCTGTACTTGCTATATTCTCAAACACTTTCTTTGCATTGTCATAACTTCTTTTTAATTCGTTAAAAGCTGCTTGGGAATACTGACCTGGTTTTTCACCAAATTCATAAGTACCAGCTAACACTTCTTTCACTTTTCCACTCTCTTCATATAACGCATTTACTTGCTCTAATTTTGTACGATTAGAAAATTCGTTATATGCTGCTAATACTTCTGAAGAACTTAATGCTTTACTATATAATTTTGCTAACGCAATTTGTCCATTTAACGGAATACCACCATTTCCATTGCTATCTGGATCTGCACCAAGTGCAAATGGTACGTTCGGGTGATATACTTTCCCTTGAGCTGGCTGACTATTTACTTTTTTACCATCTACATAAATTGCTACTTCACTTCCATTATACGTTCCTGTTAAATGATACGTTTTGTTTGCTTCTAATTGAACACCTACACGTTTATAACTTCCGCCAATATGAGCCCATAATTCCACATATCCACTTCCTGTAGACTCAAAACCAATTCCACCGCTCTCTGTATTTTGCAAAATACCTTGTCCGCGAATTTCATTCATTGAAAATACAGTTTCTAACGTAAATGAATTTGCTACTTTTTCTTTTTGTGTTGCTGAAAATGGAAGGTACCCAAATGTATTTGCTTTTCCATTTAATTTCATTACATTTGTTTTCAACGCTTTATCATATTCAATAGATACATTTCCTTTCACATCACCTTTTGTTCCAAACGGTGAGTTATCTTTAAATGTACCATCTAAGAAATTCACATCAAAAACGTCTGCCTTTGGTACTTTCACATTCGGATCAATATTATCTTTTTTCGTTGTGATTTCTGCAGTTAACGGTTGCGCACTTTCATTGCCAAACGAATCAATCGCAACTACTTCAAGTGTATATGATTTCCCGCCATCTAATCCTGCCAGTGTAAATGTAAGTTCTTTCGGCACTGGATCACGATAAAACTCTGAGAATGCTAATAACTTATTTTTAATCTCACCTGTTTGTTTATCCTTTGCTTGCAAGCGATAAGAGTGAACAAGAAGGTTGTCCAACGCTTGCTGGAATGTTACTGTTGCTGCATTTTCTGTTACATTTGATACAGCAAGCTTTGCATCTTTTGCAAAGTATGGTTTTTCTTTATCACGATCTTCTACATGAGTAAATGTTTCTTTCTTTGATGGTAATTTAATTTTCCAAGGTTCACCTGTCCAAGAATTCGTATGGAAGTCGCGGCGATTAATCGTTACTTCTTTATCATCCACTTCTACTAATAAACCTTGGCTTAATGTACTAGCTCCTGGCGGGATATTTCCTTGTACTTTACCACCTTCAACTTCCATATAACTTACAGAAGATGTACCAACTGATGTAAAATCTTTTTGATGAATCGATCTTGGATCATCTAACGGATAATGTGAATGACCTGAAAACGTAATGACTTGTGGATATTCTTTTAATACCGCATTAATTTTCGCACTATCTTTCGTTCCCCATTCTTGGCTACCGTACACTGTATCTTTAATATGTTGATGTAAAAACACAAAAATCGGTTTTTCTGGATCATCTTTTTGTGCCTTTGCCATTTCTTCTTTTAACCAATTAATTTGCTTGTCCGAATAATAGCCATGTGTTGTCCCATCCTCTGGAGACATAACAAGGAAATGATACCCTTTTACCACCTTATGATAATAAACCGATTCCATTCCTGTCTTTTCTAAGAAACGCTTCTGTGCTCCCTCTACAGATAAGCCGTTCCAATAATCATGATTACCTAGAGAATTCATTCGTACCGCATCTTTATTTGCATTTTCGTTATACACTTGCATGAAACGATCATATTGCTTTACTGAACCCGAATCAGTAAAATCACCTACAATGACAAACGCATCTTGCTTTGGTGCAAGCGTATTAAATTGCTCAATCGCTCTTTTCCAGCGGAACGTATCATCTGTTCCACTATCTTTAATATGCACATCACTTACAACTGGGAAAACGATTTTCTTCTCACTTGGTGCCTTTTCTTGCTTTTTCTCTTCCGCTTTAACCGACGTACTCCACGGTAATGATACAAATGCCAATACAAACACCATTAATAATCCAATAAGACCTTTTACTTTTCGTAAAGCAGTTCTTTCCACGTGAATCCTCCTCATAATAATTGATTCATTACAAGGGCTATTTTATCTTAAACATATTAATATCGTTTAAATAACAAATGAATTTTATTAGATTTTTGTAAATATACAGTTAATTAAGTGTTAAGTCCAACATTACTCGTACTATTGTATACAACCACCTTTTGTCTAAAAGAGTCTGATCCTTCTTTTCCCATGTCTATTCACATATAATCTTTTCTATAACATTAATGATAAGTTAAGCTGTAAGCCTATTAGACAATCTTAATTTTAAAAATTTTCTTCTTTTCTTAACACATCGGCCATGCTTCTACATTTAATAGTAGTAAAAGACAACTTAAAAAGGAGGGGTTGTATTGAAGAACAAAAAAAATATTGGCTGTTTCGCTCCTTTATCTATCATTTGTCCAGACCCTTGTCCACCGCCCCCTCCTCCAAATCCAAGTTGTGAGCGAGTAACAAATGAATTTGCAGGGAATTTCCTCATAACTAACAACACCATTCCCTCTACCAAAGATGCACTACAATCAATGATACTGTGGCAAAGTGATGGGATACTACTTATATCAGGTACTGTCTCGGTTTACAATAGTACTAGCAGCACTGAAGCAATTACAATTCAAATCATTGGAGCAGTAACCAATATTTTCACTGTGTTTCCTGGCAATACAATATCTTACACAGGTAAAGATTTAAAATCCGTTAGTATTATTAATATACAAAATAATCCTTCACTATATTTAGAAGGCAAGTACTGTTGCCAATTTACATGTTGCTTATAGAATACCAATTTTATTACTTCCTCAATTTAAAAAAAGCATACCATTTACGGTATGCTTTTTTTATGAAATTGGATAACGTACTGTAATACAAAACTCGCCTTGATTAACAGTTGTTCCTGTCGTAGTAATTCGGACAGTAGTAAAATATCGTACAGTGAAAGTACCACTACTTTGTGGTTGTACAGTAATTGTATCAACTACTGTAGCACCGACTAAAAAATCAACTGTAATGGGATTCGCGCCTACATCATATTTCACATAACCTGAACCATATACTTCTTGTGTAATATTATTCGTATATACAATTTGAGTACCAGCACCTGTAATAGACCAGTCTGTACATACTTGATCTTGCACAAGTGTTTTATTAGAACAACAAGACAAACCGGAACTTCTCATTCCCATTTCGATCCTCTCCTATTCTACTATGAAAGTGGATAACGTGTTGTAATACAAAATTCTCCCTGATACGTTCCACCAGGTGTTGCAGGTAGCACAACTTGTATACTAGCAAAGCGGCGATACGTAAAAGCGATACTCGTTCCTGGGTTTAATGTTTGTGTATCAATTGTAGCCCCAGCAGAATCAAGCGCTTCTACAGTAATTGGACCTGGACCAACATCATATTTAACAAAACCAGTACCAACTACATTTTGGTTAATATTATTTGTATAAAGAACATTATCAATTGCTGTTGCAACTACAGTAGCAGACCACGGACTACACACTTTATCTTGCACATAATTTTTATCTGGACAGCAAGTTAATGCTGACCCTGAGCACTCACAAGACATAGTTGTTTCCCCTCTCTCTTTTATATTCCCTATATGTGTATGTCCCTCAGAGTCTTTTGCCTGTACTATTCATCTATTTTCAAAAAATATGCAAATTCCATTACCAATGACTAGATAGATTCCGATCTGTTTCGTTTTTTCATAAATTTATAGATTAAAATACCACCTACAATAATAAGAACGACGGCTAATATCGGTAGCATATATTGTCCAACAACACCCGCTGCTTTTTCCCAATGCGGACCTAATTTCATTCCAAAATAAATATACAAAGTCGTTAATGGGAACATTGCTACAAATGTATATATGCTAAATTTCCATATGTTCATTTTCGCCATACCACATGGAACGGAAATAAGCGTTCGAACTCCTGGCACAAAGCGTCCAACAAATGCTACAACCGGTCCATATTTTTCAAAGAAATCATCTGCTTTTTGAATTTGTTCTTCTTTAATGAAGAAGTATTTCCCGTATTTTATTAATAGAGGACGACCACCGTAATACCCGAGCGCATATAACGTTAAAGGTCCTGTCGTTCCGCCAAGCGTTCCAGCTAATACAGCTAGCCAAAAATTCATATCACCCTCGTATACCCAATATCCAACCATAGGCAAAACTACCTCTGCTGGAATAAACTCAAAAGTTAAAGCTAACACGACTCCAAAATAAGAAAACTGCTTTAAAAACTCGATTATATCTAAAATAATTTGCTCCATATTTTCAACTCCTATCCTACGTTTACGTTATGCTTTTCTTGCAATTGCACTGGCGCCATTTTTACAATTCGATTTAAAATAAATAACACAATTCCAATATCATCTAAAATACCGATAAACGGTAAGAAGTCTGGAATTAAATCGAGCGGCATCGCTACATAACCAACTAAAAAAGCAATAGATAAGATTTTCTTCTTTATGGAAACCTCTTTTGAAGTAAAAAAGTCAAATAGAAATGGAACAAAACGGCGGACATGAAATATAACTCTTAATCTACTAATAAGTTTTTTCATTTTCTAGCTCCTCTCTTTGTATACAAAAAGGACCCTACCAAATATGGTAAGGGTCCTAAAAAGACAATAAGGGGCCTTTACCATTGCTGGTAAAGGTCTCACTAACAACGAAACGTTGCCAATAAAGCCGAGGGTTTCTCCCTGTAATGACGACTTTACTGTAATAAGTTACTCCCCTTTAGATACACAATTTTATACAATCACATTAAGATATTTGGAGGGGCTTGTCAATATTTTTTTCATAATGAAACCTGTTCACATACTTCTATCACTGTTACAATTTGTCTGCTTAATCTTCCCTACAATCTATTTTTAAAGCGGATTACATTTCGGTATCTCTAACCCTGAGGATTGTGCTAACTTCAATAAATAGTAACACTCCTCCCTCGCCATATGATCCGCCATCCTGGCTGATAATGAACTTAATATTTGCTCAGACAACTCTAATTCTTCTACTTCTCGAAGGAAATGCGAGAATAACTTTAGCTCTAGTGAAACGTCTTTTGTAAACTTCTTCAAAGCTGGAAAATGTTTCAGTTCTGACCGTAAATAACCTGTCATTTCAACTGCTTTTAAATAAAATTGTTCAAAATGTTTAGCAAACAAATCACTTTTCTCCTTCAATCTTTTTTCCACAACATCTAATCCGCCTGAAATAGAACCAGCATGCCCTGCTGCATCCGTTAACCACGCGAGATGATAGTGTAGTTCATGAAAAACGGGCGGGACTTCTCCCCTCCCTAAGTATTCTAATACTGTTATATATTCCTCCACTTCATTTACCATATGATTAATAAAAGTCGGAGTAAAATGAATCACAATTTTACCTTCCAATTGCTTTTGTATAATATTTAATTTAAATGCTCGAATCTCCTCTGCAGCTTGTTCTGCATCTTTTGAAAATGCAATAAAATTTACAGTATGAATTTCATTTAAAAAGTTCGTGAATTTTTCTACAAAATAGGTGGCTTTCTGTATATCTTCTTTCTCCTGTGGAGCTAAAGCATCTAGTAAAAACTGAGCATGATCCCCAAGAACTTTGAGCCAAAATTTATGTTCAAACAGTGCGCTTTCTTCATACATTCTATCCACACTATCCCCCCTATGGTTACTCATGCCTCTGATGAAATTTGAAGCTTATAGCAATCTGGATCATACAGAGTAATTACCACCCCATCCGCATGCTGTTCTTCCGCAAAAGATATTTTGTAAAACTGTAATTTTCTCTTTACTTTTTCCATATCAGAAATTGAAAAGGTTATTAATTCACACGAAGAATTAGCAACCTTCTCTCGCCCTCGTAAATTCCGATTTACCACAAAACAAATTCTCGTTAAACCAACGTCATACCAAACACCTGTTACATGTAGTTGAGGTCTCTCCTTGCTTGGTTTAAAGCCTAAAATCCCTTCATAAAAATACAATGTTTCCTTTAAATTTTTTGATTCTAATACGATGCATGTTGTAATGCCTTCCATCCTCAACTCCCCCTGTCTCTATTAGTTTTTTATATGAGTCATAAATGACAATTATGTACGAATACAATACATAGTAATGGATATTTCATTTATAAAGGAGGCGTGTAACATGGATAAATTCATGAAATCCTTCATACCTTATCATGGTCCAAACGATCCTTGTCCTCCAATTGGAAAGAAATATTACTCAACTCCCCCGCACTTATATATGGGCTTTCAACCAACTAATTTACCCCAATTCACACCAAAAGAAGCTTTAAGAAAAGGGACTTTATGGCCTGCCTTTTATGATTATTATGAAAATCCTTACAAAAAAGGACGGTGAATAAAGACGTGACACAAACATTGCCTGATGAATATTACAAATGGATTGAAGAACTTCAAGAATTAGACTTTGTATTAGTTGAACTTACTCTCTATTTAGATACGCATCCCGACGATACTGCAGCTATAAATCAATTCAACGATTTTTCTTATAAACGAAGAGTATTAAAACAAAAAATCGAAGAAAAATACGGACCACTTCAGCAGTTTGGAAATAGTTATTCTAACGCTCCATGGGAATGGAGCAAAGGACCGTGGCCATGGCAAATATGAAGGAGAGAAACTATGTGGATTTATGAAAAAAAATTACAATATCCTGTTAAAGTGAGTACTTGTAATCCAGCACTCGCAAGATTATTAGTTGAACAGTACGGTGGTGCGGACGGCGAACTAGCTGCTGCTCTTCGCTACTTAAATCAACGTTATACAATTCCTGATAAAGTCGTTGGCTTACTAACCGATATTGGTACAGAAGAGTTCGCACATTTAGAAATGATTGCTACAATGATTTATAAATTAACAAAAGATGCAACACCTGAACAAATGAAAGCTGCCGGATTAGACGCGCATTATGCGAATCATGATAGCGCCTTGTTTTACCATAATGCAGGTGGTGTTCCTTTTACTGCCACTTACATTCAAGCGAAAGGAGATCCTATCGCAGATTTATACGAGGATATTGCAGCTGAAGAAAAAGCACGAGCGACTTATCAATGGCTAATTGATTTATCAGACGATCCCGATATAAATGATAGCTTACGCTTTTTACGCGAACGAGAAATTGTCCATTCTCAACGTTTCCGAGAAGCTGTAGAAATTTTAAAAGAAGAACGTGATAGGCAAATTTATTTTTAATACACATATCCTAGCGATATGTGTTTTTTTACGTTAAAAGTGAAATTCTTCCTGCATTAACATATAAATAGTATATTTATTCAATTTTACGCATTATTTTAAAATATTTTTAAAATTCCCTCTTGCTTTCTAGTCATCAGACCTTTAAAATAATAACAGTTAATCGACAAATTATTTGAATTTTCGACAAAAAAACGCTCATTAGGAGGCTTTTCTTTATATGCGTACAACTTTAAAACCAGCGCAAATACTTTCGATTAGTTTATTACTATTCGCAGTTTTCTTCGGTGCTGGTAATATGATTTTCCCGCCTCTTCTCGGTCTTTCTTCCGGAGAAAATATGTGGGTTTCCATTACAGGATTTATTATTACAGATGTCGGTTTATCTTTACTAGCTATCGTCGCTGTTGCCCTTGCTGGTGGTAGTTTTAATACTTTAGCGAGCCGTGTTCACCCAAAATTCGCAGCAGTATTCGCTATCATTATTTATCTTTCCATCGGCCCACTATTTGTTATTCCACGAACTGGAACTGTATCTTATGAAATTGGGATTGCACCACTTTTCCCAGATCAATGGTACTCTATGTTAGTTTTTAGTGCGATTTTCTTTATAGTCGTCTACTTCTTATCGTTAAATCCATCCAAATTAGTAGATCATATCGGAAAAATATTAACGCCAATTTTGCTTGGAATTATTGCAATTATGGCAACAAAGGCGATTCTTTCACCAGTATCGTTCGCAGAACCTGTTGGTGACTATAAAGAAATCCCATTTTTCAAAGGATTTCTCGAAGGCTTTTTAACATTAGATGCAATCGGAGCTCTCGTATTATCAACAATTGTTGTAAATGCAATTCGCCAAAACGGTATACAAGATAAGAAATCCATTGCGAAATATACAATTATTTGCGGAAGCATTGCGGCTCTTTTCTTAACAATTGTTTACTTCTTACTAGGTTATATCGGCGCTTCAAACGGAAACTTAGGACAATTTGAAAATGGCGGTCAACTATTAGCAACTATTATGTATCAATTCTTTGGGACAAGCGGTAATGTTTTATTAAGTATCGCAATTATAGCTGCTTGTTTAACGACTGCAATCGGTGTTGTAAGTGCATTCGCCAACTATTTCACAACAGTATTAACAAATGTTTCATATAAGAAGCTTGTACTATACGTTTGTATTTTTAGCTTCGTTATTTCAAACTTAGGATTAAGTTTATTAATCAAAATTACATTACCCGTATTAATTATTTTATATCCAATTACAATCATTTTAATTTTCGTATCATTTATCGATAAATATACGAAACGTAAACCTTCTGTCTATATCGGAGCGATGATCGCAGCATTCATTATTAGCTGTATTCATGCACTTGATAATGTGGGAATGATACCAAGTTTTATCGCTAATATCGTACACACAATTCCTTTTTATAACTTAGGAATCGGCTGGATCGTTCCAGCAATAATCGGTGGTATAATCGGATACTGTATTCCGCAAACAGAAGCTGCAGGTGAAGTTTCTACAAAATAAAGAAAAAAAGCAAGCATGAAATCCATGCTTGCTTCTTTTTATTTTCTATCGCTGAATACAGTATTTGTATATGAGCGAACAGTTAACATATAGTAGCCTAAGTAAATCATGATATACACTCCTATACTACCTAGTAAAGGAAGACTATATTCAAACATCCCTGTAAAGCCCATCAAACTTAAAAATGCAAAGAATGTATGACAAATCGCAAGCAGTAATGGTACTACGAAAATCGCTCCTACTTGTTTTCTTACAGACTCTGTTGCTTCTCTTTTCGTTAGTCCGATTTTCTTTAACATTCCATATGCTGGTCGCTCTGCCAGCGCTTCTGTTATTTGTTTAAAGTATAAAATACAGCCAGTAGCCAGAATAAAAACAATCCCTAAAAATACACTTGCAAATAACAACACTGCACCATCTTGCAACTCAGCTTGACTCGCCTGTTCAAATGATTGGAATTTCGCTTCCTTAAAAAGAATAGTCTCTAGCTCTTTCGTTAGCTCTCTACTACCGTTTCCTTCAACGATAAATCCACTTACCTTTGAAACAGCATTTCCTTGCTGCAACTTATTAAATAACGAGTCTTGAACAACAAGTCCAACTGGCGCAAGTTTCGCACTAACAATTGTTTCCTCACGATGCTCAACAATTGTTATACCATTCTTCATCCCTTCAAAGGACACGTTGTTTCCTTCAAGCGAATTCTTTTCAATGTTATATGATTTATACGGATCTAATAAAATTGCTTCCTTTTCCGAATGAAGCACAGCTTTTTTATTCCCTAACATAGAAGCTGATTTATTAAAATCCGACTCTTTTATAACTTGTACATTACCATTACCTATTAAATACCCAGTTAATATTTGTTCTCCATCTATCTTCCCTTGCATAGAGAGCATAACTACAGACGTTTCATGTTTGATTGCTAACTCATGCTTTTGAATTTCTTCTCTAACTTTCTTATCTAATCCTTTTCCAGTTGTTACATATTCATAACTAACTGGATTCATTAATGCCGCTGTCTTCTGCGCTCCATAATACATACTAGAACTAATTCCAATCGTACATAACGTTACCGCACTTAATAAAGATAATAGCGCCAGCATCTTTACGTTTCCTTTTATTCTGAAGAACAATGAAGAAATGGATAAAATGTTCGTTCCATTCCAATATTTCGTTTTATCTCCCTTTATTTTATGGAGTGATTTCACTGTATATTGCTCAAATAGTAAAAACGTACCTTTTACAATACAACCAAAAATAAGTAGACCTGTAATAAAAATGGCTCCAAACCCAAAAACTTGTGTGAGTAGCGCAATGATATAACCTGTAATTAATAAAACAATCGCTCGTTTTGCCTTCTTACTTGAATACGTGGGTGCCTCTTCTCTCTGATTTTCACCATATAATAATTCAACTAAACGATGCTCATAAATTAACTTTTTACTTTTCCATGATGCAATAAAGAAAATTGCGCCTATCGTTATAAGAACTTCTACTATAGATAAAAATGAAATCGTAAATGTAAAAGTAAACGCACTTCCCATTAACTTCACAAGAAGCCCTGCGCATATATTCGCTATAAATAAACCAGCAAGAATACCTAACACACTTGCCGCACCACCAACTAATAACGTTTCATAAAAGAGTAACTTCGCAATTTCTTCTTTACGGATACCTAATAAACTGTATAGCGCAATTTCTTTTTTCTTCTTTCGCAAAAAGAAGCTATTACAATAAAAAACAAATATCGTCAAAAAGATAATCAACAATATTTGTGCAAACGTAAATGTCGTTTCCACCTTATCCGATTCTTTTAAAAGAGCTACTACACTTTCATTTCGTTTAATCGATACGAATGTAAAATAAATAATAATGCTGCCTACTAATGAAATAAAGTATAGAAAATAATCTTTCATATTTCGTTTTATACTACGTTTTGATACTTCTAAAAAATCCATCGTATACCTTCACCTGCTCTCGCATTTCTCTATACATGAAGTGTATACGAAATTGTATTTCTCCCCTATCGATTTTCATTACATCTCTCTTACGATATTGTAATATAACAAAATAAAAGAACCTAGTTTCCTAGGTTCTTCACATCGTATGTTTAAAAGTAAATAACTCTTCTTTTGACTGCACAGCAGATTGTTCCGCTTCTACATCCGTCTTCTTTATCTCTCCCCCTAATCGAACTTTTGTCATCGCTTCTTCTATACTTTTCACAATCATATTTCCTGAAAAAATAGTAAGCCCGAAAAATGTAATTGGGACGAGAGGAATCCACGGATGCACCGTTAAGGATCTAAAGTATACTCCAATTAAACCTGACCATTCATGCGTGTAAGAGTCTACTTCTTCTACCGGTCCGAAAAACTTAACAGTTCCGCCAAAGAATACTTCCAGTAGCCCTAAGTGCAGTAAAATAGTAAGAGTTTGCGTAAACTGTTGAAGAAATACGAGTATAAACGTCATATAAAGATGCGGAAAAAGATGCTTTATAACAATATGTCTTCTCGATCCACCTAATATGCGCGCGGCATCAATAAATTCTTCCGTTTGTAATTTACGAACTTCCTTCGCAACATACAGTGCAATAACCGGCATCGCAAGCATTACAAGTAATACCACTTGAAACGAAGCTCTTTCAAAAAAAGTTGTTGTTTCCTCTCCATTTCCAAAGGTATTCACAGAGCGAAGCAAGAAATACGCAATCATAACTGTTGGAATGACTGTAAAACTATCAAAGAAAGCCTCAATCTTTGAAAAGCCTTTTTTTATGTATGTTCCGAGCAAAACACCGAAAAACACACCCATTACCATTCTAAGTAATGCGATTAAAAACGATATTCCAATCGTCCACTTTGCTCCCTCAATTACTAAATGTAAAAGGTCATATCCTTTCCGGTCTGTCCCAAGTAAAAATTGTAATGAAGGTGAAAACGGTGGTACTTGTGGATTTTCATCCGCATCATATTGCAATGTAACTTGTCTAATATGTCCATCATTCCATATCGTATTTCCGATGCTCAAAAGAACTAATATGAGAAGAAACCCAATGCTTATCCAAAATCTTTTATCGTGTTTTATATACGTCCACATATTATAGCCTCTCCTTCATCGCAGCTGGAATGAGATAATGAAACAATTTAAACAAAATAAAAATCGGAATATAAATAAGCAGCACACTAACGATGAAAACCTCAACCCTAATATCCGGATATGATTTCAAAAACATAAAAATACCTCTCGTATTAAAAATCCATTCTATAATATATAAATTAGATAACATAAAAAAAATATTCGTTTTCGCAAAGAACAGTGTACTAAGCAACACATTTCGTAAAATATGACGATTTAAAATGTGAAAACGCCCCAACCCTTTCGCCTTAGCAAATAGTACATAATCTTTTTCTAGCTCATTTTCAAAACGAAGCACTAACAGTTTTACAAACAGAATCGTAGTCGGTATACTCAAACAAAATATTGGCAATCCTCTAATAGACTCGCCTCCGATTGACGCAATTTGAAAGGGTAAAAAACCTGTCTGTTTAAAAAACCATATAACTAAAATTTGTGATCCCAAAATAAGAAGAATGTCTGGAATGGATTCTAGGAAGATGAGAAATGATTTAATTCGATGTTGTATACGCGGTGAACTACTCATAATCATATAAACGATACAAAATGCTACAAATAATGAAATGCAAAATGCAGACAAGAAAATAACCATTGTTTCTTTATAATGAACAAACAACTGTGGAAATAAAAATTTATCACTTGCATATTGCATATTGGAAATATCCATTAATTTCGCAAATACTTCTTTTAAACTCTTTATGTACGCTGATACATTCAGCTCAAATCCATAAAATAATTTCGGCAGTGCCCCTAAAAAAATAATACCCAAAATTGAAATGATAAATTGAATTGTCATTTCCATCCCATTCAAAAAAACTTTCTTTACCATTTTCCCCCTTCTCTCTATATAATTTACCATTTAATTTTATTCTTAATTTTCTGAATTGTAAATATTTATAATAAAAAAATCACTAGGTTATGATCCTAGTGATTCTTTATGCGCATGCCCTTCTCTTTTCGCAAATGGCATATACAAAATAAAACATCCAATAAGCGCAGCTAGCTCTAATGAAATAATATAGTAAGGATGCGGCCCTAACATATCGAGTAATGAAGTAGTTTCTGGCTTACGAGCTAAAAACATATAATTGCCACCCGTTTTATAATTAACAAATGAAACGATTGGAATTACTATGTTTAAAAATATCATCGTACGCTTAATCGATTGCAAGGTAGGTCTATATCCTTCTACCCACGTCATAAAGAGCGGTGCCCAAATGAGTAATACATGTGCAATGAAGAATTCTATAAAGCGAAAATGCGGAAAAGCGTATTGCACGTTCGGCGTTAAAATGGCTTGCGATGCACCGATAATTCCTGTAAAAAACACAATCTCATATATTCGATAGCTTTTCGTTACAATCATAATCGATGCTAACAATAAACTAATCGTACATAACTCAAATGGTAATGAAGTGCCTAGCTCAAAAATACCGGCTTTCCATTCCCACATATGAAGTCCAATCTCACTTCCTATAAATAGAAATGCAATCGCATATCGAACCGTTATATTCCACTCACTTTGACGCAATAAATCTTGGTATTGATACAGAAAAAATATCCCCACCAACATAATAAATAATATAATGACATGTTGCCTCGAGTACGGAATAAATGGTTTTAATGGATGCGCACTAAAATAAGCTTCCATCTTCCTCCCTCCTCTCCTTCATACAATATTATTGTTAGAAAGAAACAACGAGTCAATTCATTTGCTTAAACTAGCTAGGACAACCTCCACCTTACATTTACATATTTATACCTTACAAAACTGTAAGGTTATTGTAAGCTAAAACGATTTGTCAGATTCTTCACCTCTTCTATACTTAATGTAGATACTAAAACGAACGAAAAGGTGATAAATAGATGAAGAAGAAAAATAAAGTATTAATTACTAGTGTAGTAGCGATCGGAATTGCAGCTGGATCATATTTTGCTTTAGCTGGCGGTAGTTCAGAAGTAGCAATGGCATATAGCGGATATAAAGTAACAGAAAAACAAATTGAAAACGCGCAAAAATTTGGCGGTGAAGTCATTCCAAACGGCATCGAAACAATTTCATTTGATCCAACAAAAGGTACGTATGAATTAGCTGTTAAAAAAGGTGACGAAGTGAAAAAAGGGCAGCTTCTATTTAAATATAATGACCCTACTGCTAAACAAGGTTTAACAGAAGCAGAAATGCAAAAGAAAATTGCACAAAAAGAAGTGACATTATATCAAAAACAAATTGATGCAGCGAAACAAAAATTACAAAAAGATAAAAATGCAGGTCTTCCTCAGGAAGCATTAAAGGCATCGGAAGTCGAAGTGCAACAATTAGAATCACAACTTGAAATGAAAAAGTTTGAAGTAGAAAAAGCTGATGAAATGATTAAAGCAGCAAAAGAGAAAGTAAACACACTTTCTGTAACGAGTCCAACCGACGGTGTAATTGATGATATCGTAAAAACTGCTGATGAAAAAACAGGTATGAGTGGCATTACACTTCGTCACGCTGGTCAATTTAAAGTAAAAGGTCAACTTTCTGAATATGAACTTGCTAGTATGAAAGTTGGGCAAGAAGTAACTGTTTCATCAAAAACTGTCGCTGGTAAGACTTGGACAGGAAAAGTAACAGAAATCGGTTCTACACCATTAAAGAGCATGGACGAAAATAAAACTGTTTCTAATTATCAATTCACTGTCACATTAGATAATAGTGAAGAATTACAAAACGGCTTCCATGTTTACGTAACAAGTAAATCTGGCGAAGCAACTGGTACGATTGTTCCGAAAAGCAGCATTGTGAAAAAAGGTGACAAAAATGTTGTCTTCGTTGTAAAAGACGGTAAAGCGAAAGAACAAGCAGTTACTGTTGAATTCGAGACAGATAGCGAAGCAAAAGTTTCTGGAGTGAAAAAAGGAGAGGAAATTATCTCTAAACCTGAAAAAGACTTAAAAGACGGTATGGAGGTTGTCACTCAATGATTAACTTAAAAGGCATCACGAAATCTTTCCAAAATGGTGCAGAGTCCGTTCAAATATTACACGGAATTGATGTAACACTAAACCAAGGGGAATTCACTTCTATTATGGGACCA
This sequence comes from Bacillus sp. AC266, assembly GCF_979253805.1. Classification (NCBI taxonomy): domain Bacteria; kingdom Bacillati; phylum Bacillota; class Bacilli; order Caryophanales; family Bacillaceae; genus Bacillus; species Bacillus sp. AC266. Next base: position 337,898 of record NZ_CEEDEC010000005.1, read on the forward strand.
TCTGGTTCTGGTAAATCAACATTAATGAACATTATCGGTTGCTTAGATAAGCCAACGACAGGTGCGTACGAACTAGCTGGTCAAAACATTTCAGACATGTCTGAAACAGAACTTGCACATGTTCGTAATAAAGAGATCGGATTCATATTCCAAAACTTTATGTTATTACCGAGACTTACAGCACTTCAAAATGTAGAACTACCTCTTATTTACGCTGGAGTCGATAAAAAAGAAAGACGTGAGCGCTCATTAGCAGCTTTAACAAAAGTCAGTTTAGCTGATCGTGCTACTCACTTACCAAATGAATTGTCAGGTGGACAAAAGCAGCGTGTCGCAGTCGCACGTGCAATCGTAAATAACCCGAAATTTCTCTTAGCAGATGAACCGACGGGTGCACTTGATACGAAAACAAGTACACAAATTATGGATCTCTTTTACGAATTAAACAAACAAGGCTCAACAATCATTATGATTACCCACGATCGTGAAATTGGGGAAGCGGCAGCACGTCAAATTGTAATTCGTGACGGAAATATCGTCCAAGATTGGAGAGGTTAATTTTGAACACGAGTGAAAATATACGCATGGCCCTTTCCTCTATCTTTGCTCATAAAATGCGTTCTATATTAACAATGCTAGGTATTATTATCGGTATTAGCGCCATTATTACTATCATTTCAATGGGTGATGGTACAAATGCAAAGTTTAAAAAAGAGTTAGGCCAAGGAAAAGATACTGAAGTAACGATTTACTACAACAACCCTGATTATGGAACTGATAGTGCCAAAATCACACCTGATATGCTAAAACGTCTTCAAACTGTACCAGGCGTTAAAGATGTTTATCCAGATGTAAGTATGAAAGTAAAAGCATCTTCTGGTTCAAAAGATGTCTCTCTTGATTTAAAAGGTGGAACAGGCGCCTTTATGACAGATTCGAAAATAAAATTAGTTCACGGTCGTGAATTAAACGACAGCGAATTAAACCAAGCAATTCCTGCTGTTATATTAAATGAAGAAGCTTTCAACAAATTATTTAGTGGTTGGGAATCAAATCTATACACAGATGTAAAAGGAAAGCCGTATAAAATAGTCGGTGTATACGAAACGAAAAACGAATTTGGAATGGCTATGCCTGAAGGTTATACATCTCTTGAAAACGCGCCTGTCATTTCAGGAGTAAATGAGTATGACTCTGTAAAATTAACAATGACCTCTCCAACAGAACGTAAAAGTGTAGAAAAACAAGCTGTTTCTGTTTTAAACGACATGAAAGCTCCTAAATTCGAGCACAAATTCGAAGCACAGGACTTAGGTGAATTTACGAAGCAATTAGACGAATCCATCGGTATGATGAAAATGGTATTCGGTGGCATTGCCGCTATCTCCTTACTTGTTGGTGGTATCGGTGTAATGAACATCATGCTTGTATCTGTAACAGAACGTACACGTGAGATCGGTATTCGTAAAGCACTTGGTGCAACGCGCGGTAAAGTATTAACACAATTCTTAATTGAATCTTGTATTTTAACAGGACTCGGTGGTTTCATCGGATTCATGCTTGGTATTTTCTTCGCTTGGATCGTCTCAATCTTTGCCGGATGGCCACTCGTTATCTCAAAAGAACTTGGACTTCTTTCAGTAGGTATCTCAATGCTAATCGGTATTGCATTCGGTTTACTACCAGCAAACAAAGCTGCTAAACTTGATCCAATTGAATGTTTACGATATGAGTAAATAAAAAACGTAGGAGTTTACACTCCTACGTTTTTTATTTTGTTGAAGGCAAATGTAATTTCATCGACGTTTTGACAAAAATAAGAACCTCTAACTTCTATTATATAAAGTGAAACTATAATCAGTGGGGGTTTTGTTCATCCCCCACTGATTATTAGCCTTCATCAATCGGGCTTTTACGGGCAGTTAATCTCCCACCTAACTTCTTTGCTTCAGCCGAATTTTGAGGTGAGGGTTTTACTGCCCACAAATAGCGGGATAATTCTAATGCAACTCGCGAACCAATTCATAACGATATCATCCCTTTAAATCATGTTTCTTCTATTATATATGTTTCATGTTGCGATTATCTTTTTATCATTTAAACTTTCATTTCTCACGAAAGCTATCAAGCAATCCTATTATTGCAAAAATAATATGTAAAAGAACAAATTCAAGGCGTAATTTTTTCCATACTACAACTTATTTTGTAACAATTATATCTCTATTTCATTAAAATCCCCCCTATATATACGACTTCACACACAAGAAGATTATATTTTCATAACTACATTACGATTCAAACAGTTAAATACCCCTTTTTTGTAACGTTACAGAAACACTTAAGTAATACCACTGATACATTATTAATCTATTAGTAATTAAAAAAGTGTTGATTTTATGAATCGTATGTTCTAATCCCCTCAAAAACGCAAAGAAAACGCTATCAGGATATTAATGGAATTATTACAGAATATTAATGCCTCGTTACGAATGCTTTGTAGTTTTGTGTTTTCCGCAAATAAGAAAATAATGGTTGCTATAATGAGGTCAACGAAAACAAATGCAATGGAGGCTATTATGAAAAAATTTATGGGTATAGCAACAGCAGCGGTTTTTGGTCTTGGGATTTTCACAACATCTGCTAAAGCAGAAACAATCGTAACGACTGATGTACTAAATGTACGAGAAAACCCAACTACTGAATCACAAGTTGTCGGAAAGTTATTAGATGGATATAAAGTTAACGTTTTACATACAGAAAACGGATGGTCAAAAGTTAAATTAAATAGTGGTAAAGAGGCTTTCATAAGCGCTGACTACACAAAAGATACTTACTACGTAACAGCAAACGTATTAAACGTACGTGCTGGAGCAAATACAGATTCAGCGATTCTTGGTAAATTGAAAAAAGATGATGTAATCGAAACAACACACCAAGTACAAAATGATTGGATCCAATTTGAATATAACGGCCAAACAGCTTATGTACACATTCCTTACTTAACAGGAAAAGCACCAGTTAAAGTTCAGCCAGTAGTTAAAGCTGAAAAAGTAACTAACGTTCAAGATACAGCTAAAGTTCGTGAAGCAGTTAAAACCGGGGAAGTAGCTGAAACTCAAGCAAAAGCTAAGGCTCAAGAAGCAACTAAAGCTCGTGAAGCAGCTGAAACTCAAGCAAAAGCTAAGGCTCAAGAAGCAACTAAAGCTCGTGAAGCAGCTGAAACTCAAGCTGAAGCTAAGGCTCAAGAAGCGGCTAAAGCTCGTGAAGCAGCTAAAGCTCAAGAAGCAACTGAAGCAGCTAAAGCTCAAGCAGAAGCTAAGGCTCAAGAAGCAGCTAAAGCTCGTGAAGCAGCTAAAGCTCAGGCAGAAGCTCAAGCAGAAGCTAAAGCTCAAGAAGCAGCTAAGGCTCGTGAAGCGGCTAAAGCTCAAGCAGAAGCTAAGGCTCAAGAAGCAGCTGAAGCTCGTGAAGCAGCTAAGGCTCAAGAGGCAGCTAAAGCTCGTGAAGCGGCTAAAGCTCAAAAACCAGCTACACAACAACCTGTTGCAAAAGAAACTGAAACAAGTGCACCATCTTCTTCTCGTGAATTAAGAGTTCAAGCAACAGCTTACACAGCGGATCCACTTGAAAATGGTTACAAAGCAGGAGACCAAGTAAAATCAGCTATGGGTCATAACTTAACAGCTAATCCAAACATGAAACTAATTGCAGTTGATCCAAGTGTCATTCCATTAGGTTCAAAAGTATGGGTTGAAGGTTACGGAGTAGCAATCGCTGGTGATACTGGTGGAGCTATTAAAGGAAATAAAATCGATGTTTTAATGCCAGATAAAGGTACATCAAGTAACTGGGGACGTAAAACAGTTACAGTGAAAATTTTAAACTAATTACTATAAAAAAAAGAGTCAGTCTCAACGTTGAGACTGACTCTTTTTTTATGATTCTTATATTCTTTCTCCTTCTCTCCCGTCCAAATTAAATCTATCTCTTTGCATTCTATATACGATAGACTACTATTTCAACAGAAAAAAGAGGATGCTATAGCATCCTCTTTTACCTTCCCTATTCCACACAAGTAAACTGTGTCCAAGCTCCTACATAATCTAGTAAGAATAACTCTTCTTCTGCAATTGTACCGACAATATTTTTCCGTTCATCTATTGGCATTTCTTTCAGAATGATTTGTAGTTCACCTTTATACTTTCCGAATAGGTTATTACCAATTACAACTTGCCCTCTTTCCTGTCGTACACTTTCGCGCACTGGGAAGTCATAGTCTTTGTACTTTTTACGTACTTCTGTAGAACGTACCATATACTCTGTTATGTCACCGCGTCTTACGTGTAATTCTTGCAGTGTCGCTCTCTTCTCTACTTCAGTCGCTTCGTCTACAAATTGTACCTTTAGCTGTAACATGTAACGATTTAAGTTTCCTAGTTTCTCTAACTCTTCTTCATTCGCATAAGCATTTCCGATAATAACATCATCAATAAGCCCTGTTGCCCATAAATGTTTCGCTTGTACTTCAATTGGTAAGTTACGATGTTGTTCTAACGTACATAATCCGTCATTAATATCCCATGGACCGATGTCAGCTGCATGCGATGTAATAAAGGCTGCACTACGAATACCATGCTTTTTGAAGCGTTCACTACAGCGAATGAAATAATCATACGGAAGACCAGTGAATTTTTGCGGATAAAAATTGTGACAACCAATTAAAGCTGATTTATTCGCTTGATGCGAAAGGATATTTTCTAAATAGGCAATATCATTACTTACATTCAACTCAATTTTTAAACCATATGGATTATTCGTCATTTTCGCTTCTGTTAACCCGTCAAACCCTACATCTAAACGAATTCCATCCGCGCCTAGCTCTGCAAAGAACGATAGATCACTATAACTAACACCAAGTTGATCGAATACAGCTGGAGCTACATCTAAAATAACTTCCATATTGTTATCTTTTGCATGATTAATAATTTCTTTAAATTCAGCTACAATTTCTTCTTTCGGACGATTAACAGACAGTAAACAAGTGAATATTCTTGAAAAACCGTGGCGTGCCGCTGCCGAAATGTATGCCATATCTTGTTCTTTCGTTGAATGCTCTGGATAAAGTGAAATTCCTAATTTACGCTCCATGCTTTTGCATCTCCTTCACACGTTGTATTAATGCCATGCTCGTAAATCTATATTTTGCAGATAAACATGTTGCACATAAAATCGTTGGTACGATGATAAAGTACGGTGATTCTAAACTAAATGCCACATAAGCTCCCATTGAACATCCAATAAATAATATCGACACAAGTAGTAAAACTAATAGCGATTTACTTTGTACCCATTTTGAATAATGTGCAATACACTGCCCCGCCACGAATGTAATTAAGATGATAATTGCTCCGAGCATTCTGTTTTCTCCTCTCCTGCTAATTGTTGCTTCTCATACATTTTGAAGAATGGATAGTAAATAACGAATGAGATAACAAAGTTAACAAGTACAAGTACACCGGCCATAATTGTCCAGTCCGTACTAATAATCGCTGCAATTGGCGCTAACATCGTAAATGGCAGCTTCGCCATCATGAGCGGAATCACACCTGAAACAACTGCGAAATATGATACTGTCGTTGTAACTAGCGGTGTAATAACGAATGGAATAATTAAGATCGGGTTCATTACAATTGGTGCCCCGAAAATAATTGGCTCGTTAATATTGAATAATCCTGGTACGAATGATAATCTACCTAACTCTTTTAAGAACTTAGATTTAGAGAACATAAACATAATTACTAAAGCTAACGTTGAGCCTGATCCACCGATCCATACGAACCATTGAATAAATTGCTCTGTAAATAAGTTTGGTAACTGATGTGCATTTCCTGTAGCCGTGAACACTTCCATATTTTCAAGAATTGCTGAATCCCACATCGGACGGATGATTGGTCCTAAAATCGCTGGGCCATGTATACCGAACGACCAGAAGAACACGATTAAGAATACTGTTAATAAACCGCCGAATAAATTATTTCCTACTAATACTGATTTTAATGGTGCGATTAAATATGTGATTGTTGTGTTTACATCAAATTTCAAACCGTAACGAATACCCCAGAATAAAAGAATAACTACTAAAGTTGGAATTAATGCTGCAAACGAGTTTGCAACTGCTGGTGGTACACTATCTGGTAATTTAATCGAAATATTATGCTTAATCATAAAGTGATAAATTTCTACTGCAATTAATGCTGTCACAATAGCTCCGAATAAAGAAGTTGCACTTAATGTTCCTACTGAAATATATCTACCTGCATCAATAACACCTGGTACAGCTTTTGTTATTTGAATTGGTTCAACTGATGCTAGTAAAAAGGCGAGTACAGATAATAATCCTGCACTTAATTGATTGAGCTGATAAAAGTTCGCGAGTGAGGCCCCTACCCCAAATGCTGCGTATAAAGCCATTAAGCCTACTGTAAATCGGAATGGAATATCTAAAATATGACGAAACGGTGCAATCCACTCCATATATGCATCAATTGGTAAGTTTAAAAAGATAACGAAAAATGACCCGACAATCGTTAACGGTAATGTAGAAATAACTCCATTTCGAATTGCTAATAAATGTCGTTGCCCCGCAATCTTTTGCGTTGTTGGCATAATCTTCTGTTCCATAAAACTCATAAAACCATTCATCGATAACCCTCCCTATGTTCAATCTGACAAAAGTAAAAGTTATAACATTATAATGTTTATATTTAAAAAAATATAATTACGCTAAAACTAATTGTTCAGCTTGCTTAAGTACTTTCAAACCATCACACATACCATAATCTCGCTGCTCTATAATTGCAACTGGTATATCGTATGACTTTGCAAGAAACTCTACCGCTGGAAACAAATACTTCACCTGTGGTCCAATTAAAACAACATCAGCATTTTTCATTTCCAGTTTCACAAGTTCCGAATCAACTGCTTTAATTTTATAATCCTTCCCTTGTTTCTTTGCCTCTTCTTGCATTTTTCTTACAACCATACTCGTTGACATGCCTGCTGCACAACATAATAAAATGTACATATTACACTGTCACTTTCTCTTCCACTCGTTTATGAAGAGTAATAAATTCCTCAGCAAGTTCTTTCACTGTAATGGCATTCATTAAATGATCTTGTGCATGCACTAACAGTAAACTTATTTCTGCATGATTTCCTCTTGCTTCTTCTTGAATTAAGTCCGTTTGAATGCGATGAGCTGCTGAAATTTCTTCACTAGCAAGTGTCATCTTTTCACTCGCATTCTGAAAATCTCCTTGTCTTGCAAAAGCGATTGCTTCAAGTGCCGCGCTTCTCGCGTTGCCACCATGTAAAATTAACGCAAATGGAGTTTGCATATCAGTCATTTTAAATTCCCCCAAGCTATCTTTTTTCTATATTTTTATCTTATTATGAAAACGCATACAATTAAACATAAAAAACTTCCGTTATGTAACGGAAGTTTTAATATACTTTTTCACAATGATAGTAAGATTTCTTGAAAATCATCAACAGCTTGAGCCTGATGCAATTTTTCTATTATAGTTTGATTAGACATAATATCATATAAAAAATCATAAAGCTTTTGTAAATCTTCATTATTATTGCGCTTCACACTAAATAAAATAATAACTTGTACTTTTTTATCTCCCCAGTCAATCGCCTTATCGAGTGTACAAAACATCAAAAATGTCGTATCGCTTAATAATTGCATCGGATGCGGAATTGCCACTAAGTTTCCAACTGCTGTAGGAGATGTGTTCTCTCTCTCCATAACAGAAGCATAAAAGTTTGCGGGTACATAGTTTTTCTCAGCAGCTTTCTCACATAAAAACTGAATAACCTCCTCTTTCGTAGAAGCACTACGATTTAAGAAGATCAAATCTTCCTTAATATATTGCTGCATACTATCATTCACATGTGTAAATAACTGCTTACCAATTGATTTAATCTCTTTATCATCAAATATTGAGTTTACCTTTATAACCGGAACAGGCAAACCACTCGGTATATGAATCGTACTAATAATACAATCTATTTTATCTTTATAAAGATCTTCCACTTTCAATTGATAGTACCCTGTAATACCTACAATCTCTAGTTTATCTCGGAAATGTGATAGAATTTTATATTTCAGTAGTTGTGCACTCCCTTGACCAGTTGCACAAACTAATAAACATCTTTTCTTTTGATTATTTTCCTGCAAGCGGCTCATCGCCCCACCAAAGTGAATGGCAATATAACCAATCTCACTCTCTGGAATGGATTCACCCGTATATTCACCAATTATATCTCCAACGAGAACTGCAATTTCAAAAGCATATGGATAATTTTTTTTCACTTCTGCCAAAAGAGGATTTCGCGTATTTAACTTATATTTCAAACGATTTAATAACGTTTTTAAATGAACACCAAAACCAAATAATAATTCTTCATCATAATAAAAAGTAAGATTCCGTTCTTCCGCTACTTTGAAAAGAATATGCTGCATGAATGCATATACGTCTTTCCCTAATAGCTCTTCCACATTTTCATAGCGATCTCTCGCTGTAACAGCAGTACTTAATAAATGCATCGTCACATATAAAATCTCTTCTTCTGGAAATTGAAGTTTTAGCTCTTCCCCTAAATTCCCTAAAATCTGTTTCGCAATTTTATATTCTTTCTTTATTATAAGTTCAGATTCCTCTACATGCAGTGCTTGAATGTAATGATCATCCCTGCATCTCTTTAAAGCAATCGCAATATGAATTGATAAATTATCAATTTCTATATCTGATAAATATATCGTTCCTCCCTCGATATACTTTAGTATAACTGAGCGGATGAGAGAAATATGGGGTAACGATAAATATGTGTCCGTCTGCTCATAGTTCTCATGAAACGGAGTATGGTCATAACGTGGCAAACCATATTGTGATAAACAAGAACGAATATTAAATTCTTCTCCTACAATACGTATACCATAATATGGTCTTTTTTCAATTTGTAACTCATAGCGACTACAAATATCCGTAACATCTTTCATAATTAAGTTTACAGTAGATTTACTCACATAAATCTCTTCCGCTAGCTGTGAAAGCTTCACATACCCATCTGTCGTTAAAATACGGTGTAAAATATAAGCTACTCTTTCTTCATAAGAAGTTGGAATCTTTTCTGTCTGTTTTTGAAATACATTTACGCAAAAATCTTCAAACTTCTTAGTTTGTATAATTTCTAGTTCGTACCCATTCCCTCTTTGTGATTCAATTTTCGCTCCGTGTTCTCCCAATATATCATTTAATAATTTTATATCCTTTTGAATCGTCTTCGTTGATACGTGTAAACGGCTCGCTAAAAAAGCTCGATTTAGCATCGATTTCTCTTCTAAAAACTCCTCCAAAATGGAAATTAATCGCTGATGCACTTTTGTCATAGCTCTTCCTCTCGCTCTTTATATAAAAGGGAAAAAGCCACTGAAATCAGTAGTTTTTTCCCTTTTATCCCGCGTTCATTATTTCTTTAGCGTAAATCCAAACTTATCCCAAGCTTGTAAATAATCTAATAAGAAGATTTCTTCCTCTATAATTCGGCCAACTACATTTGTTTTTCCTGTATTCACCATATCTTTTAAAGCAATTTGCAATTCACCTTTATATTGGCCATATTGCTCATTATCAATTAAAAGATCGCCACGCTTAATTTCACGCGTATTATGCGGTTTAAACTCTTCTTTTTTATATTTCACACGACTTTGTGTAGAACGAATCATATATTCAGATACATCCCCGCGATAAAAATGAGGTTCTTCTAATACGATAATTCTTTCTAAATCTGTTGTTGTATCGTATAGTTCTATATCAAATGTTTGTTTCTCTTTATTTAACGCACCTAGTGCTTGTAATTCTTCTTCTGAAGCATAAGCATTCGCAATAATAACATCATCAATTAATTCTGTTGCAAACAAATGCTTCGCCTGTGTTGTCATCGGTAATTCGCGATGCTGCTCTAACGTACATAACCCTTCTGTTACTGGCCAAGGCCCGTACGTTGCATCGAATGATGAAATAAAAGCAGCTGTTCTCATACCGTAATCTTTAAATTGTTTCGAGCATTTAATGAAATGATCGTATGATAATCCTGAATAACGATGTGGATAAAAATTATGGCAACCAATTAAATTTTCACGATTTGGTCTATGGCTCATAATGTTATCTACATATTTCGTACCGTTACTCATATTAATTTCAATTTTTAAACCGTATGGATTGTACGTCATAATCGATTCTTCTAAACCTGAGAAACCGACATCTAAACGAATACCGTAAGCACCTAGTTCATGGAAGAACGATAAATCGTTATACGAAATACCTAGTTGTGTAAAGACAGACGGACTAATATCAACTAATACTTGGAACCCTAATGCATTTGCATGAGAGATCGTTTCTTTAAACTCTTCGATAATTTTCTCTTTTTCTCCATCCACAGATAGTAAACATGTGAATACACGTGTAAATCCGTATTTACTCGCTAATGTTACATACTCTTTATCTTTCTCTACTGTCGAATGTTCTGGATAAATAGAAATACCTAATCGTCTCATATGTACACGCCTCTTTCTTCATCATATTGTAAACCTTTTCAAATATATGTAGCGAAAAAGTATGTATCCCCTTTTCTTCCACTACAATTTGAATCCGCTTTCTTTTAAAAAAAACAATTTCTATCATTCATAACAACTACTAGTCTATACATCTATACTTTACATCTTTTTTTCATAGTTGTGTAGCTTTTACACAAATTTGTCAGTTTTTTCGCCTCGAAAATTGTTATACGTTTTCAAGGCACCTTCCTTGACTGTTACGTTGACCAATACATATACTCGAAAGAATAGAGAAAACTTTTATATAGGGGATGAATATATGGGAGAGGCAGTACTCGTAAAACGAGAACCGTTATGGACGAAAGAGTTTATTGCGCTAATTCTAGCAAACTTATGTATGTTTTTAGGATTTCAAATGTTAATTCCAACTTTACCTGTTTATGTGAAAGAAATTGGAGGCACAAGTTCAAATATCGGATTCGTTGTCGGCATGTTTACCGTTGCAGCACTTTTTATTAGGCCGCTAACTGGAAATGCCTTGCAGAAATTCAACAAAAAAATCATTTTAATGATCGGTACCGCTATTTGTTTACTCGCTATGGGCAGTTATCTTTTCGCTTCAACCGTTTTCCTATTGCTTGCCGTTCGAATTTTACACGGAGCTGGTTTTGGTATTACAACGACTACATACGGAACTGTCGTTTCAGATTTAATTCCGCAAGCTCGCCGCGGTGAAGGCATGGGATATTTCGGTCTTTCTGGAACTATCGCCATGGCGCTCGGTCCGCTTATCGGACTTTGGCTTATGCAAGCATATAACTTCACGATTCTTTTTTTATGTGCACTTTCATGCACAATAGTTTCATTAATATTAACGAAACTACTTCAAATCAAAAAATCGCCGCAACCACCACAGCAAACATCTGGTACCTTTCTCGATGGGTTTATTGAGCGTAAAGCTTTACTTCCTTCACTATTAATATTATGTATTACATTAATGTACGGGGGAATTGGGAGCTTTATCACATTATTTGCTACAGAAGTCGGGATTGTTGATATCAGTCTCTTCTTTTTATTTAACGCACTTGCAATCGCTGTAACTCGCCCGTTTTCTGGAAGATTATATGATACGAAAGGCCATACATTCGTCATCATTCCAGGAGTTATTATTACGTTTACAGGTATTATCTTGCTGTCGTATACAACTACAATTCCGAGTTTAATTATTGCCGCAGCGTGCTACGGCAGTGGTTTCGGAGCAATTCAACCGGCACTACAAGCATGGATGATTGACCGAGTAGCACCGCACCGGAGAGGAGTAGCAACAGCAACATTCTTCTCAGCATTTGATCTTGGAATTGGTGCTGGAGCGATTATTTTTGGATTCATTGCACACTTTACCAACTATGCAACTGTATATCGATATTCCTCTCTATTACTTATCGCTTTTCTTTTCATTTACATCACAAGCTTACGGAAGCAAAAACAGGGGGATAAAACAAAAGAAAAAGCCGTTGGGTAATGCTAATTGGTTCTTTTTCGAAGTACTTAGACCAAAAAATCATGTATACACATTTGTAAAAAGCAGTGGATTCCTAAAAAAATCACACTGCTTTTTGCATTGTATTGAAGAGTGAACCGCTGTTCTATTTATTCATGTTGTTCGTATGATATTAATATAGAACGAATTGGAGGAAATATTAATGAAAGCAATAGTGTACACAAAATACGGTCTCCCCGACGTTCTTCAACTGAAAGAGATAGAAAAACCTGCTCCTAAGGACAATGAAATACTAGTAAAAATAAAAGCGACAACCGTAACAGCAGGAGATATTCGCTCACGAAGTTTTACGGTTCCCTCTTCTGTTTGGCTACCCGCTCGAATCGCACTTGGCTTTAAGCAACCGAAAAAACAAATACTTGGAATGGAATTGGCTGGTGAAGTTGAATCGGTAGGAAAAGACGTCACACGATTTAAAAAAGGAGACCAAGTTTTTGCAGCTACCCAAGTAAATTTTGGTTCTTATGCTGAGTATATTTGTCTACCTGAAGTTGGAGCAGTGTGCATGAAGCCCTCCAATATATCCTATGAAGAAGCCGCAGCCATCCCAATTGGAGCACGTACAGCTTTGTTTTTCCTTAGGAAAGCTAACGTTCAAAGCGGTCAAAACATTCTTATTTACGGAGCTTCTGGAAGTGTCGGAAGTTATGCAGTACAAATTTCCAAGTATTTCGGCGCAACAGTTACAGGCGTGTGCAGTAGCTCCAATTTAGAATTGGTCAAATCTCTAGGAGCTGACGAAGTAATTGATTACACCACAAAAAATTTTTCTACTACAGACGAAACTTATGATGTTATCTTTGAAGCGGTAAACAGGAGCTCCTTTTCAGAGTGTATTAAAATGTTAAAGGAAGATGGTACCTATATAAATATCGTTGAACCGTTACCAAGTGCTCAAATGCTCTGGACTAAATTGACAAGTCGCGTGAAACTCATATTAAGTCAAAACGCACCTGAAACTTCCGAAGCATTAAATTTCCTTAAAGAACTTGTTGAGAACGGTAAAATAAAAGTGGTCATTGATAGGCAATACACTTTTGAGGAAATTATTGAAGCTCACATATATGTTGAAAAAGGACATAAGAAGGGAAATGTCGTCATCACTTTGGAGCATAATGACGATTCTAAATAAAGAAAAAACACTTTGCATAATTGTTAAAATGCAAAGCACCGAAAGTTTTTAACATAAAAAAGCAGAGCAAATTCATATGCGAATTGCTCTTTTTTATTGTTGCGAGCATCTCAAAAGAAAACAGTTTAAAATAATTTAATCGTTTTTTACTTTCATTAAATAAATCCATTTCAAACCTCCCCCGTTTCCCTACATATTTTTCTAACTTTAATCAAAAAATATGCAAAGAACCATCATCATAACAAAATAAAATTCCAATCCACATACCCAGTTGGGTAGTTTCCCTTCACCTATTTTTACTATCCGCAAATAGTGTGATAAATGCGACTTCTTTACAAACCGATCAGATATATCATCTGAAAAACCAATTAAATCCAGGTGTTTCTTTAAAGATTTGTAAACTTTTTATCCCTTTGTAAATTTAGTGTAAATTTTACTGATAAACCGTTTACAGTGCCTCAAGGTTTAGTTAATAATTACATCGTACATGAAATTTAAGGAGTGGAATGCGTGGAATACAATATTCAAGATATGATCTTCCAGTTCATTGGTGGATTAGGTATTTTCTTATTCGGGATTAAATACATGGGCGATGGACTGCAACAAGCAGCTGGAGATCGTCTTCGCGATATTCTAGATCGTTTTACAACAAACCCTCTTATGGGTGTACTAGCAGGTATGTTAGTTACAGTATTAATTCAATCAAGTTCAGGAACAACCGCTTTAACAGTCGGACTTGTAAGTGCCGGATTTATGACATTAAGACAAGCAATTGGTGTTATTATGGGTGCGAACATCGGTACGACAGTTACTGCATTTATTATCGGGATTAAAATCGGAGAATACGCTCTCCCAATTATGGCAGTTGGAGCAATCTTACTATTCTTCTTTAAAAATAAAAAAGTACATTCTGTAGGTCAAGTTGTATTCGGTTTTGGTATGTTATTCTTCGGTTTAGAATTAATGAGCGCAGGTATGAAACCTCTTCGTTCTTTAGAGTCATTCCAAGAGTTAATGGTTAGCATGAGTGATAATCCAATTTTAGGAATTGTTGTTGGTACAGTCTTCACTTTAATTGTACAAAGTTCAAGTGCGACAATCGGTATTTTGCAAGAACTATTCGGTCAAGGTGCAATCGATTTACAAGCTGCTCTTCCTGTATTGTTCGGTGATAACATCGGTACGACAATTACAGCTGTATTAGCAGCAATCGGTACTTCAATTGCAGCAAGACGTGCAGCATTAGTTCACGTTATCTTTAATATTATCGGTACCATTATCTTTACGATTATATTAATACCATTTACAAGTTTAATTCAATATTTCCAAACGTCATTAAACTTAAATCCAGAAATGACAATTGCATTTGCACACGGGACGTTTAACGTAACGAATACAATCATTCAGTTCCCATTCATTGCAGTATTAGCCTGGATTGTAACAAAAATTATTCGTGGTGAAGATGCATCTATTAACTTCAAACCGCAACATTTAAATCCAATCTTTATTGAGCAATCTCCAGCTATCGCTTTAACAGAAGCTCAAAAAGAAATCATTCGTATGGCTGAGTTTTCATTACATGGATTAAAAGAAGCAAACCAATTTTTAAATACACAAGATAAAAAACATGCTGACATGGCTACTCAATTAGAAGGAGCTATTAACAATTTAGATAAAAAAATTATTGAGTATTTAGTTTTACTATCAGAAAAACCACTTTCACCTACAGACTCTGAAAAACATTCCGTTTTAGCAGGTGTTGTTGGAGATATTGAACGTGTCGGTGATCATGTAGAAAACCTTGTAGAACTTGTAGATTTCCAAATTTCAAACCGCGTTTCACTATCAGATGAAGCACTAGCTGAATTAAATGAAATGCTTGAATTAACAATTTCAACATTACAAGATGCAATCAATGCTTTAACAAACTTTGACACTGAACTAGCTCAAACTGTTATTGCAAAAGAACGTAAAATTGACCAAATGGAACGTGTTTTACGTAAACGCCATGTGTTACGTCTGAACGAACGTAGCTGTTCAGGTGATGCAAGCATCATCTACGTTGATATGGTAAGTAACTTAGAGCGTATCGGTGATCACGCTGTAAATATCGCTGATGGTGTTTTAGGTGAACAAGGAAAAGTAAATTTAAAACAATCATTATAATAGGAAAGGGACGCTAATTTAAGCGTCTCTTTTTTCATTTCATCTTTACAACCGTTCTTCCTTTTAACTTTCCTTGCAGTATAAGTGTAAACTTCTCATCTAATTCTTTTAATGTACATTCTTCTGTATAAGATAATAGCTCTGAATTTTTCCACTCACCTGCTAGCAATGCCCACACTTCTCTTCTCACATCTACTGGACATTGAACTGAATCTATTCCTAAAAGGCTAATCCCTCGTAATATGAATGGGTATACAGTTGTATTTAATTCATGCCCTGCTACGTTACCACACGTTGTTACACAGCCTCCATACTTAACTACCTTTAAAGAACTTTCTAACATGCTTCCGCCTACGGTATCGACAACCCCAGCGTATATTCCTTTAAGCATCGGTCTTCCTGATTCATCACTCAACTCCGCGCGATGAATCATCTTTTTTGCACCTAAACGTAGCAGCATCTGTTCCTCTTCCATTTTCCCAGTTGATCCTACTACGTCATATCCTAGCTTCGCTAAAATGCTAACTGCTACACTGCCTACTCCGCCCGTAGCACCCGTTACTAAAACATCTCCCATACTAGGCGTAATTCCCGCTCTAATGAGCTTATATACCGATAAGGCAGCTGTAAAACCGGCTGTCCCGTACATCATACTTTCCTTCAAAGACATTTCTTTCGGTAAAGGAACAACCCAAGATGATGGCACGCGAATATATTCTCCGAAACCACCAGAAGTATTCATACCTAAATCATATCCAGTTACAATAACTTGATCGCCTTCCTGAAAGGCGTTATTTTCACTACTAACTACCTCTCCCGCTGCATCGATACCTGGTGTATGAGGATATGTTCTCGTTACACCTTTATTACCCGTAGCTGAAAGGGCATCTTTATAGTTTAATGACGAATAATAAACACGTATTAATACGTCTCCTTCAGGTAAACTATTAATTTCTCTCTCAACAAGCTTTCTTTCAAATTGATTATTTTCTTTTTCGTTCACGACAATTGCTCGGAATGATGTATTATTCATTATGCTCTCTCCTTCATCCGTAAAATCTTTCTTTATTATATAAGAAGTACATATACAGCTAATCACATCTTATTGGCTATATTTCAACAAATCTTACTTCTCTATCACTTTCTCACATTACATATTTTCATTTCTACTAAAACACATTATACTTGTTCTACATCTTAAAAATAAAATATAGAAAATCTAACTTTTTATAAATAAATTGAATTTTTACGAAATGTAAATGATTTGTAATGTTTTTTTTCGCTAAATTTCATTATAATAAGTGGATATGAGTGTCGTATTTCAATTCAAATGAAGGAGTACAAGAAATGGAGCAAAACCCATCTTTGCAAGAAAATACACGCAATAAACCGAAAAAAGGTAAGAAAAAAACAAAAATTATTATAAGCGTTATTCTATTAGTTTTAATAATAGGTGGCGGTTATACATGGTTTTTAGTAAATAAAGCATCTTCTGCTGTTCGAAACGCCGCTCACGATTTAGCACGCGGTGATAAGTCTGATTTACGTGCTAAAGCTGTAAAACCTATTACAAATAACGTCTCTGTCTTAATAATGGGCGTTGATGAAAGCGATGTCCGTGGGAAAGAATATGGTGAAGCTATAAGAACGGATGCACTATTACTTGCAACGTTTAATAAAGATAGCAAAACTGTAAAACTATTAAGTATTCCACGAGACACATATACTTATATTCCAGTAGAAAAGAAAAAAGATAAAATTACACACGCTCATGCATTTGGTTCTACTAAAAACGGAAAAGATGGTGGACCACAAGCTAGTATTGATGCAGTTGAAAAATTAATGAATGTTCCCGTCGATTACTTTGTAAAATTCAACTTTAAATCATTCATGAAAATCGTTGATGATTTAGGCGGCATTGAAGTTGACGTACCAGTTGAGTTTACTGAACAAGATAGTAATGATAACGCCGAAGCAATTCACTTAAAAAAAGGTGTTCAAAAGTTAAATAGTGAAGAAGCTCTTGCTCTTGCTAGAACACGACACGTTGATAGTGATGCGATGCGTGGTCAACGTCAGCAACTCGTTATCGAAGCCATTTTAAAGAAACTAACAAGCGTTGGATCCGTAACAAAAGTTGGTAACATCATTGATGATATTAACGGACAATTCGTTACAAACTTAACATTCGATGACATGCTTTCATTCTATAAATATGGATCGGATTCGGAAATTGAGAAATTACAACTTCAAGGTGAAGATTGTTACATGGCAAAAGGTGATGATACATGTAGTAAGTCAGCTGGTGGTGGTCGAACTTACTACTACAATCCAGATAAAAAAGAATTAGCTAATGTTACAAACGAACTTCGTAGTCACCTTGGACTACCTGCCTATACAAAATCTGATTCTGATTCGAAAAAAACAAGCTCAGAGAAAACAAAAGAATCTAAGTCTGAAAATACGAGTGAACGCGAATCAAGTAACGATGAAACTCAAAATAAGAATAACAGTGAAGATACAGAAACATCGTCTAATGACAATGAATAAAGTGAAGCAGTGCTCTATGGAGGTAGAGCACTGCTTCTTTTTAATGCTTTCAAAACAAAAAATCAGAACTTTCCAACTATCTTTTTTAATATTTTTAAATTATAATAAATAATAGTAATCTATTCCAATTATCAGGGGGCACACACATATGAAAGCTGCAGTAAAACATAACATTTCAGATTTTAAAGAGTACTTAAAATCAAACGATATATACATGGAAGAAAATATAGATGAAAATGATGGTTCGGTACATTTTTCAGTAGGGTTAGAAACAGAAGCTGGCGCAAAAATTCAACTTATCGCTGCTTTCCAAAGCGAACATCCTGCTGTGGATATATACTGCTTCAATGTTGCTCTTGTACCTGATTCAACATCAACAAATGATATTTTACATGTCATCAATGAATTAAACACATCTTATCGATTTGCAAAATTCACGCTAAACAAACAAAATGCAATTGATATTTCAACATCTCTTGCATTCTCAGAACCAAACTTTAATCCCGCACTTGTCTTTGAACATACGAGAATGCTATATAAACTGGCAAACGATGAATATAAGAACTTAATGAAAGTGATTTGGGCGTAAATAAAAAGATGGTGCTACAAGAGCACCATCTTTTTATTTCGATATCATATCAACCCACATCTTTATCGCAGTTCCTACAATTAAAGTAGACAATACGTATTGCAAAACTTTTTGATTCACTCTCTTCCCTACTCTCACTCCAAGAGGAGCGGCAAATAAACTTGCTATCGCAACGATAAGAGCCGGAATAACAACTATTTGTCCAGTAATCACTTTCCCAGTAGTAATTCCTATCGAGGAAATAAAAGTAATAGCGATAGATGTTGCTATTGTCGTACGTATCGGTAGTTTTAAAACAACTAGCATAATCGGTACTAAAAGAAATGCACCACCAGCCCCAATAATGCCGGAAACACTTCCTACAATAAACGCTAGCAAACTAGCGAGCCACTTATTGTACGTAATTCCTTCTGTCCCCTTACGATTGCTTCGCTTCGGTATAAACATCATAATAGCCGCAATAGTAGCTAGTAATGTGTAAACAACGTTTACAGCATGCTCATTTAATAGATTCGCACTAAAGCTACCTACAAAGCTTCCTATTAATATACTAGCTCCCATATACACAACTAAAGTTTTATCCATATCGTTACTTTTCCTGTACGCCCACGCGCCTGCAAAAGTTGCAAAGAATACTTGAATCGCTGTAATACCGCTCACTTCATGTGATGTATATCCAGCAAATCCTAGCAATACCGGAATGTATAAGATCATCGGATAATTAATAATTGCACCACCAATTCCAACCATTCCTGATATAAACGATCCTATAAACCCAATTATAAAAAGTAATACGACTAAGCTCATCTTACATCCCCTCCCTTCTAAAAAGAAGGTGAATTAAATGAATAAGTTTACATTCCCATCCGAAGCATCTGCTAAATAAGCTCCTACTCCTGCAAACTCTACCCCATCCATAATCTCTTCCTCTTTTAACCCTAATAAATCTACTGTCATTTGACAAGCTACAAGTTTAATTCCCTGTTCTTTCGCCAAATCGATTAAATCTGGTAAAGGCATCGCATTATGTTTTTTCATAATACCTTTAATCATCTTTGGTCCCATACCGGCAAAATTCATTTTTGATAATCCCATCTTATCAGCGCCGCGCGGCATCATTTTTCCAAACACTTTCTCTATAAATGTTTTCTTTACTTTCACATGCTCATCTTTCCTAAGAGCATTTAAACCCCAGAAAGTATGAAAAATAGTCACTTCATGATCGTACGCCGCTGAACCATTTGCAATAATATAAGCAGCCATTGCTTTATCATAATCTCCGCTAAATAAAACGATTGTTGTTTTCTTCTGTTGTTCCATGTTGTTCTCCTCCTAATTACCTATAGGGGTATTTTATCATTTATAAAAAGGCTCAAATCATTTATCTCTGTACTATACGACTTTACCTTCCCACGCTAACATACCGCCTACCATATTGATTGCTTGAAAACCGTAGCTCTCTAAAAATTGAACTGCTCGTGCACTTCTTCCGCCAGAACGACAAACGATAATATACTCTTTCTTTTTATCCAACTCATGCATACGAAACTCTAATAGTCCTAGTGGAATATTACACGCTTCTGGAATTTTCCCTTCAGCTACTTCTTCTACTTCACGTACGTCCACAATATTTACTGCTTCTTTACGTAACAATTTTCCTTCTAATTCTTTTGCTTTCATTTCTTTCATTTCTTTCATTTTAAATTCCCTCCTCACAAACCATTCATACCGCCTGAAACATTGATAACGTGCTGAAATCCTAATTTTTTTAATACTTTTGCAGCCTGCTTACTTCTCATCCCGCTCTGGCAAATAACGATTACTTCCTCATTTTTATCTAACTGATTTGCTTTACTCGCTAACTCATTTAACGGGATATTTTGAAATCCTTTCATATGATTCCCTCTATACTCACCTACTGTACGAACATCGATAAACTGCTTTCCCTGTTTTCCCACTATACTCTTTAATTCTTTTCCATTTATATTTTGAACACCTTTCACCGGTAAAAAACGTGAAATAACAAACCATACAGCAATTACAATGAAAAGCGTACTTAATATTGTATTCATATAACCAACCTCTCCGCCTTTACAAAACTAGTTCTTCACTACGCCTTCTTAATCCAAAACTTCAGCACATCGTCTTCTATATTATGCTTTACTATTTCATGACCGCCTGTTTTTGACCATGCTGGAATATCTTTTACTGATCCTTTATCCGTTACATGTACTTCTAACACTTCTCCAGTTTGTAAAGTATCCATCGCTCTCTTCGTTCTTACGATCGGCATTGGACATGCTAAACCTTTCGCATCTAATACTTGTTTTACATTCATCATCTATTCCTCCAGTTTGTTATTTTATAATGAATCATGAACTGCACAGCGATTTGGACCAATCTCCATTTCACGCTCTTCTTCCACACTCGGATAAATCTTACCCATATTCGTTTGACGAATTTCTTCATAAGCATTCGGCTGAGGCGGTAAGTTCTCTGTCACAGTTTTACGAAACTCTACCTCATCGGCAATATTTAACCCTACATTCTCCTTAAATAAATCTTGTAAATGCGCACTCACAATGCCTCTGTCGTCCATTTCACTTATTTTTGAATAATGAGCTGGTAAAACAATTAAATCTTGAGATAATTCCTTATAACGTTTATATAAAGTATTTCGTAAATCCCCTACCCAGTCTTCCGCCTTCCCAGCAAGATCTGGACGCCCGATTGAATCTACAAATAAAATATCGCCTGATAATAAATAGGAATCATCTACAATAAATGATGTACTTCCAATCGTATGCCCCGGTGAGTATAATGCGTCAATTTCAATTTTGGTACCCCCCACCGTAATAACAGATCCTTCAACAAGCGGTTTATATGAGAAAACGACTTCCTCCGCATCTTTTGGAGGTAACCAATACGTACCCCCTACTTTTTCAGCTAACCTACGTCCTCCAGAAATATGGTCTGCATGTAAATGTGTATCCATGACATTCATAATAGTAACACCATGCTCTTCCGCAAAATCTTCATATGCTTCAACCGTTCTGATTGCATCAATAACTGCTGCTTCACCGTTTGAGACGATCATATAAGATAAACAGCCTTTTCCAAGACGGTTAAATTGATATACACTTCCTCCGCCCTGTACATCTCCTACTTTTAACGGCTTTACATATTCACTCCAAGCTTTCATACCACCAGCTAAATAATAAACATCATTGAATCCGGCATGTAACAATTGCTCTGCGACAAACTGCGAAGAACCTTCTTTCGCACATACGACTAAAATTTCTTTCTCCCTCGGCAATTCATCTACAATATGATCTACACCATCTAATAAGTCAAAATACGGTTTATTTATAGAAGAAACTTGTTTCCCTTCAATTTTCCAATCTTCATAGTCCGTTTCATTACGAACATCTAAAATAAACAATTCTCCGAATAAAACTTTCTCTGCGACATCTTTTGCTTGTAACAGTTTAACACTCATTCAATTACCCCCTGAGGTATATTTATATTTAAAAAATTTTATTTTTCTATATTTCCTTGCCACTCTAACATACCTGGAATGACATTTTTCACGTTTGAAAAACCTCTCTCTTTCAACACTTGGCAAGCTACATCACTACGGTTACCAGTTCGGCAAACAACATAAATTGGTTTCGCACTGTCTAACATAGCACTATCTATTTCACCTAATGGAACCGAAATGGCAGATGGAATATGACCAAAGGCAAATTCCGCCGCTTCACGAACATCTACTACAATACACTCTTCACCACTTAATAATAGATCTTGCAATTCCCCATTCGTAATTGTATGAGGATACTTCACAACTTCATTTACTTCATGTTCATGGGATTTTCGTACATAATGCTTTAATATATCTCCCTCTTGTTTCGTTCCGATATATTGATGCCCTACTTTACTTGACCAACTTTGAATATCTAGCATAGAACCTTTATCTGTCGCCTCTATTTCAATAACTTGCCCTGATGCCAACCCTTCCATCGCCTTTTTTGTCTTCACAATTGGCATCGGGCAAGCCAAGCCTTTACAGTCTAAATTCATATCAACTTTTATACTCATAATCATTTCCTCCCTAATTAGCATACATATACCTGTAGGGGTATAATAAAATATTTTTGAAAATCTGTCAACACATACGTTTGACAGATTATCGGCTTTTTACAAGTAATTGAACGGCTTCTTTAATTAACTCTTCATTTGAACCATTACCTGTTTCAAACTGCTCGCGCAAACATTGCTCTAAATTTGTTCCAACAACGAGTCCAATTGTACGATCAAGTGCAGAACGGGATGCAGTTAACTGTGTAATAACATCTCGGCAATCTTTTCCCTCTTCCATCATGCGAAGCACACCACGAACTTGACCTTCAATACGTTTCAATCTATTTTTCATATCTTGATTATATTCCACTGTAGATCACCTCCGTAATTATAACTATATTATACATTACTTTGTAACTTTGTATAATATCATATACCCTTAAGGGTATATTGTAAAGTGGTTTATTTTTTTGAAATCTCCTAGAGTATAGTAAAAATGCAAAAGCCACTGATTTCATTAGCTTTTGCATTTCTCAACTACACTGCTTGGTAGTCCAACTAATTCATTTCATTTACGAATCAAGGAATCAACCGTTTTATTATCCTACTTCTTATAATCTCTTTGTAAAACTATACTCCATTTCTCCACCTAACGCTTCAGGTGTATCACCAGTTTCTCTAAAATCATGTGTATAAATTTGTTCAAATGAACCGAAATCTACTTGCTTATAAAATTCGAAACAAGGGAATCCATCATGTTCTCCTTGAATATCGATACTACCATCCTTGTTCACACATACAGTTAATAAATAGTCCACAGGAGGGGCATACACATTTAACGGATTACTAGCGCTTGCACTCATTTTGAATTGCACACCATCAGAATCCCATGAAATATCCGTACACACAATATTTTCAGTACTCGCTTTTCCTGTTCTTTTATTCACAGAACCATCTGGATTTGTGACCTTCTCTGTCGTAATACCCGTGTTTGCATATGAAAACACTTCTTCTTTATAAAAGTCCACTACTACCTCTTGCTCAACTCTAGAGCGCATAGTATTTACCGCATGTGGTGTAAATTCACGTGAATCACCTTCAAACTGGATTACTTTCCCTGTTTGTGCATCCTTCCGCGGTTCTGTCCAAGACATTGGAATAAATACACTGGCTCTTATTTTAACGATATTCGTCATAAGAAACACCCCTATAATTCTAATTTTATATACTGCATGCTATTGAATAAAATAGACCACAATTTCAATCCTAGAACCAATAGCTTTCTCTTTTACGTTTGCTACTTCCTTCTAAAAAATAGCGCTATATTTATATCTAGATTTTCGTTTTAAAGCTATATTCCATTTCTCCAGCTAGTGCTGCTGGGGTATCATCCGTTTTCCTGAAATCATGTGTATATATTAATTCAAATGAACCAAAGTCGATTTGTTTATAAAATTCATAGCAAGGAAAACCATCATGTAAACCTTCAACATGCACAGTACCACTTTCATTAACTCGTATAGTCAAAAAATAATCAGCTGCAGGTGCTGCCGCGTTTAACGGATTACTTGCACTTGCTCTCATTTCAAATGAAACTTCATCTTCACTCCATACAATATTTGTACATGCAATGTTTTCTGTACTTGTTTCTCCTTTTTGATACTCAATTGAGCCATCTGGATTTGTAATTTTCACAGTAACGATACAAGCATCTGCATATGTGAAAATTTCTCTTTTATAAAAATCAACAACCACTTCTTGTTCTAATCTTGAACGCTTTGTGTTCACAGCGTATGGTGTAAATTCACGTGCATCTCCGGCATATTCAAACACTCTTCCCGTCGCAGGATCCTGAATAGGTTTCAGCAAAGCATACGGTGCAAATACACTCCCTCTAATTTTAACGATATTAACCATGTGAAACCTCCATAATTCATTGATATTATTTAGATAAATCATTATTTGTTCTATTACTATTATATAGTCAATTTGATTGACTATATCCTGTATAGTACAATAGATTCTACTTATAGTCAATTTAATTGACTATAAGTAAGGAGGTTATATACATGACTCATCAAACACTTAACGAACTAGATCTTACATCACTTTTATCACTATCTTTCAGCACATTAATTACTGAACTACATGATAGATTAAGTGAATTAGGATTTGAAGATATTAGGCCAGCGCACGGTTTTATGTTCAAACGCATCCTTCCTAATGGAGCAACCGGTATAGAACTAGCTGAATCTTTAGGGGTTTCAAAACAAGCCATAAGTAAAATGGTAGATTCTCTTGAGAACAGTGGTTATGTCACGCGCCAAACGCATCCTACTGATAAAAGAGGTAAAATTATTGTTTTAACCGAGCGTGGTTTAGCAGTAATGAAAGCAAAAGAAGAAATAGTAGCTGAAATAGAACAACGATGGATTGCAAACATAGGTGCAGAACGAATGCAAATGCTTAAAGAGGATTTAACAACATTCGTTACTAAAGAAAATACAGGAAAATTATCATCGAGCATACGACCTGTTTGGTAAACAAAAATTCCATATAATAAAAAAGAACGGACAAGAAATTCTATGTCCGTTCTTTTTATTACATCACGCATACTTCCGATCGTACTCTCAGCAATTTACTAAAAACCCTCATAATAATACAGTAATGTTTTCTTCAATTATTCTTTGTAAATCTTGAATTACTCTTGTTTCACTGGATAAGTTTACAGAACATACCCTTATTTTTTGTTTCTGTTGAATTCCCGCAGATTCTTCTAAATACCATGATTCTAAAACTTCACTTGATGGCTTAGTAATAGCAGATTGATGTGGATACAACAATATTACTGTTGAAACATTCTCATACCTTGTTAAATATGCATACATTTGAAATAGATCTTCTCTTTTTACTCCATGACGGTTTTTAGAACCGTTAATAAATTTCCATTTTGTATCAATAATCAACTTTTCACTATCATTCTGCAAAACAACAATATCAGGTTTTAATGGATATACCTCTCTATCATTAAACTCATTAATCATAAGTTTATATTTCTTATGCTGACTCATCACGTTATGTTCAATACATGTATCTAATACATTAGCAATATACTTCTCAAACAACTCGTCCATTCTAAATAAGATCGAAAAACTTTTCTCTTTTCCGAAGCGTGATAATGAAAACATATTTTCTAATATCATTTTCGCTAAAATAAAACTTGGTTCAAACCTTCTATTTAATCTATTAAAGTGAACTATACTAAAATCCATTTTTGTAATTGTTGAAAATGCCAACTCATCAAAGTAAACAAGGCATCGCTTCAATTTCTTTAAGGTTCCTAATTGTTTCACATTACTCATTAATTTTTCAATTGCACTTTTCAAAATATAATTTAATTGGTTTTCAGCAGAAAATTCTTCGTATTGACAATGTACACGATTAACACGAGCTGCTTGATTTTGTAATTGTTTATGAAAAAGAATATTCCCTTTTACTACAGGTAAGTTCTCCTCTAGTTGAACATACTGCATATAAAGACCCTTCATTAATTCTTGTTCCAATTTTAATGCAAAAAGCGCTCCAAACATCTCTAATAAATTATGCTTATACATTTGATTGATACTTATATTATTTATGTTAATCTTTAAAAGACCCGATTTATACAACATTTGCAATAACATTTTTCTTGATTCTTCAATTTCTTTATCAGAGCTGTTTATCTGCGTTTTAGGTAGGATTTCAATAGATACCGTTGTTAGTTGAATACACCCCACATAATTAATAAATGTTACACAGTTCCTTCCCCATTTGATACATTTCTTATCAAGCTTACTATCCCCAATATACTGTTCTAACTCTTTAGCTTCTTTTTCAGTCAAACATTGTGAACAATTTTCCTTAATCAAAACTTTTCCTGCAACTTCATATGTTGTGATATGTTTCATATCTCATCCCTCATATATATTTAAGAAAGCTTGTTCATTCGGATTTTCCACCAATTGATATTTCTTTATAGTTTGATCGTAATCTAATTCAGTTTTAAAAATTGCTTGAGCAGTTTTTTCTTCTTTTGTTAAAAAATATGACTTATCCCCCAGTTTTCCAGCTCCACCTAAAACAAGTTCAACCTTCTCCCAATCTTCATAAAAATATTCTTGTAACAATGGGATTACTTTAAATTTCATAATTTCAACTAACTCTTCAAAGGTTAAGTTTTCTTTTATAAAATAGGCATGTCCAATTGTATGATTACGATCAATTAAAAACTCAATGCGTTCATTTAATACTTTTAACATTTTCTGCACTTCTATATTTCCTACTTTTTCTGGTAACAAATTCGGTTGAGGCATTAGTTCCTCAAAATGAAATCTTCGGCGTAATGCTGTATCCATCATCGAAATAGATCGGTCAGCGGTATTCATCGTTCCAATAATATAAAGATTACTAGGAATACCAAATGATTTTTTCGAATAGGGTAAAATTGCCTTTATTTCATTCGTAGCATCAATTCTTTTGTCATCTTCAATTAAAGTAATAAGCTCTCCAAATATTTTCGAGATATTGCCTCGATTAATTTCATCTATGATAAGTACATAATTATCGGTTTCTTCATTAACTGGTTTTGTTTTTGTAAGTAAACGCTTAATTTGCTGTATATTTAAATCTATTTTTCCAAATTGATATATTGTTTGCTGCGATAATACTTTTTCTTTTAAAATTTGGTCGACACCTATTGCTTCACCATAATATAACCACTCTACTTCTCGAAAATGTTTGTATCTAATCTCTGAATCTTCAACATAATTATAATCACCAATTACCTTCGCAATGGCTCTAATTTTATGGTTACCTTCAGAAATGAAAATAATATCGTCCTTCTTCATCCAATTTTTAAAACGATTAATTGCATCGACATTAAATACTCTATCATCCTCAGCATTACATGAATAAAATTTCTCATACACAGCTTGTCGATCTAAACATCCCTTATAATCAATGTTGCCGCCCCAACCTAATGCAATACAATTATTATCAATACAATAATTGTAGATATCTTCTCCGTCTTCCTCTTGAATACCACCTAAAGACATTTTATAAAACTCAATTTCATTCTCATCAAAATTATATACAGAAACATCCTTTGTTTCTCTTAATGTCGCTGTATCACATATTCTTTTAAAAATACCGTCCTGTAATATAAATTTTCCTTCCTCATCACTTCTTAAACCTTCCACAAAATCTTCATATGCGAAAGATTGATGAAATGTACAAAAGGCAATACGATTTTGTTCACTTAATTTTTTATACGCTTCCATTACAGCTATACGGTCTCCCATTATTTGTTTGTACTGTTGTGGCATAACGATTTCAAGCGCCTTCTCTGCAACTGTATATGTTTTTCCTGTTCCTGGTGGTCCATATAAAATTGTGTTTTTTTGTTGCATCATCTTATCCCCCTCTTCGGTTACATCCTTATTCCCTACATACGACTCAATTTCCCCACTTAAACTTCTATAATTCTGATTTAACAATAATTTGAGCACACTATCATTATCTTTTTGCCAAGGCTTTCCGTTAGGGCGATCCTCTTTAAAATGAATCATCTCTATATCTTCCAATTCAACATTTTTTTCATGTTGTAACAAAAGTTCCATTCCTTTTTTCTTTGCAAAATCCAACCTTTTATATACAATTACTGATGCAAGCTCTTCATGATTTGCTAACACTTTAACTATATACTCTACATCATTAATCTTACCTGTAAGGATGTAATACTCGACCTCTTTCCCTACCACATATTTTCTTTGATGAACTTGCAGTTCAAATTCCCCCACGCCTCTTATCCCCCTTGAATAAACAACTAACAACATTATCACATATGCGTTTAATAATTTCATTAAATTACCAAATCAATAAAAAAACCGCTGATACCAGCGGCTCAATCACACATACTTCCTATGCACCATCTTCCCATCATAAGAAAACACAACACCCTTACTCTCCACCATCGACTCCATATGCACTGTTCTTCCCCATAGCTGATGAAGATACGGTAATACTTTTTCTAAGTATTTTAAATCTAACTCAATTCCTTCATAGCTATGTTTAATGTACAATTCCCCATTCTTTAAGTAGTCTCCATCTTCTACTACTAAGTACGGGAAACCTCCATTTGTGCGCATATTTACGAGTTGATCGCGTACATGCTCCCATTCTTTATCAATTACTTTATATTCTTTTCCTTGGCGCTGGAATAAGTACATATCTTCTCTCATTACAAGTTTTTTATTTAAATAGTTTCTTAGGAACGATACATCCCATTCAATTTCCCGTACTTCAAAGATTTTGTCACGACCAGAACCAGGTTTCACACCGCGTCGTTTCATTTCTTCTGTCGGGTTGTTATAGCGCTCTTCAATATCTTCGAACATTTTAATACCGAGGTAGTATGGATTAATACTTGTTTTTGATGGCTGTACGACACCTGCATTTAATTTCGCAAATTCAATTGCTTCACCAGATGTTAAGTCCATTTCACGAAGTATGCGTTGATGCCAGAAGGAAGCCCAACCTTCATTCATAATCTTCGTTTCAAGCTGTGGCCAGAAGTATAACATTTCTTCACGCATCATCGTTAATATGTCGCGCTGCCACTCTTCTAGCTCACGGCTATATTCTTCAATAAAGAGGAGTAAATCTTTTTCTGGCTGCGGTGGGATTTTCTTCTTTTTATGCATATTAGGTCGTTCTCTCTTTTTGTTTCGATCATCTAAATTCCATAAATCATCGTACTGTGATATCTTTTTCTTTTCTACCTCCTCTTCTAAATCTTCAATACTCCATGCAAGTTTCGGACGCATAAGCGATGGATCAATATGTTCTTGAATGGCAAGTACGGCATCTAAAAATGTTTCTACCTCTTCTCTTCCATACTTATGTTCATACGCCTTCACACGATCTGCTGTCGCTGCCATACTCTCAACCATATCGCGTTTCGTATTAGAAAAACGAATATTATTTTTGAAGAAATCACAATGTGCTAAAACGTGCGCCACGATTAATTTATTTTGAATTAAAGAATTCGTATCTAATAAAAAGGCGTAACATGGATTAGAGTTAATAACGAGTTCATAAATTTTACTAAGTCCTAAATCGTATTGTAATTTCATTCTGAAAAATTGCTTTCCAAAACTCCAATGCGAAAACCTCGTCGGCATCCCATATGCACCAAATGTATAGATAATTTCCGCTGGACATACTTCATAGCGCATCGGATAAAAATCAAGACCAAATCCAGTCGCAATTTCCGTAATTTCAGCAATCGCATATTGTAGTGCTTTATCATCACTTGCTCTCATTATTTTCCCTCCTTACACTTTCCCTTAAGAAAGTGTATGATAAGGAACAAGCTTTCATGAGGATTGATTGCATAATAAAAAGACACCCTCTTAAAAAACGAGAATGCCTCTTTCTAATTAACCTTCAATAATCTCCATCTTCTCCGTAATCGGTGTACGCGCTTTTCCTTCTGGTGCTTTATCGAAATAGCCGATATGAAGAATTCCAATGATGCGTTGACCTCTTGTTAAACCGATTCCTTCTATAAATAGTGGATTGTAGTTTAATCCACCTGATTTCCAAACACAGCCTAATCCGCGTTCCCAAGCAAGTAATTGGAAGTTTTGCATAAATGCACATGTTGCAGCGTAATCTTCGTCACGTGGAATTTGACGCGGATCTTCATTAATGTAAACAACGATTTGTGCAGGCGTACTTAAGAAACGATCAGATAAAATTTTGCCGCGTTTTGCTCTTTCTTCTTCTGTGAAAGAGTTTAGTACTGCGTCCACTAATTTCTGACGGCCTTCTCCAATGTATAATTTACAATTCCATGGTTCACGGTGTTTATGATTCGGTGCCCATGTTGCGTCGTTTAATAGTTCAATTAATAGCTCTTTTTCTACTGCTTTATTTGTAAATGTACGAACAGAACGTCTTTCTTTAATAACGTTTGCGATGGAAGTATATGTAGTCATATTTTTCTCTCCCTTATTTTTATCTATATGTATAAATCCGTCATTGATATTGATTTTCAATTTCGATTATAACCTAGTTTTTCACTATTAATCAATGTTTTATGTTGGAAAACCATGAAAAACTTCTTTTTATACTGTGAATAAAAAAACTTAACTTGCTCACAAGTTTTTCACATTTTATGGAAATGATATGTGTAAGTTTTCCACATTACCCATCTAGGAGGAGTTTATATGTACAAGAAAATCGCAGTAAGTATGACTATGGCAGCATTATTGTGCGGGATATCTGTCTTTCCTGCTTCCGCTGCCACGCCAAAAGAAGTAACAATGCACCATCATAAGCCTATTTCAGAAGAAGAAATGCAGTCGCTCGAAAAACTCGGCTATAATAAACATGAAATTTGGAAAGCTGCCCACATTGCAAGAATAAGTAAAAAAGAAATTAAGGACGTTTTAGCTTACTATAAGCAAAATAAATCTTGGGAGAAAACAGCCGAGCATTTCGGTGTAGACCCAAGTAAATTGAAAAAGCATCATATGAATAAAGAAACGAAAAAAGCACTACTGCAAAAATTAGCAAATATGCAAAAGTCCACACCAAATGGACTGAAACAAAAAATGAAAGAATATAACATCGGCTTACGCCAACTTACCGTGTTAACAATCATCTCTCAAAAAAGTAATACCCCTCTTGACGATGTACTAAAAATGAAAAAAGATGGGATGGATATTAAACAAATTGCGGAAAAATTAAATGTGAAAAAAGAAGATATACGGGCAGAAATGATTAAATTAGTGAAGTCTATTAAAGAAAAGAAAACAAATTAGCCTGTCAAAAAGGAAGAGATATTCAATACTCTTCCTTTTCTTTATCCCGCTATTTGTGGGTAGTAAAACTCCCACCTCAAAATTCGGCTGGAGCAAAGAAGTTAGATGGGAGTCGTGCCGCCCGTAAAATCCCTATTATTAGCCTTCACTTTATGAACTTTCAATTTTCAAGTATAAATTCCCGTCTTTCCCAAAAACTAACACAAGTAAATGATGTGTGTAAGGGGTGAGGAAATGTTCCGTGTATCATCTAAAAAGAAGAAAAAAGCACTCTGTTCTATTCCAGAGTTTATCCACACTATGAAAGAATCCAGTGATTTCGTGTCTTATAACGTAGTAGACGATGGAACATTGTGTTTGTTTTATTATAAATCTACAGCTGAATCACTCCTCATTAATCGATTCATTTTAACACCTATTAAAAGAGAATTAGATCACATTGAAAATATAAGTGATATAGCAAATATCGTAACACTCGAGGACATCATCACCGCCCCTTCTATTGATGATATTCGTGAAAAATTATTAAGTGGGTATGTACTTATTCAG
Organism: Bacillus sp. AC266; assembly: GCF_979253805.1. Taxonomy (NCBI): domain Bacteria; kingdom Bacillati; phylum Bacillota; class Bacilli; order Caryophanales; family Bacillaceae; genus Bacillus; species Bacillus sp. AC266. Next base: position 370,013 of record NZ_CEEDEC010000005.1, read on the forward strand.
CTAAAAAATGATTCTCACTCAGCAGAATATGCACTTATTCGTGCTGAAAGTTCGGTTTTAGGCACACGGTTATATAACGATACAGAGAATGAATATAGTGTCATCGGTCCAAAAGTCGGCTTCGTTGAGAACATCGATACAAATATACACTTACTTCGGCGAAATATCGTAACAGAACAATTAGTTTTCAAAGAAGTTATAGTTGGTTCTATATCAAAAACAAAGGTCGTAGTTGCTTACATCGAAGGCATTACAAATGATCAGCACGTCAATACTGCAATGCAGCGCCTACAAGGCATTGACTTTGATGTTCCTTTCGATGCGACTATGATCGAACAATTTATTAGCGATAATAGTAACTCTCCCTTCCCTGTTTTACTACCTACAGAGCGCTTAGATCGTTCTGTTTATGCACTCATTAATGGTGGTGTTGTCATTTTAACAGATGGTTCACCATACGCATTAGCTGGACCGGCGACATTACTCGATTTCTTCGTATCTCCAGAAGATTATTATTTACCATGGATAGCAGGCTCATTTCTTAGATTGGTTCGTTTTTTCGGAGCAGCATTCTCTCTATTTTCATCAGCTATTTATACAGCTGTATTAACGTATCACTATCAAATGATTCCCGCAGATTTACTTGGACCAATTATTTATTCCCGAGCCAATGTACCATTTCCACCTGTTTTGGAGGCACTTTTTTTAGAAATTACAATCGAATTACTGCGCGAGGCTGGAGCTCGTTTACCGACTAAAGTTGGTCAAACGATTGGTATTGTTGGAGGGATTGTCATTGGTCAGGCATCTGTTGAGGCTGCTTTAACGAGTACTATTTTATTAATTGCGGTTGCGTTATCTGCACTTGCTTCTTTTACAACACCAACAGTAAAAATGTCTTCCACTATCCGGATATTACGATTTCCTCTCATCATTTTAGCTGGAGCATTTGGAGGTGTAGGGCTAATCGTCGGATTTGTATTCATATTAGCTCATTTAATTCGCTTAAAATCACTTGGATCACCTTATTTATTACCTTTATATCCATTTCGCGGGTTAGGTACAGCTGAGGGGCTCCTTCGTCTTCCATTTAGTCAAACTGCAGGACGGGCTTCTTTTCTAAGACCAAAGAAGAAATGGCGCTATGATCCAAACCAAGCGAAAGAAAAACGTGACGGTGAGGAAAAATGAAAAATATTTTATTACGCTTTTCCATCATCATTTTAATTTTTCTATCTGGCTGTACACAACCTAACATAGTAGATACACAGCGGATTATTCATGTGGGTGGATTCGATATAACGAAAGAGAAGAAATTTCGTGGGACGATTCTCTATCCAGATTACACAAAAGGAGTGCAATCAAAACCAGAAACTCAATCCACTACTGCTGGTACCATTGAAACAATCTCTTCACTTCTAAACGCAAAATCACCACATACGATTGCTGTAGGTCAAATGCGCGTTGTCCTATTTGGAAAATCATTCGGTGAACGTGGAATCGGAGATATTATTAACAACTTACAACGTGACCCTAACATTGGCCGAGATGTGCAGCTAGCGCTTGTAGACGGTTCAACAGAAGAATTACTTAAACATGTCAAAACAAATGGATCGCTATATCTATCTGATTTATTGGAGCAAAATATAGAAACGGAGACAATCCCTCGGATGGCTTTAAATATTTTTCTATATAATTTTTATTCATCTGGCTGTGATCCATTTCTTCCTTACATTCAAGTTGCAGAAGACAAGTCTGCTTCCATTAAAGGACTCGCTTTTTTAAAAAAGGATAAAGTAGCTATGTATACAGATAAAACAGGATCTTTTTTATTTAAATTACTCATTAATCCAACTAACAATGGACGTTACGAAGTTTCGATACGTCAAGGTAAACATAAAGGCTTAATCGCAACCCAAAACTTATCTGGAAATAGTGTTTGTTCCCTTTCCGACGCCGGTGACATTCCGAAAGTTCACATTCGACTGAAATTAAATGGCCTTATAAAAAATGCCCCTGACTGGCTTGATTTATCAAAGAGCGAAAATGTGACTTACGTAAAAAAACATGTAGAAAAGACACTTGAAAAACATTTAAACGAATTAATAAAACAATTCCAAGAACAAGAAATCGATCCAATCGGTATACGTGAAGAAATTCGTAGTCACTCAAGAAAATGGAGCATGAAACAAATTCAAGAAATGTATCCTAGCGTAGACGTTGCAGTTAATGTGAAAATTAATGTCGTACAATCTGGTATCGGAGAATAGTGAGGTGCTGTAATGGCTGGACAAGATAAAACACATACTGTTTCCCCTTATTTCACATTTCTTCTATTACACTCCCTTCAAATTGGAGTAGGTGTGTTAGGATACCAAAGGATTATTGCGCAATACGCCGGTTATGATTCTTGGATTTCTCTTATTGTTGCGGGCATTGCAACTCATATCGTGCTATTTTGCATGCTTAAAATGTTAGAAAAAGATAATGATTTAATGAATATTCATATGACATGTTTCGGAAAGTGGCTTGGTACCCTTCTTTCCGTATGCTTTGCTGCATACCTTCTATTATTTTGCCTTACTGTCCTTCGTACATATATTGAAGTCATTCAAGTTTGGGTCTTCCCTACAATTAAACCGTGGAAATTAACTTTATTATTTTTACTTGTGACTTACTACGTAATTAAAGGTGGTTTTCGCTCTGTAACAGGAATGTGTTTTTGGGGCGTCATAATACCGATTTTCGTCATATTTTTCTTAGTTTTCCCAATGAAATACGCGCATGTCCGTAACATTCTCCCAATTCTAACTCATTCACCTTTAGAAATTCTAACTGCAGCGAAATCATCTGCATTAGAATTTCTTGGATTTGAAGCAATTCTTGTTTTTTATCCATTTATAAAAAAAGAAAAATCATTAAATAAATGGGCGCACGGTGGCATTGCTTTTACAACAATTCTATACGTAATACTAGCCATCGTTTCCCTTATGTACTATAGCCAAGGACAACTACATCATACAATTTGGCCAACATTAACAATGCTAAAAATCATAAAGATTCCTTTTATCCAAAGGTTTGAGTACATCATTATTTTCATGTGGTATCTTATTATTTTACCTAATCTTTGTTTAACAATTTGGTCTTCTTGTTGCATTAGTAAAAGGTCTTTTCACGTACCATTTAAAATTACACTTCCATTTTTTATTGCAGCTATATTTATTTCATCCTTATTTTTCACAAAGCGTGAGAGTATCAATACATTAAATACAATACTATCTCAAGCTGGTCTGTATATTGTCTACGCTTATGTACCAATTTTATTTCTATTCCATTCACTACGATGGCGCTTCAAAAATCAGTCGAAAAAATCTTCACCCGACACACCATGATATTTGATACAATTTGGTTAATACATTTGTAAAGGGGACAAGCGAATGAAAAAGTATGTATTTTCTTTACTTGTAGTACTAAGCTTAATTCTTGCTGGATGCGGGAGTACTGGTACAAATGAAAAAAAATCTTCTGAATCAAAAGAAGAGCATGACCACGCATCACATACTCAGCAAGCTGATATTCAAGAAAAGACAAAAGGAGTCGACACACTCCCTACCTTCCTAGACAAGCTTGATCCGCAAATGAAAGATATCTACACTGTCGCTGGACAAAATGCAGAGCTATTAGATTGGATTCCATGTTACTGCGGTTGCGGTGAGAGTGTAGGACATAAAAACAATAAAAACTGCTTTATTCGTGAAATTAAAAAGAATGGTGAAGTTGTTTGGAATTCCCACGCAACAACTTGTGTCAACTGCCTAGAAATCGCGGTTGAATCGGCTTCCATGAAACAAAAAGGAAAATCAACGCTCGAAATTCGTAACTATATCGACAATAAATACAAAGAAGGGTATGGCAAGCCAACACCTACGCCAATGCCAAAAGCATAAAAACGAGGAAATCCCTCGTTTTTCTCTTTTCATTCACCTTTTTTCTTAACAAATTCTTTCAAGTGTATTTCTCCTTACTTGTCACACACTATATATAACTCCTCGGTAAGGAGGGTACACAGTGCAAACATATAACGACTATGATAAAGCTCTCTATTACACGTATTGCTGTAATTGGGATAAATTACTCGTTCTCATGGTTCAAACGAACGATCAATTATTTTCTAAGCGTATTGAGCATTTTTTACACGCTTATCAATACAGTAAAGAACTACCAGAAGTTGATAAACAATTGCAGCTCCTATTTCAATATATTGACCACGCATCCCAAAAGTCACATGTAGAAGAAGTAGAGCAAATTCAAATGTAAAATATAGCGCTATTCTCTTTATGAGAATAGCGCTTTTTTAAAATGTTTATATCAATAAAAGTTTCTCCTTATAAAACTTTTATTGATAAACATATTTTTTCTTTCTTTTCCCTACTACTTCATACTATAATTTAGTATGTAACTATTATAAGTGAGGTATAAAATATGGGACGAGAAAAAAAGCAAGAATATGCTTTACTTACTGCATGGGGAGCTTCGTTTATTGCTACATTAGGAAGTCTATACTTTTCCGAAATTATGAAATTTGAGCCTTGTGTCCTTTGTTGGTATCAACGTATTTTTATGTATCCATTTGTTTTATGGCTCGGTATCGCTGTAGTAAAGAAAGACTATCGCATTGCAAGTTATTCTTTACCAATCGCAAGTATTGGTGCTTGTATTTCTTTATATCACTATGCAATTCAAAAAATCGCAGCATTTTCAGCTGCTGGGGCAGCTTGCGGCCGCGTACCTTGTACGGGAGAATACATAAACTGGTTCGGCTTTGTGACAATCCCGTTTTTAGCACTTATCGGCTTTATCACAATCGCTGTTTGTAGCTTCATCGTAATTAAAAACAAATAAGGAGATGAAAGAATGAAAAAAATGCTTATATTTGGCGGTATTATTATCGCCTTGTTTGCAGCAATTTTCGCTGTAACACAAATGGAAGAAAAAAATGCTTCAACAAGCCAAAAAATTGATAATGCTACTAGTCAAACAGATGGTTCTGACTACTACACAAATAAAATCTCTCTTTCAGATCTCCAAAAGAATTTAAAAGAGAAAAAAGAAGAAACAGTATACTTTTATCAAACATCTTGCGTTCATTGCCAAAAATTATCTCCTATCGTAGTACCAATGGCTAAAGACTTGAATGTTGATATGAAAGTTATGGATATTGAAAAATTAGATGCTCCTTGGGATGAATATAAAATTAAAGGAACTCCAACAATCATTCATTTTAAAGATGGTAAAGAAGTGAGCCGTATTAGCGGCGAACAACCGGAGGACAAATTAAAAGAGTGGCTTGAGCAAACGAAAAAATAATAAGAAAAGGAAACTCCTTCTATACATGAAATGGGCGTAAAATCCCACACTAATGTATGAGGAGGGGGTTTTATGCCAGAAGTGAAATGCTCTGTTTCCAATTGCTCATTTTGGGGACAAGGTAACCTTTGTCAAGCAAGTGCAATCGTTGTTCAACCTGATGCACAAGAGGCAGGTCAAATTGAAAACAGTTCATATACAAACGCTACTTTAACAAACGAGACGCTTGAAAGTTCTGTAACAACGAGTGTAGAAACGTGTTGTCATACATTTAAACCGAAATATTAAACGTAAAAGCATACGATTAGTCGTATGCTTTTTTACATTCCTCTCCAAACATCATGCATCATAAAAAAGTACAAAATAACGAGAAGGACCGTCCCGCATAAAGTAATGCGCCGATATACACTCTTCTCCCCTTCCCTCGCTTTAACAAATGCCCAAATAAATCCAACGAACAATATTAAATCAATATATGGAACATAAAAGGAGAAGACGAGTAACGCATATAAATACACGATAAATAAACAAGTCGTGATTAAGAAAATTTTAAATGCAAATTCACTTTTCATAATGTGACCGCCCCCCAGTCTGTACTGTATTATATTCAGCAAAACATAATAGTTGCTGTTTCAATTTTTTTATCTCACTATTTACAGGCGCGCGATTGGTATGAAATCATTAAAACCAACTAAACTTCATCACAAATAAGCTACCGCCTATACACGGTAGCTATTATGGAACATTATATTTCCTTTTATATATGTTACTTAAAATCGAATAAGGTAATTGCTCATAACGAATTTTTTCTCCTGTTTCATCTACAATATACAAATTGTTTCCTATATAATAGGTTCCATCTTTTCGTTTTGAATACACTGTATATTTTTCATTTGGCAATACCGTTTTTACTTTCGTCAATTGTCCATTTGGTTCTTGCCAATATATATCGGCGCGATCTACTAACGTAAGCATTCCAATTTGTTCTTCTTCTACTTTACGACCATTCCAACTCACAACCCGATAACCAAGCTTATACGCTTCATATTCGGGACTCGTATGAAAACGAGAAATAATTACTTTCGTCTGTAATTGTACCCGGTCGTATAACCATTGTATGTCCCGATCGTGCATGCGAATACAACCATTCGACTCCCTGCTTCCAATCGTCCATTCCCGATTTGTCCCATGAATTGCATATTCCTTTTTATCTAGACCTAACCACCTCGTACCGAGAGGGTTATTCGGAGCACCCCCAGCTATTTTTTTACGATGGTATTCTTTATTTTTATATTTAGTTATAATACAAAAATTACCCTCAGGCGTCGGGGTCCTGTCTTTTCCTGTCGTTATCGGAAATGTCTTAGTATAGTTTCCATCTTCAAAAAAAGACAGCTGATTCGTCGTAAGGTTAACTAATATTAAATGATCTGTATTAGCAAAAACGCTAGCTGGCAGGCAGAAAAATAGGATTACGATAAACCATACTTTCTTCATCTAAATCCTCCCTAGCACTAACATCATAATAAAGTGAAACTTTACTCGTCGTGGGATTTTGTCCATCCCCACTGAGAATTAGCCTTCACCAATCGAGCATTTACGGACATTTATCTCCCACCTAACTTCCTTGTATTCACCGAATTGTTAGGTAGGGGTCTTACTGCCCGCAAATAGCGGGATAAATACAATTAACTTTACTTTGCTCTTATAAATGAAAACTATCCATTCACAATTACTCCACCATTTACATGCATCATCTGTCCCGTCACATATGCCGAATCACTAGACGCTAAATATACATATGCAGGCGCTAATTCATACGGCTGACCAGGCCTTTGCATAGGAACATTACTCCCAAACTGTGATACTTTTTTCTCATCAAAACTGGATGGAATAAGCGGTGTCCAAATTGGGCCTGGTGCAACACCATTTACACGAATTCCCTTTTGTACTAACGACTGAGAGAGCGATCTTGTAAAAGCGACAATCGCTCCTTTCGTTGCAGAATAGTCGATCAACGTTTCATTTCCTTCATACGCAACGATAGATGCCGTGTTTATAATTACATCCCCTTGCTTTAAATGAGAGAGGGCTGCTTTTGTAACATGAAAATAAGAAAAAATATTAATACGGAACGTTTTTTCTAGCTGTTCCGCTGTAATATACTCTAGTCCTTGCTGCGGATATTGCTGTGCGACGTTATTCACAAGAACATTTAGTCCCCCTAGCTGCTGGGCGGTCTCTTCTACAATCTCTTTACAATGTTGTTCATTACTCAAATCTCCCGGCAATAATACACAATTCACGCCTTCTTTTTCCACAAGTTGTTTCGTCTCAGTTGCATCTTCGTCCTCATCTAAATAAGCAATCGCAATATTTGCTCCCTCTTTTGCAAAAGCGATGGAAACAGCTTTTCCAATCCCGCTATCTCCTCCTGTAATTAATACATTCTTTCCTTTTAACTTTTCACTTCCTTTATAATTAGGATCTTCAAACTTTGGAAGAGGATTCATTAACGATTCAATACCAGGTTGTTTATTTTGATGTTGTGCTGGCATTGTTAAAAAGTTTTTTTGCTGCGGCATAACTTCCTTCAACTCCTTTCCCCTTATAATGCGCACAATAAAAAAAACTACTTACACATTAAAGAACCGCAATTCACACACAGTTTTACGATTAATATTCGAATTTACGACATAAAATATAAGTTGTTCTAAAGTTTTTATGCAAAACTATTGCAAAATAGTTAAAAAACGAATATTATATATAACTGTTGTGAAAATTATTCGTAAAAAGAAAGGATGTTTATATGTTTAACCTTTCAAAACATAAAACTTCTATTAAAACTGAAATTATGGCAGGTATTATTACCTTTTTAACAATGGCATATATCATTGTCGTAAACCCTGTCATCCTTGGGGATGCAGGTGTTCCGTTTGAACAAGCATTTACAGCTACAATTATCGCTGCTGTTGTCGGAACATTATTTATGGCGATCTTTACTAATTTACCAATCGCAATTGCACCAGGTATGGGATTAAATGCTTACTTCTCTTATTCTGTTGTAAAAGCCCATGAAGGCATGACTTTCGCAATTGCATTCTCTGCTGTATTCGTAGCAGGTATGATTTTAATTTTGTTATCATTCACATCTTTCCGTACGAAATTAATGGAAGTAATTCCTGAGAACTTAAAACATGCACTTACTGCTGGTATCGGTCTTTTTATTGCTTTTATCGGTTTGCGCTTAACGGGAATTGTTACAAAAAATGATGCAAACTTAGTTGGGCTTGGCGATCTTCACTCTGCTCCAGTTCTACTAGCATTAGCTGGCCTTGGAATTACAATTATCCTTATGTCTTTAAATATAAACGGGGCACTATTTATCGGAATGTTATTAACTGGTATTATCGCTTACTTCACAGGTCAATTAACATTCTCAAGCGGCGTTACATCGATGCCTGGATTACCAGAAGGAATTATCGTTTCAAATCCAATTACTGCTGTATCTGATGTAATTAACTACGGATTATACGGCGTTGTGTTCTCATTCTTCCTTGTTACACTATTTGATACAACAGGTACACTACTTGGCGTTGCACAACAAGGTGGATTTATGAAAGATGGAAAGCTTCCAAAAGCAGGACGAGCTCTTCTATCTGACTCATTCTCAGCAACAATTGGAGCTATGTTCGGAACAACACCATCAACAGCTTACATTGAATCATCTGCTGGTGTTGCAGCTGGTGGTCGTACTGGTTTAACAACTGTTACAGTAGCTGTTCTATTTGCATTAGCAGCATTCTTCGGACCGTTAGTGAGCGCTGTTTCTGGCGTTTCAGCTATTACAGCACCATCACTAATTATCGTTGGTAGTCTTATGATGGGCTCAGTTCGCCACATCGATTGGGATACATTCGATGAAGCATTCCCAGCATTTTTAGTAATCTTAAGCATGCCACTTACATCAAGTATCTCAACAGGTATTGCACTTGGATTTATTTCATACCCACTTATGAAAGTGGCAAAAGGACAATTCCGTGCTGTTCACCCACTTGTGTATTTATTCGGGATTTTGTTCGCTTATCAATTAGTTTTCTTACCACATTAAAATCCCTCATAAAGAGGGATTTTTTCATAAATAAAAAAGGCTGCAGAGAACTCCTTCTCCACAGCCTAATTATTATTTTTGCAAAAACGTCTGCAAATCTGCAAATTGTCTCTTTGCATCTTCATAGCCTTGCTCATATAAACTTTGTAATTTAGCCGTATCCTTTTCCATACGATCTACTTGAAGCGGCACTTCTGGGCGAATAACAAATAAATTACCCGCTTGCTCTTCTTTTTCAATGTAGTGAAGTGTTTCATTATACACTTCATAACGATTTAGCATCGTATTTACAAGGTTTGGATACTTCTTATAAGCCTTTGCTGCAATCCAACCAAATTTTGATTTTTTCTTCGCGTAACCATGATTTCTCGTCAAAATAACGACTGATTTTTTAAATCCATCTTCCTGTGCTTTACGAACTGGAATCGGATCTGAAATCCCGCCATCTAACAATTGCTTACCTCGGTAGTTTACTGCCGGTGCAATGAAAGGTAATGAACTAGATGCTTGCAATAAATTTAGTGCATCATCATTCGTTCCCTCTTTTTCAAAATAAACAGACTGTCCTGTTTCACAATCAGTTGTTCCTACAAGGAAACGCTCTGGACTATTAAAGTATGTTTCAAAATCAAACGGTACATGCTTTTCTGGAATTTCATGAAAAATGAATTCCATATCAAATAGCTGACGTTTTTTCCACAAGTTTTTATACGATAAATACTGCGGATGTGATGCGTAATCAATATTTACTGTTTTATTTCTATTTCTTTGTCTGGAAAGATACGACGCTGCATGACAAGCACCAGCTGATACACCAATTACATATGGAAAATATAAATCTTGTTCCATAAAATATTCTAATATCCCGCCCGTATATACACCACGCATACCGCCGCCTTCTAATACTAACCCCGTATTTTCAAGCATGTTATTCTCTCCTCTTTATATACATTGACTCTTTAATTATTCACTATGTTAAGTATCTTTTTCTATTATATATGAGTTCTTTCAGAAATTATATTCAAAAGGCTTGAAAAAAAGAAAAATAGAGACTCCTCAACAACCCGGTCTCTATTTTAAGCTCTTTGATCAGCAACGATATGAATATCAATATACTTCGTTTGTCTCATAATTTCATTTACAATAGAACCTTTTCGTATTTCTTCCCACCGTGTTCTCGCCGATTGCCCGAGTAAAACTTGTGTCACCTGTAGTCTTTTTGCAACTTCAATAATAACATCAGCGGGCTTTCTTCCCTTTGCTTCTTCTAATACAAAGCTCGCATCAAATTGATTCGTTAGCGATTTCCATTCTTCAATCGTCTGCTTTTTGCCTGCTGAAATAGAATCTATATTTTCTCTTTCAACGTTTAACACATACAATTCAGCATTTAGCCGATCAGCCATGCGCCAACCTCTCCGTATTAATTTCTCTGCTGTTGAACTGTATTGTACACAAACGAGAATTTTTTCTTTCACACCGATCGGTTCTATTACTGTTTGGCTAATTTTCTCATCCATATCATCTGCAACTTCTCGAAGTGATAACTCTCTTAATGCCCCTAAATTATTTATCGTAAAGAAGTTTTGTAAGCTTTGCTCTATTTTTTCTTCCTTATATATCTTTCCATCTATTAATCTCTTCCGGAGTACCTCAGGTGTTGCATCAACAAGCTGAATTTCATTTGCTTTTTGTAAAATAAAGTCTGGAATACGCTCTCGTACTTTGACATTCGTAATTTGAGCTACAATATCATGAACGCTTTCTAAATGTTGAATATTAAACGCTGATAATACAGATATACCGGCATCTAACAATTCCTGCACATCCATGTAACGTTTCTTATTTTTCGACCCGGGAATATTACTATGCGCAAGTTCATCCACAACAACAATTTGTGGTGCCCGCTTTATAATTCCTTCTACATCAAGTTCATAAAATACTTTCCCTTTATAATCTATTTCTTTTAAAGGAACTTTTTCTAAATCAGCAATTGCTTCTTCCGTCTCTTTTCTACCGTGTGTTTCAATTAAACCAACTACAATATCAATACCGTCTTTTTTCATCTCTCTTGCATCAAATAGCATTTTATAACTTTTCCCAACTCCAGGTGCAGCCCCTACGTATAGCTTTAACTTTCCGCGATTTTGCTGACGAATGTATTCTAAATACTCTTCTGGTGTTCGCCTTTGAAACGTCGGTTTATAGTCATCCGCATACAAAACACTCACAACCTTTCTTTCGAAACAACGCTACCTCAATCCGTTAGATTGAGGTAGCACTGTTACTATTTCATTAATTTCTGTAATTCTAAATTTAACTTTAAGACGTTCACGCGATCTTCTCCAAACAAGCCGAGTGCAGCACCTTCCGTTTGATCCTTAATCAGTTGATTCAGCTTTTCTTTCGGAATATTCGTTAATTTCGAGATGCGATCTACCTGCACAGAAGCCGCTTTTGGACTAATGTCAGGATCAAGCCCTGAACCCGAATTCGTCACTAAATCTATCGGTACTTCTGTAACTGGAACGGCCCGGTTTTGTTTCTTCCAGTCTTCAATACTTTTCTCAACTCGTTTTGCTAAATCTGGATTAGACGGTGCATAGTTATTTGAGCCAGATGCTTCTGCTTTATATTCTATACTAGAGACACGTCCATGAAAATAACGTGGATCTGTGAAATTTTGACCGATTAGTTTTGAACCAACTACTTCATCCTTTTCATTATATATAAGACTTCCATCCGCATTATCCTTCATTACCGCTTGAGCAATACCAGTTACAATAAGCGGGTATACAAGGCCGCACAAGACTAAGAACGTAAAAGTAATACGAATAATTGGTGAAAGTATACTTTGTTTTTCCGCCATCTTTTTTCCCCTCTTCCTTATATGAACAAGCCGACAATCATATCAATTACTTTAATTCCAATGAATGGAACGATCACTCCGCCAAGCCCATAAATGAGTAAGTTTCTGCTAAGCAATGCATTAGAACTCATCGGTTTATATGCGATACCTTTCATCGCTAGCGGAATAAGTAACGGAATAATAACCGCATTAAATATTAATGCTGATAAGATTGCTGAAAGCGGTGATGTTAATTTCATAATGTTTAATGCTTCCATTTGCGGAATCGCAAGTGTAAACATTGCTGGAATGATTGCAAAGTATTTTGCAATATCGTTCGCAATACTAAACGTCGTTAACGCACCACGTGTCATTAACAATTGCTTACCGATTCCTACAACCTCAATAATTTTCGTTGGATTCGAATCTAAATCAATCATATTTGCTGCTTCTTTCGCAGCTGTTGTCCCACTATTCATTGCTAATCCAACGTCAGCCTGTGCTAATGCCGGAGCATCATTTGTACCATCACCTGTCATCGCTACAAGTTTCCCTTTATCTTGCTCTGCTTTAATAACTGCAATTTTATCTTCTGGTTTACACTCAGCAACGAATTCATCTACCCCTGCTTCTTTTGCAATTGTTGCTGCTGTTAATGGGTTATCCCCTGTACACATAACCGTTTTAATCCCCATTTGGCGCAATTGTTCAAAACGCTCACGCATACCAGGTTTTACTGTATCCTTTAAATAAATTAAACCGTAAATACGATCATCCACTGCAACTAAAAGTGGTGTTCCGCCTTCTTTTGAAATTAAATCTGCTTTTTGATTCACATCTTTCGGAATCGTTCCGCCTTGTGATTGAACCCATTCAATAACGGCACCGACAGCACCTTTTCTCACTTTCGTTCCATCCTGTAAATCAACACCGCTCATTCTTGTTTCTGCTTTAAATGGAACAAATTCACCTTGTTCTGCAATTTCTCTATTATATGATATAGATTTCGTTTGTACATATTCTATAACAGATCGACCTTCTGGTGTTTCATCTAAAAGTGAGCTAATCGCAGCCCATTTTCCTACTTGCTCAATCGTTTCATTTCCTACTGGTAGCAGTGTATGTGCCATCCGGTTCCCGAAAGTAATCGTACCTGTTTTATCTAAAATAATTGTATTAATATCACCCGCAGCTTCTACTGCTTTCCCTGACATCGCTAATACATTAAACTTTGTTACGCGGTCCATCCCAGCAATACCAATTGCTGATAATAACCCACCAATTGTCGTTGGAATTAAACAAACTAACAATGCTACAAGTACAGCTGTATCAATTTGAAACCCTAAATAGTTTGTAAAAATCGGCAACGTCACAACGACGATTAAGAAAATTAGAGTTAAACTCGTTAATACTGTATTTAAGGCAATTTCATTCGGCGTTTTTTGACGCGCAGCTCCTTCTACTAAAGAAATCATTTTATCAATAAATGATTCGCCAGGATTACTCGTAATTACAATCGTAATCTCATCACTTACGACCATCGTACCGCCTGTCACTGAACAAAAATCGCCACCCGCCTCTTTTATTACAGGAGCTGATTCCCCTGTAATTGCAGATTCATCGACAGACGCTAAACCTTTAATCACTTCACCATCATTTGGAATCATTTCTCCTTGTTTTACAATAACAACGTCACCTTTTCTCAGATCAGTTGCTGAAACTTGAACAATATCTCCATTTTCTTTTACAACATTTGCAAACACATCTTTCTTCGATTGTTTTAAAGAATCGGCTTGCGCTTTACCACGCCCTTCAGCTAAAGCTTCTGCAAAGTTAGCAAATAAAACTGTAAATAATAGAATGAGAGAAACTGTTATATTAAACCACCCTGGTACACTACTAGAACTACTTGGAAGAAAGGATAAAATTAACGTAATGATAAATCCAATTTCCACAACGAACATAATCGGATTCTTTATCATTACTTTCGGATTCAATTTCGCAAAGGATTGTTTCATTGCATGTGTCACGATATCACGATCCATCGTTTTTGCTTGTCTAACCTCATCTTCTACAGCATGTATTTGTGATTCATTTACTCTTTTTTCTTTTACTACTACCGGTCTCATCATTTACCCTCCATTACTTCAATGTAAGAAATTCTGCAATTGGGCCAAGTACTAACATCGGGAAGAATGTTAACGCACCAACAATTACAATTGTTCCGATAAAGATCCCTCCAAATAAACCATTATCCGTACGGAATGTCCCGACTGTTTCTGGTACTACCGTCTTCTCTTTCAGTGAAGCTGCAACAGCTAGCATCGTAATTAAACTGAAATAGCGTCCTAAAAACATAACTAAACCAGTCGTAATATTCCAAAACGGTGTATTGTCTGCTAAACCTTCAAATCCAGATCCGTTATTCGCAGCTGACGATGTGTACTCATATACAACTTGCGTTAAACCGTGGAAACCTGAATGAGAAATTGCATCCGTTCCTAAGCTTGTTGAAAGAGCTAATGCTGAAAACCCTAAAATAAGCAATGGATGAAATAAAATCGTTACCGCAATCAATTTCATTTCCTTACCTTCAATTTTCTTACCTAAAAACTCCGGTGTCCGTCCAACCATTAAACCAGATATAAAGACTGCAATAATTGTATACATAATAATGTTCACAAAACCTGCTCCAACACCGCCGTATACTGTATTTAACATCATATTTACGAGTGGAACTAGACCACCAACTGGTGTTAACGTATCATGCATCGTATTAACGGCCCCCGTTTCCGCAGCTGTCGTTACTGTCGCATAAAGGGAAGAAAATACTGTTCCAAATCGGACTTCTTTTCCTTCTGTACTTCCTTGTACATGTTCGATACCCATTCCATTTAACGCTGGATTCCCATGTAATTCAGATGTAGTAATCGTTATAAATCCTAGTAAAAATACCATGAATAGTGAAACGAAAAGGATACGACCTTGTTTTTTATTTCCTACCATTCGTCCGTACGTAAATGGAAGTGCTGTTGGCAATAACATCATAAGCATCATTTGCAAAATATTACTCATTTGCCCTGGATTTTCGAAGGGATGTGTAGAGTTTGCTCCGAAAAATCCACCGCCGTTATTTCCGAGTTCCTTAATGGACACGAATGATGCAACAGGCCCACGTAATATACTTTGCTTTGCCCCATCGATTGTTTGTGCTGTAACTGCCCCGTCTAACGTTTGTGGTACACCAAGTGCGACAAAGATTAGCGCTGCAACAAACGCAATAGGAAGAAATACTCTCGTTAAAGCTCTCGTAAAATCAACGAAAAAGTTACCAAGTTCTTTTCCAGCGAGTCCTCTTATAAATGCCATAACGAGCGCTAACGTCGTTGCTGGTGCTGCAAACATTAAAAATGTAATCCCGATTAATTGTGATAAATAAGACAAACCATTTTCACCGCTATAATGCTGTAAATTTGTATCAGCCATAAAACTAATTGCTGTATTAAAAGCAAGCGTAGGCTCCATTCCCTCGATATGCGCTGGATTTAGCGGCAGCACACCTTGTAATCTGAAAATGAAATATACAACAACAATCATAAATCCGTTTAGTAAAACGAGTGATAATGCGTACTGTTTCCACGTTTGATTGTATTCTTTTACACCCGTAATTTTAAAAATAAGTTTTTCAAAAGGCCCGAATACTTTATCTAGCGTTTTGCTACCTTGAAAAGCTTTTTCTAAATAAATCCCCGTTGGCTTTGCTACTAGAATAAACAAGAGCATTGTAATAACGACTGCAACCCAAATCATAATGAATGATTCCCCCTAATTAAAACTTTTCTGGATTTAATAATGCGTACACTAAGTACACCGTAATCGCTGCAACAATAACCGATAAGACAATCATCATGATTGCTTCCCTTCTTTCACAACTTTATCTGACCAACTTGCAAGACTTGCCATCGATGCGACTAACCCAACAAAAATACCGATCATTACAACATCTAACATAACTACCCCTCGCTTTTGTTAAAATTTACCATCTAGTTATCAAAAAAAGAACACTAAGCTCTACTTAGTGTTCGAAACGAACAACACAAAGTAAACCTCCTCTCTAAACGCTTACGAGGTTAGCTGTCGGATTCGGGCCTAAAGAGTAGCCCTACTTTCAAAATTGAAAGATTCACCCCAAGTGACAATGCACAAAATTGGTTCCCCCGCTCCATTTCTGGAACTCAGCGATTTTAGGTTTTTTTTGGAAATTTTATGAATGATTTATGAGAGTAAATATACTCCTCTAAATTTAACTTGTAAAGGGGTAAATTACTGAAAATAAGAAAATATCCATCTATTTAAGCGTTTACATTAGTTGTTATTAATATTTTTTCATCTGTTTTCTCGTCTTTCCTTTCTTTTTCACAGAAATGATCTTTTAAATACGAAATAAAAAGAGCGAATTACATGAAGTGCATAGCTTGTTGCACTCAGCATTCGCTCTTTTTTCATTCAACCTTTATTCTCCACGCAAAAAAGCACGCAAATTTCTCCCTCGAATATAAACTTGTGATAATTCCGCATGTAACTGCTCATATTCGGTAATATCCGCCTCTAAATACAAAACATCTTTTGATGGTAATATAATATATGGACCTGGAAAAAGAGGATCGAGCACTACCAATTCGTGAACTCTCTCTACCGATATCGCCCAACGATTCGCTATATCTCCTAGTAACAACACTTTCATCTTCATTTCCCCCGCCCTATTCAAAAAATAAAAAAGAAATATTATCACGGTTCGTAAACACTACAAATTTAGCTCCAATTGTTTCATAGAGCCTGGCCGGATAGCGTTTATTCTTTGTAACAACAGTAATAGGCGCTTGAAAAGAAAAACGAATGTGTTCTGTGAAGAAACTAACTATCGGAAGCTCATCCCCTAGTAAAATCACCTTCTTAATACGTGTGCAAATACTAGTAAAATCCTTCTCCTTATTACAGCTATAAGCTGATTCAAACCCATACTCTCTAACTTCATCCGCTATCTCTTCATTGGCTGTAAAAATAATTAACTCATGCTGAAATGCTACTAGCTCTCTTAAACTCTTTACCTTGTTTTTTTCTCCAACACAAATAAGTGTTAGTTCCATGTACCTCATCCTCCTTAGCATAAAAGAACTCAAACATAGATTGATATTCTCCTATACTAATCAGACCGATGAAGTGATGTATCCATCATGGCACCGTCCTCTCTCAAGACGCTTACGAAGTTAGCTGTCGGATTCGGACTTTGAGAGTAGCCCTACTTTCAACATTGAAAGATTCACCCCTAGTGACGACGCACAAATTGGTTCCTCCGCTCCATACATTTGGACTCAGCGTATTACAAAAAATGTATTCTGGCTGATATATTACTCCTGTATTTTGAAAAAGTAAACACAAAAAAAGCCAGTTAACAAACTGGCTTCTCGTATCTTTATACATGCGTCTTATTCAATTTATATGCAAAATGATTCGTCGGCCCATGACCACTTCCAATATTCAATGGCTCTTCAATTGCTATACTAATAAATCGTTTTGCTTCTTGAACTGCCTCTTCCATCAAGTAGCCTTTCGCAAGTCCTGCTGTAACCGCTGAAGCAAATGTACACCCACTTCCGTGCGTTTGCTTCGAAGGAATTCGTTCACTTCTAAATTCAATAAACTGCTCACCATCAAAGAGTAAATCAATTACTTCATTACCTTGATATTCTGCATGTCCGCCCTTCATAAGCACATATTTAGCTCCTAATTCATGCAATACTTTTGCAGCTTCCTTACTATCTTCTATATTTTGAATCTCCATTCCAGTTAACACTTCTGCTTCCGGAACATTCGGTGTGACAACCGTTGCTACTGGCAATAAATATTCTTTTAATGCTTGTACTGCTTCTTGTTGTAATAATGACGCACCACCTTTAGCAATCATAACAGGATCTAGCACAATATTATTCCAGCCAAATTTCTTAATATGCTCTGCCACAATTTGAATAATTTCACTACTAAATAACATTCCCAGTTTTACAGCATCTGGCGTTAAATCCGTGCCAATTGAATGCAGCTGTTCCGTAATTCCTTCTAAAGAAACAGGATACACCCCTTGAACGCCAAGCGTATTTTGAGCAGTAATTGCTGTAATAGCCGTCATTCCATACACACCAAGCTCTTGGAATGTTTTTAAATCCGCCTGAATCCCAGCGCCGCCTCCGCTATCAGACCCTGCAATCGTTAAAGCTTTATTCACTTTCATTCCACTCATCCTTTTCTACCCAAAATAGCGATGATAAATTGTTTTCGCTTCGCTTATATCTTTCGTTCCATGTACAAGGACACGGCCATCTTTAAAAGCAACTAATCTCTTTTCTTCAACCGAAAATGATAATAAATATGGATTTACATTTAAATCAGTCACACGATCATTCAACAATCTTTTATATTGTTCAAAATCCATTTCCTCTTTATAAGGTGGTCTAATTTGAACTGTATTTCTCCCGCATAACACTGCTGTTTTTGAAGTGTTTTCCTTATTTAAATACGGATATAGTGCTTGCTCACCACACGATAGACAATTATGTTTACGAAGCTTTTGCACATTCATACATGAATACTCATTTTTCCATACATCAAATGACACAAGCCCATCTCGAAGCGAGTCATAATCTTCTACTAACAGTTTAAGCGTTTCCGTTACTTGATGAGAAACGACGAGAGATACAGCAGGTGATATAATCCCCGCTGTGTCACATGTCGCTCCGCCAAGTGGAATCGATTGTAATAAACAAGATAAACATGGCGTTTTTCCTGGAATAATAGTATAAGAAAGACCGTAACTCCCTACACATGCCCCATAAACCCATGGAATAGAATATTTTTGCGATATATCATTCACAATGAAACGTGTTTCGAAATTGTCAGTCGCATCGATGATTACATCAACATTTGTAACGAGTTCTTCCAACTCTTCAGCCGTTACATCCTGAACGAGAGCTTCTACTCTTACTTCACTATTAACCTCTTCTAGACGTTTTTTTGCCGCTACAGCCTTCGGAAGATTATTCTCTACATCACTCTCTGCATACAATTGTTGTCTTTGCAAATTACTCCAATCGACATAATCACGGTCAACAATTGTTACTTGACCAACGCCTGCTCTTACAAACATCTCTGCATTTGCACTACCTAATGCACCTGCACCGATAATAAGTACATGCTTTTCTCCTAGCTTTTGTTGCCCTTCTTCCCCAATTGGAGAAAATAGTTCTTGGCGAGAATATCGATTATTCAACTACGCTCATTCCTTCTAAAGGACTACTTGCTGTTGCACAACGTTTACGTGCAATACGACCTGCTTCAAACCCTAATCGTCCTGCCTCAATACTTAATTTCATTGCGTATGCCATTTTAATAGGATCGTTCGCTCCAGATACTGCAGTATTCAATAACACACCATCCGCTCCTAATTCCATCGCAAATGCCGCATCAGCTGGGCTACCAATACCTGCGTCAACGATAACTGGTACTGTCGCTTGTTCAATAATGAAACTTAAATTTAATGGATTTACAATACCAAGCCCTGAACCAATCGGTGATGCTCCTGGCATAATCGCGTGTACACCAAGTTCTTGTAATTTACGAGCTAATACAACATCATCAGATGTGTATGGTAGAACGATAAATCCTTCTTCTAGTAACATTTCAGATGCCTTTAACGTTTCTACTGGATCAGGTAATAACGTTCTATCATCACCAATAACTTCTACTTTTATCATGTCACAAAGTCCAGAAGCTTTTGCTAATTTTGCAATACGAACAGCTTCTTCAGCATTTTTTGCTCCTGCTGTATTCGGTAATAACGTATATTTTTTCACATCAAGTTTCTCTAATAAATTAGGCTGCTTCGCATCAAATATATCCATACGACGTACTGCGAATGTTAAAATCTCAGCCTCAGAAACATCAATTGCCTTTTGCTGCACATCAAAATCAGGGAATTTCCCTGTTCCTAATAAAAGTCTAGAATGAAATGAAAATTGTCCAATGTTTAACATAATCAACCGCCTCCTACGAAAGTTACAATCTCAATTTGGTCCCCATCAAAAACAGATGTATCGTTATGATCATCTTTTTGTAAAATATCTTTATTACGTTCTACTACAACAATTCTGTTATCTAACTCTAAATGTGTAAGTAGCCCAGCTACTGTTTTCACACTCTCTGGTACTTCAATTTGGTTACCATTAATTTTTAAATTCAAACTTCCATCCCCTTTCTAAACCGTTTTAGAAAGCAATGAATCTAGCAAGTGATTCTCCTGCTTTCCTTCTATTAAATCAGCCATATACTGACCAGAAACAGGACTTAATAAAATGCCGTTTCGATAATGGCCCGTACAAGCATATAAACCTTTTATTTCTTCATGCTCTCCCATATAAGGAGCTTCATGATTAGACTGCGGTCTTAACCCAGCCCACGTACTTTCCCATTCTGCTTCTTTTAAGGCAGGCAATATTGTGTAGGCACGCTCTAATATGGAAGTAATACTTTCTGGTTGTACAGACTTATTAAACGTATGAGGCTTCATTGTTGCCCCAATTACGTAACGGCCACCACGTTTCGGTGTAATATAAAAACGTTCTTGGAAAATAGGAGCTTTCAAGAGCGGTTTCTTGCTTCTTACTGCAACAACTTCACCCTTCACAGGATACGTGCCCCAATCACTATGGAAATAATGTAGTAATTTCGTACTCCATGAGCCTCCAGCGATAACGACTTTTTCACATGTGATTACACCTTCACTCGTAACAATTCCAGTCACTTTATTATTTTCAATACGAATATCAAACACTTCTGTTTGTTCATATATATCAGCACCGGAAATTGCTGCAGAATGTGCGAATGCTTTCGTAAGCTCTGGTGCAATAACTTGACCATCTTTCGGATAATATACCGCCCCTATAATTGACTCGGAAAGAAACGGCTCTTTTTCCCGTAAATGGTCCCCCGTTAGAAATCGGGAATCTTCACCTGTTTTCTGCTGCCAATCCATAATATGAAGAATTCTTTTCTTCTCATCTTCATTTTGAGCGATGCGATAAATGCCCTTTTCTTCATACCCAATATCGATGCCTGTTTTTTCACGTAAAACTGCTGCAAGTTGTGGAAATATAGCACGGCTTTCTCTAGCAAGCTCAAACAACGGATCATATGCATCCCATTCTGCCTGAACACCGAGCAAACCAGCAGCTGCTTTCGAAGCTTCAGATGCGATTCTTTGCTTCTCTACAATCGCTACTTTATGCCCTCTTTCTGCTAGAAAGTGTGCAACTGAACTACCAATTACACCTCCGCCAATAATCGCTACATCATACTTCTTACACATGTTTTTCCGCCCACTTTCTTATTGATTCCTTATAAGATTTCGCCTTGCTATACGGATTACTACTGCTTATAATCCCGGACATAACAGCAATGCCACTTACACCATTTGCAAGAACATCACCTGTATTTTCAGGGGTAATCCCACCAATTGCAGTTATTGGTATGGATAAACAACTTGCCATATGAGCAATTTCTTCTAATCCTCTCGCTGGCACACCTTTTTTACAATCTGTCGGAAATACATGACCATAAACGAGTGAATCTGCTCCATTTTTAAATGCTACTATCGCCTCATCTAGCGAATGTACTGAATAACCGACATGCAAATAAGAAAACTTTTCTTTTACTAACCTTACATCTGCGCTTCGATATCCTAGCTGAACACGCGGAATATTTAATAGAATAGCAATATCAATTCGATCATTTATCACTATCTTCGATGCTGGAAAGCCTTTCCCCAAAAGACTTTCCACACCTTCATACAATTCCTTCGTACTTTTCTCACGCTCACGAATATGCAAATAATCGATCTCACTCTCAATTTGCATCGCTACATTCACTAACTCTTCGAATGGCATATGGCCATTTGAGATTACATGGAGCTCATTTTTCATATTCATTCGCCTACTTTAAAATGTTTTCAAATAATTCATCGGCTGGAACGATTTCTTTCGTCATTCCTTTGTCTTTCAACCATTTGTTTTGTTTCTCCCATGACTCTTTTGAATCCGATAAGAATGGCTCATCTTTCGTTTCCATCTTCTCTAATAAAATTTTCATACTTTCTTTTTCAACTTCTGGTACAAGCGGGAAGTTTTCTTTTTCTTGATGATCTAATAAAATATTTAATGCTTCATCGGGTTTTTTCTTCATAAAGTCATACCCTTTTTGTGCCCCACGTAAAAAGGCTTGCAATGCTTCTTTATCTTTTTTCAACGTTTTATCACCCGTTACAAACACAAGCTCATGATAGTTCGGTACACCATAATCTGCTGGATTAAAGTATGCTGGTTCATGACCTTCATGACGCATAACAGGTACTTCATGGTTAATGTATGCCCCTGTTACCGCATCCACTTTTTTCGTAATTAATGCTGGTACTAAATCAAAGCCAACATCGACTACTTTCACTGTATCTGGATTACCACCAGCTTCTTTTACCATCGTTTTTAAATACATCTCACTTAAAGGTGTTCCAGAATATCCAACTGTTTTCCCCTCTAAATCTTTTGGCGATTGAATGCCTGCTGACTTCAGTGATACAACATGATTTAATGGTGAACGTACGACAGCTCCAATTGATTTCACTGGAATTTGTTCATTTGCTTTTGCCATGACAACATCTGGTTGATAATACAAACCAACTGTCACTTTCCCTGCTGCCGCTAGCGTTAATGGATCAGTCGGATTAGAAGGGAATTTAATATTCACCTTGACTCCTTCTTCTTTAAAGTATCCTTTTTCAATTGCCGTATAAATAAAGCTATGTACCGCATTCGGGTACCAATCAAGCATTACTGTTATTTCTTTTTCTGATTTATTCTTATCTGATGCCGAGTTACTCGAACATCCTGCAATCATTGCAACTAATAATGTAAACACAAAGATGCGTTTTAATAATTTCATGAATGTTTCCTCCAACTAATAAATTTCTTTTCTAATATCGAAACAAGTATGACGAAGAAAATAGCTAATAATGATAACAATACAATTGGTGCAAATACACCAGCTCCGTCTAACTGCGTCATCATTCTTTTACTGAAATATCCAAGCCCAGCTTGTGCACCGAGCCATTCACCAATCGCTGCCCCAATAACGCTAAGTGGTATCGCAATTTTTAACGCTGAAAAAAAATAAGGAAGAGCAGATGGCAACTTTAGCTTTAGAAAAACATCTTTTTTCGTTGCACCATATGTAACTAATAGCTCCTCCCATTCTTTTTTCGTACTGCGCAGTCCATCATACGTATTGACCGCAATTGGGAAAAACGTAATTAAAACGGTAACAACAACCTTACTCCAGATGGTATATCCAAACCATAAAACGAAGAGCGGTGCAAGCGCAGTGATCGGGATTGTTTGTGAAGCAACTAATAACGGATAAAATGCTCTTTCCATCCACGTACTCGCATTCATTAACATTGCTAGCCCTACGCCCAGTACGATAGAAATAACAACGCCTATTAAAACGACGTATAACGTTGCAGGTAAATGAACCGTAAATAATATATCTTTCAGCGCCCATATCTTCATTACAATTGCAGAAGGTGATGGCAAAATGTACATCTCATCTACAATTCTTGCTCCTACTTCCCACAGAGCAAGTAAAATTCCACTTAATATAAGGGCAGGTAATAACTCCTTCAAGCGATTCATCATACGAGTACCTGCCTTTGTAACATACTAAGGAGCTCTTCTTTAAGCGCTAACACTTCAGGCTTATATAAATCTTTTCTTGTTCGGTTACGATCAAGCGGCACAATTCGCTCAGTTAAAGTTGCTATCGGTTGATTTTCTACAACCAAAATTCGATTAGAAAGAAACAATGCTTCTTCAACATCATGAGTGATAAATAAAATTGTTTTTTCCCACTCTTTCCATTGTTCAAACAACCATTCTTGCAAAGATGCCTTCGTTAAAGCGTCCAATGCGCTAAACGGTTCATCTAACAATAATATCTCCCCTCCTGTTAATAAAGTTCGGATAAAAGATACGCGTTGCCTCATACCACCAGATAAATCTTTCGGATATTTTTTCTCGTACCCTTGTAAACCAAATTTATGTAACAGTTCTTTCGCTTTTACTTGCGCTTCTTTCTTCTGCACACCTTGGCACTCTAGCGGCAGGGCCGCATTCTCAATAATCGTCCTCCACGGCAAGAGCATATCTTTTTGGGGCATATACCCTACAGAATGACTCTTCTTTGTTTCTGTCAGCTCTATCTGTCCAGTACTTGCCTCTTCTAAGCCTATAATAAGGCGAAATAAAGTACTTTTCCCGCATCCACTCGGTCCGATAATACTTACAAACTCTTTATCTTGTATAGAAGCATTTAATTCATTGATGATTGGTTTTTCATCATAATGAAAGGAAACATTATGAAACTGTAGTATGTTCTTGCTCCTCAAAACCCCACATCTCCTTACGATAAGCCATATCCCAGAATAAATATTCAAATCGGCTGGAATATAAGAAAATCTCCTCTAATCGGTCTAGCTCTTTCTCTGACTTTCCAACTGCCATTTCATTTAATAAATCTATTAACCAAATACAAAGGTTACCGTATTCTTCAGAACTATATCCTTGAATCCACTCTCCAAAGAACTCATGATCTCTTGCTCCAGGAATATCATTTAAACGCTTTCCGATCTCCCAATAGCTCCACATACATGGAAGTAAAGCTGATATTAATTCTGCAAGTGTGCCATTTTGAGATACAGACATCATGTAATTTGTATAGGCTAAATTTTTAGCAGATGGTTTCGCAGATTCTATCTCCTCTACAGTAATGCCAAGTTTGTTTGCATACTGTTTATGGATCGTCATTTCTCCATTTAAAATCCCATCAATTTGCTCTGCAAATTTTGCCATAACTTGTGGATTCGTTGCCTTTACAACCCCAATTGCATATAGCTTTGCATAATCTAACAAATATAAATAATCTTGAATAATATAGTACTGGAATTTGTCTTTTTCCAACGTACCATCCCCCATACCTACTACAAACGGATGATTATGACTTTTCTCCCAAACAGGCTGCACCGTATCAAATAATTTTTCACAAAATTTCATTAATAATTCCCCTTCCTATATATCTATTTATCTCAATAAAAAAACCACTTCTGTATATAAGAAGTGGTTACAGCAAATAAAATTATAATTTATTCGTTGTTCCACTTCCCTTCGCTAGTATTATCTAGATCAGGTGTTGTAAGGGTTAAGGATTATTCCTCTCTCAGCACGAAAAGCACCCCTAGTGGTGTTAATATGAAATTTTCAAATAAAAAAGCCCCGTTTCTATACGCAAAGAAACGGGGACTCATTGTTAATGTCCGAATTGCTTCCCTACGCTAGCATAATCTAGATCAGGTAATAAAAAGGATCAAAGGCTTATGGCCCTACTCTCAGCTGGCAACACCAGCCCTCCTAGCAAACTATAAAATTATCACTGTCAGTATAACATCGCCATAAGACATCATCAACTGTTTTAATTTTCTTAATTGCGAATTAAATCTCAACGTGTTAAACAAATATAAATGCGACCTCACAAATGATATATACAATATTTATATACGAATCTCTCTTCTGACATTATTTTTATTGATTTCATATTACATTTATGTGAATACGACCAATATATTATATCTTTATACTATAATAAAATTACAACTATACAACTAGAGGAGGTCTTTATTACATGAATATG
Source organism: Bacillus sp. AC266 (assembly GCF_979253805.1). Lineage (NCBI taxonomy): Bacteria > Bacillati > Bacillota > Bacilli > Caryophanales > Bacillaceae > Bacillus > Bacillus sp. AC266. The sequence continues at coordinate 396,178 of NZ_CEEDEC010000005.1, forward strand.
AAAGCCACAGCTTTAACAGCAACTACTATCGCAATTGCTTCTTTACTTCCTTCTATGGGAGAATCCGATATACAAACAGCGGCTGCTAAGCAACCATCTACAGTAAAAACTGGATATGTAAAAATTGACAACGTTGCACTACATCAAAATAGCCATACAGACAGTGCAATAGTTGATACCATTCGATTTAATAGCCCGGTTACTATTCTTGAAACAGTTCAAGATTGGTATAAAGTATCTGTTAACAACAAAACAGGCTATATGAAAAAAGATGCAATTCTATTCAAAAAAAATGTTCAACCAAAGTCTCAATATATCGTAAATGCAAACGCATTAAACGTTCGTTCTGAACCTAATACAGAGTCTTCTATTCTAGATATATTACCAAATGGTCAATTCATTACCATTCAAGGTGAACAAGGAGATTGGTACAAAATATTACATAACGGTCAAATTGGTTACGTACAAAAAACATTTGTATCTAATGGATCCACACCTCTAGTAAAAGGTGTAACAGTACAAGGTTCTCCTTCTTATACTGTTGCAACACCAAAATTAAATGTACGTAGCAATGCTAGCACAAGTGGCACTCTACTTGGCTCATTACAAAATGGTACACAAGTACAAGTAGTAGAAACGGTAGGTACTTGGTATAAAATTCGTTTTGGCACAGGATACGGATATGTAGCAAAACACTATGTAGTGCAAAATCAAAATCAAAATCAAGCACAAGCTAAAACAGCTCAACCTGCATCAATTCCAGCAGTTTTCAAATTCCCTACTCAAGGGAAAATCAGCTCCACTTTTGATATGCGCTGGGAGCAAATGCATTATGGTATAGATATAGCAGCACAAGGAAATGTCTCTATTCAAGCTGCTGCTGCAGGTAAGGTTGTGAAATCTTATTATTCGGCTAGCTACGGCAATGTCGTGTTCATCGCCCATCAAATAAATGGGAAATTATATACAACAGTTTATGCTCATATGAAGGATCGCACTGTACAAGCTGGTGATCAAGTACAAACTGGACAATTAGTAGGTCATATGGGAAACACAGGTCATTCATACGGGCAACATCTCCATTTTGAATTACATAATGGGGAATGGAATTTTGAAAAAACAAATGCAGTAAACCCACTGCCATATTTAGTTAGGTAAATTATATGCCACGCAATATACCTCTCTTTATTGAATACCTGGCCTTTTTAGGTTTAATCTGTTGTTTAATCATTTATAATACGAACACTGTATTTTTATCTATTATTATTGCTTTTGTTGCTTTAGAAATCATTATGGAAGCATTACAAATGCGGCTAAAACAAAAAATTGCCCATATTTATAATGTAATTTTTCTTTTAAGTGCTCTTATAACAAATATAATTAGTAATGGTTTTTATTTATCTACCGTACTTCCTGTATTCTTTATAGGTGTTTTATTATTCATAGCTAGATACGTTCATGTTCCTAATAACCAAAAACATGAACAAGAAGCTTAGAAAGAGGAGACACTGTGTACCAATCTTTCAAAGATAATCCAATGAAATATATATTGAATTTATATGAAAAAATGAATACTTTTTTTGGTATACAAGGAAGTTATACTGCACAATTTCTCCTTTATGGAATGTTATTTCTTATCTTAGTTACTTTCTCCTTGCTTTACTAACAAAAAAAGGATCTCACATAAACTTGAGATCCTTTTTAATTTATATTAATTTTTAATATGTAAAATATGGTTTATCCACAAGCATATTTTTCATAAATGAAACTAAGATTATATTTTTTCTCTAAGCTCATTCTTTGTTCATCGTCGCACCAATAGAAAAGAATATCATGAATCGTTGCATAACGCTTATTTTTAAGAAATAGTTTAAAGAATGATGGTAAACAATCATGTAATTGTATAAATATATAATTGCGTAGTATTTCTTCTTTGTATTCAATTCCCTTACAAATATACAGTAATTCTTCACAATAATATGCATGCTGTGGAACTTGGATCATTTCGAAAAATGGTACATATGATAGTAGCTTTCCAATAAAATGACCATACCGATCCATTACCCCTATCGTCATATGCTCCATCATTTCTTTCATCACATATAAATAATCATCTACATGAGTTGTCTTTAAAGGGTCTAATCGATCGGAAATTTGTGAAAGTACAGCTCTTTGACAAGCTAAAACTGCTTGACTAGGTCCATAATATGATAGGAAGTCTGTACACTTACGATACTTTCGTAATAAGTCATGTGTATATAAATCATATACAAAAGTATTACAATACATTGCCAGACTCATCATATCACTATTTAATTGCTCTTTTGACAGTGTTTTAGCTCGCTTACACATATAAAAGAATGTAAATTCCAATACTTCTTTATGAGATAATAGATGTTTGCAATCTGTTATACATTTCTCACTAAATTTAACTCGCTCCCAAATTTCTACATCCTCAGCTGTTAATTCACCAATACGATATTTAATAATTAAATAGTTTAAAGCAACTGCTTTCGTCAAAAGATCCCATGTTTCATACTCCAATGAAGTTCGGACAAATTCATCTAGCCCTTGGGTTATCATAAAAGCATTTGCCTCTTCATACCAACCAATCTCTTGACATAAACGAAGAATACGTACTAGAGTTGGAATTTCATCTTTATGAAACTGCGGTAAATTCTTTACTTTATTCATGCCATATACGATAAATGCCGCTAAATTTTCTTCTTTATAAAATTCTTTTTCTTTCCATACTAATATAGTTCGCTCTTTCCTTTCACCTTTTGGATGACAAGGTACAAGCAAAGAAAATAACTCAGCGAAATTATTTGGTTCTATATATGTATCTGTAACCAAATTCCAATTTGGATCGCCCTGTACAGCCCTCATATAATTCCCCTTCCCTTTTTATCCCGCTATTTGCGGGCAGTAAGACTCCCACCTCAAAATTCTGCGAATGCGAGGAAGTTAGGTGGGAGATAAAACTGCCCATAAAAGCCCGATTGGTTCAACTAATAATTATTGGGGGATGGACACCCCCCAATAATTAAAGTTTCACTTTATCTACGTAGGAAATATTAATTCATTATTACATCATTAACAACGAATATTGTTATATTCAAAATCTATAATAACACTTATATCTCTCAGTATATCATTTTTTCTCTTATTAAAAATTAGGAATGACAAATTTAAAAAAACTGTCAAAAATATTGACTCTATACTTATTATATAATGTCTCAGATACATCACGCTAACATATTAGTTTAATCCGTATATACTAGAATAATGTATCTGATCTTTATACATAATTTATTCCATATGCTCTGAGATTTCACTTAAAGCAAACCCTGCTTGATCATCTGCTGATTTTCTTATAGCTAAATCACCTAGTGCTAGCATCCCAACAAGTTGACCGCTCTCAACAACCGGTAACCGTCTAATTTGATATTGTGCCATTAATTCTGTAGCTTTTTCAATAGAATCGTCTGGAGAAACTGAAACAATGTTTGTTGTCATTACATTTGTAATTTGATTAGATCCAGGATGTTTTTCAGCAATCCCACGAACAACTAAGTCTCGATCAGTAACAAGCCCAACAACTTGTTTATTTTCAATAACAGGAATCAATCCAACCGATTCTTCCTTCATTTTTACAGCTGCCTCATATACATTGTCTAATGGTGTACAATGTACGATATGAGTACTCATAAGTTCTCTAACTTGCATCATTTTTCATCTCCTCCTTTTAATACATACCATAGCTTTTCCTAAATCCCTTTATTTATTTCAGGAAAATAAGGTGATAAAAAGAGGCTTATACATAATAAAAAAGAGTCAGCAATATGCTGACTCTTTTTTTATGACCCGTACGGGATTCGAACCCGTGTTACCGCCGTGAAAGGGCGGTGTCTTAACCACTTGACCAACGGGCCATGGCTCCGCAGGTAGGACTCGAACCTACGACCGATCGGTTAACAGCCGATAGCTCTACCACTGAGCTACTGCGGAA
>NZ_CEEDEC010000006.1:0-101855 GCF_979253805.1 Bacillus sp. AC266
TTACTTATTTCAGCATCTGATAACTTTCTATGAATGATTTTGCTGATTTCATTTAAGCTAAACCCTGCTTGTTTTAATAAATTTATTCGTTTAGCAGTTAATAACTGATTCTTATCATAATATCTATAATCATTATTCGGATTAATAAACACGGGGTTCAAAATATTATGTTCATCATACAGATACAAAGCTTTTCGTGATAAGCCAGTTAACTTGCTAAAATCTTTTATCCGAAGCAAATTATTATTCACTAATGAATCACCTACTATCAATTTTATTTAAAAACTGCACTTTATTTTACTATACACGCTCTAGATGATTGATTTGATAGGCATCAGAAAGAATTGAATTTAATCTGGGATTGATCGAAAATTCGTAATCATCAATACTTGACACTGCTTGCGATCCTATTGAAGAATTAGTAATAAATGCTGATTTAAAATCCAGTAGGTCTTTAGGATAAATTTCACATGTAACTGTCTTGATGTTATTTTTCTCTAAACCCGCTTGAATAAGTTGCATGGCTATACCAGGGAGAATTTCAGCCTTAGGCCAAATAATTCGATCTCCATCGAAGAAACCAATATTCCATATTGATCCTTCCGAAATGCGTCCTAATGAATCTAAAAAAAGAGCATCATCAAATCCATTCATTCTTGCTATACGACCACGGTAAATTTGTCCAAATGACCCTACGTTTTTCACCTGAGGGATATCCCGTTCAAACTCAGTTATTTGTAAACGTAAAGAGGATAATGTTGAAGTTTGGGCTTTCATTATCGTTACTAAAATGTCTGGCTCTAGGGTTTTGCCTAAATTCACTAAATCGATTTCACGAGAAAACACATTAACTCTTACAATTACTGGTTCATTAATATTTTTCATAGCGTGTCTTATGTATTCACGGATGCGCTGTTTATCAATACCATTTCCAAACAACAAACGAGAACTCTTATTAAGTCTTTCTAAATGAAGGTCTATCCCTCTAATCTTTCCATTAATTGCAATTGTAGAGGTAAAATGACCATAATTAAACAGACTAAGAATTTGAAATTCTTCAATCTGGGCAGGACGCCCATTAACTTCCACGCTTAAAATATTTTCCATATTATAACATTCTCCTTTATAACTTTATAGAACTGATTCCAATATTACAAAACACTATAATCTTGGATTATTAAAGTCAAATAATCTTACTCATACAATATCATCGAACGAGCAATTTTACTTAATTAATGGATGAAGTTTTCTTTTACAGTATAGAGAATGATAATCCATTTTGATCAAACTTTGAACAGCTCCCTGTCAAGTAGATAGTGGAAATAATAAAAATACTTTAAGCGGCTTGAACCCTGTATTCCAATAGGCTCAAGCCGTTTAATTTTTCTTGCTAACGTTCGTTATTGTAAAACTGGATATAATCATCTATTGCTTGTTGTAACGCTTCAAATGTTTCATACTTATTTAGGTAATATTTTTCACACTTCAACGTTCCCCAGAACGAAAATTTTGTGCATTTTGCTCTTATTTATTGTTTGGGGATAACTCGTTCTTTTAGCTTGATGGCGATGGGGTAGCACCAACAACGAAAAAAGGCCGCACCTATGGCATATGTATGCGTAGGTGCGGCCTTTTGCAAGATAGTTTTAGAGTATTTTGTTACTTTTATCATACTATAGTTCTTATTGATATTATATATGGAATTTAATATTTTATAATATTAATTGTCCTTATATAATACATTTCTCTACTTGTTGTTTTGTAATAAAGTTTGATCAAAAGCATGCTACAACAATTGATTTTTCATAAGAAATCTTCTAATCATTTCTTTTCGTTACAATATCTTTTGGATCGCCCTTTACTTTGTAATACTTCATGTTAAGACGAATAGCTACTACAGAGATTACGATAAACCCTATTACATATAACATTGTCCCTTTCTCCATTTCTTATTGTTTTGCGAACTTATTTTGTAAATACTTCACATGTTTCTTTTCAATATCCTTATCCGTAATGTTTGTTCGCAAAATAGTTTGATAGATATGCTGGACCTCGTCTTTTGTTAGTTGCACGTCGGTATATGACTCAATACATTTTTTTAGATCGTTATAATATAAGATATGTTTATCTTTTGAATGTACATTAACTTTTTTCAGATTGCATTTCGGATGAAACGCTACAATAGAGATACACGGCAGCTGTTGTTCCATCACCCATTCGATTGCTTTTATATGTTTATAGTTTTGTCGAAATGGATTTTGAAAAGAGTGTTTCTTTCTGAAAATACCTTGTGTCCACCTTGCCGCTTTCTCATTCCCATAAATCCAGCCCTCGTAGTTCTTCGTCTCTATGACAAATACACCTGTTTCCGCAATAACAATATGGTCAATTTGCGTTGTATCACCATACTCCGTATGAACCGTAACATCATGTAACACGCAATAACTTTCGGAATCCAATTTATTCAATATACGCTTCACTAATTTTTCTCCGGCTTTCCCTTTCCATTTTGGTACATGTTTTTTCACAACAATATTCAATGGAATTAGAATTGCAATGAGAATTAATTCGAATATCAATACTTTCATTGTAAAATCCTCCTTTTCACACTCTTGCGTTTCTGCGCATTAGACGATAGACATACGTTTCTAATCCTAAAATAAAATATGAGATACATAAGCCTTTTATCACCATCTCTACAAATCCTAACGCTAATGAAACAAGGAGCCCACCCCGAAATTGAAACGGTCTTGTCACTCTTCGATTTACTGGCTTTTCAATAACACCAAAATTAGCCCAGGTAGGTAAACGCTTTTTCACATTCTTTACGGTACCCATTAATCCATATTTAAGCGACAGAATGAAACATCCAATTAGTAAGTACACAATAGAAGAAAAATAGATAGATAGACCCATAACAATAATTGTGAGCAACCAACCTACCAAAATAGAATTTCGCAAAGCAATATATTCTCGATTTCTTTTCAAAACAAACAGTCCTTTCAAAATAAATTAGCACATTTTCAAATGGAAAATATTTACATTTGAAAATAAGCATGATATGATACGTCTATATTAATTTCAGAAATAGCCTAAAAAGGATTGTGATAGACATGTTAAAACTTGTAGTAGATAATACCGCAACAGATCAAGAAACAGATTCAGCTTTTTCAAACCTTTTCACCTGCAAAGACTGTGTATACTATCTTTCAAAATCAGATTCTTGCAGTCTACAATTAGCAGCTGATTCAAATAATCCCCTTATCCCTTATGAGTGTGGGAATTTTGAGGAAACCTATGAAATTGGAACGGAAGATCCATTGAATTCACATATTCATCAACGACTTCGTGAAGAAAAAGCACAAATGCTGGCTGAAAATTATCCAGTACAACCTTCGATTGATCCGATTCATAAAGACGCAATATGGTATGGAGCAGCAGATTATGGTTGTTGGATTGTAAACGATTCAAAGAAACGTTTTGCTCTGGCAGAACAAGTTCCTTTCGGTGATAATATCTCCCTAGAAAAATATGCTTCTCCTTTCCCTTTACATGATCATGGAGCAAAAGAAGGTATTAGGCACTATATGTGCTGGTATGTAAACGAAAAAGGAATAGGCGAATACCATCTACTTATTGGTGGTGTCATCATGAAAATTGCAGAAGGAGTTAAGAAACTTGGATTCAATTACTAATCACATCTACAAGAAAAGAATGTTAGAACATACGATATTATTTAGCCTGGTACATCTGGTACCAATCCTTATCTTTACCGGCATCATATACTTAGTACTAGATCTTTCTAAGTCGGAATGGCATACTTGGCTTATTTATGAAGGAATCTTTGCAATCCTGTTCCTCATAACAAGATTCCAAGTCTTTCAAACGAAAAAAAGTATTCTTTCTATGAAGCAATACGAGAAATGGTTTTCGAAGTTAAATATTATTTTAGTTTCTATTTTCCTTGTCTGTTTTGCAGGCACACCAGCTCTACTACAAATTGTGTTCATTCTACAAATGGCACTCATTTTCTATCTGTTAGAGCGTAGTTGTCTGTATATCGAAAGATTACCAATACATAACGTCTATAAAATCAAGGCAATTATTTGCGACAAAAAACAACTGAAAATTGAACGAATTATCCCCAATAATGAGGAACACGGCACTCTTACAGTTCAAACAAAAGATGAACAATACTTTTTATATACAGCTGTTTATCTAAGTGGCATATTATCCCCTATATCACCGGAAGTATTTGAAGAATACGAACGAAGAAATCATATGGGTAGATAAAAGGTACTGAATATAGATTCAGTACCTTTTTCATTCCTCTTATATGTATTTCTTTACATATTCGCAAATAGCCATGGAGCGAGTACGGCTAACATACAGAGTAAACAAGATCCTGTTATGACACGATTGGACCAACGATAATACTCAGGTTGTTTCGTACTCTCATGAATTTTTCGTAAACGAATACCTGCAATTAACATAAATGGTGTAAAAATAAGTGCTGTTGATTTAAACAGGTCTAAAAAATCCGTAAAGATGTTCATAAACGAAACTACATCGGAACTGAATAAGAAGTACACACTTAGTCTCATCGCCATCATACTAACGAATGAAAAGATCATACTCCCTGTCGCCCACTTCATCCATTGACCATTCTTCGTAATTAATGCCATAACCATGACAATAACGCCTAATACGAAAGAGATAGAAAAGATATTTACCCCTACTTTAAAGGCAGGTGCATACATACCCTCAATTTTTTGTATTAATGATGAACCGAATGAATCATCCTTCTCTGGTGTTTTGGTTCGATTGTTTAATCCTTCTTGAAAGGATGACGAAACATCATTCCCTTTTAATTCATTAAAGTCCACTTTTACAGATGCATGTGCTGCTTGTAATGGTATAAGTAATAAGACCGTTAAGAGGAGTGTACATAAGACACCAATCATCCCTTTTTCTTGTTTCATTACATATCCCCCGCTAATTTCGGTTTGATGCTCTTTAATTTGATTTCATTTCCTTCCGCAACATAATAGAGGTCTGCTGAATAATAAATGTTCGCTTTTGTATATGCCCCCATAATTGCATTCGCAATTTCTTCTTTCTCTACTGCCACATATGTTTCATTTTCATTGTAAAATTCAATTTCAATTCGATTAATATTATTATTTAATACTGTGATATGTAGCTCTTTTAAGCTATTTAGACGATTTCCTAAGCCACACACTAGCTTAAATACCTTATTCGCAATCGTTGGTGGCTTGACATACGTCGTATTAAAATGAATAGTTTCATCATCTAACACACCATCTTCCTCGACTGCACACGTCATAATGAAAGAGTGATTTTGTTTTTCAATTTCTTGTTGACTCAACTTGCGATCAATGACATACTTCACGCTTGTTGATAGGTTTTCTATATATTCATCCAGTTCGGTATTTGAAATTTTAACCTCTGAGAATTCCGGGAAAATCATGTAAGCGTGTATATTTGAACTACTTTTACTTACACGCAATACCTTTACTTGTTTCTTTTCGTAGCGCACCGTCTGTTCTAATTTTTTTACTACGTTGTTACTCATATGATCTATAGTCATATATCATCAGCCTCCAATAATTTTAATATAATAATCTTAAATACAATCTCATGTATATGAAGCATTGTAATGTTACATGGAGTTCTCGAAGCTCCTATTCTAAGATCAATAATTATTTTAACCTTAAAATATTTTGATATTGCAATGACGTACAGTGTCTCATTATAGTCGAATATCCTTATATAGTGAATCATTCCGTCCCACTCATTTGTACAAAAACAAAAAAATATTTTGTCCTTGTACAAATGAGTGAGAACCTAGTGTGTTTAATGCTATATAACTAAGAAAATACCAACTAGGAAATAGATTTATATACTCCCTAGTTGTCTATCACTCCACCCAACTAATGTATAGGAATAAGATGAGTCTACCTTTAATTCGATATATATTAGTTTATTTTCTGGTAATATCTCTCCCTCTGTATGTATCCAATAGCGCTTCCTATTAGACATATTCATCACACGTGTCAGTCCTTGTTCTCGTTCTATCACTTTTGCAGTCCACTTTACTACATTCCCATCCTGTGCTTCTGATACTCCTTGTTGAACAGGAAGTATATATTCTATTTCTGGTGGAACCGGCAACTGTGCTAGTTCTGGAAATGTATCTTCATACCCTAAAAATCCCTCTGATGTATCCATATCACTTGGAAACGGTATGTCCTCATCACTCAGGAATGGGATATCATATACTGCTTCAGAAGCAGGAGTATGGTGAAAATCTTCAACATACTCCACTTCTTGTACAGCTTCAATTTCCTGTTCTAATTTGTTACTCGCTTCTTCACACAGATTCTTTTGAACCGATGTAGCAACTAAATCGTATATACTTGCTACATCCTTTTCTAAGGTAATTTCTTTTGTTGGAACAGTAACACGCTCTTGTTCCCTACCAATTGGTCTGTTTTCTCTCGGGCACCAATAAACGGGACGTTCCACCGGTGCCTGTTCCTGTTCCTTTTCTTTTTTCTTTGCTTCTTCTATTAGCATATTTTTTCTGACTTTGCGAACTACAAAAAACATATAACAAAATAAAGCGATAAAAATCATTGTAAACATGATTTTCTCCTCTCGGTTATGCAAATAAATCGAACTCAAACTGTCCTTCGATTACTTTGCTTTTTCGTTTCCCTTTCTTTTTAGCAGTATCCACTTCAACAATTACTTCATCCCAGAATGCAATATCTTGTTTTTGAACCAGCATACGCTTATCTGTATTCAGCGTTGTTAATGTACGAATGATACCTTCTACTTCTCCATCTATTTCAAGTTCACGTTTCTTCACTTGAACACCAGGTACTTTCCCTTGTTGAATAAATTCAACAGCCTTTTGTACAAATTGGGCATCTTTCATAAATGCAACATCCATTGTTCCTGGTAATTTTTCCACCCAGTTCGTAAATTGAATTTCAATCGATTCAAACACAGGTGTAATCACATTACCGATATTTGCAAGAACTCGTTTCGATTCTTCTGATGCCGCTTTTGTCCATTCTTCTGTTGAGCCTTTTAATTGGTTCCCACTCTTAATGTTTTGAATTAATAAAGTCTGTAAATCCCCTGTATCACCGAGCATTGCATTTAAACCATCACTTGTCGCATCACCATTCATTGCTTCAGAAGCTTTATTCTTCTGAGCTATCAACTGTGCCATTTGCGCTTGGAAAGTCTCTCGATATCCAAGGTAGAATGTTCTACATTGATTGGTTTGACCAATACGCCAATGTCTTCTTGCTGCCTGATTTAATGTGAATAAGCTGAATGATAATTGATAAAAAATCAGGGTCGGTGTTGCCAATAAATCGAGGCCAACTTTCACAAGTTCTTGCGAACAAATGATTACATTCACACCGTTTTTTACTTGCTCTTTTAGCCATTCACTACGTTTTGGCGGAGTAACTGTATTGGTACGGAGAATAGCTACTTTCGCACCAGTTACTTGCTCTGCAACCTTCTGTAAACGAGGCTGAATGTCTCGCTCTTTCACTGTAGATCCTGTATCAGATACATAAATGATAGTTGGACGACCTTCAGAGATTTCAGTATGCAATATTTCTTGCAATTTCTTCTCCTTCGGCTGCATACAATCCTCATCGAATCTATATTCTGCATTAGACCAAACAACATTTTTTTCATTCCCATCTAAGTAATAGTTAGGATAACGATTCATGTTATCTGGGTATGCATTTCCTGTACGAATATAAGAAAGCCATAATTTGCCGACATCTGATGTACCTTTCGCTGCCTCAATTGCTTTTTCAAATGACTCTTTCATATGCTCATAGGCTTGTTTTTGCTCTTCAGACATATCAACAAGAATCGTTGGTACATTGATTAGCTCAACTGGATTTGGCCATACATCTTTTAAACGTACATTTATTGTTGTATCCATTAAAAATTGGGTAAACACATACGGTGAAATACCAGGTACTACTTTAGTTTTATCTAGCATTCCTTGTGCACCACGCGAAGCTACATTGGATACAACTTCACCATCATGGTAATATGTTCTCTCGATGTTTCCGTAAGTCTCATTCCAATCCATTAAAGAACTATATTCAAACCCACTCTTCACCATCTTGGAAGGATATAAGCGCCATAACGTATAGAACACATCACTCGCTTTTCCTCCGAAAAGAGTTCCTGTTCCACCTACAAATTTCTTACAAACTTTAACTAAACTTCCCAGGGCAGTTCCTTGTGCAGTTTCACTTTTCAGCTCATGTATCTCATCAGCGATAAGAGCATCAAAGAAATGCTTCATTTTTCTACGAATATACTCAACAGTAGCTACCTTTCGATATGCTCGCCCTGAGTGTTTCGCATCATAAGGTTTTACACGATTCTCTAACTCTAGTTGTTTTTGTAACGGTTTATTTCCTTCTTTAATTGCCTGCACTAATTGATCCTCATATTTTGTCCATTCTTTAAAACTCGCATATTTTGTTTTTACTTTTGGACTCCAAATATTTGAATTACAATCGGCACATACACTATTTTTATTCGTTTTAGAATCTAAATCGCTTGCTGTAAATTCTTTATACTGACAGACCTCTTTTTGTTCACCATTAGCTTGTTGAACCATGATAGAAGACGTTTTTTTACGTAACTTAGAACCACAATCCGAACAGTAATAGCCCTTCTTATAATATCTTTGCACCTCTTCCTCAGATTTTTTAGAAAGAGCAGTCTGCTTATAAGGTAATGGCATCTGTTTAATAGAATCTCCTCGCATTGTTGTAAAACTAATAACAAAGAAGGTTGGTTTTTGTGGCTTTGGTCTCCCGGCCTGTATCCAAGATTGATGAATACGAATAAGATCCTCTGTGCGCTTAATAAGGTGTATCTCTGCATCTGGTAATAAGTGTCGTATTTCTTCTTTTGCCCACTTCTCCGTAAGAGTTGGTGGAACGAAAACGCATGTACGATAACCTTTTTGTCCTTTTAAATGAAAATAGCCATCTACTGCAGCTGTCATCATTGCACTCTTCCCGGTGCTCATCTCACCTTGTAAGATGATTCCCTTTTGCACTTGTAATGCTTTAGCAGCACCTGTTGCTACATGTGCTTGTACAGGGAATAATGGTCTTTGATACGTATCAAAATGGGATAATGCTTGGTCCTTCATCGGTTGATGTAAAGGCTCATCTAGTTTTGTTACCTTATCAAGCATGACAGGCGAATATTCCAATAGGTATTCATTTAAATCATTAATTTTATTGATTTTTTCACCTGTGCCCTCTTGCGGAAATTGACATTTTCCAGAGCGAATCATTTCTGATAAAAACTCTTTACAATCCTTTTCTTTTAGTACGACTTGCGCAATCGTTAGAGAAGAAAATTCATTTTTATCGAAATATACCTCTAATGGTTGTAATAGATTTCTTGTTAGCATCTCCTCATAAATTGGCTTCGCCCATTCTTCTAAGATTGGTAAGCCGTACGGAGGAGCCATTAAGAAATCTCTTACTTGCATCTCTGGCGCTTCGTCAATTGCAACAATGTATTTCTCCTCTAATTCTTTAGAAAACGCAATGATTGCCTTCTTTCTATTTACCGTTTGCGTATTAATAAACTCAAATTGTCCTGTTGATATTACATTCACTTTTTTTCCTAACGCGTAATGTAATTCTTCTTTTAGTCCCTCTCCAAAATACATGCGACGAGTACCCATCGATATGGCTGCTCGGAATGACTTTAATGTACTGTCATTCCCTCCTAATACTGCAAATTGTATTTGGTGATGACGATTTACTGCCATAGCAAAGCAGAAAGCTGAATGTGAAGCAGTGCCTGTCTCCAGTTGCAACATCGCTGGTGTTTGTTCCTGGTCAAATGTATGTTGTTGAATCATTTCGTTTATCATAATATTCGTTCCCTCCTAAAAATAAAAAACGCATCATATTCGATACGTTTCATGTCCTACTCATTTAATTTGTAGTTTAAAAATCTATAAACTGTTTCCACTCTGGTAACGACTGCTCAGCTGCATGTAAAATATCGTCTACACCCTGGAATAGTGAAAACTGTTCTAACACTCCCAAATGCGTACCTGTACTGATTTGAGATGCACAAAGGCAAACTACTGTTAGAACAATAGCGATTCGGAGCACACGATTACTAAACTCCCAAGCAATATATAATGCTCCTATTCCTAATAGTACAGACATAGCCTTCTTCCTTTCCTAGACAAGTTCTTTGACTTCACCATTTGGCGTTGCGATGATAAATTTAGCACGACGTTTTTGTAAAACGACTTCTTTTGTCGTTTTTTCCAATTGCTCGAATGAAGTTTCAAAAAACACATTTTCAGATCCACGAACAGCGTGGAGTGTATCGCCTTCACCAAGCAAACCATCTGCCACACCTGTTATCAGCAATAGTCCTAATTGTCCGGAAGCAATTGGCATCTTTGCGCTTTCAGCAGCTGTCTTCTCACATTGAAGCGAGTACCCAGTTCCTCTATTTAAACGCTTCTTAAATGTTGTGATACCCTCTGATTTCCCAACACCTTCGTAAGCACTTTTATAATCTACTCTTGAAGTAAAAATAAGTTTATTTTGATGACGTAATTCGGGTATAAGCCAACTCTTACGATTTACCATTTGCACTAATGTACTCACATGCTTTTTGACGAAAGTAAGGTCGGACATATTCTCACAGAAATTAGCGAACCGATCATTGAAGTATGTATCATTTTTCGTAGCTGTACGCTTACGGCCAATAAAAACACATTGCTTAAATTGCTCAAATTCTTCATTTTCATCGCCAAAACGCATTAATCCTATTTCCTCGTAATTCTTAGCTAAAAAGTAGCTAATTTCATCACGAGCAAAACGATCATATGGAATGACATACACCATAACGCCACCTTCTTGTAAATAATGGTGAGCGCGCTTTAAGAAGTTGAACTCCATTTTCTCTGATTTTGTATTTTCTGTACGAAGCTCCGTATTATAAGGAGGATTTAAGAAAATAAGCGGAAAATAGTCATGACTAATCATCATGCTTTCAAAGCTTGAGCGTACCACTACATCTAATTGCTCTTTTGCTTTGCCATATCGATTTGCATCCAGCTCTACGCCATACGTATGAAACTGGACTCCCGCCTGCTTCATTTCATCTGCAAAACTTCGTAAAATTGTCCCTTCTCCACAACATGGATCAAAGCAAGCATAAGCTCGCTCTGATTCCATTTGTAACAGTTGTATTAAGTGTTTCCCTTCTGTTAGTGGTGTTGGATAAAATCCAGCCGCCAAATCATTTCCTATACGCATAATGTTTCCCTCCGAGTTCTTTTTTACAATAAAAAAAGGAAGATCCAAGTATATACATCACTTAGTTCTTCCTTTTACCCTCTATAAACTACTTCAACTTGCTTAAAATGGTAGTTCATCATCTGTAATTTCCGATAGCTCATCCATACCCGCAAAAATATTATCCGGCTCTTGGGATTGCTCTCTTACCTCCTGCTCTTTTGGATCATCTAATACTGTCCAAATATTATCTTTTTTCATCTCTATCCCTCTATCCTTCTTATTTTTCTGTTTCATAAACAACTTCCTCGTAATCAAAAAAATAATCTTTCAGCTTACGCAGGATTTTATGAAACTTTAGTTCAGCTACAATCTTTGTACCATGATAAAAACTTTGTTGCCCGACAAAGCGCCATAAGATGACATAGCCTACCTTCGTTTCCTGAAGCCCTTCAATAAATAATGCAATTTCTTGAACGGCTTCCTTTTCATTAAGAGTGTTTGGTTTAAAATATTGAAATTTACCATCTGGTAATATAATTTCAGCTTCAAAACATCCTCTCATTTGATTTACTCTTGCTCTGGATTCAGATGACATCGCTGGTGCAGCATATGACTTCTGATTATTTTCCATTCGTGTTTTATGTTCCTCTACTGCTGGTACTAGTCGTAAATGTCTACAATCTTTTTTCATTTTGTTTTATCTCCTCTACTCTACTGTTTAATTTGTTATGTTATGAATCATAAATAACCCCGCCTGCAAACTTAAAAACAACACAAAAAGGGCTTCTTCAAGTCGATTAAAAATGTGCATAGCAAAATAAGCTATATATACACTAATCGGCTCAAAGAAGCCCTTTCACAATTGAAACAAGACGCAACTTGCTTCTACAACTCAACCACAACACATAAGGTGTGGGAATAAACGGAATCAAATAAACTAACAATATACCTATATATTATATATTTTAGATTTATATATCAAGATTTTTTTAAAAAAATTTGCTCTCTCCTCTTAGAATCTAGGTCAAAAATTCTTAAAATACAATACTGAATAAAAAAATTTCTAATTGGAGGTACTCAATATGTTAGTTGAAATTAAAAATGCAAAAAACGAAAATTTTTCTATGGTATTTCTATTTTCTTTATATTTCACAGCACTTTTCTTTAATGACAAAATTGCTGTCGCAAATGCGCTAATGTGTATATTTACTATTTACACAAAAAATATATTCTCTAAGCTAGCATAGTGTTGGTTGGAATAAATTTTGATCAAAAAACATTCACAAACTCTCATATTACGCCAAGACAAATAAAACTATTTTGAAAAAATTATTTTTATTTAATGTCACACATTTCAATTCAAAAAAAGCTTGTTTTTAATAATACAGTATAATAATCCCTCTCATTCCCAGAAGCACTAGCAAAGTTATTAGGGATACTACATAAAAATATACCTATACATACAAAGCATTTCTAATTTTATCACACATTACAAATAATTCCTGTTTCAACTTTCGAAAAATAAATGACTGATTATTCCGGATCCAAATACAAACTATTAATTTAAGATTTTCTTATTAATTAAAGAAGCTATTCAAAAGGAGCTAAAAAAAGAATTCTTCCTTAATGTGAACGCTCCTTCAAAAGGTACACCTTTTGGGAGTATAACAAAACTACTAAAATTCCTGTTTCAAAAGTCGCATATATCTTTTGATTTTTTGTAATAATATATCGCGTTTAGGGAGGCAATGTTATGAAAAAAAATTAGCTAATGTATGCACTGCACTATCTTTTAGTACCTTAACATTACTTGGAGTTAGGCATTACACCACACATGCTGAAGAAGTCTTTGGTGATGTACCACAAAACCACTTTTCTTGAATTCTCCCTGAGGCAAGGCAGCTCTTTTTTTATAGCTGCCTTCTTGTATGAATTGTAAATATATGCACATACTATTAATGGAATGCTTGAATCATTGTCATTAAAAATGTTCAGCACTTCCGCTCCTTAAGAGAACAGTATACGCAACTGTTCTCTCCTATATTTTCGCTGTCCTTCCTTACAAGCAAAACACCCTCATAAATTTCGATACAATATACACTTTCTTTTATAAGATCTCTTCTTTTAGAGCTTTTTCAAGAATACTCTTATTCCATATGTAGATTATTTAGAGAAATTGAATGAAACTTACTGGATTCTCCTTTCTTCTCATCCTATTTAAGAAGCTCTTTTAAGTCTAATAGTATTTTATCCATACTAAATAGCATTTCCACTAATAATTAACATGTTATATAACCAAATAAAGACTCTACCAAATCACTAAAGGAATCTCCTTTCCCCTATCGAATTATTGTAGAGGAAAGGAGAGGAATACATGGAAATTCTGGGATTAGATACTCGCGCATTGGCGACTTTAGGTGCACTTGAATACACCAATCGTCGAAACAAATTAATAGAAGACTTGGAGAATAACATATACGAGTGTAAAGAAATGAAAGAAATACTCAAATCACTTCCTAAAGAGAAGCAGAGTGAGGTTCTTGAGAATCAAGCTTATTTTGAAGCAGTGGCAAAGATGATTGAACAAAACAATTTAATTCTTTTAGAACAGATGAAAGCTCTACAACTAATTCAGAAATAAGAAATTTATGATTAATTAATTCTACATACGCTTCCATAAATAATGTATCTTTATCGATACTACCAGCCTCTGTTTTTACAGGGGCTTTTGTTATGCTCTTATTCATATTTTGAATTTGAATGGTTTCTTTCACATGTATGAATAGATCTTCTAATAAACCTGGTGTAGACTCTAATTCCTGCTTTTCAATCTCCTCTGTAACAGCACTTATAAATTCCCATAGTACTTTTGCACCTAGTAGTTCTGCTAATCGTTTTTCACGCATTTCAAATGTTTTCATATTCATATTGAACACTTCCCTTGTCTAATATTTTCTAAAAAATAATTAATAAATTATTTCGTTTTAGGAAAACAATATAGAAACGTAACATCTTATCATTATTTTTTACACAAAACGTGACATTATTCTTCAAAAAAAAGAGTCCAATCAAAATTTAGTACCTTAGCTATATTCTTTGCAACAGGAACACTTGGATTTCTTTCACCACTTTCAATCATTGCATACATACTTCTAGATATCCTTGCTTTACATGCAATATACTCCTGTGTTTTCTCTCTTTGTTTACGTTTTTTCAATAACCACACTCTCATTACTCCCCTCCCCGATTGTCACAAAATGTGTATCTATCAATCATGCTATACGAAAACAAATATAAAATCAATATTTTTTACACATTTCGTGTACTTTATTAAATGTTACATATTGTGACGTTATAATTGATTTAGAAAACACCTGAAAGGAGGTAGCATATGTTTGGCACAAGATTACACACTCTTCGAAAAGAACGAAAACTGCGTCAAGAAGATATGGCAAAACAACTAGGAATTGCCCGAACTACATATGCAATGTATGAACAAGGTAATCGAGAACCTGATTATAATACATTGATAAAATTAGCCACTTTCTTTGAAGTATCAATTGATTACCTCCTCGGTACAACTGAAATAAAACAAATTACAGATATACAAGATCCTGAGCTTTATCAATGGTTTAAAGATATAAAGAATGCACCTCACCAAAAACGTGAAGAATTAATAAGATTTTGGGAGTTTATAGTACAAAGAGAAGATGAATAAAGCTAAAAGACCTCCACCTTGACAGGGTGGAAGTCGTGAGTTCGGTCCTCTCCGGGGTCATACTTAAAACCCTTGATATACAAGGGTTTCCCTTATATAAAACGGTTACCTCTAAAGAATGAAACAGCACTTTTGGGGCAGAAAATATTCTATCAGGAGCAATACAACTAATCGAGGTGTTTTCATTTGACAGAAACTATTTTTCTAAATCTTATCTTTAATTTATAGTATACTGGTTTTTTCTGCTGCACTTATTTTTCGGCATTTCTTCAATATAAATAAAAATGAAATAGATAAAGCAGGGCAGTACCGATATACAACTACTGTGATAATAATAAATTCACCTTTATACAAAAACACTACTGTTCGAACATCTTCAAATACAGTTATTGAAAACGCTATAATATTACTGTGCCTTGCAGCTATTACAGTCTATTTATTTATAATTCATAAAGCCGATATATTGGAAGTTGGTTTTTTAATTGCCATTATATGAATCTTCCTTTCTTTTTTGATTACCATCATTTTTCTATGGAAACTCTGAAGACTTATTGAATGCACAGAGTACACATTTTTTTAGAAGTGGTGCAGCCGTGGCAAAAAAATATAAAGAGCAGGTTAAAGAAAAGGTATGTACACTAGCGTATTTAATCAGGTTTATTGAAACTAACATTAAGCTTCCTGAATTTAAAATACCTAATTTCATTTCAGTTCAGTCTACATTTAAACAAATTGATTTTGAGGAAATTGACAATATAGCAGAAAAAATGAGGAGGTATGTAGGTTTAGGTGACGGCCCAATCAGTAATATTACGGCTTTGTGTGAAAGGTTGGGGATAATCGTTGCATTCGCAAAAATGGATAATGAAAAAATAGATGCTTGTACAGTTGTATATAATAATAGTCCTTATATTTTATTAAATGAAGAGCGATTATCTTCTGTTCGCCCACGATTTAATATTGCACATGAAATAGGGCATCTGTTATTACATTCAAGCTACGTAGAAAGAGATGTTAATGACAGAAGTAAGCATAAAAGGATTGAACAAGAAGCGAATCGTTTTGCATCTGCCTTTTTAATGCCCGAGTCTACAATTGTACCTGAACTTTCATCTTCAGGCCTAGACTATTTACTTATATTAAAAGAACATTGGAAAGTATCGGTGCAAGCAATTATTTATCGGGCTGAAAAATTAGGAGTGTATACTCAAGATTATGCTTTGTACTTGCGCCAACAAATTAGTAGAAAAAAATGGCGATTAGTAGAACCATTAGATGAAAATATACCTATAGAGAAACCCTCTTTATTTAAACAAGCTTTAAACTTAATTATTAATAAGTGTAATATTACTCTTGAAGAAGTATCATTCCAAACAGGTTTAACTATACAAGAACTAAGTATAATTTGCGATTTAAAAGTTAATCCGTTAAATAATGAGTGTACATTAGTAGAAAAAAATGTGGTTAAGTTCCCTTTAAGTGGTTCTTAATTTTCAGTAACGTAATATTTTATTGATGAGCCCTCAATGAGAAAAAAATATATGGATAAAATCTTATTTTCGGCTGTTCGGATTTATTGCATAAATTGAGGTTATTAAGGATGCTACTGGTTTGGAATGGAAGTTGATCAAATTGATACTAATAATCATTGATAAATGAACCGAAAGAAAGAGCATGTTTTGATTAATCTTTTTCAAAACATGCTCTTATTTATTCTGACAGATTAGCTTCTTCATAAAAAAGGTTGAGTATTTTTGTCTGATATCTCTAACTAACGCATGATTAAATTAATGAAAGTTAGTTTATAAATAAACAGTACAACCTTTTTCTGCTAATTTCTCTAGCCAGCGCGGTATTCTTAAATCATTATTCCAACCTATATAAATGTTCTAATCCTTCAATTTTCATTAATGAATCCAGTAATTCACTCAATTTATTATTACTCAGATTTAAATGTTTTGATTTTTTAAGGATCCTAATTTCGGATGACACTGTTTCAAAAATGATATTGAGAGGTCTAATTTGGTTAATAAACTTTTTAGCCTGTATTAAAAAGTTATGTAGTCGCAAGCTCTTTCTCTGACTTCACAGTTTTCTCAGCTTCTTTAGCTGCAAGCTCTTTTGCTAACTTCGCAGTTTTTTCAGCTTCTTCAGTTGCAAGCTTTTGTTCAATTAAACTAGAAAACATTCCTTCATAGTCTTTTTCACAATTTATTAGAAAGAATTTTTCACCTAACGGTATATCGTCATTATGTTTAATCATATGCTCAAAGAGATTGTCAATTTCTTGACGAGCGTCTATATATTTAAGTTCAGTTTCAGTTTCATGAATAATCTCATGGATTGTTTGTGTTTTCTTATCATTAGAAACATCACCAATACCAATTGCTGCTTCGAAATTTTCCATTGAACAATAGATTCTTATACTATCATTAGCTTTTAATTTTAGTATATTTTTACAATTGGTTAACTGAGCCTTTAGGGTAGCAGACGAATATTTGTTATGGTTATCGACATCGTGTAAAACATTATAATTTGCATTGAATTGATTAAGAATTTTCATTAACGTACAAATTGTAGATTTTCCTCTTGCACGAATAATGTGCACATTTTCATTGTTTTTTTTGATGCGGTGCTTTAAGGCGATATATTCCGTGTCACCTTCTACAATCAAGATTTTTTCAGCAAAGAAAAATTCATTCACATACGAATCTACATAGTTAAGTATTTTCATGTTTCTTATATCATCATCATCAAACTTATCATTCACAGATTTATACAGTTGTACAGCCTCTGTTTCTCCTACACGAAATACCTGAATTGAGGTATGTTTTTCTGAAAGATCAATGAGTATAGGGGAGTGAGTTGATATAATTAAAGGCATGTTATTACCTATTGTATATAATGAACGACTAAGTGCACGAACTGCTTCTGGATGTAAAAATGCTTCCGGCTCATCGATTAACAACATTTTATCATCATTATCACCCATAAGCTTTTTTTGAATCATATTTTGGATGAGGTATATAAGGCTCATTCTTTGCAAGCCCGTTCCTTGATTAGACAAGGGCATTCCTTTTTGTAAGTGGTTGTCAATGTATACACTTGAGTTGGTAGATTTTAAGATATCACTAGTTGAAAAACCGGTACTTTCACCGCCCAATACTTTCAAAGATAATGCGTCATTTGAAAAAAGTCCACGTAAATCAGAGCTAACATCTTCACTTACATTGTCTAGTAGTTCATCCGTGCTGGTTTTAAGTTTTCTTAAAAAATTTGGCAAAGATTCTTTTATTTTAACGTATTCTTTCCGCATACGCACATGTTCTGAATCGGCTGGATGATCTGGATCAGGTTCTTCTTCAAGTTTCTGAAGATCACCTTTAATTATCTGAGAGTATATAGCCTGTATTTGATTGTTAATATCGTCTGTTGACATAGAAGGGGTTATATAATAAGGTTTATTTTCATAAATCGCATCGAATTTCTCTTTTAATGGATGGGAGGCTTTCATTTCTATATTTTCCGCATCATAATATTTAGGAGCTGTTTCTTCTTTGTATTTTTTTTTGAAAATTAAAGTTTCATCATCAGATTCAAAGTGCGCCTCAAGTACAATCTCCTTGTTGCGCTTGGAAAAACACTCATTTGAAATGGTTGTAGTCTTAGTTTCTTTTAAGAAAAAACAATTGATTGCCTCTAAGAACGTAGATTTACCTGTATTATTTCTTCCAGTAAGAATAGCGATTGAATCTGTTGAAAAGTCGATACTAAAAGTTTCTTTAAAAACTTTGTAATTTGTAACACTAAATTTTTTTAATCTCAATATTTTTCACCCATCCTGTTATTTTTTGTATATATAATTATACAAATTAATATTACCATAAAATTCACTTTGCTATAGGCAGTTTAGCTCTTTTTAATATTATAGTAATTTATTGTGTCCCCTATTGAATTACTCTGGTATTAATACTACAAATAAAAAGTCAGATCAATATTATAAAAGGTTATTATGCACTTTATTGGATTTTTTTTATGAAACTCCAATAAATCAAAAAGAATCTCTCTTTCATTTGCAAATAATCTTTATAATTTCTATACTATTTCAATAGGATGAGCAATTTATTGTCTATAGAAATATGGGCTATTAGGTAATGAAGAATATTTCTATTTTCTTGGACAATTATGTATATTTTATATATGAAATGAGTGAAATAGCGTGTTTAATAAAGAACCTCTGTCGTATCGGATGCGACCAAGTAAAATTAGTGACGTTGTTGGGCAAGATCATGTGATTGGTCCCAATACAGAACTTTATAAGATGATTCAAAACGGGCATATTCCCTCAATTCTTTTATATGGTGATCCAGGGACTGGAAAGACATCAATGGCCTTTGCGATTTCAAATACAGTAAAAAGAAGCTTTTATTCAATTAATGCAACAAATGCTGGAAAAAAAGATATAGATGAGATTATACAAAAGGCTAGATTTGATGATAATGCAATCCTTTTTATTGATGAAATTCATAAATTTAATCGAAGTCAGCAAGACACTTTATTAAAAGCATTAGAGGAAGGGGTAATTCAAGGTGCTGAGAGTTTGGGACATGGTATTGGATATCAATATCCTCATGATTTTCCTAATGGCTGGGTGTATCAATAATATCTTCCTAATGAGCTAGTTGATAATCAGTATTATATACCAAAGGAGAATGGAGAAGAAAAGTTGTTTTCGAGGATTTATAGTAGACTCGAGGAATTAAAGAATAAACACAAAAAGCGATGAATATAGAAATCTTTGTAGGTTTAAACACTTTATAAATGAATCTTATTAAATATAAAGTTATATCTATGTGTTGTTGGAATTAACGTTGTAGAAAAAATATAGTTGTTTTAATTTTTCTTTCAAAAACATAAAGAAGATACTATATTTTAAGTAGTGGAGTTAGTATGGCAATATGGACACAGCTTAGTTAAGTCCTTACAATGGATTTCAAAGAGGAAGCGTCCGTATGACAAACAAGAAATTTAATGAAGACTTCAAAAAATGGTTGTTGTTTTTTTTGAATATTTCAATTGTTTTTTGATAAGTGTGAAATAACCATTTTATTTCGCCACTAAACTGCGCGGTTAGTTTAAGATAGATTTCTGAAATTTCACTTAACATCAAGGGATGTTGAAGTAATAAATAGTAAAACAATAAAACACACACTTTTAAAGGTGTGTGTTTTATTATTAGGAATAATATTCATCGGGATCAATGTTTTCAAGTGTTTTAGTTATTCTAGTAGTTTCAGGTTCACAATAGTGTTCATCAGTATCATTATTCTCTACTGTAAATGTACGAATAGTTGTATCAGGCCCTAAGAGATATTCATCTGCATCTAGGTTTTCCACAGTTGCTGTTTTCATAGTTGTATCAGGGACCATGTATATCTCGTCTGGATCTCCGTTCTCGGTGGTTTCGGTGAGAATAGTTGTGTCAGGTCCTAATTTAATTTTTTTCACGTTTTTTTCTTTGTTAATAAACGAAATTTGAGTAATGTCATCATAAACTAAGTTAGTACTATTTTGTAAAGTTTGTTCTTCAACATATTTAGCGATATAAGGTCTATACATTATTTATTATCCCCTTTCAAAAGAATAACTTGTACTTCATTATTTTTGTTACTTTCTAATTTTATAATATCAGTATCTTTAGAACTATAAGTATTAATTAGATTTAAGATACGTTGATAATTATCATTCATTGTAGATTTATTATAGATAATAATAACTTTAGTAACATTATTTTTTAACAATGTATTTTCTATTTTTGAAAATACATCTTTGTTAATATATAAAAATTGTTTTGGATCACTAGATGTATCAAGAGTTAACATTTCGGAATTATTATCTTTACTTTTTTCTACAACACTATTTTTTACTGTAGATTTTTTAGTGTATTCAACTATATTAAAAGTCACTAAAAATAATATACTGATACTAATTATAGTAAGCATATACTTTTCGATGTTTTTAATAATAGTAACCTGAACTGTACTTTCTTCATTTGAAACTAGCCAATCATAGTACAATGCTAGGGTTAGTGTCTTAGCAGGTGTCGATGAATTTCGAATAGATCTAAATGTTACTCTTGGAGCATTTTTAATTTTAATAAAACTACTTATAAAAAGTAAAAGGTTAAAAGATGTATAGAGTAAAATAATTGTAAAAATAACTGTGTAATAATCTTTTAAATCATATAGTTTATTAAAAAAAGATGCATATAAGGGCAAGATAAGTGCAACTATGGCAATATATGCTAGGTATTTATTAAAAGCTTTGTTTTTGCGAGCCTCTACTTGTGATAGTTTATACTGAAGAGCATCTTTATGAATAACACACTCTTCATCTGAAAGAGTGTTCATATGAATTTCATAATTATTATATTTTGTGTCTATGGCATTTAAATTAGGTAAATTTTGAACCTCTTTTAACTTTAAAATTTTAAAACAATTGAATGTTCGAGTATTATTATCTTTTATCGTGGTAAAAAAGTGAAAAATCCATTGACCGGTATTAAAACTAATAAGAGAAAACCTTAGCTTTGTGATATTTTCAGTAATTTCTCCAAATGTATTATCATCTGTGAATCTCAATAAGGGGCTATAGGATAATAATTTAATTGAAAAATATTTAAGCTTTGAAATTAAGCGATTCATTAGATAGGTTCCCCTAACAAATAATTTATAATTGTATTAGATATATCGAATTCCAATATATCCTCTAGCCAAAGCCATTGACCATTGGCATTTAATTCAAGAAAGATATAATCTCCATTTCGTATAATAAAATCGAAAGCTGCAAAGTTTATTTCTAACTTCCCCATCATTTCTAAACACATTTTTGCGATTTTATCTGGTATATCAACCGGTTTGTATTCTAATAAGGCATCATTTTTTCGCCAGTCAACTTGATTAGTTGATTTAATATTTGCCCCAAATAATTTATTTCCAACTATAGTTAATCTTATTTCTGTATCTTTTGGTATATAATCTTGAAAATATGCTGGTGACAATTCTAAACCTTGAATATTTTCATTTGCTTCTACTAGGTTTGTTTGAATGATGCCAATTTTATTTTTTTCAATTATCCTTCCAGTAGATAAGGGTTTAACAATAGATGTATTATTTTCATTACAAAAGGAGGTTGCTGCTTGGTTTGAATTTGTAATCAAGGATTGAGGTAGTGTAAATCCAATTTCTTCTGCTAATTTCATTTGAACTATTTTATTATCTGCTTTACGTAACACTGAAGGTCTAGTCAAAGCGAAATTACCAGCTGTTTCTGCGATTCCTTCTACAATACTCATCATTTCACGCTGCATTAGAGTCCAATACTTGCTTTCGTAGCTATCTAAATTAGGTAGAGTTATTTTTCTGTAGTACAATGAATGAATTTCTTTGATATTTATAATTAGGTTGCTTTTTCTATTTCTAATTGAGGTGCCGCTATTTGTAATATTTATATCATAGTCAAAAAATCTATCTGTATTTAATCTGAAAAATTTGGCTGTATGATTATATTTATTTATGATGTAGTCCACTGTAAGATCTAAAGTATTTGTAATAATAAGTATATTTTTCATAGTTTCTCCTAAGGGTTCAATTCAAAATTAATTTTTTGATTCATTAATAATTTGGAAATATATTCACATTTATTATAACATGTTTTATTTCCATAGATAGATTAGACTGTTTTAACGTTAGAAAATTTTATGAATTGAATCTAAATCGTACGATAATCGTATCGCAGAATTTTATGAAAACTTCTTTAATCCTTTTATAATTGATTTTTTATGAACACAAAAATGTTATAAATATCCCGAATGAGTTTGTTTTAAAGTATTTTAATCTTTAATTATTAAAAAATGATCAGGATACCGTACTCGATTATCGTTTGTATAAAAGGTGTTTTACAGATGGGGAAACACCTTTTTAAGGTACGAGATTATTTATAAATAGCCTCGTATTTTGTTCTATGGTTTAAAAGTTAAATAAGTTAATAGTAAAGTGTTAAATAAGAGTGTAATA
Organism: Bacillus sp. AC266; assembly: GCF_979253805.1. Lineage (NCBI taxonomy): Bacteria > Bacillati > Bacillota > Bacilli > Caryophanales > Bacillaceae > Bacillus > Bacillus sp. AC266. Next base: position 23,163 of record NZ_CEEDEC010000006.1, read on the forward strand.
ATATCAATAATGTGCGCTCTATGAGTTTTATAATTAACATACTAACCTATTACTTAAAAATTAATATCATCAAGAACATTCGTTTCCTTTTTTCTGTGTTTATTTAATGAAACAGTATCATTTTGTTTAAGTGTCATTTCTCCTATAACCTGTGTTTTTATAGTGTTCAGTTGATTGAAAATTTCAACGGGGTCTCTGAAAAAATAAATCTTAGCAATTCATGAGCAAAGGGAGTTCTTGTTTTCCCGGTTGTCATTAGGTTATATAATGGTATATTTTTGTTATTACTTAGTTCTAACCATTGAAATATCGTTTCTTCATATGTGTCAATCTTGTTTTGTGAATGTTTTATTTTTTCTTTCTGCTCAGTAATCGCTCCTTTAGCTTCAGATAATTGTTTTTCGAGAGTTTTGCATTTCTGTATATATTTTTCAAATTTATTTTAAGAGTACCAATTAGTTGATTTTTATCTGCTTGTTTCCCTGTAAAGAATTTATTGATGGCATCTTCAGTATTAATAATTATTTCGTCTTCTTGGGTACTTCCTGCTATGCTGTGAGTCAATACTTCATTGGCTTTATCTATATGCTCTCTACCTGTGCCTTTTCGCTAAAAAAATTCTTTCATATTATATTCAATTTCCCCTTTTTGAAAGAGTTTTTGGGAGAAACCATATACTTCCATGTATTGAATTTTCCCCTTAACTTTTTTCTCCTTTGAATAGCGGTAAATAATATTTTGTATAATATGAACGGGATATTCGGCTTTGGGTCTTCCTCTTCTTCTACCTGTCATCGTAATCGCTTCCCTTTTTGAAGTTAAGTTTGCTAACAAAATTTACAGCCTTATGCAATGCCGAATCAAGTTCTTTTTTTGTATAATGGAGGTCCTGGTTAAAGCTAAGGCTAAATTCGGAAACGTCCTCTTCACTTAACCCCTCTTTTAAGGCGATTTTATAAAGATTATTCATGGTTGTGATTAATCTTGGAATTTCATCGTTACAATTTTGTTGTTCACGTTCAATTATAATTTTCTTTTCTAAATATTCCTCTTCACTAATTCCCCAATAATCACAAAAAAGCATTTTTCTGTTTGACAATACATATTTGGATCGGTGCAATATCCAATAGCTAGCTTTTCTTTAAAATCTGAGTTGTTTGGTTTTAAAACTTTTTCATACAGGAATTCCTCGTCAATAAGACTCAATTTAACACCTCCTTTCATTCACAATTATTATGCAAATTAAGGAGATTTTTAAAATTGAACATAAAAAAGTAGAAAGCATTCTTGCTAATAAGAATGCTTTCTGTTTTACACTAGTATTCTAGTAATTATTTATTTTTATTAAATTTTATATTTTAAATCCACCTATTAACTCCTGTAATTCTTCTGCCATCTGTGCTAATTGAATTGCTGAAGAATTTATCTCTTCCATGGAGGCATGTTGTTCCTCAGATGAACCCGCTATAGTTTGCATACTTGTGGTATTCTCTTTTACAGCTACTGCTATTTGATTAATAGATGTATCGACTTGCATTGCATCAGATGTCATCTTATTTGATAGTTCCGCCATACCATGTACCTTGGAAACGATATCATTCGCTGAATTTGAAATCTCATAAAAACTTTGTTTTGTATCATTCGCGACCTTAATTCCTGACTGTACTTCTATTCCTACTTCATTCATAGCTTTTACAGTCTCATGTACATCTAATTGTATTTCTTTAATTAATTTTCCAATTTCCATTGAAGATTGTCCTGATTGTTCCGCTAATTTCCCAACTTCATCCGCAACAATTGCAAATCCACGTCCCTGTTCTCCTGCCCTAGCCGCCTCAATCGCCGCATTTAGTGCTAATAGATTTGTTTGTTCAGCAATATTTTGAATCGCTTCTAATATAGTGCCGATTTGCTGTGATTTTTTATCTAATAATTTTATTACATTATCTGACTGGGAAACAGAATTATGTATAGACTGCATTTGTGTTACAGTTTGTTCTACTAATTGTTCCCCTTCATTCGCTTTTTGTTTTGTATATAGAGATGAAGTCGATACTTCAGAAGCATTATCAGCTACACACTGTATATTTCGCGTTACTTCGCCTAATAATTTAGCTCCAGATTCAACCTCATTATTTTGAACCTCTGCACTATTTGAGATTTCTTCCATTTCTTTCGTAATTTGTTCTGTCGCAACACTTGCTTGTTCTACGCTAGCAGTCAGTTCCTCAGAAGAAGCTGCTACATGTCCTGCAGATGTGTTAATTTGTGAAATAATATTGCGTAAAGACTCTGCCATTGCATTAAAACTATCACCCAATTGACCAAGTTCATCCTTTGAACGAATATCAATTTTCTCCGTTAAATCTCCTCGACTAATTCTTTGAGCTGAAATAACTAATTGTCTTAGTGGATTAATAATAGATCTAAGAACGAAGAAAATTATAATTCCACCTAATAATAATGAAGCTCCTATTATAGCAAATGTTTTATAAAAAATAGGATTGGTAGCTTCTTCAATTTCTTTCGTGGGCATTACACCAGCTATTTTCCAACCTGTTTTTTTATTTGTCTTAAAGCTTATGTTTCGATCCTCACCATTGAGGCTATACGTAATCTCTCCATCTTCTTTCTTATACAGTTCATCTGCTAAAGATTTCTCTAATTTTTCACCAGGTTTTAATGTTGGATGAACAACTATAGTTTTATCTTGCCCCACTATAGATACAAAACCTTGCTTTCCTATTTTTATCATTTTAGATGTTTTTACGATATCATCAATATTCAAGTCCATACCAATGACACCACTTTTATCTTCATTTTGTTTGGCAACTGCTATTACCATATTTCCAGTAGCCTTTGATTTATACGGAGATGAAACAATAATTTCACCATTTGCTTTTACAGCATCCTTATACCAACTACTTTCTAACGGATTAAACCCTTCTGGCACTTTTCCAACTGGGGCATGAATAAATTGATTGTTACTGGATGCGGTATAAATTGTTTCTATCTCTGGATGTAACTGTATATATTGTTCAAATTTACTCTGTACATTTTGTAATTGATCAGGATTATAATTGCCTTGTGTGAGTAATTTTGCAAAATAAGTTACATCTGTATATTTATTTTCTAATTCATCATCAACAATCTTATTTAAAATACTTACATTATCTTTTGCAGTTTGTAAAATGGTTTCATTAAGATCTGTTTTCGCCTCATCATAAGATGTTATTCCTACGATAAGACTAGGTATAATTAATATTGCAATAAATGCCATAGACAACTTCGTTTTGAGCTTTATTTGTCCCAATCTTTTTTTTATATTAAACACTATCTACTTCTCCTTTTCATTCTTACAACTTATATAATTTATTTAAATGTTTGCTCCTTTATCTTTTTCTACAATTATTTATGGTATCGTTTGAAATGAAATTACTACTATATCCTTTTACATACATCTTCATAGATAGCAATTTAGCTTTCACAAGCGGAGCTTTATTTATCCCCCCTTCAAATATGTTATTTTTCTATTTTAAGCAAATATAAAACTAAGTATTATTCCAGATAAACCGTATTAAATATATACTTCACTCTATTAAAATGGTTTTTAGTTTTGATTGGATAAAAGGTTTAATTTAGGCCTAATTAAACCTTTTATGAAATCCTTACCATAAGAAATTCTCTAAAACTTAACTAAGTGAATATATCCCCTGGATAATTCTACTTAATGGCTTTTTAAACCACTCTAACTGCTTCACCTCATTCATACATCTATTTACTACAGCCGCTTTTTGTTTTGTTGGATTACTGAACCATAAATTCTAAATAGAAGAATAAAATAAATTGGAGGACTATATTGTAACACGTACGCATAAGTTTTAAATATTAAAATTAAAAAATATATGAATTTTTCATTATACGTACCTACATATATTACTAATAATTTAGTATGAATTTTAATTTGCTACCATCTATATAGAAAAATACTAGCATTAGAATATATAACCGAAGGAACCAATATGTATTTTGGAGAATGAAACAATGTGACACATTTTTTATATTGAATTGTTTCACGAGAATTGATAGGAGGAATTATAATGAAACTAGGTAAAGTCGTATTAATTGGAAGCCTATTATTAGGCGGTTTTACTAGCATTGAGATGATTACACCAACAAAACAAGTTGAAGCTGCATATTCTGATCCTTTTAATGATGATTGGGGATATAAAACCGTTAATGAATTAGAGGGAGCTGGAAATAGTACATACCAACCCGATTGGAATATTGAACAGCTAATAACAGGAGATACTTTTTACTTAACACAACGTTTTGGTAGAGAGCATATTGGTGCCAAAATGAAGATTTTCAAGATTCACCCTGACGGCTCATTACAACGATTTATAACAATTGAACCAGAATTTATTACCACTCCCAAAGGATTAGAAATTTGGAGAACTCCAATTACACACGTTTATTCTAAAGGGACATATATAGCAGTAATTAAGTATAGCGGAGAATTTACCTACTCAAATCATTTTCAAATTAATTAACTCTCTTTCCAATACAGTAACTGGAGGCTAGAATGGATTAATCATGTAGCTATGACGGATTAGGGTCTTACCCACTTTCAATTGAAGTACGAGCCTTTAAAAGTTTAATCTAAAATACATTTTTAGTTAATAAGTTTAAAACTGGATTGACTCCTATCCATACCACTAAAATAATCTAATATAAAAAGCATCTAATTCTATTTGAATTAGATGCTTACATATAGTCCTTGAGCCTAACACTCTAAATTATTTATGCGCCTTTAAATCTTTTTTGATTACATCCCAGAGTGAATTATCTTGACGTATCGGTTTACCCTCTTCGTCCCATTTTATTTTTCCTGTTCCCAATTCATAATTCATTCCTGTCCAAGTGTCTTCACGGAACGCATAGAATGATTTATGCCAACCTTGTTGGTTGAAGATAGAAATAAGATCTTGCATGTATTGGGTTGCACCTGGAACAGTACGGTTAATTCCAAATTCCTCTGCAATAATTCGATTAGATGGTACATGATTTTTCTTAGACCATTGTTGGATTGGCTTTAAAAACTTCTCTAATCCCTGTTTATTCCACATTACAGGTTTCTCTAAATCCCCTACTTTTACAAATCCCGGATATTGATATTCCTTGTTTTGTTTTTCACCTTGGCTCGTTAATTCATATGGCTCATACATATGAAATGCATAGAGTGTTTTTTTATCCTTTACTGGTTTCAAATATTTAAAGGCCCAGGGAGTAGCATATAAACCTGAATCTAGAATAATCGGTGTTTCTTGGTCCACTTCACGAATGGAATTAATGACCTTTTGATATAATCTATTTAAATCAGCTGTCGTTCCTTTCACTTTTTCATACCATTTCTCGTAATCTTCCGTCCAGAAATCATTATATCTATTATTTTTAGCTGTTTCTGGATGCGGTTCATTTATAATATTGTAACCAACCACTGCAGGGTGATCTTTTAGTTCTAGAGCAAGGTCCTTCCAAAACTCACTTGCTTGTTCTTGATACTTCTCTTCTTCCCATATTCTGTTGTCATTCTTGTTATTATTAAATTGACGCCATCGATCACCAGGTAAAGATAACATTGTAAGAACAACTTTCATTCCTTGCGATTGTGCGGCATCTAAATCCGCTTTTAATTTTTCTAGATCCTCCTTTACTAATCCCTGATAGTTATCTGCATTACCTATCAGAAAATCCTTTCCAGAAGTATCTGGTTTATCCTCAAATAAAAAATCTTTATCTTTTGCCCATTTATCAGGTGCTAAACGAACATATTCAATATTAGCTTCCTTTGCACTTTTATAGTTTTCAGGTAATGAAGTGCTATTCATAAAATTAGTACCTTTTCTTTTTGAATCCCAAAAACTAATTTTCGAATCGATCTTGTGATAAGTATCAGCTCTTACATTCATTTCCTGTACTCCAAAACTCATCATGCCTAATAGTGCAACGATTGGCAAAACTTTTTTCACAGTTTTTCCTTCTTTCTATATATATTTTACACACATAACATACCTTTATTTTGTTACAGGAATATGGCAATTTCCCAAAGATACCTTTTAAGTTTATAAAGTGGAAGTTCATTAACATATAAAAAAGACAGAGATAATTAGAATGTTGCTTCATTTTCTAAAAAATAAAAAAGGAACCCTTTACGGATTCCTTTTTGCCTTGCACTCTTTTTCAAATAGTGCATTTTTGCACCTACTTTTAGTATACCTTATAATTCCCATAAAATAAATAAGAATAAAAATAGAGATTTGTTCCGTTACTACACAAACTCCAAATAGATGAACGATATTTATAAGTTCAATAAATTGCGTCTGGAAATAAAAGTAAGGCTATGACTCGAAATTACATGTATCTCGGCTGCACCCCATCAATGGGTTTTTATGATTTTAACATTTTGTATCCTTTGTAAAACTTGTTCTCAATTTGTAAATATTAAATATGCTCGAAAAAAGGGCTCTATTTAGATGCTTTTGCTAAATGAATATGTTACTATCTAACAGCTGGTATTCATCATCTCAAAAAATTCAGTAACTTCATCATAAAAAGTGCTCCTAGATTTATCTAGGAGCACTTTTTATGAAACATTATTTTTTATTTGCCTTTGATCCACTTTATGATAGTAACCGTGTTTTACTACTTGCCTAACATCATCTACTTCAATTCCCATTATCTCTGTAATATCTACAACAATTGTATTCTGTAGAACACTCACTACATATCCGGTTAATTGTAAATTAGGATTTTTACGATATAAAAATAGAACGTAATCCCCAATTGTTACCTTTGTTTTATGCTCCATTTGGTACCCCCTAAATCATCATTAATTATTCGTTAGGTTTCCCTTTTTTTACTTCTTCATACTGTTTAGCAAGTCTATAAAATGAAGAACACTTAATATCATATTTTTTCATTGCTTCTATATTTAAAAATTTCCACTCTAAATACAATAAGAAAAACAAAAAGAACTTGTAGAAATCACTACAAGTTCTTTTTCAAATAATGTATAAAAGGTGAATCAAACTATCTCATTACTCGAAACGAGGCCCCCCCATAATTACCATAAACATTTGGGCGTAGTTTCAATATATATCAGTCTCCTATGTAAGTGGCTTCCATAATGCTAAAGCGAATATCCAATTCGAGTCACCATTTCCTTGATGATTTTGAACAGCTTCATACACTTTCCCTTGATGTTCTACTTTATCTCCCTTTGTATATGCCTTCTTCGAATCCCATTTTTCATAAGATTCATTTTGATTTTTTGTTTTTATTGGGAGAATGTTACTTTGAATCGATGTATTCCCAACTGCATCTACAGCCTTCACTGCATATTTATATTCCTTATTAGCTGTTAGATTTTGATCAGTAAACGTCGTTCCTTGTACTGTCTGAATCAAGTGTCCATCACGTAATACCTGATATTCTTTTACACCTACATTATCTGTAGAAGGATTCCATTTTAGTTCTACACTGTTAGAAGTAACATTGCTTGCATATAATCCTTGTGGCTGTGTGGGAGCTTCTGTATCTGGTTTCGGATTAACAATGTTATCTACTTTCTTTAATCCCTCTTTTGTAATCTCAAAGACCGCCTTATTCCCAAAACTTTCCTGAATGTTCTTTTCCATATTTGTAATAGTAGCTCGGTTCGCACCTTCTAAATGTGTGAATTCGATAAAATCGCCTACCTTTACTGGAACTTTAGCCTGCTCAACATTTTGCTGTTTATTCCCATAAATTTCTTTATTGTATACTACTTTCCCTGATGTGTTTTGCACTTTAATACTTGCATATGTACTATCAAAGTAGTTATGTGGTACACCTGCTCTTAGATCAATTTGCATTTCTTCAGTTGATTTATTTAAATTTACTTTCGCAAATTCAAAATCACCAATCCCTTTCAGCGACCATGCAAATTCGTTACCTTCTAAAATGTTTGGAGATTCATTTTTGATTTGTACCTTTTTTTCCACAGTTTGATCAAATAAATCAGTTAATATAATTTTTGCATAAGCATTTGTAGATAATAGTATAGATTGACTAATTTCACTTTGATAAGATTTAATATTATCAATTATCTCGATTGGTTGTCCTGTCATATTTTCATCATTATAAATTTCAATTTTACCTTTAAATTGTGGTGTGCTATTTTCTTTTAGTTTCCAAGATACATTTAATTTTTCATTTTCATAATATATAGATTGTATATCAAAATCTAGTTTTCCTATTTCAGGTTGAGTAGGTTGATTTAGCGTGAATATTTTTCCTGTTCCAATGGTAGACTGCGTATTACCTCCTGCTTTGACCCATACATATTCTGAAGTAGCTCCTCCATCATATTGATAAGAAGCATCATGCTGTCCAGAAATACTTTGATTATTCCAAGAACTCCATTGTTTATCTACTAACTTTCGGCTATAACCATTTTTTAGGCGCGCTTCTCGAACATTCTGTCCACTATCAGCCCAGTCTTCTTGAAACATTCCTAATCCATGATTAAATGCAACATTAGCAACCGGAAAGTCCATAATTGCAATTAGATGCCATTTATTCTTTGTTACATCTTTCATCCATTGTCCAAATTTAGTATGACCATCTTCTTGCCATGAACGCATTGTCATTCTGTACCAATTGTAGTCTTTCCAACCATAAGTTGTTTGAACCTTCAGTCCTGTTCCTTCTCCTCCAAAGAGTCCAGCTTGTGAATTCGGAGATAAGTATTCGGCCTTTATTGCTTCTTTAGAGGAAATTGGATCCCATAAGGCAAAATGTAAAGTACGTTTTCCATTTTCATCAAACCCACTTTGTTGTTGAAAACCAGCATATCCTCCAGCTTCACCACCTGCATTCCAGTTGTGTACAGCCCAATACGTATAAGGTGCAGTCTGAACTGGTGACCAGTCTATACTAATAATATCTGAGGCAGGTATATTTTGGGGACTCACATAAACTGCTGGAGCAGCTGAATGTGTTTCGGCTTTAGTGTGCGAAATAGACGTTCCAAACATAGAAAACATGCTACATGCTGCGGTAATTATAATAATTTTATTAAATCTTTTCTTCGTTTTCTGACTCATCACTAATCTACTTCCTTTTCTAATTTTTATGATTGAATAATAACTTAGTAGAGAAATCTATCAAAATTCAAGCAACATCCAGCAATCCTTTAAAATACTGCCCCCATCTATGTTGTCCTATATTCACATCTGATTCTTACATATTAATTGATTGTCAGTGATTTCCATAACGATAAGGCAAATATCCAAGTAGAATCGCCATTTCCTTGATGATTTTGGACAGCTTCATACACTTTCCCTTGATGTTCTACTTTGTCTCCCTTTGTATACGCCTTCTTCGGATCCCATTTCTCATAAGATACATTTTGATCTTTTGTTTTTACCGGAAGAATGTTACTTTGTATTGATGTATTTCCAGCTGCATCTACAGCCTTCACTGCATATTTGTATTCTTTATTAGCTGTAAGGTTTTGATCAGTAAACATTGTCCCTTGTACAGTTTGAATCAATTGTCCATCGCGTAATATCTGATATTCTTTTACACCTACATTATCTGTAGAAGGATTCCATTTTAGCTCGATACTGTTAGATGTAAGGTTGTTTGCATATAATCCTTGTGGCTGTGTGGGAGCCTCTGTATCTGGTTTCGGATTAACAATTTGATTTACTTTCTTCAGGCCATCCTTTGTAACTTCATACATTGCTTTTTTATCAAAGCTTTCACGTTTATTATTATCTAAATTTATTAATGTTGCCCTCTCTTCGCCTTCTAGATGTGTAAGCTCAATAAAATCGCCTATCTTTACTGGAACTTTTTGTGTTTCGGCATTTTGTTGTTTATTTCCATGAATCTCTTTGTTATATACCACTTTACCTGATGTGTTTTGCACTTTAATACTTGCATATGTATTATCAAAGTAGTTATGTGGTACGCCTGCTTTTAGATCAATTTGCATTTCTTCTGTTGATTTATTTAAATTTACTTTTGCGAATTCAAAATCTCCAATCCCTTTCATTGACCAAGAAAACTGTTTTCCTTCCAAGATATCATCTGAATTTGGTACATGGCTTTTTATTTGAGTAAGAAGATCCATCATCGGTCGCGGTTCATTCGCAAAAACAGAAATAATACTGTTATTTAATTCTTTCCAATCAGCATCTGTTACATTTGGATTTTGTAACATAAGAGAAACGTAATCTTTCCATACTAAAAAATTGATTGGTAAAATATTGGTGGATATTTTATAAATTTCAATTTTATTATCTGCTGAAGTTATCGCTTTCGCTAACCAGCGTAATCGCTCTGATTGATCTAGTTTTACAGGGTCACGTTCAGCATTTTCAAATAGTAGCATATACGGCACTTGATTTGTCGGGCTATTATCTGACCAAGGAATAACAGTTGCATCATGACGGCTCGATTCACTCCATCCAGATATATCATTTCCTAAATTCCAAGAAGATGGCTTGTTATTCCATATAAGTGCACAATGTCCAGGTTGCCCAACAGGCATAGCTGCCACTCCAAATGCTTGGCTTACTTGCGTACCAAACTTCGAAATATTACCGCATACCCCGCCAAATCTGTAAATGGAAGAAAGATTCCAGCCTAAACCGTAGAATGCATCATTTCCAGCGTGAATGCTAACTCCATCTTTGTTATGGGTTACATAATTTATCAAATATGCACTTTCCCCTACCTTGTCTTGATTTTTAAGTTCTGGATGTTCCGTATTAATCATATTTCTTGCCCAAGTTAAATCTTCTTCTGGTGACCAAGTATTCACTACTAATCTTAAATGCCAAACATCATATGTTCTAAAGCAAGGAAGTAACTCATTATTTTGATCTGCTAATTTATAATGTTGGTACCTTGTTAATGGATTAATAGGTTTATTGTTTGTCCAATATTTTATAGGTTCAGCATGAGCTAACGATGTAGCTATCGCTAATTTCAAATACAATCCTTCGTGAGAATCTGCATCTACATTCCAGATTGTATTCCATATCTCAAGTGCATTTACAGGATTTTTTCCAGTTGGACTACCACCTTCAAGATAGGTATTCATTACACTTGTATTTTTCATAGCCCAGCTAAGAAATTTTTGATGGTCAGAATCTTTTTTTGCAAATGCATCCATTGTTGCGGCACCTGGTTGTGATATAAATTGCCACTGAGCCAAAGCTGCTGCAAATACTGGGTCTGCAAGCTTCTTTTTCAAGTTCTCTTCAGTCATATCCCCAACATTTCCATTCAAATATGCTGTGAGATTATTCAAATGAGCTTCAAAATTACCATTTGCAATGGCTTGATCTGTCTGTTGATTCAATGTTTCTAAAGTGAATGTTGCTTGATTGAATGACATTGTTTCAGCTGAAACCTTTGTATGCGGAATCGGAGCAATACTTCCTAAAATAATCGGCATAGTTAATAATAAAGATGAAATCCTTTTCAAAATAATTCCCTCCCTTTTTTGTTTTTGACCTTTGATTGCTGCATGATTCTCCTTTATATAAAATAATTCCCATGCTCATCAACTTAAAAATTCAAAATAAGTGGTTTCCATAACGATAAAGCAAATATTTAATTCGGTTCACCATTTCCTTGATAATTTTGAACCGCCTCATACACTTTCCCTTGATGTTCTACTTTATCGCCCTTGGTATATGCCTTCTTCGAATCCCATTTTTCATAAGTTACATTTTGACTCTTTGTTGTTACTGTAAGGATGTTGCTTTGAACCGAGATATTTCCAGCCGCCTCTATGTTAGAAATTGATGATCCAAACATCGAAAAAAAAAACGTGCTAGCAGCTGTAATTGCTAGAATTTTTTTGAAGCCCCTTCTTGTTCTTTGATTGAACATACTTTTCCCTCTCCTCCTTCATTATTAATAACCATTTAAAATAATAACTCTGCATATACAATTAAACAAATTTCATAAGAATATAACATTCTATAAATAAAATGGATATATTTGATGTTATTTTCACTGTTATTCAATAAGCAATTGTAGTATTTTGTTATAAATTTAAGTTATATATCGCTGAATTTATCCTATTAACAATAGAAAGATTCATAAAAATAAAAATATTTCAGAACTTTTTAAGCACTTATTAATAAAAAAAAACCATTTTTCTACAAATGAGGGCGTAATGAGTTAAAAATCTTATAGTTTACCTTCTACATCTTACTTGTCTAAAAAATATTGAATTCATTTTTAAGTATTTGATGATATTGTTTCTCTGTTATTTCTTTTTTAGTTTTCTTTCCATGCCGGGTTTCTGTAAAACTTTGCTTAGTAAGTGCAATATGCCCGTGTTCAATTAATTTGCAAATAATATTCCCCTTATTTACTGGCGATTCTGGATGCTCTATAACCATGTTTTGTATAGCATTCACTTTTTTTTCATTAATTGCATTTAAATAAAAAGCATAACCGATAGACCAGGTATCACTAAGATCAGAATCAAAAAAATGTGAAGTTTCTCCATTTTTTCCTTTTTTCATTTCTAATACATGCGTTCCTTTCTCCGTATTTTGTTTACGAACACGATATTCGCCCGTTACAGAAGTCACGCTGTCACCATGAAAAGGAACAGGATGTAAAGGGAGATAGGATGCGAAACCGGCGTCTATTATATAGTTTTCATATTTGTGTTGTAAAACGATAAGTGCGTGGCCATCATCAGGGTTCCACTTTCTTGTTTTTGGATCATAAAGAGTTCCAGCTATTCGATACACATTAAATCCACAATCACACAAAAAATAATATAATAAAGAATTAATTTCATAGCATAATCCGCCACGATTCTTTAAAAGCAGCTTTTCTTCAATATTTTCTCTAGAAAATTCTTTCATATTTCCTTCCATAATGTCTATGTTTTCATAAGGTAATAAGTGCCCCATCTGTAAAAGAATTGTATGTAAATCTTCAAATTTCACATTTTCTCTTAGTGGAATTTTTAATTTTGAGAAAAACTTTTTTTGTAATTCAGTTAACATTATATATCTCCTCCATTTACAGAAATCATATATATTTACCTATATATTAAGACTATTAATTATATATGGCGTACAGCTTGATTAATACATTTCATAAGAGTGTGTAGCACTAAACATTAGCGACCATTAAGGTGAAAGTGCTCAAAAATCCCTTAATATTTTTTCAAATGTATATTTTTGATATTTTGGTATCTTTACTAATCCCCCAAAGCTGAGTTGATAAGAATTTTAAATGTAATGTCTAAAAATGTACATTGTGATAAATCGAAACATAGAGAATCTTAGATGCAGTTATTATTCAGATAAATAACTATATAGCCTTTAATCCTTCTATTTATACATATAATACTCTTTATATCGTTCAAACTTTGATTTTTTTGTTTTTGCTGGTATTATGGGTGACCTTAATGTTTTAGAGGGTGCTGCTTGCTTTGGCATTTCTAATACTCCACGTTTCTTGAGCTCTCTATACAAACTACTCACTTTGCACCCTACTATTTTCGCAATATCTGGATATTCAGTCCCTTGATTAAATAAGTGAACTGCTTGTTTACATCTTTCATCCCATTTTTCTTCTGTCGTTCGATTTTTAACGGATTTTTTGTCTAGCTTGATACACTCTCTTTCTATATTACACTTCTCGACATTATACTGTTCTGCGTCCACTTGACGATTACAATACTCCTCCCCCTCTAAGCGTATCATTTGTGCTTTTTTCGCAACTGCTTTCATGTTTCATTCACCTCATTTTGTTTGATAAATTCTCGCATCCTACTGCGTTATCCGCAATTCTTACTAGTTTCTCAGATAATTCTTATAAGAAGACCATTAATGCTGCTATTCCTTATCCCTTCTATCACAACTTTTAATTTATTATTTACAAGCCACATTGATTTAGCTGTTTAAGCAAACTACTTACGTGACATCCAAATTGGTATACATTTTTTATATGTAAATATCCATTTCTTCTTAACACAAGCGCTTGCTAGCAAATGTAATCCCACTTCAATTTTATTTTTCTTTTAGCGGCCTTTTCATCAAAAATCAATTACGTTCCTAATTAATATACTTCTTTTCCAATTTTACAATCACCAATACAATATATATGTACACTACTAGTATGATGATCTTGCAAATCTAAAATACAAATTCTCGTTTCTCTATTATTCATAATTCCAATCTCTTCGGTATAATAGTTGCCTATATTACACCGCCAATGACAACGCTTTCTAATACTAATAGATTTGATTCCTCCCATTTCATCTATTTTTGAACCTAACTCCAAACAATCCTACAATTCCTTTCATAAAAACGGGTGTTTCGGTCTGAATTTTCAAATTATTTTTTCGTACAAATGTTGATGATGTGGTAAAATTACAAATGAAAAAGAGTATGGATTTAAAAGAAGCCAATGAATATAAAAATTGGCTTCCTTCTTGATGGCAAATGAAACAAAAATTTCTTTAAATCTTTATTAGTGATAAGTTTTAAAGAAAAATCCACCTTGGTTTTAGTTTTACATAATTGTAAACAATAGTAAATTGATATTATTAATATTGAATATTCTTAACATTAATTCCATTTATACACATCAACAAACAAAACATTAATATTAATTTCTACTAGTTTTTTGTAAACATACTAAATTATCACCTTTTTAATGGATTTTTTATCCTTAAATTTATATATTCGATTTTTATAGTTTTAATACCTTTTTGTATTTAATATTTCTTTTACGAATACAGATAATCTATCAAATATAGTGAATCTGAATAAGGGATATGAAATTTACACAATTTCTTTAATTTCTATAATTGCCGTTCTATGGTTGTAGTGAAGTGTTTTTGCACCAGAACCTAAAATAGTAATCTTATATTTTAAACAAAGATTGATTATTTTAGTAGGCAAATAACTTATAACAACCACCTTTTTGGCGATGCTTTTGAATCCTACTTTACTCTTCAATTCTCCATTATATCCCACTGTGAATGCTCCTGTAATATAGTCAGTTGCTGCCATGATTACTAGAACTTATAATATTGTATCCCCCAAAAAAACATCTCAAGAAACCATTGAAAGCGGCCACAAATGTTTTTGTTAATACATCAACACAAACCATCTTTTCAATCCTTTAAGGCACCTTCGAATTTTACAAGGAAAAAAAAAAGAAGAGGGATCTCTTCCCTCTTCACCAATAAATAGAACATATTTAAATGTTAGAGGGGTCATACAATCATCAAAAGATGAAAGGAACAATAATAGTTTACCTAGTGAATTATAACACAAATTCACTTTCGAAAATAGATAATATTAACATTTATGGAATTGTTGTGACAGAATTGTTAAACATCTTAATATTAAAAGGCTTTATATGTATGTAAATTGAAAATGGATAGTGTAGGGATAAAATATAAGGGGGATATATATCATGTTTAACAAAAAACAAACATTCATAACAACCGTAACAGCTTTAACATTAGGATGTGGATTTACTTTCGGATTAACACCAGCCTTTGCAGATTCTAATAAGTCGCCTATAAGCGCAACACCTATTCATTCTATTCAAAAACAAGAACAAGAGCCTTTTACTGGATATGTCATTTCATTAGATAACAATTATTTAGTAGTTGCTGCTACTTCTACAAAGGATGAAGCACTTGCTTATCAAAATGATTGGTGGGAGTTAGTAAATCAAAATAAAATTTTGAGAGTTCCTATTTCAGATAGTCAAAATTACACCATAGGTGAACAGTTAAATGTTTATGCTGCTGCATGGACTAAATCTCTACCACCAATTGCTGTTATGCCTACAATTGAAAAAATAGGTCAGTAGGTAATGTGTAACATGATCAGGGCATCATTCTTATTAGAATGATGCCCTTTATCTCACCAACGTTTTCCCTTTTTAATTCTTTCATATGTATAAACGACCTCAGCTACAAATATTAACTTTGTAGCCCATATCTGAATCATTCAAATGATAACATATTAATATTCAAATTCTTTATATTTAAATATTAACTTTATAATCTACTTTCAATCAAAACAAATTAATTTTTTCTTAAAAAGTGGAATCATTCTTTTAAATTGATAGTGATGGAGTACCACCACATCGCTATCAACCTAAGAGAAGCAAATACCACAAAAACAAAAAAACGATAAAAAAAATAATAAAAAAGCTTATCATTAAGTGCTAAAGGATAAGCTTTTTTGTCTATATTTATTAAATTTTATTGGATCTCTTCCACGCTATTACTGTAATAAGATATTGAATACCAAATAGGAAAACGAAAAGTATAATGAATTTTGCTATTGCTGCTAACCATCCACCGAAATCTTCAGGGAAGTAATATTTGTATGTAGTAGCACCTATTGCGACAAAACAAAAAATAAAGGTATTACTCATTTTTTCTTTTAATTTTTCATTTAATTGTTCTTTGAATCTACGAATAATTTTTCTGTAATTTATGATTTTTTATGTTCTTATATCAACTTCTTTCTTGTAGGAGTAAGTCTAACCCCTATTTTGAATAACCTATAAAAGTTTTATCTTTATTCCTTTATATATATAAGATATATATTTATAATAGATTTTTAATACAGCTAGTATGCTTGTTAATAAGATGTCCGACCTAATTGAAAATATTTGTAAATCGCGTTACAATAATGGTAATTAAACAGATCATTACCCTCATAAAAAAGGACAAACCTACGTACCCCTACCAGGACGAGGTTTGTCCTTTTTTCATTAAAAAAAACAATTTATATTGGAGGATTAAACATGGCTGTACTAAAAGATACGACTTATATAGAAATGAATACCTATAACGAGATTGGATTTTTTAAAGGAATTCTTTGGGGATTAGTTTTTGTAGTGCCTTTTTGGAGTATTATGATATCCCTATTTATTTGGCTTTATAAATAATAATCAACATATCCAAAAAGCAAATGGTTGTTTGTCCGTTTGTTTTTTGGATATGCCAGCAACCGTGCGTAGCAAAGGGAGGTAGCAGGTCTTTCACTTATTTTCTGTTATAATATATCCAAAAAAATTAGGTGATTATATTGAACGAGACAATTAGCTTAGAGAAAACTTTAGAAGCTTTCTCTACATATTTAAGTGAAAAAGGTCGAAAACATTCTACAATCCAGCGCTATGCATACGATATTAAAGATTTTTATAGATGGTTGAATGAAAATAAGTTGCTTTTACATATCAAATCATGGAATGAAATATCCGCAGATGATTATCAAGCTAATTTCTCAATGTTAGAAAACAAACGAGATTATTCTCTTAAAACAAGGCACAGAATATGGGTGGTTTTAAATAAGTTACACATGTTTTTAGGTATAGTTAGTCCATTAGATGATATTCATCGCTCTTTAATTCCGGATCAATCACTAAATGACAATGATTTTATTACCGAATTAGAAGAGTCGCTTTTAAAACAAACTGTTCTATCAACAAAAGGGTTAACAGAAAGACAAGCTAAATATCGGCCTCTAATCATGGATAGGAACGCTTGTATAATTAATTTAATAGTATACGGTCTGTCTTTGCAAGAGCTTGTATCGCTTAATATGAGCCATATACAGTTTGCTAGAAATACCATAGTGGTTCGTGGAGAGAATGGCATAAATAGGTCTATATCATTATCAGAGGATGATTCGAAGCAGCCCTACAAATGCTATAAAACTATCCCGGATCCTGTAAGACCTAGACAATTTACTGATGATCCCCTATTTGTGGCATTTGATTTTAATCGTGGAACATATCGTTGGGTGTACGAAATAGATGCGCCAAAGGCTTTGTCTGAGGTTGCTATACAAAAGATGATTCGACTTGAAGTGAAACGAGCAGAATTAGATAGGCGTATTTCTGTACAGCAGATGAGGAACACATTTATTCTTCGCCTTATTAAACAAGGACTTTCTGAAAGTGAATTAATTGCTAGAATTGGTTTTAAGACTAAAATATCGTTGAAAAGATATTATCAATATTTAAAATTAGATAGTTATTTGTTTATAAAAAAGATGGATCAAAACAATAAGAAGGGGTAACAAATGAGTAATTTAAAAAAATATATAAATATAGAAGATACCGATAATGTAACTAAACTGATGAAAAACAAAGAAGTTAAAACCATCATTAATGATTTTTATATTTAAAGAGAATGCAGGCATCACTTACGAAATTGATAAACTATTAACAGAGAAAAATGATTATACTGTTAGATTTATTATGCTTCAATGACTCAAAGAACTAAAATAGGTATTTCTCATTAGAAGACTTAGATCAAATGGATCAACGAGGTGCCTACTATATATAGAGATTAAAATTACACCATACCGTGTATATAAAAAATCCATTTCCAGAATACTTTCGAAATGGGGCCGTAAAAAAGCAATCACAATAGATCAAAGTGGACTTAGAACATATCATGAACAATTTAAAATCCGGTCAAACATATGAAATAAAAGAAGCTTACATTGGAAAGAACCAAAAACTATTCACGCGTGTGATTATCTATCGTTTAACAGACAAACAAATACTGGAACGTAGAAAGAAACAAATCTATATAGAAAGTAAAAAGGGCATTACGTTTTCAGAAAAGAGTAAACGATTAACTGGTATCAACATATATGTCTCAACTACACCTGAAGAAATTGTTCCGATGGAACAAATACACGATTTTTACTCTCTTCGTTGGCAAATAGAAATTATCTTTAAAACATGGAAATCCTTATTTCAAATTCATCACTGGCAAAACATCAAACAAGAACGATTATAGTGTCATGTATATGGAAGACTTATTGACATTTTTATATGTTCTTCTACAATGTTTAAGATGCGGAAACTTCTGTTGCAAAAGAACAAAAAGGAATTAAGTGAATATAAAGCCATTGGAATGATTCAAGAACATGTCTCGTTGTTATATCAAGCGATATACAAAAACACCCAAGACATAACAAAGCTCCTAGTCCGTCTGTTCGCCCTCCTACAGAAGAATGGACGGAAATCTCATCGATATGAGAAAAGAACTATCTTTGATATTATGGGTGTTGTCTATAAGTATAATGGGTTTGGAAATAAAAGAAAGCTGGATAATTTAAAAAAACGATACCTATTTAGGTTTATTTAGTATGTGTATTTTTAATTATACTACATATTTTAAGGGTTTCTTCATTTATATAAATGAGAGTTTATGGTGTTTCCACTCTTAAGTTGATGGGCATGCGGCTTTACCCCTAGTCCGTTGTTATTACTTTTATTGTAGTACAGGAAAATTAAGAAGAACTCTAAACCTGATAGAAGTAAAGAGATTGTATTTGTAATCATAAACGCGCCAGCAGTATGCATTACGAACCACATGTAAACAGCGTAAGCTTCCATGAATAGTACCCCTGTGAAGATTCCACCTACATAAATTCGTGAAAAGTCCTGTACTGATTTTGTTTTAAAAATTTTAATGATTTGTGGAATGTAGCCTACTGATAGAATAATACCACCAATAAATTGTAATAAATTAAATAATTGTAATGTGGCCATAATTAATTTCCTCCTAGTTTTTTGTGATAATTTAATAAGTGGGTATTTTTGCACATCCCCCCCGAAAAAGGGAAATAGGGATTATTACTGGAATTACAACTATATTGGATAAGGGAGATATTACTCTCCCTCGTTATTCGATTAGTTATGAATTACTGTCTAAAATAACCTTTAATTGCACCAATTCCCCTTCAGGCATATGCTTCTCTTCTTTTAAATCCTGAATTGCTACAGGATAGGCGGAATTCTTATCTACTGTTATCACACGAGGTTTAGAAACATATGAAAAGGACAAGGCTTTCTTAAAAAACCTCTTGGCTGCTTGTTTATCCCTTGATTGACTAAGATGAAAATCAATTGTATGCCCTTCTGAATCGACTGTGCGATATAAATACATCCATTCCCCTTTTACTTTCACGTAGGTTTCATCAACTTTCTATGAATCATTTGTGGACTTAAGGTGACATCGTACTTTCTCTTCTAATTGAGGTCCATATTGATGAACCCAACGTATAATTGTTGTGTGAGCAATTGATAGATCTCTTTCCTACATCATTTCTACCAGGTTACGAAAGTTCAAATTATACCGTAGGTACCATCTTACTGTTAATAAGATGAGTTCAGGCTGATAATGCTTCCATTTGAACAAATTTTCCTTTTCCATACTGATCACACACCTTTGTTAGAGTCATACATATCAGTATATCCGAATGTAGAAGACTATTTACAATAGTCTGTGAGTTTTTGCACCAGAACCGTTTGCAGAAACTCAAGATAAAGAAATGTTTTTTATATTTTTAATTCATTGACATCTATGAATAGAGAGCTTCCCTTACTGTCCATATTTTAAGCATACTGCTGCTGCACTACCCATTTCATTATATCCTATTAATAACAGGATGCTTCCCTTTTCTATTAAAACGTTATCATAATACAAATAGCTTGCATTCCCAGCATCCGCTTCCAAAAACAAATTATTAGGTAAATAGTAACCAGCCATCTTACTTAATATTGCCATAGCTAAAAATGAAAAAGGAGCAAAGCATTCGCCTATATAAGCTTTCATCATAAAAGTGGGTACGGAATTACTAAATAAATGTTCAATTCCTCTTTTTTCGTTTTTGTTAAATTCACTGATGGAATTAGAATTCGATACGATAAAAGAAACGTCTTGTTCACTAATCTTGCTGTCTTTCATAGCATTGTTTATCGCAATTTCCACTGCCTCCTCTGTTTTAGGACCAACTCCGAAACCAATTCCTAATACTTCAAATAATACCAGCTTCTTATCAATATTCTCTCCTAATTGCACTTTAACACTTGCTGCTGCTTCACTAAATTTAACCTCTTCAAGCTGATTCTCGACTAGAAACCCTTTTTGTGCCTCTGTGATTGTTTCAAATGAACTAATTATTATTTCATCTGCGATATTATCCTTCACGCATTTAGCTGCCTGCCAAAGTGCTGTCAATGAAGCATCTGATGCTCCTACATAATGGTTGGTAAGTCCTCTGATACCACATTCAATAGTTGCTAAGGAATTTGGTATATTGCATATCGACTGAACAAAATCCTTAGGACTGGCATACTGTGTATTCTCCAGGGTTTTTAATTGGCTGAAATAATTATTCCTTGACTCAGAGCATCCATAAGTTGATACTGTAATCAGGCCGATTCTATCCTTATCACACAAGGATTTTTCCTTGATAAGCTGGGCAGTTGTTCGAATACATAACTGTCCGCACCTATCAATCCGAGTCTTCACTTTGTAAGAATAGCTGTAAAAGTCAAAATTTGATATAACATTAAACTTTTCTTTTAAAATATTCTTCTCAAGCATCCAGCTATTAAAAGTTTCATTGATTGTATTGCCAAAAGGTGATAGTGCTTCTGTATCAGTTATAACAACACTTTTCTGCATAACTCCTACCCCCTTCTAACAAAATACAAACATTGGTACCCCCAAAACCGATTGAACTCGAAATTGCATATTTTATGTAACAGTCTATTTTCTCCTCAAAACAATAATTTAAATCACATTCTACGTCATTACCTAAAAAATTAGCTGTCGGATGAATAATCCCCTGATCCATTTGCATAATGGTAATGATTACTTCTATTACACCGGCTGCTCCTAATGTATGTCCAATCATTGATTTTGAGGAATTAATATACAACTCATACGCATGCTCTTTGAAAAGCTCCTTAGTCACTTTTGTTTCTATGATGTCATTTAGCTTTGTTCCGGAGCCATGTGCATTAATATAGTCAACTTCATTTATGGGTATCCCAGCCATATTGATGGCACCTTTCATTGCTTTTAATAATGCAGTACCAGATGGTTCAGGAGAAGTAATATTATAAGCATCACTATTCACACCGTATCCCACAATACTAGCATGTACTGTGGCAGATCTTGCCTTTACCATTTCGGAGCTTTCAATAATCATTACACCAATTCCGTCCGCTAAGTCTGTACCTGTTCGCCCCAAAGAAAAGGGTGCAATTTTATCCTTTGACAACGCTCCTACTCTCTTCATTCCATTTTTAGGAATTTCCGATTCGATATCATAGCCTAATACAATAACAACATCCGTTTTATTATCATCAAGTATTTGACACGCTGTAACAATGGCACTTCCACCGGAGGAACACGCAGTAGAATTGCATACAATTACCCCATTGATAGGATAAATATCTTTTAAATATGTGGTAATATAATTTTCATCTTTCATTGTCTTCATTTCATCTTGTTCCCAAAAAGTATTTTCAAAAAAATTAGATGCAATGATTAAACTTATAATATAATCTGAGCTTATATCAAGCCTTGCATTATGAATTGCACGGTCTATTGTTTTTTTTATAATTTCGCAAACATTCTGAATATCATTTTGATTAACGCAATTTGTCCAATCAGAATTCTTTGACTCTGTAAAGCCAATATTTCTTTCATAATTAAAATTGCACTCTGTACCCGCGGCTGTATGCATTGCATATCCTGTAATAGGCCATTTATTATTCATTAAAAACACTCCCGAAAGTAATTGTTCTATCCCCCTGGAAAAGCGCTGTTGCAAAATAGGTGTTTATACAATATGTCGGAAGAACCACTTCATCCATATGCACTATATGCGGCTTTTAAATTCTATTTTGCGACAGCCTCTTTTGCTAGATTTCTAGCCTGCCTACAATAAATCTTTCTATATCAATATAATCCTTAACAACTTCAACTACCTTAAAGCCGTTTTGAATAAATAATTCTTGTATCTTTTCTGATTGGTCTTCTCCGTTTTCAAAAATAATATATCCATTCTTGTTTAAGAATTTATGCGCATTTGCAAGTATGATTCTATAAAAATCTAAGCCGTCCTCTCCACCATCAAGAGATATTCTAGGAGCATTATCCTTCAATTGCGGGATTAAATCTCCTATAATCCCTGTTTTAGCATAAGGCGGATTTGATATCAGCATATCAAATCCTGTTTTATTTTGTTCTTCAAACGGTTCAAACATACTTCCTTTTAACAAATGAACATTTTTTAATTGATAAAAATTAATATTTTCCTGTGCAACTTTTAATGCTTTATCTGATATATCAGATGCATAAAAATCTACATCTGGATATTCCATTCCCAGCATAACAGGAATAACCCCACTTCCTGTACATAATTCCATAACCTTATGACAATTCATCATATATTTCTTTGCTGTATTGATAAAAATATCCATTTCTGGGCCCGGTATCATTACATTTCTATCTATAATAATTTTTTTATCGAAGGTATAAGTATAGCCCGCATAATATTGAATTGGTCTTTTTTCACTTAACCATTTCATAACTTCTTCATATCTGTTTTCATTTGATTTATTTTCTAAAACTTCACCAATTATCTTAATTTCTAGCTTAGGCTCTTGAAAGGCGTTCTTCACTAAATAAGTTTCCACTAACTCCTCATATACATTTTCGTTATCTATTTCCTTCGTATTCACTACCATTTTCTATCCTCCAAATCATTATTAAAATATTCCTCTTCTTAACTCACACTTCTAAATATTTTGTAAATATTTCTTTGTTTCAAATTCTTTTACTATATATTTTGCCAAATTTTCCTCTAGTGTAATAATTTTATTCAATTGATCACATACCAGCTTTTTGTTAAACTTACCGTCCTTTCCATCAAGGGCATATTTCAAAATATAATTACTTATTGCTTCCCATAAAGCTGCTGCTTCGGTCATTTTGCCTGCTATATATATAATGTCAAAATTGCTGTGGTCTTTTTTATCCATTAAGAACATACTATAATTATTCCTACTCCATGCAATGCATCCGAACGAACGAATCACTTCTATTGCTCTTATATCATTCGTTTCTCCTATTTCTTTATCAATATCGAAATGCTGTTCGATATCCAACAGCAGACTTCTCATATTATCAAAATCACTAATTCCATTAAATCCAGTCATTGTTTTAAGCACAGATAAGTAAATTAGCTCATCACAGGAAACATACGGAATATCAGATGTGATTTCAAACGTTACAAAACCAAAGTTATACTTTTTAAATGTATTAAAATCAATTCTTACATTCTCTGGCCTTGGTGATACAGCTAAAACACCATCATTACTAGCCAAAGTATCATCAATGCATATGAAACCCTGGTCATCTATCCCAACTATCAAGCAATAATGCACAAAATGATATTTATTTGCAAACACATGCCAATTACAGGAAAAAATATCTATCCCTAAACCGATAGGCCGATTTGCTTCCAACTCTTTTTTAACGATATCAATAAAATGTTCCATATCACAATTCATATGCCAAATCGGTTTTATCCCGCAATATTTCTCAAATGCATAGCTTTGTTCCGTATTGATTGCTTGACCATCCCGGCTAAACTTAATTTTTCTGGCAAAACTTTCATTGTGTTGTATATAACCAAAATTCCACGAATATGCATAAATATCTTTATCATTTCTATTCAATGCTTTACACATTGAAGTGTAAATATTTTCGATACATACATTCTTTTTGCTGTAAAATGGCTTTATCTCATTTAACATATAAGCTTACTCCTCCCATTAATCAATTGAAATAACTTTATCTGCATATTGATTTAATTGAACGCTGTTAGACGCTATAATAATAATCTTGTTTTTTAACGTCTTTAAATTTCCCATTATTCTTTGTTCCGTCACTACGTCTAATCCACTTGTTAAATCATCCAATAAAATAACCTCTGGTTCCCTATAAAGCAGTCTGGCTAATGCTAGTCTTTTAATCTGTCCGCCTGACAGTTGATCTCCACTATTTCCCACATGGGTGTTTAACCCCAGCTTCCCTTGTTGAAATTCATGTTCTAAGCTTGCCACTTTCAATACTTCCAAAAACTTCTTTTCATCGTATTCTAATCCCATGCAGATGTTATTTTTTATTGTATCTGAAAATAAGCGTGTCGTTTGAGAAAGATAGCATATTTGCGGCGGTTTCATTGATATATTATTGGCATATCCATCCTTTGTCAGCCAACAAATTTCATTCGATTGATTCGTAAAAATATTCTTTAAAAGCAAGCTTTTTCCACTGCCATTTTTCCCCTTTATTAAGCACAATTCATTTTTCTTTATCTCATATTTGTTTTGAATAAAGATTCCATTAACGCTGTCACTGTGCTTCATAGTATTATTTTCTGTATCTGCTAATAGGTCAAGTTCCTGTATCCTCTGCTTAGCAACAGCCAATTGCTTATATTTGCTGTATACACTGCTAAATACTCCTGGTAAATCTGTTAAGAACCAGAAATAATACTCAAATAAAATAAAATCACCAATCGTAAAAGTACCAGCTTTAATCGCATTATAAGCAAAGAAAAGAATCACAGCCAAAGCGAAAAACATTAGATTCAAAGAAAAAAGTGATAATAGATTTTGTAAAAATGCATCCTTAATGGAATATCTTCCTCTGGACTCACATAATTCCTTGTAATGCTCCACATATTCCTCTGTTTTATCCGATACTTTTATTGTATCCAAGGAACTAAATATATCACCTAAAAACTGTGTTGCTTTATCCGTAGACTGACGTGCCAGCCTTTTATTTTTAACAAGTCTTCCTTGAATAAGATGTATTGTAAATATTACGATAAGCAACGGTACTACGCTGATAATGGTTAAGAAAGTGTTTATTTTAAACATTATGATTAGAGTAATAATTGACATCATTAATTTTGGAGTTTGATTATATATTTCAGTAAAAAAATTGACTATATCTGCGTTGTCATCACGAAAACGGGTAATAACTTCTCCTGAAGTATCATTAAACTTTTTATTTATTGGTAACTTATAAATGATTTTATATATGTATTCCTTTAAGTTATTACTTATATTTTGCTGTGCTGTGGAAAATAAATATCCATTTATTTGCTTCGTAACGTTAACAACGAGAGGTGCTAAGGTAGACAAAATAACTAATGCTACTATATTAAGATTGATAATGGTTTCCAAGCCCTGCAATTCGTTAAAAATATCCCGCCTTGCTATCCCAGTAATAGTAAAAATAACTGAATAGGAAATAGCATCAAATAATACAACAAACAAGTAAATTAATAATGTATGCTTTAGCGCAACTTTTAATATTTTATACATCTTACAGATTCCCTTCTATAATTCTGTTTGATACATGTTTGCGTTCATCGTAAAGTTTAATTTTTCCATTTTCAAGTATTAGCACTTTATCAACTAGTTCAAGCAATTTCAGTTTGTGAGCTATAATAAAAACGGTCTTATCATACGTTAACTTTTTTAATGCTTGGAAAATTTTATCTTCCGATTTTTCGTCCAATTTCGAATTTACTTCATCAAAAATATAGAGCTGTGCTTCATTGAGAAATGCTTTTCCAATGTACAAAAGCTGCTCCTGTCCTGCCGAAAGCATAGAATGATTGATGACTGTATGAATGCCCTCTGGCAAACTAGCTACCCAGTCAATCAGCCCAATTTTTTCTATTACATCATTTACTTCTTTATGGCTGACAGAGGAATCAAAGCATGTTAAGTTTTCATAGACAGTGCCGTTAAAAATTCTACTGTTTTGGGATATAAAACATATATGCTTGTAAAAATCCTTTACATCTAATTTCTTTATATTCTTGTCATTGATCAATATACTTCCTGTTTCTATGTCGTACATTTTCGCAAGCAATTTAATTAATGTTGTTTTCCCGCTGCCTGTCTTACCAACGATGCCGATTGTTTCCCCTTGCTTTACCTGAAACGAAATATCTGTTAAAACTGGAGTATCTCCATACGAAAAGGATACATTTTTAACATCAATGGAAAGTTTTTCTTTATTCAGCTTTATATTTCCGGTGCTTATTTTACTTTGAAAAGCAAATAATTCTGAAATTCTGTTTAAAGATGCTCCTATTTTTTGCAAATTTTCTAACTCATATCGAAGCGCTATAAAAGGTCTATTCAGCAAGCCTACATAAGTGCTTATTAGATAAATAGTCCCCATTGTCATTTCATTTTTATAAAACAAATAGACTCCGATACCAATTGCTATTAAATCTCCAACGTTTAGAAGCGCAAAAAAACCAGAAGTCGGAATATTACTTATAACAACAGCTTTTCTGAAATCTACTTTTGTTTTATGTAAATATTTTTTTAATAAGCTTTTAAAATAATTTTTTTCCCCTATTCCAAGTATATCTTCTCTTGCAGAAATACTTTCTTGTATATAACCATATAATTGGGCTTCATCTTCTCTATATGCAGTCCATAGTTTCACAATTTTCTCTTGTAAAGATAAGAATACAAAATATGCAAAAATAGCTATTATGCTGTAACATATGCCTATCAGTCCGCTTTTTATATAAAACATAGTAATAATGAGCAATACAAATATGGAATTACCGATTATATTAACCAAAAACATAGAAAAGAAATTTGATAGAAAAGTAACATCTCCGTCCACTCTTTCGATCATCTCTCCTGTTTTATGCTTCTTATGAAAGTTAAAGTCCAGATCAATACTATGCCTTACCAAATTGACTCTTAATTTATTACTAATCGTCCATCCCAAACGTTCACTGATATAAGAATTAATTGTTTCAACTATTATTTTTACAAAAAGCATAGCTAGATAGATACCGGCAAGACTTATAAAAAAGTCACTTTGATAGCTGCTATTATCTAGACTATCAATAAAAATACTAACTATAATCGGAAGAGTAATGCTGATACCTATTCCTATAGCGAGCAGAAAGAATATTTGCACTATTTCTTTTTTATAATCTGCCAAGTATTCTTTAAAATATATTCTTATGTTTTGAATGATTGACATGATAGAATAACCTCCTGGTTTTTATTGTAAGCAATTATCCCACTTAATTCATTACTCCTTAAATTTTTAATCATTTTGTCTCGAATACTCCCGTTTTCTCTGATTTTTAAAAGGGATTTCTACGACAGGTAGCTAATTCAATTACTAGAGTAAATTGGGACGATAAAATATGGTGGCACCTTTTTGTTTTGCCCTTATGTTTTCCCCAAAAAACCATCCGGTTTTTGAATTTGTCGAGGATGAGAATAACGTGAAAGGTCCCCAACATCTGATAATAAACTAGTACCTTGACGACCGGCACTTGATCTTGTCAGATGTTGGGGAGTTATCATTTAGCTCTTTGCTCTTATTAACATGCGTGAGGCTAACAAGAACAACACTTATTCCCTTATTCCCTTCTTACGAAGGAACTGTGCCAAGGTTAACCAATAAGTGGCTTGGCAACTTCAATCCCACGAAGATCTTGTGATCTGGTTACATGTACTTCTTTGTCAATGTCGATACCTATGATAAGTGTCGCATGAATATGCTGACACACGTATGTTAACAGGAGGGATTTTTTGTTTAAAAACTTTTTTAAGAGTTTACAGGATTACTTTTTAATTCATTTAATACATGAATTACTCTGTCCTCAAGATTGTTAATACTACTTGTTTCATTCATCATTTGCTTCCAATTCTCTTTACAACCGCAATCAACCTTATCAAAAATTGATACATCTCCGCTTTCGTTATACTGCTCAAACATTTTATAAATGGATTCATTGCACTTATCGCAATTACCAGCTTTATCAACAGCTTCTACCGAATAAACCATTGGGCTGATATAAAAAGGCACTTTTAAATCAAGTTTGGCTCTTCGCTGTAATATTTCTATAACAGACCAAAACGTAATAGGCTTATACATCCCCTTAGCCCATAAGTCATAGTTGAGTGTATCTCTTACAACGGTTGGTAATTCCATATCAATCCTTTCCAGATTGAATTTTTCCAGATATACTAAGCTTGATACAAAATCTTCAACTGCTTCAATTTCCGACAAAAAGGCCGGTTTTACCATTAACAGCGGCACTATACTGATATTATAAGCCTTAGCCAGCTCTACCTTTTTTTCAAAGCTTTCATTGGTAAACGGTCTGTTGACACATAATTCTCTTACCTTTTGATTGGCTGATTCAAAGCCAACTGTAATTTCAAACGCTTTATCCGTAACTTCTCTGATTTTTTTTAACTTTTCTTCCGTAATGTCATTTACCTTTGCTTCAATTACTATTTTTTCTATTGAATCAATTGAATTTAAGGTTTGAATCATATAGATTAATACCTTAAAGCTTAATTCCTCCTCAACGAGCAAGCTTCCGTCATTATATAAACAAACTATATTAAAATCTGATATTTTGTTATCTTTATCATTAATTATCTCGTGAATCTCCTTAATATAAAAGGAATCTTCTATTTTATCACCTAGATTGGAAATAGAATAAAAGCCACAGCAAGTACACCCGCCATTCTTTTTAATAATGCTGCATCCAGTTCCCTTTAAGAAAACTACAAGTCGATCTACATATTTTCCATTTAATACCCCCCTACGTCTATCAGTAGATACTACCTGCTCCGAAAATCTATCGACATCTTTTTTTTCTTCAGATACTCTACTTCTTAATTCCCTCATATAACTTACTATACTTTTTTTTGCTACTACTACTTTATTTTGTTTTTTTTCGCGAATTTCCATTTGTTTTTCCCCTTTATTAATTATATTTTTTAATTTACATAAATAATTTATCGTAATTTTCCGTCACTTAATGATTGACATCCTTTTATAGAAGAGCTACATAAGTGGCTCTTTTAAAGTGAATATATATCCCAATCAGGTACTCTGAAGGAGGCTAACCACATCTTTTATATTTAAATCCTCCATGCTGTCACCTATGGGATCTTGTACCGAGCATACTGAAACTATATATTGCTCATCCATTTGAAACGTCTTAAACTGACAATTTCTTAAAGCATTTTCAGTATGAATTGATATATGGTGTTCCTTAATAAGCATCGAAAAAGATTTCATGGGCAATCGCAACCCCCGCCCATCCGCTTTGACATAGCTTTCCTTTAAAGTCCATATCTGATAGAATCTCTTTTTTAACTCCTCTTCTGAATGATGATTCAAAATGAATTGATATTCACTCGTTGAAAAAAAAGACTCCGCAATTTGTAAATTAACTTCTTTCATATACTCTACATCAATGCCAACTGAATTATTGGATATTGTACATAATACCCAATCACCCGAGTGTGATATATTGAAAAAAAGTCCCGCTGGAAATAACAACCTTGGTTTACTGCCTGGATCAAACTGTATTTCAATGTTTTCATTCAAGCAGCCGCTATGACGGCATATTGCATAACGAGCCAGCATTTCTCCCAGTACGCTTCGATAGGAGTCACGAACATTCCAAAATCTCATTGCTCTTTTTCTTCTAGGGGAAGATATATATTGTAATAAATTTTGAATATTATTCTTCTTAATACTCTCATTTATATTAATTCTATATATCACCACCATTACTTTAATTCCCCTTTCTAGATGCTGTTACTATTTTTTTATCAAATATCCAAACAGCTTCTCTCCCTAATATTCCTTTTCAACAAAACCCAAAACCTTCCATGAAGACACTCTAAAATTACTATATTTTTGAAGATGAAATTCATATCAAAGTCTTTGATGAGAATTTTTCTCCCATTTGAAACCTTGACAAACCCATACAACTGTTACAATATCTAAATAAAATTCCCTTGTGTGGCTCACCATAAGAATACTGCCTTTATCTTGACCCGACCTATCCTATGTGCATTATGATTAGCTGACTAGATGAATAACAGTATCATTTTGGTTCAGTAAGATCTGTGTGCTAATGATAAACAATAAAAGCATCATCTCCTTTTCGGTTGTATGATTTTTGCTTCTAACTTTATTAAAA
The DNA here is from genome assembly GCF_979253805.1 of Bacillus sp. AC266. NCBI lineage: Bacteria > Bacillati > Bacillota > Bacilli > Caryophanales > Bacillaceae > Bacillus > Bacillus sp. AC266. The sequence goes on from NZ_CEEDEC010000006.1 coordinate 54,134, forward strand.
AAACGGGTTACTGCAATGCTGTTAAAAACATCATATTTTTTCAGACTCTCCTCCGAAACTGCCATACTGACTTTTTCATTATTTAATAAACTGTTGCCACTAATCATAGCTCTATATGGGAATTTTTTTCTGTTAATAATCTCATCCGGTAAATATTTTTTTGCAAGCTCTTTCAAAATATATTTTTCATTTAAAACATTTATTTTGTATCTATCGTTTAAACTAAATGCAAAGGCAGCGACATCATTATCTAAAAACGGATATCTGCATTCAATACTATGTGCCATTGAAACGCGGTCTCCTTGTGTGGATAATAAATAGTTGCTCATAAATGTTTTTATTTCTAAATATTGAGCCTTCGATATATTTGTATAATTTTCGAAGCCGCTTGGCAGATCAATTGCTAAATCCTCTTTAACCGAGTAATCTTTCAATATTTTTTTCATAGTATCCGAAAAAAATTGAGAGCAATATTCCCCAAATTGAAAGCGGATTGCATGGCTTGAAAACAACTCACTTGATCTTACCTGATTAAAAAAGGTTGCCAGTGCAGCAGAATTATTATTATTAAAATTATTAATATAGGAATTTGTCTTTTTGTACAACAATGGTCTTAACTTTGATTTGGGATCTCTTTCACAAAAGGCGCGGATTTTAGCTTCTTTGAATATATCGTATCCGCCAAACAGCTCATCGGCTCCTTCCCCCGATAACGCAACCTTAAAACCGTTATTATGTACATATTCTGCCAACAAATACATCGGTATGGCACCTAATCTTAATATCGGAGTTTGCAAATGTAATATTACGTTATACAAATTGTCAATTATCATCGTATCCGTAATTTTCAATTGACGATGCTTACTATTTAGTTTTTCAGACATAACCTTCTGATATTCTGCCTCGTCAAGATTATTATCACTGAACGATATGGAAAACGTATTCATTTTTCCCTCTATATATTCTGAGGCAATTGCTGCAATCAGACTTGAGTCAAGTCCACCGCTTAAATAAAACGATATCGGTACATCTGTGTTGATACGTTTCAATACTGATCTTTTCAGCAAAGTATCTAATTCTTCCAATAGCTCCGTTTTACTTTTATTGTTAAAGCTATCAGTAAGAAAGGTCGGAGCGTAATAATACTTCGATGTTATCCTATGCTTCTCAATTATCAAATATTGACCACTGTCAACCGAATTAATATCTTTATATAAGGTTTTCCCCCGAATCGGTACCCAGGTCGTACAAATATCTTTTAAGCATTTTGCATTTATCTCATAGCTTTTTTCAGGTATTAATAAAGGCGTAATCTCAGAAGAAAAAAATATATTATTCTCTATCTTTCTGTAATACAGTGGTTTTTCACCAAATTTATCTCTTGCTAAGATTAACTTTTCATTATTTTTGTCCCAAATTGCTATAGCAAACTGTCCATTAATCATTTTAAACATATCCGTTCCGTATGCCTCATACAAATGAGGAATTATATTTGTATCACAGGCATCTGAAAAAACATATCCGAGTTTTTTTAAGGATGTAGTTAACTCTCGATAATTATATATTTCACCATTTGCTACAGAAACAATTGTTTTTGTTTGATTTAAAACCGGTTGATGTCCATCTTCAATTCCCAAAATAGCCAGCCTCGTATGGTATAATAAAGCATTATCATCTTTGTAACTGCCTAAGGAATCTTTTCCTCTGTGGGACAAGGATTCTATCATATTAAGCATAGTAGTTGAATAATTTTTATTATCACCAATGACCCCTGCAATACCGCACATATTAATCTTCCTTTCCCTAAATAAAGCCTCCATCCGCTACTATAACTTGTCCTGTTATATAACTAGATGCATCACCTGCCAAAAAAAGAGCTATATTAGCAATTTCGTTTGGGCTTCCAATCCTCCCCAGCGAATGTTTGTTTCGCATCAATTCATTCGTAATCTTTACGTTATCTATCATTTCGGTATCAACGTATCCAGGTGCTATTGCATTTACTCTTATATTTTTTGACGCCAATTCCTTAGCAAGCGATTTTGTTAATCCAATTACTCCAAACTTTGAAGCACAATAATTACTTTGACCCGGTATCCCAACTATACCTGATACCGATGCTATATTAATAATACTTCCGTACTTTTGCTTAATCATATTTAATAAGACACTTTTGCAAGTATAAAATGGTCCATAAAGATTGGTCTTTATTACTTTATCCCAATCACTATTTTTCATGGAATATAATAGGCTATCCTGGGTTATCCCTGAATTATTCACTAATATATCAATTCCTTTAAAATCATCTTGTATTTGCTCCATTACTTTATTCACCTGTTCTGCATCGCTTACATCCATGTTATAAATAGCCAGCCTGTCTGAATAGCTTTCTAATTCGCTTTTCATTTGATCAGATGAATCCTTTGACTTATAATAAGTAGCGGCAACAACAGCACCCTCCTGTAAATATTTCTCGACAATCGCTCTGCCAATACCTTTGCAGCCACCTGTGACTATGATTCTTTTATTTTCTAATCCCTTCATTCCTACACCCCTTTCCATTATTAAGCTGATTTAAGCACTGCAAGCATATAATTTCCAGATATATCATAACCTGAAACCAGCGCACAATTGACCTTCCTCTGAAGTGAATCTAACTTCAATGGTAGCCTGCTATTTTTAATACATAATGCTGCTACCATAACATTCATATTAAATGCCGCCCCTAAGGTTTCACCAAATAAATTTTTCACATGATTGACATATAAGGTATCTTTGTTTAATACTTCTTGAGCAGCTTCTAACTCTACACAATCAAAATATGAATTATTACAGGAGCTAAAAAAGACATCAATATCATATTGCTTTACCGCTTCACTGATTAATTGTTTAATTTTCCCTCTAACTTTATTTTCCTCTACTCTGTCAGTGATAGGGTATTTGTCAATATTGCATTCGAAACCATCAACTATATTGCAATATGCTAAGCCTGAATCATCCTTATTTTTCACTAATAATGAAACTGCTCCCTCTTTTATGAAAATATTCTTAGAATTTTCATGTATCTGAAAGGTATCATGTAATTCTTTACAATATTCTTCAATCGCTCCAGTCAGAATATAGTCTGTATGCTCCTTATTCATCAAAATCTGTGAATAGGTTAGATTATTACTCCCCATTAAAACAGTACTAACACCTTTGAAGCCAAGTAACATGCATATGTGTCCTACACAAGTATTATTTACCGTGTTGGCAAATATTGTAGGACTGCAAAATTCATAATCACCTTCGACTACACTTTCACTAAATTTTAATGAAGACACTATCGGCCCATAGCCGGTAGTATAAACAGTACCGACCCTTTTCTTATCTATATTGTCTACATTGATTTTGGAATCCTTAAGAGCCATCTTTGAAACATAGAAGCCTATTTCAGAATAACGGTTTGCTTTTTTTCTTTGGCTTAAGGATAATCCTGATTCAAACAGAATTTCATCTCCACTATTAAGGGTTTCACCCTCTTGCATTAATTTTTCCCAAATCGTTTCTACATCATTACCTAAATTGCTTATTACACCAATTCCGATTATTGATATTTCATCCATATAATTCCTCCTGGAATACAAGTTTAATAGTAAACTTATTACAATAAATCTTCCATATAATATAAAGTTAATTCACCTTGTGCGACTATTTCATCATTTACAAGAGCTTCACATCGAATCCGTGCCATTTTTTTTATTTTCATAACAATTTCTGCGTTAATGTACATTCTGCAATCAGGAATGACTTTTTGAAGAAATTTAACATCATTTACTTTTCCTAAGTAAGACTTTAACATTTGAGGATTTTCTTCATTATAGAAAATAAATGCTCCAATTTGAGCCATAGTTTCAATAATCAATGTCCCCGGAAAAATAGGATCATTAATAAAGTGTCCTTTTGCCCAATCTTCATCCCTTTTTATATTTCTATATCCTTTTGCAGATTGACCATACATTACCTCGCAAATATTATCAATACATAACATTGGTTTGCGAATTGGTACCACTTCTAAGATTTTTTCTAATTCCATATTATTTGCCTCTTTTTTATATAAATTTTAACTTATCTTAAATTTATAATTTTGTGTTTGCATGAACATACTACTTTTGACCCCATTCAGGCTTATATTCCTAGTTACCATTTAAATCCTCTAAACCACAAAAGAAGAATCCACTAATTTTTTGCTTATCCATTCTGGTATTTCTACACACATTTTATTCTTTTCATTTACACATACATGAACCGTTTTACCATAAGCATACTTCTTTTTTGAAGTTTTATCTTTAATGATATAGTTAAATTCCAGCTTAGCATTTTCAATGATTCTGCACTCCACCTCCAAAATATGATAATCCAAAGAAAATTTAAGAGGATTTTTATAAATACAAGATGACTCTATAACCGGAAATTTAACATCTGATTCCACATTAAATCCAAATATATCTGCTGAAAATTGAAATCTTGCTTCTTCGAAGTAATTATAATAATTTCTATGATGAACAATCCCATATGCATCTGTATCGCCAAAACGAATTTTAAAATTATATCTATATTTCATATTTCCTCCATATTCAACTAATTTACTGAATAGCTACAATTTTATATAGACCGTGTCAAAACCTATTCAAGTCTCCAAGAGGTGACTATAAGGATAAGCTTATTATGTTATTCGCAGTAAGAACCAACTAATATACTGGCTGTATTTCCAGCAAATGCAAAATTATTTGATAAAGCGGTCCTGATTTTTATGTTTTTATTTTCCTTTAATAACTCTATATTTCCATATCTATTCATTTCGTTATACAAATTCACATTTTTTATACATATTCCCTTATGAATTGATAATATTGTAACTGCCAGTTCAATTACTCCTGCCGCAGCCAGACAATGTCCAATCAAGGATTTTGTAGATGATACCAATACCTTTTTATTCGTATCCTGAAACAAATTTTGAATTGCTCTAAGCTCCATTTTGTCATTCAGTACTGTACCTGTTCCGTGCACATTAATGTAATCAATACTCTCAAGCTCTTTATTACTATCTGCAATAGCCATATTCATGGATAAAAACGCACCTTCTCCTTTCGGATCAGGACTGGTTATATGGTATGCATCATTATTAATCCCATATCCCAATATCTCAGCATAGATTTTAGCATTTCTTTCCTTTGCACTTTCAAGCGATTCTAATACTAAAAATGCTCCACCCTCCCCTATATTAATGCCGTCTCTCTCCTCATCAAACGGCTTACATACTGATTTCGTTAATGCTCTCAAGGAATTGAAGCCGTAACAACTAAATTCACTAAGTGGGTCAGCTCCTCCCACTACAACTAAACTTGCTTTCTTGCTTTTAATTAAGTCAAGTGCGATGCCCACCGAAGTAGTAGAAGCTGCACAGGCAGTTGTTGTGGTGTAACAACCGCCTTCTATGCCTATAAAATCCTTTATCCACGGTAAAAGGCTTGGAATTTGTATTAACCACTCCGGCTCAAGCTTTCCTTTCAATTTACTTTTCATATATTGCATTATTTTCCCATTATTCCCAAGAGAAGTTGCAAAAGAAAGATATGCTTTGTTTCCCAACTTTGAAATATATTCTTTTGTTAAGTTACTATCTTTCATCATCTCTACCAAACATTTTTCAATGATTAACTGTATTCTTTCTTTATCGCTAGGCAGCTCTGTTAAATACGGAAATTCTTCTTCAATCTGTCCAACGTATTCTGTACTAAATATAGAAGCATCAAACAAAGAACACTTTTTTAAACCTGACACCCCATTGCAACAATTTTCGAAAAATTCATCTTTATTATTACCATTCCCTGCTATAAGCCCAATTCCAGTTACAACTACTCTAGGACTCAACACTCGAATATTCACCTCCCACAAAGTATCCAATTTTATTTCTTATTTTTTATAAAATCAGCAATGGAAGATACATTTTGCAAAGCTTCCATATCTTCATCCCCAATTTTTACATCAAAATCTTCCTTAATGGCTATAATAATCTCTATCGCATCAATGGAATCTAAGCCTAGTCCAATACCTTTCTCATCATCTGCTGAAAAAATTGGCACATTATAATATTGTGTATAAACATCGTCAGTTATATTTTCAATTCCCAGCCTTTTAATAATACTTTCCAATACCTGCGCTTCTAATTGATAATTTTCCATAATAATTCATTCCTTTCGTACTTTTATACTTTTACTTTTCTTCCGTTACTTCTTTGTTAGAAAGCTCTATTTTTTCTCTTACATTAGCCGATATTAATTCAATATTCTTGAAATTATTGATAGATAGATCAAAAATATCAAACTCAATTTGAAATATTTTTTCTAATTGCTTAACTAATTTCACAAATGTGATTGAATCAAATATATTTATAGCTAACAAATCGGTATTCTCTGTAATGTCTTTTTTTTTGCCTATGCATTCCAATATTGTGTCTTTAATAATTATTTTGATTTCTTCACTATTCATTTAGTGTATAAACCTTTCTTTGTATTTTTCCATTCTTTGTTTTCTTGATATCGCTTACAAATTGTATTTTTGATGGAATCTTATATTTTGCTAAATGCTGTAAACAATACTCCTCAATATCTAAAACATTTATTGCGCCATCTATAGGTATAACATCAACTATAATTTTCTCATCTAAAATCGGATCCGGAATTCCATATGCATAAGCTTCCTTAACCATTCCGCTATTTTGCAAAGCAGCTTCAATTTCTTCCGAAAAAACAGTATAGCCTCCAGATTTAATAATATTTTTTATTCTGCCAACTACGTATAAATAACCATCTTCATCAAAATAGCCAATATCGCCAGTATGTAAATAACCGTTGTTCAGTGCTGCTTTTGTGGCTTTAGTATTATTGTAATATCCTTTCATTACAATAGGACCACCTATTAAAATTTCTCCAGTAGAATTCGGCATACCTTCCCTATTATCAATTTTGACATTGCTATTTCTATAGGGCTTTCCCGCAGAATGGATTTTTTCATAAAATAGTTCCTTATTATTTCTGGATATATCAGGATGGATGCCCGATACAATACAAGTTGCTTCCGTAATTCCGTATCCCGGACTAAGTCCAACTTCCGGAAAATACTTCATCATGATTTTCATTGTTTCCGGAACTGCCTTATTCCCACCAATTCCTATGAATTTGAGTGAATTATAATTACTCGGTCCAAGCTTATCCACATCCGAAGCTAAAATATTCAGCATACTTCCAATGCAAATAAGATGCGTTATTTCTTCTTTTCCAATTGTTTGTAAAAGAGTTGCGCTATTGAAAAATGACGGCATAAACACAATGGTCCAGCCTAGCAAGACGCATGTGGTTATTACGACAGTACCAAAGGAGGTACAGGCTGGCATAGCAATCAATACTTTACCATGAGTCGATGTATCTAAGGCACCCTCAACCCAGTCTGTGCAATTCGTCATGATATTTTTCTGAGTCAGCATCACAATTTTATGTATATCCGTTGAACCTGAAGTATTTAGAAGCACACAAGTATCATTTATTTTGCTTTCATCGTAACAAATGCTTTCCAAATCATCTGTATTTGAGTCATATAGCGTTTCATTATCTACACAAATAATCTTGATATTGCTGTTTTGGCACATTGCCTTTAATTGTTCATAGTAATCATGAGTGCATAAAATGACATTAGAGCCTGTACGTTCTATTGCACTAATTACTTCATCTTGTTTACTTAAACTTGAAATCGGATATACGATTTTATCACAAGCTAATATTGAAAAGTATGAAACGACATAATATATATTATTCGGTATACATATAATGATAGTGTCTGAAGCTTCACCAGAAAGCTTCCTGCCTAGCAAACTGCTTTTTCGGAATAATTCTTTATAAGTAATTTTATCTTCTCCGTATATAACAGCCTCTGTAGATAAGTTTTTATTCTTTTCGAGAAATTGATAGACCATTCTTATATTACCCCCCTTATAAAAATGATTGTTTTAGCATTTCTTTTAACTCGCTTCTCTTAATTTTCCCATTTGAAGTTTTAGGCAGTTTATCCACAGTATATAAAATACTAGGTATTTTATATGATGGTAATTTTCTCCTTAAAATTTGCGATAAGTCATTGATATCCAGCTTTTCATTTTTCAAAACTATTACAGCTGCAATTTTCACATTCTCTTCCTTACGGCACTCAACAACGGCGGATTCCAAAATATTATCATGCATATTGATGTAATTTTCTATTTCCACTGGACTAATTCGGTACCCAAGATATTTTATAATGTCATTTTTCCGCCTTATAATATAAATATATCCATCGGAATCCTTGTAGCCGATATCCCCTGTATAAAGCCATCTGTCTTTTAGCACTTTCTCGGTTTCATCAGGCATATTTAAGTAGCCCGACATTATGTTATCTCCCTTTACAATAATCTCACCATTTTCATCATGTTCAACCTCTATACCCTCTTCATCAACAATTTTAAGCGTAACGCCCTTAATCGTTTTTCCGACAGAACCAAGCTTTTGCTGAAGCATATTTGGTTCTAAATAGGTTAATCTTGCACTTGCTTCGGTTTGTCCATACATAACATATATTTTTAAGTCCTTGTTCATGTTATTCAGCTTGATTAAATTTGACTTCACCGTCTGCTCCCCCGCAAGTGTAATATATCTAAGTTTTCCAAAGCTCTCCGCTGTAAAGTTCCCCTGTTTCAGCATTATATTTAGATGGGAACCTACCGTAGAAAAGCCTGTTATATTTTCTCTTTTTAGTATATTAAGAATTTCTTGTGGATAGGTTGCTCTAAATATATATAATAAACCGCTCGCTTTTGTATGCGTTAATAATATGGAATTACCATACGAATAAGTAAATGGCAGCGTAGCCAAAATACTATCAGAATGATCTAGACACAAATAATCTAAAATAGAATCTGTATTTGTAATTAGATTTTTGTGAGTCAGCATAACCCCCTTTGGTTTACTGGTTGTCCCTGAAGTATAAATAATCATTGCAAGCTGCCCTGTCCTACATTGCTGGCTCTCAACACAAACTGTGCTATCAATTTCTTTTATACTAATTGATTGAACATTGTTTTTTTTTGCCAACTCTGTATTTTTAATATTCGAAAAAACACTTGAAGAAGTTAATAGAAGCGCAGGCTTACAGTCCTCTACAATATCATTTATATTCTCAATGGTTGATGATATCGTGATAGGAACAACTGTTGCACCCAAATATAAAATCGCAAAATAAGATATGATATATTCGATTGAATTTTCCATATATAAAATTACTTTGTCATTAACACCAATACCATTATTTTTAATTTTAACAGTCATGGCTTTTATATATTGATTCACTTCGTTATATGTCCAATATTTTTGGTCAAAAACATAATAGTTATTTGGATATGTTTTGCAGCTATTATGAAAATACTCATACAAATTCTCCAATTCATGTCGCCCCTAACCATCGCAATCGCTTTCATTGTTATCGCGAATTACTTCATGAAGTTAAATATCCACCTCATATCAAAAACTATCTTTGCTTCTTTGTTTCTGCATACGCAAATTCAAATGTAAACGCTCCACTTAGCAATTATTTAACTTTTGTTCAACATACTTAATAATTTCCTTATTATCATCTTCCATAATTCTGCTTAGAGCTTCTTCTCTATCCATTGAATTGCTTCTAACCAAATGGGATAGCTCTAATGCATATGGATGAAATCCATACTTTTCTTTATGCTTATGAATGGCATATGCATTCATAAGGCAGTTGGTACTATTTCCATCGGTATCTGTAGGCTTGACCCATCCAAATTCTGAAATTTTATCAAGAATTTGATTTTCATTATAATTATCATTCATAAATGGATAAAACAAAGCAGGTATATTGTCTTTATTTTCATCCACCAAATCATCCATCAGTAAAATTGAGCTATAGCTTTCTCCAAATTCCTTTATTATGTTACCTTTGATTCTAGCAAAGTTAGATTTCAGAGTTCTATAATCTAATTTAACGACTTGCTTATTGATATTAATCTGTCCAGGTGTAAAGCCAAATGTGATATATGGAATTTTTCTTAAAATTGCTTCTTTGTAAACATACATTTTTACCAAACCAATGCAATAAGTACAGATAGCACTAGCCCGCTCAAGGGATTTTTTTGGTAAAGATTCATCTTCATTTGAATATTTATATATTGCATTTATTTTCTTGGTAGAAGGAGCAACGATTAAGCTATCTGCATTAAGACTGGCACAAACATTTCTAATATTACTGTATGTTTCCTCTGCTAAAAATCCATTATCAAATGTAACAGCTAAAACATTCAATTTGTATTTTTCTTTTAATAAATATAAAGTATATGTGCTGTCTTTTCCTCCGCTATATGCTAATACAATATCATAGTTTTTCCCATTTGTTTTTAAGCCGAGGTCCTCCGGCTTTTTATAATCGGATGTATATGTTTGAGTTTTACAAAAATTACACACGCCATCATCATCTATTGTAACGGAAAAAAGTTTATCTGATAAAGTACATTTAGAACAATACTTCATTTGATAACACCTCCATATTGAAAAATATTCACAAGAACAATTAAATAATTATCTTATGCAAGCTTTTTTAATAAATACTCTGAAATCAAATCGATCGAATCAAGATTTTCTTGAATGATTTCTTCATCTAAGACTGATATTTTAAATTCACGCTCGAGAAATGCAACCAACTCCATGATACCAGTGGAATCCAACACACCAATCTCTAAAAATGATGTATCATCAAGAAGTTCATCGTCCTTATAGCCAAATAAAAAATTTTCTTTCATATAACTTCGAATTTCATTTTTGATTTCTTTTATCTCTTGCAATATACTTCTTCCTCCTTTATCATCCAGCTAGAGCTCCAAAGACTTTTCTATTTGACTAGAATAATATTTTGAATTATTTCAGAACTTTCTTTAATGCTTTTTTTAATGCTTGATCGAAAAAATACCAGTCATGATTGCCTGACCATTCTTCATACTCAATGTCAAAGTTAAGATTCCGCATTTCATTGTTGAATCTTACATTAATATCACGCATAAAATCTTCAGTTCCACATGCGATATATATTTCAGGTCTGACTGACTGATCTTTGATCTTGTTAGCTAGGTCCAATATCTCGTGCTCATCACTCCAATTCAAGTCACCTCCTAAAATCCCTTGAAAATCCTTGAGCATCTGTTCTCCATAAACCATTCTAAATCTTTCAATCTCTCCATGCTCATCTAAATCCTCCTTCAAAAATAAGCATGGTGATGAAAATGCACAACAATACCCATATTGCTCTGGCTTTGATAATGCGCATTTCAAAGCCCCGTATCCTCCCATTGAATCACCAATAATTATCGTATCCTCTCTTTCTGAAGAAATGTTAAAGACACTTTTACATATAATTGGCAATTCTTCAGAAACGTAGCTAAAAAATTTAAATCCAAATTTCATATCCGAACAAAAACTTCTGGATATTTCTGGCATTACAAATATTGCATTATAGTCATTTGCATAAACAGGCAGCATCGTATAATTTGCCCAATCACCATTACCTCCGCAAAGACCGTGAAGCAGATATACCACTTGATAATTTTGCTCCATATTAAATTTGTTTGGAATAATAACTGTTATACTGGTTTCCATTTCTAGCATATTAGAATAAACACTACCTCTTAATATCATTGCTATACCTCCGTTTATGGGCTATGACAACCAAAATGGTTTTCTAGGGCCATGTGCAAATAAGTCCCAATTACTTTATTAAAGAGAATGAAATGTAACAAAAACGAACGTTTATGTTACATTTTTTCTTTTCAAATACAGAACTAAATTGCATTGAATTTAGATGTAACTAAATACTGTACCAAAAATTGTTTGTAACAATATTAATTAGTCTCCTTTTTGTTACACTGTCCGGCTATGTTTTGGAAAATTATTGCATATGGCCCCATATTTTGCATTTGGTTGCCATACCCCTTCATTCTTATTAATTGCATTTTTTTAAATACTTAAAAATAATATATCCAAAATTTACTATTTAATTTTTTTCTTGTCAACCCTTTTTATAACAAAAAAGTATTATTTACCCATATTTTAAACTATTTCCTATTATAATTCACAATTTCGACACATAAAACTAAGTCATTAACTGAAGATTTCAAACACAAACTGGTTACGGACGTTAAGTTTTCCGACCATGTATAAGGGCTTTCAAATCCAAACGATTCGTACCCACCTAATCAAAGTGGCAAGCAAGTTGGTGAAGTCTGGTCGCTCACTCTATTTCAAAATGTCCTCAAGTTTTGTCTATAAAAGCCTTTTTGGGGACGTACTCACCCGAGTGCAACAGCTAAAATTCAACTAAATATCCCATTAAAAAAAATCGAACCCGCACCAAGAGAGAAGTCTTCTCAAAAATCGAATTCATACCAATAACTGGTTAAAATCACCTTTAATTGGACTGTTATATATTTGCATATTTGCCTTAACACTATAAATCTCATAAGATCACCAAATTTTTATACTTCGATGAATAATTCAGGTTAAAACGAAATTACTTATTATTGAAATGAATAAATTTAAATTGTGTTAACCATTCTTCGAATCTCCACTTTTAATGTAGTAGCTTCCTTCTCAATATATATACGCGCTTGAATTAGTTTATTCTGAAGTTGTCTTAAGTCTTTTGAAGATTCTTTGTCTATTAACATATAAACTTGGGTCAAACTAATCATTATCTTAATATCACTCAAAGCATCCTGAATAATTCGATCGAACTGCTTTTGCTCACTACAATAAATTGCTTTTGATACTTTTTCCATACAAGTAGTCATTTTCTGTTCTAAAATATAGGCAAATCTCTTGGTATCTAGATCCATACCACTTTCCTCCACCTTCAATATGGTTCTGTATCATGTCTGTTCATGGATAAATGATTTAACTAATTTATAAAATATCCAAAATACTGACAATTAATATTCTATCACATCAGAAGATGAAATATATGTAAAATATTTCTTAAATATAGAAAAATTTGTGAATTTTTCGGTTCTGGTGCAAAAACTCACAAACTATTGTAAGTAATCTTCTACACTTGGACATACTGATATGTGTTATTCTAACAAAGGGGTACGGAAACGATTCGAAGAATACCCCGTCATATCCCCAAAATTTTCATTTAAGGAAGTAACCTATCAGGGAATATGAACTGTACCCCGAATCATGGCCACTTAAAAAAAGCCCCATGATTCGGGGTTTTTGTGTATTTTTATCAAAAAACCTCGTAATAATGGGACCAACGATAGAAATGAGGTATGGAGAATGATTAAAATTATTTTTAACGAGATTCAAATGAAACAGCTAGAAAAAAATAAAAATGTATTAAAAGCGTCGGAACGTTCGATTAGCTATTGTCCAGATTTCAAAATAAGAGCGTTAAAAGAAAATCAACAAGGAAAAGGTCATAGCCAAATCTTTTCAGAGAATGGGTTTAACTTAGCTGTGATTGGTGAGAAGAAACCAAAACAATGCTTGAAACGTTGGCGAAGAACCTTTGAACAATTTGGTGAAGAAGGCTTTTATACAAAACGCCGCGGGAAAGGAAGCACGGAACGCCCTTCGGAAAAACCTCTCTCCTCTGATGAAAAATTAAAAAAAGCGGAAGTACGTATTGCGTTTTTAGAAGCGGAATTGACATTCCTAAAAAAGTTAGATGAACTCGAAAGGCATGCGTTACAGAAGAAGCGTTAACACCACGAGAAACATACGCACTGATTGAACAAACCATACATCGATTCCAATTCCCACGTATGTTGCGTTACCTTTGCACACTGGCTGGGGTAAGTCGGAGTGGATACTATGCGTGGCTTCATCAGTCAGATAAACATCTAGAAAAAGAACGTAATGATGAAACAGACTATGAATGGATCCAAGAAATTTTTAATCGAAAAGAAAAAATATGTGGTGGTCGTTCTATCAAAATGGTGTTGGAAAAGACAAAAGGAATTTGTATGAATCTCAAGCGTATTTACCGTATTATGCGTAAATATAATCTTGTAACAAAGATTCGCCGAGCGAATCCTTATAAACACATCGCAAAAGCGACACAAGAACATGAAACATGTCCGAACCTTTTAAAGCGCCAATTCAATCAAGAAGAGCCTGAAAAAAGTTTGTTAACCGATATTACCTATTTATTTTATGGACAAGGAAAGAAGGCTTATTTATCATGTGTAAAAGACAGTACAACACGAGAGATTTTAACCTATCATGTCTCCTCTTCTTTACAAATTGGATATCGTCTATCGAACATTAGATAACTTGAAAGAGAGATTAGGAGAAGTCATCCATCCTGAAGCGCTTCTACATTCAGACCAAGGTATTCATTATACACACCCTGAATTTCAGAAACGTGTAAGAGAAATGGGGATCAGACAATCTATGTCCCGTAAGGGCAATTGTTTAGACAATCCACCAATGGAATCCTTTTTGGGTCATATGAAAGATGAATTAGATTATAAATATTCCTAAATATTTGAATCCCTTGAGCTCAACATAAAGGATTATATGGAGGAGTATAATTATAATCGTTATCAGTGGACATTAAAAAAAATGGCTCCGATCGAATATTGGGACCATCTTTTAAGTGCTTGATTTTTCAGGGCTTTTTTATTAAACTATCCATTATATAGGGTACAGTTCACCTAAAGGATAAGCTTTTTTGTCTATATTTATTAAATTTTATTGGATTTCTTCCATGCTAAAACAGTAATCAGATATTGAATACCAAATAGGACAACGAAAAGTATAATGAATTTTGCTATTACTCCTAACCATCCAACCAAATCTTCAGGGAAGTAATATTTGTATGTAGTAGCACCTATTGCGACAAAACAAAAAGTAAAGGTATTACTCATTTTTTCTTTTAATTTTTCGTTTAATTGTTCTTTATTATTAATATCTGTTTCATAAATACCAATCAAAATAGATTTAATCAAAAAGAATATCATATAAAAAATTATAATAGCTAATGAAGCAGCCCATTCTAAAAATGGACGGTGTAGATATGCTCCTCTTATTATAAATTAGAACTATTTGTTCAAGAGATTCAAAGTTACTCGTACTTATCTCCCAATTAATTGTGCATTCTAACCTTTTCATCTACTAAGTTTTCTTACTAAGGAATGGAATCTAAAAAAGAAATAGAAATGAGCCTTTTTTATTATTTTGTTCATTTTTTTCGTTTTAGGAGAGATTTTGTTTTTTAGCTTGATAACAATGTGGAGATATCCTAGGTTTAAAAATCCCTTTAGTTACTACATACTAGCAACAACCTTTTGAAATTCAGGTTACTCCGATGTATAATTATCAAAAAATCTAAGGAGCTATATATATGGCTAATATAAAAATAATAGCTGAGGTTCTGAGTATAGGGTTACAAATTGGTTTATTTTCAAAAACTGAAATAATTGATTGGGCTGATCAGACAATTGAAGCATTAGATAGCCCTTCTATTGAAATTATAGAAGTTTCTCTATCTAGTAATGATAAGTTGGTTGACATCGTACCTAAATTAAAAAACGTAAAAGGAACGTATGATAAAAAATTACCCGTAAAAATAATACTGGGGCTGTTATGGGATAAATTTATCCTAAATGAAGAAAATGTATTGAAAATAAAACCATTTATATCTAATTTGATACATAATAATTGCTGTGAGGGATTCAGTTATGTAGATGAACAGCTATATAATTTTAATGAGGAAATTAATTTAGCCGCAGATAATATATATGGGAATCTAGAAGATATTAGTCAAGAATTAAAAAGCTTTTTATCTCCTTATAAAGACTTTAGTAAAGACTTTAGTTTTTGGGAAACTTGAAAATTAGTAAATGGATGGAAATAGATCCTTTAGAAATAGATTCTCATAAAATGATAGTTTTATTAGTACAGGATTTCCAGAAAGATAGAGGTGAATTTACATGAAAGATAAATACATACAATATGAAGAATTAGGTGATTTTTTAGCAGGAACTTTCTATCAAGATATTGAATCACTCGAATTTGCCATAAACGAATTTATCACTGAAGTTACTAATATATGTTTAGAGAATACTATTGAAGACATTACAGCATTCCTACAAAGTGGTTTATCTGTTTATGAAAAAGAAGAATTCATCATATATAATACCGAAATTTATTTTTCTGCTTCAAACCTTACTCCTATAGAATGGCTAGAACAAATAATTAAACTCTTAAAAAGAGCATTAAAAAATAAATAGTAAGACCGATTTTCAACCGCCCTTTACAGGTGATCTTTTACTTTTTCTACTTCACATATACAAAAGATTCATTTGTCGTAACATAATATACTCCCCCTTTTCATTCATGATTTTTTACTTCTTTTCTCTCCCTTGCCAATGAATATGGTATATAATTAAGCACCTTCCAAAACTGTTTTTCTTCCACATTACGAGAAAAATCCCCTCAAGTTATCTCAAAATCAGGACAATTATTTAATATTCCTTATACTCTCCAACATACAACAAAATACATCGTAAAATATGTTTTACGATGTATTTTAAAAAAGAAATCTTCATCAGTTTTTTCACCCATATATTTATGAGGAGCCTTACCATTCGCAATAAACTCCTCAATTTTAAAACAATTCTTTTAATTGTATACTATACGTTTTTGTCACTTTACCCATAAGTTGGCCGTGTGTTAATTATTAACCCATGAGATAATCTCTTTATATACTATATATGAATTTTATCACTTAATATTTATTGAAGAAAAGGCGATGCATACAATCATCAAATCTAATTAACATATCATTTGATTATCGGTAGCGAGATCAAAGAGACTCCCTACTCTCAGAAAGGAACCTCCAATTCATATTATTTCCCCTATTTCTATGTTTCTTATTTGATTCTAATTGACTAACTGATTAGAGTTATTGCAAATCAAGATAATAAAACCGCATCTCCAAATGTTAGATAACTATCTAATACATTGGAGATGCGGTTCACTTAGGTCATTGAGGATTCATCTATCCTCTTTATTCGAAGATTACATTTATCATACTAATTTAATATTATATTCCTGAAGCCAACTATTAACTTGAAGTAAATAATCTATTATACCTCGTGCATCATTACCAGAAATTACTTTGTCTTTTCCTTCTGCAATAGCACGAACTCTTTCTACATTTATTAATGGTAAAATAGGTGATTGAGGATCGTTCAACACATGTAACATCCAATCACTAATACCTTGTAGATAAGAAGCATCCTTTGTGCTTGGATATGCACTTTTTTTGCGATAAAGTACATCCTCTGGAAGTACATTTTCAAAAGCTCGACGTAAAATACCTTTTTCAATATTGTCTATGCTTTTCATTTCGAATGGAACATTCCATAAGTATTCTACAAGCCGGTAATCGCAAAATGGAACTCGTACTTCAAAGCCATTCATCATACTTGTACGATCTTTTCGTTCTAGCATAAATGGCAAGAAACGTGTAATAAACATGTAAGACATTTGACGTTGCTTCATTTGCAGATCACTTTCACCTTCTAAAAAAGGAACCTCAGCAACCGCATCTTCAAATTTTTGTTTTTGATATTTTTCAGGGCTAATCTTTTCTTTAAAATCCTCTGATAAAATTTCTGTACTATACCATAAATTAACACTCCAAGGGAATATCTCTGCATCTAAAAACTTCTCTTGATGGAACCATGGATATCCTGAGAACACTTCATCTGCGGATTCGCCTGAAAGTGCAACTGTTGCGTCTTTTTTCATTTCCTTAAATAGCAAATAAAGTGATGTTTCTAGTTCTCCAACTCCAGGTAGATCACGCGCTCGCATTGGAATTAATAAATGCTCTATTAAACTATCTGATCCCAACTCTATAGAGTGATGCTTTGTTCCTACATATTCAGCCACACGTTTCACCCAAGGTTCATCACGATCAAAACGAAGGAAGTCTTGCTCAAAGTCTTTTTCATCATTGATGAAATTCAGGGAATATGTATGAAGGTGTTCCCCTTTATTCCTAAATTCGTTTCCTGCTAAACCTGTTAGACCACTTGAATCTAAACCTCCGGAAAGCATAGATACCACGGGTCTATCAGCAATTAACTGACGTTTAACCGTATCTTGTAAAATGGAGCGGATTGTCTCCACTGTCATATCAATATCATCTATATGGTTTTTACTTTCAAGTTTCCAATACTGTGTCGTATTCGAGCCATTAGAGGTAAACGTCATATAATGGCCAGCACGCACTTCGTGTATATCCTTGAAAATTGCATGACCTGGAGTACGTGTTGGTCCAAGACAAAATATCTCAGAAAGTCCTTCTTTATCTACTTCTGCATCTACAAGTGGGTGCGAAAGTAAAACTTTTAACTCTGAA
The DNA here is from genome assembly GCF_979253805.1 of Bacillus sp. AC266. Lineage (NCBI taxonomy): Bacteria > Bacillati > Bacillota > Bacilli > Caryophanales > Bacillaceae > Bacillus > Bacillus sp. AC266. The sequence goes on from NZ_CEEDEC010000006.1 coordinate 72,650, forward strand.
CCAAAGAGAATTGCACTCCCTCTTTGAGCGAAAAATAAAGGCTTCACACCTAGATGATCACGACCAAGCATCAATTTCCCAAATCTTTCATCCCAAATACCAAAAGCAAAAATCCCATTTAAGTGTTGAACACAATCTTCTTGCCATTCTAAATAAGCATGTAGTAATACCTCTGTATCAGACTTTGTCTGAAATTCATGACCTTTCTCCTCAAGTTCTTTACGTAATTCTTGATAGTTATAAATTTCTCCATTGAACGTAAGACCAATCGTATCATTTCCATCTTTATACAGCATAGGTTGAAGGCCACCTTCAGGATCAATGACGATGAGACGTCGATGACCTAATGCCGCCCGTTTTGAAAACCAATGCCCCTCTGCATCAGGTCCTCGGTGAATGATAGCATCTGTCATTTTTTTTAACGTTTCTTGTTCATTAGACAGGTCTTTAGACCAGTCTATCCACCCTGCAATTCCACACATAGTGTCTACCTTCTCTCAAATAGTATAGAAACCGACTAAAATCAAATATCAGTCGGTTTTCCGTAAAAAAATCCGACTAAAAACATCTTTTAGTCATGTTTATATAATAAAATGAATTGAATAAAAAATCAAATAATTCAATCAAGAAAGAAATCACTGTCTCCTTTCACTTGAATTTTCATCGTCCGATTAAAAAGTTATTACCTTAAACTTTCATTTTCAGCCTAAGTTATAAAGTTGCATTCTATTATAGTTATATACTAGAAATAAGAATGGTGTATGTTATTCTATAAGAAGCAACTAGGGGACTTTCTATTAAGCTTTAAAAAATGAAAAATAGAATGATAGAGAATGTAATAAAAGAAAACTTCGCTAAATATTTCAAGGATAGGGTGTAGACAATGATCAAATTAGAAAAAGAAAATAAAAAAATGAAAATTATTCAATCTGCCACAATACTGTTCTCTACGCGTGGTGTCCGTAACACAACGGTTGATGAAATTGCAAAGAAAGCTAAAGTTGGTAAAGGTACTATTTATTATTACTATACAGATAAAACTGAAATATTATGTGACTGCTATATGCGTCATATTCAGCTTATACGTTCACAATTATTTGATTTATATAAAGAGGAAAAAGATGTTTTACTTCGAATACAAAAAATCCTTCATTATATCAGCCTAGAATATCATCAAGATCCGTTTGTTTCTACACTCTTTCAAGAATATAAAGAGTACCATTCACCTGAAATTACAGCTTGTTTTAAAAAGTCTGAAGAAGAAGCAATTAAAATGATAAGTAATTTGCTCGAAAAAGGTTATCAGCAAGGAGCTTTGCATAAGGTACCATTACCACTTACAGCTTTTATGTTAGTACGAATGATTTTTAACTATGAACAGGATTATATAAAAGATGATAAAAGTGATAAAGAATTTCTGCAGTTACTAAAGCATATGCTTCGTGAACTACCCGCCACTTAACGTCCTAACGGACTGTTTGAAGTGGGGGGCTTCTCGGTTAGTCGTTACTTTTGATAGCTAACGAATTCGTCCTAAGACAGCCGAGCTAACTCCCTTGTTCCAAAGGTTATTTTATTGCTATTTACGCTAACACTAATAGACGTATTGCTTCATTTTTGATATTGATAGCTGCGTTATAATCTCTATCGAGATTTACACCGCATATGCAAGAATAGACTCGTTCAGACAATGACATATTTTTACATTTCCACAACTGCTACATGTTTTTGTGGAAGGAAACCATTTGTCTATTTTCACAAGTTGTTTTCCTTGTTCGTTTAGTTTATAAGCTAAGAAAGAAATGAATATACCCCACCCATTATCAGCGACACTTTTTCCAAAATGAAGTGCTTGCGACATTCCTTTCATGTTTAGGTCTTCAATAGCTACAACATCAAAATGAGTAACTAACTCTTTAGACTTATGATGAAGGAAGTTCTTACGTTGGTTCGCTACTTTTTCATGTAACTTAGCTACACGGATACATTGTTTATTCCGACGAATAGAACCTTTGGTTCTTCTTGATAATACTCGTTGTGCCTTTGCTAATCGGTCTAACATTTTACGATAGAACTTAGGATAATTGGCTTTCTCACCCTCAGAACTAACATATAATCCATCCATCGCAAAGTCTAATCCAACAACTGTTTCTACTTCTTTTTGTACAATCTCTTTTTCGTATTCAGTCAAGATGGACACATAGTATTTACCAGTAGGTGTCATAGAAATCGTACATGACTTGATCATATGGTCTTGTGGTATTTCTCTATGCTGTTTGAAACGTACCATTTTCAGTTTTGGCAATTTGATATGACCAGTAAGCAACATAATATTTCCGTTTACTACATTCGTTGTATAAGACTTTCTGTCTTTTTTACTTTTGAATGTCGGAAAGTCATTTTGACCACTAAAGAAATTCTTATAGGCAGTTTGCAAGTTTAGTTGAGCATTTGCCAAAGCTAATGAATCAACTTCTTTTAAACACTCAAATTCTGCTTTGTATTTCGCAGGAGTTGGAAGCTTTTGTTTCTTTAGTTGTTCCTTATCATCTTTGTATTTTTCGTACGCTTCTTTTCGTTCAGCTAACATTCTGTTATACACGAAACGTACACAACCGAAGGTTTTACGCATAAGATATGCTTGTTCTTCTGTTGGATACAAACGGAATTTATATGCTTTATTATGCTTTGTCATATCATTTCACCTCACTTTTCATCTTGATTTTCAATATATTTCTTTACTACATCTATTGGCGAACCACCAGTAGTTAGTAAGCAAAAACTTCTTGACCAAAACATCTCTTTCCAAAGTTTCGTTTTCACTTGTGGAAAGTCTCTCTTGATTAGTCGAGAACTTGCACTCTTATAAGCATTGATGAATTTTGTCATTTCTGTATTCGGATGTGCCTTGAACAAAATATGAACATGGTCTACATCATGATTCCACTCTACCAGTGTTATGTTGTAATTCTCGGATAACCTGATAAACATGTCTTTTGCATAATCTGACATATCATCATCAAACACATTTCTTCTGTATTTTACGACCAACACAAGATGATAATACAACAAGAACACTGAATGATTATTGCTATCTAATTTCATCGATATACCAACCTTTGTAATTTATAAGACTGATTATATCAGAGGCAAAATAAAAAGCAAAGCCTTTTGGCTACGCCAAACCGAAATTCATCTCCCACCTACCGCTGGGCTACGCCCTTCACGCGCTTGAGGAAGGAGAATTCTTTCGAGGAATTCGTTAAAATCTTAAGTTGATGGATGTGTGAACGTACCCCTACTAATATTCTTGCTTTTAAATCATTATTACTGTATTATATTTACGTAGTAATATAAGGATTATGGTATATAAAAAGGAATCAAATCTATAAGTAAGATTTAAATCCTTTTCCAAGGCAAAAAGATTTTGCTAAAATCTAATATAATTTATGCTTGTCTTTTTAATATGTATCTAGTAAAAACATATTTTTTATCAATAGAATTCTGTTTTCAATATAAATGGAAACTTTAAATAGAAGTTTATTAACTCTCAATGATAGGAGTTAGTGTTCTAGAATATAGAGAAACAAGGCACGATACAAAGTAATCTGACAAACCTAAGAAGTATTGTATATTGTTTGCCCATCTCCAGGTACTACAATAAAAGAGCCTTACCTCTCTAGGCAAGACTCTACTAGTTTAGTTGTATAATATTTACATGATAACTAAGAAACAGAAAACATATAACACCAAATAGCAGCACCCTATTACTCCTCCTACAGCTAATACCTGTTTAACCCAACTCTTAAATTTTTGATTACTATAAATCGCCTGCACTCTTTCCATATTTCCTCCTATTAAGGAGAACCCTTAAAGACTCTCACCTCGCTATAGTACCATTAGAAAATGAATAATAGAGATCTAATGTATAAATATGCAATATTGCATACAAAAATTCATTGTTATAATTGTAAGCGCTTACTATAATAAGATTATAAAGATTTATCACATCTTAATACGAAAAAAGAGGAGAGAATAATATGGAAATTGCAATGGCAGTTTTAAAATTTATAGGTGGAGCAATCCCATTAATTCAAGAACTTCTAAAAGCATTTATGTAAGTTCACTATTTAGCAATTATTTACAAAAATTATCATACAAATGATCTGTATATCCAAGATAAATTGATTTACAGATCATTTGCGTGAGCAAGGTCCCTTTAACATGATTAAGGGACCTTGTTTTAATTTTTGGCTTTGTTAAAGGTAAATGTTGATATTTGAAACCTATCCGAAATCTTAGTATAATTGTATAAGAACAAACATTCGGGAGGTGTTAAGGTTGAGCAAAGCGTTCAGTAATCTATTGAAACATATTGGCAATTTGTCACACACAGAGAAAGAGCAAGTGTTTCAATGGGTAAAACGCTATGTTGAACCTTCTTCCTCTGTCGGTGGTCGTCTAATCAATGAAATGAGAGAAACTCGTTTCAAGGAAGGGTTTGAATGTCCTCATTGTGCATCCGAACACGTTGTTCGTTTCGGTAAACACAATAATCGCCAACGCTATCGTTGTAAATGTTGTAGTAAGACATTCACTGATACAACGAATACTGTTCTTTACCGTACTCGAAAAGGAAACGAATGGATTACATTTGTTGATTGTATGTTTAAAGGATATTCCTTGCGAAAGTCCGCTGAAATCGTGGGGGTTACATGGGTTACACTTTTTTATTGGAGACATAAATTGTTAAGTGCGTTAAAACAATTGGATTTTGAGAAATTTGAAGGTATTGTTGAAGTTGACGAGACCTATTTCCTATACTCTCAAAAGGGTCAACGTGGTATTTCAGAACGCAAACCTCGTAGGCGTGGTGGAAAATCTAAACACAGAGGTATCAGCCACGAACAAGTTTGTGTTCTTGTTGCCAGAGACCGTACCAAAGCGACTGTCTCCAAGATTGCTTGTATGGGGCGTGTTGTGAAAACAAAAGTTGATAGTATGATTGGTTCTAAATTAACATCGGATAATGTACTTGTTACAGATGCTTGGAGAGCCTACAAAACGTATGCAAAAGAAAAAGGAATAGAGCATTACAGAATTAAATCAAACGATGGTAAGCACGTTATTAAAGGCTTGTACCATATCCAGAATGTAAATGGTCTCCATTCTCGTATGAAACAATGGATAGACCGTTTTAAAGGTGTGGCTACAAAATATTTAGACAACTACCTTGCGTGGTTCTTATTTATAGATAGAAAAAGTAACGAAAGCACAAAACACAACATTAAAGAGTTCTTACTCACATCATTTGTATTTGAAATGACTGATACTTATGATAGTTTGCGTCTGTCAAAATTCAGTGTATAAACGAACGAATTAAGAAAAGAGTGAAATATTGGATAACTCGAAATGGATATCTTTAAGTAATGTTAATGATGAGGAGGAAATTTGGGCAGGGGCAAGAGTTAGGTTGTACAATGTTGGTATGAATAGAGAAGACAAAGAAAATGATTTCTACGAATACATTATTTCTTATATCTACGACAACGATAACTACTTACAACTAACTAATTTAACAACAGGAAAAGCAGGTTATATTATTTGTGTCATTGAAAAAGAATTGCCGAATAATTATGCTTTGGGCAAAACATTAAAGCAAAGAATGGGCTTAGAAAATACCTATTTTAGATTTGAATATGAATAATCAACAACTAAGGGAAGCACCAACTCTAAGGTGTCTTCCCATATTTAATACTTTTTATCAACATTTAACATTAACAGAGCCAAAAATTAAAGAAACAAGACTTTTATAAACATACAATTTCATTTTAATAATCTAATAACAAACCTTCAATTTAAACAAATCTAGTTCAAGCAAAAAAAGATGTCCTAGTACCATATCTACTAGGACACCCCTTCATTTTAATCATATATACATAACTTCTCTAAATTTCTAAATTCTATACATCTCTATCAATTAAATAATAATTAGATATATCTCCTATCTAAAACATAGTATTATTATTAGCTGTTTCATTTGAAATCTCTTGAATTACATCCCAGTGTTCGACAATCTTACCATCCTTTATATGAAATATATCCACTATAGCAACTCCCTTATCTTGAGAGTTAGCACGAGAATGTACATGAAGAGCAACTGTATCTCCTTCAGCTACTACACGTTTAATTTCTGCAGAGGAGTTAGGGTTTTTAACAAAATCCTCCTTAAAGAAATCCATGAAAGCTTTTCGTCCATCAGCCACAAAAGGATTATGTTGCTTATAATCTTCACTTACATATTTAGGGATGATATCGATATTATGTTTGTTAAAAACTTCATTATAGAAATCAACTACCATCTTTTTATTCTTTTCTTTTTCTGCCACATCATCTTTCGATACTGGTGCAACATTCTCGCTCTTTATTGAGTTACCTTTGGCATTACCAATGAAGGATTGAAATGTCAAAGTCGACACAATTCCTAAAATAAACACAGAAATAATTATTATTATTAAATTTTTCTCTAATTTCATATATATCTACCTCTTTTAATTTTATAATTCACCTTCGATAACACGCTTAATAAAGGAAAAATCTTTCCCAGAATGTGATGTAAGAAATATTGTTAGGAAAATCCATCTATCCTAACAATACTCCTTATACGAGGCATATTTGAAACTGGTAACTCTAACTTAATACCTCATTAACAGTTGCACTGTCCACAATTTGAATAAACTTCTTAACCTTATCGTTCTCATCAAACTCATAAAGATGACAAAAATCTGCTATGAATGATTTCCCTGTTACTTTATATGTTCCACTATATTTTCCATACACGATAACAGTATTGTTATTAAAAGCATAAATTTCATCTTTAGCGCTATAGTTATCCCATTCAGTTCCAAGACGTTCATGTACATTTTTCACTACTTCATCAGGACCTATATAAGTGCCCGCATATGGAAACCCAGCAGCTTCTGTCCAAGATACATTTTCACTTAAATATGTTTTGAAAGCATCCATTTTTCCCTCGCCAGTTAACACATACGTTTCATGTAATAGTTTTTGATATTTATTCATAGCATTAACCCCATGGCATTTCTTTTGTTACAACTTTTGCACTTAATTCCAATACACCTTTATTAGCATAGCCTGGATATGCTGTTTCAAGCTTTGCCACAAAATCTTTTGAAGTGTTACTTTCTTCAGAAGCTTGAATTGCAGTTCTTAGATAATCCATAGTTGCAATAATCGCTTGATTATCTAAGGATTTTTCGATTGATCCATGGCTTGGTACAATAATGTCAGCATTTAACGCTTGTAATACTTTCAAGTTCTCAATCCATGCCTCCATTGCTGCTTTTGAGCTAGTATCTGCTAAGAACACATGGATTTCGTTAAATACATCAATGCCTCCAATCAATAATTTTAGCTCTTTATTAAATAAGCTAGTTCTGTAATCATCTAAGCCTACAAGTTCAAATGTTAAACCTTGAAAATCAATTGTTTTCTCTTTAATAACTTGAGGTAATACCACATTGTTTGGTGCATTTTCTCCTAGTACATCTTTCCAAACTTTTAATTTCCCTAATACAGAATGAACAATATGTTCAACAGTAGACTCTGTTGCATACGCTATAGCTTCTGGGTAAGCAGCTTTCATACTTTCTAACCCAAAATAGTAATCAGGATCCCCATGTATAATAAAGATTTTATCTAGGGATAAGTTATTGTTTTTCAGATAATCTACAATTTCTTTCGAATCAGATTGAGTAAATTTTGAGTTTATTAAAAATGCATGTCCTGCTTTCTCAACTAAGGTTGCAGTTACCATAAAACTTTTTTCATCCGAACTAAACACCGTCAATTTTACATCATTTAGATTTGTATCGATTGTTTTAAACATAGAATGTTATTCTCCTTTTGTTAAAGTTATTGAATAGATAACACATTTTTATCTTGTTCCGACAGAAGGCCCTCCTCAATTCCCCTGCATAGTTAATCGCACCAGCAAATAGATAGGAGATGTATGTCGGTTGGCGTAAGCTAACATGTTTGCTACTGTGATCTATAGTAAAATCATAATTGGACCTTCTTTAATAACAAATAGAAACTATAACTGTTATCAGAAAGATTTAAGTCCATCCACTTCTAGTCTTTTTTAAAACGTTAAATGTTATATACTTTAACTTAAAGTTTTTTAATATAAATTTTTGAAACGTGCTTCGATTTTATCTGGCGTCATTACCCCGCCACCAATAGGGATAATTTGATTATCCTTTTGTAAAAGTAATGAAGGATAACTATTAACACCAAGCTGTCGAACCTTATTGAAATCATTTTGTACATCTACAATTGTTTCTTGAGCATTTAAACGCTCTATTACTTGTTCAGGATCCAAACCATGCTCAATTGCAATCTTACGATATGTTTCAGGGTCACTTAGACTTTTCCCCTCATAATAAAACGCTTTTTGCATAGCCGAAGTGAATTCTAACAAACGGTCTGGCGCTAATGAACGTAAAGCGGAAAAGCCAATTGCAGCATCTTTCGAATTCATTTTAAAAGTACCTTCTTCCACCAATTTTTGATATGAAGGACCAAACTCTGCACCTGTAAGTTGATTAATTCTTTTATTTCCCTCTTCTATATATGAGAAATTTTTTATTGGTAAATCATCTAAAAATAACCCTCCACATAAAACCGTTAACGGCACTTCAGTGTGTTTTTGGTAAAATCCTTTAATACTTTCTGAAAAGCCATAGCACCATCCACAATATGCGTCCCATACATATATAAAGTTATCTTGTTTCGTTTCCATTTAAATCTCCTACCTTTATTTTTATTTACCAGTCCAGCTATCACTTAAAATTCTCAGCCAACTTTTTGGTTTGTAAAAGTACATCTTTTTTAGTATCTTGTTCTTTTTTGAGGCACCTTACTATATTTTTCAAAAACTAACCCTTTTAAAGAAAGAGCAACTAAGATTTTTAGCAAAAGACAACGGTGTATATTATTGCCCAAAAGTAGAAAATACTACAGTACGGAATATGCATTTCTTTTAATATGTCAGTAACTATCTACCCTTAGCGGCAACGTGTGAACCACCATCCTTAAATAAATATACAAATCGTATTTCCACTTAAAATAGGCATTAGTTGTAACTAATGCGATTACAACTTTATGTAACTATATTAGTTACAACTAAGACGGAAGTCAATTCTTTTTTTATAAAAAATATTAAATTTCTACCCTAACGTTTTCAAAAATCTGGTTAACAATAAAATATAACTTTAGTATTATCGCTTAATACCTATATACCCTTTCATTTTTATTAAATAAAAAGAAGCTACTCTAATTCAAGTAACTTCTTTTCATAATTATTGACTTATTCTCACTATTTCTTTTAGATATCTCTGCATATTTTGATTTACTGCATAGACGTAACATCCATTTATCCCGCGAGATAATAATACGTAATAGATACGTTTAATATAGGATGTTAACTCTTCATTATTTAAATCAGTTCCCTTAATCGGAAGACCATTTCGATCTTTATACTCTTTTGGATTGACGATGACCTTTGCTTTATTCAAATCATAGTCTCCATTTTCTTCACCCGTGTAATTACAATCAATTTCGGCCCCTAATATCACACCAACATAATTTAAATCAGCACCCTGAGTAGTATGAATACATCCTATTTCCTCTACACTATTCTCAAAGTTAATCCAACCTTTTACCTTCGAGTTCCATTTGAATGTATCACCTGTAACAGGATCTTTTATATCATATAGATTCTTATCCTTTTGTGTAGCCCATTTCCAAGAATAACCTGCGACTACGCGACATAATTCATGATCTTTATTTAAAGATTTCATAGAATCATTTAATTCTGTAATAGATTCCATTACTTTAAAGTCATAGCCCTGCAATAATCCTGCCTCATAAACACCAACATTATTTGCTATTTGTAAATATTTACGCAACCATGCTAAATATTGATCTCCAGATTTTAAACGGAATTGTTTATGTAAGAGATGCCTCTTATAATTCACTGTCAACTGTTGGAATACATCTGTATCTATATCTGCAGGTCGGATTGTTTGGTATGGATCATAAACCACAGTTAAGTGATACGCGAATGTTTCTATTAACTCCAACTCAGTTGTATAGCCATTATCAGTGACTAAATGTTTTAAATCACGTGCTTGTTTACCAAAATATTTTTTCAGACGATGTGCTTCATCCACAAAAACATACTTATATATAGAGCCCCTACTTTTTGCCTGCTTAATAAATAGTGAAGGTGACAGCACCGTAATACCTTGTAGACCTAGTTTGTTCATTAAGCTCTTATATAAATTTAATGAGTGATTTTGCGGAACAACAAGTGCTATATCTTCATAATTCAATCCCTCTCTCGCTTTACCAGTTTTATTGTCGTAAGCAAGCGCATATAAGATATTTGTTAATACAATTGTTTTACCGGTACCCGGGTCCCCTGTAATCAAATGTCGACTATTTGATGTGGTAAGCATCGTATTAAATAATGTGCACTGACTTTTGCATTAATTTTTGGAATATCACGCTCTACTCCCAATAAATTATGAGAAAAATCAATATTTTATTAGTATAGTTAATATATGTACCCACTAATTAACTGCGTCTCTTTAACAGTGATCCATACATTCCACTTTATTATTTAACCTTGGACTGTTTTTTACCATATATATTATATAAAAATAAGAAATTCTCTCAAAAAAATTCTTTCTTTTTATATAAACTTATACACACATACTACAATTCATGTTAATATAACGATATTGCAATTTTATTATTAATATTTTATAACAGGAGATGAAAAGATGAAAGGACTTGAATTTTCAACTAGCCTATTATTCTTTTGGATAAAAGGTAGAGTAGACGTTGATAATAGGTTTATAAAAACCAACTTATCAAACACATTATTAGGATTTATTCCTGCAGGTAAAGACCAACAAAACATTCCTCTAAAAAATATTTCTGGATCTATGTTATCTACGAAATATTATTTTAAACCGATAATTTTGGGAATACTAATCATTTTATTCGCATTAGCTACTTTTAGTGGTAGTTTTCTTGGTGGCTTAATTTATCTAATAATAGGTATTGGAATTGCAGGTAGCGGTATTCAAACAATATTAAGAATTGAAAAAGCCGGAACACCTTATCATATAAGTGTCCCATTCTTTGAAAAAGAAAAAATGCAATTATTAAACGATATTATACACAACGCTTTAGCAGAAGACACAGACAAAACAGATTTAAATTTATTCTTCGATAAAAAATCTCAGTAAATAATTTTTATATTAAAAATAAAACCTTATAATCCATTAATTTGATTATAAGGTTTTTAATTGTAAATTATTAATAATGCCCTTCTTTTTAAGAGGATGCGCTTAATTATAATATAAAACTTGATTTTGTCTCCTCTTAATTATTCATTTCAAATCTACTTGATTACATGAAAAATGAGCTACTAATTAAATTACTATTTTATTTCATTCCATAAAGATAAAGCAAAGATCCAATTCGGATCCCCATTCCCTTGATAGCTTTGGGCCGCCTCGTATTCCTTACCCTCGTGAACTACTCTATCTCCTTTTTTATATGCTTTATACGAATCCCATTTCTCATAAGCGTTTTCTTGTTCCTTCGTAGTAACTGTTAAGATATCACTTTTCATTGATTCATTGCCAGCCGTATCAACTGCAGAAACTGCATACTTGTATGTTGTATTTGCTTGCAAATTCTTGTCCATAAATGATGTGGTATTAACAGTACCTATTTCCTTCGTAACCCCCGCAATTTCTCTGTATACAATATAATGATCCACATCTATGTTATCTTCAGACGGACTCCACATTAAGTCAACAGTATTGGCAGTGATTCCCATACTGTGTAACCCTTTAGGTTGAGTTGGCGCTTCTGTATCTGGTTTTTCCACTGTTGTTTTAATAACTAATGCTTCACTTTCCTTAGATATATTCCCTACAGCATCTACTGCTTTTACTGTATACGTGTAATCTGTGTTTGGGCTTAATTTTTTATCAACTAAACTAGTACCCGCTACAGTATTAATTACTTCTCCATTACGTAACACTTGATACTCTTTCACCCCTACATTATCTGTTGCAGGCTTCCAATTAAGTTCTACGCTATTTGAAGTGGCTTTTACTACTTGTAGTCCAGATGGCTGAGTTGGTGCTTCTGTATCTGGTTTTTCATTATTAACTAGATTCACATCAATCACATTATAAAAAGCATTTACGGTATCAGCTACATCCCAAACCGCTAAAATGACATGATATCCACTACGATCAGTTGGTACATTAATTTTATGTGATAAATTATTAGATGCTGCAGAACCATCGTGTTTTACAGTTCCTATTAATTCAAGATCCGCTCTTGTTAGAGGTTTGTTTGGGTTCCATCCTTTTTTTGTGATGTAATAGTGCCATTGACTTGTTAAATGAGGAGCAGTGTATTTCCAAGTGAATGTATTCTCTCCACCCTTAATCGTATTCTTAAACCATCGATCAGCTGTTTGTTGATCAAGAATCCCACCAAACAGGCCTCCTGCTGAAGCAATTTTCCCATCAACCGGTCCACCTTGTGGGAATCCTTTAGGCGCTTCTAAGCTTTGCGGCTCATACATTACATTGCCACAATTTAAATTCAAAGCTCCATAATTCTGGCTACATAAAGCAGCACGGCTACCTGGCTTTTCAACGAACCCATGTGCATAGGCATTTTGAGGAATTAAGGTTGTACTCATAATTCCTACTGCTACTACAGCAGCACTTAATCCTTTTTTATTTGTAGTCATTTTTCTCAACTGCTTTAGAATTTTTTTATTCATTTTAATAGTCCCCTCCTATTAATTTTCTTACTATATTAAGAGCATTGATGTAAAAGAATAATAAAGCATAGATTACAAAGATTAAATAAATAAAAATGAAACCTCATAACTTCATACTTAAATATTCATTTAACTTCCTTTACATCCAAATAGCTTTATAATTAAATTATTACATAATAATTCATTAAACTTATACTGAAATTGTGCACAGTTTTTGAACTTTCTTCCCTCATTTTAAAATTTTCAGATCCAGATGAACATCTAGACTCATAGACCATATGTTAATTTAAATACTTTCTAAGAAAGCAGGTGAAAATAATGCCATCTATTGTTTGAAATATGGTTGTACAAAATAGTAACGGTTCTTTCAACTTAGGTGATTTTTATAACGTCTCTCCAAAGGAAAATACAAAAGCTTATAATGGTTCAGGCTCATCTAATGTTGCTTTTGTTGCTAATACCTTTAGCGGTGTTAGTGCAACGAACACATTTGATGCTGATGTTGCAGACCAAAACCAAGTTGGAACAGCATAAATTTATTCATTTCCCTCTACCTCTCTGAATAAAACACAATATTCCGTCCATACTATAGATAACCCATCTTTAATGTGCTGTAACCAGTTAGATTTTCTTTAAGACTGAGCAGTTAGCTTTTGCTAGCTGCTCTTTTTCGTATATGCAACTTACATTCCGAAAACTCATATATTAATTTCGAATGGAACTCACAAGTCATCTTTTTACAGTAAATCTTGGCCAAGTAGGTTCTGAAAAGAGGTGAATATAATTGGCTATCGTTAAACCGTTTATCGCTGGAAGACGATTTGTAAGTACAGCAGCAACAGGAACTGTTGCTGGAGCTGATTTAACTTTTGCAAACACTGACTTCACTGATGATGCTGGAGCTGTAACAACATTCCCTGCTTCTTATGCATTTTTAACGCTATATATTAACGGCGTAATCCAAACAGGTGATACTATTACTGGAGTTACTACTACTGCTGCTACTATTGTAGGAGGAGCTGTCCTAGATGGAGGTACTCCTATTACAATTGAATTTACTATAACGTAACTTCAGGTGTCCTTTTTATAGAGGCTTTATTACAGGAAGCCTCTATTCTTAAATAAAAACTGACATCCATTTTTGTAGCAACTACATACTGTAGAGCATAAACTAGTATAGAATGATAGGAATTTATACTCACTTTCGAAAAGAGCACTTATCTATAGTGCTCTTTTTTAGCGTTTACTTATCAAATAGCGTTTTTGTTCAACTATCGTCTTCACTTCTTCACGTTCTACAATTCGATATGCAATATTACATATTCTGTATGTTCAATTTATAAACATGTAATAATTAGTTTATAAAATATTTAAAATTAATATTGAAAGGAGAATACTAAAATGTCTTTCTTTGCTTGGTCTCCTCTTATTTTCTTAATAGTTGTTGCAATCATCATTTCTATTAAAAAGGCTAAGAAACAATAGCTTTAGATAGTTACAATAATTTATTATTAGGAGGTGTAATTATGTCATTTGCAGCATGGAGTGCAATTTTTATGACTTTAATCGGAGCAATGTCCGGGGCAATCTTTGGTACAATTTCCTCTAGAAATAAAAGCAAAAATACCAACTAAAAAACCTAATAATAAAAAGGTTTTCCTTTACTACTCTACGCTAAGGGATAGTATCAGCTATCCTGTCACCACCCCCTATTTATCAGTTCAATATGTTGTATCTGGGAGTAAAAGTAAGACTATGACCTATTTTTACACGTATCTCGGCTGTATCCCCAATACATATTATTAAAATTAAAGTTGTTCAAATCGGCGGAAGACACCTTAGGGTGTCTTTTCTTTACATACAAACCAATATGTAAAAGTGCATCATAACTTGTTACTAGCTCATGATACAATAAAGAAACAACTTTTATTTTTCAAGTCAGATTGGAAACCTAACTGGTTATCTACCAAAAATAATCCCCACACAATGCGTGGGGATTATTTTACTATGGATTAAGTGATTATTTAATGTATATAGAAGTTCGTAACGTATTTCTAGGATGGTTTATTGAAGTTTTTTGATACTCGAAAGTTCCCTCTTTAAACTTTGATACATCCCATTTATACTCCCAGCCAACTATAGGATTACCACCAATTATTTGTGAACCAACACTTTTCACATCAAATCCGTCCATTTTTGCAAAAGGAAATTGACCATAACCAATTTCTCGTGTATAAACATATAAATAACTTCCACCATGATCTCTAGTTGTACTAAAACTATTAGGATTAATAGTTTCTACCCCACCTAATTGCGATTCCACTTTAACCACATTTAAAGAAGTTAACGGTGCTGCTGGTCCTGCTGATGCCTCAGGTGCCATTCCTAAACCTACTACTGCTGCCATTGTTAACGATGATATCCCTAATGCAACTTTTTTTAACATATAAACATCCCCTTCTTTTTATATAAGTACAAATTTGATACTAACAGAAATTTATAAGAATATTCCTTATTTTGAAAACGTTAACAAATTATACTTTTTTAGATATGCAATTTAGCATATCGATTGACATACAGAATAATCCATCTACTACTTTCGATATAAAAACTATTTTCAAATTTAATACTATTAACTCACTAAATTCTCATAAAAAGACTGATCGTCTATACAATATTTTGGTAAAATATAGGTAACTTTTAAGAAGGAAAAGCTAATATACATCGACTAAATAATGTAAAGAAAATGTTTTATTGCATAAAAAAAAAGGCTCCATTGCTGGAGCGCTCAAAAAATAATATAAGTAAATGAATTAAAACAAATAACAGACAATTAAACTATATAGATAAAACTTCAATAAATCTATATATATGCAATATTACATATAAAAATCCTATTTATTGATGCTATAATAAGCTTACTCGATGATTGTTATATTTTTATATTTTTTAAGTAATACAATACCTTCTTAACACCAATTGTACAAGGAAAAGAAGACATCTTAATCGATGTCTTCTTTTCTTATATGATAACAACACAATAAAATTAAGATGGTTCAAGTCGGAGAAAGGACACTCAAATGAGTGTCCTTTCTTTAACAATATTCAGGTTCATATAACCCGTATAACTGTCCACCGTTTATAACAGTTCCTTTTAAAAAAGGGAACTTTTTTGCTTATTATTTACCCACAAACCTAAAATTCCTACAATCTGACGAGCCTTAGCATTATCTATATAATAATGCATCTCTAACCCTCTTCTTTCTGCACGGAGTACGGTTCTCCTTAATTTTGATAGATGCTGTGAAACAGTAGATTGTGGGAGTCTTAATATTTCCGTTAACTGCGTAACATTACACATTTTATGGTGCATTAATTCATTTACAATTTGTAATCGAACCGGATGTGCCATTACCTTTAAAACATCTACGTCTTCTTCGCGGATTTCAGCTAGATCTCTATCAGATACTACTGTTTTCATTTCGCATTCTCCTTTATTATTAATTTCTACTTTTCTTATTATCCTTATAAATAGTACTTATAGATGTTTACCATTTGTCCTGTTGAGAAAATATATTCTCTTCTTAAAACAAAAAGGACACCTATTCTGAAAACAGTTTTTCACATAACTTTGAACTATGATTAACTCACTTTACTAAGCAAAAGTATTTCTTCTATCCCTTGTTTAAAGCAAATAAAAAATTCTGCTTATGCCTTCCCGTCCTGAAAAATTGATAGGCAGTATTCCCCATCTCACACTCTACAAAATAATCATTTTATTTCTCAATATGAATACCTGGAATTAAAATACCAAAAATGGTAATATGAAGTCACCTTCAGTTGTCAATTGTGTCCCTTTTTGAAAGGCCCTGTCTAAAATGACAAGGCCTTTTAAATTTCCTTAAATATCCTTTCTATTTCGCTTTCTTTTGATTTTGAATGGTTTCTTTTACAAGTTTTAAATAGATTTACTAATAAACCTGGTGTAGACTCTAACTCCTGCTTCTGCTTCTGCTTCATATTCTCTTCTGTTACAGTACTTACAAACTCCCACAGTACTTGTGCTCTAATTGTTCTGCAAATCATTTCTCACACATTTCAAATGTTTTTATCTTCTTTTTGAACACCGTCCTAATTTAATACTTTTCTTTCCTGTTAATGGCTAAATCAAAATTATTAGCTCTTGTCAGTAGATTCCAATATTATGTATAATAACATTACCTTTTTACCAATAAACGGTAATGAAGAGATGATACAAGTAAATAAACCAAATGTATCATCGATATATTAAAGGATCTATTCAATGTACATTCAGATACATATTTAGGATTTAAAACCATGGAATCTTATGTACAGATTAAATTACTACAAGATGGAAGAATGGTAGCAAATGTACTCAGGGAAAAAGAACATTCAATTTGCTTAATGTCATATAACTACTTGATGTGACAACTATTAAACAAATTGAAAACATACTCAGGGGGGATTTTATATGAAAAAATTTGGTAAAGTATTATTAATGGGAACATTGGCTCTTGGTAGTTTAACAGCAATGAATATAGAAACACCTAAAGCTCATGCCGATGGAGCGAGCGAATATTGTCGTTACATTTGTGGCCCTAGCGAAACAGTGAACAATTTCACGATTCAATTACACGCTACGGAATACGGATTTGGACAAAATGTCATTGCAAAAGTTACAAATAATAGAGCTGAAAGTGTGAATTACAAAGTTGCTATCGAAAAACAATATGAAACTGGCTGGGGCTATTATGAAACTTGGTTCAATTGGAACTCTATGTTACCAGCTGGTTCAAATGAAGAAATAGTTACTTTCTCAGGCAATGGCGAAGATATTGGGGATGCAGGCACATTCCGTTATAAAGTTGAAATTACGAATGCTGACGGATCTGTTGACACAATTTACACAGCGCCAATGACATTAGTTAATTAAATATTCGCATTGACAAACTAGATTATGAAAGGAAGGATTACACCTTCCTTTTTTTATATTTTAAAATTAAAAACGTATCCCCTCTTACATTTACCTATATAAATCTAAGAAATAAATAATTCAAAAGGAAAAATAAAAATACTACAACAAAGAATTTCCATTTGTTTCTTTTCGTTGGTTTTCTAGCATGTTGTATATAAAAAAACAAGGCAATACCTGCCATAGTAAATAAAAAAATTTGATAATAATCAATCATCTGTAATCCCCCTCCATACCAAAAATAAGAAGCCTCTTTTTGAGAGACTTCTTATTTTTAATACAAACGACATACTTAGGCTAAATATACACAATAAGATTAGGATGCTAAACCTTATTGCAGCTTTATTATAACATATAACCTCTTATTTTGTTTAATAATTCCAAATTATAAAACTTTATCAACAATTGATTGTTTATTTACATACAATGAATGCACAATAAAAAAACAACAAAATATTCACTTATAGAACCAACGTATGTAAAAACCAGCTACCATCACATTCATAGTTTTGAAAAGTTGTTCTCTCCTTCTTTAAGAATACTTTAAACTTCGGATAGATTACCTTATATCGACATCTTATGTATGCAGAATTACATATTAAATCTCATTGAAAATCATTCTCGTTGTAACTATAATGGTTTCAAGAGGTGGTATTTTCACTTCGTTTTCAAATCTCACAATATATTAAAGGAGGAACTAGCATTATGAAAAAAGTTATTTTAGCAGGGGCATTAGGAATTGCAGTACTATCAGGTATGAACTTACCAGGAGCAGAGGCACCTAAAGCGAGTGCAGCAACTACAAATTTAGAAATTCAAGAAGTTACAAAATATTACTCTATGAGTTCCTATGAGGTTTCTCAAAAAGAATCATTTAATCTTAATAAAGGGGAAGAACTTACGGTCTTTGTACAAAATTCCGGGTTCCCAATTTCTTATACAGTCTTTGATGCAGATGATCAAGTAATTGGCACATACAATGCGAATTCACCATACGGTCGCGTATTCAAAGCACAAAAAGACGGTAATATTTCGGTTCAATTTCAAGCAGGAGTAAATTCTTCTTACATGAAGAAGATGAATTTCACAGCCAAATTTGCAGTGTCTAAATTTAACTAGCAGTAAAAATTTTCACTATCCTCTTTAAAGGCAAATTAAAAAGGTATATCCCTTCCATGGGATATACCTTTAACTTTAGTGAATTTTATATTGACCAGATAACTGCTCTTGCGCCATACGAACTAAACGTTTTGTAATTTCTCCACCTACTGAACCATTTGCTCTTGCTGTTGAATCCGGCCCAAGAGTAACACCAAACTCCTGTGCAATTTCATATTTCATTTGTTCAATTGCACTTGCTGCAGCTGCTATTAAGATTTCGTTTGAATTATTATTTTCGCGAATTTGCATTTTTTAAACACCTCCGTTGAATTTGGTAATATCATGATCTATTTCCAACAAAATATGCAAAAAAATTATTCTTTTAGCTATTTTACATATATACCTAGGCTTTCATCCCTTATGTGGGAATAAATAAAGGTATAGGTCATACCCATACCTTCTCCTATCCTACTTATTTTTGAATTCCCCTATTAACTCCTGTAACTCTTGGGAGAGCCAATTTAAAGAATTTTCCAACTCTGCAATATCTTGTACATACAGTTCTTGCTCTTTCATACTTATCTCTACATTACTACTGCTATTCACATATGTATTTGCAATGTATGATAATTCATTTACAATCTGAACAATAGTTTGATTATCTTTTAAAATGTCACTTGAATTATTCGAAGTCTCTTTAATTTGATTTGTAACAGATTGTGCAGATTCTGAAATCTTTTCAAGGAAAGCATCACTACTTTGAACAAGTGTTATTCCTGATTCTATTTCCTTTGAACCATTCTGTATGGATCTTACAGCCTCCTCTGTTTCAGCTTGGGTTTCACCAATTAATTTAGCTATATCCCTTGCAGATGCCTCAGTTCTTTCCGCTAATATACGTACCTCATCCACAACAACTGAAAATCCTTTCCCCATCTCTCCAGCATATGAGGATTCAGTAGAAGCATTTAAAGCTAATAAATTTGTTTGATTTGGAATATTTGTAATTACAGTAATTATTTCACTAATTTCCTTAAATCGTGCTTCTAATGCATAAATACTAGAAGATACACTTTGAATTGAATCTCGGCTTCTTTTCATTTGATTCACAATTTGCTTAATCAAATCTTTTCCTTCTACAGAATGCTGTTCCATATCTTCCGAAGCAGTCGCAACTTGTTTTGCAGCTCTTTTAATTTCTTCCATCTTACTTTCCATTTCTTGAACAATTCCTAAACATTTTTGCACTACATATTCATGAGAATGTGCTCCTAAATTTAATCCTGTAATAGCACTTGCAATTCCTTTAAAGGCTATGCTATTCTCTTTGGTACTTACCGACAATTCCTGTGAGGATGTTGAAACTTGTTCAGCAGTCTGCCTTACTTTATCTATAATCCTATTAAACTTTTTAATAGGATTATTAAAATAGATATTAGTTATCCCTATATCATCAGACCTTTCATTCAACTTAATACTTAAATCCCCTTCACCAACTTTACGTAACCCTTCTTGTAAATCCTTTAAAGGCGATAGAGATTTTCGTGAGATGAATATTTGAATTGTAATTGCGATTGTTAATGAAATGATTATAAATAGTAAACCGTGCACTATAAATTCTTTCTTTGTAAGAGGAATAATAGAAGCGTCTAAATCCGCTGCAACAATTGCAATTATATTATTATTTTCATCAGTAATTGGCTCTAAAATTGTTACCCATGTACCTAGTACATCTTCATACACTTCTGTCATTTGTGCCTGTTTCGTTTTCATTACTTGGTCGTATGTCTTCTTCCAATGAGTAGGATGCTCATAATAGTCACCTGTTTTTACAGAACCTAGTTTTACAGAAACCGTATCTGCTAATTCTGTATCCAAAGCAACTAATTGTAATTCAGCTTTATCATTTAGCTTAGCCCCTGTAACATATATTTGTCCGACACTTTTCATATTTTTTATAGCTTTATCTAATTGCTCTGTCAATTTTTCTTTCTTCACTCTTTGTGCTGTAGGGTCTTTTGCTACATCTCTTACTATTTCTAGATCTAATTGATTTATTATTGTATCTCCTGTTTCAAAAGACTGCCTTTCAAATATAGACATCATACTATTTTGAAACATGTTAAAGCTTAACAACCCCATACTTCCCACAAGCGTTAGAATTACTACTACCGTTAGTAATACATTTTTCTGAAGCAACGATAGCTTATGCCAATATTTTTTCATTGATTTCACCTTTCTTATTTTCAACAATACAAAAACAAAGTAGTAACATATTAATAGGTTCTATTTATGTTATTAACTTGAACATGAAAATAGCATACTAGTCATTTAATCAAACGTTCCAATTTTTTTGTTTGATAGAGTTTCTTTCCTTTTATACTGATAGTTTCACTATAATTAAAGCAATAATTTAACGAATCTAAGCATTTGTGTATACAAATACAAAAGCATGATACCAATGTGATTAGCATTAAAATGCAGCTAATTTTCAGCACTCTTTTATATAGCAGCACTAAAGAAATAATAGTTATGACACTTTTGAATAATAATGCTAAAGTTTAATTTCTATTTTTTGAAGCCAATTCTTATCTATTGTACAAATATCAGTTTTCCCATTTGCAATCTCATCTTTTATATATCCAGCTGATTTTGGAAATCTATTAGTAGGAAGACGTTAACCTTCTACTACTTCACCTTTTCCATTTGTACTGATACCTTCTAGATTATTTTTGTTAAGTGTTTGTTTTAAACAAAGACAAGAATTCCTAAGCCCTTATCTTTGGTTATCTTTATCTTGCACAACAAAAACAAACCGAACGGTTCCGTTCAGTTTCCTATTTTATAACTATTTTCCTTATTTTTCTATAGTGTTTTAATATCCACTTGTACAAAGTTAGCCTAAACCCTTTTACCCTAATCCAATATATTTCTTCAATTATCTTAAAGTCATATGAAATAGCACAATCAGTAAATTCTTATTACGAAACTTTTGTATTAATAAATACTAAAGGACATACTCCTAAAATATAAGCCATGGATTTAATTACATTACGATTTTCATCAGTAATAAACGTACACATGTTAAACAAAAAAAGACCCAATTATTTATATCTCATTCCTTCTTTTAATATAAATCGACTGCTTTTTTCTTAAATTCTACTTCATCAGTGGTGCTAATTTTACTCATAGAAAAATCCCCTCCATAGTAAACAGATTAATGTGTTTTCTTTATCCTATCTACTATAAGAGGAGTATAGCATAGCTTCTTTTTTGTAAAAGATCTAAGATTCTAGTGCAGTAATTAATTGCTGACGTTCTTTATCTCTAAAAATTTTAATTTCATGTTTAAACTCATAATTTCCTTCTTCAAATCTAACCCATTCCTTACTTGTCCAATATACAACATCTACATTTGCATCTAAAATTACAGAACATATGTCTACTAATTCTTCTTCGTAAAATGGCGCTTCTTTTGCTAGTTCAAAAGCTAGTACGTTTGGATCGTTACTTTTAATTTGAATTTCCCTTGAAGTTTGCCCTAAATACTGCCATGGGGAATGTAGAGATTGTACATGGGAATTTTGAGTTTCTTTAAGCTGTGATGAAGAATGTAGTGTTGCAGCAAATGTAGGTATACTCACTCCTATTGTTGCGCCTAAAGTAATAGAACCAATAATAAGTTTTTTAATCATTTTTTCAGCCCCTTTAATTATTTTGGATATGCTTCATTTTTATACTACGTTTATGTTTGTGTAAATGAAGATGATTTGACATGATTCATCATTTTTCTCAAAAACTGTATATTAATTAACTGTTGTAAATTTACCAAAAACAAAAAAGTTTCCATAAGGAAACTTTTTTGTTTTTGTATACATTATATGTATACAAATTAGTTTTAAAAATATTTACTTATTTGTTGATAAAATTGTATATGGATATTGCTCCTACTATTATCTACATACATTTCATGCAAAGATTCACTTCAACATGAACAAATTCATCTTATGACCGCTTTTCTTTTTACGAAATTAAGTAATTGTTTCAATAGCTGGTATAAATTACTTTCTCAGCTCTATTATTTTGTTCTTTCGCCTAAAATTCCAATATCCCCATTACTTCTTTCGTAAATAGTTTAAAATCAGTTAAATGTTTTTCAATAATTTGACGAACAATATCTAAATTTACACTTTGATAATCATGAACAGCAATATTACGAAATCCAACCATCGCCTTTAACTTATTTGCTAGATCAGCGCTAAGTAATCCTGCTGTAACCAACAAATCAAAGGCTTCTCGACTAGATTGGGGTAGTCCTAATTTTTTTCCTGCAACAATATGCATCGCTAAATCAATACTCGCTTCACAAGCTCTTTGTATGTTCAATATTATTGAATCTTGTTTTGTAAAATCCTCTAAATTTTCAGGGGCATTTCCATACACATCTTGGATTCTTTTTATACAACGCTCTATTGTAGAAATTTTATTTAAAATAACCTCATTCTTCATATATTGAACCTCTTTTCTTTATATCATCAAATACTACCTGTCGTTCTTCATTCAATTTTGAATACATTTTTAAGGTTTTCATTTCAAAAACGACCTTACGTTTATCATCCGAACAAAATATTGTCTTTCCTGTATGTATAATCTGAGCTTGAAAAACTGTAGAAGCTTCGGATAAATCAACTAAATCAACATCTCTATGAACAATGTTAGCTAACTCCTGTGCTAATAAAAAACGTTCATAGTTCCCTAAAGTTGTGTCACTTAAATAAGCTATATCAATATCACTATCTTCTCGTTCTCTATTCTCAGCCGTTGATCCAAACACAATTATCCAATAGGGATTCACCGTCTCTTGTAATTTTTCTATAATAGCTGTTATCATGCTTTGAAAAATCATCTAATTAGTCCCCCTTAGTATACTTGAATTTTATTATATCATAACTATTAATTAATCCTTTAGGCTACTACAAATACCTAGACAACATTTAGCCCTTTTTAATACTTAAGATATCACAAAATAGCATGCTTATTCCTGAACTATATTAACATGAGTTCAAAAATAAGCATGCTATGGTTTTGAATATTAAATGATTGTTTATAATTCAACCAATTTGTTCGCTAAATATCTTTTATATTTTCCTCCTATAGATCAGTGGCCTATTTCCGTATACATTCTAACAATTTGATGATATGCTGCTCTACCAAAGCCTTTTTTATGTTAATTCAGCTTTAATTTTTCTTTTACCTTTGTAGGGGATCTCATCTTTCTTAACCCCTTCCAAAGATTTCATACTTTTTTCCTCATAGTAATATATACGTAAACATGCTTCTTTACGAAAGTTTTTAATCTATTAAAGAGGAGAGTATTTACCAATAAAAGGAGAAAATGATTAAACCTTTTTCTGAAATAGCAATTTAAATCAGTTGGAAAATCATCCATATTAATTAATTCATTTTCAAAATAGATGATTTTTATTTTAATTCAAATATTTTTTGTGCTAAAATCCCCTAAAGTATTTCAATTAGTTTAGAATAAGTTTGCTCTTCTTTATCTTTTAATACATTCATTATATTAACTACATTATCTATTATCGATATATCTCTTTTAATATTAAATTTTAAACATAGTAGATGTATAGTTTCAGATAATTTTTCTAACTCCTCAAAAGATAATAAATCTATCTTTTCTTTTAAAAATCCATTAGAAGATAAAAAATTAACTCTATCTCTCATTAATCTCTTATGTTCTAAAATTATCAAGGAATTTATTGGATCGATTTTCTCTAAGGAGTTTCTTTTAAAACTTTCAAAATAAGCCTTTAAGGATGTATAAGCACTTAATCCGTAAGATCTTTCCCAAGGCTCTCTTAAATCTGCATATTGTTGAGATGTGTTTTTTGATTCAATATAATCTATTAATCTGTCTTTAATAATAGATCCACTTACTTCATATGGTTCTATTTTAGGTTTAAAAAGACAAATCTGTTCACAATCATTATTGATTTTATCCAGGGATGTAAATGCATTCGCAAACTTTTCGTAAGGAACCTCAGATGGAGCAAATTTCATAGTATTATCATAACCTAATACTTTAAAAACCTTTTTATTCTTATCAAATCCATATACTAAAATATCATGTGAATAATGTTGATTAGTGTAGGATTTTCTATTAGGAATATAATATTCATCCACATTTAGATAAAGGTAATAGTTATTTTCTATAGCTTTTTGCGTGAATTCAATTATATTAAGATTTACTAAATTTCTAATCTCTCTTGTAAATTTCATAACGTCTAAAAAAGGGCTTATGGTATAGTCCAACATATAAAAACAAAAAGGAACTGGTGAATTCTTTTGATTATCATATGCTAACTGAATAAAGTTATTAAATAGCCATTTCTTACTTTCGTCATGTTGCTCAATTATTGCAAGTGGAAAAGCAATAAATTGATATGATTTAATTGAAGGGTTAACTACTTTAAGCTCCAAAATAATCCCCCTATCTAAAATTTTTAAAAATTAAACACTTAAAATAATCACTAAACATTAAATGTTATAGCAATTATTTATATTGTTTATTGTCTATCCGACTCTCTATCATTGGATTAAATTTAAGTTTAATTAATTGATAAAATTCCTTTACTGTATAGTTCCTTTAAATCCTCTACAACATTAGTAAAATCAAATTTATCCTTTTTTAGTATGAAATTTGCTAGTTCTAATTTTATACGTTTAACCTTAATCCTATGATTTTGTTTATAGACCAAATAGTAGCTTTCAGATTGTTCAAGTGAAGATATTTGGTTACTTAGAATGCTATTTCTTAATTGATAAACATCATATCTAACATTAATTAAAGAAACATTTTTAGATATACTGATTTTATTTAAACTACTATTATCAAAGTTGTATTCTGGTTTTCTACAAGGTGTAATATTTTTTCTGACAGATGCTAAAACTATCGCTGATTCAAATTGAAGTATGTCAATTGCAAATGGGGGATAATTATTTTCCTCCATCACTTCTATGCATGCTTCTAGGTCACCAGGAAGAGGTGGAAACTGAAATGCTTTTTTAGACCTTAGTTTATGCACCTCTTCAAAAAAAACTGCATTTTCAATATCAAGAATTCTTAAAGCCCTAAGAGTAATTGGAATGTAACTTCTTAACTTAGAAAACCTTTTTACGAAAGCACCATAAGCAAATACACCTACATTGTTCATATCTAAGTTTAATAGCATCTTTCTTTTACTTACATCAATTTGGAGAATTTGCATTACTTCCATTGGTTCTTTTTTAAATTGTGTAAATAGTTCTTTGTCAGTAACTAATTTACTTATTAAATAATTAACATCTTTCATCATTTCACCGCACAATTATATTTGTTAAATAAATTTTTTGCTATTTGTAGTTCTTCTCTCACGACCTCAAAATGTTTTGGATAATTAGCATCTAGCTCAAGTAATATTCCTTTTGTTGAAGACTTTCTTAATGTATATTCTAATAGATTCCACACTTCTTTATTAATTCTTTCAGAGTGGGAATCAATCCAATAACCTTGTGAATCCTTAATACCGCCAGCTATATGAATTTCCATTACTCTTTCTAAATTAATTTCATCAATATATTTATATGGGTCAAACTTATGATTTTCAGAATTTATGAATACATTTGTTACGTCTAGAAGTAATCCACAATCTGCATTTCCCAGCACTTTGTTGATGAATTCCATTTCATTATATTGATTAGTTGGTAGCTCAAAATCGAAGGTAATATTTTCCATTAAGAATTCTTTTTTTATTTCTTTTTTTATAGTCTTAATATTTCTTGTTACTATTTCTAAGGATTCTTCGCTTCTCTCTATTGGTGCTAGATGGCCAACATCAACTCCATTTACTTGTGTGAAACATAAATGATCACTGAACCAAGGTGAATTATATGCATTGACCATTTTTTTGATTGAATTTAAATATTCCTTATTAATTCTTTCTTTGCTCCCGATAGAGAAATTTAAACAGTGCGGACATAATGGAAACATCTCTTTTACTTCTTCAAGTAATGTAATATCTGCCTCTTGATGTATAAATGAATCCGGATAGAACTCTAACCAATCAATACAATCTCTATTTTTTATAATGTCACTAGCCATTTCATGTCTTAGTCCAATACCAATTCCAAGCATATACTAGTTCCCTCCTAACTAAAAAATGATATGATATCACTGAACAAACTTTCTCTTTCTTTTAATTTTGTAGTATCATATACCGGTAGATTTAAATTTTTAGATATTATTTCTTTTAAGGTGTTTATTTTGTTTGGATCTTCAATGAATTTTGTTTTCACTCGTCCTGAAGGGGTAACAACCTTCTCTGCCGAATATAATACTAACGCTACAACCTTTGCGTTGGATAAGCTCTCGATAGTTTTTATTGTTTTTTTTATATACACTAAATCATCAAAAGTGTTGATATGAAGGACAACCAAATCTGGATTTGCTCCTTGTAATAGAGCTAGTGTAGGATACGTAAAATTACCTAGAGTATTAAGCGAGTATGGGATTGTACCTGATTGAGCACCTAACATAATAAGATCAGGATCTTTTTCAGTCTCAATTTGATGTATTAAATTATTTACCATTGTCACATAAAACTCAAACGGTAAGTTAATATTAGCGTTATAACCATAAGGAAATACCTTGTCAAAACCAAAAAGAATAGATTGATGTTCGCTACCAAGTTGACCAACATTGTATTTTTTCTCCAAAAACATCTTTCTTAACCACAATTGTGTAGTGAATTTTCCTTGGCTAGAACTTGTCCCAAAAACACCTATTATCGGCTTCGAATGATTAGAAATTTTCCCTCTATATAATGAGTACAAATTTAATTCTTTTAATCCAAGAGAAGGATATGTAACATTGGATATATCCTTATTTTTCATAAAATCCAACTCAAAAAAATCATCTAAAAAAAAGATTTGCTTATTATTTTCTATACATAAATCAATTAAATTTACAAAAACACTTTTTCCTACCTTATCTATCAACTCGTTTGTATATCCTAATATGAGTGTGTCAAAATCAGCTTGCATATCAATTGTTGTAATGTCTTTTATAATAAGTTCTTCATTGCTTAATGGAACATATTTTTTTGTTGATGAACCAATCTTTCCTAATTGTCTAAGGTCGTAAATGTCTTTTATTTTAAAAGTAGATAATTCTGGAAAGATTAAAAAGGGATGAAATTCTTTTATAAAAGGAAACATTACCGCTTTATTAACATCAAGTTCATTACTACTGATTTTGTTTCTGAGTGAATCAAAATCAGTCTCAAATTGTTTCGCTTTCAAAACTAATTCCTCAGAAGTGACTTGATATAGATCTATAGTTTGTTTTGCTTGTTTCATTAATAATTTTTTAATTGATTCTATATTTTTTCTTCCGTGTTTATTTATAATTTTAGCAATTAATTTTGTAATATGTGGAGTGGCATAGCTATTATCATTTACGACTATATGCCTCGATTTTAAATGTGCGACTTTTTGCGGTTTACCAAAAGCTTGTATTTCTATAGAGGAATTTTCTAAAAAAAAGAACTCATCTACTTTATTTACATTTTTATTGGTATCTACACCTATTACAAAATCCCATTCAGCTGGATACGAAATTTCGCCACTATTTTCACATGCGGCAACAATGACAATTCCCTTTTCTACTGCTTTTTGACAAGCTATTTTTAAACTCATTAAGTTATCATGTTGTAAAATTCCTAAGCTTAAATTAATAATATCGACATTTAAATATATTGCATATTCAATCGCTTCAATTAATTTGTCAAGATCTACCCTGTAGTCATTATTAAAAATTTTCAAAACCTGTATTGAAGTAATATCATCTGATTTAGACAATATTGAACAAATCGCAGTTCCGTGGCCTAACTGGTCAGATATATCTCCTAATTCCTTTTTTTGATTTAAAAGATTAATTCCAGAAATTTTTTCGCTTATTATATCAAAGTGTTCATATTCAACACCACTATCAATTACAGCAACTTTTACCATTTTTCCTCCTTAATTAACAATAAATTAAAAAGGAAGGTGATACTTCCCTTCCTTTTTATAATAATTTTCAATAATGTTACTATGTTTTTATGCGGATGAGTGGCAATTAACGATTAATATTACCAGCCTCTTGTGCG
>NZ_CEEDEC010000006.1:101955-180156 GCF_979253805.1 Bacillus sp. AC266
TCCTAATACCCCACCAGTACAACCAGTACCACAACCAAGTTCACCCATATATAAGGTAACTTTTGTTTCTTCTACTTTTTTTCCTACTTTTGTTGGTTTTTTTAAAGTTTTTTTCATTGTTTTACCTCTTTCAAATTTTTTGTGAAACAAAGTTAATGTATTTTTATTTATCAAAAATACATTTAACTTTACCAGCCTCTTGTGCGTCCTAATACCCCACCAGTACAACCAGTACCACAACCAAGTTCACCCATATATAAGGTAACTTTTGTTTCTTCTACTTCTTTTCCTACTTTTGTTGGTTTTTTTAATGCCTTTTTCATTTTTTCACCC
Organism: Bacillus sp. AC266; assembly: GCF_979253805.1. Taxonomy (NCBI): domain Bacteria; kingdom Bacillati; phylum Bacillota; class Bacilli; order Caryophanales; family Bacillaceae; genus Bacillus; species Bacillus sp. AC266. The sequence goes on from NZ_CEEDEC010000006.1 coordinate 102,289, forward strand.
CCTTTCAAGTTGTTTTTGTATAATAAAATCAATAATTGTTACTTTGCTTAAAACTATATTGTAATCTAGCTCTTCATCCTTAACGGTAATATTAAATGAATCCTCTAGTTCTAATATAATTTGCATAAATATTAATGAATCTATATAGTCGGAAATATCATCTCCATTTTCCACATCTATATTGAATTCCTGTAACAATACATCCACTTTTTCTCCAATTAAAGATTTATCCATTTTTTCTTCCCCTCTCATATTCATTCTCATTTTCTATTACTCCATTATTTACATTAATCACTAAATCTTCAGGGGTAATTAAGTTGATTCTATGAGTAATAATTATTGTTATTAAATTTTTTCGATGTTCTTTTAAATACTCATATATTTCTTTTTCAAGTTCGAATTCCAAACCCGAAGTTGCCTCATCTAAAATTAAAATCGGCGAATTTTTCACTATAGCTCTAAATAAGTTGATTCTTTGTTTTTGCCCTGTTGATAATTTATTACTAAAAACTATTGTGTCTAATCCATTCTCGAAATTAGTTATAAATTCAGGGATTTTTAATAAAATCATAATTTCTTTATAGTCATCTATATAGATTTTATTTATTTCCTTTTTACTAAGATGAAAGAAAAGGTTTTCCTTTATAGATAAATTCGGTAATTCATTTTCTATTTGTACAATACTTACAGCTTCGTAAAAATGTTTCATTTCGTAGTTTGAAGATTCTTTATTTTGTATATAAATCCTCCCGTCAGTTGGATTTACTAATCTAGAAAGTATTTTAGCTAAAGATGATTTTCCTGCACCACTTTTTCCAGTTAAAAATATAAAACTTCCTGAATGAATAGCGAGATTAATGTTTTTTAAAATGAGTTTATGTTCTTTCTGTAAAGAGACATCTTGAAGTAATATATCAAACGGCTTACTATAATCAAAAATATTTGTACCGTCCTCAAATTTCTGGATATTCAGAAATTCATTTATACGTTTATCTGCCCCCATACATTCTTTGTAAAGAGCCAAATTGTTCATCATATTAGAAACAGGAGCATTCATAAAATTTATATAGGTAACCATTGCAATAAGATATCCTGGAGTTAATTCACCAGCGATCACCATATTTCCACCTACTACTAGAAAAACAGCATTCACAATGAAATATAGTATACTTGTATACAACATCGAAGTTTTCCATACTTCTAAAGATACAATAGGCTTGACTAAACCATAAAAAACATTGCCTAAATTACTAATATCCCAATTATTTTTATTATTAATTCTAATGTCTTTTGAGATACGGAAGCTTTCATTTAACTCTCTCATCAAAATCCCTTTTTGATTTTGGACTTTATCTGATTTTTTTTTAATAACTTTACCTACAAAAATAGGTAATATAAAGTATAATGGCATACATATTAACACTATCATTCCCATTTTTACATTAACGATAAAAAATAAAATAATAATAACTAGCAACTGAATGGCATCAACTGCAATATTGATTATATGCCTTAATTTATCTTTTAAACATTCTACATCCTGAGTATATTTAGAAAGTAATTCCCCCCTGTTTTCATCGTTGTAGTTTATATAATTCTCTCTATAAAATTTATGCATTGACAACCTCAACTCAGCCGCCCAGTTATTCTCTCCAACAGCTAAAAAGTACTGTTTTATATTTTCAAGTACAGTCATTGAGATCATTGCACCTAAAAATATACAAACCGCCTTTGTTAAACTGTCTGTGTTCTTATCTAAAAGTGCTTCATCTATAAGCAATTGATTGGACATCGGCATAATTAATCTACTTGCCATGGTAAAGAGTGTTACAATCGCGGCCATTATAAAGAATTTATAGAGATGATTCTTTTTAAGATATTTATAATACATAATTCCCCAACACCCAATCTTTAAGAATTTCTATACCATTTTTAAATCTCACAATCCCAAAAGATTTACCTCCTTTATTAAGAGTATAATATTAAAACCAAAAATAGAAAGCGCTTACTTTTATGGTTTGAATTAGAATAAACTATGCACATGATTTGGATAAATTGTTAAAGTTGGAGTTTCTGGATTCAAATTTAACGGTAAAAACCACTAGTAGCGAAAACGTTTGCATGAAAGACCGAATTCTAACATCGAGATTCAATTTTAAAAAATTAGAATCATATTAAAATCATTCCTTAATCCCAATAATATAATATCAGATAATATTTATCAACCTTTTTATACCATTTTTTCAAAAAAAAGTTTATTTTATCAAAACAATTAAATTTTAAAATGCGTCTTTTGTATCAAAAAAACTGGTTACATTTGGAACAATAAGGTGCAGAATTTCCTTTCCTAATTTTCCTATTACATTTTGAGCAATAAACATACTTAGCCTCAATTTCCTGACGATGTATCATATTTAGCGCTATTACTCTTAAACTAATTACTACTCCTATCAAAATTATACTGAAAAATAACATCATAATAATTCCTCCATGATATATTGAGATTGAGAGAAAAATTATATTATTCAATGAAATCCTAAATGTGTGTTCGAAAAACAACAGAAAATTAAGGTTTATATACAATAGAATTCTTTTAAATAAACTTAATTTTTAAAAGTTAAAAATACCCCTTAATAATTATATACTCCTTTTGTAAATGATTAACAAACCATTATCTTTTACTTTATTCACCAACCTTAAGATCGAGTATTAGCATCAACGTTACAAATTTTATATTAACTTCCCCCTTTTTTTAACTTGTAATTATTTCCTTATACAATATATGATAATATTAAAATCACAATTAATGCAAGCGTTTTCTTTAAATCATTTTTTAGAATCCATTATTATGTTAAATAACTTATAGGTTGGTTTTGTTAAGGATATCAGATTATAGATTATAAATTATAGATTAAGAGTATCAAAATTATGTCCTATTCCTCTTTCCTACAAAATTTGTTAACGTGACACTAGCCTTAAGTTTTTCTGAAATAATAAACAGCATTTACTTAAGCATTGATACGGTTTATAACAACTTAAACTTATATTCTTAAAAAGAACTAGCTTTTATGAAAATAAATAAAAGCCATCTTAAAAAAATGATTACAAATTTTTTCTTTTTTAGTTAAAAGTACAACAGATAGGCCCTTATGCGTAATAGCATAAGGGCCTATCTGACTAGTATCATAAACAACTAGTTATATAATATTCCTTTATAGTAAATAAAAGAAATTCATACAATTATTCTGGGAAAATGAAGTTAGAGTTCCCTTCACTATTAGCGGAATCCTCTTTCGGGAATGTAATAGTAGTTCCTTCATTCCCTTTATTTATTTCTTGTTCCTCTGGAAATACAATGGAAGAATCATTGCTTAAGTTTGGCAAAAAGCCAAGTTTAGATACAATGGCTTTTAAATCAGGTAAAACACCAATTTTATCAGAGGCTGGATCATTGGATTTCGTTCCTGTACTAGGATCACTTAAAATATCTCTAAGCTGGCTTGGTGTATATACTTTTCCCAGATTAGTTTTTGTAATTCCTTGAATTGATGCAGCAGCACCAGCAATGATAGGTGATGCACTAGACGTTCCGCCAAAGCTAGAAGTATAAAGATTTGTCATAAATTCACGTGGTTTAGCATCTGTTGTGTCTACTGCATTTCCCCATCCATACACATCTACTCTACTACCATAATTAGAGAAATATGAACGTTTATGAGGAACCCTTGCAGAAGCTGCCCCAACCATAATCGCCCCTGAATCTTTGAAATCAGGACTATTACGATTTAAAACTTGTTTACCATTACGGTCTCTAAATTGATCCAAGTCATTTCCGCCGTTTGCACCTGCTTCAATAATAATAATTTCTTTATTTGTTCCCAGACGAATTGCATCAAATATATCCGGTTTTACTTCTACAGGAAGATAGTTCTTATCTCCATATCCTTCATAAGTTGCTTGAGCTTCTAATAAAAGAATATCTCCAGCTTGCATATTGTTAACCGCACTTAATATAGCATCAGCTGTATTATACCTACCGTTGTCTCTAATCTGAGATACAACCTTTACCTTAGCTTTTGGTGCAATCCCAATTCCACCTATGTTATTATCTTCTGCAGAAACAATTCCTAAGACTGAGGTACCATGATCATGATGTTCACTCTTGTTCTGTCCGGACATCAATTCGATCTTCTGATTCACTAAATCTTCATGACTAAATAACCAGCCATACTCCATATCTACAAAAGTTGTTCCTTTTCCATCTCCACCTTTTATACTCCAGGCATAAGGTGCATTGATTCCTAATGGTGCTGGTTCAAGGTAACCTTGCCTTGTAAGTCTAGGCTCATCATATGGATTAACTGATAAATTGGATAAACGCTCTTCAGGTGGAGCTTCTTCTTCCTGTAAATATGCCGTTTCAACAAGAGATGATTTCTCAAATTTTACAAGCAATGCTTGTACATCAATATCACCTTGGGTTTCTACAATATAATAGTTTAGCAAATTAGAAGAAATATGATCAGAGTCTTTTATTTCTTTACCTAGATTTTTAATTTCTTTAGGATTTAAAGAACTAAAAAGTCGATTTATAGTTACATTTGGATATTCGGCTAAAATTCCAATTAATTCAGGGTCTTGTTTTTCTTCTTTAATGAATTTTTCTATCCCATCCTGATATGGCAAATTTGCTTCATTTTTAAATTTCAAAATTAATTGTTTAGTAACTTGCTTATGTACAATAGAATTCAATTGCTTATTTGAATAATCGTAACTAGCTGCGTAGGCAATTTCTGATTTTTCACTTGGGAGTACGCCCACCCCATTAAATGCTGTTAATGCAATTGAAGAAACTAGAATTCCCTTAAAAATTTTCAAATCGTGCACCTCTTTTAATTTATATATGATTATAAAAAACTATAGATTACCTAACTTCTTTTTTATACAAGCGTCTTATATTTAGGGTTATATTTTCAACTCCATTCATTTTTTTATATTCACTTATATATCATTAATACAACTAGTTCATGCCATCAAATCTATTAATTTAGTTGTATTACTGTAACCAGTATAGTTACATCTTTAATAAATAGTCAACCTTATTTTTTATGCAATTTCGCATTTTAAAGAGTGTATACTTCTATCAACTTACTCCTCATATTAAACCGATCTCTTATTTAAGTATAAAACCTTTACATTTTAAGAGAAGTTGGGCTTCTATCATTTTAAGTAATTGCATATATGTAATTAAAGGCATATAAGGGGGATTGAAAAATGGTAATTTCAAGACAAGATTCCTGGACTAACGATAACGATTCACTTCTCGCAACAATAGTACTTCAAAATATTCGTGACGGTGGAACACAATTAGCTGCATTTAAAGAGGTAGCTAAGCAATTAGCTAGGACACCTGCTGCTTGCGGATTTCGTTGGAACTCATGCGTACGAAAGCAATACGAAGAAGAAATACAACAGGCGAAACAAAATCAAAAAACTGGAAATAACAAGTCCCCCATCCAACAAACAAAAGAAACAAGCTCTTTATCTATTACATTAGATGACATTATTATCTTTCTACAAAATTATACAGCAGTGAGTGAAGTGAACGATTTACAACAGCAAATTGAATATTTAACGGCAGAGAATAAATCCCTTCTCCAACGGTTAACTACATACGAAGAAGAGTATCGTATGTTAATTAACCATATCGATAAGACAAGAAATCTGATTGTAGTCGACTAAGAAGAATCAAATTAATTTTTATCATATTAAAACCGTAGCCTATCAAAGTTACTATGTATGAATTAATTTCAATACATTATAAATGATAATAAGCAAAGCGCACGTTTATTGTTAATAAACGTGCGCTTTACTTAATTCATAAAATAGAAATATTTTTCAACTTGATAACACTTTTAAAATTAAGATGTTTGTTTTATAGGTATCTGTTTACTTCTATTCTCAACAAGTTTATCTAATAATAAGTAAACAAATCCAGACATAACACATCCCACACCTAAGATTGTAAATAATATATGCCCTAGAAGATGCTCCAGTAATAAACCGCCTAAAAGAGGCCCTAATATATTACCTGTAATCCACTGCAGATTAGCGGCTCCCATATAAGTACCCCTCAAATGTTCTGGAGCTAAATTAGCAACGAAAGTCATTTGGACAGGTGACATAATCATTTCTCCTAAAGTATAAACTGTATAAGCTATTAATAACGAAACCAAAATAACTAAATCGTTTGTGTTTATTACTTGAAACCACTTTGGTAACCATCCTATTGCCAAAAGACCAATACCAAAAAGAATTGCGCCATATAGCATTGATTTCCCAATCGATTTGTGAGTTAACCATTTTGAAATGGGAAATTGAAAAAAAACAACTAATAGGCCATTTAACGTCATTAAATATGGGAATGGATTACTATTTCCAAAAATCATTGTCTTCTCATTACTAAAATGAAGCGGTAACATACCTTCCGATTGCGAGAATCCCATAAATATAATGATTCCTGTAACTATATAGAAAAGTAATATCCTATCCCTCATAACAACTCTTAATGTGGATCTTATTGAATTTCCAGGTGTTTCTTCATGTATCATGACATTTTTAGGTTTTGTTTCCTTTAAAAATAGTACCATTAATATTGTATAAAACAGCATGGTTCCAGAAGTAATCAAAAAGATAACATCTTTTGATACAACTACAACTGCTGCGCCAATTATAGGACCTATCGCTGCTCCTATATTATGAGCCATTCTAAGTAATCCATATGCCTCAGTTCTTTTTTCTGGTTCTGTTACATCCGTAACCATTGCAGATGCGGCTGGTTCAAAAAAAGAGTTACATAACCCTAAACCGATAGATAAGATTGCATATGCTATAAAACCATCTATGAACAAAAAAAACAGCATTAATAACCCATTACTAGCCATAGAGAGTACCATAGTTGGTTTCCGGCCATAAGTATCTGCTATATGTCCTCCAATTAACGAGCCTATACTTGCTGCAATTGGAGATAAAGCTATGATCACACCTACCTCAAGCAAAGAATCTACTTTATCCTTTAAATATAATGCGAAAAATGGCATTAACATCATCATTGCAATACCATTTAAAGCTTCTCCAATAAAGCGGATCCATACATTAAGGTCCATCCCCTTGAACTCTTTCCATGTACTTCTCATATATACCTCACCTATGCTCACTGTATATTTTTTATTACGTAAAGAGCTTTATAACACTTTTACCAAAATCTAAATTTAGCAAAATAAGCTACCAATTCATGAAAATACTTATCTTTTGATAAAATAATATAAACTCGTACCAATAATCTCCAGTGCATCTTGCATACGTTGAGCCGAGATGTTCTCTAAAACGGTATCTTGAGGTGTATGGAAAACCCTTTCAACATGATAAATAAGAGGATCCCAACTCTCTACATCCATCCATATAAATAAAGCAGAGGGAATTCCAGCTTGATTAAATGGTACATGATCACTAGAATCAAACTTTCCAGTTAACACAACCGATTTCCTCAATTCTTTACTAGTAGCTACAGCAGTATTTGTTACTTCATTTTGAGAGCCATCTAACGTCATTGCATATAAATCCTTAGCCTGATGATAACTTGTTGCAATCATATCTGCATTAAACACTCCTCGAATACGTGTTTTGTCTTTAGCTGATAACTGATTAACATAATGATAAGCTCCTAAAGATTCATTTTCTTCCGCTCCAAAAGCAATAAATTGAATTTCTTTATTAGTCTCTATATCCTTAAAATTGTAAGCCAACTCTAATAAAAGCCCTACTCCAGAAGCATTATCGTTTGCTCCAGGTGCCCCAATAACACTATCATAATGAGCACTCATTATTGTTACTTCCTCATCACCTGTCGTATGTTTAGGCTTTTTTTTCGCAATAACATTTGATGAGCGTAAATTTACTTCTTGCTTTGCCTTTAAACTGACTACATTGTGATTATGTAATAACTTTTCTTTCATTCTAATCCCCTGATTATAGGCAAGCCCAAATACAGGTATCGATTGTTTCTTTTTTAAAACTGGATTAAAAGCTTCTCCATAGTTCCCTCTATCCCCAATCGTACTATATAACAACACACCCTTTGCTCCCTTTATCACTACCTGCTCAACCTGTTCATTATATTTTTCAATAGTATCGGCTTGTTCTAATAATACTATCTTCCCATTGATCGACTCAGATAAACTATTAATATTGGTTTCTTTTCCTATAAAAACTACCGAGCCAACCACTGGATTTGTAGATATAAATGCATTAGATGCTGCCCCAACCTGCCAATCTTTTTCCCCATACATACTAAAAGAAATACTTCCAATATATTGATCAGGTACAGGGAATGCTTGATACTCAACCTCATATCCTAATTTCTGCAATGTATTTCCAATGTATTTAGCTGCTCTATGTTCTTGCATAGTCCCACTTGGCCGTGGACCAATTTTTTCAGAAAGAAAACGTATATGCTCAATGGCACGATTAGCACGAACTTGTTCTGTCACAGGAGAATACAGATTATTATTAACCATAGCATTTACTTTTACTGGTTCTCCATATGGATTGCTAAAAAAGAAAAGCAATAGAATTCCAAAACTTACAATGATTTTTTTTGTAATAGCTAATTTTTTCATTTGTCCTCCCTTTTATTAGAAAACATTAATAGTAAAACCTTCCCTTCTAACATACTTATTTAGAAGAAAAGGTTCACTAAAATCATCTCTAACTTAAATTACTTGTTATGATATTAAAGCAGTAACTCTTTTTATATCTTTAAAAAATTCGAGTTTGCTTGTATGCCACTAATATTCTTTTGGAACCAATTAAGAGTCTCCCATGATTTCACTCTATTTGTGTAATCAGTCTCCTGTACTTCGAATACAATTCCTATATTTCTACTTGACACTTGATTATTTACTTTTAATAAAGTTTCATGTAATAAATTTTCACTAATAGAACCATTAGTCGGACTTTCTCCCTCAAAGCAGCGTACCTCACTATAAGGAATCGTCAAATGTTTAAAAGAACTAAAATGTAAATGTTTGATATGATCCATTAAATTTATATACTTATGAAAGTCTTTATACTCAATTTCCTCTTGTCTTAATAATTTAGAAATACCTAGACGTGTAAGATAAGTGATAGACCAATGGCATATATCCCACGTTATTCCAACATTAGATAAATCTAAATTTACCAAGTCATTAAAATCTTCTGGGTATACAAATATAGGATCAAAGTCATCACCTAAGTTTCCAATGATGGGTAAGTTTTCAACACCTATCCATATATCGGTTCCTTTTATTTCCTCATCTATCATTTTAAAGAACTCTATAATTCTTTTTCTATTATCAATAAGATTATACTTTTGAAATTCTGCTATGTTCATAAATTGATTAGCATGAACTGTTATACCTGCTGCGTTATATTTTATAGCAAGATTAATAAACTCATATAACTGTTTTTTTATAAATTCACTATTTAAATAGTCTGCATTATCAGTTGGAAAATGCAAGGTTAATAAAGATGGATTAAGTGTTTGAACAAAAGAAAGTACATCTGAAAACTTTGTTGTATATGACTTATCATGTAAAGATTCTCCATCAAAAATATTTGCTTCTAATCCATAACCTTGTTCAACCCATTTTAAATCAATTTGTTTGCTATCTAATCCAAAGAATGGTACCTGTGGTATTAACATATTCTCTTCACCTACCATGTTCCTCTTACTAACATAAATGCTTCAGCCGCTTTATATCCTGACTTTGCTCCCCATACAAAAGCATTGTGCTTCATTGCTTCTATTGAACGTGGGTGAGGAAATTCCCTTAACTCCGATTCATAATGTTTCATCGCATTTAATTTTGTCTCCAAATGTTCTTCAATATTTACGAAATAATTAGGAAGAAACTTATCTTTCTCATTATAATTCCACTCAGTAGAAGATAAGGTTTCATATGCAAACACCCATTTAACATTACTATTTGGTAGAGGTCGTGTAGCTGTCATCACTGCTCTATAAACAACAGTATGATCGATATTTATATCTCCACCATATTGAGTATAAATAATCGTAGGATTTATTTTATTAATGTGCTCTTCAATTTCTTTTACAACATCGAGTAATGGCAATGTATCAAGACGATTATCAGGAAAATCTAATCTCGCAAAACTTGTTACACCAAGTGTAGTACATGCCCCCTCCGTTTCTTTATAAGACAGGCTCTTAACCTCTAAATCTAGTTCTCTGTATTCTTTAGATCTCGAAGATTTCCCCTCTGCAAGGATTACAACATGTACATCATCACCTTGTTCCACGTGTTTTGCTATTGTTCCACCAACACCAATAATTTCATCATCCGGGTGTGCAGCAAATACTAGTACATTCATATGATTTTAAACTCCTTTAATTAATTTTTCTGTTTCCTCTGGACCACAATTTAACAAAACATCTAGCATAGATAAATGCGGTATAAACTCACCAAATAACTGTGGGTAAGAATACTCTCTTATCCTTTGGTACATGATTTCTATATTTTCATGCTCAAAATCACTTTCTATTAAATAATCTTGACCTAAACTTCCAGAATAATAAGTATTGGCATTAAACTTTTGACAAAGCTCTAGTACAAAATCACTTTTTTTCCCTGTAATACCCTCTAGCTCTGATGCATAATATAATTCCGTATCAATATTTAATTCTCGAATAATAAAATGAATAAAATTCATATTTAGACTGTTAAGATTGTCCCATTTTTCTGAATAAAAACCCTCTAGATAATCCTTGTATACATTGAAATAGGGCGCATTAGAGTAATTAATTCTTATTGTCTTCCAATGCTTTCTCTCCCAATCTTGTGTATTATCTATCTTTAACTTATTCAATGGGATTTCTTTATAATTTTTCATTTGCATCGGAACCGTTAACCAGGATACTCCTTGGGAAGTTTTAATACGATTTCTATTTAAAAAACCTTTCTTTTCAAATTGTGCTATATCATGAAATACAAACACATCCGATTTATGAATTTTTTCAAAAAAACCATACCAAGGTAAATAACTTGGTTGGTGGCCACTAATAATCATAGTTTAAATCCTCTCTTTTAAACAAAAACATTTTTTCAAAGCTGCTCCCCAGTATATCTTAGGTCTAGCAATCCCTTTATTATGTGAATATCCTAAATCCGCATACTTTAATTTATTATGAATTGCTAATTCAAACGCACCATTTAGTAGTAAGTATGAAGATTGTGTATTTTTCCCTTTGATATTATTAATATTAATCCAGTAATATAAAACTTGTTTATCCATTATAAATATACTGGAACTAATTAGTTCTTCTTCTAAGAATGCTCCTAAGAAAAGGATTCTTTCTTTTAAATTAATAAATAAATAATAAAAAAACTCTCTACTAAATGAATAACTCGCTCCTATACTGTTATTATGTTCCTGATATAAATTGTAAAATTCATCTAATTCTTCTAAGGCTATAGGCCGAATTTCAACATTCTGTTTACGGGCATATCTAACACTTGTCCTAGCTTTTCCTGAACACGATGTCCATAAATCCTCAAAATTATTTGGTAGATCTAACATATAAGTTTCTTTATACTCCCACTTTTCATCACTATAACTTTGAAAAGGATTTATTGTTATAGGTAATAAAAGTTTTTGAATTTTATTTTCAAACTTCCTATTTATTATCGATTCATAAAATGCAAAATCTATTTTATCTTGGCCAATGATTACAGGGCCTCCATAACCAATTAAACTTCCCAGCACCCTACCATCCTGTACATATATAGGAGATAAAACTACTGTATCCCTTGTTTTTATTAATACTGGAAAAAATTGAACACCAGGTAATAATTCCATTAATTTTCCCCATTCATAACAATGGAATACAGAACCATTATATTCTTCCATACAAGCATCCCAATATTGGGCATCAGTACATATTTCGATTTCCATATAATCACCTTTTACTTCTTTTTCTCTAAATATATTAGAATTTGACTACATATATACTTAAGGTCTTTTTTCCTTAAAGGATATTTAAAAGGTATTGATAATACTCTTGACCATAAAAATTCTATATTTTCTGACTCAGTGGCGTACTTGGAAAAGATAGGAATTTCACTTAGAGGTAGATAATTCCAACAAGTTTGTATTCCTTTTCCAGCCAAATATACGGAACATTCATATCTATCAGATGGTTCTTTGAAAATAATAGTGAAATAGTTCAAATAAACATTCTGAGCTGAAAATATAATCTTTACCCCGTACTTTTCTTCAATTGATTGCAGCATCGTATAACACAAACTGGCATTACATATATTAATTTCTAAAATCTTTTTCGTTCTCTTTAAGTGTTTATCAATTAGCAATGAGCGTAATGTGGACATTGTTTTTGGATATATAACTTCCGTTTCCTCTGGCAAAGAATCCAATTTGCTATCATTATAAGAAGGAAGAATCCCCGAACTTTCCCAATAATCAGTAAATAAACTCAGTAGCCTACTCTTCTTAATTCTTAAAGCTAATTGCGTTTTCAGGTGGTTTTTATAATCTAAAAGCACTTCTTCTTTCTTTTCTTCATCCATGTCACACAAGTCATTTACCGTACGATTAAGAAGTAATGCTCCTCCCCCTATACTTGGGATGGGTTTAGTTCCCCCAAAACTTAAAATTCCAATGTCACCTAAACTACCAATTAATTTTTCGTTTTGATAAGAGAACATTGCTTGTGCTGCATCATCAATTATATAAATAGCATTGTCTCTGGCCCAATTAATAACTTCTAAATCTTCATGACATCCATACACATGTGTAAGAATAATTGCTCTTGTATTTTTATTTGAATATTTTTTTATTTTATTAAGAGAAAGTGAGTAATCAGTAGTCAAATCAATTAATACAGGTTTTGCACCTACTGTTAATACTGCCTCTATTACATTAGGACAATTAAAATTTGATAAAATTACTTCATCCTCTTTTTTTATGTTTAGATACTTTAACCCTGCTACTAATGCCGACGAACCACTATTAGTTAATATAATTTCGGAATTAGGGTAGAGGCTTTGTAGACTCTCTTTTAGATTAGAATGATTGGATCTATATATACTTTTCAAAAAATATATATGATCAAATACACTCCAAAAAGAAGGATATATTGGATACTTAATTTTTTTAGGATTTTTAGGATATAGATACTGTGTTTCCATATTTCTCCTCTATTATTTTCTCTAACCCTTTATTTAATGAAATAACCGGCTGATAGTTTAATAATAATTGAGCCTTCTCTATTGAAGGTATTCTTCTGAATATTTCAATATCAGAATCTCTTACTCCCTCATCCCCTAAATTAAGAAATTCAATTTCACTTTTGTTTCCCATTAACTCATTGATTTTCCCCGCTAATTCCTCCATAGATATAGGCTTGTTATTTCCTATATTAAAATCTGCAAAATTCTCTCCTTCATATTCAAATGCTAATATCGTTCCGTTAACAATATCGCTAATATAACTAAAGCATCTAATTTGCTGTCCGTCCCCATAAATAGTCATATTTTCGCCGTTATGAGCTTGTTTTAAAAACTTAGAAATCACAAAGTTATCATTTTGTTGTGAACCGTATACATTAAAATAACGTACCACTCTGACTTTAAAACTATTATTAGCATATTCTTTCAAAAAATCTTCCGACATTAATTTAGCTTTTCCATAAGCTGATTTGGGAATTTTAACATCATTTTCTTTAAACGGAACACTCACACCATCCCCATACACCTCGGAACTAGAAGAAAATAATAACTTATCTATTCCATTTTCTATACAAACTTCTACAATATTTTTCGTACCTTCAAAATTCACCCTTACTACATCTTCTTCATTTGAACGGCAATTATCAACACCAACTAATGCAGCTAAATGGATGACCCCATCCACATTAATAAGCTTTTCTCTTAATGTAGCAATATCTAAGATATCAATTTCTTCAAAAGGAACATCCATACTTGGTTTAAATTTATCAAATATAATTACTTCATAACCTCTTGCTATTAACTCCTTTGTAACATGTTTACCAATAAATCCACCGCCACCAATAACTCCAATCTTCATAAATATTTACCTCCCTACCTTTAATTGGTATAAACTTTTTAAAGACGTAATGATATGTTCAACCTCATTTTCTGTAAGTGCACTATATAATGGTAATGAAATAATTTGATCAAATACTTCTTCTGTTTTGGGTAATTGTACATTAAATCTCTCTTGATAATATGGATGCATATGAACGGGAATAAAATGCACACTAAGCCCAATATTTCTCTTTTTCATTTCTTGAATCATCTGATCTCTACTGATAGGAGAATTAGGATTAATCTTTATAACAAATAAATGCCATGCATGTTTTATACTTGGATTGTTTACATAGTTAGGTAATGTTATATACTCTTGGATTTCTTTTAATTCTTCCTGGTATATTTCCGCTATTCTCTTTCGTTTTTCAATCATTTCATCAGCTCTTTTTAACTGACTAATACCTAAGCTAGCTTGTAGATCCATCATGTTATACTTAAATCCAGGTAATAGAACATCATAACGCCAACTTCCTTTTTCGCCATAACGATTCCATGCATTCTTGGTGATGCCATGCCAACCATATAATCTAGCTTTTTCAGCAATCTCCTCATTTTTAGTGACTAACGCTCCACCTTCACCTGTTGTTATATTTTTAGTAGCATAAAAACTAAAACAAATAATATCTCCATGTGTACCAATCAAAGTATCATCATACTTAGTTCCTAATGCATGAGCCGCATCCTCTATCAGAAATAACCCGTGTTCTTTACATATCTTTTGAAGTTCTTTTAATTTGGCTGGGTATCCAGCAAAATGAACTGCAATAATAGCCTTAGTTTTTTTCGTGATTTTTCTTTTAACATCATGGAGGTCAAGACATAAATCCTCTTCATCTATGTCTACAAATACTGGTTTTGCACCTACATGCATAATAACGTTTACACTTGAACAAAAAGTAAAACTTGGAACTATTACTTCATCTTCTAATCCAATCCCCAAAGACAATAACGCTAAATGTAACGCCGCAGTCCCTGAATTACAACTTACTACATGTTCAGTATTTAGATATTCTTTTAAATTCCCTTCAAACTCTATCACTTTTGGCCCCTTTGAAAGCCATCCAGACTTAAGAGCACGAATAACTCCCTCAACATCTTCATCATTTATTTCTGGTCGATAAAAAGGAATAAATTCTACCATATAATCACCTACAAACATATAATATTTTTTTTATATATTGACTCATCTTTAAATATGTTTCTTGTATCTAAAATTAAGCAATTTGCCTCATTGAGCAAATTAAAATTAATACAATCATGATCCGTATGAACAATAATTAAATGATATTTATTTAATGCATTCATAGTTAAATCGATAGATTTTTTCACATTATGATTTTCCACAATTAGCTCCTCAATAAATGGATCATGGTAATCAACGTTATACCCTTCTAGCATTAAACCATTCATAATATCCAAAGCTGACGATTCTCTAGCATCGTTAACATTTTTCTTATATGCTACGCCAATCATAAGAACATTCTTTCCATCTTCATCTTGTAGTAACTGTAATGCCCTTTTAATAATATAATTTGGCATGTTTTCGTTAATCTCTTGTGCTACATCGATCATTTTTGTTGCCAAATCTTTATTATTTGCAATCCACTTAAAATATATAGGATCAATTGGAATACAATGTCCTCCTACACCAGGACCTGGATAGAATTTTTGAAATCCAAACGGCTTAGTCCCAGAGGCATCAATTACTTCCCAAATATTAATGTTTAATTCATTACATATTTGTGTCATTTCATTAATAAAAGCAATATTTATAAAACGGTAAGTGTTTTCTAATAACTTCGCTGTCTCTGCCACTTCTGGACTACTAACCTTATGAATCCCCTTAATTAGGTTACTATAAAAGGCTGCAGCACAATCTGTACAATTAGGCGTAACTCCACCTACAATTTTAATAATATCTTGGATTGAAAATGACTTATTCGCAGGGTCAATCCTCTCTGGAGAGTATGCTACAAAAATATCTGTACCAATTTCAAAATTAGTTTCATGTTCTAATTTATATAAAATCTCTTCTCTTGTTGTACCTGGATAAGTAGTACTTTCTAGAATAATTAATGTACCCTTTCTAATGTATTTGACTAATTCATTAACTGCTGAATGAATATATGTTAAATCTGGTTGTTTACTATCTTTTTCTAAAGGAGTAGGAACACATATAACAACAACATCACATTCATTTATATAATTCATTTCTGTACTAATAAAAAATCTATTTGTATGTAAAGCGTCTTGAATTTCAGTATCCTGAATATCACTGATATAACTTGTTCCACACTCTAATTTTTCTATTTTAGTGAGGTTTTTATCGAATCCTCTTACCGTATAACCTACTTCTAAACATTTAAGAGCCGATGGTAGTCCAACATATCCTAGACCAATATACCCAATACACGCACTTTTATTTACAATTTTTTCAACTAATGTTTTTTTAATTTCATTATTTAATACAGTGACCATTACTTATCACTTCCCTAGAAATTTGATATTAAAATTCTTACCAGTAAAAGATAATTGCGCGTTATGAAAGCCCATAGATGTACGTAAATGATTGAATAATGAAACAAACTAAATTATTAACACTATCATTCCTCCTCATTAGTTGCACATTTAGATTTATAAAAATGATCTAGAATTTCGATGTATTTTATATATCTATAATATTCACATGTTATTTTATGGGATTCAATCATTTTTTTCCTTATTTTTACTTTCTCAATGTAGAATAAATTTTATTTTTATAAAAATATTAATCTAAAAAAACCTATATTCTTATATCGTTAAAACAACATAACACTTGTTATAGCTGCATTTATTAAGAACCTCCCTCAAAAAAGAAAGAATTTCCTCTCTTTTAATTCGAAAAATATAACTCATCAATTTGTTAATAAGAGTATTAACTTGTTATTAACTGTAATGAATTTTACTGTTTTTACTTTTTATTGAAATTAATAGAAAAACATCTATCTGAATAATAAAAACATTTTGAAATATTTTTAAATTAAAACTATAAAAGATATACCTTTTCTAAAGATACAATTGTATTAAAATAATTTACAAATCAATTTAATGCAGCGTTAAAGTTTAAATTATTCAAAAAAAATCGCAACATCTCATTAATTAACTGAGAGTTACGATTTTTGATGTATAATCATTTTTTTAATTTCTTATAAATATTGCGTTAACCTAATCATATCTATACATTGAATACCATTTTCATATATTTCATCTTCATAATTGCGTAAGAAAAAATCCCTATCCACATTTGTTATTCTAAACCCACATTTTTGATAAAGGCCTAATTGCATTAAGCTAGAATTTCCCGTTCCTATTTCTATGGTTTTATATTTCTCTTTTTTAGCATAGTCTATAGCAAACCCAAGCAAATATTTCCCATATCCTTTTCCCTGTTCTTTTTCAGAAACTGCTATATTTATAATTTCAATTGTTTCAGGACGAGTTGGAATTAAAATCATAATCCCCACAGTAATAGTATCCTTTTTTAAAACAAAACAGTCCCCTTGTTTAAGGTATCCATTAACTACTTCTGATGAAGGATCAGCTAGTAATAATAACTCCATTTCGCCTTTACTAATGCTTGTACTTTTTTCAATACTAATTTCATCCCAATTATTTAACTTCATTTTCAATAATCCCCCTTTTAACTACTATATTAAATGAATTCATTCTCACAAGACAATATCAACAGTCATTTTAAAATGCAGTAGGTGGTTTCTATCATCTATTATTCTAATTGAACTACTCACCACTTAACATCCTCACGGACTGTTTGAAGTGGGAGATTCCTAAGTACGGAAACCTAACGGTTTCTAATTCATTAGGCGATCCCCGTAGTTCCTACGGTTAAGAGACGAATTGCTTCGTTTCTAAGATTGAGCGCTGCATTTCGATCTCTATCGTGATGTGCGCCACAAGAAGGGCAATCCCACTCACGAATTGTTAGATTTTTAACTTCTTTGTTTTTGTATTCACAATTGGAACATAATTGACTAGAAGCAAATGTTTTAGATACCATAACAACTTGTTTGCCATACCATTTTGCTTTATATTCCAACATAGTTCGAAATTGTGACCAAGATACTTCACTAATCGCTTTTGCAAGCTTTCTATTTTTGAGCATGTTACTGACTTGTAAGTCTTCCATACCGATAACATCGTGGTTTTTGATGATTTCAGTAGAAAGTTTATGTAAGTAATCAGCTCTTGCATTTGCAATATGTTCATGGATTCGCGCAACTTTCACACGTTGTTTATTCCAGTTCGAAGAACCTTTTGTTCTTCTAGAAAGGATACGCTGTGCTTTCGCTAACTTTTCTTCTAATGTACGGAAGAATTTAGGGTTCTTGTATGTTGTGCCATCAGAAAGAATGGCAAAATCTTTTAATCCAACATCCATTCCACAAGTGGATTCAGCTTTAGGCATTTCTTGTACGTTTGTTTCAACAAGGATAGATACAAAGCATTTACCACTTGGGTTACGACGAATCGTTGCATGCAAGATACGCCCTTCCACTTCACGACTTTTAGCAAAGCGAACAAGGCCAAGTTTCGGTAATTTTATTGTGTTGCCTACAATTCCAATATTTCCATTTGTTTGCTTAGTTGTGTAGGATTGAACTGTATTCTTTTTAGACTTGAATCGTGGCATATCATTCTGTTTCTTGAAAAAACGTAAAAAAGCATCTGCGAGGTTTTTTAATGTGGATTGAAGAGCGATACTATCTACTTCTTTTAACCAAATCGTATCCTGTTGCTTCTTTAATTGAGTAAGCTTAGCAGAGCAAGTGGGATAGGTTAACCCTTTTCCAGCTTCTTTATAAGTATCATTCCAAAGAGCAAGAAAATGATTAAATACAAAGCGACTGCAACCGATAGTTTTAGCAATTAATATTTCTTGTTTCTTATTCGGGTAGATACGAAATTTATATGCTTTATTTACTAACATAGGTTGCACCTCACTTTTTCATAGTATATCTACAGTATACAAAAAAACGTAGGCTTCCGCCTACTGACATTCATCTCCCACCTAAAATTGATGTTTCACACCTTCACATTTTTGAGGAAGGAGTCTTCTGTCAGAAAACGATAAAATACACATACATAATGTATGTGTATTTTCATTTTCGCTATTTCTAAGAGTAGTTTTTAGTCTACATTACATTTTTTCTAGTATTTCTTGTCTCTCACACCATTTCGTTAACTTTTCTAATGCTTTTTTAGACAATCGTTTTGTTTTATAATTACAAAATCTAGACAGCGTAGATGGCGAAATACTAACTTCATCTGCTATTTCACGAATACTTACATTTTTTTCATTATGCACTTTCAGTATTTGATCCCGAATTTTCTTCTCTCTTTGTTCGACTGGTTCCACAGTCTCCCTAACCTCTTCAACAACTGTTACTACAGGTAATTGCTCTTGTGGTTCCTCTATAAATTTCTTTCCTATTCCACTATCCATTGACTGTAGCATTTCCTCAGGTGGTAAAATAGTTATCCCTAAGTTAGCGTAATAATTTTTAAACCAGTTACGTTTCCCAATTTGTTGTTCATCAAGCGGGTCACTATACTCCCAATGAGAGATTACTTTTTCATTTTCTAAATCCATTAAAACATTCTCTAGCTGTTCTCTAATACGATTCGGCTTCCAATCTTTTGGAATATCCATTACTGCTAGTAGCCCCTTGTCCCCTCCTATAGAATAGGGCTTTTTCAATGATGAATACATTTGTCTAATTCTCCATTGCCATGTTAAGTATCGAATTAACCTTTTATGATATTTATGTCTATAACTATTGTATTCAAGGGCCTTTTTAGACAATAATGCTGTTGTATTATTTGATCCGTATAAATAATTCGTTAAAAAACTACCTGGCTTAATACGACAAGATTCAATCCCCATATATTCGTTTGTAACACTATGTCTCCACAATACAACCGAATCTAAAACAAATAACCTTTTAATAACCTCACGCTTTAATTCTACTCGTTCTCCTTCGTCATCACGATCGTTTAGTACTACGACCTCATTATCATCATTTAAATAGATAAAAATACTTGCTAAAGCCGCAATCCTCTTTGCTATTTTAATTTTATCTTCCGCTCGATAATATTCTTTATTTTTGACGACTGTCTTTGGAATATTGCACATCTCTAAAACTTGCTCGTATGAAAAATCAATGAATTCATCTGGAGATTTCGCCTCATTTATCCACTGTATTGTAATTGCATCTAAACAGTCTGCCGTCAAATCATCCATATTACTCATTACATCATCAACAAGGGTATTCCATCGAGCTGATTCTTCATTGTTTGTAAGTCTTAAATCCTCGTCTTTGTGTGAAGAAAGTTGAGCTACCCCATTAGAAGACTTCGTTTCAATGGGATACTGTAGGACTTTACTTTTTTCATCTTCTTCAAATTGATTCTTTGCAATTCCATCTCTTAGTTTATAATAAACAGCAGAATTATTTACTTCGTAATAATCCTCATGGTTCACTATATTTGTCTTATCTATATTTTGATCATTTTCTAATATTATGGAATTTGAATGCGCTACATTCTGAAATTCTTTTTCTATATACTCTTCAATTTCCTTATATATTTCTTCCTTATAAGAATCAATCTTCGCATAAATTTGTACTAATGTAATTCCGGATTCTTGCTTTTTCTCTAACCAAGATACTAATGCAGTAAATGATGGAGAAGCATAGT
The DNA here is from genome assembly GCF_979253805.1 of Bacillus sp. AC266. Taxonomy (NCBI): domain Bacteria; kingdom Bacillati; phylum Bacillota; class Bacilli; order Caryophanales; family Bacillaceae; genus Bacillus; species Bacillus sp. AC266. The sequence goes on from NZ_CEEDEC010000006.1 coordinate 123,231, forward strand.
GTGAGGTTAGTACTTTGTTATTATTGTTTTCAACATCTTTAAAGTACGCATTCCACTTATTCCATAATAGCTCGTTCGTTTTATAAATTGGCTCAGAGATTAGCAATGCATCTCGGAACATTTGTAATAAGTTATCCACTTTATATTCCTCCCTAAACCATGGATCACAACAAAGTAGTTTTCATCATAAAAATCTTTACTACTATTATATTTAATTTATTGTAACAGATATTTACAAGATTTTGCGGTTTCTTCTCCTTAATTCCTTAACTTGCAACACGTTTGCTCTTTCTTTTCCCTATTCCTCTTTGCTTGCATTCCTTTTGCGCCTTTCTTTCCTTTACTCTACAACTTGCAACACGTTTGCTCTTTCTTTTCCCTATTCCTCTTTGCTTGATTCCTTTTGCGCTTTTCTTTCCTTTACTCTACAACTTGCAACACGTTTGCTCTTTCTTTTCCCTATTCCTCTTTACTTGCATTCCTTTTGCGCTTTTCTTTCCTTTACTCTACAACTTGCAACATGTTTGCGGTATCCTTACCCTATTTCGTCTAACTTGCAACAGTATATTTTTTTCTCAACCTAATACATTACACAAAAAATCGTTCTATTTTTAAATTTTCGAGTGATTTTTTTATACTTACAACAAGTTATTCAAATAAAATGCAACATGTTTGCGGTATCCTTACCCTAACTTTTTTGTCTTTTTTAATCTAATCCCTTATATATCAAGGAATTAGGTGCTTTTACTTATTCTTATACATATAATTCAACTTGCAACACGTTTGCGGTATCCTTACCCTTATTTTTCGCATAAGATGCAACACTGTTTGCGGTATCCTCACCCTATCGTAATCCATACAAATCTAATTAAACCTATCACATCAACGATAATCGTTATATTTCATGATTAATAAGCGTACTTCTTAACTTGCAACACGTTTGCGGTATCCTTACCCTAACTTTTTTGTCATTTTCAATCTAATCCCTTATATATCAAGTGGGGAGATGACTTTTTACTTATTCTTATACATATAATTCAACTTGCAACACGTTTGCGGTATCCTTAACACAAAAAAAATTAATAGAATTCTCATATCCCTTGATACACCTAGCTTTATAAGCTGTTGCAAGTTGCTATCTTTCTTCTTAAAGGAGCACCTTTCACCATTTTTCGATTTGCTATAATCAAAATTGGTATATTTTATAGTATTTTGACATATATTTCTGAATTTGCAGAACGGAGGTGAAAAAGATGGGAAAATCATTTGTTATTCAAAATCAACGTAGCTTAAATGGAAAAACGACAAACGCGGTTTTGGTAACACTAAAATCTTGGCAAAAGTTTGTGGAAACATTTGAGGAGAAGTACTACAGCTATAAAGATACATATTTAGAAGATATTCTACAGCACATGACATACGAAGAACGTATTGCGGATGTAGAAGGCTTTGTCGAAAAAGCTAAACCATCTTTTTCACGTCGAGCAATGTCTGCACCTGCAGAAAAAACAGGAAGAAAACATAAGTTATATGGTATTACGAATGCAGATTTTGAAGTGTTCTTATACCTACATAAAAAATGCTTTACTAATGGTGTCATTCCAAATGTAACGATACATATGATGTGGGAAGATTACAAGCAATATAAAGAAGAATTTGCATACATCCAGCATTCTCAGTTCTATATTGCTCTAAAGAAATTAAGCATACATAACATAATCTCTATCGAAAATGGAGTAGATGGTCGATATACAATCAAACTCACTCATTTTATGAATGAGGAAACAGAAAAAGCAAATCCGTACGTATATATTAGTCCTGTTGTATTTACAAAGGCTTTCTTTAAGCTATCTGTAGCAGCTAAGAAACTATTCTTAGACATTTCTATGCAACAACATACCGAAACAACGTTAAAGCGTTCTTTAGACAAGCAGGACGAAAGGGGCAACAAAACTCACTTTGGTGGGATGTATCGTTTCTTACATAAAAAATATCCGCACCAAATCCGTGCGGTTATCGAAGAATTAACAACTGCTTTACCATGTACGGGTAATCCCCTATTCAAAATTTGCAAAATGCAAAAAGGTGTAAGGCATACAAAACGATATACAACCTTATATCTATCTATCCATTCGGACTTCTTATGTACGAAAGAATCTGGAGAAGAGCAACACAGGGATCCATTTACACCAAAAGCTACCTATGCTCGTAAAGCAAAATTCATCGAATCAGTTCTACAAGAAATGAATATCGGTGAACTGTCTTCAGACATGAATAAGTTCATTCATGTATTAAAGCATACTTGTCATCGTCAAATTCGTGGTGTAATTCGTGGACTTCGTGACATGGTTGATCGAAAAGAAGGATACCCAACGAAAATTGTATATACATTGAAAAAATTATTGCATCAAACATCTCAATATCAAATTCTTGATACTGCGGCGAAAGAAGGCATCTACCCTCTTATTGCGCAACATGTACCAAAAAAGAGAAATAGTGACCGTGAACAAGCTGTCTTTAATTTCGGTCTACATTATTCCATGTACTCTCTTCGCAACATTAAGAAGATGTTTAAAAATGTGCATGCACTACTGAAGCAGAAGTTTGCGGTACCAGTGACGGAAGAGTCTTATCACCGTAATTATCTAAAATACCAGGAAGAAACGTTATTTAGAAAATATGCATATGATCAGGGAGTGAATCTCCATGCATATATCGCTTTAGAAATTGAAATGCGTGAAAAATTAAAAGTTCGTGGCCATAAAGAACGCACGATTCCAAGTGATGTACGTGAATGGTTTATCGAAGCAATTGATAAGCTGCCACAAGAAAAACTTCGTGTTATTGAGCTACCAAAGCAGTTTAATTTACTAGAGTTTATGCGTACCTTCGAACGTTTAGTACGTGCTGGGGTAACAATAACAGCTCCAGATCAGGTGCTAACCGCAATGGAAATAAAATAATAGCAACGAGCTCTCTATTTTTGAAAAAATCGAAAGTGGAGGGCTATTCGTGTTTGTTTCATTAACACCCCTTTTCTACTACTCTATTTATAATTACCAAATCAGAAGAACTTCATGTAAAATGGAGTCTTTTTTTATACATTTCTATACAAATCTTCTTCTACCTATAGAAGAATCTCCACACTACACATTGAATATTCTTCATCTGTAGTAAAACATCCGATTTTATATCTACAAAAAATCAGAAAGATATTTATAAAAATAGTGGATATGAGGACAAATATGATCAAATGTGAATAATATTTCCCCAATATCCTTGAGAATACTAGTGTCGTTGCATTTATCTAATTAAAATCATCAATAATAATGTGAGTTATGTGTAAATACTGAGTAATGTTAACAAATAGCTCCATTATCTGAACAAATTGTGGATAATTGGACGCTACATACTGCTCCATTTACCAAAATAAAGGAAATAAGTCCTATTTACATGGTTGAATAAATATAATGTGATTTGTATCATTTTCTTTCCGATTTCATGTAGAAACATATAATTTTCTTTCTGCTTTTTTGTAGAATTGAAAGTCTAATAATCATTGAATCTACGGATACATTTTCTGCTATTTATGATTTTTTACGTTCTTACATCAAATTTCGCCTTGCCGGAGTAAGTCATTTCACTATTTTTGATAACCTATAAAAGTTTTATCTTTATTTCTTTTTAATATATAAGATATATATTTATAATAGATTTTATTATTACTAGTATGCTTGTTAATAATATGTCATATCTAATTGAAAATATTTGTTAATTCAGTTATAATAATGGTAATTTAATGTATCATTACCCACATACTAAAGGACAAACCTACGTATCCCTACCAGGGCGAGGTTTGTCCTTTTTTCATTTTAATAAACAATTAATATTGGGAGGATCAAACATGGCTGTACTAAAAGATACAACTTATATAGAAACGAATACGTATAACGAGATTAAATTTTTCAAAGGGATTATCTGGGGATTAGTCTTTGTAGTTCCTTTTTGGAGTATTATAATAGCCGTATTCATTTGGCTTTGTAAATAATAATCAACATAACAAAAATGCAAAGGGTTGTTTGTCCGTTTGTATTTTTGTTATGCCAGCAACCGTGCGTAGCAAAGGGCGGTAGCAAGTCTTTAACCTACTTTCTGTTATAATATATTCAAAGAAAATAGGTGATTAAAATGAACGAGACAATTAGCCCATTAAATGGTATTCATCTCTCTTTAATTCCGGATCAATTACTAAGTGACAATGATTTTATTACTAAAGCGGAAGAAAAGCTTTTAAAGCAAACAATACTTTCGACAAAGGAGTTAACTGAAAGACAGGCTAAATATGGACCTCTAATCATGGATAGAAACGCTTGTATAATAAATTTAGTAGTAAACTATGGTTTATCCTTGCAAGAGCTTGTATCGCTAAATATGAGCCATATACAGTTTGCTAGAAATACTTTAATAGAAGAAACTCACCTATTGTGAAAAAAAGTTGATCAAATTTAAGGTTACTTGTGAAATTTGATCAACTGTATGTTTGTGTGATAAAAGAACTATACTAACGTTGATAAAATCGGTTCATCTTTTTTAAACATTTGTTCATTCTTCATAGATTGAATTAACAGTTGAATAAGCATCTCTTTATGCTATTTTGCCCTCTTTCCCAAAGACTTATAAATCATCTTTTCTTATAACCTAGTTGTTTTTTTGATGGTTTAAATATTCAGAAAAAAAATACTTTCAAACTACTGATTAACAAAAGTAATCTTTTATGGAAAAATATAGATTGTAATAATTTTCTAATTAAAGAGAGGAGTTGAGAGAAATGAAAATTTTTAAACCTTGTGAAAATGAGTATACAAATCGCGTTGATTTAGAACACGGTGAGACTTCTCCATCAAAATAATTAAAAATGCTTAAATGACTGTCCTACTAGGGCAGTCATTTATCGTTAAAAAAAGAGATACATATTTTTTTAAGTTAGGAGATATTGATATGCAGTTGAAAATATCTGAAAATATGATTTATTTTTGGAAAAATGGTCATCTCATGATAGATGATTTTATTAGACACGAACAATATAGCTTAGAGCTTTCGGTTTTCCCTATTTTAGGATTATTTAAAGAATGGAATGATCCTGAAAGTGCGTATCTACAGCTACAGAAAGATCGAACTTCATCTTTAACAAGAAACGAAATGATGGAAATAATTAAAAGCCTTCGAGAAGTTCATATATTAATAGAAAAAGAAAATCTAGAGGATATGAAGCTTGTAAATTGGAAAGAATGGGGAACCCCAGCTAAATATTTTCATTTTAATACAAGATTACTCCATAAAGATAATTATTTAGATGTAAATCAGGACTATGAAAGATTAGTTAATAAGAAACAAAATATAAAAGCACCATCTATATATAAAATATATGACAATGTAGAAGAAATACCATTACCTACTCCTGATTTTAAAAAAGAAGGAAAATTCCTAGAGACTCTCTTAGAAAGACAAACTATACGTTCTTTCTCAGAAAAACCTATTACCCTAATTGAATTATCTACAATTCTTTATTTTGTTTGGGGGGCACAGTCTTGTAAAAGAGATTTTGGAGTTGGCGCCAATCTTTTTAAAACAAGTCCTTCTGGGGGTGCTAGACATCCTATTGAGGTATATCCTTATATAACTAATGTAACAGGGATAAAAGAAGGGTTATATCACTACAATGTTCAAAATCATTCATTGAATGTGATTAACAAAGAAAAAATTACAGATATTATAGATATGGCCGCAGGTCAAGAATATGTAAAAAATGCATCTGTCCTCTTTTTTTATACAGCATGTTTAGAACGACCTATGTGGAAATACAAGAGTCCAAGGGTATATCGTATTATTATGATGGATGTAGGGCATCTAAGTCAGACTTTCTATTTAGTTGCTTCATGGTTAAAATTAGGTGCCTTTTTCACTGGCCATCTTAAAGACGAATTAGTAGAAGAAAGGCTATTTATAGATAAGGAAAAAGAAATTGTTTGCGGACTATCTGGAATAGGACATATTAGTGATGAAGCTAAAAATCATGGGAGAGATTTTAGGTTTAGAGGTGAGGACTTAAAATGAAATCCTTTAAAGACATCATACATAACAAAAATTTATGTATTGTATTAGGAAGTCAACTAGTCTTTCAATTAGGTATATGGTTCGGCACAATTGGGAATTTGCAATTTTTACAAATACATATAAAATCTCATGTTCTTCAGGCTTTTTTTCTTGTTATTGGTGGTGTCCTTGGGGTTATAATAGGTCCTTATGCAGGACGTTATATAGATTCTACTTCTAAATTAAAGGTATTACAATTAGTCGGACTGATGAGAATTGCATCTGTTTTATCAATGTTAGTTGCTATATATACGGGGTCAATTTATTGGATGGTTATCTATAGCATAGGAATTGGCTGTTCTGCTTCATTTTTTAACCCTACTATACAAACAATATTGCCAACTTTAGTTAAAGAAGATGACTTAATTACGGTTAATGCTATTAATATAAATATTATCACTTTGTCAAGAATTTTTGGAGCTGTATTAGCTGGCCTTTTATTAACAGTCGCTCCTTTATATACATTATTTATCATTGCTCTCATCGCTTATGTAATTTTATACTTTATTAATTTTTTATTAGTTATTCCAAACGATATACAATTGAATCCTAAAAAACTCAAGACTAATTTTAAGGATATTTTCCCCATCATTATAAATAATCATCCAATAAAAGTAGTTCTTACATTATCCATTATCCCTCTAATCTTTATTTCTGGCTTTAATTTATTTGTTATTGAGATTGGAAAGGGACAACCTGGTTCAATCATGGGGATACTCTATTTTATGGAAGGGACAAGTATATTAATTGCAGGACTATTCATCAAAAGAGTAATAAAACGATATCAAAAACAAGTGCGTATCCTTTTATTTGCTTGCTGTTTGATGGGGATAGCTCAAATTTTATTATCATTGACAAACCTTTATCTAACTATTTTCTCTTTTAGTGTATTTGGTTTGGCATACGGCATGTTTAATCCCCTTTTATATACATATGCTCAACAAAAAGTCCCTTCAAGTATTCATGGAAGATTTTTTTCATTTAAAACAATGTTAGATCGAACAATTATGCAACTATGTTTAGTGTTAATTGGATTTTTGCTAGATCAAATCGGGTATAGAAGTTTAATGGTTTTGTTGGGTATATGTACCCTTACTCTAGTTTCCTCTATTATCATTGACTTTAAGGTAAACTCTAAAAGCTATACAACCGAAAAAAAAATAATTATTCTGATGTTTAAATAATTACATTTTTAGGGAAAAACTATGAAATTACAATATTCTTGTCGTATAGAGTAATAACAAAGTCGCTTAATTTGGATGTGGAAAAATAAATCCTTGCTGCATATGAAGTGTAGCAAGGATTTTAAAGTTGATTAATGAGGTTAAAAGTTATTAAATTTTTGATGTAAAATATTTCACCAAACTTAAAAATATAACAATAAAATCATTTAATTCTATGGGTTATTCCATAATGTCCTCCGTCAGTACAACAAGGACACTCACCTTAAATCTCCTTATTCATGACAATTCGATTCTCAATAAACCCAAATTCCTTATAAATTTGAATTGCTTTATTCCCTTTATATACAACAAGACGAACATTTTTTAGACCTTGTGTTTTTAGGTCAGTAATACATTTTTCAAGTAATCTTTTAGCGAATCCCTTTTTCCTATAATTCTTCAAAATATAAATCTCATAAATAAATCCAATTTCTTCATCAGTGATGCTATCTTTTTGAGAGCCAAATAGCACCCATCCCGCCAGTTGTTCCAACTCTTTTACCACTAAGAGCTTACCGTTATTTGCTAATACTTTTTCCATCAGGCTAGTTGCTTTTGCATTATCGACAGTATAACTGTTTACAGACCCTTCATTTAAAGCTTGACCGGTAAGTTGTGATACTTCTTCTAAATCCGATTTAGATGCACTTAATATTTCCATACTTCCCCCTTATTAGTTACTAAGCGTATAAATCTCCGAACATATTGTCACATCTATTGTACCACTTCTTCTTAAAAATATGCCTTTTAGTGGAACTATATAATGGTCATTTTCAAATAACTTTAATTTGTTAAAAAACTTTATGATGATGAAACACCTAATTACGATCCTCTAACGGCAGCTGAGCAATCATATCCCAAAGCAATGTCAACATAGCAGAACCATCTTTACCGCCACTGTACCCTACAAAACAACACTCACGTGATAAATAGACTTTTTTCATTTCCTCTTTAATTTGTGTATAAATGGCCGTCATTATATTGTTAGCTCCATAGCAAAGTATCATTTCATTCTACTATGAAGCATTCCTCCTCTTTTTTAGATAGAAAAAGAGGGTCCCTCTCTATAGGCACTCTCTCTTATGTACATCCTCTATTTTTAATCAATTACGATTTCATGTATATTTAGCTTGTTTAACTTTTCATTATAAAAGCTCATGACTTTTTGAGCATGTTGTATAGCCATTAATCCATCTTGAACAGTAAGTGCTTCAAAATACGGATAACGAATGTCTGTAGCATAACCATTCAGCTGCACGCACTGATCTAAAATCAATGAGAATTTCTCATCTAATTTACGACACGATTTGTGCAGCATTAAAAGGTTATGAGTTTTTGGGACTGTTCTACCGTTTAGTGCAAGAAATCCTTTTAAAAGTTTTTCCACACATTGTTGACTATGATAACAAATAATTGCAGTAGGGAAGGGTTTCATCTGAGTTAAGTAACTAGCAGAATCTAAATCAGATTTTGCAATGAATAGCCACTCTTTTAGATCCTCAGTATTTTTCATATAGAATCTTCCCCTCTAGTGCAATTTTATGCTCCATGGTTACATTGCGGTTAGCACGTTCTTGAAACTCTTCAGGTCCATACACTAAAATATCAACTGGTGTTTCCATGACATCGTAAATACCCCAATTGATACGATTAATGACTTCCCTTTTTCTTGCTCCTACACCTTCCACAACAATACAAAGATCAAAATCACTGTCTTCATTTGGTGTGCCATAAGCATGAGAGCCAAAAAGGATGATTTTTTGGACAGAAGACACGGTTTCACGAATTTTTTGTACTAATAGGTCCAGTTCCCTTTGTACTTCTTCGTTAATCCGAATCACCTCTTGGATAATTGAATTATATTGACGTTTGATTACATTATACATGCGTTGCTCTTCTCCTTGCTATTACATATTTATTTTTATATTTCCCTCTTGTTTCCCAACGTTCTGCAATGCTTGATAACATTCGTATACCTGCTTGAAATCTTGTAAAAATCCATCGTCAGAGATACTATGAAATCCTTTGAAGTTCTTTCTACACCAATATAAGAGGCTAGATTCATCCTTAGCAAAAAAAGAATCCGGATTGAAATGAATCAAGGCCTCTGCTAAACAAGCCAGAAGCAATGGTATCATTTCAGAATCATACTTTGATAAATCCAGTACAGATACAACGGTATACTGTTTATATTGGTAGTATTGTAGAACACCATTACACATGTTTGTCGGTGTTAATGTACGTTGTAATTGAGTGGAATCTAATTGATACACTCTCATTTTGTCCCCTCCTATATCATTACTCCCCAATTGGTGCTGCTTTCATAAAAGCCTTTTGAGCTTGGAAAATGATATAGTGATTCGATACGGTACCTTCATCAAAGAGTTCGTTGACGAATTGTGCAACAGTCATGGCAGCGAATTTATTTGTAATAACGCGCTGTGGTTCTGAAGCAGCTAATTCGGAACAACTTAATTGACTTGGTGCCGTTTCTTTCTTCATAAAAGCGTCTGGGAATAAGTCGCCAAGCGGAGAAAGAATGACCTCGCCATTCAGTTTAATCCCACATACTGCTTGACCGTTATAACCACTGTTTTTATAATCGGCTATTTGTTGAGATGTCCAATGTCTTTTATCTACTTCTCTCCAATTATCAGGAACGGTTACAGCTGTATTCCCTATATCGATGTAAATAAGATTATCCGATTGATGGAAGAATTGATGAAAGACCTCACGAGAAAACATATTATCTACTGCTCCAATCACAATTGGCAGATACAAAAAGTCGTCTTTATGTTGTTTTTTTAATAAATCGTATTTATTACCAAACAACTGCTGCATTGTTTCTATGTCTTCTATGTACTGTGACGTATAGGAAGAGATAGGAACGTTATAGCCAGCTTTATATCGACGAGCCAGTACCTCCGCTTTGTATTTACCAACATCAGGTCGAATAAAGAGTTGATTTCCAAGGTTCTTGGTTTCAATTATGTCTGGATCTGCAACTACAATTTCTCCATCTAGTTGGAAAATACTCATCATTTGAGCAATATGTTGTAAAATTAAGCCTCCGTTTCCTCCAGCACCTACTAATACAATATGCGGTACAATCTTCTTTCCTTCTGCAATATCAATAACAATACTCATTTTATATCCCCCTAATTTTCTTTTGATTGTGTATTCTCTAAATTTCGTAGAAATGGAATTGATAAATTTGTAATCCTATGCACGGTATACAAGTCAAATGAATGCATCAATAGTATCGATGCAGCATGAACGACTCCTTTCTCTTGCACAATGGATACAGCATATTGAAGTAAATTCACCTGCTCAATAAGTGTATGTACATATACTTGATGCGCGTTTAAATCAATATAGGTATCATTCCCTTGTTCTTCTAGTGCTTCATATATGTTATTCATCTCTAACTGGCACATAAATTGAAATAGCTCATAGTCATGATGTGGTTCCCCTAAAACACGTTCATCCTTTGTAAGAAATAACATGTAATGTTTTATCTTTGTAAACATCGATACGTGAAACGTTTTTAATGTTGTCATAATAAAGAAGGAGACATGAAAATATGTCTCCTTTACGCCCCCTTGTGTATTTATTTTAAAAGTGTAATCCCGCTTAGATCGTAATTTTGGCTTAACCCTTTCGTTGCATATTCTCCTGCAAAAATAAAGTTAGGGTTAATAGAATGAAATTCCCCATCGATACAAGTGCGTACACGTAGTTCAGGGAAAACATCCTCTATTCTGCCGATTATTGCATAGAGAATAGGAGCCCGTTCACTTTGATCATCTAAATCACTTGGTTCAGCAGTAAAACGATGATGGCTGTGTATCTCCATTACTTTCATAGCAATAGACTGCATCTCTATATTCGTTTCTGGGATTACAATTTCAGTCGCTACCTGCTGGCGTGGGAAGTCCATAAAATAACCACGCTCTTTATTGAAATAGATATCAGCATGCAATTCGCAATCACATTTACGAGAAATGGACTGTGCAATAATAATAAAGTCCATTAATAGAGTCCTCGGAATAAAATCCTCAGGTAAAAAGTGATCACGCCAAGTACTTAGAAAAGAAAAAGGACAATCTGAAATGGATTGTCCCTCTACAGTACTTGCTCCTTTAGCACCGACAGTTAAAATCGGAATTAATGCATTTGTATCTTCGTGATGTTTAATGACTGTTAAGTCTTTAACGAACGAAGGATAACGTTGCTCTAATTTCACGCGAATGTCCTCTGCTTCTATTTTTCTTACATCTGTGGAATCTCCATTTTGAACAGCAATTCCATGTGTAATTTCTTCTTCTGTAAACCAATCTACTAACGGTATATCTCCAAATACTACGTGACGAACCACCGTTGTTGTATTGATTTTATCTAGACAATCTGTAGCTTTTGAAGCCTTAGGTTTCTTACCACTCTTTGTCTTATCTTTTGCTTTCTCCTTCTTCTCTTCCTTCTTAGCAGTGGCTTGCTCTGATGCAGCTTTTTTCACCGGTACTGTTGTTTCCTCTACTTTTGTTTCCATATCAAAAAAATCGAATAAGTTTGTCATAATAAATAATCCTCCTAGTATATTTGCTTGTAATTGATCCTGCTATTTTTTAAAAAGTCTTTTCTGATTCTATTAGAATGGAATCAGAAAAACTTTGGTTTTCAAATCGTTTAAATAACTCTCCTACTGGTTCCGTATGAGTGTTTGTAAGGTCATGGTTGAATGAACTTGCAAAGAATAAAACATGAAATGTTTCTAAATCTTTTAAAGTCCGGAATTCAGGAATCATAACTCTACCCGTACATACAGATCCATTAGCATGAACATTAGAGTAAGGAAATTGGTATAGTTTCATTCCTTCTTCTAATTCCATGTCTTCTTTTACAGCAAAGACAGAGATATTCGTAACTCGTTTTTGATACACCGTATAACGAAATAATAGACGTGGAAAGCCTACTTGTTGAAACGGCCGTTCAAAAAATTGAATATCCCACTGAGCCTTTGGTACTTCAATCCAAACAGCTTGTTTATCACCACTCTTGGACAACACCTCGTGTTTTACACACCCTTTTGGGAGTACACCACTAGAGTAATGGGTATTATCTTGTGTACCTTGCTCCATCACTTCTTTTAAAGCTAAATAAAAGTCCTTAAAAGTAACGGCAGTTTCACCACGCGATAATTCATTGTTAAATTGTTGAATGGTTACAATTCCTTTTGGCTCTAAAGCATCAAATATTGCTACTGTCTTCATGTGTTGGTTCCCCCTGCGTAAAGATTGTTTCCAATAAATCTAGTAACATCTCAAATTTATATGGTCCGTATAATGGTTCCTCGCCATAATAGAGATAAAGAGATTCTTCATCAATTTGGTAAGAATACTTTACTGGATAACAATCTAGTAATTTAGAAATTTTTTCTTTATGTTTTGGTGATATGCCTTCTATTGTTTCAGCTATAGCACCCCATGTGTCCTCTGCTACTTTCTGTACTTCCTTTAATGGTATGTCGAATAGTGTAGAGAGCGTTTCATACTCTTCTTCCTCTTCAATAGGAAAAGCTTCTAAGCCCATTTCTTCGATCATGTCCGTACCCAAATTCACAAATTCTTCTTCATGGTCTAATTCATAAATATTCTCTTGCTCTAAGTACACAGGAGAATACTGTGTTACATTAATCGAAAGCGAATGCATTCTTTTAAAGTAATGTAAGTAATGAAATTGACACGGATAAAAGCAAGATAGATTTATGTGTAACAGGTTCATAGAAAGTAAGAAGATAACAATCGTATCTGTGGATTCTACGTCCTCCCAACTTAATGTTTGATTTGCATCTAAAAAATCCACACAAGTTAGGATTTTACCGATTGCCTCATGAGAGATTTTGTCGAAATCTATCTCTATCTCTATCTCTATATCTTTTGAAAGACTTTCTAATATATATATTTCCTCTTGGTATCTTTGCTTAATTTGTTCCAAATTTACGATGCTATAAGTTTTGTTTAACTTAAGTGATAGTAAATAATTTGACATCGCTACATTAGATGAATATCCAAATAATTTCTTCATTTTCAGGCCCTCTGTACTAACTTGCTATATTTTTTGCTAACTGTATCTCTTCAAAGATACGAAGTAACATTTCAATTCGTTTAATTGCTGGAAAATATGTATCATCATCATAGAAAAGGTAAAGTTTTTCCTCTTCAGCTTGGTAAAGCATACGTATATCAAACTGATTTTGAATTGCACGAAAGAAACTTTGATCCTCTATCTTGATATTAGAAAACATTTCTCCAATTGAACTCCAAGCATTTGCAACAATGCCGTTTAAATCTTCCATGGAGGTATGAAATAAATCCGAATATTTGGCTAGATGATTTTTATCATCGTTGTCTACCTCTTCATGACCTAATTTCATATCTTGTATTAAATCATTACCCCATCGGTTAAATGACTCCTCACAATCGTGTTCTTCGAAATTATCTCGTTCTAAATATGTTGGAAAATACTCAGATACGGGAATTCCTAGTCTATATTTACGCATAAAAAGTTCTAAAATATATAGTTGCGATGAATAGAAGCAGGAAAGGTCAATATCTAATGAATTTTGCACAATCATAAAAATTTCTAGTAGTAATTGTGAATCAATTAATTCATTTGAAAAATTTGAGTCTTCTTCTAAATAGGAGACAGCAGCCATTACATGATGAATGGAGCGTTCTGAAATTTTACTGAAGTCTATTTTTCTATAGTTCTCTAAGTAATCTAATATATAAATTTCTTCATGATGTTTCTTATCTGCAAATAATTCATGCAGTAAGTGATCATTTTTTTGTATTTTTAACGAAAGTAGATACTTTCTTACTTTCTGCTGATTGTATGTAAATAATAATTTCATACCTGGTTCCCCTTCGTCTTTTCTCGGATCATTGCCGCAAGACGGATTATAATTTCATAATAAGAAAGTACCCATTCATCAAATGAGTACTGTTCATAACCATCCTCTAGAAATTCAATCAAAATATGACTGGGATACGCTTCACTTTGATAGGTGTTAAACGAAATTTCATGTAACACGAATTGAAAATCGGATTGTGTTATATGTTTCGATCCTATACATAGATAGTAACCAGCTGTGTCGAAGTAACATCCTTCCGCAGCCATAGAACTAATATCCGAAGCGAAATTCGAATACATGTCTTCTGAGCTAAATAACGTCCCATCTAACAGGTCTTCTTCAGTTCCGAAGGCAAAGTGACAAAATATACGTGTTTGCTCGTTAAAACGCGCAAGCGACTCGAATAATAGTTCACTTGTTATATGCAACCTGTCCCTGTGAAAATCATTGATATTGATTAAGAATGGGATGTTATATTTGCGAATTAATTTTTGTATGCGTAGCATCCGAATGTATACTTTCATCTCATTTCCCTGATTAAATAAATATCTCATCTTCTAGCCCCTGCTTTTCTACATCTTCAAGTTGTTCAGTGAAAAGATGTAAATGTAGCATTTCCTTTAATACACAATCTGGGCCACTTATCCGAAATGAATTACCACTATAAAACGTGACATAATGTCGTAGCTGCTCAAATTGCTTTTCAAATTCATCTATATGTTCTAATGATATGTTTTCTAAATCAGGCATTTCGTTCGCAATAAATCCATTTATAAGCGATTCAAAGGATTGACGAAGTTCTTGATTATTAGGAAGGACTTCTTTTGACTGTAATAAGTCAAAGAAGTCACTGTGATCCATACTCATTTGAATGCCCCCTTACACTCGAACCGGTAGAATTAACTGCAGATTAGAGTGAGTTGTATCCTCTGCTCCCACTACTACGATAGGTCTCTGATTACTAATCATTTTTATCGCGATTGTTTCAGAAGATATCGTTTGTAGTGCTTGCAGCAGATATTCCACATTACAGGCCAATGTAAATGACTCTACTTGATTACATGGAATTTCTACACTTGCAGTACCTACTTGTGAATTTTGTGGTTTAAGATGGATACTTTCTTTTCCTTCTGACGTAAGCACGATTAGGGAAGAAAATGCTGAAAGCTGCTCCAACGTGTTTTTAAATTCTTCACGTGATAGTTGTATTTCACTTTTAAATTGGTCGGGTACCATACGTGCCGTATTGGGATATGTACCAGCTAGTAATCTAGACTGATAGATAATACTTTCGCCACGTATTAACAGCTGTGTATCACTAATGAGCTTTAATTGTAAATTTGTTTCACGATTAAAGAGCTTAAGAGCTGTTTTAAGAGACTTAATTGGTAACAAGACTTCACCATCTTTTGCGATAGTGATCTTCGTACAATCAAAATGTAAACGGGCCAAACGGTGAGCATCAGTTGCTGTACTAAAGAACTTATCATCTACTGATTTTAAGTTCACACCGGTTAGGATCTTACGTGTATCCATTGCAGGAATAGCATGTAATGTTCCGTTGGCCATTGATACAAATTGTTCTTGCGAAAGTGAAATCCAGTCTTCCCCTGCTTCAATTTTGATTTCAGGATATTCTTCATGATCCATGGTACAAAAGCTAAACTGTTTCTTCATACTTTCTACAATTTTCAGCTCGTTGTTTTTATGTTCTAAACCAATGAATTCACTCTTGAATTTCTTAATCGTTTTAAGGACCGGAGCAGCTGAAAAAAGCACTTTCCCCGGTTCAGTACAATCCCCACTGTTTACATTAAAGCGAGTTACTAATGTCACTGTTTCTGTACCGTCTGAACCCATTAGAATCATTCCCTGTTGGTTACAATCTAATAAAACACCTTGTAATGCTGGCATTGGGTTTTTAACGTCTACAGTAGCACTAGCCTTCTCTAATTTTTCAATAAATAAAGTACGGTTAATAGTAAATTTCATAATGTTTCCCTCCAAAAATGTAATAAAAAAAGAACAGACCTCATATCCTGTTCATTCGTTTCCCTGCTATAAAACAAAGCTTTACGCGCTTTGTTGTTTTTTTAACTGTTCTATAAGTTGATGAATGGCTTCTGCATGATTATGAAGTAACCATTCTCTAAAAGACGTGATATCGCCAGTTATATAGGTAGATAACCAGCGATTAAGCTGTTCCTCATTCCCATGACTAATATCTATCGCCTCATGAACCAACCGTAAACGAGTTATAATGTCCTCTAATCCACCAGTCGTTGTATCCTCGAATGTTTTTGCTTGTGCATTATGATTATAATTATAAGCACGCAGAATATCCTTAGATGTGATTCCTAATGGTTTGGCTAGCTTTTGCATTTCTTGAATTAAAAATTCTAGGTTTGCTTGGCTGTTTGATTGTTCCTTCTGTGAACTTCCTTGTTTATTCTTTAGTTGTAGCATAGTAGGCGGTGTGAAATAATATCCTTTCTTTTGATAAGAAACATAGATACTATTTGGACCATTACTACGTGTAGTAAGTTCTACTTTACAAGGTTTTATATTGTAGATATATCTTCCTACGCCCCAAAGTACAGCAGCTCTTTTTAAACTATTCGAAAAGCCGCCTTTTACAGAACTGTAGTCAGACTCTTCACTTCCATCCTCTTTTGATATCCAGCGTTCATTCAAAAACACTGAGATGGTACACTTCGTTGCGTTCTCACCCCATTTTTCATAAGACACTTGCCATTTATCGATACCAAAGACTTCATCAAATCGGTCCTGAATGGCGCGAGCGTCAACAAATGGAGCTACATACGCGAAAAAACGCCCTTGGCTTTCGAATGCATGTGTAATTTTCCATCCTAATTGTTCGAATGGAAATTCGGCTTGTAAACTTTCCATTATATTCGTCATAATAATCCTCCTGTATTAATTGTTATTTCGAATCTGGGTGTATCCACTCTTTCTTTCGAAATTCATCAATCATTTCACATATAATTCCTCTGTTTTCATGAAGCAGCCAATCCTCATAGGAAGTAATATTCTTTCCGGATTGAATGGATAAGCGCTGATTCAACTCTTCTATACTTGCACGACTGATATTCCTTGCTGCATAAATGAGACTTAAGCCTACTTTCAAATCTCTTAAATCAGAAATGGTAATATCCTTAAATGTCGTAGCTTTCGTATTGAAATTTTGATTGTGCGCTTGCAGCATTGCAACAGAACTGATCCATAATGGATTAGCTAGTTCTTTAATTTCGTCAATGATGCCATGTAAATGAGTATTGTTTTGTAAATATCCTTGTGATTTTTCCATGATTATTTTCATGATGTTCCCCCTAAGTAATAACATAATCGCCTACAGTGCTGGCTTTAAAATAAATCCAAACTTGGAGACAACACAAAAAGGGCTTCTTCAAGTCGATTAATAATGTGTATAGCAAAATAAGCTATATATACACTAATCGGCTCAAAGAAGCCCTTTCAAAAATGAAACAAGACGCAACTTGCTTCTACAACTCAACCACAACACAAAAAGGTGTGGGAATAAACGGAATCAATTAAACAATAAATATATCTGTATATTATACTATCTTTATTTTTAATGCAAGTAAAAGAGTGAAACAAGAATCACACTCTTTCGTAGTAAATATGAAGGTATTGTAAATGATGCGTTTAAACCTTTTTTATACGTTCAACTTGCTATTGTAACAAGATTTTAATCTTAGATTACATATCAACATGATTTTAAAAAAAAAAATGGTAATTAATGGTATTAAGTGGCTTGTATTCAGATGAAAGGAGCGTTTGTTTATGGATAATAATCTTCCGAAAGAGATCATGGAGTTGAGACAAGAATTTAGAGAAAATCGTTTTTTAAGAGTTGAGTTTGTAGCGATGCTTTCAAGACTTTTGAGGGAACATAAAGTAACAGTAACACCTATTTTACTAGCGAATATACAACTTGCAATATCAGAAGAAATTCCAGAGGATCAGATATCCTCGAGTATTGACCCTCCTGATGAAGGTGGTGGAGATCCTATTATAGATCCTCCGGCATAACTCCATCCAATTAATAAAATTGACAAACAGAGAATCAGTTGTAATTGATTCTCTGTTTGTCAATGCTGTGAAAGGGGCAATTAAAATGATAAACAAGAATTTATCATTTCAAATAACATGGGATTGCGATGCGAAATGTGCTCACTGTTTTCAAGAACATGTAAATTACAATTTATCTATTGATAAAACATTGGAACTCATTAAATTTATGTCGTCTAGATATAAGCTGACACATATTAATTTTACAGGCGGAGAGCCATTTTTGAGATATGATTTTTTAAAAGAGGCTATCCAATTTAATAAGAGTTTAAATTTAAAATCTAGAGTGATTACAAATTGTAAGTGGTGTGATTCCGAAGAATTAATATATGAACGGCTAGTTGAATTAATTGCTAATGATTTAGATCTAATCACGATAAGTTATGACTATTTTCATTCGAAGTATATTCCGCTTGATAATATTTTTATGTTTATAAAGATTTGCAATAAACTGGAGCTAGATGTTGTAATGTATTCTTCTTTATCAACGGCTACGGAGCAGAAGACGAAAGCTTTAATAAAAGAGTTACAAAGTAAAACTAATTTTAAGGTTATGTATAGATGGGTAATACCACCTAGAAACTCCAAATTAAAGACAACGGATACCAAAAAAATTGAGGATTTACCTAATTGCTGTTCAGCACAAAATATATTCACTATGTGGCCAAATGGTGAAGTGTTAACGTGCTGTTCAGTTGGGACAAGTAAAAATCTGTCTGTAGGTAACTTAAATCAAAATAATTTTGAAGAACTACTTAATCAAAGGAACAATGATCTCTACAAAATAATTGAACATGAAGGGCCAAAAGGAGTTTACGATAGATTACCAAACGAACTTAAGAGATTGTTTAAAGATAAACAATATGTTAATAATTGTCACTTTTGTTCTGAAGTAATAAATCATCCAGCTACGTCTAACTATTTAAAACATATGAGATTGGATGAATTTGATATTGTAAATAAAATACTACTTCAATAATTTTTTTGGATTAAAACCATATTAATTATTTAAAAGAAGATTTTATAATTAAAAAAGACATTGAACAAATACGTTCAATGTCTTTTCCCCTCTTAAATATTTGTATACTCAAAGTACAATTTCCCCGGTTTTCCATACATGTTAATTTCATTTTGATATACAACAGCTAGTTGCTTTGACATCTCAATGCTCTCCATATAGGATAAGGAAGCAGCTGCTTCTATTTTTTCTTTAATTTCATTAGGTACAACTGTGTAAGATAAGTTATCCATCTTACTTCCTAGCTTAGTATCTGTAGCAGCTTCATAATAAATCTCAGTAATTAAGACTTCATTATCTTCCGGATCGTACATATATCCTCGGTTAACTGTAATCATATTAAAGTACTCCTCTCAAGTTTCACATTCTAATCCCTTGTGCTTTTAGCATTGCAACAAGTATCTTACGTATATAAATACCCTAGTTCTTAATTTTCATATTCCATTCTTTATCTAGTTTACTATAAATTAGAAATTAATCTCTTTCTTTGCTGTCAAATTCAAAAATCTTTAACAATTGTAAGAGACTATAAAGACCTGGTAAGTGTTTTTCTCCATAGTATATATAGAATTCCTGCGATTCTTCTTTATAAGCAAATTGTACGTCTAAATGTGCAGGTAGTTTCTCTATTATCCTTGTTTCCTCCAATTCTATGTTTTGAATGATCTCAATAACAGTATGGGGGGATTCTTTTAATATAGTTTTTAATGTTTCATATGGAATATTAAATAGTTCACTGCATTCTATTGCTTTTCTTTTATAATGCTCTACTCGCTCTAGTTCTTTGTCTGTAGGAGGTATAGATGAAGGTCTTATATATTCAAATTTTACTATTTCTTTCTTTGATTCCATTGCTTTAATAAGAAAGTGCCCCCATTCTTGGAAACAATCCTCTATTTCGCACGGATTTCCATATATATATTCAAAAATTCTTCTTTGAAATTCGAAATCATAGTCATCATCACAATCATGAAACTCTTATTCCATAATAAAGTCCCTATAATCATAATAGTTGATATCGAAGTTTTTCATTCGATCCTCAATAATACTCACAGTATCTTTACAAATAATAAGTTCACGTCTTCTAATTGGTTCGGTGACTTCTTTCTTTTGAAAAATTGATATAATTTCCCCTAGTGATAATACTGGTTTATCTAATGTAATTGCATGTTCATATTTCATTATAAATATCCCCTTTTCCAAATAAAAAAAGCACAAATTATGTGCTATTTATTCACATTATTTTTTCAGTTGTAATACCTAAATACTAGACCCCTCTCACCCTTGATTATTTTAGTATCTCTACTACGGTACAAGGGATGTTAGTAAATTTCCTCTCACTACATATGTCTTGTAATGTTCTTAACACTTCATGTCCATTATGCATAACTTTAATTTGTTCGGATGTACTTAATTTTTGTACGTTTAAGTATTCCACACAATCGCAATCGTGGTACGTCTCCATTAAATAAAAACCTACAGCTTCATAAGAATTACGAGCACAAATCACTCTTATATTCTTTTTCTTATGCCATACTCTGTAAAACTCCATATGATCTCTCCTCTAAATTAAACAAAAAAAGCACAATCGATGTGCTTATTCCATTTAGCATATTATTAGCCCTGAGGGTCTATGTATAAGTGATTCCGAACTCGAAGACAACACAAAAAGGGCTTCTTTAAGTCGATTAAAATGTGCATAGCAAAATAAGCTATATATACACTAATCGGCTCAAAGAAGCCCTTTCACAATTGAAACAAGAACACAACTTGTTTCTACAACTCAACCACAACACGTAAGGTGTGGGAATAAACGGAATCAAATAAACAATAAATATACGTTTATATTAAGCTATTTTTATATTATATTCAATTGTTTTTAATTGAATGAAGCTAAGAAGGAATTTTATATGCAGCTGTTATATGTATTGTTTAATAATGCCCCTGTTTCCCCTGCTATAAATCCCCTCTTATTTTCAGTTCTTTGTGTTACTTCATGTACTGCAGTTCAAAATAGAGTTTGTCTGGCTTTTGATTCTTCTCTAAATAACAAAGTATTTCTTTTAGGTTTCCCTCTTCTACTTCTATACTTTCCATGTAGGACATACTTTCATTTTCTTGAACTTTTTGAAAAATAGCAGTAGGTAGTTTAACTGCATCGAACACACCCATTTTGCTTCCTAGCTTTTGTTCAGATGTAGCATCATAGAAAATTTCATTAACAATTACTTTATTATCATCTGGATCGTACATGTACCCTCTTTGTATACGTAGCAATGTATTACTCCTTTCTTATATATTCTCTTCCTAAAAATAATTATATTTATATATATCATTATCGTTGAAAGAGCTATCAAACAATATTATTTCGTAAAATCCGTACTTTGTATAGAGGTAGATACAGGATAATTAGTTTTTGTAATTTATTTTTGAATATTTCGTCCTTTTTTTAACGTTTCTTTTAAAAAAAAGAGAAGCTAATATTCTTTTACGAATGGCTTCTCTGAAAAAAATGTTACTTATTGCTTTTTTTAAAGGAAGTTACACCCACCACATCTGTGAAGGATTTTCCTCAATTAAAATAGATTGAAGATTTTTTGTGGCACGTTTAAATCCTTCTTGAATAGACATGAGTGGATCTTCGTGTTCAATACTTACAACATAATCATATCCATATGTACGAAGTGCACTCATCATTTGCGACCATTCTTCTAAGCTATGGCCACAACCAACAGAACGGAACGTCCAAGCTCTTGTTTTCACTTTACCGTAGGGCTGCATGTCTGTTAAACCATACATATTTACATTATCTTGATCGATGTAAGTGTCTTTTGCATGAAAGTGATAAATTGCATTTTCTTTCATTAATAACTTAATAGCGGCGACAGGGTCAATTCCTTGCCACCATAAATGACTAGGGTCTAAGTTAGCACCTATCGCGTTACATGTTTCTTCACGTAGTTTTAGTAATGTATATGGCGTATGTACTAAGAAACCACCGTGAAGTTCTAAACCAATTTTTACACCATGTTCTTTTGCAAATTCACCAACTTGTTTCCAATAAGGAATGAGCTTTTCTTCCCATTGCCATTTTAAAATATCATTGTATTCATTTGGCCATGGTGCAACAGGCCAATTCGGGTATTTTGCGTCTTCATGGTCACCTGCTACGCCTGAAAAACAATTCACAACAGGTACGTCTAGTAGTGAAGCTAGTTGAATGGTTTTTAACAATGTTTCATGAGATTCTGTTGCAAAAGCAGCATCTGGGGATAATGGATTTCCGTGACAACTAAAAGCGCTAATGATTAAGTCTCTTTTTTGTACATGTTCTATATATACGCTTCTGCCTTGTTCACTTTCTAATAATACATCTAAGTTACAGTGCGAACCTCCAGGATAACAACCTGTACCAATTTCTACTGCATGCAAACCGGCTGCTTGTACATAATCTAGCATTTCTTCAAATTCCATGTGAGAGAAAAGTGTTGTAAATACTCCTAATTTCATTTATCTTCCCGTCTCTTCTTCATGTGTGTTCCCACTTTCGTAAATTGCATCAATAATTTGCGATACTTGCAGCGATTCCTCAGGCTTTACAATTAATTCTTCATCGTATAAGCAAGCTTTTACAAAGTTTTCTGCTTGCAAAATTCCAGGATCACCGTCATTTGCTATCCAAACCGGTTCACTATTTAATATCATATTATGTTTTATTGTATATAACTCAATTGGAAAAATATTTATTCCACCGTTTACTCCGGAGATACTCACATGTTCTTCATCATTTTTAATATTTGCTGCCCAAGAAGTTTCAAATAACAATGATGCCCCATTTTCAAACTTTATATATGCGGTAACATGATCATCAACTTGAAACGTTTTATAATCATATTCTCCCCACATATTTACTTGATTTGGTTGCTTACTAACGGCATTATAGACACTACCAATGACTTCTGTTTGTTTTGGATTTCCAATTAACCAAAGTGCTAAATCAAGAAGATGACAACCGTAATCTATTAAACTTCCTCCGCCTTGTAATTCTTTATTTGTGAAAACGCCCCAGCCTGGTACTTTTCGGCGACGGAGTGCTTTTACACGAACAACAAGAGGTGTGCCAATCTCACCTATCATCATTTGTTTTGCAACTTGCGACTCTTTCATGTAACGATAATGATAAGCGATAGCAAGTTTTTTACCGTTGTTTTTTGCAGATTCTATCATTTTTTCGCATTCTGCCGCTGTTAAAGCCATCGGTTTTTCGCATAATACATGTTTCCCTACTTGTAATGCTGCGATAGAAATCTCAGCATGAAACTTATTAGGTGTACAAATACAAACAGCATCAACTTCTTTAAAGACTTCTTCATACGTTTCAAATACATAAGGAATGTTATATGTTTCAGCGATTTGTTTTGCGCGTTCTATGTTTCTATCATGTATAGCCGTAATCGTACAATATTCATGTAACTTTACAAATGCAGGGATATGGCGACCTTGTGCGATTCCTCCGGCCCCTATTATTCCAATGCGTAGTTTCTTCATGTCTTCACCTTTTCTCATAATGGGATTGTAACAATTTGTTTTGTTTCACTAGATTGTATGGCTGCTAAAATGACTTCTAGCGATTTCATTCCTTCTACACCATTAATTAACGGCTCTTTATCAGAAAGGATAGACTCTACAAATTGCTCAATCACATGTGAATTACTTTGACCAACTGCAGCATTCGATTGAATTTTATCAAGCTCATATTTTACAACTTCACCATTTTTATATTGAAGAATGAGTGAGTAAGTTGGATCATCTTCTAAGCGAAGAGTGGCCTTTTCACCATAAATAATTGTTGAATTATCTTCTTTGCTAACGTAAGACCAACTTGCTGCAAGTGATCCGATAATGCCACTTTCGGTTTTCAACATACATACTGCACAATCATCTACATTCGAAAATGTTTTTGCACTCGTCTCAACAAAGGCACCAACTTCCGTCATTTCTTCATTAAGAATATACCGAATTAAATCCGCCTTATGTACACCCAAATCACCCATTGCACCAAGAAACGCTTCATCTTTTTTAAAGAACCAGCTCTCTTTTCCATCTACACTCCAATTTTCAGGACCACTATGACCAAATGCTGTACGGAAGCTATATATTTTTCCGATTTCTCCATTTTTAATCAATTGTTTTGCCTTTTGGTGAGAAGTAACAAATCGCTGGTTATGACCAATCATTAACTTTTTACCGCTTTTTTCAGCAGCTTCAATCATCATTTCCGCATCTTTTTTTGACGTCGCCATTGGCTTTTCACATAGTACATGGATACCTGATTGTAAAGCAAGGATAGAAATTGATGCATGTAAATCATTTGGTGTACATACACTCACTGCATCTAACTCTTCACAATTGATAAGCTCGTTATAGTCAGTGTACATATTTACACCATACTTATTGGCAATTTCTTTTGCGCGTTTTTTATTACTGTCACAAACAGCCACAATCTGTACATATGGGTTTGCTTCGTATTCTGGTAAATGACGATACTGCGCGATGCTTCCGCAGCCAATAACACCTACTTTTAAAATATTCACTATCATATCCTCCTTTTGCTTGATTTGAAATTATTATAGAAATTTTTTTACTGAAAAAATATGCTATATATCGTTATGTTTTTATCAAAAGTTGCCTTTTTCTATAAGAAATAAGGCAACTTACTTATTGCATTTTGATAAAGGTGTTATATTGCTAATAAGGAGGTGTAAACGTCTATGTCAGAAGGAATTTGTAATAAGCTTGCTGAAGCAATTGAAGAAAAGGTTATTTATCAAAATCCATTACTATTTTTAAAGGTATGGGACATTGTTATGGAAACCTCTTATAATAATCAAATTGAGAGTGCCCCTTGGCATTATCATGAAGAGATTGAGTTTCTAGCAATTATAGAAGGATATTTAGGTATACAAAATAAAGATAAGTATATTGTTCTTGGCCCTGGAGATGTTTTTATTTTGGGGAAATCTGAGTTGCATCGGTCACATAAACCTTCTGCAGGTTCGTTACACTACGTTGTGTTTCAAGTAAATTTAAAACAACACTTTGACCGAAGCATTATACAATATTTACATTGCTTTTCAGAACAAACAAAATCCTTAAATGAGTTAAACTATATTTTTGAACAAAATGAAGTGGTGAAACATGAGGCTTATGTTCTTATTACAGAAATCTTTACAGAATCAAAAATGAAAATGAACGGATATGAAATCGCAATTAGTGCTGCCATTAAGAAATTACTTTTATTACTAGTAAGAAACGACACACATAATATATTAAATTATAGTGAACAAGACGACTTTGCTCGTTTAAAACCAGTACTTGATTATGTAGAAAATCATTTAGGAGAAAAGATAACCGTAACCAAAGCATGTGCATTAATAAATTTAAGCTATCATTATTTCATCAAATACTTTAAAAGAATTATGGGTATTTCCTTTTTAGATTATGTGAATTATAAGCGCATCAAACAAGCTGAGAGTTTATTAATAACAAGTGACCTTAGTATTACAGATGTCGGATGCGAAGTTGGAATTGCAAACATGTCACAGTTTTATAAGTTGTTTAAAAAAGAAAATAACTGTTTACCGAAAGAGTTTAAGCAGCGAATACAAAGCATTGAACTACCCCCACTTTCACTTCGTTTAGAAGTGGAGGATTCCTAAGTAAAGAGTTCTATCGAACTCTAATTTATTAGGCTATCCCCGCAGTCCTTGCGGTTAGAAGCTTTATTTCTTCATTCTTTAGATTGATACTTGCGTTAATATCTCTATCATGATGTGTACTACAAGAAGGGCAGTCCCATTTACGTAGGTTTAGATTTTTAACGTCTTTGTTTTGATATCCACAACAAGAACATAATTGGCTTGAAGCAAATGTTTTCGATACGATAATGACTTGTTTGCCGTACCATTTTGCTTTATATTCCAACATGGTTCGAAACTGTGACCATGATACCTCACTAATTGCTTTTGCTAACTTATGATTCTTTAGCATATTCGATACTTGCAAATCTTCTATACCGATAACATCGTGGTTTTTGATGATTTCAAATGATAAAGCACGCAAATCATCTCTATTTGTAAAAGTAAACAAGCCACCCTTTAAAAGAAAGCAATAGCTTGCAAGGGTGGCTTAATTTGTTTTGAATAACTTTGTATTTAATTGCTTCATCTCCCCTTCTGCAAGAGGCTGATAAAAAGCGTGTTGTAATCCTTGAGAATGTAAGGTTTCTCCTATACATAGCAATACTTTACCAGGAATTAAATCAAGTAGTAAATCATTATTAATTTGTTTTGCCTGTTTTTCAGTAGAAACATAAATAACTAAGATTGTAGGGTTATTCCCCAGGTCTTGCATAATAACATCTTTCCCTGACTCTACAAAAGTCTTCCATCTAGCAATAATCCGTTTTAATCGATCCTTTGTATCTGATAATAAGGTGGAGTATACAACAAAATTAAACTTACGATCTTCTCCACCGCTTACTACAAAACTTAAAGGAGGGGTAAAAACCCCTTTACTTATAGATGGATGCATAATATGCCCCACAAAGGACGGAGCATAGCGTAAATGGCAAAGTAAGTCTATATCATGCCAATAACGTAGGTGAACGTATTTGCCGTGATTATCAAGGCGCTCTGGAGCAAAGTAAAACATATTTCCTTGCCAGTACTTTAAGAGCTTAAACCCATTATCGGATAACGTATAAGCCTCCTCAAGAATTTCCATATCAAAAATCTCTACTTGCCATTTTTCAATGAGACGATAGTAAAGTAGTCCTTGAAGTGCATCATTAATTCTCTTACGCGAAAACTTATCTTTGAATAGATATAATAAATGATTAAAACGAACAGATGTATGAATACCGATGAAAGTTAGTATTGCATGCTGTTCTTCTGTTAAACGCTGCTTAAACGTAACTAATTCGTCATAGGAATGGAATACATAGGTTTTATCCAGACTATGTATCCGATATACCTGAAGTCCCTGTGCGTCCTCATTTGATAAATGTGGGACGGAAGGGAGATATGGAGACATTTGATTCTCTATTGTACGCATAGTCATTCATTAAAATTGAAAGATTGCAGAACTAGATTTTTTACTTTGGCCTTGAGGATAATTTAAAATACGTACAGTTCCTCTGCGATTTTTTGGATCAATATTAAGCAGCTCACATGTAACGATTGTTTGGTTAATTGCATCTTCTGGAGTTGGATTAGCAAGATTACGGCTCTTTAATCCTTTAAATTGAATACCAGGTGCAACTTCTACGAAAATACCAGCAATGGCATCTACACCTACAATTTTACCTACAAAACGGTCACGTCGCTTCTTAAGATCTAATAGCTTTTCCATTGGATCTGTTTCTAGTTTCTTTTTATTTCCTCTAAATTCATAGCGGCCGTTCTTTTCTACTACTTTATCGATAATGAGCTCTACAACATCACCAATAATAATATCCTCCGGACGTACAAATGAATGTGACCAATGTGAGTACCTTACTCCTATAGTTACACCATGGACTTCAACCAGAACGGTTTGTGCAGTTGGAATATGACCTGAAACTGTTCCTGTGTATACTTTATTCCCACCTTGTGAGGTTACTTCATCATATAATCTTTTTTGTAATGCGAGCTCTCCTGCTGTGATTGATACAACAGCAAAGTTCCCTTCCTCTGTCTTTTGGAAATGCTCAATGATAACAGGTTTTGTTCTACCAACTAGCCATTGAGGATTCTTAGGAATTGTTATCCCCGCCTCTGTAATTGGGCAGTATGCAGTTGTATGGGTACCAATTTGCATCGTAAGTACGGGTATGCGTTCTGATTTACCATTTTTAGTTGGGAACAACTTTTCAGAGACTACTGTAATTAAGCCTTTACCTATAATACGTTCACGTTTCATACGAGCTAACTCTTCTAATTCATGCTCACGTACTCGCTCAAATTGATTAAAGTTTGTTTCTACTTGTGTGTCTCCTACTGTGATTTCTTGTTCAAAAGCCATCCCTAGTTCTTCTGCAACGTGTGTTGTTTCTTTCTCTACTGTCATCCTATTTTTCCTCCTAGAATGTAAAAAAGGACACACCTGTACCGTTGGAATGGTACGTAAGGTGTGTCCTTCACGTAAGTTATGTTTTGTTTATATAATTATTAATTTTAATATAATGGTATTAGGGGATTTATGCAAGTGTTATTTGGATCAACTTCAAATATTTTATGCTGTCCACTTAAGCAAATGCAACTGTTGGTTTAAGGATATTAATAAAATTCATTTTTAAAGAAACATACTGTTCAATCGTCTAACAGAACATTATAAAACAACTAACTAGTACAATATATCAGTAATTTTTCCTGTTTCTGTTGATAAATATAATAATACTGCCTAGCACACTTAATGAAAGTACAAAATATAACAATAAATCAGGTAGAAATTCTGAAGGAACAATATCTATCGATTGAAAAATAATAATGGCAATGATACCTAAAGATAGGATGTTGTACAACACATTATTTGTTTTATATTGAATTTCTCTTCCTCTTTCGTCTTTTGCTTCATCACTTGATTGAAATTTTATTACATACATCTGACTGATGAATATTAAAACTAAAAATAAAGATTTTAACCACAACATATGTCTCACTCCTCCTGATAATCGAACACGTCAGTTATTGACTTTTCAAATATATTTGCAATTTTAAAAGCAAGAATTAGAGAAGGATTATATTTATTTTTTTCAAGAGTAGCGATAGTTTGACGACTAACACCCACTCTTTTTGCCAGTTCTTCTTGAGTCCAACTTTTTTCTGCTCGACATACCACAATTTTATTATGTAACAATAGCAACACCTCTTGAAAAGATTGTAATTTATTTCTTACAATTCGTAAAGTATTTTTGACAAAATGTTTTTTGTAATTAAAAATACGCACAAAAAATATCCCTTTATACAAAGGGATAAAGTGGTATAACTTTTTTAAAAAAGGTACCTCATTCTTATAAACAGTACGATTTTATT
This sequence comes from Bacillus sp. AC266, assembly GCF_979253805.1. Taxonomy (NCBI): domain Bacteria; kingdom Bacillati; phylum Bacillota; class Bacilli; order Caryophanales; family Bacillaceae; genus Bacillus; species Bacillus sp. AC266. The sequence continues at coordinate 152,724 of NZ_CEEDEC010000006.1, forward strand.
TCAAAGGTACAGGTGTGAAATTCCAATTCACACCATTTTTAGAAACAATTCTTTTATTAATCGGCAATAAAGCTTTTGTAATAACATCGTGATTTTATTACAAGTCAACATCTCTCATTAATTTCAAAGTATTGTTCTAATTGAAAGGCTATATTAATCAAATATATCGTTTAATTCCTTACTCATCACGTTAGATGTATTTTTCTTAGGTTGTTCATTTCTATATGACAGTGGCTGTGCACCACTATACTTATTTTTCTGTTGAGCCTTGAGACGTTCTTGACGTTCTTTATAGGTCATACGGCTATACTCTTGTTGCTCTTCAGTGTTTTTTGTGTTTTCTACCATGTTTTTTTCTAAGTTTTTATGAACAGTAGCACTAATTGATTCGTAAACTTTTGCAACTTCGTCATCTAGTTTGTTTTCTTCTGTAAAATCTACTGCTTCTATAACTGGAATCAGCTTTTCACCAATATCTGTTTCTGATTCTTCCGCTATTTGCAGTGTATTTACTTCTTCTTGTAACTCCTCTTGGAATGGTTCGGTTTTAATTGAAAGCTCCGTCTCAATTGAAGCATCTGTGTTCCACTCTTGTTCCATTATAGAAATGGATAAACCTTTGTTAAGTTCGGCCACATCCATATCTATTTCATAGGAATCTACTATATCCTCTGGCTTTAGCTCAATTACTTCCGTGATTATTTCTTCAACTACCTCTTCATGTATTTCAGGTGTTACACATTCCAACTTTTGTTGCGTGTCTATGTCATTTAAGACTCCATGACGTTGTAAGGCATCTAGTAAGCGTGAGGCACGTGTAGAACCAATATTAAATTTATCCTGCAATGCCGATAGGGAAGCCGCCCTGGATTGCTTCACAAAAATTATAACATCATCATATAAGATATCTTTAAAAAAGCTTGTCTCTTCAAGCACGGCCTCCTTGTCTTCGCTTGGAATGGCTACTACTTGAGGAATACTTTTATCGGAATTTGTTTCGTACAAGACGGTAGAATTTATATCAGACGCCTCTGGCGATAGTGGACTACTATTGTCTTTTGAAATTAGAACTTTACGAGGTTCTTTTCCTGTATAGGAGCTGACAACTAGATTTTGTTCTAACTTCTCAATTAATCGCGCTGTCTTCATATAGCCAATCCTAAATTTTCTTTGCAGCAGGGATGGCGAGACTTGCTGTGATTCAATTACGAAGCTTTTAATCTCTTCATATAGAGAAGTGTCCTCTTCATCTTTCTCGTTGTGGCTTGTCTGTTGTTCATTAGCAATGGATGTATTTGATACAACTATATCTTCGACTTCTTTTGTTTCAGGTTCAGATTTATTCACCTTATAATTATCCAATGAGACAATGTGCTGTTGTCCCTCGTCTGTTCCTATAGAATTGTTCTGCTCCATCGTATCATTCTGTATAGGTGGTAATGGTTCTATTGTTTTCATATTCTCTGCATTTACGTGCTTCATTGGATTTGCTTTAGTAATAGATTCCTTAATTAGAATGAGACGCTCATTTCCCCAATATTGCCCTAGTTTTTCGTCAACTTGAATAATCGCTTTAGCAAACTCTTCTTTGGGTACAAAATTACTTGTGATTTGTTGTACAGGCTGCACATGATTATCTTGTACGATACGAGCAGCACAAATAAATGCACCTTGTGCCATAATATCCCCTGGCGACATAACCACTTCTTTTGTTTTTTGATAGGTTGATCCTAAACGACTAACGGGATTCTCTTGCATAGGAGAAATGCCTTGTTCAGATTCAGATTCTTTAAATTCCTCTTTTTCGCCAAACATGTCAGAGAAAATCTTTGCATCATATGGCGTAACATCTCCAAATATCATTTTGTTACGGAATGAGCCCAGTAAGGTAAACATGTACTGCTCTGTGAAATCGAGAGCTAATTGAGATAGTGTTTGGCTTGCAATTGTCAGGATTACTTTATATTTACGAGATTGTGCAGGGAATTCTTTAAACGGGCGGACAACGTAATCTGGGAATTCATCGACAATTATATGGTGGTATGGTGAAACGTTTGGTTCTCTGCGGAATACAGCATTCTGCATACTAAGTAAGACGAATTTTCCTAATACGTTAGAAAGGTCTGCCAATTCCCCTTTTGCCGTATTTACTAGTAAAATTCCACCTTGTTCTAAATGTACATCAAAATCGAAATCGGATTTACCAAATAAAACTCGTCGTATTAGTACGTTCGAAGCAAGGTCTTTTAAAATATTACGTAATCCTTTTACATATTCTTCTTCTCTATCATAATGCATGGGGTGCCCGCGGTATTTCCCTTTTTTATAAACCGCAGGTTCGCCTTGAGAATCTGTTTTTTCTCGAATGGTATTATCAAACCACTCATCTATCCCTTTTATAATTTTATATTCGTTGTTCTGGTCCCGCGAAGCAGCGCCAGTTTGAACAAAATCGTATAACTTTTCCACCTGTACTTTTAACAGTTTATGCATACGATGGACACGTTCTACATCATCATACATCTCTATCAAGTCATCGAAGGTTACATCTTTTTGCGGGTTGTGCAGCTTTAATAAATAGATATGTTGCTTAAGGTGGTTACGCTGTGCTTGCTCAAAGAATGCATTGTTTGATTCAGATAAACCTTGAATAACCATCGCGAACACTTCTGCTACCTTATCAACTGGTCCACGCAGAATGTTTATGTTTTTTGTATCTGGATTAGTTGGATCAATATAGTAAACAGAGCTTTCAGGAATTTTGTGTGCTTGAACTAATTTGTATACTTTCTGACATAAATCATTACTAGGTTCAATTACAGTAACACCATTTAAAAAGGTCCCTTTTACTTCTTCCGTATCATAATCATTTTTTTTATAAGCATTTTCGAACTTATTAATGAAACGTACCATCCAGTGTAAATCTTGATTAATCATCGGAATGATTAAACTAGATGTTTTACCAGAACCAATCGGACCAATAATGATTACGTTTAGTGTTCTATCTTTCCCTTTGATACGAACCATTTCTTTATGCTCAATATGAGGACCAATTTCTACATCAGGATATATTTGTTGTTCTTGACTATTAAACCATTTTTGTAACTTATGGTTTTTGTATTCATATTTTTGTACCCATTTTAAAATTTCTTCCCGGTAACGAACAATATGCCCGCTATACCAAAGAGTAAACAAGATCATAAATACAGTCGGTAAAAACACAAATATCATGGTTAATGTGTGGAAATTCCCCGTTAATACTTGGCCTACTGCCTGATATTCACCAAAATTAACATGCGTTGCTTTATCCGTGAGATAAGGGATAACTTTTGCGTGAATTGGAGCAGTTGAAAACCATAAGAATTGGATATCAACTGCGATGTGTGAAGCAATTAGAATGAAAAGTTTCCCATTTTTCACATGTAGAGCTGGAATACGGCTGTAGAAACGAAAACTAAATTCTCCTAGAAATAAAGAGAAGAACATTAAGATAAGTGGTACATATGTAATTTCTATAGGATAAGACGGTGGTTCAAATGCATAGTATAGTAACTTTATATAGTTTATTAAACCGACTCCAAAAGAAATAATAAATGCGCTAATTAGTGTAATAGTTGTAAATAAAGGTAACCTTTGCTTAAACGTATCCATATAGGCTCACCTATTCCTTACAGAAACAGCTGAGCTTTATGGCGGAATGTAAAACGATCTTGTAACTCTGGATTAAATCGCTCTTTTGATTTTTCTAGAAAGAACTTCGCTGTATCTTCAGTCTGTTTTAAATATAGGTCGATACTAGCTTTTTCACAAAGCTTGTCATATTCTTCTTGAGAAAGTACAGCAATATTCACTTCTATTTTCTTAGCAGCTGCAGTTTCAATCAATACGTCGTACCAATAATAATTAGGCTTACCAGGTATTTGAATATCTTGTAGTGAAACGCTGAACTCCGCACCTTCTTCTGTAATATGTTCAAGTACTAGTTCTGGATTTGCTAATGCCTCTCTCACAGAAAGCACTCCCCCATTGGCTGTTGATGCAGTTGTAAATTGCAAATTCATTTTCATTTTCCACCTTTCTCCAAATGAAAAAAAGGCAAGCGACACCCACTGTAAAAACAGCGTGTGTCGCTTGCCTTAATTCATATGTTCTGATTTGATTGTAGTTTTAATTATATGTTCAAACGCTATTCTACCACTTTAAATAATGAAAATCAATAAAATTATATAGTGTTATATAAAAAATAATAGATTAATATAACTCAACAAGTTTACGTCTTTTCGGATGAACGTTATTTGCAGTACGTACCATGATCTGTTCATCCGTGTCTATATGGATACTTTCATTTTGGATTGATAGCAGTCGTACATTTTCATAAGTGTCCATCAGAAGAATATCTCTGGGCTTTTCACGTTTAGGATAGATAACTACAAGTGGAACACCGTCATCCCCTTCTCTTCTTGAAAACACGACGTCATCTAATCTAGCGATCATTCGGTAATCATTTTCGTTCCCAAAAATAAAGAAGAAATCTTGTATAACGTCTTTGTCTCTCCTATAAGTTCGACGTAGACCGCCATCTATTGGTTCCTTAAATGTTTGTACGTTCTCAACAAATGCATAACGCCACTCAGCATCCCCTACTGTACGTTGAGATAAAGGCACAAGAATATCTTGTTCGAAATTTTGGTTGTCATCTTTTCCAAGAATGATATCTGAAATAAGGTCTCCAGCATCTTTAAGTGAGCAGACGTACATATTTAGATTAGGTATTGTCATTAAAAGTTCGTGATACTCCCGCATAGAAAATAATAGATTCTTCATACGTACGTATGGTGGTTCTGCTTCTTCTGCAAGGAACATTGATTTGTCGTACATGACAAAAATAACTGAAACATTGTCCTTCGTTTTTTGAGCATATTCTACATACTTCCCTACTTTTTCAACTAAGGTAGAATTGGTTTCTTTACACATATCCATTTCAATATAGATATTTTTATCTTGATATGAAATGTGTTCATCAGGTATCACCGGTAACTGGCCATCCTCAATTTTCATATTTTTCTTCAGGTAATAAGAGCGGATATCTAATTTATATAATATCTCATTGTTTTGTGTCTTCTCTGTAGTAGCTAGTAGAGTACGAACAAGAACCTCACGTGAACATAAAGTGTGAAGTGAATTTATACGTGAATATCTTTTTTTTGAAGCGCCAGGTGGGAGCTTCCCTATCTCTTTTAAGAATTCAATTATTTTCTCTTTCAAGGAAAATAAAGCGCGTTTTGTTATACTGTCATCCCTTTTATCTATTTTTTTAGTTAGGATAGCACCATATTGGGAGTATCGGTCGAGTTTTGTAAATACGCTTGCTTCTGAACATTCCCTCCCCTCAAATGCACTATATAACGTAGTGATTTGACGTGTTGTAAGGGCTCTTTTGTAATATAAAACTGTAAAAACAAATATGTCTGCTTCTTTTAGATGAAAATATTTTTGGGTACCTGGTCGTTTATATTTATACACTTTTTTGAACACTATATACACCTCGTATCTTAAATTAAACTAAAACTAAATAAGTATCATTTTATATATACTAGTACATCTAAATATTGGTTGTAAAACAAGAAAAAATGAATGAGTGGATTTGCCTTCTAGAGATACCTACTCTTGTACTCCAAAGTTGGGATGATAACTTGCTTTATAAATCTGTAGAAAATTATTGATTTAATGGGATTTACGAGATTGTTCTGATTGTTAGGACGGGGTACTGCTAGATACCTAACAAGCATTCAAAAGAAAAATCACTAATAAAGTGATGTTATACCGTCCTAACAAGACGTAGATAGGAATATTAAGATTTTTATGGATTGAAATTATTCAAGAATTATAAAAAGGATTTTGATAACAAAGAGTGATTTTCTTTCCTCGTTATTAGATTATTAATTTCTTTTTTGTGATTGAGTGTCTACTTCTACTACTGGTTCAGTGCGAGATTCCATTTTTTTTAGGCTTTTCCTTTTGTGTTGAATCATCAATTTACTTAGATGAAAATTAATGTTATTTCTTTCTGAATCAACGGCACGGTATAAATACGTCCATGGGCTCTTTACCTTAATATAGATTTCATAGACTCCCCATTCACTAAACCATAAAACTACATAATAAATTTTGAGATACCGTCTTTTGTTCATATGAAAATAATGGAGTAAAAATGTCAGAACGATCGAAGTAAACTTCTCAATCATTTTAACCTACAAAGTGTTTAACGAAATAATCGAGTGATTTTGTGGATATGAAATTAACAATCTTCCCTAATAGATTTTTAGGAATGACTGAAATTGATAAGAAATTGATAAGAAATTGGATTCACATGCAGCACCCTTGTTTTTACTGCATACACAGTTATGCGAATTAATAACAGAGTTAAGTGAAGAAATACATTAACATAACATTAACAATCCCTTTTCTAACAAGAGATGAATCATGTAAAAGCAAATTGTTAATGAAGGAAAAATGAAGTATGAATTTTTAAAGAAACTTAATGGAAGCTTTTAATCAATATAAATAGATGAGTGCAATGTTAATTATTAAAATACAGAACTTTTCCCTCATTATTATATAAGCGGTACATATAAGTCTTGTACATGCAACTTATATGTACCGCTTACTTTGTAGTGTTGATGTGAAATTGATATATATAAGAATGAAATTTATTGATATATATATTGTTTAATGTACGCTGTATATACAAAGTGTATATATAAAATGCACAAGGTTTTGGATTGATAATTTATAAGTTTTATGTTAATAAAATAGAGCTATTTTTTGATATGTTCATTTCATGTAGTCATGATAGTAAATCAATCCTTGTTAAAATGTGAATTACATGAAGTGTGAGATTGATATATCATATATACGCTTTATATATACATCGTATATAAGAACCGATGTAAAATACGGATTGCTTCTATTAAAAGACTTATAAGTTCTATATATAAGTTTTATATAGAATGACTTGATATACGACGTATAATGATGTACTATGTTTCTAGGAATAATTAACCAATGCTTTAAGGGGGGGACAACTTGAACGAGGTTTTAAGTGGAAAATATCAAACAATCAAGTTTGCAGATGAAGTAGTAAACATGTTTGCTGATATTCTTGAACAAGACGAGATACTATACAGTGTATTTCTATACATAGGAAACGTAGTAAACAAACAATTTCAAGAGACCAAATATATGAGGGGCATATCCATTAATGAAATAGTGGAAAATGTAGTTATTGACAGGAGAGTAAAGAAAACAAAAGGAAAATCTTATTCATTAGAAGTTGAACGTACAAATATATCAAGGCGTTCAGCTGAAATAAGTGTGAGTACATTATCATCAATGTCTTTAATTTATGAAAAGACTATGCACCCATATAAATTTTTAATCTCAACTTATAGAGGACAACAAGTACTTATTGAATTAGGGAAAAGAAAAAAAAGTGAATAAGGAGAGATAAAATAATGGCAAAAAACTTCTTGAAGAATGAAGTAGCAGTTAAAATGACGATGATTGGTTTTGGTCAAGCTGGTACTAGAATGGTAGATAAATTTGCGGAATATAAACATACAGACGGAACAGCAGTATATAACTGCTTAGCGCTAAATAGTAATGATGGGGATCTAGCCGAACTAAAAAATGTACCAAAAAGCAATCAAGTTTCACTTAAATTAGGTGGTTTAGGTAAAAACCCTGAGCGTGCGGTAAAGGTTCTTGATTCAAATGATGACGCAAAAGAAAAATTAAAAGAATTTATAACTGAACGTGTAAGACCATCTGATGAACTTGTTTTGTTTTTTGCAGGACTTGGTGGAGGCACAGGAACTTCTACAATCATTAAGGCCATTGAAGAGTTTTCGGCTTTTCATAATAAGCCAGTAATTAGACAAGAATTACAAAAAGTTGCTCAGCAATACCCAATGGCTGAAATAAAAGCAAATCAAGCGAAGTTTACGAGAATCGCCTTTGAAAATGCTATTGAACGCAAAGACTTTATAAAAATGGGGATTGTTGTAACACTGCCTGTCCGAGCAGATGGGCCAGATGTATTACGACAAGTAAATAAATTTTCACAGGAGATTTGGAAATTAGCAAATGATAAATCAAAAGGTGTAGCATTTGTAGTATTTGCTGATAACCAGCACTTTTATGATGAATTTAAGAAATTAAATGAAAATGAGAAAAAAGGTATTGCCAATTCACGAGACTATGCAAATCAACGCATTAGTGAGATTATTCATGAGTTAAATACTGCTGCCAATGGATCTGGTACATCTGTAATACTTGATTCTCAAGACTTTAAACGTATTTTACTTGAGAAAACGGGCTGTTTAGTTATTAATAAGGTTTCACGCAATATGAACCAGATAGAAAATAGCCATGCAATTATAGAGATGTTCCAAGAGTCATTAAGAGGAAGCTCATTCCATCCTCCAATTGATTTGATGAAGAAAAATAACGATGGTTCTGTTGAAGCGTCAAGAGTACATCATTTTGGCATGCTGGCTATCTTAGATGAGCAAAAAAACATTGATGATTCCTTTATGGATGATGCTAAAGTAGAAGTTTCAAATAATCTACCTATAAATGGTACCGTTTTTAACGGGTATTTAGTAAGTAAGAATGATTTCTTAGGAAGTGTATATACGTTCTATAAAACTGATGCATTACCATCAAGGTTATCTAAAGGTTTAGTTGAAGAATTTAATGAGTTTAAAGAAAGACAAAGCCAAATTCAGTACACAAAGTCTCAAATTAGTACAATAGAGAATGTAGATGATGATGACGACTTAGGCTTTGCATTTGGAGATTTTATTGATATGGGTAGTGATGAAGAAAATAAAGATGCTGGAGCAAATGAAGATGATGAATTAGCGGATTTTCTAGATCCAGATAAGATGTTCGGTACTACAAAATAACGAAAAAGTCTGGAGAAAGATCCAGACTTTTTTGTTATTCCACAGTATTCATAAGAGATTTTATATAATCAATAATATTATCCTGTATGTACTGCTCAATGAAGAGTTGTTTTCTACCCAAATCTTCCTCTTTTTTAAACCATCCTACTTTTCTAGTACGCTCTTCTTCAGGTTTACTATTCCACAGGCTTTCTGCTTGTTTTCTTAATTCCTGACGTGCTCTATGCTCAATAATGAAATTATCCAGTCTATCTTGGCGTTGGCGTAATTTTATGGTTTCTACATCTTCTGGTTGTGGTAACTGCTTTAGTATATTTTCAACCCTTTCTTCATAATGAGATTCAATATGTTTTATTTTTTCCTCTAACTGCTTAGTTACCATTTTTTCGATAATTTCTGCAGCGGCTTGAAGGTTTAATTCGGTAGATACTTCATTTGTTTGATTCTCTGGTGAAACTGGTCTTAAATCAAACTGGTGTGGTAAAAGGTCAATAATGGCATCTAAAGACCATTTTTCATCTCTTTTTTGTTTTATAAATAGAGCAATTTCAAGATCTAACGTATTATAGAGTTTTTCGTTTGTGTTTTGGGTTCTTAAAGTTTCGTGAAGCCCTTTTTCCTCTAGAATGTTGAACCAATTATAAACAGTATTATGATGACGTCCGACCAGTTTAGAAAATTCAGTTATTCGCCATGCTTTTTCAAAAACAGTATCATTTAATATGTCATCATCATTAGTTTGATGGTCTTGTGATTCGTTTTTTTGGTCAATCACTGTAACTACCTCCTTAAAAATCACTCATAAACACCCGATTTGTAATTAACATGTGAACTGAAATTGACATGTTAGGCATTATTTCGATAATAATCATGCAAATCCCTACCTATTCAGTAATTGACATGAAATATAAAATTAACATGTAACTGAATGTTTGTTAACAAAACATTAACTGTTAACACGGAATACGCTTAATTTGTTGATATTACTGTTAACTCTAAGTGTCTAAATGGTAATGTTCTATCGATGGAAATACCTATCTTTTATGCTAGTAAGATTAATGATAGTTGCCATGAGATTAACAAATCATGTCACTTAATATTAATGATAAGGAAATATAGGTGTTTTGTAAATAAGTTATAAGGATATAATTAAAGTATACTATGGAAAAACAAGCATACTAAACTAAGGAATTTAAATTATAATGTATAAAAACTAGAAAAAAAGGTAATAATACTACTACATTAGTATTGTTTGGTGAATTTAAATGTACTTAGCGATATAGGATCAGAATCAAGATAAATAAACTGTAAGAGTTAATTCCCACTCTACGCTGCCATTAATGTGAAATGTACGAGTATCTTAATATGGTATAGGATAACTTGGTTGGGTTTGCATAGTTAATTTAATACTAGTAGTTTTTAAACAGCTTAAAGACGTTATTTATCTAACATAAAACATCTTGTTTTTTAATAAAGGTGAAAAACATTCGATTCAGGGCAAATCTTGGTTTTGCATTGACATTAACATAGAATGTGACGTTGATATGAAATAAGTTGCATAAGAACAACCTCTCATCAGTGTTAATGTCTTATCAACTAAAACAATCACGGGCGCCTGCTGTATCTACGGTGGTCTTCCATATAGGGCACTTTCAATATAGAATGTTCAATAATCGCTTTGATTAATATGAAAATAAAATAAATATATAGTGATAGATTTTATAGAACACTTTAATATGAAGGTTAAATGTACTAAAGTTTCCTTCTGATCATCTAAACAAGTCGATCAATACCTTGTTGGTGTTAATTGATTAACTATGTGTGCAAATAACAAAGTGAATAAAGAGAATGAAATTAACATGTTGACCGGTTATTGAGGGATACTGTTAAGAATATCTATATTATTATCATTAACATGAAACTATAATGCTATTAACAAGAGATTGATATTTGAATACGATGCTATACTTATTGTTAATTTTGTATCAACTAAAAGGACAACTTGTTAAGGGTTTAGTTTCATAGAGTTAAGGGTGAATTTTGAAGCTCCATCGAAGTAGTGTTTATTTAGGTGAAATATATCAAAAAATTAATTGAGATTTGTTATAGAGGTTATTAATACACTGAAGTATGTATTGGTTTATAAGTTTTATTATATTTTGTTAGCTTTTAACTCTGGTGCAAGCCCGGGCAGGTTCTATAGGTATTTATAATTCTAGTCATTTAGAAGGGTTTCTTATAAGGTTGCTAATGCTGTCAAATGAATGTGTGTGTATACTTGTCCCATTGTTAAATGTTGATATGAAATCAACATTTAACAATGGGAATTTCATTACATGTTAATGTCAGTTGATATGTTAATGTGAATGCGTTCTCTGGAATGAGGTTTAATTGTTTACATAATATTAATATGTGAGTTAATTATGTACTAAGTAGTTTTGAAAATCCGGCTGTATATAAAGGTTGCAAGGTTTTGGTGCAAAACACTAAAGTTTTTTGCAAGTAATCTCCTAAACTTGGACATACTGATAGTGTTACGCTAAAAAAAGTGTGGTTGTTATGGGGAAAGTCTGTTCAAATGGAAATGATAGGAAGTCGAACGCATATTATTAACAGTAAGAAGATATCTACGGTACAACTTCTAATTAAACCAATTATAGGTTTTATTTCTTATAAAACTTAAATGAGAAAATGTATTGACATTTTAATTTTATAAAGATAATCTTATACATGAATATCAATTGTTTAAGAATTATATACAAATAAGTAAATAAAAAAATTTGCTAAACGGACACACCGAAGGCGCATTACCTGCCAGCGGTGTGTCTTTTTTGTGTTTTTTGGGAGGGGAGTAAAAGAAAACTATGAATACGCAAATGACTTTTTCCCAACAGAACTTTAAAGTACATGGGGTTAAGTTTTTCGATGGATTATTGAACATCGTAAAACTAGAAAATGAACGAAAAGAATTACCATCTTCAGCTTTAGCTACTTATATCTTGCTTCACTTTGAATGTAATGATATAGGAATGCTACCACGTGAATTTCAAATCATGGATCTTGCTAAGAACAGTGGGATTCCCTACACAACAATTTATACGGGGTTTCAAGTTTGCTTGGAGCGTAAGCTCGTAAAAGAGACACCTGTTGGAAATCGTACTGTATATGAGGTTGTAGATTATGACTTGTATAACCATACTGTTGCAGAAACTACAAAAACTACAGATATATCACTATCATATTTCCGAATTCCATTTCATCTTATTCAAACAACTATACTTAGTAGTCTTGTAAAGGCTCGTGATAACAGAGGGATTATGTTCCTATTAGAATTAATAAATACTTTTTCGAGAAAAATTGGTATGGAGCATTATAAGCACCAGATTCAAGAGTTCGAGATTACAAGAAGAATGGGTTTTTTAAAGGATAAATTGAATCGTAATGCAAAGAAGGTACGACAATACATAGAAATTTTAAAACCAATTGTGCAATTTACAGCAATTGATTCTAAGGAAAAGAAGTCTAGCGACTCTCGCATAGCGCGTGTTAGAAAACAGGTGAAACAAGTCATCATTGAAAAGTTCAATGTGGTGTTTTCTTCAAACTGCGTAATTGAGAATGATAAAAAAGATTTACATAGGCCAGTAGCGAAATGCAGAAAGGAAGCAGTATCTCGTTTAAAATATATGGGACAATCATTACGAAAGAAAGATCGTGAAAATATGATGATTGCATTTAAACAGGAAATTGTGGACATTGCTGCATACATGCCAACAAAGGAAAAACAAAACGAATTACTGATTACCGCAATGACTTATGCATTAGATCAGGTTGAAAATTATACGAAAGAGCAAGAAATATTCTCTATTCCTGCATTTATGCGAGTACAATTTAGAGAATCCTGGACTGATTTTACGGAAAAAAGCTTGTCTGTAGAAGAAAGACACGATGTAATGATGAATTATTATAATCAAAATGGTGCCTATCCAGACTTCATAAAATCTTAAAAAATATAGTAAGCAGCAGCCCTTGTTAAAAAATCACATAAAAGCAAGGGTTATTTGGCATGTTCTTTAATTTGAGGACATGTTTTTTTGTTAAGGAAATGTCTTTATCGGCACTTTTACGTAAATATATAAACAGTTTATGCTGCTTTTGGATACGATTCATTTTGTTTATAATTCGATTCAATACTTGTGATTATCTTAATACTATATATTAAAACCTGTGAATTCTTAGTAATATGATATGTAGCTTCTTAATTTGTGTTTTTTATGATTCATTACTTGTATGTAATGGGGATAGTACGATATGTAATTTGGTTTATTATAAAAGAACGTATGGTATATAAGGATTCATAAGCACTTGTATTTTCTCTTTATATTTAATAATTGAGTTTAGTTATATATGATTCTTGTATTATTTATATAAAATACTTGAATATATTTTTATTTGAAATATTGTTTTCTTTAGATTAGATACATAAAAAATACGAAAAATATAAGTGAATATATTAGCATTAGGATTTTTTGAAACTGTTGACTTTTAAAATTCAGAGATGTATTCTAATACATGAACAACAATTTATTAAGAGAAATATACGAATTAATAGATTCATTCTTTAGCTAAACGGACACACCGAAGGCACATAACCTGCCATCGGTGTGTCTTTTTTTATGTATTAATAACATTTGAAAGGGAGAAATCAGAACTATGAATGAAATTGTAAGCATGAGTAAAGAGAGATTTGCAAAGTATTGTGAGGATAATTCAATGTTTGAAGAAAGTATTAGTCGTATCATTAATCATTACTTTTTATTGTTAGGTAACAAAGCTAATATCCTACAAGAAAGGGAGTTTAATAACGAAGTTGAAGAAAAGAAATTTAAGAACAATGTAAAGCGCTTTGAAACTCTATTCCCAGCAGCAGCCAAGAATGCATTTTTAAAAGGATATCAACTATGCCTTGAGTTTGTACATCATCCTGAAACCCACATTCCAGAGGAGCTATATACTGATTCGAATCTTATTAAAGATATTCCTTTTGCTTTAGTTAATGCATCTGAGTTTGAATTATATGAAATCATTCGAACAGATGAAACACAGGAATTTAGTGTATTTGCAATACGAACATTTGAGGGGATTCGTCCATTACTAGAACAAGTATTTTGCGAAATTGCATTTGCTGGCGCTGAATGCGCGTTTGAACACGAACGATTGGAAAAAGGATTGGAACTAGTAAATGGGGATACCACTACTTTAACTAAAGTTCCTGTAGATCGTCTTTTTGCAATTACGCCTTCAGTAAATGGAGTTGTTGTGCATGCGGAAGAACATTGTGAGATTTGGAATCTAACTTGGAATAGCGGAGTAACGATAGACAATCCTTTCATTGAGCTTGCAGAGGTTACATTTATTCATCAAACAAGAGATATGATTCAAAAAAGCATTGAAGATGGTGTTTTATACTACAGAATTCTTTATCTCGATACACCATTAAATGAAATTCAAGATCGACTGGAAATACGAATAAAACTTAATTCTGATTTTGAGGCACCACGACCATTGGAGCAAGTTGAAGTGGAGTATATTCTGAATGAGATTTTTGGGAAGATTCATCAACAGGCGCAAATTCCAATTGAAAACATGATTTTAATCCAACGCTAAAAGTTAAAGGAGGTCTACCATGGTCAAAAAAATTGTATTAGCCATCAGTGATACTGTATATACGGCATATTTACGAGAAGATTTTGTTGGCGCGGGATTTGAAGTGGCTGATAGTGATGTGATGCATATTAAATATCTAGATGAAATTCTAGATACGGAACAACCCGAGATTCTATGTATTAATGACAAACGATTAAATATTGATGCGGGACAGGAAGATAAACGTGAATTGATTATCTTACAGAAGTTAAGGGATATACGTTTTAATCGAGATATTCGTATTGTAGTTTTTACAGAACGTGAAAATGATGATGAGTTTTTGGCGAAACTGATTTATCTAGGTATCTATGACATTTTCAACTCTCGTAGAATTGATATTGATAATAAAGTTATCCCGCAGTTGCTACAGGTGTCGGATATTAAGAATGTAGCCAAGATTGTTGGAGCAAGTCAGGCACCGCAACAAACGAAATTACCGGACATTCCTGCTGAGGAAGAAGAGGAAGTGCCAAGTGACTTAGAGGAAGGACGCAATGATGAACCTGCCTCTAAGTCAAAAATATTTAAAAACAAACAAAAACGTAAGTCTGTACAAGAGGAAACGGTAAAAGCACCAATAATTAAAAAGCAATATAAATTATCGTTTGAACCTGTATATGAGAAGCAGATTGGTATAGCAATTCCAAGGAAAACAATTGTTGTGGCCAGTATGAATAGGAGAAGTGGAGCTACTTTTGTTTCACATCTCCTAGCTGCCTATTTGAATGAACTACAGATTGATGTGAACTATATAGAGAATCTATACGATGAGGGATATACGTATCCACTATTAAAGGGCTATACAGAAGCACCAGAAAATTATCGCAGTGAGTTCATGTTACAGCGCTATAAAGAGATGTTACAGAAGGAATCCGATATATTATCGATTCCAAAGTGGAAGCAAGGAAAGATAAACTTTATCGTAAAGAATCCGATTGTGGACCAAGAATTGAAAAATGAAACAGAGCAAGACTTTGACCATTTCATTAAGGTCTTGTTGGGGAACCAAGAAGCACCTATTTCTATTATTGATGCAGGGAATGATTGGGACAAAGCTTTATACCAAGAGATATGCGAGATGGCGGATTACATATTCTTTGTAGCGGAGCCAGATCTTCATCAAATGTTAAAGATAGCACACCCCCTTACGCAAAAAGAAAGAAAGTTAGTTTCCTACTTAGCATTAGAGAAAACAAAAGTAATTGGGAATAAATTTTCATCATCATTGTTAAAACACGAGGTAGTGGAAGAATGTTTAGGACAGAAGTTATCAGCAGCTATACCACCTTATGGGATTGAGGATGTATTTGAAGCACAGTTGAATAGTAGTACGTTACTATCAAGTCGTAACTATTATAGAGAGTTAGAAGGAAAAATGAAGAAGATAGCAGAGTTATTACTACCAAACGAATTGCTGAACCAGAAGAAAAGCTCTATATTAAGTGGATTTCGTTTCCGAAAGACCGAGAATTAAGAAGGGATGATAAAAAATGCAAAAATTTATTGTAGCTGCAAGTACGTTGCTATTATTTGTTGGATGCCTTTTCTTTGTGACGGATATGGTGATTGGGGATACAACACATACTGATAATAAATCGTCTTTAGAAAGAGGGGGCGAGATAGCTCTATCTAAGGCTGTAAAAGTAGGTACTCTCCGTGCAGAGGAAGAGATAGCAGTTGACCGAGAAGTAGCAGAAAAAGAATTTGAAAAAGCATATAACAGTAATGCAGATTTTAAAGATCCTGCTTCAAAACGTGATTTTTCTGTTCATGTTATACAGGAAAAACCAGCAATGATCGCTGTTGAAGGTGATGCAGAAGCTGCTAGTTATTTTAAGCAATTTGATGAAAAAAAAGAAACGATAAAGAGTAAAGCAAGAAGTATTATTATCTACGATGCGAATGCAAAAGAAAAACAAATTGGTGGGAACGTAAAATAATAGAAAAAGAGTAGGTGTATAAAGAATGCAAAATACAGTAACTACAGCTCTATTTCTTACACTTTCTTTATTATTAATTAGTCTTCTTCCTGAAGGTGTATTGTATGGGATTCAGTTGGTGAAAGCACATAACTTTGCTTCTGATTTGGTAGAAAGTGCAGAGAATAAGGGTGGATTTCAATATGATAACAATGGGAAAAGGGTTGATTTAATCCCTGGAATAGAGAAAAGAATGAAAGAAGAAAAGATGGATGGCTGGAAGTATGAGTATACGAAGGGGCGCATAGAGCATGGTCAGCCACTCTCTTTCAAGGTGAATGCAGAACACCATTTCTTCATATTTAAGCTAATTGGAGTAGAAGGTGTAAAGGCTCCGATATGGGCAAGTAAGGATGGAATGGGACAAGTATATTTTAAATAATGAAAGTGAAGTCTATAAGATTCTTGCTATAAAAGACTATGCTGAAAAGTATAGTTTTTTTGCTAGAAAAATATATTTAAAAATAAATATATAAAAATACTTTACAAGCCTATTTCTATATGGTAATATTTTCCATATAGAACAGCAGTTATAAAAAAACGCTAATCAAATAATTAATATGTTAAAACATCTAGATTTTATGTTTAGTTTAGGTACAATAAGAGAATCTATAAAAAAACTAATATATTCGGAGGAACAAACAATGGCTAACAAATTTTTAAAAACAGCAACAGCACTAACAATTATGGGTACATCACTATTAGGAGCAGGAGCATTTACTGCTAAGGCTGATAACACAGATTCATTAAAATTTAATGATGTTCCAGCAGATCACTGGTCTACGAAAGCAATTTATGATTTAACAAATCGTAAAGTGGTGCAAGGGTACGGAAATAATATCTTTGGTTTTGGTGATAATGTCACTCGTGGGCAAGTTGCTCGTATGATTTACGCATACGTAAAACCAGCAGATGCAGATGCTAGTTTCAAAAATCCATTTACTGATATTAAGGGACACATGTTTGAAAAAGAAATCTTAGCACTTGCGAAAGCGGGTCTAGTAAGTGGTTATGGTGAAGGGAAATATGGTCCAGATGATATTTTAACTCGTGAACAAATGGCACAGGTACTTACTAATGCATTTAAATTTAAGGCTACTAAGACAACATCGTTTACTGACATTGATAAAAACTCATGGGCATTAAAGGCAATTAGTGCATTAGAAGAAAATGGCGTTACTATTGGTACAGGAGGTAAGATGTATTCACCATATACACATGTAACCCGTGAACAATATAGCCAGTTCTTATATAACTCTATTAATGTAATCGAAAAAGAAACAAAACCTGAAACGAAACCAGAAGAAAAACCAGAAGTGAAGCCAGACCCGAAACCTGAAACGAAACCAGAAGAAAAACCAGAAGTAAAGCCAGACCCGAAACCTGAAACGAAGCCAGAAGAAAAACCAGAAGTAAAGCCAGACCCAAAACCTGAAACGAAACCAGAGGAAAAACCAGAAGTGAAGCCAGATCCAAAACCTGAAACGAAACCAGAGGAAAAGCCAGAAACAAAGCCTGAGCAGCCTAAAGTACCTGAGGGATTAGACGTTGAGCTTGTGCAACCTGACTTTGATTACAATCCTGAAGCTTTGAAGAATGAAAGTGTGCAAAAACAATTATCTACGGAAGCACAAAATATAGTAAAAGATATTAACAAAAAATATAATACAAATCTTAAATATAAAGATTTAAGAGGAGCGGTACGTATTATTGATAAAGATATGTATCTTCCAGCGGGTTCAATAGGTGCACAATTTGCAATTGAAGGGACTGTAAATAATAATTATAAAATCTACTTCTTAGATAATAACCCAGCAACTGTGGAATTAGCTAAACGATGGGTTACCTTCTTAAGTGGATTGGACTTAGATCATGAAATTGATGAAACTATTGCACAAGACTCTATTAATAATTATCAAAAGGATAATTATAAAGTTCGTATTGGTCAAACTGGAGCTTTTGATACAATGTATATTCAAATTGAAGGGAAATAATGATATACTAAGTATTATAAAATATGAATATAATATTTAATTAAACATACGTGAAGGACACACCTTACGTACCATCCCAACGGTACAGGTGTGTCCTTTTTTATGTTTTAGGAGGAAAAAATAATGAAATTAAAAAGAAGTTTACTATTTATCTGTACTTCAACTATGCTTGCAATACCTAGTATAGCAAGTGCTAAAAACAATGATGTTCCTTTCTATAACGGTCAGGATGATTCATTTTTGACTTCACTTAACTTACAGCTGCCAGGCAAATATTATAGACCTGGAAGTGGATATGAGGCTGAAAAATCTTTATATAGGGCCGATGTACACTTTCCTGCTGTATATAATGGGTCTTTTAATTGGGACAACCCAAAGGAGAATTTGGTACAAGCTGTAGATAGTTCAGAGCCATATATTCGAATAGCAAATGAAGGCTATTTAAATGGTAAAGTACCAGCGGGTGACCGTATGGTGACCGAAATAGAGAGGGTTAATAATTTTGTTATCTCTAGCAAATATTGGGGAAATTCGGAATTTGTTCTAGATAATATGGATAAGCACTCAATAAATACTTATGAAAGTTATAGAGAACTAGGTCAGTTTTACTGGATTAGAGATATCGCATACCTTTCTGGTGGTTATGCAGGTTCTGGTGGTGTAGATGATGTAAATAGGTTTAATTTGTGGTATGTACGTACAAGTAAACCTGAAATAAAAGATTTTAAAGCTTCGAGTGGAACAAAGGATATGCCTGTAAAGTTTATATTTAACGGTTTTGAGTATGTAAGTAAGGGAAAAGGGTACAACGATAGGGATCCTAACGGGACAACTGTAAATCCTTATCAAAAGGCTGCTGGGGAACGTAACCGTGTGAAATGGATGCTAGACATTACAAAAGATGGTGAAACAGTGCATCACCAAGAGAATTACCTACGTTCGAATCCCCAAAAGGATAATCAGAAGCCAAATGAAGGCGATGCAGGAAAAATTTCTAAAGAAGATATAAGCTGGCAGCCGCAAATGTGCGGGCGCTATACTGCGAAAATTAAAGTAACAGACGCTGTTCAAAGGGATTCAAATGAGAAAACAGTCAACTTCAATGTAGATGGTAACTGTGGTACAGAGGTTACACCTAACCCAGATCCAGGCGATGAAGAAGACTATAAATATAAAATTGATTTTTCGGCTGACCGAATTGAAGGAGAAACAGCAAGAGAAGGAAAAAATATTAAAACAAGGGTAGATGTATCACGTGATAACTTTAAGCCAGACCGTGATGAATATAGAGCGAAGGTAAATAATAATATTAATAAGTCCCAGCAGGAAGTAAATAGTTCTGAATCAGATAGAGATAGTGCGCAATCTAGTTTGAGTTATTGTCGCCGTAATCCTATCCATGAAGTAGATGCAGAGGGGAATGATCACTATTATGATAGGGATTGCTCTTGGGAGGAAAATAGACTGGACAACGCTGCGGGTAAGTTAGATAAAGCAAGAGAAAAGCTAGGAAAAGAGAAGAAAAAAATTAAAAAGTTAGATTCGTTAGAAGAAAAATATGCAAATCCTGAAACGGTAGTTGTGCTAAAACATAACGGGCAACAAGTGGCTTCACAAAAGGTAAGACTAACAGAGGGAGAAAAGAAAGCATTGAATCTTGATTGGCAGCATAAAGGGAAAGGAACAATTCAAGCAGAAATTAACCCTGCTGGTAATCGTATAGATATAGAAGAAACCACATACAAAAATAACCCAATTAAAACGGCTATTTATGCACCATCGCATGAAAAAGGTATGTGCGGTGTAACAAGTGTAAAAGGTGTAGTAGAAACAGTCAACGAACGTGTTTCTAAAGAGGAAACAGTTGGAGAAATGTACTATGAAACATTAAGCGGAAGTATTGATAGTTTAGTACCATCTAAGCTACATTCTGGCTATGGTTTTTCGTATGAAGTAAACGGAAAATACAAAAATGATTGGAATGCAAATTATCCTGGTGTATTTACAGCAGCAACAGCACAATATCCGTTCGCAGATGAAGGATTAAGATCTAAACAAGATTTAGAACGTAAGACAAATACAGGCTCTACATCAAGTTTTTCTCCAAAGAATATGTATCTTTCGGAGAAAACAGGCCATGTATTTGATAGTAAAAGACCAACTAAGTCTTTATATTGGGATGGACAAGAAAAGATCATTGATGGGGGACAAAAATGGTATACGCCAATGAAGACGAAAGATGGGGTATATACTTTCAATGTAGAAACAGCTCCAGTAGGTATTAATGAAATGAGTCTGTGTCTAACAGAGCAGGTAGAAATTAAAGGTGTTGCGTATGATGATTTTATAAAAAGAAGAGTTTTCCCAGATGATCCATTCCCAGGTGGAAGTGGAGTAGGCTGGAACTGGGTAGGTAAAGAAGAACTACTACATAAACTGAAGGATTGGTATTACATGAAAAATGGGAAATAAAAATTAAATATAGTATAATTAGATGAATCGACAAAAGAAATCCATCTTAAACTAGTAGCTGAATGGATAAACCAAAGGCACATCCCTTAATGGGATGTGCCTTTTTTTCGTAGAAGGGGGAATATAAAGTGGATAAAAAGAAAAAACAACGTGTGAGACGTGCAATTTTCATCGGGGTTGTCGCAATGATTATATCTCTGTGCATTGGTAGTGAATTTCAGGATCGGAATGGGAAGAGCTATGCTCCTGCAAAGTATTTTGAAACAGGAACAAAATTGATTTCATTTTAGAAGTAATTTTATTTATTTCGTCCACTATAGTGGATGCAGAGACATGACATGTACAATAGTTGATGTTATAATAGGTGTAGAAGTATTATAACAATAGTTTTTGCATAAACTAAAGAAGACGAAGTGCTGCTAACACTTCGCCTTATGTAACTGCTACCGCAAGGTGGATGGTTGCTAAAAAGTTTATTTTTTCTTAGAACCGCCCTTCAGACGCTTGCCGGCATTGAGGGTGGTTCTTTTCGTTTTCCGTCGCTTTTTTTGTATTTTCTTCCAAGACGTTGATAGGTATTTTCCTACTCGTTTTGCAAAAAATACAGCGACTTCCCTAGCAATAACTTTTAAAATTTCAATTGCTATAGTGAAAAGAATGTCCATTTGGTCACCTCCTTTCCCATAAAATGAAAGAGAAAGGATAGCAACCGACCACCCTGAAATATTCAGTTACGTTACACCTATTATATCATATTTAATGGGTAGTTAATAGCTTAAAAACCTTGATATGACAACGTTTTTAAAGGTTTTTTGTTTTTTGTATTTCGTGCATTGGAATAGAAAAAATAGATTTTTTTTTAGAAATGATTGACATAAAACCGTATATATCATAATATTGAAATTGTAATATTAAAGAAAACAAATCCAACATTTTCATATAGACTTTAGATTAGCTAAAAGGACACACCTAAGGCGCTTTATGCCATAGGTGTGTCCTTTTTTTGCGTTTAAAGGCTACATAAGGAGGAACATAAACATTGAAGCCATCTAAGTTTCAAAAGAAGCAGATTGCTGCGGTTGGTCTTGCCGCTGCAACAGTCGCTGGTATCTATGGATACAATCATTTTGCGGTGGAGAATGCAGTAAAACCAACAAAGATTGTCGTAGCCGCAAAGGATATACCTGCTCATACAGAGATTAAAGAGGATATGCTAGTTGAACGCACATTACCTGGGGATGCCATTCCACCCAATGCATTACGTGTGAATAAGAAAGAGGTTGTAGGAAAATGGACAAATGATGGGCAACCCATCACAGAAAATAGCTATCTCTTCAAAAATAAAGTAGTAAAGAAAGAAGAGTTGCCAGACTCTGCAATTTTAAATTTAAAAAATGAAGAAGTTGCCTTTCCGTTACTCGTCGATCTTGAAACAAGCTCAGGGAATAGTATTATTCCTAACACATACGTGGACTTGTATTTCAAACAGGTTGTGAAAGAAGGAGACAATGAGAAGGTTGTTTTCGGTGGTCTTTTCCAACGCGTACGTGTTACGGCTGCAAAAGATAGTAATACGGAAGATGCATTCGTGTTAGAAAAGAAAGAATCAAAAGAGGAACAAGAGGGGAAACCAAAACCGAAGGTAACTCGTTTATATACATTAGCTGTTTCACCAGAACAACTCCAATACTTAAATCGTGCGAAAATGCTTGGAGATGTGATTCCTGTTGCAGTCGGACAAAAGGTAGAACAAACAGGGAAAGAATTACAACCAGCAGAAGGGTTCTCGCAAATATCTGATCAGAAGAACATTTTAGATTATGTAGAGAAACATTCAACCAATCCAATTTCTAAAAATGTAAAAGAATATGTTGCACAGTATCTGAACGAATCCAAATAAGAAAGGGGGGTATTAAGATGGAGCGGCAAGTCAGAATGGTTGCTTTTTATGCGACAAACGAAAATGTAGGGAAAAGCACGTTAAGTATTGCGATGGCAAATGAGTTAGCTCATTTAGGGAAAAAGGTGCTGTATGTAGAAGCAGACCAAGTAAGGCCGAGTTTTGCAGTTGGAACAGGTCTTACCCATGACAGCAAAAATATATTAGAGCTTGTTAAAAAAGAAAATGAGTACAATCTCTTGCAGTATATTTGTACAAAACAAGATTTGGTAGAGAAAAAATTGAATCCAAGGTTGATACAAAAATTGCACGATAAGATGGATTTTCTGGTATTTCCATCAGGATATAACATGGCTCACTTCCCTGAGATTCAAAACAAAGAATTATTTGTAACAACATTCATCGAATCGCTTGTAGCCACAGAATACGATTACATTATTCTATCTGTACCAACTGAATTATCAGAGGTACTGAGTTACCCAATCTTATATCAATCAGATATTGTGGTTCATGTGCTAAATAGTAATCCTCGTGGTGCTTTAGCAATTAAGCAAGAATTGCAGTTGATAGAAGAAACGAAGCTGACATTACCTTGTATGATTCATGTTTTGAACATGGGGGATGAGAATTATGTAGAAGATATTGAAAAGCTTTCTTCTCAAAAAATTGCGGTGACCATTCCATATGATAGAGATCGTACAAGTTACGAATGGGGAATGCAGATTGGTTCCCCACAAATTAATACAAAGGTCCATCACATTATGGAAGCAGCTGGTCTTGATATTGCATCCCAGCATACATCCTCTATGAAAAAGGGTATCTTTGGTTTTCGAAATTAAAAGGGGAGGCAAGTAGTATGTGGGGCTATTTACAGGAAAAACAAGTCGCCTTAAAGCGAAATCGAGTTGATTTATATCACTTCGGTTATATGATTCGTTCCAAATCGGCTAAAAGGTTAGGAACAACTACAGCTCAACAAATTAAAGATATAACCGATGAAATTCGTGCATTTTTAGTAAAAGAACATCGTGATATTTTAAGTGAGTCCTTTATGAATAAGGAGAAGAGAGCTGCTGTAGAAACGATCATTAAAAACTTTTTGTTAAGTAATCAAGTTGTTATCGCAGATGTTCCTTCGGATCAGTTATTAAACATGGTATGTGATGACATTGTGGGATTCGGGATTATAGAGTCTTTGAAAGAGGATAAGGACGTAACCGATATTTATATAAATGGCACAAAAGAGATTATTTACGAAAAAATTGGGGAGGGAGAATGTACATTTCCTTACCGATTTGAAACGGAAGAAGAAGTCAAAGCTTTAGCCTACAAGATGGTAAACAGTACGTCAGAATCATTAAATACAGCAAAGCCATATGTAGATTGTGTATTTCCGTATATACGTATCAATATTGCGTTAGATGAACTTGGGGGATTAGGAACAACGATAACGATTCGTAAGAATGCGGATCATCTTCGTGCCTCTGAAGAGCGTATGTTATCTACAAATCAAGCATCGAGAGAGATGTTGGACTTTTTGGCGGCAGCCGTGAAAGCCAAAATGAATATTTTAGTGGCGGGAGCAACAGGTACAGGGAAGTCAGAGTTTATGAAATATCTTGCTTCTCATATTCCGAAAGGGAAAAAGAAAGAACGTACTCTCGTAGTAGAAGATAACCCTGAATTATATTTGCATCGTATTTTTCCAGAACATCATTTTGTTCCGATGCAGTGTAGGGCATCGGAAGTAGAAGAGAATGCAATTGACTTTGATAGATTGCTAACAAATGCGTTACGACAAGGACCAAAGCGATTAATAGTAGGGGAATCAAGGGGGAAAGAAGCATTGAAAATGCTGAACTTCTTCCAAACAGGACACCCTGGTTTTACTTCTGTCCATGCAAGAAGTGCAAAAGAAGCAGTTAGACGTTTAATGCTCATGTGTCTGCAAAGTGGTGCAAATATTGACGCCCAGTATTTATATGAATTAATTTCGCAGACATTTGATGTGATTGTCTTTTTAGAGAAGAAAGATGATGGAAATCGTTATATTACAGAGATGATTGAACTATTGGATTATCAAGATGATATACAGTTCAATCAGCTTTCTCAGTTTATCCCGACATATGAGGAACACGATGAAATGAATGAGAGAGTAGGAAAGATTCATGGAGATCATATCACTACAGCGACAATGTCGGCTGATATGGAAAGGAAGTTCCGTTCTTCTACTGTAAATCCAGCTCTTTATGCACCATTCCTTTCACAACAGGAGGTGCAGTATGCATAGTTTGTTAGCTTATGGATGTATCTTCCTCATATTCATGAGTGTACTATTGTTAGTTTTACTTTTCACAAAATCTAAGGGTTCTGCCCTTTCCCAATTTGTACAAGAAAATGAGAAAGAAGAAAGACGCTTAGAATTACGGAATATCAAAGGAATACGGATGTATCTTCCACAATCCGTTATCCAGGAAGCCCAAAAGTACGAGTGGAAACTGACGAAAAGTATGTATTGGGTATATACGGTACTTTCAGGGATGAGTATTGCGGCAGTATTCTACTTCTCTTTTGGAAGAGATCCTTTTACACTGATTTCCGCTTTATGTGGATTTTTAGTTCCGAGGTTTCTTCTCTATCGTAGAAAAAAACGTTATTACTTAGTTGTCATAGATCGTCTTTCTATCTATATGAAGGCTGTAGCAAATGCACTTCAAATTAGTAATAACGCAAAACGCGTGTTACTTCAGGTGAAACCGATGATGCATGACAGTATTCAAGAAGAAATAGAAAAAGTTTCTCTTTTATTAGAAGGTGGAACCACGATGCATCGTGCATTTAGAGGGTTTAATGAAACCTTTAATTTTAGAGAATTGGTTTTCTTCCACGAAATGTTGGAAGTATGTAGCCGAGAAGGTGGAGCGAATTCAGTGCAAGTCTTACTAGATATTGCAGAAGATTTTGAAAAACAAAAGCTTTACCTGGCAAGATTACGTTCTAGTTTGTCACAAGCACAACGTGCTTTTGTACAGAACTGCTTAATAGTCATCGCAATGCCGATTGTCATTATGTTGATGTCAAAAGAGGCATATGGATTTTTGGCAGGTTCTATGATGGGGAAAATTGCATTAACAGTAAATATGTTTATTGTATTTTTCCTAGCAACACGTGTAGAAAAAATTGCAAATTATAACCCGACAGAAAGGGGGGAATAAGATGGCTGCGTTTTTAGGTTTAGTCATATTTGTTGTCATGTACTGGGTATTCTCCACCTTTCTACAAAGTAAAAAAGACAGTGAGAGTGTACTTACTCATTATGTAGAAAATGCGAAGCGTATTGAAAAGAAGAATTTGAATCAAATGATGCTTGCTCCTTTTCAATCGTTATCACATAAGTATCTGACAGAAGAAAAGAAAGAGCAGATTCAGAAAAAATTAGAGGAAGCTGGCTTGGATACGAAACCAGAAGAATATTTGAAAATGAAGGTTGCGTATCCCGTCATTTTCACATCTGTTTTCTTAATTTGTACCGTATTCCATGATTACTACTTATTTAAAGTAGGCGTTCTGGTTTCACCACTGCTTTACTTCTATCCAGATTACTTATTAAAGAGAAGAATAAAGCAGGCGATAGAAGCAAGGAAGTTTGAATTGCCAGAGTATTTAATTCCGTTGCTGCAATTGTTAAAGACACATACAACATTAGAAGCAGTAAAAAAGGCACAGATATATGCAGGGAGACATCTTAGTCCGTATGTATCTACTCTTACAGCAGAATTAGAAATGTATGCGGGCTCGGATCAACCGTTTAGGAACTTCGCAGCAGCTCTAAATAGTCCAGAAGTAAATACCTTTACGATTGCGTTACAACAAGCGCAAAAAACGGACAAGGTACAAAGTCTTCGGATTATGGATTCGCAAATCAAAATGATGCGTGAATTAAAACATGAGAACTACAACCGTCTGATTCAAGATAAACCAATGGAAATGAATAAATTTAACGTTGCGGTTATTGGTTGTATCGTTATTTATCCAATGGTCATTGTTATTCAATCCTTAACACAAGGATTTGCAAGTTTATAAAAAAGATATTACCCCAAATGGAATAGGAAAAGGAGCAAAATACATGTTAACAAAAATGAAGAATTGGTTAAAAAATGAAGACTCACAATTATCATCAGAAAACGGTATGTTAATCGCCTTGGCGGTCATTATCGTATTAGTCATTGGACCGTTTGTATGGAAAGCAATTCAAGGTGGATATGACACAATTCTAGCTCGATTCACAAAAGCATCAAGCAATGCAGATGTAGATTCTTGGAACAAGAAATAAAAGGTTAGTTTCATAATGTTTGTTAGAAATAGCTCAAATAAATAGATAAGGGAGATTCAATCATGTTAGCAAAAATGAAA
>NZ_CEEDEC010000006.1:180256-397165 GCF_979253805.1 Bacillus sp. AC266
AATTGGTTAAAAAACGAAGATTCACAGTTATCATCAGAAAACGGTATGTTAATCGCTTTAGCGGTAATTATTGTACTTGTTATTGGACCATTTGTATGGAAGGCAATCCAAGGTGGATATGACACAATTCTAGCTCGATTCACAAAAGCATCAAGCAATGCAAATGTGGATTCTTGGAACAAGTAATAAAATTTTAATTAGGTAAATTCTTATTCTAGTAGTTTCTTAAAATCGATATATAAAGGAGAAAAAATAACATGTTAGCAAAAATGAAAAATTGGTTAAAAAACGAAGATTCACAGTTATCATCAGAAAACGGTATGTTAATCGCTTTAGCGGTAATTATTGTACTAGTCATTGGACCGTTTGTATGGAAAGCAATCCAAGGTGGATATGACACAATTCTAGCTCGATTCACAAAAGCATCAAGCAATGCAGATGTAGATTCATGGAATAAAAAATAAGCTTTAAGGGTGTATATAAGGGGAGTCACGTATCATGTGGCTCCTTCTATAAAATAAAATAAAATTAGGAGGTATTATGATGAAATTTGGTAAAGTAATGATTCCTACTTTAGTAACAGTAGCTCTTGGCATGTCACTATTGGGTACACCTGCAAGTGCGGCGACAACAGCGGAGACAAAGCTAACTCAAAGTATAACTGGTGGCGAACATAATGTTGCTGTTACTCCAGTCAGTAATTTTAACGCTGTAACACTAAGTGGAGAAACACAAGTGACAAATGCAAATCCTGGTGTGCTAACAGTCACAGATGCAACTGGTTCAGGAAATGGCTGGAGAATTAATGTGAAAGCAGATCAATTTAAGGTCAGTGGAGATACAAAATCAAATCGAACACTTCCAAAAGGCTCTTTAGTCTTAAATAGTGGCGGTGCTGCTATTACGAAAATAGGCGGGACAAGTTCACCTAATCCGGAGTTTAAAACAGCTAACTTTATAATAGATACAGATAATCAGGTTACAATTTTAAGTGCGAAAAAAGATGAGGATATGGGAAAGTATAACGTGAGTTTTAATGATAAGTCTATGGCGTTAACCTTAAATCCACATAGTACATATGTAGAGAATAAGGCTGGTGCTACCTCATATGAGTCGAAACTTACCTATTCCATTGTAACAGGCCCCTGATTAGAAATTATAGTGCAGAAGAGATACATATTATAGATATGCTTCTCTTCTGTATATAGAAAGAAGGTGCAATATGAAGAGTTTTGCTTATAAAATTTCTATTAGTATATTAGTAGGTATTGTGTTTACTTTGAGCTTATGCCTAAAACCTTTTCATCTTGTTTATGCAGAAGAAAAACAAGATAGTCTACCATTTGATGTAAACATTCATGTTCCAGATAATCAGATAGGCGATATCAAAAACTATTTTACTTTACAGGTGAAAAAGAAACAGAACCAAACAGTGAAAATGGATGTACACAATAAAGCTAATACTTCAATCAAAGTGAATGTAAAAGTGGCCAATGCTCTCACCTCTACAAACGGAGGTATTATGTATGTGCCAAACCGTGAAGTTTCACAAAGTAAGTTAATGGATACAGATTTTTATATGGATCAGTATGTGCAAGCTCCTTCCGCTGTTACTTTAGAGGGTAATCAAACGAAGACCATAGAGGTACAACTAACGACACCTAATCAAGATGGAGTATTTTTGGGCGGATTATTGTTTGAATTAGTACAAGATACAAAATCACAGGATCTTGAAAAAGATGGACTGAACTTCTCTGTACATAACCGTATCGAATATGCGGTAGCGATACAATTGAATGTAGATGAGACTGAAAATTCTGTTGATAACGCATCTCTGAAGTTAAATGGCACAGCGATTGAATCATATCCAACACAACCGCAAGTACATGCACTTATTCAAAATACAAATGCAAATATTGTGAGGGATGTGGCAGTTTACTATGAAGTTTTATCTAAGGATAACGTTCTATTTCATGGGAATATTCCAGCATTTAATGTTGCTCCGAAATCCAAGGTAGGATTGGCTATTCCATGGAAAGCGAAAGAATACAAAGATGGAAAGTATATGCTAAAAGTCACAATAAAAGAGAATGGTGTACCCAAAACATATACAGAAGAATTCCAGATAACTGCTTCTAATGTGACAGAGTACGCGGAACAAACTGGTGCAGTAAAGGTATTGCCGACGTATTCTAATCAAACATATATGATAGTGGCTGGTGTTGTTATAGTAATCATTTCAATATTTGTATGGTGGAGAAAGAAGCATTCCAAACAGAAAGATGAAAAGAAAGCCTTTTAGAGAGCATAAAAAACGAAAGGAGGGGACAACGGTGAAATGGGGGAAGGTTTTCACTTCAATCATGCTTTTAAGTGCTTCATGCCTATTTCTTGATTCAAAAGATAATTCTATATTAGCGGATCAAGTAGAAAAACAGCAGAATGGTATTCCAACCCTCACTGCAAGTGGGAAAGAGAATGAGGTTAAATTGGAATGGGCAATTGATATCTTAGATCAAGATGTACTATGGAAAATTGATTTTAATAACCCTAAAGATGTCAATTTTATGAATGGTTGGGGAGAATTTTATGGGAATGGGAATCAAAGTTTACAATCAGAAGTCTATTATCCAAATGGTGCAGATACCAGCGGATACAAAGTATTTGATACAAAATTAGGAGGGAATCGAGTCTTATATCCTTATACAGTAAGAGAAAGTTCCATTGCTGTTTTTAAGCGATTAAACGTGCCTAATAATGCTTATATTTCCGCTACCTTTAAAGCAAAGTCACAAGGAGTAGGAAAGATTAGCTTTTATGGGGATGGAAGTTGGGAAACGGGGAGAGAGTTTGATTACTACAACGCTACTGTTTTAAAAGATGTGCCGAGCGGTTCGAAAGAATTAGAAATTAGTAATATCTCCTTGTTTCCAGAAAGAGAACTAGGCACCAACATACCAAGGGATAGAAAACATATAACTTCGGATGTAAACAAAGATGTGTATCAAGATTCTCCGATGGTAGATAAAGTAATTCCTTATCAGGATGGTTCTGGACAGGGGAAGTTAATATTAAATAGTCCTATTATGACTCCAATGAAACAAGGTGACCGCTTAAAAACAAGAAAATGGGCAGCACCTATCCAATTACCAAATAATCGTACGGTCACAAAGGATGATTCTAATAAAGACATAAATGGATGGTCTACATTTAGTATGAATACCCAAGTTGCAAATAATCCTTTTTATATTACCGAGCAACGAGGCGTAACGTTTTATATGCTTGCGTATTCAGAAGGGATTACATATGTGGATGAATTAAAAGTGGGATATGCATCAGAAGCAGAAGTATACCGAGGGAATCAGCAAATATATAAAGGTAGACTTTCTGACTATGTAGATAAAGAAGTAAGGGATCAGGCAGCACCAACAACACCTGAAGGTTTTCAAATAGAAAATAGAGAGCTAAAGGAAACAAAAGTAACATTTGATTCCGCGAAAGATGAAGGGAGTATCTATCATTATAAAATTCGTGGAGTTGGTAGGAATGGCGCTTCAGACTTTTCTAAGGAGGTTCCTACAACTGTAACAAGCGGAGTAAAGGGATATGAATATGTAGTAAATGATAAACCGGATATATCACTTGATAATGTAAGTGGTATTCAGTTTACAAATCAGACTAACATTCAGTTTCCGACGGATTATTCTAAGCCGCAATATGTACATATCCGAACAGTAGATAAAGCTGGAAATAAAAGTGAAACAAAGCATGTTTCTACCACACAAAAAGGGCATGTAGACATGCTCACTGTACCAAAAAGTGTGGAATTCAGTCCGATCCAATTAAATGGAGAAAAACAAAATTCATTTGGTACGTTAGGGAAAATCATGATACATGATAGTCGAAATCAAGCGGATGGTTGGAGATTGAATGTTACTATATCACCATTTACAGAGACAAACATATCAAAACAATTGCCAAAGGGTTCTCTATACTTGAAAAATCAAGTGAGTGTAACAAAAACAAAGGGGCCAGAGACAGGGAAACCTACTGTACAGGTTCCGAATACGCCTATTGATAATGGGGCAGCACATACCATTATCCAGGCTCCAAAAGATGTAGCGATTGGAGAATATCAAATAGATTTTGGCCAACATGCATTCCAACTTCAGTTAGACCCAGGGACAACCTATGTAGGTAAGAATAGGCAAGCTGCTTATACTTCAACGGTCACTTGGTCTTTAGTAAGTGGACCTTAATAAGCCATCTAAACATGAATGAAATAAGGAGAGAGAAAACATGGGCATGTATGTAATAGGAATACTAATAGGGTATATGATCCTGAATGTATTTACTGATTTGAAATATAGAAAAACGAAAAATATGTGGCATCTACTATTCTTAATTGTAGGTATAGCAATCACGTATTTTGATGGAGTAAGAACAGGGAAAGAGATTGTGATTGTACTAGTCATGGCCTTAGCATGTGGTTTATTATTAGAGATGTTTAAATTTTCTTCACCCGGTGATACGAAAATGCTTGTGGTGGTAGCTTTATATGTTAGCAATGTAGTAGAAGAATCTTCTATGCTTACCGCTATTACATTAACAGCTTTCCATTTACTATTCTTTTGGATTGCTAGTGTGTATCGGTTAATTAAGATTTTAGGGTTTGTGGGAGCTATTAAAGACCAATTAGAGCATGCTGCCTCTATATTTGGTGCGAAACTACCAAAGAAAGAAATACAGCTCATTCAGAGCTTTCCAGGGGCTTGTTCTATTTTATTAGGAGCTATTGTGTATGTTGCTTTCACTATATATCAAAACGGAGGTATCTGGGCTTGAATAGTAGAATCATTCATCAAAGAGAAACGTATATTTATTTCACGATATTCGCACTAGTAGGAGTACTTCTTGTAAACATGTTTATTAATATGGTCTTTATAATAGCGTATCCGTTACTTATAGGATTAATTGTACAGGTTGTCCTGCTTCAGAAGATAAAAAAGCCGTTTTATTGGAGCGGAAAAGAATTAACGGAACAGTTAAAACTAAAAAATATATTTCTAGTAGAATCAAACATATTAGGAGATGAAGAAGGAACTGTCTATGAGGTGCATCAAATGCCTTTTGCATTTTCTAATGGATTAATTAATAAAGATAAGAGCTATAAAGTCATAAAACAAGAGTATGAGAGAAAAGTCAAAGAGGATTTAACGAAAATTGCAAAATGGCAAGTTACAACAAAAGCTAGGCTAGTTACTACTACACATTTTCGCTTGTATGTGATTTGGCAGAAAAACAGTACAGGCTATCAGCTGAAAAAGTTAGAAGATTGTATTGATCCTTATGCAAAGATGAACCTTATTCAATGGGTTATTGCCTCCTTTTGTACAACTGGTCGTATCAAGTATGACAAACAGCCGAAAGATTGGTCTAGTTATGAATGGTTAGCATTAAAATAATGTAAGAGACTTAGGTCTCTTTTTCTTGTTATGGTAAATAAACTATTAAACAGTGTTTTAATTTAATATAATAATATTTAAATTGAAAGGAGGTTTAAAAGTGAATCTATCAAACTTTAAAAAAGAATATAAAATAAATTTTTTATTTTGGGGTATACCAATGTTTTTCTTTATGAACCTAATATTTTACAAAGATATTATCAAATATGTTCAAAATAAAGAGTGGTTCAACCTGATTTCAGATGTTTTTATTTCCCTATTAATAGTAATAGTGGGAACGATACTATATACAGTTTTATATTTAGTGATTTCAAAACCAAAAAAATAAATAAATTTTTATGAGAAAGAAACAAAAAAGAGGGTCATTTTATTGTCCCTCTTTTTTAAAATGACGAATGAGATACGACTCAATATCTCGTGTAGGATACTTTTATTACACAGCATTTGAAAAAAATGCAAAAGAAATGAGCGGAATATCTTGATGAAACATAAAATTGTTGAAATTCTGGTATGAATTCATTAATATAAAATTATAGTTATTGTTTAATTGATTCCGTTTATTCCCACACCTTATGTGTTGTGGTTGAGTTGTAGAAGCAAGTTGCGTCTTGTTTCAATTGTGAAAGGGCTTCTTTGAGCCGATTAGTGTATATATAGCTTATTTTGCTATGCACATTATTAATCGACTTGAAGAAGCCCTTTTTGTGTTGTTTTCAAGTCTGTTGAATTTATATGAGCCATTATCATATCGGGCAAAAATTATTATTTATGGGGGATTTTATTGTGAAAATGAGTTATGAAGTATCCATATTTTGTTCTGCACATCCAAATGACTTTATACCGAGTTTGC
The DNA here is from genome assembly GCF_979253805.1 of Bacillus sp. AC266. Classification (NCBI taxonomy): domain Bacteria; kingdom Bacillati; phylum Bacillota; class Bacilli; order Caryophanales; family Bacillaceae; genus Bacillus; species Bacillus sp. AC266. The sequence continues at coordinate 186,572 of NZ_CEEDEC010000006.1, forward strand.
GTGCATTACGAATGAGAGTTACAAAAGAAGGAGCGTTTTGGGAACGAGATTGTTATCAGTTTTCTATTAAACCATCAAATTTGTCGCAACAAGAGGCAAAACAAGCAGGGGAAATCTATTTGTATCATGTCTATTTTAATGGATGTATACGAGATTTCCTTTTTTTATTGGAAAAGTGCTTTAGTGGGACGAGTTTTCGTTTTACAGCCATCCGTGGATTTTTAGAGGTAGAGGGATATTTGCTCAAGCAATGGAAACCGATTCTGCATAGCCATCATGTAAAGTCTTCAGATGTAGATTGTATTTTTAAGAAAGATGATCTTACAATGCTTGTTCATCATCATGGATGTTTAGAAGTGGTTAAGCGTGCGGAGAAAGGCGAACAATTAAAAAAAGTAAACTTTCTAAAGGTAGATAGCTGGTTACAATCACTTAATCCAACAAAAGAGGATTTATTCTCTTTAACAGGTGTAAGTGTATCGTAATGAATGATTTACAAAACCATATGGAAGTATGCAGACAGAGGGAATGACAGAAATCCGTAGTGAAAAATTACTATGAATTTCTGTCTTTTTATTTTATTGAGGAGGATTAGAGTATGAATTTATTTGAAATGTTTGATTTAGAGGTAGGAGAAAACGTAATGGTACAAGATGTGAGAACAGATAAACAAGTTCGCAATCGATACAGTTATGATGTAGGTGAGAAATTAGTGGGAGCAAAGAAAGAGATACGAGCTTTAAAAGAATCATTTTTAGTATCATTTTCTTTAGAAATTTTAGCGGAAATTGAAAAAGAATCTGCAGTAGAGGCGCTAAATGCATTGGATCGAAACACATTGATTCCATTTTCTTTTGAACAAGAAAAAGAAAATGATATCCCGCCACATGTTGCAAAGTTAAAGCAACTACTGGTAGGTAGAATAAATAAGAAGCCAATTGTAGACACACCGACTGCAAGGAAGTTGTATGTTCAAGCATGTAGAAGAATATGGAATGATATACAGTCAGTATATACCTTAGAACAATGGGTAGATCTTGTTGTTTCTTATGGTATGGAAATGAGCAACGGTTGGTCTGCATTTAGAAAAAATAAGAGTGTCACATACACATTTAAAAGAATGGTGGAAGAATATTTTGATGAGTTTGTTGATGCAGATGGTATGGAGTTATTAATACTAGGAAAGAAATTCATATCACTTTGTACAAATTCTAAAAGTATTAATTCTACGTATCATCGTGTATCACATGAACTAACATGGAATGATTTACTTACGAAAAAGGTTACGACTCGTAAGAAATCCGCAGCTGCTTGGAGTAGGAAACTGCCAGATACCCTGCAAAGAAAAGGACCAGGATTAGAACTTGCTACCAAACCTGAAGACGTAGTTGCTATGTTTGGTTTAAAAGGAATGCAATTTGGGCATTATTGCACCGAACAATATGCAAAAGAGCATATTGGGCATGTATCTGAAGCGTTACATGATTTAGCTCGTATATTGGGGATTCCACCTGAATATATAGGACTAGGAGGACGCTTAGGACTTGCGATTGGTGCGAGAGGAAGCGGCAATGCATTAGCACATTATGAACCTTCTACCAAAATAATTAATTTAACTCGTGATAATGGAGTTGGAGCATTGTGTCATGAATGGGGCCATGCATTGGATCATTTCTTGTATGATTGTAGTCATGATTTTCAAAACGGTAGCTTTGCTTTCCTATCAAGTGGGAAGAGTGTCGGGAATATCTTGCCTGCTATTATCAAAGATAAGATGCAAGCTGTGCTAGATGCCTGTAAACAAGGAAAAGTGGCCAGAGTAATTAATGTGGAAACTGCCTATGATAGAAAGTGGTATTTCTATGGTAATGTCATTAATAGTTATGATGTATGTAAGGGAAATGTGTCAGGTATTCTAGAATCATATCACTTAAGTTCGTACAGAAATCTGGATACCTTATCAGGGGCATCTAAGACGCGTATGGAACGTAAGATTGAAAAAGAATTTGAGAAAACCGCACAAATGTTGGCTGCTTATCACTATAAAAAAACAGGCGAAAAACTTAATGAAATATCTTATCAAGCGAAAGGGTCTGTATACTTTGATACAGCCATTAAGTTAGATAAGAAGAGAACCAAAAAGTATTGGTCTACGAATCATGAAATGTTTGCTAGAGCATTTGAAGCGTATGTAGAATCAGCTTTACTAAATCAAAAACATAGAAACGATTATTTAGTTTGTGATACATATTCTTTCGTATATCCGTTAGGAGAACAAAGAAAACATCTAAATAGAAGTATAAAGAGTTTAATGGAAATAGCTGTTCCATATATAATAAACAGTATACAAGGAGTGGGGAATAATGAATTATAACATTCAAAAAGGTCAATTTCGTTTAACGAGTGCTTATCCAAGAGGGAGCTGGTGGGAATTTTACCGTGTTACGTGTCCGATTTGTCATGATACAGGTAATTGCATGCTGCATGTTTCGCAAGAGAAGGTAGCATGTACACGTGTAGAAAGTAAATGGATTTACGGAAAAAACACGGGTAACCCAAGCTACATTCACTACATAAATGGAAAAGATAAGTATCAATTGCCTGAGGCGGATGAAGTTCAGATTCATGATAAGAAAAGTAATGAGGAATTAGATGTGTTTAATCGTAAGTTAATGGATTTTATACCCTTACAAGAGCATCATCATGCACATTTATTAAGAGATAGGAAAATGAACGAGGAACAAATACAAGTACGTCAATATCGTTCGTTCTTAAAACAACAAATTGTGTTAGTAGAGGATAATACGTACTCGACAGTTTGGGAGAAACTATTTGAACAAATTGGGAGAAAAAATTGCTGGCAGGGTATTCCGGGATTTTATGAGATGAAGAAAGGTCAACTTTCTCTTCGTTTGATGTCAGGCTCTTCTGGTATATTGATCCCTTTTCGAAACCAGTATAATCAAATTGTTGGATGGCAGGTTCGTGTGGATGAAGTGAAAAACTCAGTTCATGTGAAATCTGCCCCCACTGGAGTTCAAGCAGAATTAATTGAACAACCTAATGTTGTAAAGATAACTAAGAATGGTGATTGTATCTTTGAAGGCGAACTAGAAGTGAGCAAAAAAGTAGAAATTCCATTCCGAGAGGAAAGAATTGTTGTAAAGATTCATAAAGGACAAAAATACCTATGGCTCTCATCAGCAAACAAAAATCAAGGAACTGGTGCCGGAGGAGGTAGTGAAAATCCACTTCCTGTACACGTAGCGGTACCAAGCTCTCACTTGAAGCATTGGAATTCTGGTACTTTACATCAAACGAAATCAGTAATGATCACAGAGGGACCTATGAAAGCAGATCTGATTGCTGATTTGCTGCCAGAGAGATTTAATAAAGCGGAACTTTCTGAAGTAGGGACAACGGTTCTTGCGATTCCTGGTGTAAATGCTTGGCGAATTGCTATACCTGTATTAAAGGATATGGGAGTAGAAAATGTCTATCTAGCGTTTGATGCCGATTTAGTAGAGAATAAAAAAGTAAGAAAAGCTCTTATAGACTTTGCGACAAAGTTAAAGCAAGAGGGCTATAACGTTATCATAGCTGCCTGGAATCCAACGCAAGGTAAGGGTCTGGATGATACGATGCAAGCGGGATTTAAACCTGTATTTCAGAGACTATAAAAGTAAAAAATTAGGTTGATATTTTCATAAATAGGTAGGTTGAAAAAGATAGAGTTTGTAATTCTATCTTTTTCTTATACCCAATTACTATAGAGAGTTTAAATTAACTAAAAGAAAGGTAGAAGAGAATATGAATACATCTATGAAAAAAAATCTAGTAAATTTACGAGTTGATTTTGCTTTCAAGCGCTTGTTTGGAGTAGAGGGAAACGAGGTTATACTTATTGGTTTTCTTAATGCAGTATTACAATCCTCTTTAGATGAGGAAATTATTTCTTTGCATTTAGATGATCCGCATCTTCCAAGGGAGCAAAAGGATGATAAATTATCTATTTTAGATTTGCGAGCTACCCTTAATAGTGGTATAAAATTAAATATAGAGATACAGGTTCGCGACAAAAAAGACATGATCGAGCGATCTTTGTTCTACTGGGCTGGCATGTATTATTCCCAAATGACTCAGGGGATGAAGTATACAGAATTAAGACCAACTATTTGTATTAATATAGTGGACTTCATTCTGTTTCCAGAAGAAGAAGACTTTCATAATGTCGGTGTAGTCATGAACAAAAAATCAGAGCACATAATTTCTGAGAATATGCAATTGCACTTTCTAGAGATTCCAAAAGTAATTCGAGAATGGCAAGAAGAACGAATGGATCCATGGGAGGATATATTAGCACGTTGGCTATTATTATTTCCTGCATATGAAGATGAGAAATTAACTACAATCCTGGAGGGAATCGCGATGGAAAAAGATCCAGTTTTGAAAAAGGCAATAGAGGATTGGGAGCGTTTAAGTAGTGATAAGGACTTTTTACGCTTATATGAGGCGAGAGAGAAGGCAATCAAAGATAGAATATCAGAAATAGAGACGGCAGAAGAAAAAGCCGCGGAAAAAGCAGCAAAAGAAGCTAGAATAGCAACTAAGATAGAGATGATTCACAATTTAATTAATGTCGGTGTACCTATTGAGAAAGTAGCGGAAGCCACTGAATTAAGTGTGGAAGAGGTTAATGAAATTCTAAAAAATAAAGAGTAAATATAAATGATATAAAACAGGTAATTGTGATTACAAACAATTACCTGTTTTTTTATGTTTTTTGTTAATAAACAACTATTGTATTTTAGCTATTATTAATGGAAGCATTAATTTATCTCCGGATTCTGTTTTTTACTCCACCCTACAATAGAATTTCCTGAATAAGTAAGATTCCTTGTTAATGTACTATTAATATAAGCTACTTCTTCTTCCGATGACAAAATTGTAAGTGCCTCACCAATCTGTCCATATTGTAAGCTCCAAACTTTATTATGTTGTGAAACGGCATCACTATAGTCTCCTTTTTCCCAACTTCTTAAAATTTCCTTATATGCAACTTCTGAAATGAATTTATGATTGTTTACTATATTGTGTAGACTTTTTATACGTTCTTGTGTAATTAAAAGAAATCCAAATTTTTCTTCAGCGCCAATCTTTTGGTGAGACATTTCATGTATAACTTTTTGCACTTCTTTTTCTTCCCATTTTCTTTTTTCATTAAATTGGCTATTTTTTAAAGAATAATTTCCGTTATCTAGTTTTACTGCATCTTGAAAAGGACTCTAGTACAGGTCCTTTTCAAATATTCGCAGCCACGGCAATTAAAGCAAGAGGGTGGGCCGTATACAATGGATATTTAGAAGAAGAAATTCTTGATCCTAGTAATCCTACTCATTTAAGGGTTATTTGGGAAGCATTACATACAAGTCCAGATTATAATATCGAGACTGCGGCTTGGGTCTTAAAATGGGGTGCTATTCATCTCCTTGGATTTAGTGTTAATATGCTTGAATATAATGTTAAAGAAATACAAGAAACATTGTCACGTTATAACGGAACGGGAGATGAGGCTTATGAATACGGATTAAGAAATTCCGAGATTTATAAAGGCTTTGAAAAATATAACGTGCTTAGTAGATTAGGAAGGTAGTTATTAGTATATATAAGTTTTTTAATATGGTATGAAATTGTCGTTTCATACCATATTTTATTTATATAGCATAATAGGATTTAGAGTAATTTAATATCCATGCTGTTAATACATCTTGAATCTAATAGATAAGCCAATAACTTTTGATATTCCAGGTAAAGCTTTTCTATTTCATTCTCCTAATATGTAATAGTTAATACTCTTTTTTTATTCTTTTAAGGTGCAGTTTGGAAGAATTCGTCTATAAATTCTAGAATGAAAGCATAAGTGAAAAGCCCAATTGGCAATGAGTTTACAAATAAAGCGAAAATTCTTATGACTAATTTTTCTTTGCTGAACATTGAAATGAAGCTTAAAGGAACTGCAAATAATGAAGCAAAAAATGTAACTGATATAAAGACTTTTAATATTGATTCTACATTCGCATTGGAAGTTAGTGCTGAAATGCATAAGGATATTGGTATAATTGAAATTGTAGCTAATGCTATTAAGAATGAAATTTTAGTAAATATCTTCAAATTTTCTCTTTTCAAAAAATTACCTCCATTCACTAAAAACATAATTGTATTGGTTTTTTACCTTCAATTCATAATAAATCTCTTAAATTAAGTATACAATAATATATTGAGCTATATTCAATTTAATTACAATGATAAAGAAGATATGATATATATATACTAATTATAGTATTCCCTTTAAAATACAACACTTAATTGTGTAATTTTTACATATTTAAGTGTTGTATTATTACATTATAAAGACTATAGAGGTAACGTATTATGCAAAAGAAAAAAGAAGCTTATTATGTAAATGTGTATACACTTAGAGACAAAACTACAAAATCCATAAAAATAGAAACATGGCGTTCATTTAAAGAAGAAAAGAATGTTTTAGGTATTACGGACAGTGACATTTTCCAAATTCAAATGATCTTATACGATCCAAACAAAGAAAATAAGCAAAAATAAAAGCAAGATGGCAGAAGAAATGTCTATCTTGCTTTTATTTTTGTTAAATATGTAAAGAAAGTCTTGTGTTTTAAAAATCGTATTGCTATAATATAAATGTAATAGGATTTAACAATAAAATAAAAAATTAATCAGTTCGCATATAAGAGAAGACCTCAATATGCGCCATGTCCTTAGGGGACGTGTGCGTATATTGGGGTCTTTTTGCGTTTTGCGAGCAAAAACACCCGGAGGTGCAGGAATTATGTTGAATTGGTTGTCTGCAAAACTTATGACAACATCAGTAGGAGATTTCTTACTGGCAAAAAGTAGTTTTACGAGTGGTCTTGGAAAAAGTAGTGGTACGAGTGCGCAAACCGTTCAAAATAGTATGAATACCCTTGTAAAAACATTAATTGGTTTTGGTGGTATTTGGGTAGTTGCTTGTGTTGTATTCGCAAGTATTAAACTATCAGGTGCACAAGGGAAAAACCCAGAAAATCGTACACAAGCTATGCTTGGTTTGGCTTGTGCGGCAATTGGAGGCTTTATCATGATCAAAGCGTACGACATCGCTTCTTGGGTTACAACAATCTAACATAAGAGTTTATACAAGCTCTCCTCTATTTGGGGAGAGCTTCTCTTATACAAAGGAGAAAACAGAATGAGAAAAGTAACTGTTCCTGTTGATATGACTTCGGAACAAAAAACACTGTTAGGTGTGCTGAGTAAACGTCAATTAATTTATCTATTAGGTGGCGGGGCGTCCCTATATTTATATGTACCGTTCTTATGGCGGCTATTTGCACCTATTGATGTGGTGGTAGCATTTTTTATTTGCTTAATTTTAGCACTACCGACGGTAGTAGGTGTGATAGCATTTGCGTTTATTTATAAAGAAAAACAACACATGTATCTAGATAAGTATTTACTTATTAAAATGCGTAGCCGTTCCGAAAAAGGGAAGTGGAGAAAAGGGTACGAGCCAATTATATGGGTAAAGGAGAATCTATAGATGTTAGAGATGATATATTTTGCGGCGATAGCCATTGTGGGATTTTTCTTTTATCGAAAAATGAACGGGAAGCCGCTGTTTGGATTTAAGAAAAAGGGAAAGAAACAGGGGGGAGTAGAGCAGCATACTGCTGATAAAGGTGGAAAGAAAAACAAAAAGAATGCGCCTGCCGAATCGACAATTGATGAGGACAATGTAGACTTCTTTAGCAATTTTGTAGAGGACATTAAGGAAATTGACAATCATATGATTCGATATCATGATGACACATTTGTCCTAATCGCGGAAGCACATCCAGTAAACTATTACTTACTTTCCAACATGGAACAAGAAGCAATTGATATCAAAATTGAATCATGGTTAACAACATTAGAGTTTAATACAAAAGTATATATCCAAAGTAAATTTGTAGATTTAACAGATCCTGTACGAAAAATGACAGAAACGATGAAAGGTGCGAAGGACCTTACACCAGAGACAATACTATATGGTCAAGAAGTTATCGATAACTTAGAGTACTGGCAATGTTCACAGCCCCGATATGAGCAAAAACGTTATTTAATTTACCCATACAAGGTGGATATTAGTACGATTACAGCTGATACAGAGGAAGAATTGGAAGAAAAGATTGTAGATAAAGCGTTTAACGAATTATATCGTCGTTATAATGCTTCGCGAAATTTATTATCAAAAGCAAAAATTAATGTAGAAATGTTAACGAAAGATAAATTGATAGAACTCTTATACGTATCGTTTAATCGCCGTAAAGCTGTGAAAGCGCGTTTCCAAGATTTAATTGAAAATGAAAACTTCTCTCTGTATTCAACAGGTGAAACAAATGAGAGAAAACTAGAGTTAATAAAGAAAGTTCTAGCAGAAGAAAAAGCTGAAAAATCAAATAATGGGGTGGCGTGAATATGAAGTTGTTTGGAAAGAAGAAAAAAGAAAAAAAGAAATTAGAAGCAGAAGAGAAGGATGAATTGGAACTAGAGGAGGAAGAGCAGGAGCAAGAAGAGGTACCCACTCAATTAGATAATCAAACAACCGTGTTTGATGTCATTGCCCCAGAAGGCATGAAAATTGATGCAGAAGACTATGGGGTGATTAAGCAGTCTTTAGGAAGTAATACCTTCTTCCGTCCGTTTTATATTCCACGTGATGGATACCCTCGTATGATGCAAACCAATTGGTTGAACATGTTAACTTCAGCTGGGGAAGTCGATGTCATGATTGATATTCATAAAGAGCCAAAAGCGAAAGCGATGCGATCGTTAGATATGCAGCTAACGATGTTACGTTCAAACCTTTCTTTCCAACGCACAAGAGGAAACATTGACCAAGAAAAAGACTTAGATGCAAAAATTCAAGATACAAACAATTTAATGGATGAAATTCAGTTTAATGAGAATGACTCCTATATGGTGAGTACGATGGCTGTTGCGTATGCAGAATCAAAGAAAGAATTAGACGTTTTATGTGAGTATCTTGAGGATGAAATGCAAGCATCACACTTTAAGATAGCAAGTACTTGGAATCGTGTGAAAAGTGGTTTGAAAGCGGTTATGCCACTAGGTGCACCAAACACTTTGCAAGATACATATCGAAATATCGATAGACGAGCCTTATGTACATTTGCACCGTTTGTGTCAGGATCCGGAAGATTTAATGGTGGTATACCAATAGGAAAGAACAAAATTACTGGGCAAATAGAATTTTTAAATTCGTTCGGGAATGCAGATTATCGCCCACCAAATTATAACATTGGTGTGACCGGGATTTCGGGTTCGGGAAAAAGTTTACTTTTAAAAATGAAATTAGCTCGTGAAACGTCACTTGCAGATACACATGCAATGATTATCGACCCAGAGGGAGAATTCGTAAAGATTACAAAACGTCTAGGCGGTATTAACTTAAATATTTCACCAGAAAGTAATATCATTATTAACCCTTGTGCAATCGCGGTAACAGAACTTCAGATTACAGATAAAGATGAAGAATTAGAAGCACTTGAACAATATGATAAGAAAGAACTCATAGAACGTGATGGCGTGAAGTATGTAAGATTCGTACCAATTTTAGAGAAAATTAATGAAATACTAGGATTCTTTGACATTATTATTCGCGGACAAGATTTTGATCAACCAGGATTAAATGTATTCCAACGTACGATGCTGGAAGATGCGATTCGCGAAGTGTTTGATAAACATGGCATTACTTCCCACCCTTCATCTTTATATACAGATGAAGTGAAAAAAATGGATGGACAATTAATTCAGTCTCAAGTGAGAAAGCCTGAGCCAGAGTTAAAAGAAATCTACGATGTAATAGTAGAACATCATGGGGACGATGTGAAAGCAGAAGAGTTAATTGCCGCGATTCGTCCGTTCTTACGTGATGGTTCAAAACCATTATTTGATGGACAAAGTCATTTTGGCCGTGGTGTGGAAACACAGTTAAATGAATCACGTGTTGTTAACTTTAATATTAGTCATTTAGAAGAAGGATTCTTAAAACCAATCGCCTTCCACGTTATCCTGAACTATATCTGGGAGCATTGGATTAAGAGCCCAGAACACGCTATCAAACGAAAAGTGTTATATGTGGATGAAATGTGGCAGTTTATCGACTATGAACAAACAGTTAACTTCTTAGAAAAAGTAGCACGCCGCTCTCGTAAGAGAAATGCAGGTATGTGTTGGGCAAGTCAGGACTTTGTTCGTATTTTAGAAAATGTAAAAGCACGTGGTATCTTGCAATCTACTTTCTCTTATTTCTTCTTAGAACAAAATAAGATCGATAAGAAAAAGATCCAAGAAAACTTTAACTTAACTGCTGGGGAGCTTGATATTATTCTCAACAACCCAGGAAAAGGAGAAGGAATTTTCCGTGTAGGAGATAGTTCGGTTTGGATTCAAACAGATCCATCAGACAAAGAAATGATGTTCATTGAATCGAATGAAGCAGTACTACAAGAGCTTTTAAATAATATGAAGCAAGTACAAGGGTACGCAGGGTAATAGCGTACCTTTGAAAAGGAAGGTGAAATTATGCTAGAGAAAATAGTAGAGTGGGTCGGAGGCCTAATTATTGTTTTAGTGAAGGCTTTTCTTGGTCCGGTTTATGCGACTTTAGATCCTCTTCCAGTCTTAGTGTTTGGGGGGAATGGGACAGAAGGAAAAGGGACAAATTTAGATTTCTTATTTTCGGGAGATTCTCTAACCAAAGTATTAGACACAGGTATGCCTGTCATGTTTAAGTTTGTTGCTTTTTGTGTCCTCATCAGTGTAGTGATTACGGCAGCAAAATATTCAGCGACAGCTATTAATCCGAATAATCGAACGGCATTAATAGAGTATGCGAAAGATTTAATGATTATCTCGATTTGTCTTTGGCATTTGGATTACTTCTATACTCTTATATTTGATATCAATTCGTGGGTAATAGTAGAGTTCAGAGACGCTATCAATGGAGTAAGTGGAGGGAATTTTGACCCGGATAAGGGTACTAAATTTCTACAGCCTGGATTTGGTGGGGCTGGACTTACAATTACTGAGCTGAGTCTGAAAGGTCATGAAAATGACTATATGTTTATTATATTTGGTTTGTTTATAGAAGCTGGTCTCATCGTCTGGGCAAACTTTTACTATTTAATGCGTGCGGTGTCACTATATGTCTTAATGTTAATGGGTCCTTTAATGGTAGGTATGTGGCTATTCCCACAAAAGAAACAACAGACATTATATTGGATACGTGAATTTATGGGGGCAGTGTTCATACAAGCGATTCATGCGATTACCTTATGGCTCATTATTTCTTTAATTGGAGCAGCAAATAGTCCGTTACTCAAATTAATGTTACTTGCTATGTTTATCCCAATAGGTGAGATTGTGAAAAGTTTTATTGGTCTTAGCACCAATGCATCAGGTGGTATTCATAAAGCGGGTACGATGATGGGTATGGGGGCCTTAGCAAGTGTGGCTGGGCTGGTTAAAGGTGTTCGTGATGACTACCGTAATTCGAAAGCGAAACCTAATGATAAAGGGAATAAAGAAGAGACAAAAGAAGATGCTGATAATCCCAAAAATGCATTAGGAGCGAATTTAGGAACAGATATTGGTACAACATCTCGTGCAGCTCGTATGTTAAAAGCAGGGCAAATTGGAAGTTCAATTGGTAAAGCGGCAACGGGACTTGCGGGTATGGCCGCAGGAGCTGGGCTTGGACCAGAAGGAATGGCAATAGGGACAATGGTTGGTAGTAAAGTGGGTGGAATTACTGGTGCAGTGGCTGGTAGAACTGCTGCTACAGTCGGCGAAGGAGCTGTAGCGTTAGGGAAACATATTGGTTCAAGTGTGAAGAAGGGTGCGGACACGTATTCAAATTTAAATGGAGAATCCTATCCAGAATTAACCGATGAAGATATTGCACAGGATTTAGCTACAAAAGATTTTGAATCTTGGAAAGCGGATAATCCTGATTCAGCAGTTACGAGTCGATTAAAACAAGCATTTCCTGGTGCATCCGATGCAGAAATTGCTAAGAAAGTAGCGAAAAGCAATAGTGATCAAATGTCTCACTTTAAAAATCAGCGTAAACAAGATTTTCAGAATATGAAGAAAAACGCTACACCATATGGAAACGCTAAAGATTTAGTAAATGCAGCAACAAATGCATTCCAAAAAGGATATGAGGCAGACCATAAAGATACGTTTATGAGTCAACTGCCAGAAGGTATGCCAGCTGAAGAGAAAGAGCAAAAATGGAGTGACCATTTAGACTCAAAAGTACAAGGATTTAGAAATCATGCAGAACAGGCGGCAACAAAAGCTGGAGCAATGCCAGTTGATGCAAAAGATAAGCAAGGAAATAACTTGTTTGATAAGTCCTATGTGAATAAAGATGCTTTTGCTTCTCAACTTGCATTAGGAAAAGTCGGAAAAGCAGTGGAGGATGTAAAAGGAGAAACGTTAGAGAGTGGCCATCAAAACATGGGACAGGTTGGTGCTCTTGTAGGAGCTTCAACCGCTGCGTTTAAGAAAGCATATACTGCAGATCATAAGGCTGGATTTATGAAGCAATTGCCTGCGGATTTACCACAACAAGAAAAAGAAGCGGCATGGAACAAGCATGTAGGCCACAAAGTACAAGGTTTCGAAAATCATGCCCAAAAAGCTGCGGAGCAAGCAGATATTGTTCAGCAAAAAGATGGAACAAGCTATGCGAATAAGAAAGCTTTCGCTTCTCATTTATCACAACAGTTACAAAATAATCCAAACTTAAATGCAATGGGTGTATCCAGTACTGCAGGCATTCAAAAGGCAGTCAATGGCGTGAAAACACATGGTTTGACAAGTGGATATGGAAGCCAGAATGCCAAACAAGTAAGTAATGTTGGGAACCTGGTCCAAGCTTCTACGGAATCCTTTAAACAGGGATATGCGGCAGAACAACAAGCAACCTTTATGAAAAACTTGTCCCCAACCATGTCTCAACCGCAAAAAGAGCAGGCTTGGCAGACACATTTAAACCAAAAAGGAAATGAATTTAAAGCAGTAGCTCAGCAAGCAGCAGTACAAACTGGAGCGATGCCAGTACAAGCAAAAGATACGAGTGGTAAGAGTCTACATGCCCAGTCGTATATCAATAAAGATGCTTTTGCTTCGCAATTAACGAAAGGCTTACAGAGTCATGCAACCCTTGGGACAGTGAGCCAACAAGTAAGCTCTGGGATTACAAGTTCTATTCAAGGAGTTAGATCACACGGTGTTGCTGCAGGTGGTGCAATTAATAAAGCTGTGTATGCAGCTACACAAACGCAAGCAAGTATGGCGCGTGCAGGAAATCTTTCCGTTTCTGAAATTCAACGTTCGTATGCAGATGCGTCTGCAGGTGTAGCAAGTATTGCACAAAGTGCTGGTAAAATGTCTATCCCCACTTCAGCTGTGGGACGTATGACACAGCAAAGTACGAAGATTGGCATGAGTGTGATGGAAGGTGTCAAACATTTTATGCCTACAAATGCACTAGAGAATGTTTCAAAAGCATACTTTAATGCGTCAAGTGCTGTTCAGCAGGCAGGAGGGAATGCAGTACAAAAAGCGATAAGTGGAAGTGCAGCCGCTGTTCATACTTCATTAGGAGGTAACGCGGCAGAACGCCATTACAATGTTACAAAAGGATTAAGCTATGCTGCTGGTGTGATTGGTGGCGCAGGTGCTTACCAAGCAGCTGCACGTACGGTAAGTAAATATAACCCGTACAATAAAGCAGTTCAAACTGAAGCAAAAGAAATTCAAGAGATTCAGAGAATGGTACCAACAACAACAGACCATACAGGAACACAATCTGTTGCCAAAGGGGCTGTACGTTTAGTTACGACGAATAACAAGTCATGGATTGAAGCAAAAGATTCCAGTGGGATGACACAAGTTGTATCTCGTTATGGTAGTGGAGATAGTAGCATTCGTTCCGGACAAATGGTATATCAAGATTTAAATATTGCAGACGGGCAGTTGACACAGTACCGAAATGGTATGAAAGCATCCCCAGCATATATACAAGATTCAAGTGGTGGGAAAATTAGTATAAATCGCTCGATTAATGCAAATCCAAATCAATTGGTAGGAAATCAAAATCCAAGACCAATACAACAAAAACCAGTAATGAGCGAACCGCCAATCACTGTGAATCATAAAGTAGACAATGGGAATTTCTACATGTCCGATTTAGACCAGGGTGGATATAAGAATGTACAAATGGTCGTAGAAAGAGACCGTAGTTATATGGTAGCTACCACAACAGAAGGTACAGTTTCACGTATCTCACCATTCGGAAAAGGAGATACACGTTTACAAACAAACCAAAGAATTGAAAGAATCTGTGAAGTAAAAGATAGCAGTATTAAACCAAAAGAAGAAATTTTGGTTACACATACACAGGACGAAGTAGTACGTGCAGAGACACAACTGAATTTATCAGAACATGACCCGCAAAATCTGATTCCATTTGCACCAAACCCGCGTTTAGCACAGCGAAAAAGACGAAATGATGAGCATGGAAAGTATGGTGTGACAAGTCTATGAGTCAGAATCCAAACGATCCAAATGAACAGAAAAAAAGCAATCCCTTAAAAGATGTAGCGTCTCACTTTATCAAGAAAAAAGGGATGCAAGCTGGCGGGAAAATGGCAAAATTGGCAGGAAAAGCAGGAAGGGCGGCAGCGAAAGCTGCTGCCAAACTGCTAAAAAAGGCAACGCTTAAAATTGTAGGGTCAATATTAGCCGCGGTTGGATTACCTGCAGCTATCATTATGTCGCTGATTATTGTGGTGTGTGTCATTTTAGCATCATTTGTACCGTTTACAAAAGATGAAAGTAAAACAGAAGAACAAGTAAAAAAGTATATGGAAGTTTCAATGGCTCTAAATGTGGATTGGAAAGAGATTGTTGCTTTTGACATGGCACGGTATGATAATGATCTCACCGGTAAAGATCCACATGATGCGATTTCATATTTTTTGGATATCCAATATGAAGAATATACGGAAAAAGAGGTATGTGAGGCAGGACCAAACGGTCCTTGTGAAAAAAAGAAAAAGGAGATGCAAAAAACAAAATCTGAGAGTTACTCCGGACCAGATGTAAAAAAGATTTTAGGAGATACAGATTTTAAGAAAAAAATAGATGAGATTAATGCTAGTGGTAGTAAAAAGGTGACAACCTCTTCTCATGGGCTAGAGAAAGCGATGGAACTTGCAAAATTTAGTGAGAGTCAAAAAGATCGTGCGCGTGAGATATTAGCTGCAGGGATGTTAGAGGGAATGTATGGACATCTAGCCCCAACTGGTGGATTTATCGGGGGCATGTGCGTAGGTTCTGTTAGTCCTGGTGGAGAGCCTGTTAATATCAATGAAAAAGTAACAGGCTATCTTCCCAAAATTAAAGAGATGGCAGAAAAACATGGTGTTGCTCAATATGTTGGTATTCTGGCAGCTCAAATGATGCAGGAATCAGCTGGAGCAGGAAATGACCCGATGCAAGCATCAGAGGGACATTATGGAGACTTGAGTCCATCTTGTATAGGTGTAAAAGGAAATGCTCGAATGGGGTGTATTACAGATCCGAATATTTCTATTGAAGCAGGAGTACAGGAATTTAAAGATGTGCTAGGACAAGCGAATGGTGACGTCGCTCTCGCCTTACAGTCATATAATTTTGGGAGTGGTTTTATTAGCTATGCATTAGCAAAAGGTGGTTATTCAGAGGAAACAGCCATTGAATTCTCAAGAAGTAAGGCACATTTAAATCCGGGTGGTTGTTCTGACCCTAATAACTTCCGAACCAAAGTTGGAGCGTGTTATGGGGATTATACGTACGTTACCAAAGTTTTGGAATTTTACAAAGATTTAGGTTGCGTAGCGTCTGGAGATGGAGAATGGGTGTCTGATAAAGGTTGGAAATGGCCAACGAAATCAGGGCGTATTACAGATACGTTTGATGCGGTTCGTGGTGGAAAACAACATAACGCTGTAGATATTGGGGCCATGACCGCCGGAAAAGCTGGAGACCCTGTGTGGTCGATGGAAGTTGGTATTGTAACGAACCAAACAGGAAATGTAAATGGTGGTGGTTTAGGTGTTTATGTAGACCATGGAAATGGCATTGTATCTCGCTACTTACACTTGAGTAAAATATCAGTTGCACCAGGAACCATGGTAACAAAAGGACAAATCATTGGGGAGATGGGCGGTTCTAACTATAATAAAGATACTGGTTTACTTAATATGAATGGATACGCTGTCCATTTAGACTTCCAGATTCGTATTAACGACCAACCAACAGATCCAATGAAATTCTTTAAGAAAAATGATGATCCGGGATTATCATCAGGCGGTTCTCCTGTTATGACGAATGACAAAAGACAAAAGGTACTAGCAGAAGCGAAAAAATGGCTTGGGCAAGGAAAAGTTAGATATGTATTAGGGGATCGTAATCCACCAGGTGGCACTTCAGATTGCTCAGGATTTACGCAGTATGTCTTTAGAACAAGTATAGGTGTACAACTTGGAGAGTGGACAGGTGCTCAAGTTGGACAAGGTAAACAAGTACCAGACATCAATCATGCACAACCAGGAGACCTCATCTTCTATGAAAACCCAGGACACGTTGCAATTTATATGGGGAATCAGAAAATGATTCATATTGGTGATGATAAGGGTGTACAAATTACAGGTCTAAACTATACGGCAAGAGGACAACATATGACTCAAATCCGTAATGTTATAGACTGATAAGGGATGAGAGAAGATGAAGAAAGTAATCAATATTTTGTCCAATATGCCTCGTAAGTACTTGGTGGTATTGGGGGTCATAGTTTTAGTGCTAGGTGTAGCTACCTATAATACCATTCATCGTTACATGATGAAATCACAAGTACAAGAGGAAGAACAAGTAAATCAAGATGAAATAGAAATGCTTGGAGATAAGCCAAAGGGATTTGATACAAAAGAAGAGGAATATATCGCGAAAACAAAAACAGTAGAAGACTTACTACGAAAAATATCTTCCAGCAGTTATGATGTGCCATATTTGTTTACAAAGGCTGGATTTGGTATTGAGCCAATGAAAATGACAAGTAATGAGCGCATGCTTGCAACAGAAGCTGTACAACGATATTTCCTGCATGGAGATAAATTCTATAATGCTCGTATTACAAAAATAGAACGCGGAAAAAAAGTAGATACGTACCACATTGAAGTTCAAATTCAACAAGTGAATTTCCTTGAACCACGTCAATTTAAAGTGCAAGTCAATCAATATGCACAAATTGTAACACCAATTGAACAAATTCCGCACGGGCAAGAAGAAGTACCAGTGGATTAAGTGGAAAATGAGGGTTGTGGAAGAAAAAACACAACCCTTTCTAAAAAAAATAAAGAGTACCCTAAAAACATTTATTGAATATTCATAATTTTCTGATATAATAAAACCATAGCTAAATGAAATCTATATATATAACTGATTTGAAATAGATATGGAGGAAAGAAAAAATGAGAATGTTATTTGGAACAGCAGCAAACTTTTTTGCGGGATATTCTTCTGGAAGGGGATCAGGATTTTTAGGGACATTATTCGGATGGGCTTTGTTTTTGGGTGGAGGATATCTATTAGTAGAACATTGGGATGCTATCACGGTTTGGATGCATAGTCTAAATATAGTGCGAGGATTAGACGGTTATGAAGACATGAGCAACGGGTTCATCTTTGTATGCTTGGTCGTAAGTGCTTTTATCTTTATGCTTTTGTTGCCGGTCTTTGCCATATTAATAGTAGTAGCCGTAGTGTTAATGAATATTGTAGTTTGTAACCTTGTACTGCTAACATCGCCAAGTACATACACAAAAAAGAAAAATAAGGAGAGTGAGTGGGAATGAATACAATTCTAGTATTAGGTGGATCAAATGGTAGGACGTTAGAAAAACTAGCGAAAAAAAGAGATTGTCAGGTAATTTTTCATGACGGAAAGAATCATGGTGGCGTAAAGAAGACTTTTCGTAGTGTCATTAAAAAATGTGATGTCATTGTTGTGCAGAAAGGTGCATGTGGCCATGTATCTATTGATGTAGCAAAGGAATACGCGAAGAAGTATGATGTTCCGCTTTTATTTAATCAAGGGTTTGGTGGAACGGGTGCGTTAGAAATAGGTTTAAAACACCTGCAGGCAGCGTGAGATTAGTAGGAAAAGAATATTTTGGATTATAAATCATATAATTTTTATATAAAGATAATAATTCGAAAGATTTTAATAATATACAATTTAAATTTCATTCGGGATGGGGATTCAGTATAACCAAAAGTAATAAATAAAAGAGAAAATCCCTGCGGGGACAGGGACTTTTTAGGAGAGATATTGTTGTCGTACAATGTCGAAATTTGGCGAATTCAACAAATTAATATTATCACGAATTTTCAAGTAATTGTGATGGTTGATGTGTCAAAACTGTGCACGTTTTTCATATAAAAGCGTTATTTTAATCGAAAAGGGGAACGTGAAGATAAAATAAGACCGTTCCTTTTATAGGAACGGCCGTACAAATATCATGTGCTGGAGGTCGCTCCAAATGGCATAAGATGTTTTCTCTAAATAGTATGGACAAGAAATTTTACGATTATACGTAAAAACGGCAGGCAACTAATTAAGTTACCCGCCTGTTCTTAAGCGACACGGAGGAGAGAGCTCCGTTTTGAAAGAGTACAGCCGGTGGGAAGTCGGCTCAGATGTAGTATGCACAAAACAAAAATGATTATTCGTAAAGGGGAATGAGAGATATGAAATGGATGTACAACCTTAATAGTAATAGCGATATTTGGACAAGCGATAAATACGAAACTAAAGAAGAAGCTATTCAAGCGGCTTTAAAGGATTGGACAGATAGAATGGTTGCAGATAGAGCGTCAGTTGATAATGAATTCCAAATTGGACAATTCAAACAGTATGTACCATGGATAAATGCGGATGTATTGTTAGATGAATTATATGAACGAGCAACCGATGAATGTGGAGAGGTTGCAGAATCTTGGCTTTCAGGTATACCAGCAGATGAGGGAGAAAAGCTTCAAGAACAAATAAATAAAGTAACAACAGAATGGCTAAAAGGGATAAATGAGTATCCTGGATTTGGTTCAATTGAAAACATTGAATCAATCGATGCTAGCAAACTTGAATACCAAGGAAACTAAACAAAATAGTTATCTTGTAATCAAAAATAAAATAACCCGCTAGTTATAACGGGTTATTTACACAAGGTATGCAAGAAATTCGAGGTGACTGGACGAGAGTACTCTGTGGAATTCCTTGCAATAATAATGTATTCAAAGGGATCAAAAAGGTTAATGGAAATTAAACAAAATCCTTATTTAATAAAAAAATCGCGTACAAAAAATGTACACGATTATATAGAAACTATGTCTTGTCTGCTCATTGCATTGTATGTAAAACGTGATCCATTGCAATAAATTAAAAGAGCACTTTTGACAGTGCTCTTAGGACCAAGACTCTTACTGTAAAAGAGTACAGGATAATATATGTGACTTTTTCTAAGAATGTGAATCATTTGACCAGAATTTTTACTTGAAAACTAAAGAGTGCTTTCCAAGGCACTCTCTGATTAAAACTAAAATTGAAAAAGAATACCACATGCTATCGTATGTAAGGTTCTCAGGGGTGTGCGGATTTAATACAAAATCGTTATTTTATCTTAAAAAAAATAGAGCACACATATAAGTGTGCTCTCAAATAAGAAAGGTAGAATGTTATGAATGGAAAGCTTCCATACAATAACATATGCTTGTCCGGTTTAAATGTGAGAAGTTTTTAACAAAATCATTATTTAAAAAAATCCCAGCTTAAATATATGTACGCAATATCTAAGCTGGGAAAAAGAAATAAAGCTATTGTTTGTGTTTTTCCTCTTTATCAAGGAAAAATACGACGAATATTGCTAGGAGAATAGGCAGCCAAACTGCGTGTGGCATATTAAAACCTCCTTAAAATATATATCTACTATATTTTACCATATATAAGAGTTTAAATGTAAGGAAACGAAAAAGATGAGTTTCTAACAAAAACGCTATTTGCGCGACACGTTTCCTTATAAGTGTGCAAACACGAAATAGGAGGGTTATCAATTCGATAACAACAACTGATTGACTGAAAGTAGAAATGAAAGCCGTCAGGTTGAGCTGAAACTACTTATCTGATACTCCTACATGCAAGGCATGATAGTAGTCACAAATTGTATGAAGCTAGGTGAAGTCGGCTGAACAAAACCTAAGTGAGAAATCATATGGTGATGGATAAGTCGGGATGCTACAAAATATCTATGGTGAGAATGTCCGACAAAGGACTGGCGAACTTGTGAATGTACGGGTCTAAACGTTTAATACATCAGAAATGTGTATGTCGTCAACGACGACGTTATCTACCGAAAAGTAAGAGTAAATAGTATGAAATTCGGAACATCCAACGATGAGGGTGTAAAGATAACAGGCTTAAAGCAAGCGCCTAAGGATATATGTATAGCTAAGTCAATCGGAACGTGGTAAGCAAGAAACTGTCACCAACGCCTACTAGCGGACAGATGCATATAAGGTTCTAATGAACCAAAATTGCTTCATTCTTGTGAAGGTGGGGACATAGTACCGACGAAGCATGTAATAAATGTGGAGGGATAGTCCTTAGTCTTATTCTTTGAAAACTAAATCAATTAGATGTAACTCACAGGATCGAGTAAGATGATGTGACCTTTCGTAAGAAAGGGGAATTAATACGTTGGTGAGTACAACATTATTTGTAATCTGGTTGCTTTAGTATAGAAGAATAAGATGGGGCGCTGTATGCGATGAAAGTCGCACGTACAGTGCTAAGCGGGGGAAAAGATGGAGATAACTTCAAAGTTTTACCTATCGCAACTAGAGAAAAAGGTAAAGGATGAATCCAAGAATATGAATAATAGTAATATATACAAATCAGGTTATGTCATTCTTATTTATTTTGTTATGACTCAATTTGTCGGAATTATAGGAGTACAATTACTGGCTAAGACAGGTTGGTATGGTATTCAGAGGAATCAGCAACAAGCGATTCAAGAGATCCTTGTACATTGGGAGTTAATAGGGTTTCTGCTTACACTAGGAATCATATTTCTTTTATATAAGAAAGAATGGATTAAAGAACCTAGGCTATCAATCAAATTATCGAAAGCCACATGGGGGTGGATTCTTGCAGGAATCGTATTCGTTTTTTTTGCACAGATGATTGGTAGCTTTTTAGATAAAAGTTTATTCCAGTTATCTACGCAATCAGAAAATACATCTAGTACAGTCGCAGCTGCAGTGATATCACCAATTGCGATTGTATCCATTGTAATTCTTGCCCCATTAGTAGAGGAACTGGTATTTCGATATGCAACCATGAATATTTTAATGAAGAAGTTTAAAGAAACAGGGAGTATCGTAATCAGTGCATTGTTCTTTGCAATTATGCATTTTGATTTTCCATTTATCTTTGGGTATTTCTGTATTGGGGTTGTATTAGCCTTCGTATATAAACGTTCAAATCAATTATTAGTTTCTTATATTGTTCATGCAGCGATGAACTTCATTGTACTGATGTTACAAATAATCTAAATATGAGTAAATAAAAAGACATGCTTGATAAAACAGCACGTCTTTTTATTTATAAGTCCATTTTCTCCATAGCCATTCGATAGGTCCATATCGGAAATACTTACTCCATAGTGTACTGAATATACATTGTACGATACAAATAAGAATCCCAAAGATACATAGTTGCCAGTATGTTACTTGTGAAATGTCCTGGAAGCACGCTGAGAGAATCACTAGCGTGAGTATACTTTGGCTAATATAGTTAGTTAAGGCAAATTTACCAATAGCCATAAAAGGTTGTAACCACCCTACATATTTTTCATTCTCGCATATTAAAAGGAGAAAACATATGTAGAATATAGCGAGGGATTTTCCTCCGAATAGAATCCATAACTGGATATGGATAGAGTAATAGACATCTGTTTCTATAAAATAATAGATGATAGGGAGGGAGAGCAGACATGATAGGAATAGCGAACTCCACTGTAAAATTTGAAATTTCCCTCTGAGTTCCGATACGCGTCTAAAAATATTCTTCTTTCCAGCCCATAAACCTATTAAAAATAACCCAATATATTCCGGGATCCCTATTAGAAGTTGCTGAAATTCCTGTGTCATAAGAAAGAACAAACGAGCTTTTACTTGATGTAAATAATTCGAAAATAGATTCACTGTGTGATTAGTAGTGTTGCCTGTAAACATATATTGATAGTATTTTGGTATCTCTTCAGGAATAGAAGGGCTTGCATATAAAAATAAAATAACATGTAGAGTATAACTAGCAAGTAAAAAACTACAACCTGTTATAAAAATAAGCTTAGTAGACCGCTTATAAAAGAACAATAGAACAAAACCTGCTATAGCATATGCATGTAAAATATCTCCATACCAAAGAAAGATAAAGTGAATTACACCAAATAGTAATAGAATACATAACCTACGACTAAATAGCTTATATATGGGATACCCCTTTTTTTCTGTATTTCTCATAAAGATATAAAATCCCATGCCGAATAAGAATGCAAAAATGGTATAAAACTTTGATGATATCAGTAAATCTACCAGAAAACGAACTACTTTATCTATACCGGAGTAACCTGCTTGATTAAAGGAATCTAGTCCTGTCATAGTAGGTAGATTAGCAAATAGGATACATAGTATGGCTATACCTCTTATCATGTCTAACGAATGAATACGAACGTTTTGTTGCATCTAAATTCTCCTTTCTCAAAAAAGAAAAACGAGCACTATATTAGCTAGCGCTCGAATTACGTCTTGCAAAGAATCCATCGTATGTCGCAGCTGACACTGCTCCTTCAAGGCGTTCAATTTCTTCGCCTCTGTTATAAGCTACAACAACTGGAGTACCAGGAATGTCGAACTCTTGAAAGGCACTTTGATTTTCTGGTGTAGAGATATCAATACGGTAAATGGTCCTATCATGTTTCTGCGACATGCTATTGATATCTGGGGCAGCTTTTTTACAATATTGACACGCTGGTTGATAGTAATAGGCAATGAACTCGTCTTGAGACTCTATTTTTTGCTTTAATTCTTCTTTTGAAATATCTTTTATATTTTTTGTTGCTCTTTCTGCATCTACAGCAGATACAATTGCTTTTTCTGGTGTTACAGTTTCTGTTTTGACGGATTCATTATTTTGTTAAAGTGAAGATCGTGATACAAACAACGAATAGGGTGGTTACAAGTGCTCCGATTTTGTAGATTTTTTTCATAGTAAATTCCTCCTTTAAATAAAAAAAGGACAAACCTCGCCCGAGTTAACAGGGCGTAAGGTTTGTCCTTCACGCTACGTACAATAGAGTATAAACAATGGATAACAAATTTTCTACTTATATATTACCACATAATCCATATAGAATGCTATATTAATTTTAACAAGTGACACAAAGAACAAACAAAATTACTATAATTTCACGTACCAGAATAATAATAAAAAAAGCAAACAACATACAATAGGGGATTCTATACAGTTTATAACTATGTGTTAGTTCTACCCTAGTATTAGGGGTCAAAACGTATAAAAAGACACTACTTAAAGTGTCTTTTTATACGTTGACATGCTATTTAAGAAAATGTAGTGATTAATTAGATGCTTCTCGATTAATCTTAGTATAACATCAATATAGAAGATTTTAAATGCAATTCTGTATATATAGATTCCTGCATATATAATTCTACCTTAAATCTCAATTGCCAAAATTACCAGTTCCCTTATTTTTATATTTATACTATAATTTAACTGCTAAATAGTATTAAAGGAGCTTTTAAAGATATGGAGATGAGAGATTTACAAAAACTAATTGAATCAAAGAAACAAGAACTAATTAAACTTGTAGAGAAGTATGGGTTTACCCATAAGCAAGTTTTGTATTTAAGTCAAGACATCGATATATTAATTAATGAATGTATATATAATAATATTAATAAAGGTGAATGAAGTTACAGTTGTAAAATGATAATAAAGTTATTTAATGTAGTGTAGTGCTATCCTAAGGAGAAGTGAAAAATCCCTCTTGGAAATAGTACTATTTTTGTGCTGAAAACAGCTGTTTTTTTATCTTTTAAAACACTTACTGTTTAAATAATAATGCTGTTAAAAAATAGGAGCTGTTAAATCTTTATGGCACAACCTAAAAAACGAACTTAGTTAGGTTCAAACCCCATAATGTATCATATATTTCTTTTCTTCTGTTGCTTGTATAATTTTTGAAGCCAGCTCACTAAGTTCGGTAGAATTTTTAAAATACCCTGATGATGTGACTACATCATAAAACAATGATAATGATTCGGGTAGGATAATTGTTATTCCGTAATAGGCTAATCCATATTCAGGGCGATTAAATGAATGAAAGTATGTTTTCATTATAGATAAATTATCAATTAAACTATTGATAATATCATCATCAACAGAAATACAATTGTATTTCTGAGGGATATAATCATTGTATTTTTTTTGAATGTCAAAATCATCAAGTATCCCAAATTCGTGTACGCAAGTCATAATAATCACCCTCTTAATAAGAAATAAACTGACACTCTTATTCTTCCTCTGTTTCAATTAATTCAACATCGTCAGATGTTGAATCCCCGGCAAGCTTTAATGCTTCTTGATAAAACTTCTCCGAGTTGACATTTTTTGTTCTTTTGTCATAAACAGAATCCCAAGGAATACCTGTTGTTTAAAAATCTAAGTTTTATTCAACAATAGCGCCCGATTGTGGAAAATATGTAACTTCCTTTTATATGTTGATCCAAAGAAAGTAACTGAATTATTGATTTAAATCCATATATTATTTTCAGCAGTTAGTTTGGAATTAGTTTCACCAGTGTTGACTACACCTTTAGGCTCTACCAGCATTATATGGCATTCCTTTTCAGCATAAGGCTTATGCTCCACACCTTTTGGTATCACATACATTTCTCCTTTGGAAAGTTTGACCTGTCCATCGCGGAATGTGATGGACATCTCGCCGTCTATCACGATGAATACCTCATCGGTGTCTTTATGATCGTGCCATACAAAATCCCCCAGAATCTTCACTAACTTAAACTGATAGTCATTCATTTCACCAATGACTTTGGGCGACCAGTGTTCACTGAATTTGGACAGTTTCTCGCTTAGATTAATAGCATTATAATTGATATAAATCCCCCCAGAACTATTCTTACCCTTATTTTACAACTTCGATAGATTAATTACTATTTTGATTAAGATCTCAAAAGTTTCTGCTGATCTTCCACAAAATGGCCCGATTGTTGAATAAAACTTAGATTTTTAAACAACTTTATTATTTTTAAAGCGACTTTATTGGGGTCGCACCACATATCCATCAAGCTAACAAGGACGAGTTACTCCAAAACGATAAAAACGATCAACATGCATCAAAAAAACCACGCTAAGCAAAAATACAATAAGCTGTCCAAATGGACAGCTCATTTACATAATTACCGTTATCAGAAGTAAAATTTAACTCGAAAATAGCTAATTTTATCAGTTGTTGAATGTCTGAAAAAAATCAAACCAATGATATTGTTGAGATCCTTTGGCAATTTCTTGCTGTGATGACTATCATAGTGACTTTTTCTCCAGCAACAACTATTAGTAGCTAATTACCATAAGGACTTATTTTTGAAATTTGCTATTTTTCAGAAAGTATGTTAATTTAAGAAAGACCTATTTTTGTTCGGTTTGAGATTAAGAATAAATTTTGTTTTTTGTCTAAGGTATTTGAGCAAGGGTAGTAACATATGTGTGGGTATCCACACTAGGAGGCAACAATTATGGAACAAGGTAAAGTAAAATGGTTTAATGCAGAAAAAGGTTTTGGATTCATCGAGCGTGAAGGTGGAGAAGACGTATTCGTACATTTCTCAGCTATCCAAATCGACGGTTTCAAATCTTTAGACGAAGGACAAAGTGTAACATTTGAAGTAGAAAAAGGACAACGTGGCCTACAAGCTACTAATGTTCAAAAAGCTTAATATTAGCTGATGAAAGACCCTCTTGTAGGGTCTTTTTTTATTTTTTCACAATATTACGAATACAACTTTTTTAAGGGGATTTGGGGTGCTTAACTTTTAATGAAAAAGAAGATGTTAGAAATCATAGTTTTAGCATAATGGGCTTTTTCTTTTAGTTATCTTGCAATTATATTAGGAATACCAAAAAACGGATTATATATAGTCGTAGGATTTTCAATCTTATTTGTTGGTGGAATTTTGATTGTGCATCTATTTTAAAATAAGAATAAAAATGGAAAAAATTTTGTTTGATTGTATATCTCATACACGTCTAGTTAACATAATGTCTCATTATCAGCAGTCAACGATGCATAAAATTTTTGTTATGGGGAGAATTAAAAATCTTAGCTTGATGGGCATGGGGTACAATACATATTATTAAAATTCAGATGGTTCAAGTCGGAGGAAGGCACCTTAGGGTGTCTTTTTTGTGTTTATGGATTTTTTTAGAAAATATTTGAAATATAATACAATCAATTATATTATTATGTGTGTATGACTTTTGATTTTTAATATTTCTGAAAATTAATAGGGGGAAACAATAATGAAATTAGGAAAATTAGTATTAATTGGGGCGTTAACATTTAGCGGGTTTACTGCAATAGAAATGATTAAGCCTACCTCACAAGTTACTGCAGCTTACTCAGATTCATTTAATGATGATTGGGGATTTAAAACCATTGTGGATCTGGAAAGTTCCGTGGAAAGTACATATCAACCTGATTGGAAAATTGGGGATTTAATAACTGGTGATACATTTTACTTAACACAGCACTTTGGTAGAGAACATTTTGGTGCGCAAATGAAAATTTTTAAAGTCCACACAAATGGTACCCTAGAACGATTCCAAACAATAGAACCAGAATTTCTTCCTGGAACAGAAATTTGGCAAACTCCTATCACAGATAGCTATACAAGTGGTACTTATGTAGCTGCAATTAAATATCGTGGTGAATTCACGTATTCAAATCAATTTACAATCAATTAAGGATGTAATAAATTAGAAACAGGCACTCAAAAGAGGGCTTTTATTATTTCTCAATAACCGAAATTATTTAACGTGGTAAAATAATAATTGGATTGGCATCCGATACCATATTACAATACGATGGTTCAAGTCGCAGGAAGGCACCTTAGGGTGTCTTTTTTATTTGTTATTGTTTCAATTATAAAGTGCTTAAATTCAAAAAAGACATCAAATAAAACTTAATATAATAATCCTAATAAATCGATAATATCAATAACTTTCTTATCTTCTATTCTACAATAAAGCCTTGTACCCTTGCGCTCGCTAATTACAATATTACCTATAGTTAGTTTGCGTAAGTGTTGTAAAATCATAGGTTCCGAAATATGCGTCGCAGCACTCAACTGAGAAACTGTTAAAGTCCCACTTACAACCAATTCACGTACGATTAATAAACGACTTAAACTACCTAATAACTCTAAGATTTCAGCACCACTTACATAATAATTAGAATCCATGTTGAAATCACCAGACATACTATTCATCTCCCTAATATCAATACGAATATTGAATATTTTAACATGAAAGTGAAAATTAACCTCCTAATATTTCCTATTAAAATGTAGAAATTTCAAGTTTGGGTGGTTTAAGTGAGAGGAAGGCAACTTAAAGTGTCATTTTTTAGTGGACAAAACAATATAAATTGTATTATAAAAATAAAAGGATTAAGAGAAAGGTAAGTGAATATCATAATTAATTTTGAACCGTTTAACCCAACTATAAATGACATAGCGATCAAACTTGCTATGGTACTGTTTATACCGTTATTTTTAGCATTGCTTGTCAAAGTGATACTTATGAAATTTATGAAAGAATTGATTGCTGGCAGACTAGCATATCTATCTTGTTTATTTTTTATGTACTATGTATTTAAATTTGTTACAGAGTAGAAAGGCACATTAGGGTCTCTTTTCTTTTATGTAATAATGCATAGAATATTAAATTTAATAGATATTATGATATACTCTCAAGGTGTGATACATAATTTCTTTAAATTAGAAAACTAAACCTTATCTACCCAATTGTGGGGGACGCCTTATGGCGTCTTTTTTTTAGGACCTGCTCAATTCAGGCATAAAAACATAAGGTAAAGTGAACCCGTTAAAATACATGGAATGAATCCTAGTTTCACTCTCTTATCTAAAGGAGGAACTATTGTTATGGGCTATGGTGGTAGTTGCGGCGAAGGCTGCGGTTTTGGTGGCGGATTTGCTTTACTCGTTGTACTCTTTATACTATTAATCATTATCGGATGCAGTTGCTTCTGCTAAAAAAATATAGGAAAAGACACTCTTAAAGGAGTGTCTTTTCTACTCTCTTTAAAGAACTTATATTGACCTCATAATTATTCCCATATGGTCTAAGCGATGGAATTTCTTCCTTTGGCCCGTAAAATAATAGTTTCAAATCATCATCTTTGTACTGAACTACGAAGAAATCATCGAATTGGTAGAATGTATTTTGATTGATCGTGATAAAACCTTTTCCTTGGGCAGTTGTTTTAACACTTATTCTTCTCCCATCTTTGATGACATCATATCCATGCTGATTAGTCACTTTGGATAGCTCGTCATTCGTATAAAGAACACAAAAGAATTCACCTAGACGACCTATAAGATGTCTTAATTCGGTTGCTTTCCATCCAAGGACATTTATTTCATATCGTAAAACTTCAAAATATGATTCATATAACTTTTGGATTAGCGAGATTCCTATAGCACTTTTACCATTGTAAGGAATAAGTTATCCATTGACCTTTTACTTTGATATAGGTTTCATCGACTCTCCAAGAGTCATTTGTTTGTTTGAGGTGACGACGGATTCGTTTGTCCAATTCAGGACCATACTGATGAACCCAACGCATAATCGTTGTATGAAAAATAAATAAAAGAACCCGTTAGTCATAAACGGATTCTTTCCACAAGATTCACAAGGAATACAAGGTAACTGGTCCAGAGAAACCTATGAAATTCCATGTGATATTACTATATGTAAAGTGGATAAAACGGTTAATGGAAATTAAACAAAATTCTTATTTAACAACAAATAAAAAGAGCACATTTTTATATGCACTCTTAGTAAGATAGGTGAATGTCTCATGAGATATAAAAAATTCAAAAAATCGTAATCAGATTTTCATGAGTGAATTTTTTATATTGTATTTGTTACTTGGAGTTATTGAGCCTGTCACTATAAAAATAAAGAGCGCTTTTTAAGGCGCCCTATGACCAAGACTCATATCGAAAAGCCTACCATGATTAATGTATGTGCAGTTTTTTAATGAAATCCTTATTTGAACGTAAAAAGCCCTAGAGGGGACTAGGGTCTTTTACATAATAAATCTTTCTGTTTTTAAAAGGACTTACTGAAGATAACACATGAATGTTTCATAAATGTATCAAAAAAATGAACAAAATCTTTATTTCATAACAAGCGAAAAAGAGCACACATATAAGTATGCTCTTTGACAAGAAAGGTAGATTTCTATGAGTGGAAAGTCTCCATACAATAACATATGCTTGTCCAGTTAAAAGGCGAAAAAATTTAACAAAATCGTTATTTAGTAGCAAATGAAAAGAGCACACTAATAAGTATGCTCCTTGAAAGGTAGATTGCTATGCTTGGAAGGTCTCCATACAATAACATATGCTTGTCTAGTTTAAGTGTGAAAGGCTTTTAACCAAAAAGCTATTTAAATAAAAGAAACCCCGTTTGTCTGCGGGGATTCTAAGGGTAATCGTCAAGTAATGACGTACTCGACTAATTAACCATATCATGAATTTTTTGGTAAAAACACTGGTAAATGTGTCCAAATGAATGGGGCATCATTTTGAACAAAAACACTATTTGATTTCAAATGAAAAACAGCTAGCAAAAGCTAACTGCTCAGTCTTGAAGGAAGTCTCGATTAGTAAGGTTACACACAAGAGATTTCCGGCTGTTTAACAGCCTATCCGTAGTATTGACGGAATATTAAGTTTTATCCAAGAGACATTATATTTTACAAATTAGATTATGATAGTCGATATACTCCATATTGACCAGAAAAGAACCAAAAATTCTATTGAAATTCCAAGTGTTCTTTTCCTAGTTTTTTGAAATTCTTTAATTAAATAGCCAACAGCACTAATTGCGGTTCTGGTGCAAAAATAGCATCTCTCCTATAGAAATGCTACTTTGCCCCTAGTTATAAGAACGCTAGTACTACCCCATAATTAAAGGGATTCATTTTCCATAAAAAGGAATTAATATTTTTCCGTGATTCGTAGCATGTTAAAAACATAGGAGGTGATACAATATGGCAAACAATAATAGTGGAAGTCGTAATGAATTATTAGTTCGAGGCGCTGAGAATGCAATTGATCAAATGAAGTATGAGATTGCACAAGAGTTTGGTGTACAACTTGGTGCAGACACAACAGCTCGTGCAAACGGTTCTGTTGGTGGCGAAATCACAAAACGTTTAGTTGCAATGGCTGAACAACAGCTTGGCGGTGGAATTAACCGCTAATTTTAACTATAAATAAGAGTTAATTGGTATAGGTCGTAGCAGATATTCAAACCAATTTCTGTTGTTTAATTAATTTAAAAATAAACCCTTATAGCAAACGATTTTTCACTGAAAGATTATTGATAATCTTTCAGTATTTTGTTTGCAAATTTCTTTACTAGACTACAAACATACATTGTTGGGAAGGTGTTTCCAATGCATGATAGAAAGTCTTTTGTAGGAAAAAACATACTTAAAAATATCTTTTCAATATTGAAAACTATACTTATTATGATATTTTCGAAAGGGAGGAATTTTAAAATGGGTGTATTAAGTGGAAATCCTCAAAATGAGCCTTTACATTACGGAGAAGTATTTGATATTTGGAGTTATCTTCTTGCGGCACAAGGAGCTGTTGCTGGACATCAAGTATTTATGAATCACACAGGTGATGAAGATTTAAAGAAGTTTTTACAAAACTTAATTGAGAATGATATGACTTCTGAAATAGAAGAGTTAAAAGTTCTTTTAAAGGTGAATGGAGTTGCTTTACCACCAGCACCTCCAGAAAGACCGGTTGCCTCTATTGAAGATATTCCCCCTGGCGCACGCATCAATGATGCTGAAATTGCAGCAGCCGTTGCAGCAAGTCTTGCAGCAGGATTAGTAACTTGTAGTCAAGTTATGGGGAAATGCCTTCGAGAAGATGTAGGCATGCTCTTTGGACAATTTCACATGAAAAAAGCGCAAGCTGGAGTAACTTTATTACGTTTAAGTAAGAAGAAGGGCTGGGTAGTCCCTCCACCATTACATGTTCGAAATTCTGAACAAGCTTGACGATAAAAATAAAAAAGTGGCTCTCGGCCACTTTTTTATTTCAATTTATCAGTCCTATCTTTCACTTTTTTAGATGGATGAACTCTTTTTATTTTGGAATAATTTACATACTCGTCAAAAATCTCCATAGCATATTTATCATGACCAATAGTAGTGGATTCTCGTGAATCTTCATCCTCGTGTAAAACAACTTTCTTCATATAGATATGAAAGAATATTTCTGCCACACTAATAAGCAAAGTTGCAAAAAAAGCAGATGCTCCAATATTACGAGTCAAGTCTATATCTGCTAAAAGATACGTTAATGCCCAAACTCCTACAAAGCTCACGCCCAAATCAGCAATGGTAGCCGCCATGTTTCCATACTTAGGCAAAATAAATAAATCTCCTATTAAATAGGCGACTGCAGTAATTATTAATGAAATAAACAATATTCTTGGAATCGAAATACCCTGAAAAATACCTAGTATCATCAATAATACAGCGCTAATAGCGGTATATTTAATTAATAAGGCAACAATATGTTTCATATGTATTCCTCCAATTCTTTAATCGGTATGTAAGAGAAACCCCTTCAATAAAAACGGGCTGTGCCTTCATAAAGCACAACCCGTTTCATCGTGTTCTGGAGGTCTGTTTAATACATGATACTCTATGGCAAGCATTTTTTATTTCGCTCTCCTACACATTACTATTTTGTGAAATATATGTATAATTTATACTTTAAAAAACTGAAAAAATGAAATACAAAAAATGGATTATATATTTTCGATTACTTTTAAACATATTAAAAAGTAAAGGAGGTGACATAACATGTCAAACAATAATAGTGGAAGCAGCAATCAATTATTAGTACATGGCGCTGAACAAGCTCTTGATCAAATGAAATATGAAATTGCTCAAGAATTTGGTGTACAACTTGGTGCAGACGCAACAGCTCGTGCAAACGGTTCTGTTGGTGGTGAAATCACAAAACGTCTAGTAGCAATGGCTGAACAACAACTTGGCGGTGGAGTTAATCGTTAACTTTAAATATGCATGGATAAAAAGGAGAGACACATCGTCTCTCCTTTTTTAAAATTGTAATTTATTAAGGAATAAATTACTTTTCAATTCTTCATTCAGTTTTTATCTATAAGGGCAAGCTCCTTTTTACATTATGATCTTTAGTATATAGAGTTACTAAAAAATATTATCCTCTAGATAATTCTCATAAATTTCCGTTAGTAAGATAGACTTAAAAAAACAGATAGTAAATAAGCCTAGATTCACTGATAAAAAGTATCAAAAGGGGAGGGGATTATTTTTTTGGAAAGATAGAGCATTTCAGATACTGTTACACATTCGTAATCGCTTCTGTATAAATATCTCATAATCCTTTCTAATGCTTTAACTGTCTGAGAAAATTCACTACCATTCCAATCATGGAGTAGAATGATATTACCAGGTTTAACACCTTTGGTTATATATCTAGAAATTTTGCTAGCTGCTGGATTTCTCCAATCTTGAGGATCCTGATGCCATGACCATAGAATAATAAGCTTCCCATTTTTTATAGCTGTATTAATAATTAAATCATTGTAAAGGCCTCCGACTGGACGATAGAGAGTGGGTTTATAGCCAGTAATTTATTTGATAATTTCATCCGCTTGATCTAATTCTGCAGTTAATTTAGCGGCGGTAATATTTTTATCATAAATATGATTATAAGTATGATTAGCAATTTCGTGTCCTTCTTTTACTTGCCTTTTTTAAATCGCAGGAAATCTTTTAACTTTATTACCCGCTACGAAAAAGGTTGCTTTCGCATTGTATTTAGCTAAAATATCAAGTATTTGAGGGGTGAAGACAGGATGAGGCCCATCATCAAATGTTATTGCAACTATTTTCCCCTTTGTATTTAATTCCCAAATTACCTTCCCTGTTTTTTCAGGTTCTGGTGAAAACCTCGAATGCTGTCAAAATATACACAAAAATACGAGAGTAATTACGAACATTCAATCTTTACAAAGTATAAAAATACGGATTTTTATACTGATTTCCGAACAACTCATTCTCATGAGAATATAACATTCATGTTGGATTATCTAAGTAATCATTTTTGCACCAGAACCATTATTTTTGCGTCCCTCCATTAAGTTGATAGCTTGTCCTTGCGGTTTATCAAAAACCACTTTTAATGCTTGAAATAACATTGATGACATTTGTAGCATCTCGTTTTGTTCATTTGTTAATGCTACTGGATATAGCACTCCATCCTTGCAATACATTAGAACTACGCTGCCTTTCATTTCCACATTCCTCCCTTTACTAGTAAAAGTTGATATGATATAATAACAGCTCATAATCTTTCGACTTTTCGAGAAACGCCTTGTCTCCCAACTGGGCGTTTTTTCATTTTTAAGTATCTTTCTAATATATTTGTATTAAAAGAACAAAAAAGATTCTGGAGGCATTTTGACGTGTTTCTGAATCCGAGATGGATATTTTTGCCCATCCCCCGAAAAGGGTGATGGGCAAAAATACCCTAAAACAATTCATTTTTCTCATTAACAAATATTAAATCGGATACTATTATTATTCTGAATATTTTGTTTGTTTTATAATGAAAAGCTATTCATACAAGTTACAATAAGGAAAACAGAAAGTGTATAGAGGAGGACAGCATATGTTTAATGAAAAAAAGTTGCAGTTATGGAGTAAAATATTTGCAGTCATCACAGTAATTACAGCTATTATTAATAAATTTGTAATCATACTTCAAAACAAATTAGCCATTCTTGTCTTTCTTGAATTTACTGTATTTTGTTTTCTTTTATTTTTCCTTTATATACATAACAACAAAAACAAAGCGATTTTTATCGTTATTATGTATATAGCCTCTTTAATTTACATAATAATTTTTAAAAAAGCTGAACCCCATACAGAGAAACACCCACGAAATAACAAAGATCTTAATCCGCCTGTTCCACCTTCTAGAGAAGAATGGGCGCAAATCTCACAGATATGAGAAGAAGACTGTCTTTGATATCATGGGTGCTGTCTATGAGTATAATGGATTGAAAAAACAAAAGAAAGTTGCATAATTTAAAAAATGAAACCCGTAAGAGTTTATTTGGAATACATATTTTTAAGAGTATGCTTCTATTTTAGGTATGGTTTGATCCAATGAGACAAAAGCTCAGGTTCCTTTCACTCTTAAGTTGATGGGCATGTAAGGTGACACCTCTCTTAGGTATTGCATACGTACAACATCTATCAAAATAAAAATGAAATAGTTTAAAAAAACTTAGCCCGTAAGGGTTATTTAGCGTGCCATTTTTTCTATATATCCCTTTTTCTTGAAGTTTTACAAAGAAAATTTTATATATTTCTGTATTATGTTTTTCTTAGCTTGATGGCGATGTTGCCGTACCCCATAAATGATTACTTTTTCATCCATGCATCTACTAATTTTTCATTCTTTTTTATCCATTTTTCAGCGGCCTGTTCAGGGTCATTTGATTCATTAATCATGGTCATCAACGTTCCTAGTTGCTCATCGGTCATGTTCCAGTTATCAAAATACTTTATAAGCTCTGGATAATCTTTTTCAAATCCTTTACGAACAGAGTAATAAATATTATCTTTTTCTCCATACACCTTTTTAGGATCTTTTAAATATTTAAGATCAAACTCTGAAAAAGCCCAATGTGGATTCCATAATGTTACTGCAATGGGTTTCTTTTGATTATATGCTTTTTTTAATTCACTCATCATAGCGGCTTCTGAAGATTGAACAAGATTTAGCTCTATCCCATATTTGTTTATCGCTTTATCTGTTAAGCCCATTAAACTGCTGCCAGGTTCAATACCAATGATTTTATTGTTGAATTTATCCTTATTTATATTCAAATCCTCAATACTATTGATATCTGTCATGTATGAAGGAACAACTAAACCAAGACCAGTGCCTTTATACCACGCTGATTTTATTTCAACATCATCCTTATATTTTTCATATAATGGCTTATCAGTAATTGGTAACCAGACCTCTAAGTTGGCATCCACATCTCCTCGTGCTACTCCGGTCCAAACGGCTGCCTTTTCTAAATATAACAATTCAACTTTATAACCCTTTTGCTCAAGTAATACTTTCCACATATTTGCGGTAGCTATGTTTTCTTTCCAACTCGTTACACCAATTTTGATTTTGCCCTTTGCATTACTGTTCAAACCACTACAAGAAGTAGTAATTATACTAATTAATAATAGTATGCACAGAAGCCATATTTTTTTCTTCATCAAGCTCCTCCTAGTCTCTATGATTAGATATTTCTTCTTTAACTAACGCGGAAAATCATTTCAGTAAAGCTAAATATTTTATTTTTATAAATAAATATTTTATAATTATAACTATGAATAATATAAACTAACTATTAATAGCTTAACAAAAAAACAAAAAAAAGTCTTTGATGAACTATTGGAATGTACTATTTGGTTTAGAAATCGTTACAGTATTTGTATAGAATCAAAGAAAAGGAGTGAAAGAATGAAAGAAACGAAATTACGTGTTGAAAACGTTACAAAAGTATTTGGAAAAAATCCTTCTAAAGGAATCGCTTTACTAGAAGAAGGAAAAAGCAAAGCTGCTATATTAAAGGAAACTGGTATGAATATTGGCGTGAACCAGGCAAAATTTGATGTTTATGCTGGTGAAATATTTGTGATTATGGGATTATCCGGTAGTGGGAAATCTACACTTGTTCGTATGTTAAATCAGTTAATCAAACCGACTTCTGGCCATATATATATTGATGGTGAAGATATTGCAACAATGGGAAAAGAATCTCTTCGAAAAGTAAGAAGAAACAAAATGAGTATGGTATTTCAAAAATTCGCCTTATTCCCTCATCGAACGGTTTTACAAAATGTTGCATATGGTTTAGAAATACAAAAAGTATCAAAAGAAGAACGAGAAACAAAAGCGTTAGAATCTCTAAAATTAGTAGGTCTAGAAAACAATAAAGACAGTTATCCGGAACAACTTAGCGGTGGTATGCAGCAGCGTGTTGGTATCGCAAGAGCACTAACAAATAATCCAGATGTCCTACTGATGGATGAATCATTTAGTGCGTTAGATCCGATTATTCGAAAAGAAATGCAAAATGAATTATTAGAACTGCAAGATAAAATGAAAAAAACGATTATTTTTATTACACACGATCTAGATGAAGCACTCCGAATTGGTGATCGTATTGCTTTAATGAAAGACGGAGAAATTGTTCAAATTGGAACACCAGAAGAAATTATGGTGAGCCCTGCAAATGAATTTGTAGAGCAATTTGTTGCTGATGTAAATTTAGGAAAAGTTTTAACCTCTGAATCCATTATGAAAAGACCGGAAACCTTATTAATTGATCGCGGTCCACGTGTTGCACTCCAAATCATGAAAAATGCTAGTGTTTCTAGCGTATATGTAGTGAATAAGAAACATGAGTTTTTAGGTGTCTTAACTGCTGATGATGCTAGTAAAGCTATTAAAAGACAGGTTCCGATAGCGGATTTATTAGTAACAGACATTCCT
This sequence comes from Bacillus sp. AC266, assembly GCF_979253805.1. NCBI lineage: Bacteria > Bacillati > Bacillota > Bacilli > Caryophanales > Bacillaceae > Bacillus > Bacillus sp. AC266. The sequence continues at coordinate 223,817 of NZ_CEEDEC010000006.1, forward strand.
CCTGTTTATTTAGATACTCTATTAGAAGAAATGTATATAAAAATGGTTAAGACAAAGTTACCTCTTCCTGTTATAGATGATAAACATAGATTACGAGGGATAATAAAGCGTGAAAGTATTATTCAAGCTTTAGCAGGAAATGTAGAGGAAGAGGTGAATGATAATGAATAGTATTCCACGTATTCCTTTAGGAGAATGGGTTGACACACTTGTTACAAGTTTGTATCAGCATTTCGAAGGGTTTTTCAAAGGATTTTCTTTTATTATCGGGGGATTTGTTGATTTATTAACAAATCTATTAATATTTATCCCAGCCATTATTTTTATTGCAATCACATGCTTATTAGTTTGGTACACCTCCCGTAAAGTTTCACTTATGGTATTTTCTTTAATTGGATTTCTGTTTATCCTTAACATTAACTATTGGGAACAGACCATGCAAACACTAGCGCTTGTCTTGACGTCTGTTATTATCTCTATCATTATCGGTATACCAATTGGGATTTTGGCATCTCAGAACGGAAGGTTTTCCAAATTTTTAAAACCAACTCTTGATTTTATGCAAACAATGCCTGCATTCGTTTATCTTATTCCGGCAATTACATTCTTTGGTGTTGGAGTAGTACCAGGTATTATTGCATCTGTTATTTTTGCAATGCCACCTACTATTCGCTTTACTGAGTTAGGGATTAGGCAAGTACCAGAAGATTTAATTGAAGCAGCTAATGCCTTTGGTTCAACATCGTCACAGAAACTATTCAAAGTACAGCTTCCACTTGCAACTGGAACAATCATGGCTGGTGTAAATCAGAGTATTATGCTTTCTCTATCAATGGTTGTCACTGCATCTCTTGTCGGTGCACCAGGTCTTGGCGTAGACGTTTATCGGTCGGTTACACAAGTTAATATAGGTATGGGCTTTGAAGCAGGCCTTGCTATTGTAGTAATTGCAATTATATTAGATCGAATTACACAAGGTTTTCATAAAAAATAATTCTAATGTACATACTAAAAGTTATCATTTGAAACCGCGAGAAATTTATTGCTTAAAGCTGATGCAAGTAAGGTAATATTAGTTGGTATTATCCCTTTTAAGTAGACATTGTAAAAAGACTACATTCTTAATGTGGAATGTTACACTATACTTGAAGGGATATTTTAATTGCAAAAAAAGAACAACATTTCAAAAATATGCAGAGACATTTAAATTGAAAGCTGTACATTTGTATAAAAATGTTGGACGGAGTTATGATGCGATTGCTAAAGAACTAAGAATGCCAAGAAAAGAGAATCCATTTGGGTTCTCTTTTTCTTTTAAATTTGAGTCCTTAACCTCAAATTTAAAATACGTATTAATAATTGTAATAATTTAACATAAAAAGTCACCTTAACATACAGCAAATACAAAAAAAGACCGGATATTAATATCCGGTCTTTACTTATTATTGATTAACTGGATTTTCACAATATTTCTTTGCAATTGCACTTGCCATATCAATTGCCCTTTGTAGAGTAGCTTGTTTAGAACTAAAATCATAAGGCTCAAATCCAAATTCTTCATAAATTTCAAAGGAGATGCTTGTTACAAGTCTATACTTTGAAGTGTAGTGAAAGTAGAGTCACAATTGGGTGGGGTTGAATACATTAACCCTAATAGTTTTAGTACAACTAAAGATCATGGGGGAAGTTACTTATATGTTTACACAAAAGAAATAGGGTATGGCCAGTTTCCTTTTGCGAAAATGAATGGATTTGATGTGAAAAGTATTGGTTCACAAATAATTGGTGGTAATCCTATTGTAGGTTGGGAATATAAATGGGATGCATCCCAGCATCAAGAAGGGACTTTTGAATATCAAAAGACTTCAATAAATTATCCAAGAGATACGTGGCGTACTTCGCTATATATTAAATAGTCAGTTTTATATATTTGTAGCATAAAAATCCCTGCACCTTGTGTGGGGATTTTTTTATAAAGAAAAGACACCCTAAGGTGCCTTCCTCCGACTTGAACCACTTTACTTTTAATAATATGTATTGGACTTCTATTCAAATACAATTTCATCATATTTTCCAAAAAATAAAAGCAGATTCATTAACCTGATTAATTGTTTTATCCATAACTTCTTTATTTTTATTAAACTCTTTATTTTTTATATCACCATTTATCTGTGAAAGGAAATCACCTTTAGCGTATACATGAAAGAATAGTATTGGAGCTGATTTTCCTAGCTCATCATAGTACTTCTTAGCTTTCTCTAAATCTTCTTTCTTACTAAATGGGATAGTGACAGGGTAGTTGTCATAGACCGCAAAATAAGTAAGGTTGAACCAACAGTAGCATTAAAACCACCTATTATCATAATTAATATAGAAGAAACTTATTCTAAATGGAAAAGGGGGGAAATAACAGCTATTATATTTACGAAAATGTTAGAGCTACAGAAAAATACGTTTTATAAAATAATGAAGGACTATGAGAGAAAAAAGTAGCATCTCTCCTATGAGAAATCCTACTTTTTCTCTGGTTGTAAGACTCTTGGAGTTTTTGCATCAGAACAGTATTATGTATATCAAGAAAAAATAAAAGACAACTCCAATTAAGGGTTGTCTTTTTGTGTAATAAAATTCACAAAATCTGAAGATATACAAACGACTAGAATACGTTATGGTTGTTATTATAACCAAAACGAATAGTATTGTGAATAAAAAGAATAATAGAATGAGTTTTGGGCTTTTAGTTAACAAAGCTTCGAAAATAAACATTTTATAAAGGTTTCCTTTAAATATGATTATTTTATTTCGAGGGTTTCTTTAGATATCTTAGCTATATATTTTACAAAATCAATGACGGGATAGTGTATGAGGGAACGATGCTGCGCAAAACGAACCCCTTCTTTTTCCATTTCCGAAATGATTTGTTCAATTTTCAACTCTTTTTGTTGTATTCTATTATAATTTTGATATACAATGTTTTTCCATTTATAAGAAGAACCGTGAAAATAACTCTCTCCTTTTACCGTGTGACTGAATATTATTTCTATTTTTTCTCTACGTTGTTTTTCCTTCATATGCGCTTCCGTTGACTGCATGTTTATCGCCTCTTCCCTTTGTGTTGTATACTGTTTCACAAAATCGGTCTAACTCATCATAGCCAATGTACATTGTTCTTGTTGGGAATTGTCGTTTAAGGCTATCTCATCAACTGTATTTGTTTTTCAAGCGCTTAATCTAATATATTGGATCTTACGTCTAAATAAGTTGTTAGTGTGTATAAAACACTATCAATCTTTATTATAAAACGATTCTTTATAGGCATGCACCTTTTTACACTCACCAAGATTTACAACATGACGAGTATCTTCATCCATGAATGTTATCCTCAGTATCCCTTTTTATATGAAAAAATCATATAAAAACACAGCGCTCTTAAAGAATTTTGTTACAAATTTATTATGTTTGACTTTAAAAAAGGAACGTACTATTTATTTGTAGAAAATTTTAAGAGTAAAAATAGAATGACTATTTATATGATAAGAAAAGGGGGCACTTATAGATGCTAACAAATGATTTAGATTTCCGATTAGAACCACGTTTAAAAGAACTGTATGAACAACATAAAATAAGAGCGCAGAAGATAGACTGGGGTTATCATGAGTTTTTACCGTGGGATAAGGGAATGGACTTTAAAAGAGTTCCTTGGGATGAAAGTCAAGTTACTCTTCCTTCTGGTGTAATTACGGCCATCGAAACAGCTTTATTAACAGAAGTGAATTTACCATGGTTTACAACGTATTTATCTGCGACTTTTAAAGGATCCCTTTCTGTTATTACAGACTTTATTCATACTTGGACCTCAGAAGAGGATCAACATTCGAATTTATTGGAGACATATTTACTACTCACACGAAGTGTGAACCCTAAACGAATACATGAATTAAGAAAGTCAGTCGTTGAGGGTGGATTTGAGCCTGATTTTCATACACCAATCGAAGCAATGACGTATACGACGCTACAAGAACTTGCAACGATGGTGTTTTACAATAATGTAGCTAAGGTTGCAAGTAAGCACGATCCAGATCTTGCTACATTATTACGCCGTCTTGCAAAAGATGAAACTCTTCATTATGCGTTTTATCGAGACGTCATTCGAACACATTTGGAATTGGAACCTAATTATTGCTATCATATTGCCAATGTGATTAAGAATTTTAAAATGCCAGGTGCCGTCATGTCTGATTTTGAAAATAGAATGGCTGTGATTGCAAAAGAAGCGAATTATGGACCACTACAATATTTTGATCAAGTACTTGATGTAGTGGTTGATTATTGGGGGTTAAAAGACTTACGACCAATTGCACCTTTAGCTGAAAAAGCAAGAATTGAGATTTTGGAATACCACACAAGATTGAAAAAAATACGGGATCGATTTGGTCGTTTTCAAGGGAAAACTGATCTACGTTAATGAGTAGAGATTTCTGAATATAAGCGGGGGAATCTGACACACTCCCTATTGTTTTTGGGGTGTTTTTTACTTAATTTAATTTTTGTCAAAAAAGTAGTTGACGATAAAAACAATTTTATGATATTATAAAATATTTGATAAAAAATAACATATATGTTAAAGTTGAGAAGGTTACCATATATGGAGGTGGATTATATGTTTCAAATTGGCGATAACATTGTTTATCCAATGCACGGAGCAGGTATAATTGAAGCCATAGAAGAAAAAGAATTCTCAGGAAAAAAACAACAGTATTATGTTATAAAAATGTCGATCAGTAATATGCAAGTCATGATTCCTATGGGGAAAATATTAAGTTCGAGTATACGCCCAGTTACTGATATACTTGCATTAAAACACATTATACAAATTTTTCAGCATGGAGAATCAGATAAATTATTGCCGTGGAAACAAAGGTATAAAGTGAACACGGACAAAATAAAAACGGGTGAAATACAAGAAGGTGCTGAAGTTGTACGTGATTTAATGCGTATGAAGAAAGAAAAGGCACTTAATACAAGCGAAAAAAAAATGTTGGATAACGCACATGAATTTTTGATTAGTGAACTAGGATTAATTAAAGGAATCACTGAAAATCAAATAAAAAGTTTCTGTTAAGATTCATTATAGATAATGTATTACATCCCCCGAAAATATCCTGAATTTTTCGGGAATATGATGATTATTAAAAGTAAATCATTTCAAAGACATTCAACTTCTTTAACTCACTTTTAGAGTAGGAACCTCTTTTGTTATTACTTCAATCTAATCCATTTTTATTTTTAAATTTCTTTTACGAACGTTCGAAGTTTCATCAAATAACTCGATTAAATAGTAACTTGATTTTTGCAATCCTGATTCACACTGGCACGGACAAGGAGCCGTAAGGATGAAAGAGAGGTAGGGCTTTCATTGTTTTAGGTAATATACTATCTAAGTCATTATTTCTAGAAGAAAAAACAATCAATCTCACCGCTATCTTTAAGAATTTCTTACATCTACTGAGACAGTGAATAGTAATTGTTTATCTTCTTTACGTAAAATTGATAAGCAAACTGGTAACACCATATGGTCAACTACAAAAAATGGTTTCCGGACCAGGAAACCATTTTAAATTTCATTTACATAACAATAATAAATTAAGCAGTAAGAAGGAGTGCACACATGAAAAAAACGTTAACAAAAGAATTAAGTAATGAATTAAAGAAGCGGGAAGGGGTCATTTCTATTACAGTTGAGCCTTATGAAAAAATCGAAGTTGGTGGAATTCGTGTAGAGGGACCAGCTGTTATTCTAATTAATCAAGAATAGTTGAATGCACGAAGAAAAGGATCAGCCTTTAAAAGAAGGGAGGATCCTTTTTGTTTGCTGCAGCTAATATGGGATATACATAATTTTTATCTGATGTGTTGGGGTTAAAAGAAAGGAGAGGGGCGGGATTATCATGGTGGAAAGCTTAATATTGGTAGGATTTCTTTTTACGTTATATGAATTAGTTGATAAAAAAACAAACTAATTATTTAAAACGAGATATTGTTTCCTTTTTAAGGGCGAGATTTATTTGATAGTGAAATGGATAGTGTAAAGGAGGAATTTAGATGGATGCAAGGAAAGAACGCATAAAATACGAGAAGATGTCAAAGAACTATGAACGTATTTATTTAGTTTCGTTTCTCCTATTAATTGTACTTGTTTGTAGTAGTGTAATTATCATAGGAGCTACAGGGGGAACATATGGAGTGTTTTTGTTGTTAGCAATTTTACTTAACGCACGTATTACTAAAGAATCTCAAAAAAAGTATGAGCAGTATTCTAATAAAGGGCGTATTTAAAATGATACATATCTTGAAAGGAACAACCTGGATGTACATGCAAAGTATCCCGATATCATCACCTATTAACTAGTAAAAGTGACCTTATATAAATAATTTTTTAGCAATTTAGAAATAGAAAACGTACCTTATTAAAATGTTATTTTCGTTCACATAATGATTTATCCTTCTAGCATATTTATAAGATTTATATCATATATTAAGAGAAAGAATGTAAGTTAGAAAGGAGTCTTATAGAATGAGTTATTTGGAGGGAAATGACTTTAGTGAACAAAATATGGTAAGTGTACCTAATCCCTACGTATATGAGACATTACAATCGGTAATTGGTAAACATGTGGTTATTGAAACTGTAAGAGGTAATGTAAGAGGAAAGTTAAAGGATGTGAAACCCGATCATTTACTCATTGAAGATACGGTACCGTATATTGTACGCATTCAACAAATTGTATGGATTATGCCAAAACAATAATCAAATTACATCTAATTAGATTTATAACAGATTAGCGTCATAGACGACCAAATAAAAACACAGGGTTTTATCTCTGTGTTTCTTCAAATTTTCGTTTTTGAATATATGCTTGCGCATGAATAATTTCTTCCTGAAGCTCTTTTAATTCTTTCATAGATTCTGATTCAATAGCCATGTAAGTAGTAACTAAACTGATCATCATATCCATCTTCTCTACGAGTTTTGGAACAAATAATAATATGTGCGCTCTTTTAACTTTGTTCAGCAATCGGGCCAGATTGCGGAAGATTAGTTATAATATTTTTACTCTATCTAACACTACAGTAAACTGTAGTGTATAATTTATTGTTCAAATAAATTTCTTCTAAACTCTTCTTGACATTCATTATTTAGATGCTATTTTAGATGGAACTAGCTAAATTTTATTTGGATGTAATGGATAAAAAAGATAGTAGCAATATAATAAATAAACTATAAATATTACCGTGACATCAAGACATTCAGCGATCATAAGCATGATATGTTAAAAAGTGCTTTGATAAATATACATTATACTCTAGAATATGCCAAACATATATTAAGGAGATGAATATGAAAATAGAACGTATGCTGACAATCATTGTTATATTACTTAATAGAAGTCGAATATCGGCAAAAGAACTTGCGGAAAAGTTTGAAGTTTCAGTTCGAACGATTTACAGAGACATTGAAGCTATTAATATGACTGGTATTCCAGTTATATCATACCCTGGGAATAATGGCGGTTTTGGTATTAGGGAGAATTATAAATTAAACCATCAGTTGCTGACACTAAACAATTTGTGTTCCATACTTTCAGCACTTGAAGGTGTTAACTCAACATTTGAGGATGTTGAGCTTGAATCATCCATAGAAAAACTGCGAAATATTATTCCACAGGATAAAACTCATCATCTTGACCTGCATATGGAGCAAATCATAATTGGTATGCAGCCCTGGGCATACACCTCAAAACAAAAAGAGCTGGTCAAAAACATCCGGAATGCTATCACTCAATCACAATTGATTACAATTATATATAGAAACTATGCAAACGAAACAAGTACAAGGCAGATAGAACCGATGTCATTAATCTTCAAAGGTTATACATGGTACCTGTTTGGCTATTGTCACTTAAAAACAAATTTCAGGGTATTCAGGATTTCACGCATTATTGACTTGCAGATTGAAGATGTACTATTCAAGCGTAGGGAAAAGTCATATCAAGAAATTGAAGAGGCATCAAAGAAGCAGGTCTCTTTAACCAGCATTACATTAAAATTCGTACCTCAGGTGAGGTCCCGAGTTGAAGATATTTTTGACAAAGAAAATATTGAAATTCTGAACACAGGTGAACTGATTGTGACTGCACAATTTCCAGAGAAGGAATTGTATTTCGCATTGATATTCAGTTTTGGCGAACACGTCGAAGTGTTAGGTCCTGAAAGGGTACGCCAAGCTGTTGCATCTAGAATAAAATCGATGCATGAAAAATATCAATAAAATTTTTTTTTCAAACCTGACATGCTAGTGTCACACCACGATGCTACTATGCTAACTGTAACAGTCTTTTAGTACAGTTAGTAATAGGAGGTAATATGATGATTAATAAAACTGATTTTCCCAATCCTACCCTTATTTCAGTCAACGGTGTGGAACTCGAAGTCTTTGAAGCAGGCCGACAAAATTTAGGGAAACCTATTGTACTCTGTCATGGCTGGCCAGAGCATGCCTTTTCTTGGCGCCATCAGGTGCCCGCCCTTGTCGCAGCGGGCTACCATGTCATCGTCCCAAACCAACGGGGTTATGGCAACTCATCCCGTCCGAGCGAAGTAACAGACTATGACATTGAACACTTGTCGGGTGATCTCATCGCACTTCTTGATCACTACGAATACGAAGATGCCACCTTTGTCGGTCATGATTGGGGTGCAATGGTCGTTTGGTGGCTGACCTTATTGCATCCAAACCGTGTAAATAAAGTGATAAATCTGAGCATGCCTTACCAAGAGCGCGGAGGAAGACCCTGGATCGAGTTCATGGAAGAAATACTTGGCGGCGACTACTATTTTGTCCACTTCAATCGACAGCCGGGTATCGCAGACGCCGTATTAGAAGAAAATACCTTCCAGTTCCTTCGTAACATTTACCGGAAGAACGAGCCACCCAGAGCGCCTCAGCCAGGTATGGCGATGATTAATCTTGCCAGAGCAGAAACACCACTCGGTGAACCCATAATGAGCGACAGCGAACTGGCCGTTTTCGTCTCCGCCTTCAAATCATCAGGCTTCACGGCAAGTATAAATTGGTACAGGAACCTTGACCGCAACTGGCGCTTATTGGCGGACGTGAACCCAATCATCAAACAGCCTGCACTTATGATCTATGGCGACCGGGATGTGATCCCGAAGTTTGAAAAACTAACGGAGTTCGTGCCCAATGTGGAAGTGGTCAATCTGGATTGCGGTCATTGGATCCAGGAAGAAAAGCCGGAAGAAACAAACCAAGCGATTTTAAAATGGCTGGAACAATGGGAGATGTAATTTTTTTCAACAACCAAGAAGAGTTTAACGATTGGTTAGAAGAACACCATGCTGAAGCTAGTGAAATTTGGGTGGGCTTTTTCGGGATAAGTACAGGGCGTGCAAGCCTTACTTGGTCTTCATCAGTAGATGCCGCTCTTTGTTTTGGGTGGATTGACGGTATACGAAAAACCATGGATAAACAAAGCTATAAGATTCTCTTTACTCCGCGCAAAGTAAATAGTGTATGGAGTGCTGTGAACGTAAAGAAGGTACAAGCACTAATACAGCTTGGAAAGATGAGACCAGAAGGAATGCACGTCTTTAACAACAGAACCGATGCACAAGGCTATTCCTCTGAACAAAGAAACGTGGAACTTGCCAAAGAATATGAAGAACAAATCAAGGCAAATCAAACAGCCTGGCTATTCTTCACTAATTTATCACCATCCTATAAAAGAGATTCTATCTGGTGGGTAATGAGCGCCAAGAAAGAAGAAACACGATTAAGAAGGCTTGGAATATTGGTCGCTTTATCTGAAGAAGGGCTAAAAATTCCAATATTGCAAAAAAACAATAGAAATATTACAAAATAAGGAAAGATAGATAACGAAGGAATCGTTAAAAGGATTTTAGGTACTGCATAATACTTTTGAAATTAAACTTTAATTTCAATTAAGACACTCATGTAGAAAATGGGTGTCTTTTTTTTTATAGGCCAGATTGTGGTATAACAATACACATTATAATTAGGGATTAATATTAAAATATAAAAAATTATGAAATAATAAACTAAAGTCTGTCTTCAATTGAGGGAGAACTAAGTTGAAAATTATTAAAGTAATGCTTGCTTTAATTATAGTAGCGATTTCAATGTACGGATTAATGACAAAGGATTTTTCATATGGTCCAATATCATCTTTATTGCTTGGAATTCTCTTTGCAATTATGGGAATTGAAGAATATAAAATGAAAGGAAAAAATGGTTTGGGAAAGTTTCTTATAATAGGATCTTTGTTAATTATTGTGCTGGCTCTTTTTAGTTTTTAATTATGTTTGAGTGGCATTAACAACTAATGGAATACTAATGAGCAATTCGAAAACATTGTAGGTTGTTATTCTATAATTGGGCACAATTCTGTATAGGGATTGTAGCTTATTCAGGAATAGGGCGCTTTTCCGGAGTAATAATAAAATCCCAATTATCTCAATTTTAATGCGAAAAATTGGGGTTTTTTATATTTACTTATAGTGCAAAATAACACTTAAAATAAGCGCAATTTACCTCCTAAAGTGACAACTAATAATATCAAGGAAAGGATTTCTTCTCAATAGGGTACACTCTATCGAGAAGGTAAATATGCAATTGTGCATATTTATATTTTTTTATTTTAATAGTAATGAAATCTAATATATAATTAAAAAGTTTTTTACGAATTGATAAGGAGATGCGAGTATGAAGAAAATCATAGGACTTATATTATCATTATTTTAATTATTTTCTACCTATGCACCAATGTTTACAGAGGAAGTCGAAGTTTTAAATCAAATAGGCCGCGTCAAAGAGAAAGGAGATTGGTATTATTATGGATCTCGTCAACATAATGCGAATTTTACACTAAGGGATTTTCAAATTAAAAAACTTGGTTTTACTGTATATTAAGAAGGTTCCATAAACGGGCTACTACATTTAAAAAATGAAACATCTTATAAATTAATTATTGTTTAGACAGAATGACTTAGGTTGTCCTTATGCGAAATATCAGTATGAATAGAAATTTGATAATTATATAAAACGCCGTAAATGAAGGATAAAATAAGTGCTGATTTTGCAATTATATTTTTATAAAATTGAATAGGAGATCTATTATGAATACAATTAAGAAATTATTTTTAAGTTCTGTGGTATGTATTTTATTATTCAGTACAGTAGGAACAGCGTATGCAGAACAAAATGGTCAAGCGAATTCATCATCTTTTATTGACGTTCCTAAAACCCACTGGGCATATAAAGAAATGATGTATATGGCTGAGAATAAGATTATAACAGGATACGGAAATGGATATTTCGGTGCTACGGATCCTATTACTCGCGAACATCTTGCTGCTTTTCTGTATCGATATTTAAAACCGCAAGATAGTACAAATAATCCATTCGTTGATATTGGTGACAGTAATTTTAAAAGAGAAATTTTGGCACTTACTGCACGAGGCATATTTAGCGTAAATGTAGAGAAACAATTCAATCCGAAAAATAATATGACGCGTGCTGAAATGGCTACTGTGCTCGTCAGAACATTCGATTTAAAACCGCAAGGGAATTTTGAATTTACGGATATGAAAGGTCACTGGGCCAACGAATATGTCAAAATATTAGCTGGGAACAAAATAACAAATGGCACTGGGGACGGCAATTTTAATCCAAATGGAATTGTCACAAGAGAGCAATTTTCTATGTTCTTATATAGGACAATTATGGCAACATCAGGTATAAAAAATAATGACGCGGTTGGCTGGGTTGTAGATGGAGAAAAGAAATACTATTATGACAAACCAGGCGTGAAACATACTGGATTGTTGCGTTCAGGGGATGATACATATCTCTTCGATAAAAATGGTAATCTAGCTTCGGGATGGAATACTGTAGACGGAAAAGACTACTATTTTGATAAGGTAAGTGGAGCTGCACAAAAAGGATGGTTCTCTCAAACTACCCATTGGTATTATGCAGACGATAACGGTGTTATTCAAAAAGGCGATGTAACCTACAAAGGAAAACAATTCCAATTTGATAGAACAGGTAAAATGGTAAAAGGGTGGATAACAATCCAATCCCTCGATCAAAATATCTACAAATCCAGAACAGTTGTAAGGGGATTTGACCCAATAAAAGTTAGAAACGATGAAATTCTTGAAGTAGTAGGGGAAGACGGTCCTCTATGGTTTAAGGTGAACTACAATGGTCAAACATACGTTGTGCAAAAATTATTTGCAGTCGTGTTTGATCAATCCTTGTCTAATAAAATAGATACGATTCGTCAAGATATTGATGATTTAAAAACGAGTACTGAGTTAGTAAAAAAATATTCCGAACGCTATAAAAAAGCAAAAGAAACTAAAAATTATGATGCGGCTTTAGTTGAATCAAGTGAATTCGCACAAAGTGTCTCTCAATTACTAACGACACTAAAAAAATCTGAATTGAAGAATACTGTAGATAAGATTTATGAAAAAGAAGCTGATCCAGCTGTAAGAGAAAAATACAATTCTACTATCGCAACTTTAGAGATGATGAATGAGGATTTTGGGAAAATCCATAAATTAATGCTACTAAAAGATAGTGTTATGATTATCGATAAAGCGAATCAGGATTCAGGTAATATTATTCAACAAATTCAAGAAGGTAAATATTTAGTACAGCAGGATAAAGCTAACCTTCAAAACTATGTGAATGGTTTAACGGATTATAAAAATAGTATGACAGCCTATAAAAAGCAAATGTTGGATTGGTTTGTAGATACTGTAGATGCAGGAACAGATGCCATGATAATGTTTATGGACATGACAACAGCTTACTCGCTCTCAATTAATAAGGTGTTTATCGAACCAGCAGAAAAATGGGTTGGCACATTACCAAAAGGTGAAATAGAAAAATTTGCAGACGGTGTTCGCGACTATGGACAGCAACTTACTGCCATGCAGGAAGGATTCAAAAACAGACTACCTGAATATAAACAAATGGCCAGTGATTTACGCGTAGTAAATCAAAGTTTCCATAAGTTTGGAGATTCTGTACAAAAAGCTGGGGCATCACTTCATAAACAAGCAGTAATGGCTGATGGACTAATTAATAGTGTCTCAACGCATGTTGCAGAAGCCCAACAAGCATTTCCAACACTACATACAGATATGATGTCTGGATTAGATGCTGCCAATAACATTATGGACTCTGCTAATAAGATTTCAGGCTATAAAATAGATACGTCTAATATAGCTAAAAATGTTGGAAACATGGATGGTTTATCTACTCGCCTCAAAGATTTTGGTGTACCACCTGAAAAAATGGAAGAGTTTTTGGCAGAACAGAAGCGTACAAATGAACTTGGATCGATGTCACTTGATTTCATGCCAGTTATTGGGCAAATCAAACAAGGGCTACAACTCATTAACGGCAAAGAATATTTCACTGATAGAGAGTATGACAAAAATGACTATGTATGGGGAACCGTTTCTACTGTTTTTGGTGGGGCTCCTAAAGTTATTGGACGTGTATTCGGTAAATATGGTGAGTTAGAACAAAAAGCGAAGGAATTAGGAAAAGTATCAAAGGTAACGGAAGAGATTGGTTGGAGCATGCCAAGAGGCGGCGGAGTCATTAATGGGCGTAAGTATACTGAACATGCGCTTGAAAGAATGGCACCTGACACAGTTCAAGTTCGAGCGGAACTTACAAAACGTGCACGTGAGAGAGCTGAAAGAAAAGGGTATACATTCGGATCAGATAAATACATGGAGGAATTAAAAAAAGTTGATCCTCGGGGAATGACTCCAAATGTAGTTGAAGATATTATAAAAACTGGTACTCGTAAACCAGGAGAAAATCCTGGTACTTGGAAATATGTTAGAGAAGATGGCTACGTAGTTATAAATGATAAAGGTGATGTTATCACAGCTGTTCCCGCAAATACAAAAGAATAGAATGAATAGTATAGTAAATAATCTATGATAAAAAGGGTTGAGGAATATTGGATATTAAACATGATAAGTACGAGTTATTAGAAATTTTCGAGAGTGAACCAGAAGATTATTATATTCCAGGTGCGGGTGCGTATAGATATAGTAAAATCGATAAACTAGGATTTGAACTGGTTATGAATATGTTCTATTATGATGCAACAGTTGAATTGATAATGCTATACGAAGACAAACGTATCATAGAAACCAAGATGGAATCGGTGAAAGAGATATATACTCGTAATGATTCACTATACATTCTAGGTACAGAAGAAAAGAAAAAAATCAAAGTAAAATTCAAACCATATTTTACAGTTACAATAAATGAGTTTTAAAAACTTAAAATCAATGATTGTAAATATTCTGAGCATGCTTTAGAAAGAATGGCTCCCGATACAATACAAGTACGCGCTGAATTAGAGGGCTTGTACCTGGTACACAGAAATTTAAAGAATTTGTGGATCCTAGAGGTATTACACCTTCTGTAGTAGAGGATATAATTAAAAATGGGACAAAAAAACCTGGAAATAAACCTGATTCATGGGAACATACTGGACGCGACGCTAGAGTCATTACTAATGGTAAAGGTGATGTAGTAACCGTTGTCCCTTATTAAGGATAAAAGGAGCCATCGCAATGGGAATTATTTATGATGAATTGGAATTATTAGAGATTTTCTGTAATGAACATACGGTGATAGATGCTGATGCAAGTATATATAGTTACAACTCAACAGATACGTCAGGATATACCTTGGAATTATTTATATCTGTTTATGAAAACTATGTAAGCCTTGAATTGACGCATGAGAACTTAAAATCACTTATTTACGATATTGTAGTGGTTAATGTAAATAGAATAAAAACTTCGGAAAATACTTTGAAAGTTTACGATGAAAGCGAAAAACAACTATTACAAATTTCTTTTAAACCAAATTTTTCATTACAAACTAAATTTTAAAATAATAAAAAGGGTCATTTTCTTGATCCTTTTTATTTTATGTTTAAAATTTAAAACACCATACATATTCACATTCTATAAAAAATGGGACATGAAAATATGGAGATTAGTACCATTAATTGCAGAAAGTAGGTTAAAAATTGAACATAAAATATGATAAGTATGAGTTATTAGAGCTATTTGAGAGTGAACCAGAAGACTTTTTAATTGAAGGTGCAGGTGTATATCTGTATCGTAAAATGGATCACTTAGGATTTAAATTAATAATGATTATGTCAGTTTATGAAAATACAATTAAATTAAGTCTTTCTTATAATGAAGGATGTGTATTTGACGTTAATATGGAAGTTGTAGAAAGAGTCTATACTCGCAATGAAATACTCCATATTCAGTGCTATGAAGAGAAAAAAGCAATTGAAGTGAGATTCAAACCACATTTTGCAATTAATATTAGAGAATTCTAATCAAAAAATCGTAGGAATTATCATTTCCTACGATTTTTATTATTAAATACTTTTCCAGAGTGGCCCCTCATACCTCGAATCGTTTCCGTACCCCTTGAAGTTGAACATCTTATAGGTGTCTACTCTAAATATTTTGGTGAGTTTCCGAACGGAGATAAAGCTCAGACTATCGTTCATTGTTTTCAATGCAAACCAATTGATGGGGAACTTACTGTAGATGGTATTGAAACTTTAGATTTAAAATACTTCCCAATAGACCAAATACCGAAATTATTCACAAAACTACACGAAGATGCCTTAGAAGATTGGCTTTCCAAAAGAAAAGGTGTATTTAAATAAAAACACCTTCAAATTAATTATCCATAATCTTTAACTAACGGACGCTTTAATTGAGAAAGAAACTAAAAACTTTTAAACTTCCACTTTCGGTAATTATGTAAATAAGCTGTCCATATGGACAGCTTATTGTATTTTTTGCTTAGTGTCGCTTTTAAATAAAGTCACGGTGTTTATAAAAAAGACGCGATGTTTTGTCCCTTTGGATCTGTTTATCTAAAGGGATGTTTTTATAGTGAAAAGAAAATCTGAACTGAAAGGCGGATTAAGGAACTGTTGGGCGGCAATAAAGTTACTCCACTAAAAGGCCATTTAATTGAATAAGACTACAAAAAAGTCACTTTACCTTACGTAAGGAAAGTAACTTTTTAGATTGATTTTCTCCTTGTTATCAAGCTATTTACTTTAAGTTCATTTGACTAATTTTGAAAAAGTTGTTGACTATTCAGTTGAACTGTATTAAATTGTTATTAAGTTGAACTATATAGTCGAACTGAGTAAAGGATGAGGATATGAAACATAAATTATTACCGTTGTCTGAAACCATGCATTATATTTTACTAGCTATGCGTGAGCCACTCCATGGCTATGCCGTAATGCAGAAGATAGAAAAGATAAGTAACGGTACTGTTATTTTAGCAGCTGGTACATTATACGGTGCGATTGAAAACTTGAATAAGCATGGTTGGATTGAACCTGTTGGAGAGTTAGGTCGAAGAAAAGTTTATATGATAACTGCAGAAGGAAGCGACATTTTGAAAATGGAACAAAACAGGTTATTGCATATTTTATCCCTGTACGAAGGAAGTGAATCGAATGAAGAAATTTAGTAAGATGTTTTTTGATATTGAAAAAGAGGAGCAATGGCTGAACGAGCAATTACAAAAAGGCTATCGTTGTACAAATATTAGTGGATTAGGAATATACACTTTCGAAAAAACTGACAAGAGATATGTTATACGACTTGATTATCAAGATTATTTACCTAAGAAAAAGTTGGTTGAATACAAAGGGATATATGAGGATTTCGGTTGGAACTATATAAAAGGGCCCTGGCTTAGTGGAATACGGTATTGGCAAAAAGAAGATGATGATCAAAATGAAATCTTCTCGGATCGCCAATCAAAGGATAATCATTATAAAAAATTAATGAATTATTCATTTTGGTTGGTTATGCTGTGTTTAGCTTATTCTTATATGTTTTACAAGGATTCGGGATTATATCATGAAGGTCTTTGGAGTATGAAAGGTTCATTATTTTGGAAGGCATTTTTATTTGAAACTCCATTTGTCCTTTTGAAATTGTCTTCCACACTTCTGTTTGTTTTTTTGGGTATCAATTTCTATAAAACTTATCGAAAGTATTCAATGTTAAAAGAAAAATAAACGTTTTTAAAATCTTCCAGAATCGGGCGCGATTGTGGAGTAAACACAGGTAGAAAAATGATTAAACTTTTTATAAAAAATTATTCACTAGCAACAAATAACCCAAGCATTTTGATTAAACTTTTTTCAAAATGTTTGGGTTTCTTCTGTTGAAAAATCAATTTTTGTAGCATGCTTTTGATCAAACTTTATTACAAACCAACACTTAGCGTGGGGTTTTTCCAAAATGCTGGAGATACCTCTTATAAGGATTCCTTTTTTATATCAAAAATTTACAAATAAAAAAAGATAAGGGAAAAACAAGTGACACAAACTATCTTAATTTTTATGATATTATATTTTTTGTTAATTTTAGATATAAAACCCATATTTAATATCTATATCAATATTGAGAAATTTATTACAAAATTAGCTATAAATGTTTTGAAAACCAAAAGTTTACTTTCATTTCCCCTTAAACATTGACTTCCATCTGATTTCATTGATATTATAAAAACAAAAAAAGTATACATTCAAATCACTGAAAACAAAGGGATTGAAAAACAGATGGATAAAAAGCAACATTTAATTGATGTACAGCCAATTCGAAGCAAAGAACAGCTCGAAGACATGAAATGGTCTCTTAAACGTCATTGTTCAGATCGTGATTACATTTTATTTTTAATTGGTATTAATACGGGGTTACGTGTAAGTGATTTACTTAAAATGGAAACGAGTGAAATTTTAAAACTGAAGCGAAAAAAACGGAAAGAATTTAAAGTGAAAGAAGGAAAGACAAAAAAGGAGCGTATCATAAATATTACATCCATTTTTGAGGAAGTACTTCCATACGCTGAAGATCTAAAAAGTACCTGGTTATTTCCTTCTCGAAAAGGGGATAAAGCCATTAGTAAAATTCAAGCCTATCGACAGTTACAAAAAGCCGGGGATTTTGCCGGAGTCGAATCTTTAGGTACCCATACCATGCGTAAAACGTTTGGATATTGGTTTTACAAGCAAACAAAGGATATTGCTATGTTACAAGAAATATTGAATCATAGTACACCACAAATTACACTACGATACATCGGTATTAATAAAGAAGAAAAAGATAATGTACTAGATACATTCCGGATTTAACTAAGATGTGGGTGTGGACTAAAAGAGGATTGTATTATGATATACAATCCTCTTTTGAGGTTAGTTATAATATGCACCTGTACAACTTGGAAGACAATTACAAATATCATATTCGCTCCCATAATGACTTCTCCATTGAATTTCATTAAAAATAATTTTACTCATTCTCCGTACCTCATTTCAATCGTTGGTTCCATTATAACGAGGGTTTTTTGATAAAAATACACAAAACCCCCGAATCATGGGGCTTTTTTTAAGTGTCCATGATTCATGGGTACAGTTCAAAGGATTAAGGATCTTTTATAATACGATGCCAACAAGCAATATAGAAGATTGGTGACGAGAATATAGACAGAAGAGGCACGTCACCTACCAAATATCTAGTATGGTACATCATGAATCCGTATTTTACAAATCATTTCCTCCCTTTTTTCGGGAGGCTGAGGGGGGAACTTGTAGGTTTTGTTGCAAAATTTAAGCTCAATTTTAAAAACCTTGCAACAGAACCATTCTTAGCGTGGGGGTTTTTCAAAAATGCTGGCGATACCCCCTGTACCCTACAGTTACTTTAAGAATTTTGCGCTTGAAACCCTAATGTTATGTATAGAACACTATTATACATAACACATTACTTTACAAAGAAAATATTGAATTATCCTCATTTTAGGATTATTGTTTATTTATACCAATTAAAGAAGCGAGGAATAATTATTAAATTATCTACTATGGAAAATAATGAAAAAAAAACAATGAATACAGGATTATTGAAAATAAAACAAAATAAAACCAAGTTTATAAGTAATGCTTCCTTAATTAAAGGATTGGAGGTTTTGGTGCAAAAACTTAAGGACAATTGCAATGAATCTATAAATCTTGGACATACTGTTACTATTACTTTAAAAAGGGTGCGTGATTGGTATGGAAAAGGAAAATGTATTCAAATGGAAGCATTATCAGCCTGATATTATTTTGTTAACGGTAAGATGGTACCTACGGTACAACCTCAGTTTTCGTGATTTGGTGGAAATGCTAGAAGAACGGGGTTTATCCATTTCTCATACAACGATTATGCGTTGGGTTCATCAGTATGGTCCTGAATTGGAAAAACGAATCCGCCGTCACCTCAAACAAACAAATGACTCTTGGAGAGTCGATGAAACATATATCAAAGTAAAAGGTCAATGGATGTATCTGTATCGTGCTGTTGATTCGAAAGGAAACACAATTGATTTTTTCCTAAACAAAACAAGAGACCAAAAGGCTGCAAAGCGCTTTTTCAAGAAAGCTTTGCGGTCTTTTCATGTTTCAAAGCCACGTGTTATAACAGTCGATAAGAACCCGGCTTATCCTATAGCAATTGAACAGTTAAAAAAAGAAAAAAGCATACCTGATGGTATGCAACTTAGACAACAAAAGTACTTGAATAACATAGTAGAACAAGATCATCGCTTTATAAAGAAGCGAATCCGTTCTATGCTAGGGTTCAAATGTTTTGAAACAGCTACATCCATTCTTTCTGGAGTAGAAGCCATGCATATGATTAAAAAAGAACAGCTTGATTTACGGGACCAATCTGTCCAAAATCAGAAAGAATTCATCCATCAATTGTTTGGACTTGCAGTATAAGATACGATTCCGTTAGGAATATATGCGCTTTATTCTCTTTTATTTTATTTTTGCACCAGAACCCTATTTAATATTTGTATTGATATTAGGGAGATGAATAGTATGTCGGGCGATTTCAATATGGATCCTAGTAATTATGAAAGTGGTGCTGAAATCTTAGAGTTATTAGGCAGTTTAAGTCGTTTATTAATTGTACGTGAATTGATTGTAAGTGGGACTTTGACAGTTTCTCAGTTGAGTGCTGCGACGCATATTTCGGAACCTATGACTTTACAACATGTACGCAAACTAACTAAAGGTAATATGGTAATTAGTGAGCGCAAGGGTACAAGGCTTTATTGTAGAGTAGAAGATAAGAAAATTATTGAGATTATCGATTTATTAGGATTATTATATTAAGTTCTAATCTATGTATTTTTTGAATTCAAACACTTTATAAATAAAAAAATAACATAAAGAAAAGACACCCTAAGGTGCCTTCCTGCGATTTGAACCATCGTAATATGGTATTGGATGCCAATCCAATTATTATTTTACCACGTTAAATAATTTCGAGTATTGAGAAATAGTAAAAGCACTCTTTTGAGTGCCTATTTCTAATTTATTACATCCTTAATTGATTGTAAATTGATTTGAATACGTGAATTCACCACGATATTTAATTGCAGCTACATAAGTACCACTTGTATAGCTATCTGTGATAGAAGTTTGCCAAATTTCTGTTCCAGGAAGAAATTCTGGTTCTATTGTTTGGAATCGTTCTAGGGTACCATTTGTGTGGACTTTAAAAATTTTCATTTGCGCACCAAAATGTTCTCTACCAAAGTGCTGCGTTAAGTAAAATGTATCACCAGTTATTAAATCCCCAATCTTCCAATCAGGTTGATATGTACTTTCCACGGAACTTTCCAGATCCACAATGGTTTTAAATCCCCAATCATCATTAAATGGATCTGAGTAAGCTGCAGCAACTTGTGAGGTAGGCTTAATCATTTCTATTGCAGTAAACCCGCTAAATGTTAACGCCCCAATTAATGCTAATTTTCCTAATTTCATTATTGTTTCCCTCTATTAATTTTCATAATTATCCAAAAACAGAAGTCATACAAATATAATAATATAATTGATTGTATTATATTTCAAATATTTTCTAAAAAATCCATAAACACAAAAAAGACACCCTAAGGTGCCTTCCTCCGACTTGAACCACTTCAATTTTAATAATATGTATTGGACTTCCATCCCAATAATATTTTACCACGTTAAGTTATTGTATTCATTGAGAAATATGATTCAAATCTATATTTTGTTCAAACTACCTTTTTAAAGATTCCTCCAGCATTCCTTCTAACTCTTTTTTGATTTCCTCAGGTTTCATCTGGTCAACGGGTTTATAATTACCATTAGCATCATAGTTAGCTGAGTCCTTTTTAGGGGCATTTGTGGATGATTGTCCTTGCCCTGTTGAAGAAGAAGGAACTGAGTTGTAATTCCCCTTATATTTTTCAGACGGATCTATTTTGTTTACTTGATCCATATCAGACTTGTAATCTGACTTTGTGTACCTTTCGTTATCATTAATAACTAATTCTTTATCAATAACACTCATTTTGTAGTTGTTATTATCATAAGAAATCTGTATATTGTCGTAAATACAATAGTTGTCATCTCCACATTTGATTAGATTAGAGGACCCCACCAATTTCGCAATAGCGTCACTCATTACCTCGTATTTCTCTACTTTTTCTAAGTCAGAGAATCCTTCATCTACATTTATTTTAATGTTTACTGAGGTTTCATCTTTATTCCTATTACCGGCCTTGTAAATAGTCTCTTCAATATACGGCGACAACTTGCTATCTTGTAATTTCTCCGTAGCATCTTCTTCTACAACTTTCATATCTGCTGAACAACCAGTAAATATAAGACACGTAGTAGCTATTAATAAGCTCATAAATCCTTTTTTCACATGGACAACAACATACGTAACGCCAAAAGGACAAGCTTACATCATAGACCGACTGAAGAAAGAACTGGAACAGGAGGCGGTTTAGGATGGAAAGCTCACTATCTTTGATAATTGTCGCGATAGCTATATGTTTATCGGCATACTTAGTGCATCGAATAGATGCTGCAGCAAAGAAAGCAGGATGGATGGAAGATGATGAATAAACAGCAGCGTGATGAATACGAACGAAAGAAAATCTTGTGGATCATAAAGGATTTAAGAGCTAGAGGAGTACATAACAGCGCAGATAAGGTTGAGGAAACATACAAGTATATCACTCTAGCTAAATAAGAAAAAACCCTACAGGGGATGCAGGGTAATAACTAAGGGTATTGAGTTGTCGATTCCATAAGGACTTCTTGGAATGTACAAAGTGTAACACATAATTTATAAAAACTTTATATATAGATGTTACGAAATTATGAACAAAGGGGAGTGAAAAATGAGTAAAGATGAATTAAATCTAGATAGTTTCGGTCAACAACTAATAATCACTGGTCTTACAAGATTAGTTGAAGAAGAAGGTTATACAGCTCATGAAGCTTTTCGATTGTTGGAAACGATTAAAAGAAATACGTTCCATGCTCTTTTAGAAATCCAAAAAGAGTCGAGAGAAAACAAAAAGCCCTAGCAGGGGAGCTAGGGCAGGGGATGGGGTATTAAGAATTGTTGATTCTATTAATAACGAATGACTTCTTCGAATGACCTTAGTCTAACACAGGAACTCGTGTATATGTGTTACGGAATTATGAACAATGGACAAGCTTTCGTTTGTCAGAATATTCAGGGGTATAATGGTATTCCCCACCTAGTAAATAGGTTCCTGGATATTCCGATGCGTGAAAGCATCGAGAAAGGGTGGGAAAAATGTATCCGCTAGTTAAAAACTAGCATAATAAAAAGCCCGTACAGAAGTACAGGCAGGTTGTTACACATATCGGTAATTAAATATTAACAGAATTATTCATTAATTTCCATTGAGAAAATAAAAAACCGCCCTATGCCTAGGACGGTTTGGAGAAAACACATTTGTAATGACTCACTTACATTATATCAAATGTTTTCTCCTAAAAACAAGGAGGAATGAGAAATGTTAGAAAACGGAATGTTGATTGGAAACGCTCATAATTCAGCAACAAATGATTGTATGGATTATTGCCAAGGCTGTGGCGGAGAGATTTATTACGGTGAGAGTTATCTTGATTGCAATGGAGATCCAATCCATGCAGAAGCTGATTGTATTAAACAATTCGTAAAAGAAAGCTCGATAGCGAAAGTGGCAGGTGAATGATATGGGCCTACAAAACAAAATTGAAGCTGAAATTCAAATTATGAAGAGCTTGGTTGAACGATACAAGCAAAGTAATGAACCTAACGCTGCATCGATGGT
This sequence comes from Bacillus sp. AC266, assembly GCF_979253805.1. Classification (NCBI taxonomy): domain Bacteria; kingdom Bacillati; phylum Bacillota; class Bacilli; order Caryophanales; family Bacillaceae; genus Bacillus; species Bacillus sp. AC266. Next base: position 247,188 of record NZ_CEEDEC010000006.1, read on the forward strand.
TGTAGCTTATGAATATGGATTACAGGCGCTTACGGAAGTGCATGAAGCTAGTAAACAAACGGAAATATCACCATTTTAAAAGAGAGGGAGATTCATATGACAACTGAAAATTACTTTTCTAAATTAGCTCAGATAGATTGCACGGAACATGTTGAAAAGAAAGGGCGCTTTAACTACTTATCATGGGCGTGGGCAGTTAAAAAGCTTCGTGAAGTAGATCTAACAGCAACGTGGGAAGTAAAGCGATTCGATGGAGTACCTTACCTTAAAACGGATTGCGGTTACTTTGTAGAAGTTGAAGTAACTTTACAGGGATTACCACTAAGTCAGATTCACCCAATACTTAACAATCAAAATAAACCGATCGCAGAACCAAATAGTTTCGATATCAACACGAGTATTCAACGTTGCTTAGTAAAGGCTATAGCGCTTCACGGATTGGGATTATATATCTATGCAGGCGAAGACTTACCAGAGGTTCAAGAGCCAATGATTACCGCTCAACAGGTCGGTGCAATCAAATTAAACATAAAAAAATTAGCTACTCTTCGGAAAGTGGACGAAGACGCGATTAAAGGACACTTAAGCATCAACGAAGTTGCTGAATTAACGTTGAAGCAAGCCGAGGAAATACTTAAGAAATCAACAAAGTGGGTTAAACAAGCTGAAAAAGAAGTAGCTGAAGCCAAAGCAAAGGAAACGGTTGAAGAGGTAGAGCAAACAAATTAAGGAGTGAAAGCCTATGTTAGATAAAAATCAATCAAAAGTCGTCCTTCCTTCATGGGTATGGAAGGGCGCGCGAAATGAAAAAGAAGCGAAAGTAAAGGCGATTGAGTACATCACTCCTGATCGCTATCTAGGTTACAGAATATTAAGTGTTAAAGGCGATATTGCGATATGCGAAAGGGAGATGTAAATGGAAACGGTATACAGACCAAAACGATATAAGTTTTTAATTCCAAGCAAGAAAAATAAAAACAAGTATTTATGCGATCCAGATAAAACGACAATTGGAATAAGAGTATACAAAATGGCGAAAGACGGATACGAGTGTGTTTATCCAGTACGCAGAGTCGTCAATACAGATAGCATTTATAAAACTGGTGAAATCGATGAAACAGATTGCTTCTATGAAACGGAAATGAAGAAGGTGAACTAATTGGCAACTTTTAGAGTAAGCAAAGATAAAAACTACACAACAATTAATAACACAGGACTTAAAGATGAACGTTTAACTTGGAAAGCAAAAGGAATTTTAGCCTACATACTTTCTTTGCCAGATGACTGGGTTTTCTATATGGAGGAAGTCGCGAATCACGCTAAGGACGGAATTGATAGTTTAAGAGCTGGAATGAAAGAATTAAAAGAACATGGGTATGTTAAACGGTTTCCTGTAAAAAACGAAAAAGGAAAGATAACTAATTGGGAAACAATCATATATGAAGTACCACAAACGGAAAATCCACTTATGGAAAAACCACATATGGAAATTCCACAAGTGGGAAATCCATTTATGGAAAATCCAACGCTACTAAGTACTAAAGAACTAAGTACTAATAAACTAAATACTGATAAATAAAGTAGTAGTAACGTCTTCTCATTCTATGAAAATAACTTTGGGATTCTAAATCCATTTGTAGCAGATAGCATTACCCAATGGTCAAGCGATACTAGTGAAGAAGTTGTGAAAGCAGCTATGGAACGAGCATTAAAACAGCAGAAGAAATGGAACTATGCTGAGGGGATTTTAAAACAATGGACTAACAGCAATGTGAAGACTTTAAGTGAGGTAGAAGCTTTAGAATCAGAATACCAACGTAAAAAAGGGGCGAAGCCAAATGGAAGCAGTAGGAAGAGTGATGACTCAGATTTTGAATACATCGGCTTGTGATGAGGAAACAGAAGGGTATACATGTAAACACTGCAATACCTTCATTAAAGCAATTGTAGTTGAGGTACCAACGTTACGAATCAAAAAACAAGGTCCTTCCTACTTGTGAATGTGTGGTCGAGCGAGAAGAAGCGAAAGTACGAGAATATCAAAACTTCGCTAAGAAAAGAGAAATCGAAAAGTTGTTCAGTATTAATAATTTAGGTGATCGCTTTGCTAAGAGTACATTTGAATCATTTTTAGAAAGAAATGGATCCGAAACGGCTCATAAGATTGCTACTCACTATGTAAAGACATTTGAAGAATGGAATGGCGAATCACTAATGATTTGGGGAGATCCTGGTAATGGCAAGACTCACTTAGCAGCAGCTATTGCGAATGAGTTAACAAACAAAGGGTTTATCACTGTATTCCAAAGCGTACCAGAGCTATTACAACGTATTCGTAGCACGTTCAATAACGATAACAAGGAAAGTGAATCACAAATCATGCGAGCGCTTCTGGAATGCGACTTACTCATTCTAGATGATATCGGAGCGGAGAAAGCGACGGAATGGGTAGAAGAAAAGATTTTCGATATTATAGATGGTCGATATAGAAAAGAACTACCGACACTTTATACAGGTAACTTGAAACCGAAGGAACTTCAAGAACAGGTAGGAAAACGTTCCTATGATCGGATGGTAGAAACAAGTTTAACAGTTGAAAACAAAGCAACGAGTTATAGAAGAGAGATTGCTAAACAGCGACTACAAAAATTCGGAGGTGCTTCTTAATGTGTGCATGTGAAGGAACGGGAGTAATTAGAAACGATATGGGGAATGGCTGTTATCAAATCGCACCATGTATTTGCGCGGCAGGGAATCAAACACCTGAAGAAGTCGATAGAAAGCGTCATGCCGTTATAGCGAGGTTAATGGAAATTCATCGTATGCAGCAGGAAGAGAAACAAGGCGTTGTGGCATGAGAAGCGGTCAACTCTCTTTTGAGGATGTTATAGGAAGCTTTGACTATACAGCAACCAGTACTTCCGAACAATTTCTGCGTAGTAATAGCCATAACGCTATAACGCCTACATTTGAAGTTCACTTCTTTGACCAAGATGAAAAGCAAAAAATAGATTGGTTTGAAGCGGAAAATGAAGAAGATGCAAAGAATGATGCCATAGCAAGACATGGGAGAATTCAAATTATTAAAACGGTTGTAAGTACAAGGACGTTAGCGGAGATCATGGATCTGGATTAAGAAAGGGGAATGGATATGAATGACCAAACTGTAATCGTTAGTATTTCACCAGTAGAATAATGGCCAATGAAACAACTCAAATCAGTTTGTAGACATAACAAAATAAAAGGTTATACAAAGATGGATCGTGAGCAGTTAGTATGTCATGTCAAAGAGATTCTTAGGCATAAGAAAAACTAAACAAAATCCTTATTTAAATAAAAGAAACCCCGATTGTCTGCGGGGCTCCTAAGGGTAATCGTCAAGTAATGACGTACTCGACTAATTAACGATATCATGAATTTTTTGGTAAAAATACTGGTAAATGTGTCCAAATGAATGGGGTGTCATTTTGAACAAAAACGCTATTTTAATAAGTAAATAAAAGAGAGCACATTTGAGTATGTGCTCTTGGATAAGGGGTGCTGAATTTTAATTTATTGATTCTCTTTCATCGGAGGTATCAAATTTATCGATTAATTTAAAGATAGCCTCTAGAAGAACCGTAGATAAAATAGCAAAAATCAATACAGCATGAGGTGTTAATTTCACAGTTGTAAAATTAAGATTAGCTAGCCAAAAATATCCGACATACATCGTCAGGAAGGTACTAACAATTGAAATTGTAAACCCTAAGAAACCTAATTCTTTTAGCTTTTCCTCAGATAATTTGAATACTCGTAATACTAAAGAGAAGATGATTCCTACTATGAAAAATCCAATACATAATGTCAATAGTGATATTATACTTGGATATTCAACGTCATCAGGCATCCATTGTTTCATTCCTACAATTATAGCTGTAGGGAGCACAATAGGTATTAACAGTGGTGATACTATTAGAAAAATTGCCAATAGTCTACTGATGTTGTTTGTTTCATTGTTGTTTTGATTATTCATAAATCCTCCAAAAAATAATATAAAGATTAATATTCTAGAGGATTTTAACACAAAAGTGTTAGTAAGACTATAGCTAAAAATAAGGATGGTTTTAAACAAAAACGCTATTTTAATTTCAAACAAAAGAACAGTCAGCAAAAGCTAACTGCCCCATTTTGGAGGAAAATCAATTGTTACAGATTGGCGTATTCAAAGTATGTACAGAAATTGGGGATTTATTCAGAAGAAACTAAAAAGAGCACCTTCAAGTAGTGCTCTCAGTAAGTTGGGCCCTCAGAGAGTAGTGTGGCACACATGATAATATATGTGAGTTATTCATTGAGGTGCAAATACCTAATAAAAACTAGATTTAGCACAACAAAGCAGCTAGCTCAATTAACTAACTACTTGTTGTACAAAAGAAATTAGGCCCTACAAGTAATGATGTGTAACTTTAAGTTACAGTTGTAGTGTAAACAATATTGGAAAAGTTATACGGAAGTGAACTTAATAAAAATTTCATTTTGTAAAAAAAACTAAAAAGAGCACTATCAATTAGTGCCCTTTGTAAAAATAGCGTAAGTGGCCAGCTCACGTTATAAAGAAAGGTAGAATTTAATATATTCTAACCCTGCTTAAATGGTGAAAACAAAAGAACAGCTAGCAAAAGCTAACTGCTTAGCCCTCAGAGAAAGGGAAAAAGAAAATTACAGAGGTCACTGTGAATTCAAGCTGTATCAGCCCATTTATAGTATTGGACAGAATTTAGAATTTTATTCGGACAAACTCAAAAAGAGCAGCTAGCAAAAGCTAACTGCTCAGTCTTGAAGGAAGTCTCGATTAGCACGGTTACACATAAGAGATTTCTGGCTGTTTAACAGCCTATCCATATTATTGACAGAATTTTGAGTTTTATTCAGGGGGGTAGAGGGAAATAAATACTTTTAGACTGTTCCAACTTGGTTTTGATCTGCAATATCAGAATCGTATGTGTTTGTTGCACTAACACCGCTAAAAGTATTGGCAACAAAAGCAACAGTGGATGATCCTGAACCATTATAAGCTTTTGTATTTTCCTTTGGAGAAACGTTATAAAAATCACCTAAATTGAAAGAACCGTTACTATTTTGTACAACCAGATTTCCAACAACAGACGGCATTGTTTTCACCTACTTTTTTAGGGAGTATTTAAATTAGTATATGGTGTATGCGTCTAGAGGTTCATCTGGATCTGAAAATTTTGAAATGAAGTTTGTTAGAAAACATAACAAAATAATCCTTTTAGAAGAAAGTGAGGAAATAACAATGGGTTTAGGGAACAGAGGAATGCATTTTGAGAAACTTATCAATCAATCTATTGAAATGTATCAACGTGAGGGAGTGGCGCTTATAAACAAGCGTCCGACTTATGTAAGAATGTCTCATCAACCAAAAGGTAAGAAGTCGATACCAAGAGCAGACTTTGATATTTATGGATACTTAGTGGAACAAACAGAACGAGCACCAGTTGATTACTTACAATACATCGATGAATCAGGATTGATTCCAGGGGTGTTAGATGGAATGATTCAGTTAGATCAGGATCATGTAAGGATTGCTAATAATATAGAAGCAGCGAAAGAGAAGATGAGTACCAAGAAACGAAAGTTATTAAAGGCTTAATGGATAACGGAACAACGCGCAATAGTGTGGTGGGGGCTATGTTAATGCGCGATGTTCCCTTATTCAACAATGAGATAGTAAAATTTCACGTACCTTATGTGATGTTAAAATGACAAATTCGAAATAGGGGGATTTACCATGACAAACATTTATCAGAATTTAGGAGAAGAAATTGAATTAATGGAAATTGAACTAAAGGACTTGAAGTTAGAACATAAATACCTGATAAAAAACATGCATATGAACGCTCCTAAGTTTAATGGAGTAACAGACTACAGCAAGGATCGTGTAACAGGTGGACAAATTCCATTAGCGTTAGATGAAATCGCAGGTCGTCATGATCGTATTATGGAGAAGTCAGAACGATTAAAACAACGTATTGCTGATAAGAAAGTATTAATGGGGGAAGCGCAGTTTGTTATGAGCAAAAAGAAACGCCTAGAACAACAAATTATTTATTTACGTGATGTGATGGGATTCAATTTAAAACAGGTTGCTAGTGAACTAGGGTACAGCTATGGCCATATTAGAAGAGTGAGCAGCAGAATGAAAAGAAGCCACAATCATGCCACAACGATGACACACTGTTCTTGATATTTAGGTGATACACTATTATTACTGAGAGGTAGCGGAAACTACTTTCAAGGTCTTGATTTCGAGATGGATTGTTTTACAAATGTGGTGATGGTTCGTTCGATTAGATGAACTGTAGCGTTCTAAAAAATATAGGTCTAAACGAGCAGAGAGCTTCCGCTCTTTGTTTGAGCCAATACAGCTGAATCTTCCCCTCAGTCTTGTGTATTGGTTCAAACAAGATGCAGGAAGAAACGTACGCGTCTTGATATAAACCTTTATAATTCGATATTGGTCTGCAAAGGTGAAAATGACATTAAGTAGCCGAAGTATTGAGCCGACTCCACGGAGTATAAAAGAGAAGATTCTTAGTCTTCTCCCAGTCACCGAACGTAAAGCGCGTAGCTAATAAGAGCTAGAAAATTATATGATGCGGTGGCTTGGAGAAGGTTGAGAACACTCAGCCTTGGAGTGATTGCGAAATTCCCCTTTCGTGAATGTTTCTCCCATCCCCTTGAGCTGTCACTTCGGTGATGGCTTTTTATTTGATATAATAATAGAGAGGGGTGGTGAGATAAATGAGAGTACTAGAAATTACATTTGAAATGAAAAATGGTCGTAGCGTTCATGCAACTATGAACGGAAACAAAGAAGAAGTTATTAATGAAGTGACTTCATATCCTGGTGACTTTAAAGCTTTCGGAGATTGTGTAGTTAACATGACAGAGGTTTTGGCTATGGTTGTAGAAGAAGGAATGCCCGTTGAAGAAGCTGAAGCTCTGGATAAGGCATTTGATGAAGGACTTGACGAGTTATATAGGTAATTAGATTAAGCATCCATAACGGGTGCTTTTTTCTTTGTTATATAGAAATTACACATTAAACCAGTAAAACTTTGAATGAGACAAGCATATACTAATAACTGAACACGACGTATTCATTCTTTATAATCGTATGGGACGAGCACCTTATAGGGCTCTTTTTTTATTGCACATAAGGAATTCCAAAACATACAATATCGAGTCAATGCCAACCAACTTATTCCTTTTCCGAGAGCTATATATATTCCGCTATAAAGCTCTTTTATGTTGCGCCATTAGAACGGTCAGGGCATTGTCGTATATTTAATACTCAGAAGCTTAGGGCACTTTATAGTGTTCTTTTTTTATTGAACAAAATGGATATTTGGATAGGAGGATGAATGGTGGACGAGACAATGTGGAGGGTTCTGGTGCAAAAATAAAAGAGAATAAAGCGCATATATTCCTAATGGAATCGTATCTTATGCTGCAAGTCCAAACAATTGATGGATGAATTCTTTCTGATTTTGGACAGACTGGTCCCGTAAATCAAGCTGTTCTTTTTTAATCATATGCATGGCTTCTACTCCAGAAAGAATGGATGTAGCTGTGTCAAAACATTTGAACCCTAGCATAGAACGGATTCGCTTCTTTATAAAGCGATGATCTTGTTCTACTATGTTATTCAAGTACTTTTGTTGTCTAAGTTGCATACCATCAGGTATGCTTTTTTCTATTTTCAACTGTTCAATTGCTATAGGATAAGCTGGGTTCTTATCGACTGTTATAACACGTGGCTTTGAAACATGAAAAGACCGCAAAGCTTTCTTGAAAAAGCGCTTTGCAGCCTTCTGGTCTCTTGTTTTGTTTAGGAAAAAATCAATTGTGTTTCCTTTCGAATCAACAGCACGATACAAATACATCCATTGACCTTTTACTTTGATATATGTTTCATCGACTCTCCAAGAGTCATTTGTTTGTTTGAGGTGACGACGGATTCGTTTGTCCAATTCAGGACCATACTGATGAACCCAACGCATAATCGTTGTATGAGAAATGGATAAACCCCGTTCTTCTAGCATTTTCACCAAATCACGAAAACTGAGGTTGTACCGTAGGTACCATCTTACCGTTAACAAAATAATATCAGGCTGATAATGCTTCCATTTGAATACATTTTCCTTTTCCATACCAATCACGCACCCTTTCTAAAGTAATAGTAACAGTATGTCCAAGATTTATAGATTCATTACAATTGTCCTTAAGTTTTTGCACCAGAACCCATATCTGTTCCACCTTTCACGCCTCGTTATATTTTTATCCTATACAATGAAACTCTCTTTTTCCTTATCCATTCCTTACAAATTCCTTACGCTCAAAGTAGATTCTATTTATTAATATTAATTAAAATCTGCGATACGATTCAATCTTAATTTAGTTGTTTTACAGAGATATTTCCGGTTTTCAGAAATAATAATCGGAATATTCATTGTTTTCTATATTATTTTTAGAAAATAATCCCATTAATAGGAGTGTTATGATTTAATTGTTAGTCAATATCTCATTTTTAGAACGTTAGTGTCTTTGAGAGAGTCTAAGCAAGCCATTGATTTCATTACCATCACAAACGAACTGCAAAAAAAGAATAGGATTGAAGAGGCGGGAGAAGTCTCGTATCCCACTCAATTAGCTTCTATCGTCCCTATTTAGTAAACTTAAGGAGCTCGTTTTTATGAAAACTACCGAATCAAAAAGTCTATGGAGAAATACAATTTATTTACAAGTTTTCTCTGCATATTCACTGCTTATGCTCGGAGTATTTATTGACATGTTAGCCATTATGACCATTGTTAGTTTTGAATGGGAAGTAGACCCCACCATGATTGGATTAATTCCCGTTGCGTATGCACTTCCTGGAATTATATTTAGTTCATGGGCAGGCGTGATTGCTGATCGCTATAGAAAAATTCCAATTATGATGTTTTGTAACCTAATGGTTGGTTTATTAACAATTGTTCTTTTATTTGTCCAAAATATTCATTGGCTTTTGTTAGCATTAATGGTTCGGTCCATTTTCACCGTTTTTTATTATCCTGCACAGCAAACACTAACACGACAGATTGTTTCTCCTAATCTACTTACCAAAGCGGTAAGTATCAATGGGATAGTTGAGCAAGGAACCAAGATACTGGGGCCACTTATAGGGGGAATGTTACTGAGCTGGTTTCAGCCAGAGTTTTGTCTGATTATAAGGGCAATATGCTGTTTACTAGCTGCTCTGGTTCTGTTGCCCACAATAAGGTTACAGGAATCTCTGTCAAGAGAACGTATAGAAAAGAAAAAGCAAAGTACTTGGACTGCTTGGTTACAAGGTTGGGGTTATGTATTATCCAATCGGATGATATTATCAACCATGATTTTCTTTACAATAGCTATGGCAGTATTACAATTAGTAGACTCACAGTTCCCTACTTTATTTAAGAGCTTGTTCCCAAATGATAAGAGTAAAATGGGATACATCATTTCTATTATTGGTCTTGGGGGAATAATTGGCGCATTCTTAACTCAGAAATTAAAACATTTTCAATATGGTTGGGTAATATGTGGAGGTATTGCTTTAATGGGAATTGGCTTCGGGGGAATTAGTCTGATAACTCTGATAAGTCCTGATGGATCCCTCATTTTTGCCTATCTGATCAGTTTTATAGCTGGTATTGGAAGTGGACTTATGTTTGTATCCAATCAAGTCATTCTACAAATAGAATCTCATCAAGAACAGGTCGGAAGAGTATTTGGGATTCAAAGCAGTTTAGCAAATGCAGTCCTCATTATTTCTCCTGCTATGAGCGGTCCACTGGTTCACTTTTTCGGAGTAATTGAACTCTATTTTTATGTGGGTATTGGGCTCATCATCATTGGAGTAATTGGGGTTTCACTACAGAAATATTTATGGGTTACACATAAACAAGAACCTATAAGAGTAAATAATTTTTGAAGGGAAGATTTTTTATGGCCATTGAGGAATGTTATCCGTTAAGTCATCCACAAAGGAGAATATGGTATACAGAAGTTATTCATTCCGGTAAAGGGATATGTAATTTAAGATTTTTGTTTAAACTTCATAGAAAAATGGATTATTCAAAATTAAACCGAGTTGTGAATCGTGTTATTAGTGAAAATGATGGTCTTTGCATCAGACTAAAAGAAAATGGGCATCAGGAACCTGAACAATATTTTGTTAAACATGAAGAACAAGAATTTGAGTTTTTCGATTTTAGTTCCGTGGAAGATCCAGATTTGCTGGAGAAATGGATTGAGCAGAAAACACAAGAAACGTTTACATTATTTAATTCTGATTTATACTATTTTGCTTTAATAAAATTAAACGATAATGAGTGTGCAGTCTTTGGGAATGTTCATCACATTATCATGGATGGTTTATCAATCCAAATTTTTACTAGTCAGATTGCTAAATATTATTATGAGATTCATAGCGAGACTGACGAAGCCGTACTTAGAAATTCATATGTTAAATTTCTGATCAATGAACAAACATACTTGAATGGTAGTCGCTTTCAAAAAGATCGAAAATTCTGGTTAGAAGAATTCAAAACACTGCCATCTGTGACGGGGTTGAAGTCCTATAATGCGTACCAAGTTAGTACGAGAGCATCACGCGAGACGTTTATATTATCAGAGTATTTGAAGAGAAAGATAGAGAAATTTTCTGAAAATTTTAAAATTAGTGTATATACTCTTTTTGTAGCTGCGTTTTCGTTGTCGATTTATCGGTGGACCTCGTCGCTTGATATTGCATTAGGAATGGCTTATGGCAATCGTATGACAAAAATGGAGCGGGAATTAATTGGAATGATGGTGAGTACAGTTCCTCTAAGAATGGATATCGACCCTGAAGAAGAAGTACTTTCATTTATTGGTCGAGTGTCCAGAAAACAAAGTAAATCATTACGACATCAGAAATTTCCATTTGATTTGTTATTAAAGCAAATTAATAAAGAGAATAACAACAATGTGAGACTTTTCGGAACTACGATTGATTATAGAGATCGTGATGAAAGTGGTGACTCACTATGGATTCCAAACCATGAAGAGGTACAAGATTTTGCAGTGCATATTGAAAATTTAATTGATATAGACTCTTTACATGTACATATTGATTATCGTGAGGAGCTATTTTCTAGAGAAGAGATAAAACGTTTTTTTAACGTTATGTTAGCGATAATAGAAAACACTTTTGAAAACCCAAAGCAGAAGGTAGCTGAAATCGAAATCATTTCTGATGAGGATAAAAGAAGAAGTTTAGTAGAATTCAACAATCCTAATCTTGATTTTCCACCTCAAGTAACTATTCATACATTGTTCGAACAGCAAGCGATGATTTATCCAAACGCTATTGCAGTTACGTATGAAAAAGAAAAAGTTACTTATAGGGGGCTTAATGAACGTGCAAATCAGTTAGCTCATTATCTGCAGAAAAAAGGAGTAGGACCTGATACTTTAGTTGGACTGTGCGTTGAACGTTCTCTCGAAATGATTGTAGGTATTTTAGGGATTTTGAAGGCTGGTGGAGCTTATGTTCCACTTGATCCAACATATCCAGAGCAGCGACTTCAATATATTTTAGAGGATGCTAGCATTCAGTTATTCATAACACAAGAAAGTTTAAAAGAATTGAAATGGTTACCAGAAAATATTAAATCAATTTGCCTGGATCGTGAACGAGATGAGATCGAGCAAGAAAGTAAGACATTGCCGGTTTCTGATGTAAATGCTCAAAATCTAGCTTACGTAATCTATACTTCGGGATCAACAGGGAATCCAAAGGGCGTTATGATAGAGCATCACAATGTCATTCGTTTATTTAAATCGACGGATTGTTGGTATCAGTTTAATGACAATGATACTTGGACGCTTTTTCATTCTTATGCATTTGATTTCTCAGTATGGGAAATTTGGGGAGCGTTATTATATGGTGGGAAATTAGTTGTTGTTCCGTACTGGATTAGTCGATCGCCCAAAGATTTTTATCAATTGTTGGTAGATGAAGAAGTCACAGTTCTAAATCAAACACCTTCCGCATTTCGACAGTTAATACAGGTGTGTGAACAAGAAGATGAGAATAAAAACTTGCAGCTGCGTTATGTGATATTTGGTGGAGAAGTATTAGAACCTATTAGCTTGTTACCGTGGTTTCAAAGGTATGGGGAGAAAAAACCGCAGCTAATTAATATGTATGGAATTACAGAAACTACCGTTCATGTTACATATTATCCAATTACTCAAGATGATGTGCAGCATGCTTCAAGAAGTAATATCGGAAAGCGGATTCCAGATTTAGAAGTGTATATACTAGACACTTATCAACAACCTGTACCTATAGGTGTAGATGGTGAGCTTTATATTGGCGGGGCAGGGCTTGCACGTGGGTATTTAAATCGACCTGAATTAACTGCAGAGCGCTTTATACCTCATCCATTTAGTAGTGATCCGAAAGCAAGATTATATCGGACAGGAGACTTAGCAAGGTATTTGCCAGATGGGAATCTGGATTATCGTGGAAGAATTGATCATCAGGTCAAAATACGTGGTTTCCGAATTGAGATTGGGGAGATTGAGTCTACTTTAAATGCATATGCATCTATAAAAGAGGCTGTTGTAATTGTTAGAGAAGATCAACCGGGTGACAAACGATTAGTAGCATATGTTGTAGGAGATGGAAATGTAGGTGCGTGGCGAGAGTATCTTAAAGCAAAACTACCGAGCTATATGGTCCCTTCGAGATTTGTGACGATGGAAGCCATTCCACTAACAGCTAACGGTAAAGTTGATCGTGAGGTCTTACCTATGCCGGAGGAAGAGCAGACTAACAGTGAAGCTGTTGCTCCTCGGAATAGTAACGAAAAGATACTGGCTACCATCTGGAAGCAAGTATTAGGTGTTAAAAAGGTAGGAATCTATGATAATTTCTTTGAAATTGGTGGCGACTCGATTCTCAGCATTCAGATCATATCACAAACGAGTCAATCGGGATTAAAACTTACTCCAAAGCAAATGTTTGAATGCCCAACTATTGCTGAGTTGGCACAAGTGGTCACAGAAAATCAGGGCGTACAAGCGGAGCAGGGAGTTGTGACAGGAGATGTACCTCTTACTCCAATTCAGTACTGGTTCTGCGAGCAAGAACACCCACGTCCGGAGTATTGGAATCAATCGATGCTTTTAAGAGTAAGAGAGAGATTGGACATGGAGTTACTAGAGGGAGCTATATTAAACTTACTCAAACACCATGATGCTTTACGTTTCCGGTACGAACAGTTACCAAATGGAACATGGAGGCAGAGAAATGAGGGGATTGATGAGCAGTCTGTAATTCGTGTGGTAAAACGGCACAATGCTAATGAACAAGCGTGGAATCAAGTGATACAAGAAGAGATGAATATCGCACAATCTAGTTTCAATTTAGTTACAGGTCCGTTAATGAGAGTAGTTTATTTCGAGGATATGTTGAATGGGAACGATCGATTATTCTGGGTGATTCATCATTTAGTAGTAGATGGAGTATCATGGAGAATTCTATTGGAAGATTTACAGGCTGTATACAACCAGTTGAAACAAGGTCAGAGAGTTCGTTTACCTGCGAAAAGTACATCTTTTAAAGAGTGGTCGGAACGACTACAGACATACAGTGATTCTGGTATTTTAAAAGAAGCAAAAGATTATTGGAATAAACAGGAAGAAGAAGTGATGAAGATTCCGATGGACTACCCAATACAAGAAACAACAGAAGAATCCATTAATAAAGTGACAAGGACTTTAGGAGTAGAAGAAACCCATGCGCTTTTACAAGAAGTTCCGGTGACTCATAAGACAAGGATTAACGAGGTACTATTGACGGCGTTAGGACAAGCTATCGTCGATCGTACAAATCAGCAAACGGTTTCTATCCATCTAGAAGGACACGGGAGAGAAGAGATGATTGAAGGTATGGATCTATCACGGACAGTTGGCTGGTTCACGAGTATTTATCCTGTTCATCTTAATTTTCAAGGATCTACAACACCTATTGAAGGATTAAAGGCTGTAAAAGATCAATTGCGTCGAATTCCGAATCGTGGCGTTGATTATGGTATTTTACGTTACTTGAATAGAGAATTACTTCCGTTTTATCAGCAAAAACCTTCAATAAGCTTTAACTATTTGGGCCAATTTGATCAAGTGTTTTCCAAAGAATCTTTGTTTATGCAAGAGACAGGGTTTACATTTTTAGATCATGCTCCAGATTCCAAACCATCTCATCTAATTGATGTTATCGGTATGGTAAAAGATGAGAAGTTACATTTTGTTTGGATGTATAGTAGAGAACAGTTTTCTAGATTAACAATTCAAGTGATAGCAGATGGTATGTTGAGGCATCTTCGTCAACTTATAAATAAACCAACAACTGAGTCTGCTTTTACAGTATCAGATTTTGCTGATGCAGAGGACCTTACGGAAGAAAGCTTGAGTAAAGTATTACTTAAATTAAAAAAGAAGAGGGTGTAAAGATGGGGGACGTTATTGATATATATGGATTATCACCTTTGCAAAAAGGAATACTGTTTCATACTTTATACGATCAAGATGATGATCATTCTTTTTCCTACATTGTACAAGTAGGCTTCTTGCTCGGTGGCCGATTGGATGTTGCTACTTTTGAAAAGGCTTGGGAATATGTTATTCATCAACATGAAGTTCTACGTTCAGTATTTGTGTGGGAGGAAGTAGAAAAACCTCTGCAAGCAGTTTACCAACGTCTTCCTTTTACTATTCATCAAGAAGATTGGAGCGCCCAGCCACATGAGGAGAGGGAGCAGAAATTACACCAGTTTTTGACTGCAGATCGTAGAAAAGGATTTTTATTGGACGAAGCACCGTTGATGAGAATCACTGCGATTAAAGAAGCAGAAGAGAAAATGAGAATCATTTGGACACATCATCATATTTTGTTGGATGGATGGAGTGTTTCCCTAGTCTTTAGTGAGGTAATGGAAGTTTATCTCAAGATGATAAAGGGAGAATTGTTTAATCTTCCTAAACCTCTTCCTTACAAAAAATATATCCAGTGGATAAATAAGCAAGATCAAAGTAAAGCAGAGGAATTTTGGAAAGAAGAATTAAAGGGATTTTATGCACCTACACCATTAGAAATGGAAAGAAAGGATCAAGGAGAGGATAAGGGCTATGGAGAGTGTACTTATCAAATATCTGAGGAACTTACTAAGAATTTACAAGAGTGGGTACGAAATAGTCGATTAACATTGAATACATTAGTACAAGGCGCATGGGCTTACTTGATGAGTAGGTATAGCGGTGAAAGTGACATCGTGTTTGGCATAACTAGCTCTGGACGTCCTACTGATTTGATAGGAGCAGAGAATATGGTGGGTCTATTTATTAACACATTACCTACTAGAATTCGATTAACGGATGATACATCAGTAGTAGATTGGCTTCGTAAAATACAGATGAAAGAAATGGAACGAAGACAATATGAGTATAATTCGTTGGTTGATATTCAAGGGTGGAGTGAGGTTCCGCGGAATAGTTCCCTATTTCATACCTTGTATGTATTTGAAAATTATCCAATTCAAGGTGAGAGAAATGATGATTTAAGATTACTAGAGGTTCAAAGCGTAGAACAAACAAATTATCCTTTAACACTCATTGTAATGCCTGGTAAGGAAATTACTTTAAAGTTGATGTATGACCGAAGCTATTTCAATGAAGAAACAATAAATCGTATTCAGGGTCACTTATTGCAAACATTAATTCAGATGACGAAGAGCCTAGATTCAAAGCTCTCCGAAATTACTCATTTAAAAATGGAAGAGCAGACACAGTTACTAGAGGAATGGAATAATACTAAAGTAAAATATTCAGCTGAAGGCATGATTCATACGATATTTGAGGAGCAAGTTAAGAAAACGCCAGAAGCAATCGCGGCTATTTACGAAAATGAACAAATTACCTATAAAGAGTTGGATGAACGCGCTAATCAGCTAGCTCATTATTTACAAAAGCGTGGTGTAGGTCCAGAGTCTCTAGTCGGGGTATATATGGAACGCTCATTACAAATGATGATAGCGTTATTAGGGATTCTAAAATCAGGAGGAGCGTATGTTTCACTTGACCCTACTTATCCAGAGAGTCGGCTTCGTTATATATTAGAGGATGCTGGAATTGAAGTACTAGTGACGGGGGGGAATTCTAAAAATTTATATATATCTGAACAGATTGAAACGATTTATATGAATCAAGATTATACTGCAATTGAAGAAGAAGAATCAACCCCATGTATAAGTGGTGTAACAGGAAGAGGTTTAGCGTATGTTATGTATACTTCAGGATCTACAGGGAATCCAAAGGGAGTGATGATTGAGCATCATTCAGTGATTAATTATCTTGAATGGATGCAACATCAATATCCACTTTCTGAAAAGGATGTTATCTTGCAGAAAACACCATTTTCATTTGATGTATCTGTTTGGGAGTTATTTTGGGGTATTAGCGTAGGCGCTTGTGTATCTTTCTTACCTCCAGGTGGAGAGAAAGATCCTACCATTATAGCTGAAGTGATAGAAAAACATCAGGTTACTATTACTCAATTTGTTCCTTCGATGTTATCTGTTTTCTTAGATCATTTCACTCATATTGAGTTGAAAATAAAATGTGCGTCCGTGCGTCATGTGTTTTCTGGTGGGGAAGAGCTAAGTTCAGGATTGGTTAGACGGTTTCAACAGCAATGGAATCAGAGCGGGCAAGTAAAATTAACCAACTTTTATGGACCAACTGAAGCAACTATTTACGTAAATGCATTTGACATTCAACCTAATCAAGAATTTGTTTCTATTGGGCAGCCGATACAGAACACGCAATTATATGTATTAGACCAAAATCAACGCTTGCAATCAATAGGGATAGAGGGTGAGTTATATATTGGTGGTGCCGGTTTAGCTCGTGGATACTTAAATCGTCCGAATCTCACTGCCGAAAAATTCGTTTCGCATCCATTTCGATTGGGAGAACGACTATATCGAACAGGAGATTCAGTAAGATATCTAACTGATGGAAATTTAGAATTTATAGGGAGAATGGACCATCAAGTGAAAATGCGTGGTTTTCGGATTGAACTTGGAGAAATTGAAGCGACTTTAGAAAAATGTTCGTTTATTAAAGAGGCTGTCGTATTAGTTAGAGAAGATCGCCCGGGTGATCAGCGATTGGTTGCATATGTAATAAGCGATGGAAATACCCGAAAGTGGAGAGAGTATTTACAAAACCAATTGCCGAATCACATGATTCCAGCGCACCTTGTAGAGTTAGAACAGTTCCCGCTTACTCCGAATGGGAAAATCGACCGAAAGGCCTTGCCAGCACCTGATGAGCAACTTATTGGAGAATTAAATGTTCTACCTCGGACGCCATCGGAAGAGCTTATTGCCTCAGTTTGGAGTCAAGTGTTAGGAACAGAAAATATCGGTATTCAGGATTCCTTCTTTGAACGGGGTGGACACTCACTACTCGCTACTCAAATCGTCTCTCGATTACAAGAGTTGTTCCAGGTTAAAATCCCGCTACGTGAACTTTTCAAGCACGATACAGTGGAAGCATTAGCGAAACGAGTAGATCAGTTGCGCAAAGAAGATAAAAAACGAGAAGTTCCACCCCTTGTACCTATGAAGCGGGAAGGATCTATTCCACTTTCCTATGCACAGAAACGCCTATGGTTTATTGATCAATTAATGCCAAATAGTGCGATGTACAATATTCATGCAGCGTGTCGCTTAACAGGAAAGTGGTCAATTGAAGCATTGGAGGCCGGATGGAATCAGTTGTTGGAACGTCATGAATCATTACGGACGATAATTCTAGAACAAGAGGGTGAACCTTTTCAACAGGTTCAATCTCATGTATTCAGACATATCCCTCAAACAGATCTAACAGACCTTTCTTTGGAAGATAGGAAAAGGGAAATGAAACGGCTCATTCAAAACGAAGCGGAGGAAACATTTCATTTTGGGCAAGGTCCTCTGATTCGAACACGAATATTGAAAGTGGACAGGGAAGAATGGGTTCTCCTTTGTACGATGCATCATATTATTTCAGATGGGTGGTCAATGGGAATTTTACTTGAAGAATGGATGGCTTTTTATGAAGGAGCACTAAGCGGAAAAACGGCGGAATTAAAGGAGTTATCCATTCAATATGCAGACTTTGTCATGTGGCAGAAGGAATGGCAAAAAGAAGAGAATTTGGATCAGCACCTCCAATATTGGAAGGAAGAATTGTCTGGAGAGCTACCGGTTTTACAATTACCGATGGATCGTCCTCGACCCGCGGTTCAAACCCACCGTGGTGCGAGTCAGTCCTTAATGGTGACGAATTCCCTACAGGAAAAGCTCAAAGGTTTAAGTCTGCAAGAAGGATCCACTTTATTTATGACATTGATGGCAGCGTATCAAAGCTTCCTTTCTCGTTATTCAGGACAAGACGACATCTTGGTTGGGAGCCCAATTGCAAATCGAAATGTTAAAGAGATTGAAGGATTAATAGGTTTCTTTGCAAATACGTTGGTTTATCGAGCTGATTTCAGTGGAAATCCGACGTTCCAAGAACTTTTGTCGCAGATACGAAAAAAAGCACTAAAAGCATACGAGTATCAGGACATTCCATTTGAGAAAGTGGTAGAATCCGTAAAACCGGAACGGAATACAAGTCATTCACCGATATTTCAAACCATGTTTACTTTACAGAATACGAAACAAGAGTTTCCTCAGCTATCTGAAAGACACATGGAACTCATGGAAAGTCATACTTCTGTGGCGAAATTTGATTTGAGTTTATTTGCTTCTGAGACGGAAGAAGGATTATCGCTAACCTTTGAATATAATACTGATTTGTTTAATGATACAACCATTGAACGTATGGCAAGTCATTTTGAACATTGGTTATATCAAATAGTATCTCATCCAAAAGATTTATTATCGGAAATGAATATGTTATCGAAAGTGGAATATAAGCAACTACTAGAGGAATGGAATGAAACAGGTGTTGTAGATATACGAGAAAGCACAATTCATACATTATTTGAAGAACAAGTGGAAAAAACACCAGAAGCAATTGCAGTAGTGTGCGAAGATGAAGAACTAACATATCGAGAGTTGGACGAACGCTCGAATCAACTGGCACATTATCTACAGAAGCATGGTGTAGGATGCGAATCAATGGTTGGGATTTGCGTTACACGTTCATCCGAGATGATTGTCGGCCTCTTAGGAATCATGAAGGCAGGAGGAGCGTATGTCCCAATTGATCCAGCGTATCCGGAAAGTCGACTGCAATATATTTTAGAGGATGCTCATATAAAGGTACTGGTGACACAGGAAAAGTTACAGCAAAAAATGGTTTTACCTAAATCCGTTGACGTGATTTCTATTGATTGTGATCGAGCAGAAATAGAAGAAGAAGTAACTACGGTGTGTACGAGTGAAGTGACGAGCAATAACTTAGCCTATATCATCTATACTTCAGGTTCCACAGGAAATCCAAAGGGAGTAATGATTGAGCACAGGAATACAGTAACAATGATTCATTGGGCGCATCACACATATTCCCGAAAGGATTTAGCAGGAGTGTTGGCTTCAACTTCGCTATCCTTTGATTTATCCGTTTTTGAATTGTTTGTTCCCTTGACGATGGGTGGTAAGGTGATTGTCGCTGAAAATGCTCTACATCTAGACAAGTTGTCTACCAAGGGTGTGACTTTGGTCAATACTGTGCCATCGGCAGCGAAGGAACTGGTTCGAGCAAAAACCATCCCTTCTTCGGTAAAGGTGATGAATTTGGCTGGAGAACCATTGTCATATTCACTTGTTCAAGACTTATACGAGAGAAGTACGATTGAGAAGGTGTACAACCTATATGGACCGTCCGAAGATACTACGTATTCCACATATATGGAATTAGAAAAGGGTGCCATGTATAGGGTACCACCAATTGGTAAACCAGTCTTCAATACAGAAGTATATGTACTGAGCGCGGAACAAAAAATGGTTCCAATTGGTGTAGTTGGTGAGCTTTACATTAGTGGATCAGGATTAGCACGTGGATACTTAAATCGCCCTGACTTAACAAAAGAGCGTTTTATACCGCATCCGTTTAAAGAAGGAGAGCGAGTATACCGGACTGGAGATCTAGTAAGATATCTGCCGGATGGGAATTTGGAGTATCTTGGCCGAATCGATCATCAGGTAAAAATTCGTGGGTTCCGGATTGAACTAGGAGAAATTGAAGCGACATTACAAAAGCATACATTAGTTAACGAAGTCATTGTGATGGTGCGGGAAGATTATCCTGGTAATCCACGTTTGGTTGCCTATGTTGTGGGAGATGGGGATGCTCATAAGTGGCGTGATTATCTCAAGGTCCAGTTGCCAAATTACATGGTTCCAGCCTATTTTGTCGGATTGAACGCATTTCCACTCACCCCAAATGGGAAAATTGATAGGAAGGCCTTACCATCACCAGAGAGACAGGAGAGAGCGAGTGGTTATATTTCTCCTCGTACACCTACGGAAAAAACAATCGTTTCAATATGGCATCAAGTTTTAGGTGTAGAAAATATTGGAATCCAAGATTCGTTTTTTGAAATAGGTGGCCATTCATTACTTGCTACACAAGCTGTCTCCGATCTTAAAGAGGCTTTTGGAATTGAGTTACCATTGCATGATTTATTTACGTTTCATACGGTGCAGGAATTGGCAGAACGAATTAATCAATTGCTCTATAGCGAAAATAAAGAAATGCAGAATGATAGTAAGGAGAATGTAAGTCTTCAAGACTATATTCAAAAAGAAGCAGAAGTGAGTAATGATGAAGAATTACTTGAACTTCTTAAGCAATTGGAAGAGTTATCAGAGGAAGAAGCACAAGGGATATTCAAGAGTAATTTGGTTGAGGAAGGGGTAAAAAAATGAGAAGTGATTTACTTGCAAAACTGAGTTCACTTTCTCCTGAGAAGAGAGCTTGGCTTCAGGAGCAAATGCAAAAAAAGGAGAATAAAGAAGCACTTCCGTTGTCTTATGCACAACAACGTTTGTGGTTTATGGATAGATTTAACCCAAACAGTTCATTATATAATATTCCAACAGTATGGCGTCTAAAAGGAAATTGGATTCCTAAAGCATTAGAAAAGGGATTCAATCGACTCATTGAACGTCATGAATCATTACGTACCGTTTTTAAAGAAGTAGGAGAGCAACCTGTACAACATATTGTCGAATTCCTTCCTAGAACATTACCTGTAAGGGATTACTCTCAACTTCCTCTAGAAGCAAAAGGAAAAGAGGTAGATAGTTTAATTGCGAGAGAAGCGCAAGAAGCATTTGATTTAATGAATGGCCCTTTAATTCGTTATCAGCTTGTTCAATTAGGAAAGGATGAATGGTTATTACTGTGTACGATGCATCATATTATATCTGATGCTTGGTCCATCGGTATATTCATGAATGAATTAATTGCTTTCTATGAAGAGGAAACTGGCGGGAATCCTGCTAAATTAAGTTCACTATCCATTCAATATGCAGACTTTGCGAAGTGGCAAAAGGAGTGGTTGCAAGGTGATGTGCTAAATCGTCAACTTACGTATTGGCAGGAAGAATTGTCTGGGGATCTTCCTATATTACAACTGCCAGTGGATCGAGCTCGACCGGTTACGCAAACTTATGCTGGGGATACGCATCACGTGATTTTTCCTTATAAATTACTCAGTCAATTGAAGGATATAAGTCGACAAGAAGGATCTACCTTATTTATGACTTTAATGGCTGCATACCAGAGCTTTCTTGCTCGTTATACGGGGCAAAAAGATATTCTCGTTGGAAGTCCGATCGCAAATCGGAACCATAAGGGAGTAGAAGGATTAATTGGTTTCTTTGTTAATACGCTGGTTTACCGATCAGATTTGAGTGGAACCCCTACTTTTCGGGAGATTTTGCTTCAAACAAAGAAAAAGGCGTTAAAAGCTTACGAATACCAAGATATACCGTTTGAAAAAGTGGTAGAAGCTGTGCAACCTGAACGAAGTATGAGTCATTCTCCTATCTTTCAGACCATGTTTACACTACAGAATATAAAACAAGAACGACTAGAACTGCCTGGTAGAAGTATCGAAATGGTAGAAAGTAATATGTCTATAGCAAAATTTGATCTGAGTTTAACTGCCTACGAAGTGGAAGAAGGTCTATTTGTCTCTTTTGAATACAACACGGATTTATTTGATAGTAGTACCGTTGTACGTATGGCAGGACATTTTGAGAACTGGTTAAATGAAATCGCGTATCATCCAGATGAATCATATACAAAGCTGTCAATGTTATCGGACACAGAGCAGAAACAACTCCTAGAAGAATGGAATGATACTGACGTGGTCTATGGTCATGAGTGTATGATTCATGAGCTATTTGAGCAGCAAGTTGCACGTACACCTGATGCAGTGGCGGTAGTTTATGAGGGTGGAAAGCTAACGTATCAAGAACTCAATGAAAAATCGAACCAATTGGCACATTATCTACAAAAACGAGGTATAGGACCTGAATCATTGGTCGGTATATGTGTTGAACGTTCTCCTGAAATGATTATTGGTCTCTTTGGGATTTTGAAAGCAGGTGGGGCTTATGTCCCACTGGACCCAAGTTATCCCGAAAACCGCCTGAGATACATTTTAGAGAATTCACAAATTCAAGTGCTGTTAACAAAAGAGGCACTACAGGACTGGTTACCTAAAGATATTCAAGCAATTTGTTTAGATCGGGATCAAGTAATGATTTCTAAAGAGAGTAATTCGGCTCCGGTGAGTGGAGTAACAGCAAATAACTTAGCGTATATCATATACACTTCGGGTTCGACGGGAAATCCGAAGGGAGTAATGATTGAACATCATTCGGTTATCAACCGCCTACAGTGGATGCAGAAAAAATATCCATTATCTGAGGAGGATACAATCCTACAAAAGACACCGTTTTCGTTTGATGTTTCTGTCTGGGAATTATTTTGGTGGTCATTTGTAGGAGCACGTGTTTGTTTACTTCTACCCGGAGGTGAGAAAGATCCTGGGGTGATTGAGGAGTATATCGAACGATATCGTGTGACCACCATGCACTTTGTTCCGTCGATGTTATCTACTTTCTTAGATTACATGGAACAATATAACTCGAAAAGGAATGTTTCGTCTTTAAGTCAGGTTTTTACTAGTGGAGAAGCATTAAACACTGAACAAGTTCGCAGGTTTAAGGGGGTATTTTACGATGTTCAGCAAACAAAGTTAATTAACTTGTATGGCCCTACCGAAGCGACTGTGGATGTGACTTATTATGATTGTGATTTAGAAAAAGAACCAATGACTATTCCAATTGGGCGTCCAATTGATAATACAGAGTTGTATGTGTTGGATCAACATCAACAGGTGGTACCGATTGGTGTGGCGGGGGAACTTTACCTTGGTGGAGTAGGCTTGGCACGTGGCTACTTCAATCGACCAGAGTTAACTACTGAACGTTTTATTCCGCATCCTTTTAAGGAAGGGGAACGATTATATCGAACGGGTGACCTGGTGAGATATATGAGTGATCGTAACTTGGAGTATATTGGAAGAATAGATAACCAAGTAAAAATCAGAGGATTCCGAATTGAACTGGGAGAGATCGAAGCATCTTTACATGATTACCCATCTGTAAAAGAGGCTGTCGTGTTGGTGAAGGAAGGTCGTCCAGGAGATAAGCAGTTAGTAGCTTATGTAGTGGGTGAAGGGGATACTGGAGAGTGGCGTGAATATCTCAAGAAGCAACTGCCGCATTATATGGTTCCGGCATACTTTTTCCAAGTTGAAGCGATGCCACTCACTCCAAATGGTAAGGTTAATCGGAAAGCCTTACTGGAATTGGAAGCACAGTTCATAAGTGAAGATATTAGTTCATCACGAACACCAGTAGAGGAGCTCATCGTTTCCGTATGGAGTCAAGTGTTAGGTATAAGAAATATTAGTGTCCAAGATTCTTTTTTTGAAATCGGTGGTCACTCGCTGCTAGCTACCCAAGTAGTTTCACGCTTACAAGAAATCTTTCAAATCGAATTACCGGTACGTGAACTATTTGAGTATGCAACAGTGGAGTCACTGGCAAAGCGATTAGAGCAATTACGTAAAGGAGATAGAAAACGAGAGATTCCTCCACTAATGCCGATGAAACGAGGGGAAACTATCCCGCTATCTTACGCCCAACAGCGCTTATGGTTTATTGATCAATTTACACCTAATAGTGCTCTTTACAATATGCCAATGGTATGCCGCCTTACAGGGAATTGGCTACCTGAGGCATTGGAAACGGGATGGAATCAGTTAATAGAGCGTCATGAATCATTGCGGACGGTCTTTCATGAAGTTAACGGCCAACCCGTGCAGCAAATTGAACCGTATGCTTTTCGATCAATTCAGAAAACGGATTTAACTATGTTTTCTCCAGAAGACCGAGAAGAAGAAGTTAAACGTTTAATTAAACACGAAACAGAAGTGCCATTTGATTTAACAGAGGGTCCACTAATCAGGACAAGTATTTTGCAAGTGGGAGAAGAAGAATGGATTCTCCTTTGTACTCTCCATCATATCATTTCAGATGGATGGTCAATGGGAGTCCTACTTGAAGAGTGGATGGCATTCTATGAGAAAGCCACAGATGGAAAGGTAGCAGAACTTGAACCATTACCGGTTCAATATGCCGACTTTGCTCAGTGGCAAAAAGGATGGTTGAAGGAGGAAGTGCTTGATCAACAACTCCAATATTGGAGGGAAGAATTGTCTGGGGAGCTTCCTGTACTCCAACTTCCTATGGATTGCCCGCGTCCCGCAATACAAACTCATCATGGGTCGACATATACTCTGGTTCTGCCAAGCACGCTACACGACAAATTGAACGAATTTAGTCGTCAAGAAGGGGCCACACTCTTCATGACCCTGTTAGCTGCATATCAAAGTTTTCTATCACGTTATACGGGACAAGAAGATATTCTGGTCGGAAGTCCAATTGCTAATCGAAATTACAGAGAAATTGAAGGACTAATTGGTTTCTTCGTCAATACGCTGGTTTATCGAGCTAATCTGAGTGGTAGACCGACATTTCAGGATGTTCTGTCTCAGGTTCGTCAAAAGGCATTGAAGGCCTATGAATATCAAGATATCCCTTTTGAAAAAATTGTAGAAGTTGTACAACCAGAGCGGAGTACAAGTCATTCGCCAATCTTCCAGACTATGTTCATTTTGCAAAATATGAAACAAGAGTTCCCGGTGTTATCTGGTAGAAGTATTGAAATGATAGAAAGCCATAGTCCAATCGCAAAGTTTGATTTAAGTGTAATGGCAGCTGAGACGGAAGAGGGATTACTTTTTACTTTTGAATACAATAAGGATTTATTCAATGCTACAACTATTGAACGGATGGCAGGGCACTTTGAGAAATGGCTACACGAAGTTTCACATCACCCGCAAAATCCGTTGCATAGTCTGAGCATGCTATCGGAATCTGAGTGTACTTTGTTATTAGAAACATGGAATGACACTGTAATGGAAATGTCCCTGCAAGGTCTTATTTGCGACCGATTTGAGGAACAGGTAGCAAGGTGTCCTGATGCAATTGCGGTAGTTGATCAAACAAAAAAATGGACTTATGGTGAACTGGATGCACAAGCAAATCAGTTGGCAAATGTTTTAAAGCGAAAAGGAGTCGCTCCAGAGTCAGTCGTGGGAGTTTATCTTCCGAGATCAGCTGAGCTCATGGCAAGTTTACTAGGCATTTTAAAAGCTGGTGGAGCTTATGTTGTTTTAGATCCGTTGTATCCAAAATCAAGGTTAGAATACATGATTGAAGATGCAGGAATTCAATTTGTAGTGACAGCTGAAGGACAAGAAAATCGTTTTGAACACGTCGAAATAGTGAAGTTAGAAGAATTAACGGAGGAAAGTATAATTGCACCTACACGGCAGATAAATCCAGATAACTTAGCTTATATCGTCTATACTTCTGGTTCTACAGGAAAACCAAAGGGTGTCATGGTTGAATATCGCTCATTAATGAATATGGTCACTTGGCATCAAGAAGTTTATCGTATCACAGCACAGGATCGTGCGACTCAGATTGCGGGGATTGCTTTTGATTCGGCTGTTCAGGAGATTTGGCCGTATCTAACTGCTGGTGCAGCACTCTACTTGTCAACAGAGGAACTGAGAATTAATTCAGGAGCACTAAGAGACTGGCTCATTGATTCGCGAATAACAGCTAGTTTTGCACCTACGCCTATTCTGGAAAGACTCTTGAAATTATCTTGGCCAGAGAAGACGGATCTTCGTTTTATCATTACGGGCGGGGATCAATTAACGCAGTATCCATCTAACGATATTCCTTTTACGGTAATCAATCAGTATGGTCCATCGGAAAATACCGTTGTTACCACGGATTGTTATGTACCTGTAGGAGTGACAACAGGTACGCCATCTATTGGTCGACCGATTGCGAATACAGAAGTTTATGTGTTAGATTCTCATCTTCAGCTAGTACCAATTGGTGTGATTGGAGATCTTTATATTGGAGGAAAGAGTCTTGCTCGTGGATATGCTAATCGTCGGGATCTCACAAAGGAAAAATTTATTTCGCATCCATTCAAGTCAGGAGAACGTCTCTATTACACCGGAGACAAAGCAAGTTATCTTTCTGATGGTGCTCTTCAGTTCCATGGTCGAGTAGATGACCAAGTAAAAATTCGTGGTTTCCGGATTGAATTGGGAGAAATTGAAGCAATTTTGCAGGCGCATTCTTCTGTGAAAGAAGCTGTTGTATTGGTACGAGAGGATAATCCAGGTGACAAGCGATTAGTGGCTTATATAGTTGGTGAAGGAAACGTTCATGAATGGCGAGAGCATCTACAAACACATTTACCAAATTACATGGTTCCAACAAACTTTGTTGAGGTGGCATTTTTACCACTTACACCGAATGGGAAACTTGATTTGAAGGCATTGCCTATACCTGGTGAACCATCTACTGAAAATACTATATACCCACGAACTCCGCTGGAAGAGCTTATCGCTTCAATATGGAGTCAAGTACTAGAGATAGGAAATATTGGTGTTCAGGATTCTTTCTTCGAACTTGGTGGTCATTCTCTACTTGCTACTCAAGTGGTTTCACGCTTACAAGAAGTCTTTCAAATAAAACTACCGGTGCGTGAACTGTTCGAGTATTCAACGGTGGAGGCACTGGCGAAGCGATTAGATCAGTTACGTAAGGGAGGCAAAAAACGAGAAATTCCGCCATTGATGCCGATGGAACGAGGAAATGCGATTCCACTTTCTTATGCTCAACAGCGCTTATGGTTTATCGATCAATTTACACCTAATAGTGCACTTTATAATATGCCGATGGTATGCCGTCTTACAGGAAATTGGTTACTAGAAGCATTGGAGTTGGGATGGAATCAGTTGATAGAGCGTCATGAATCATTGCGGACAGTATTTCATGAAGTGGACGGTCATCCTGTGCAGAAGATTCAACCGTATACTTTCCGTTCCCTTCCACAAATTGATTTAACTAAGATTTCTCCAGAAGAGAGAGAAAGAGAAGTGGAGCAATGGATTCAAACAGAAGTCGAATCCCCATTTGACTTAGAGCAAGGGCCATTGTTTCGTGGACAAATCGTGAAAATTTCAGAAGAAGAATGGGTTCTTCTGTGTAATATGCATCATATTATCTCGGATGGATGGTCGATGGAAATCTTGCTCCAAGAATGGATGGTATTTTATGAGGAGGCGATTGGCGAAAAACCAGCAGAGCTCGCACCATTACCAGTTCAATATGCCGATTTTGCTC
This sequence comes from Bacillus sp. AC266, assembly GCF_979253805.1. Taxonomy (NCBI): domain Bacteria; kingdom Bacillati; phylum Bacillota; class Bacilli; order Caryophanales; family Bacillaceae; genus Bacillus; species Bacillus sp. AC266. The sequence continues at coordinate 275,186 of NZ_CEEDEC010000006.1, forward strand.
AATGGCAAAGGGATTGGTTAAAAGAGGAAGTACTAAATCAACAGCTTGCATATTGGAAGGAAGAACTGTCTGGTGAGTTACCAGTCTTAATGTTGCCGATGGATCGTCCCCGTCCTCCGGTGCAAACCCACCATGGATTAACTCATAATGTGTTGTTGTCACGCTCATTACTGGATAAATTAAACGAACTTAGTCGTCAAGAAGGGGCAACGCTTTTCATGACCTTATTGGCATCTTATCAAAGTTTCCTTGCCCGTTATACAGGACAATCAGATATTCTTGTTGGAAGCCCAATTGCGAATCGAAATTATCGAGAGATTGAAGGATTGATTGGTTTCTTTGTCAATACGTTAGTCTATCGGGCTGATTTAAGTGGCGCACCGACATTCCAAGAGTTGTTGTCTCAGGTACGGACAAAAGCATTGAAGGCGTATGAATACCAAGATGTTCCGTTTGAAAAGATTGTAGAAGTCATACAACCCGAGCGAATTACAAGTCATTCTCCGATCTTCCAAACCATGTTTACCTTACAAAACGCGAAACGAGAGCTTCCAGAACTTCATGGAAGAAGTTTAGAACCGATGGAAAGTCATGCTTCGATCGCCAAGTTTGATTTGAGTTTAAGCGCCGCAGAGGTGGAAGAGGGTTTATTCCTTTGTTTTGACTATAAGACTGATTTATTTGACATTGTAACGATCAGACGTATGGCTGAGCATTTTGAAAACTGGTTGAATGAAATCGTGGAACATCCTGATAAATCATTGATGAAGTTGAAGATGCTATCGGAATTGGAGAAGCAATTGCTGGAAGAGTGGAATAATAATGCTGTAGCGTATCCACGTGAGAGTGCGATCCATACACTTTTTGAAGATCAAGTGGGTCGTACACCTGACACGGTAGCGGTGGTGGATGAAAATCAGCAGTTGACGTATCGAGAGCTGAATGAGAAAGCAAACCAATTGGCCCACTATCTCCAGAAATGTGGGATTGGGAACGAGTCATTGGTTGGTCTCTGCTTCCAGCGTTCAGTTGAGATGATTGTCGGTCTCATGGGGATCTTGAAAGCTGGGGCAGCCTATGTCCCATTGGATCCATCGTATCCAGAAAGTCGCCTACGATATATTCTGGAGGACACAGAGATTCAAGTATTGGTCACGAACGAAGCATTAAAAGGTTGGATACCTGAAGAAATCAAAGCAGTTTGTTTGGATCGGGATAAAGCGATGGTCTCGCGAGAAAGCACCCTTTCACCAATATGTGAAGTGACAGGAGAAAACTTGGCGTATGTAATCTATACTTCGGGATCAACAGGGAATCCGAAGGGAGTTATGGTAGAGCATCACAATGTGATTCGTTTATTTAAATCAACGGAATGTTGGTATCAGTTTGATGAAAAAGATACTTGGACGCTTTTCCATTCTTATGCGTTTGACTTCTCGGTATGGGAGATTTGGGGGGCATTACTCCATGGCGGAAGATTGATTGTTGTTCCTTACTGGATTAGTCGATCGCCCAAGGATTTCTATCAACTGTTAGTAAAGGAGAAGGTTACGGTTCTTAATCAGACACCATCCGCATTTCGACAATTGATACAAGTGTGTGAACAAGAAGATGAGATGAAAGACTTGTATCTGCGCTATGTCATATTTGGTGGGGAAGCACTCGATCCTACCAGCTTGTTACCATGGTTTCAAAGGTATGGAGAGCAGGACCCACAGTTAATTAATATGTATGGAATTACAGAAACTACCGTTCATGTTACTTATTATCCAATTACTCAAGATGATGTGCAGTATGCTTCAAGAAGTAATATCGGAAAACGGATTCCAGATTTAGAAGCGTATGTACTAGACGCTTGTCAACAACCTGTGCCTATTGGTGTAGCTGGCGAACTATATATTGGTGGAGCAGGACTCGCACGTGGGTATTTAAACAGACCCGAATTGACTGCAGAACGTTTCATTCCTCATCCATTCAGTAGTGACCCAGGATCGCGATTATATCGGACAGGAGACTTAGCGAGATACTTACCGGATGGAAATCTGGATTATCTTGGGCGGATTGATCACCAGGTGAAAATCCGTGGTTTCCGAATTGAGCTCGGAGAAATTGAATCTGCTTTAAACGCATATGCATCCATAAAAGAGGCTGTCGTAATTGTTCGAGAAGATCAGCCGGGTGATAAACGGTTGGTGGCATATGTCGTGGGTGATGGGAATGTAGGTGAGTGGAGAGATTATCTCAAGGCGGAACTACCAAGCCATATGGTTCCTTCAGGATTTGTGATGATGGAAGCCATTCCACTAACTGCTAATGGTAAAGTTGATCGTGAGGCCTTACCTGTACCAGAGGAGAGGAAAATCGAAAGTGAATGTGTTGCCACGCGGAATGGTAACGAAGAAACACTGGCTACCATTTGGAAGCAAGTATTAGGGATTAAAAAGGTGGGAATCCATGATAACTTCTTTGAAATTGGTGGAGACTCGATTCTCAGCATTCAGATTGTCTCTCGTGCGAAGCAAGCAGGTTTGCAATTGACACCAAAGCAAATGTTTGAACACCAAACGATTGCCGAGTTGGCCGCAAGTAGTCAAAGAAGAACGGGGTGTACAAGCAGATCAGGGTGTTGTAACTGGAGAACTGATCCTTACACCAATCCAGCAATGGTTTTTAGCACAAGATCATCCTAACCCACACCATTGGAATCAATCCATGTTTTTTAGAACAAAAGAGCGATTGGATATAGTATTACTGGAGAAAGCTGTGCGTACCCTTCTAATCCATCATGATGCCTTGCGTTTAAGATATGAACGTTTACCGGATGGAGCTTGGAAACAGCGGAACGAAGGGATCGAAGAACAATCGACGCTGATCGTTATTTCATTAGACGAAGTGCCGCAAGCAGAATGGCATCAAGTGATTCAAACGGAGATTGACACTGCACAAGCAAGCTTGCACTTACACGCAGGACCGCTAATGAGAATGGTGTATTTTGATGAAGGTGAGAAAAGAGCCGGCCGATTATTCTGGGTGATTCATCACTTAGCAGTGGATGGTGTTTCGTGGCGGATTTTACTGGAGGATCTGCAAACGGCGTATAATCAAGCGAGCCAGGATCAGATGATCCAATTACCTACAAAGAGTACATCCTTTAAAGTGTGGTCGGAGAAATTGCATCATTACGCTGAAGCTGGGATTGTGCAAGAAGTGCGTGATTACTGGGAGCAGCAATCCGAACAAGAAGTGGCTATGCTACCAGTGGATACCACCTTCGAAGTTCCAGCAAATACAGGAACCGAGGAGATTACGGTGGTGCTGGATGAGAAAGAGACCCATGCTGTATTGCAAGAGATTTCAAGCACTCATCGTGTCCAAATCAATGAAGTACTATTGACAGCATTGGTACAGGCTATGGCAGCATGGACAGGTCATCCGGCGCTGACCGTGGATTTGGAGGGGCATGGTCGGGAAGAGATTATCGAAGACGTTGACCTATCGAGAACCGTGGGGTGGTTTACAAGTATTTATCCTGTTCACTTAAATATTACCGGTGCCGACACGCCAATTGCAGCATTAAAAGCAGTTAAAGAACAAGTACGTAAAATTCCTAATAAGGGTGTTGACTATGGGATTTTGCGGTACCTGAACGCAGCAATGTGTGAGCAATGGGGGTCTCAACATACACCGTCTATTAGTTTTAACTATCTTGGACAATTTGACCAAATGTTTTCTGACGATGCAATGCTTATTCCGGAGAACGGATTTAAGCGCTTAGATCATGCTTCTGGTTCCAAGCGATCGCATTTAATCGATATAATTGGAATGGTAACGGATGGGAAACTTCAGTTCACTTGGGTATACAATGTGGGACAATTCGCGAAATCAACGATTCAAAGTATTGCAGAGAATATGCTCCATCAACTGAGTAGATTGATTCAATCTTCATCAGATGGAGAATCTGCACTGACCGTTTCGGATTTTGCGATGGCTAATCTTAACCAAGTAGGTTTGACAAAAGTACTAACCAAGATGAATCGTGGAAAGAACTATCCAATTACTGATTTATATCCATTATCGCCTTTGCAAGAAGGTATGATTTTCCATACATTGCATGACCAAGGGGATGAACATGTAGCGCCGTATATAGTGCAATTAAGTTTTATGATTAAAGGGAAAATGGATATTCCTACTTTCGAGCAGGCGTGGAAATCCGTAATTCAGCGGCATGAAATTTTCCGCTCAGCTTTCGTTTGGGATGAAGTTGAAGAGCCTTTACAAGTGGTGTATGAGAGTATTCCATTTAAAGTGAATGTAGAAGATTGGCGTACGCTGACTGCTGAAGAAAAAGAGGAGAAAAGAAAAGCCTTTTTGGCATTGGATCGAAAACAAGCCTTTCTTTTTGATGAAGCGCCATTGATGCGGGTGACTGTCATTCAAGAAGGTGAGGAAGAATATCGGATTGTTTGGACACATCACCATATTCTGTTGGATGGATGGAGCCTACCACTGGTCTTTAACGAATTGCTTACAGTGTACCAGAAGAGAATGAATGGAGAAGCCGTGCATTTACCTAAGTCATCGCCATACAAGAAATATATTCAATGGCTAAGAGAGCAGAATCAGGAGCAGGCGGAGCAATTCTGGAGAGAGAAACTTAAAGGTTTTACAGCTCCAACCCCGTTGGGCTTAGAAAGTAAAGAGAAAGAACAAGGTTACACAGAGAAGGTAACTTATTTATCAAAAGAGCAAACCCATGCGTTACAAAACTGGGCGAAGCGAAATAGGCTCACTTTGAATACGGTAATTCAAGGTGCGTGGGCGTATCTCATGAGCCGGTATAGTGGAGAAGGTGACATTGTCTATGGTGTAACTAGCTCAGGACGCCCTACGGAGATTATTGATGTTGAAAACATTGTAGGTCCTTTTATTACCACATCACCGACGCGAATTCAGTTAATAGATGATATAAAAGTAATGGATTGGTTGCAGAAGATACAAGAGGAAGAGATAGAAAGAAGACAATATGAATATGCTTCTTTGACAGAGATTCAAGGATGGAGTGAAGTTCCTAGAGGAACCCCGCTGTTCCATAGCTTGTATGTGTTTGAAAACTACCCAGTGAAAGAGGATTCCTCAGGAAATCTAGAAATTGGTGAGTTGGAAGGAGTAGAGCAAACTCATTATCCATTAGGATTGACAGTTGTTCCAGAAAGCCAGTTGTTGTTAAAGTTGAAGTATGATCGTAGCAAGTTTAATGGTCTCACTATTGAACGGATGCTGGGGCATTTAAGCCAGGTGTTAAAGCAAATGATCGAGAACGTTGATCAAACTCTGTCGGAGCTGGTGTATGTTACGGAAATAGAACAGAAACAACTACTGGAAGAATGGAATGATAATGCAGCAGCGTATCCACGTGAGAGTGTAATCCACAAACTGTTTGAAGATCAAGTGGATCGTACACCTGATGCGGTGGCAGTGGTGGATGAAAATCAGCAGTTGACGTATCGAGAGCTGAATGAGAAAGCGAACCAATTGGCCCATTATCTTCAGAAATGTGGGATTGGGACGGAGTCATTGGTCGGGCTTTGTTTCCAACGTTCAGTTGAGATGATTGTCGGTCTCATGGGGATCTTGAAAGCTGGATCAGCCTACGTTCCGTTGGATCCATCGTATCCAGAAAGTCACCTACGATATATTCTGGAGGACACAGGAATTCAAATATTGGTTACGAACGAAGTATCACAAGGTTGGATACCTGAAGAAGTTGAAACAGTTTGTTTGGACCGAGATCAAGCAATGATTTCGCAAGAAAACACCCTTTCACCAATATGTAAAGTGACAGGAGAAAACTTGGCGTATGTTATCTACACTTCAGGTTCGACCGGGAATCCAAAAGGGGTTATGGTGCAGCACCATTCGGTATTAAATCTATCCTATGGTTTACAGAAAGAGGTTTTTTCACATCGGACACATGTTAACATGCGCGTTGGTCTAAATGCCTCAATCGCCTTTGATTCATCCGTTAAACAATTACAAATGCTTTTGTATGGTTCTAGTTTATATATTATTTCAAAAGAAGTTCGCAGTGATCCTCAACAGTTTGTATCTTATATTCGGGAGAATAAGTTGGAAATGTTCGATATAACACCTTCACTACTCCAATTACTCATAGATGAGGGGTTGTTAGAAACAAACGATAGTGTTCATGTTCCAAGCAAGGTACTGGTCGGTGGAGAAGCGATTATGCCATCACTGTGGGAACAACTAGTAGAAAATGACCATATCCATTTTTATAATGTATATGGTCCTACGGAATGTACGGTTGATGCGACATGCTATCGTATCAAAAAAGATAGTAAGAGAGTAACCATTGGGCGTCCGTTGCCAAACGTTCAAGCCTATGTATTGGATGAGAATTTGTTACCTGTTCCAGTTGGTGTAACGGGTGAACTTTATATCGGTGGAGCAGGCCTAGCGAGAGGATACTTGAATCGTCCAGAGTTAACGTCAGAACGTTTTATTCCTCATCCATTTAATGAAGGGGAACGGTTATACCGGACGGGAGATCTAGTCCGCTATTTAGCTGATGGCCATTTGGATTATTTGGGAAGAATCGATAATCAAGTGAAAATTCGAGGATTCCGGATTGAGCTTGGAGAGATTGAAGCGAATTTAGAAAGTCATCCATCGGTGAAAGAGGCGGTAGTCTTGATAAGAGAGGACCAACCAGGAGATCAGAGATTGGTTGCCTATGTGGTGGGTGAAGGAAGTATGCATGAATGGCGTGAGCATCTCAAGAGGCAAGTACCGAATTATATGATTCCTGCACACTTTATTGAGGTGGATGCGATTCCGCTTACAACAAATGGGAAGGTTGATCGAAAGGCACTGAACAGCTTAACGATTCAAAGAGAAAGTACCTTTTCTACACCAATCATCCCACGGGATGAAATCGAGTATCAGCTGATTACAATCTGGCAGGATTTGCTACAGTTAGAAGATATCCATGTAAACGATGATTTCTTCAATATAGGAGGTCACTCTCTCCTTGTAATCAAATTGATTTCAAAGGTCAGAGAGAAATTTGGAAAAGAGATTAAGGTGCCCGCACTAATTAAGAACCCGACAGTGGAAGGAATCGCTTGTCTCATCCGTGAGAATCATCGTATGGAAGAATCATTATCGGTTCTGGTTCCATTACAAGAATCAGAGAAAAGACCTTTCTTCTGTGTTCACCCGTTTATGGGTAATGTACTCTGTTACATTCAGCTAGCAAGGTTACTCAAGGATCACTGCTCATTTTATGGTCTACAGAATCCTCTCGTAGAGAAAGAAGGAATGAACGGGTTGATTTTATCGGAAGTAGTTCAACTCTACATCGAGGAAATGAAGCGGGCTCAGCCAGAGGGGCCGTATCGTCTGGGAGGATGGTCTCTGGGCGGTGCCATCGCCTATGAAATCGCAACTATGCTACGGAACCAGGGAGAAGAAGTTGAGGTGTTGGTACTATTGGATACCAAGGTGCCTTCAGAACGGGATTACAAGACAGAGGATGAAATGCTATCTTATATATTGGAGCATTTCATCAATATAGAGTTAGTGGAGCAGGAAGAAGAGCTTGTTCATCAACAGGACATGCTTGTTGAGCAATTAATTGTGGAAGGAGTGCTCCCGCCTGATGCAAATCTTACGAATTTGAAGCAAATTATCAATGCTCACAGGAAATGTCTGAATTTAATGGCAGAGCATGATTTAACACCATATTTTGGGGAAGTCATTTACTTTAGTGCTGAGGAAGGTAAAGAATTGTTTACGGATTGGAAGCCTTTATTAAAAGGAAGAGTGAATATGTATTCGGTCCCTGGATCACACGAAGAAATAGTAGCTTCCCCCGCAGTTGAAAAGTTAGCTAAGTATCTACTAAATGAATTAGAAAGAATAAAAGAGACGTCCCTTTCACTAATGGAAAAGTAGAGAGCACAAAATAGGCAACTTTATAAACGAACATTGTTATTAGTAAAGTTGTTATTTGTGAGTAGTAGTGTAAATGAAGAGAGCAGTCCAATAACTGCACATCAAGTGTAGGAGATTATGTATATATCAAGAGCATTACTTTTTAAGGGGCTAATGAAAAATTGCTTGATAGGGACATAGAAACATATATGAGTTGTTCATAGTATGCTGTAAATTCTCTGAAGTTTTTGTACCAGAAGCGAATGCTTTGATGATATTGCTGAGAAAAGGTGTATATTTTCATTGATATGTAAATATGCACCTTTTCTATTATATTTGCACTTGAATAAATGCAAGTTAGAAAATGAAATTGAATTTCTATAACGTATACATAGGAAGCCATCCTTTTAAAAAGGAAGTGATTTATCATACAAATTCATGCTGTGAAAATACCAAAGAATATTGAAAATCATTTGTTTAATCAATTTAGTAACTTGATTTCAAATGAGAAGAGAGAACGAATGAAGCGTTTATTAAATTTATGTGATATTAATAGGACTTTGATAGGAGATTTATTAATCCGTTCCCTAATTTGCCAAAAATATAAAATTAATAATGAAGAAATTAAATTTATATATAATGAGTACGGAAAACCTTTTGTTCAAAATTTTTCTGACTTTCACTTTAATATTTCGCATTCAGGAGAATGGGTGGTCTGTGCCACTGCTAATTCTAATGTAGGTATTGATATTGAAAGAGTTTCAGACATAGAGGCTCTTAAATTAGCAAATGAATTTTTTTCAGAGGAAGAATTTTATGATTTATCTAATATGAATTCTGATGAACAAATCAATTATTTTTTTGATTTATGGACATTAAAAGAAAGCTATATAAAAACGATTGGTAAAGGACTTTATATCCCGTTAAATTCATTCACTGTAAAAAAAGAGTCACGAACCTTAATTTCATACAAGAATATAACCCAAAACTTTTACTTTAGACAATATAATATTGAGCCAAATTATAAGATATCTGCTTGTGCAACACGTGATGAATTACCGAATGGGATAATAATTAAAGACATTTATACAATTGGCCAAAATATAAACAAATTTTAAAATAAGGAGAAAATCTATGAAAAAGATTAAACTTTTTTGCTTTCCACATGCTGGGGGCTCTGCGTTTAGTTACTCGAAATGGAAAAATCACTTTAATCCACATATTGAAGTAATCCCAATAGAGTTAGCTGGTAGAGGATATAGAATTGAAGAAAGCCTGTACCAGAGTATGGAAGAGGCTGTAAATGATGTCTACAATAGTATAGTTAAGCAACTAGATAATTCGCCCTATATTTTATATGGGCATAGCATGGGAAGTTTGATCGCCTATGAATTAGCTAGAAAAATACAGGATTCTAATAATGTATTGCCTGAATTTCTTGTTTTGTCCGGTAGAAATCATCCTAATAGTAAGATGAAAAATATTCGACATAACCTACCCGATGAACAATTCAAAAATGAAGTTATTGTTATGGGTGGTACATCGTCAAAGGTGTTTCAATCAGAAGAATTATTGGGGATTTTTCTCCCTATTCTAAGAGCTGATTTTAAAATCGTGGAGACATATATACATGACTACAACATGAAAGCATGTGATGTTGATTTTCTGATTTTAAATGGAAAAGACGATGAATTTACTATATATGAAGAGGTGAAAAAATGGGAGCAATACACAAATAAAATGTGTACATTCCATTCCTTTGAAGGTCAGCATTTCTTTCTACATGAAAATATAGAAGAAATAGTAAGCATAATTACAAGAAAGTTCGATTCTCAAAGATCTTCAATTTATGTTGAATATAATAATTGAATAGAGCTATAGGAATTTTCACGAACTCTCAATAACAGATTATGATGACATTCCAAATAACTTAGGTACCTAGCTTTATTTTAGGTGGACTTCACCAGGGGGTGAAGTTTTCTTTTTTATTTTGGTTAATTATTTGATAGGATGATTTATTGTCTTTTGTTTTTTTGTAGGATAGTTCTTCTTGGCACAATTCTCGTTTGTCAGTCTTTTTGGTACTCTTCAGCTAAGTGAGATGGATATGATGAAATAGGAGGACCAATTTTAAAGTAGGATAAGCTGGTTTTTGAAATCGGTATACAGTTCTTTAATAGATATAGTTTTTGTAACATGTCTTTATCTATTGGGTGAAGCATGCGATCTGTCATAATGAAATAATTGTGATGATAGATAAATACTTTCCCTTCAGGTAGAATCGTGTAATTAGATAAATTCGGATAAATAGGTGGTCCGTCTGAAAATTCAGCTAAAATACGTTGCGAAACTTTAATAATTTCTTGAACTGAAAATTTAAATTTGCGAAATGCTATCGTGTTAATAAATGGACGTTTTTGATTATTTTCTATATAGAATAATTCTCCTTTTTCATTTTTTACAACACGTAAATTTGGTATGGGTTCTGTAAGAGTTATAGGTGGTCCTTCTGTATATTTGTAAATAAATGGTTCAGGAATTGGGACAATTTGATTTTGATTATATTTGAAGTAAGAAAGCATTTCTTTTGATAGGGGCCTACGTTTATAATTATCAACTAAAAATACGTCACCTTGTGAATTTCTAAGCAATATACCATTTAAATCTTTAGATGGGAGGTTGGCATATAGATTTTGGAAGGAAAAAGGTGTTTTGAAGGTAATATCGAGCACTTTGTTAATAGGATAGAAAGGTTGGAATGTATTTAGACGTTTCCAAAACATTGCATCTCCATTAAACCAATATAGAGGATCGGTCTCCCAATAATTACTGTATTTTTGATAAACCTTTAATAAAATTCTTCTTGTATGCATAACTGAACAGTGATCCACAACATTTGCAGCTGTATATAAAATTTCCGAGGCCTTCCTTACATATTCATGAGTAGGTTGTAGATTATAATCAACACATTTTACGTGCTGAGAAGAATACACCACATCTATTTCAGGACTATTTTGTAAGAAAGATAACATTTCAGCTAATCTATTTGGAACGTACAAAGTATCGTCAGTTAAATAGCAAATATAATCTCCGCGTGTTAATGGAAGTGCCTCATTGATGAGCGTTGCATATCTTGTGGTTTTGTATCTCTCATTATCTTGAATAAAACTATTCTTATAATAAATTCTAGGGTCATCTAAATACTTTTTTATGATATTTATAGTATCTGGACATGAGTTATCATCCATAATAAAAAGTTCCCATTCATTCAAAGTTTGCATTTGAACACTTTCAATAACTTGATTAATTAAAGAAGGCTTATTATAGCTAGTAAGGATAATTGAAATTAGGGGTTTCAAAGTCGTCACCTCTTCCTAATAATCTGAATCATTTATTAATTATCATTGAATAGCTATTGAATTTAATAAAATACAATGGCTGGATTGTAATAAATGCTTTTATTAATCGAATCTTTTGAGTTAGCTGTTCTTATTTATAAAAAGTTAATGCGCTTTTTGAAGTGAAACCTAATAAATGATTATAATCTTTCATTGATACCTTCCATTTTTGCGCTTGAATAGTTTATTACCTTTTCATAGATATGGTATGGACTATAGCGGATTATACGAAAGATGCAAGGGCAAATAAGATTACTACTTTATCTTTTCATATATATATAAATCTTTTTTAAAATTATAGGAACGGTTCGTCCTTTCTGCTTATATAATAACGTAACTGTTTTGTATTTAATGATAAGGAGGAGAGTAATATTTGCCTAAAATTACAGTTATTATGACAAGTTATAATAAGCCCACATTTGTAGAAAAATCGATATTAAGTGTATTAAACCAAACTTTCCAAGATTTTGAACTTTTTATTATGGATGATGATTCTAACGAAATGACTCAGAAAGTGATTCAACCATTCATAAACAAGAAAAATGTACACTTTTATAAAAGTAATGTAGCCCATATTTCTGAACGAACAAAAAAAGTCAGATATGCTGCTTTAATTAATGAGGCACTTAAACATGCAAAAGGGGAGTATATTACTTATATTACAGATGATAATCAATACGAAAAAGAGCGACTTAGAAAGATGTCTAGTTATCTTGATGAGAATAAAGATGTTCAAATTACTTATTCTGCATCAAAAACGATTCATCTAGATGAGGCAGATTTACCTATTAAAACTGTTAAAAGACCTGCCAAAAAAGTTACTAATAATGCTCCATGTACAATTGATCATTGTTCTATTATGCATAGAGCCTCTGTTTTGCCGATTCTTGAAAAAAGGTGGAGTTCTTACTGGGATGAAGATCCTCAGTTTTATCGTATAGGAGATGCACGCTTTTTTTGGAGATTAAATCATTATTGGGATTTTTATCCTTTAGATGAAATTTTAGATATCAATTATATTACTTCACTTTCAATACATGCGCAGTTATTTGCGGAAGAAAAAAATGAATTTGTACAATTATTACCACCACAAAGAACGTGTAAAGAATTAAGAGAAGACTTAAGAAAAAAAAGAGGGTGAAATGTTGAGTGACATCTATTTGAAAAATTATTGGTTATTAAATCTAGAATATATAGATATTTTTTCTGAATTAAAGCATTATAATGTTCCTTTACCATTACTGAGTAATTTCTATCAATATTTAGAGGAAGATGTAAAAAATAAAATGAAAGAAAAAGATTTTTATAAACAACTGTCAATTGAACCTATAGAGGAAACAAAGTTGCAGTTAGAGTTTGAAAAAAGAATGTCTTCATTTCAATCGAAGATAAAAAGAATAAATCAAAATGGAGCGATTCTCCTGAATTCAGATTATCTCCGTTTTTCATTAAGTAATTTTACTCACTTTAATCCAAATCATACAAAGATATTAACTAGATCAAAAAAGACAGAACTTTATGGTCTTCCTACAATTTGTGCACCAGATTATATAAATAAAGCCCCTAATACTGCACATGTTTTCATCGAAAAGGCTAAAAAAATCTATTCACAGTTTAATAAACATCCACTATTTTCAAACATGTTTTTTCAAAAAAAATTACTCAGTGACCTCCCTATTATGATAGAGAAACTTAATATGGCATATTTCATTTTTAAAGAACAAGTTATTTCTGATGTGATTGTTGGTACAACGGAGGATATAGCAAGCAGAGCTCTTACTTTTCTCTCTAAAAGCGAAGGGATACCGAGTTATTGTCTTCAGCATGGTGCGATAATGGGTGAAGAAGCATACTTTCCAGTTTTCGCTACAAAACAGGTCGTATATGGAAGATATGAACGAGGTTGGTACCTTCAAAAAGGGGTCAGTGAATCTCAAATTGAGATTATAGGACATCCCAGATATGATGACATCTTCGATAGGGCATATATGGATAAAAAGAATCTTTGTAAACAATTAAAAATAGACCCCTCTACAAAAGTGGTTTTTATTGCAACACAGCCATTTAAAACTTCATTCTATATCGAATTGACAGAAAAATTAGTGAAAGACAAAAATATCACAGTTATTATAAAGCCTCATCCTTGGGAAAAAGGGCGTAACCTAGTGGGAGAATATGTTCGGTTAAGTAACGTATATCCTAATGTTAAATATATAACAAATGAAGTGAACATGTATGATGTTATTTTACATGCGAATCTTGTGGTTATTTCTAATTCAACAGTAGGGTTAGAGGCAATGTTATTAGATATACCTGTAGTTGTTTATAAATCGTTATTAGAGGATAGAGATTATAAATATTATGATAAATTAGATTGGCTTGTAAATCACTCTATTGAAGATATGGTGTGCACGATTGAAAAAGTCTTAAACGATTCTTTGCAGTCAAGTCTAGCAAAAGAATTAAGACAACAATTTATTAGTGAAAATTATCCACAAGAAGTAAGCACCAAAAGGTTGCAAGGCTTAATTCAAAGCGCACAAGGATAAACAGTATTTTAAAAAAGGAGGTATTTATATCTATGTTTTTTAAAAATAAAGCCGTTTTAATTATTGGTGGAACAGGAACAATTGGAAAAAGCATTCTTTCTAATGTTTTAGAGGGACAGCCAAAAGTTATAAGAGTTTTTAGTAGAAGTGAATATAATCAATTTTTATTACAAGAAGAGTTCAGGAGTGAAAATAAAAATATTCGCTATTTAATTGGGGATATTCGAAATTATGATCGACTATATAGTGCAATGGAAAATATTGATTATGTGTTCCATGTTGCGGCGATGAAGCATGTTTCATTTTGTGAATATAATCCGTTTGAAGCGGTATTGACCAACATTTTTGGAACTCAAAATGTAATAAAAGCAGCAATTGCCCAGAAAGTAAAAAAGGTAATTTTCACAAGCTCTGATAAAGCAATTTCACCAACAAATAATTACGGTGCAACAAAACTAACAGCTGAAAGATTGATAACATCAGCGGAATATTCAAAAGGATCTAGTGAAACAATATTTGCAAGTGTCCGTTTCGGAAATGTTATGGGATCCAGAGGTTCTGTCATTCCTTTATTTCAAAATCAAATCAAAGAAAATAAAAAAATAACTGTAACAGATCTAAGTATGAGCAGATTTATGATGACACTGAAACAGGCAACAATGTTAACAATTGAAGCAATGAAAATAGCAAAGGGCGGTGAAACCTTTATATTAAAAATGCCAGTTATCTCATTAAAGGATTTAAGTGAAGTGATGATAGAAGAAGTTACAAAGTTGTATAGTTTGTCCAAGGATAGCATTACGGTTGAAGAGATTGGATTAAAACCTGGTGAAAAAATGTATGAAGAACTTATGACACATGATGAATCGTTACAGGCTTTTGAATTACCAGATATGTTTATTATTCCAAGTCCATTAAAAAAGGGTGCTCAATATGAAAATGCTAAAAGAGCGAAGCCAGGATTTTACCGCTCAGATTATCAAGATGCGATTTCAAAAGAAGAGCTGAGAAATTTAATTATAAAACAGCAATTACTAACAGGAGGGGAGAAACTATGAAAATATTAGTAACTGGTGGTGCAGGATTTATTGGTAGGTGGGTTGTAAATCGATTATTGCAAGATAAGCATGAAGTATGGATATTAGACAATTTAGCGAATTCAACTACAGCAAATATTATCGAGTTCGTTCATGATTTAAACTTGAAGCAATGTATACAAGGAGATATTAAAGATAAAAAATTGGTTGACCAATTATTTAAAAATCATTCATTTGATCTTTGTTATCACTTAGCAGCAAGTATTAATGTTCAAGATAGTATAGATGATGCTAGAACGACTTTTGAAAACGATACAATAGGTACTTTTAATTTGTTAGAACAATGTCATAAGCATAATGCAAAAATGGTCTTTATGAGTACTTGTATGGTCTATGATAAAGCTACTAAAATACAAGGAATATCAGAATTGGACCCGATTAAACCAGCGTCTCCATATGCTGGATCAAAAATTGCTGCTGAAAACATGGTTTTATCTTACTATTATGCTTATAAACTACCAGTTGTGGTTATTCGTCCGTTTAATACGTACGGACCATTCCAGAAAACCGGAGGTGAAGGTGGGGTTGTTGCCATTTTTATAAATAATAAGTTAGATAATGTACCACTAAATATTTATGGAGATGGGAAACAAACGAGAGACCTTTTATACGTTGAAGATTGTGCAGATTTCGTTGTGATAGCAGGCTATTCTTCAAAAGCAAATGGTCATATTATTAACGCAGGAACAGGACAAGATATATCAATTAATAAATTAGCAGAATTGATTTCGGGAAATAAATTAAGTATTAAACATGTAACTCATATTCATCCACAAAGTGAAATTCAAAAATTATTATGTAACTATAAAAAAGCAAAAACAATATTAAATTGGGAACCGAAAGTTTCTTTAGAAGAAGGAATTATTAAAACGGAAGAGTGGATTAAATCTTTAAAAATTAACCCTAAGGAGAAAGAATGATGGTCAGGGAAATTCTCGGTATACATGGGGGAAAGCCTGTAAGAGAAATATATTTGCCATATGGTCAACAACAAATTGATGAACATGATATTCAGGCAGTCGTAGATGTATTAAAAGGAGATTTTTTAACGACAGGACCAACGATTCAACAGTTTGAGAAGGCTATAGCGAAATACGTTGGGGCAAAATACGCAGTTTCTTTTTCAAATGGTACAGCGGCTTTGCATGCTGCCTGCTATGCAGCTGGCATCACAGAGGGAGACGAGGTAATTACAACTTCAATGACATTTGTAGCAAGTGCAAATTGTATTTTATACCAGGGTGGAAAGCCAGTTTTCGCTGATATAGACTATGAAACATACAATATCAGTACTAAGTCTATAGAGGAAAAGATTACAAACAAAACAAAGGCTATTATTCCCGTACACTTTACTGGGCAGCCTGTAGAATTAGATACAATAAAAAAAATAGCAAATGAAAATAACTTGATTATCATTGAAGATGCAGCGCATGCATTAGGAGCCACTTATAAAAACCAAAAGATTGGTTCAATTGGTGATATGACAATGTTTAGCTTTCATCCTGTGAAACATATTACAACAGGAGAGGGTGGAATAATTACTACAAATAATACTTTGCTTTATGAAAAGCTTGTTCAATTTCGTACACATGGAATTGAAAGGAATCCTCAAAAACTTCTTGATAATCATGGGCCTTGGTATTATGAAATGCAATTTTTGGGTTACAACTACAGGATGACTGATATACAGGCTGCTCTTGGCTTATCACAGTTAAGTAAATTAGATTCATTCATTAAAATTCGAAAGAAATATGTAGACATATATAATAAAGAATTTAGTAGTCTATCTGAAATCATCATACCAAAGCAATTACCTCATACTCTCTCAAGTTGGCACCTTTATATTATTCGGTTAAATACTAAATTATTGAAGTGTGATCGGAAAGAAATTTATGATGCTTTACAAAAAGAAAATATTGGTGTGAATGTGCACTATATACCGGTACATTTACAACCGTTTTATCAAAAGTTAGGTTATGAAAAGAACCTTTGTCCACAAGCAGAAGATTTATATGAGGAAATTATTACGCTTCCTCTATTTCCTAAAATGACTGAAGCTGATGTATGGGATGTAATAAAAGCAGTGAGAAAAGTTCTTTCTTTTTATAGAGTAGCTAAATATTAAATGAAAGGGGTGTTATGAAAATTGTCAAATAAAAAGTTGCTAAGAGCAGTAACAAAAGTGGATATTAGAAAAGGGGAAATCCTTACAACTGATAAAATAGATATGAAACTAGGTATCGTTGAAAATGCACTTACCCTGCTTGAGTCCGAGAAATTATTACCTCAAGTAGCGTTATATAATTTGCAAGCAGGAACTCCATTAACAAAAGAGAGTATTGAACCTCCGAAAGTAGCAATTATCGTACTTTGCCGATTAAAATCTACAAGGTTGCCTTTAAAAGCAATATTGCCAATACATGGAGTGCCCTCTATAGAACGATGTCTTATAAATGCATTAGCTATCCCAGGAGGACACCCAGTCATACTTGCTACTTCAGATGTAACACAAGATGATCCTTTAGATAATTTTGATTTAGATGGGAAGATTAAAATTTTCAGAGGTGATCCGGAAAATACCGCAGATCGCATACTCAAAGCTGCAAAACAAGAAAATGCAAACATTGTTATACGGATTACAGGAGATTGCCCTGTTGTATCACCAGAAATCAATAGTTATTTACTGGATCAACATTTGAAAAGTGGAACAGATTATACACAAGCACAGTTAAGTACGTTACCTGTCGGAACAGCAGGCGATATTTTCACATTAGAAGCAATCGAACGATTGCTACAAACCCCGAAAACCTTAACCTATACAGAATACCTTCCATTTTATTTTATAAATAATCCTCATTTATTCCGGGTCAATATAGTAAAACTCCCCCCTCCATTTTGTTATCCTTCTTGGAGGTTAACATTAGATGAACAACCAGATTTAGATTTGTTCAATGAACTTTATAAAAATCTTAATGTAAAAACCAAACCTATATATTTTCACCAAATAAAAGATTACATCCTTCGAAACCCTGAACTCATTCAAATCAATAGTCATGTGAAATTAAAATGGGCAAATCAACAATCATTAGTAGATGAGCTAAATAGAGAAACAAAATTATCAATCAATCAATAAATTGTAGTACTTTTAACGAGGAGGGAGTAACTTGCTTGAGAAAAAAATTGTCTTTCGCGCGGATGCATCTATTGAAATAGGTACCGGCCATATTATGCGTTGTTTAACACTGGCTCAGGAGTTACAGAATAAAGGTGCTCAAATTTATTTCATTTGTCGTAGGCTTCAAGGTGATCTTCAGCAATATATTTTAAGTAAGGGATTCCACGTATTTTTATTAGATAGAAATGATGAAAATACTGAATTCTCAAGTACAGTATATGGGAGTTATTTGAATTGGCTAAAATGTCATTGGTTTGTTGATGCACAACAAACCAATGACATTTTGTCTCAACTCCCCCAATTTGATTGGCTAATAATTGATCATTATGGTTTAGATAAAAAGTGGGAGACTGTTTTAAGAAAAACTGTAAAAAAGATTATGGTAATTGATGATCTTGCAGATCGAGTACATGATTGTGAATTGTTACTAGATCAAAATCTATACGAAAGCCTTAATGAACGCTATAAAGAATTAATACCAGAGCACTCTTTAGTAAAATTAGGACCTAAATATGCCATATTACGGCCAGAGTTCCATTCTGCTAAGAAATTTTTGCGAAAAAGAACGGGTACGATTGAACATATTTTTATATTTTTTGGTGGACACGATGTAACAAATGAGACATTAAAAACGTTAAGGGCTATACAAAATATAAATAGTGGTACTTTAAAAATAGATGTGGTTGTAGGAAGCCAAAATCCTCATAAAAAAGATATTCAATCTTATTGCAGGAGCATTTCAAACGTTTCATTTTATTGTCAAATAGAGAATATGGAAGAGTTTATGATACGAGCGGATTTAGGGATAGGAGCTGGGGGCACAACAACATGGGAGCGCTGTTTTCTTGGATTACCTTCTATAACAATTACAACTGCACAAAATCAAATAGAAGTAACCAAAGCTGTGGCAGAGGCTGGAGCTACATGGAATATCGGTACAGCTGAAAGTGTTTCAGATGAAACCATCACGAAATGTCTAAACAAACTTTTAACAGATTCAGATAAAGTGAGAGAAATGTCTAATAAAGCTCTTGCCATAAAGTGTGCCAGTAATTCGGATGAAATAGCAAAAATTATTTTAGGAGGATAGTATGTTAAATATTGAAGATTTCCATTTGGAATGTATAGAAAAGAAAGATTTAAATCTTATTTTAAAGTGGAGGAATACAGAAGAAATTCGTTCTATTATGTACGAAAATCATAAAATAACAATAGACGAACACTTTAACTGGTTTGAAAGACTAAAGTTTGATGACACAAAGATTGCAAGAATATTGATATATAAAGAAAAACCTATTGGGTTTATTAATTTTACAAAGATAAATAAAATGAATCGAACTTGTTATTGGGGATTTTATATAGGTGACAAACAAAGCGTAAGGCGTGCTGGAACTGTATTAGGTATAGTAGCATTAGACTTTATTTTTGAAACAAATGGCATACAAAAGGTATGTGCAGAAATATTAGAATCAAATCGTATTAGTTTAAACTTTCATCAGAAACTCGGCTTCCAAGAAGATGGAAGATATGTGAACCATATTTTCAGGGATAATAAATATATCGACGTCATTACAATGACCCTGTTGCATGAACAATGGATGGAAAGGAAAGAAGCAATAAAAAAAGAACTTGAAGGTGAAAAATATGAGTAATATATATATTAGCGATAGAGAGATTGGCCATAACTCGCCGCCATTTATTATCGCAGAAATGTCGGGCAATCATAATCAATCATTAGATAGAGCACTACAAATTGTAGAGGCAGCTGCAGAGGCTAGAGCACAAGGATTCAAAATTCAAACATATACACCTGATACAATGACTTTAAATATAGAAACTGGTGACTTTTTAATTCAGGATACGAAAAGCTTATGGAAAGGTAAATCACTTTATCATTTATATAAAGAAGCATATACACCATGGGAGTGGCATAAACCAATTTTTGATCGCTGTACAGAATTAGGAATGATACCATTTAGTACGCCATTTGATGAAACTGCTGTAGATTTTCTAGAATCATTGAATGTTTCTTGTTATAAAATCGCATCTTTTGAAAATACTGATATTCCCCTCATACGTAAAGTAGCAGCGACAGGAAAACCAATAATCATTTCGACAGGTATGGCCTCGATTGCTGAATTAGATGAAACAGTAAGAGCTGCGAGAGAAGAGGGATGTAAAGAATTAATTCTATTAAAATGTACAAGTACGTATCCTGCATCTCCAAAATCTACAAATATAGCTACCATACCTCATATGAAGGAGTTATTTAAATGTGAAGTAGGTTTGTCTGATCATACACTTGGGGTAGGAGTATCTGTAGCAAGTGTTGCTTTGGGAGCAACAGTAATTGAGAAACATTTAACGCTTTCGAGGTCTGACGGAGGAGTTGACGCTGAATTTTCAATGGAACCTGCTGAATTTAAATTATTAGTAAGGGAAACTGAAAAAGCATGGGAATCTTTAGGGAATGTATATTATGGACCTACTGATTTAGAAAAAGATTCTTTGAAATTTAGAAGGTCATTATATGTTGTAGAAAACATAAAAGCGGGAGAAGTTTTCACGATTGAAAATATTAAAGCTATTAGACCAGGTAATGGCTTATTACCAAAACACCTATCCAAAATTATCGGAAAGAAAGCGAATAAGGATATTGAAAAAGGAACGCCTGTTTCGTGGGATCTTATTTGATAGAGTACAATTAGATACTACTAGGGATTCGTTGAATAAATTAAAATGCCTATTCAAGAAATTGAAAAGGCATTTTAATTTATTCAGAATGATTATAGAAGAAAAGATATTTTTAATTTAACCGCTCTTCCCGATAGAATTTTCCTTCCTCAAGCGTGTGCAAGGCGATAGCCCAACGGCAGGCGGGAGATGCATTTCGGTTGGCGTAAGCAACATATTTGCTATCATATACTTGTACAGATTGCTCTTTTAGAACTGAAGATATAAGGTTGTTGTAGGAAATTCGTCTACAACGTAAAGTCTTCAACGTTCTATCGTCCTACGCTACTGAAATATGCGAAAATCAAGCAGAGTAAGTAGCCTAGATGTGCCCAACGTACAAATACTATTTTTAAGGGGAGGGACTACCCTATTAGCTTGGTAAACATAAATGGCTAGTAAAAAGCACTTATTTCCCAAGAAGCTCCCACTTCAAGCGTCTGCTAAGTGGTGAGTAGTTCACTAACTTAATGAAGTTGTGATTGTAAAATAGCCGTTATAAAATTGATTCTCTCATGAAAAGTATGCTGTGTAATTACTTTTGTATGAATTTTTTCGACCATTAATCCCTTGAGAATCGTATCATTTAAATGAAAAGATATTTTATTTAAACAGTCATCAAAGCTGTTATAGGATATAATTTCATCTTTATTGAAGAAAGATGAAAGGTCAGATTTTTCTTCAATAATTTGAAAGCCTTGGCAAGCTGCGATATCAAACGTACGATTATTAATGGTATTACTTTTTACTCTATTTTTATTTTTATTCTGTGGAAATAGATAACTACGATGAGGATTTAATATAAGACTAGCGTTATTATAATAGAATGCAACTTCTTGAGGTGGAATCCATTCTTCTATAATCTTAATTCTTCGGTGATTCCGCCATTTTTTAAATAACTTATTTCTCCAATGTTGACCAATTATTGTATAGTGATAAGAGGTTTTTTCCAATAGAAACTGTATCAATTTTACTCGGGTTGGATAAGGATATCCAATGAACAATACTTCGCTTTTATATGTTGAATTTTTTAGACCAGGTTTAAATATATCTATATTAGTTGCTAATGGTAAGTGATATACATTGGTATATCCTAAACTTGTATAATATTTAAGTGCTTCGCTATCAATAGTAAATATAAAATCAAAGTTATTTAATTGAAGAAGAGAAGTATCTATATAAAATGGGTCCTCAGTTAACCATACAGCTAATTTAATGTTCCTATTTTTTAAATATTGAATTGCTTTTTGTGGTATATGATTACCTAGTAAGGTGAAAACAATATCAGGATGAAACGTTGCCGTAATGAAATCCAATTTCTCTATCAATTCCCATGGCTGTACTGCTAACCATTCAAAATTTTGATCGATAAGTGTACTCTGTATGCTTTGATCAAGATAATGGTAAATTTTTGAGTAACCAGAAGTAATGTATAATAGTTTCATATTTCAATCCCTGCTTTAGGTTTAAAATATTTTATATGATAAACGTAACACTTTCTATTTCTTTACAACTGATTTTAGTGATACTTGTAGTAGGAGGAGTAACTGAATTTTCCTCTTCTAATGTGACTATACAATTATTAGGATCAAAATTTGTAAAAATAGCGGGTCCAATTATATTTCCAGATTTACCAGTCACAGTAACAACTTCACCAGGTGGTAAATGTTTAAAAATATGACATGCTCCACCTGAACAACGAAATAAATTGCATAAGAACAAATTTATCCCTCCTTTGAACAATATACTATATCATATGAAAGTATGTAGAATGTTGTGTAGACAAGTAACCTTTAGAAGGAAAATAAAAAGTAAATTAAAGCCAGTTATTGGAATGATAGATACAATAGAATAATACTTTTGGGGGTATATTGATTAGATTTTTTCATGAAAAAAGACATTCATTAGAATGTCTTTACTATGGATCGAATGCGAATCATCTTAAGGGGTGGTTAAAGTAACACTTTCAATATCTTCACAACTTATGAATATAGTATTGGTAGTAGAGGGGGTTATCACATCTTCTTCAACTAATACAACCGCACAAATATTCGGGAAGAAAAGTGAAAAAGTGGCCGGTCCAATAATTTGTCCTGATTTAGTGGTAATTGTAACAACTGTTCCTAATGGCCACGAAGAGAATAAAAAACAAGCTAAACCTGTACATTCTGCCATATTAAACCTTCCTAACTGTAAGTTTTAATTTATATAAAATAGTCCAAACATTTTATAGTATATGTAGTAACAATATGGAATGTTTGGACTATTTTATAACGTAGAAGACACACCTACTCCAAAACTAGAAGAAGCATAGACATAATGGAGGAGCGCCTGCTAATACAGAGCCTGGTGAAGGAATTTAAGTAATACTAATATACAAGTTATAAATTTTGTGTAAGAAAAAAGACTTTGTGATTTACAAGGTCTTTTTATTTTTGTAAAAATACCCCTGTGATTTTTACCTATGTGAATGTATTAGTTGAGAAATTTTCGAGAAGATGCGCCGAAAACAGTTAAATATTTCTTTTTGAAAGTACGATTTGCTATCCATACGATTATTAAGTACATGGTTTATCTAAAATAACTTGATAAATCATATCTATATGGAATGAGAAACAGGAATGTCCTTTATCAAAATAAGAATGTTTATATCATTTATAAGAAAGTACTAACCTAATAATCCTTCTCAATAATGACCAAAATAAAACGTTAATATATATAATTTAAAAGATATGAATCATTACATAAAATCTCCAGTTAAAAAGAATGTATGATGGTAGTGTAATACAAACATCAAGGGGGAACTTAAAATGAAGTTAAATAAATTAATAGTTAGTTGTGGAGTAATTTCAGCATTAACATTTGGCATGTTAGGGAATAGTGCATATGCTGAAGAAGTACAGAAATCAAATGATGCAATCAATGTCATTAAACATGTTCCTACAGACTTATTATTAACTCAAACAATGGATTATACTGGAGAGGCTGTAACCTCTTTTGTATATACGGGGAGTACAGATTTAAGCTTTTTTATAAAAAATAATGGTCAAAATAAAATGGGATATAGCGTAAAAGGTCCAAATAAAGAACCAATCATTGGTGGTTATATAAAACCGGGAGAACAAAAAGTTAATGTTACAAATGTGCGGAATGCGTTATCTCCATTACCGGTGGGAACATATAAAATTTACGTTTCAAATGATGATGGATCTACAGGACAATTCCAAGTTGCGGTAAACTCTTTGAATTAGATTTTTAAAAGCTGTTTTATAAAATAAACTACATCCACCTCTAATTTTTAGGGCACATCTAACCGTTGGGGGTGGATTTAATCGTTTGATATTAAGTGGGTAAGCCTACTTTTTATTGAATAAAATGGACATTTCAAAGAAGTTGATTTAATTTTCGCTTACTAGGAGAGATTATATCGATTCGAGAATTATCCATAAAAGAAAAAACGAGCACTCTTATTCATAGTGAAAGAGTGCTCGTTTTACTACTAATACATAGAAGGAGATATGCTTCCAACCACTTATAAATACAATTTTGTCTTTTCATCGCTAATTGTAGCGGGACATTGGAATAAGGAATGGAATAGATATTAAAGTGTTAAAAATATAGTATGCAAGATTGCATGAGAAATATAGTTGATATGCAATTAAGTTGTAACTATAATAGTTACAGGTTGGTTGCATTCAATCTATAAAATGAATTCATCAAGAATGGAGATGTTATAAAATGGGTATGAAAAAAATAATCTTAGCAGGTGCTTTAGGTATCGCAGCATTGTCAGGAATGAATTTACCAGGATTAGAAGCAACAAAAGCGAGTGCTGCTTCTGTTGAATCGAATTTATCAACGATTGAAGGGCGTGTAGTAGATGTTAATAGTGGTGTGATTGTTGTGAAATCTAATCAATTTGAAGAACCTATTAGTATTTATCTAGAATCACTTTCGAATGTTAAAGTAGGAAATGAAGTAAAAGCTACTGGAGCTATGATGCGTAATTTCACTGAATATATGATTGCAAATTCAGTTGAAAATACATCATTCAAGTTAGGCATGCACATGAAAGAAGACGGTTCACCTGATTATGTAATTGGTGAAGTATCTAAAGTAGGAAAGATGGAAGATGAGATAGAAGATCCTACAGACTATGTGATTGTTCAATATCCTTCGGTAAATGGAAAAAAAGCTAGCATTGAAGTTTACTTAACAAAAGGACAAACATTTAAAACAGATGATACTGTAAAAATTGATATGAAATATGTTGGTTGGGGAGGAACATCTATTAACTGGAATACAACTGATAATATTGAGAAAGTTCAGGTAGTAAAAAATACAGTTGAAAATAATGATGATAGATGGATCTGGTCTTAATTAAAATTGTAAGAGCTATTTTTGCGAATTACTTCTATAACTAATGTTTAAGCCTCGTGTGTGTAAAGTAAGAATAAAATAAGTAATGAGTAATTTATCAATCTATCGAATGAAATGTATCAACGCGAGGGAGTGGCGCTTATAAACAAGCGTCCGATTCCTGTGAAGGTGTTAAAAAGCACAGGTGACCGTGTATTAAATGGTTTCTATGAAGCTAAAAGTACAGTGAACTATGACGGTGTGTATAAAGGACAGGCTGTAGCATTTGAAGCGAAATCAACACAGAGTCTTACGCGATTCGATTTAAGTAACATTGCACAGCACCAATTAGATTACTTGGAGAAAGCAGAGAAGATGGGAGCAGTGTGTTTCTTCCTTATAGAGTTTAGTAAGGACCAAACAGTATTCTTGGTACCAGCATCAGTTGTTCAATCTTATGTAAGGATGTCTCATCAACCGGATGGTAAGAAGTCTATATCAAGAGCAGACTTTGATATTTATGGATACTTAGTGGAACGAACAGAAAGAGCACCAGTTGATTACTTACAATACATCGATGAGACAGGATTAATTCCAGGGGTGTTAGAGGGAATGATTCAGTTAGATCAGGACCATGCAAGGATTACAAATAACATTGAAGCAGCGAAAGAGAAGATGAACAACAAGAAACGAAAGTTATTAAAGGCTTAATGGATAGCGGAACGACGGCGAGTAGATGGTGGGGGCTACTTACTAACCGTCGTTCCCTTATTCAACAATGAGATATTAAAATTTCACGTACCTTATGTGATGTTAAAATTACAAATTCGAAATAGGGGAATTCCTTCATGGAACAATTATCTTTATTACCAGCAATCGATGACAATAAAGTGCAAAAGGAAGTAGTCAGCATATTAAAGGAATACGGTACATTAAAGATGCGATTCAATAATGAAGTGGAACAGGAAGGAATCAGTCTGTTTCCGGAGTTGCGTAATTCGAAGACTATGAGCCAATTTAAAGTAAGACAGATTGAGAAAGTACCAGATGATATTTTAGATGATGATGAAAGAAGTATCATTTCAATGAAGTTCTTAACTAATAAATCTGTAAAGGATTCGTTTGTACAGAATGAACTGATGATAAGTAACTCGTATTTTTATACGAAGAAGAAAAGTGCAATTAAACTGGTTGCTACAGCACTTGGGATTATTTAAAAATGGCAGAAAAAATGCATGGTTTTTGCGTATTTTTTGAGTGGTTTTTGAGGTTGGGATAAACGGTAAAGTTAGTATCACAAGGGGAACACAATCCCTTCCGGTGCTGGCATCCTGCGGAAGAATGCTCCCAAGGATATATCCGCAAGTATTAATTGCTGAAATGTAAGTAGGCATTAATGCAGTGCACTCTGTTACGATGGATGTCTAATGTGGGGCGATGAGGTAAGAGCACTCTGACGGACGAAAAGACCAATGAATGTATAACTATGACATATTCCAGTGTGGCGGGTGTAATATACTTGCATTCGTCATACTGTTTCTATTATATTTATCATTCAACTCGGAATGCGTCCTCTGGGTTGATAGTGAATATAATGCCTTTCTATTCTTTGTTAATGTCGTTCTTGAAAATGGAAATGGTGTGGTTGTTCATGATTGAATGAACATCGCGTTTCTAAAAAGAAATACGAATAAATTAGATCTTTATCATTACATTGCTTCAATTGCTCATTAGTAATTACTCACGATCTTTATTAATGACCAAACGAGGGCAAAGAGCTTCCGCTCTTTTTTTGAGCTAACGCAGCAGATTCTCCCATCCGTCCCTTTGAAAATACGTTAGTTCAAATAAGGCGCCGGAATAAATATATGCGTCTTATAAATTAAAAGATACCCTTTGTGTAAATGAGAGAGTTACCCCATAGCTCTCTTTGAGCATATAGGAAACTGTATGTTGAAAGAGAGTTTTAGGTCAGGTACATCGTGTACCTAACCTAAAATACCGACTCTACGGAGTATAAACGAGAAGATTCTTAGTCTTCTCCCAGTCACCGACACAGGGCGTGTAGCCATATTAGTTGATGCGGTGACTGGGAGAAGCCTGAGAGTATCTAGAATACCAGAGGCTTGAAGAGATACTTATTGCCATTTGTTCGCTCTCTTCCCCCTTCAGGAGCTGTCACTTCGGTGGTGGCTTTTTGTTTTGTAGGATATTCTTCTTTTCTGTCGAATAGATAGATTGGGAGAGGTGGGGAATAAGTAAATGAAAAAATTTATAATAAGCATAGAAGCAGTCGATGGTAAACAACACCAATTTGAAATTGAGTATAAAAAGACAGTAACAGTTGCTGCTATAGAAAATTCTATACAAGCAAGAGAAGCTAGATTCTTCAGATTTGGAGATCGTATGGTTAATTTGGACAATGTATTCTCTTTAGTGGTAAAAGAGAAGAAGGATTAAATACAAAAAAAGCATCCAAAATGGGTGCTTTTTTCTTTGTTATATAGAGATTACACAATAAATATTTTTAAAGGTGTCCTTAGGTATTATTTGGAATTGAACATCATATAATGGCATAGTAAGGTCTTTCCAATATGTGTTAACCTATACATTTTACGAGAGAGCACTTGAACTGGGAATTGCTCTTTTTCGCTTGCACTTTTTGAAAAGGACAAGCATATATTAGAGTATGGGGTAGCCCCACTTCATATATTTGAGCACCTATCGATTATGGGTGCTCTTTTATTTTGTATAAAATGGAGGTTAATGATGGGTATAACATTAGAAGAATTAGAAAAGTGTTTTAATGAATCCGTAAATGAAGGAGCAGAGTATGTAGCTGTTCAGATTGAAATGGATGGATTTCCTAGCGATGAAGTAATTATTAACGACAAATATAATATTGATTCTAAACTAGCGTATTATAAGAAAACGTACAATGAAGATTTAGAGCATAGATACGCTCCAGGAATTCGTATTGCAGGTTTTGCGTATGGTTATTCGTTCTCAGGAATTCTACGTGGATTAGAATTGCTGGTGGAATAGTGATTAAACCAATAGCAATTATCGTAGGCGCTGCCGTGATCGATTTAGCGTCTTATTTGTTGTTAAGGGAAGATAAGGATAAATAAAAAAGAGAGCCGAAGCCCTCTTTTGGAACCGAACTCGATTAATTACGCACAAATCGGAATTCCTAACGCTATTAAAGTTAATGCTACTTGAAGAGAAATCTCTAATCTAGCAATTTCAATCCCAGCAACTGAGACAACTAAAAAAGGTTGGCCATTTATGAATAGAACGCAACTTGTCATGACTACGCCTCCTTTCTGGTAATCTACTACAGTATATGAATCAAATAATAATATGTAATAGTTAAATTGATGGATTTAATAGAATTGATAGATTTACCATGTGCTAACAAAACAAACGAACACAACGAACGAAAAAAAGCAAGATTCAAATGAGCCCTGCTAGGTGGAGAGATACGATTAATTGTTCAATAGCTACAATGAACTCTGGTGAAATGTTAAATTCAAACTTAAAATGCATATAGCAATCGCCCTTTTTGTTTTTCCCTTACGGGGCTATATACAAAAAGAAATACCAGTCTCCACATAAAAAGCGCACAAAAATATCGATAGTTAACAAAGTGAAGTTTATGCAGGAAATAACGAGAGTTTAATGGTGGAAATAGCGTAAAATCAACGATGTATAAAAGGTATTGGAAATGGAAGTATTCGAAAGTGCCGAAAACGTTGATATGACGGCATATTTCCCAAAAACCTTGTTTACATAAGAAATCTTATCAGAAGTTGTAAAAATTAGAGGGGATTCCGTCTCAAAATGAAAAGAATTCTTATCTTATTGAGACATATAAGAGAATTTCAAAGTTATATTTTCAATTCTGTATTAGAATTAAATTAGGCTCAACTTTTACATAAAATAAGAGCAATAAAGAACACTTTTGACGTAAAAAGCACTAAAAGAAACAATCTCTTTTGATATTACAAACGGCTTAGTTTTGAGTATAATACAGCCGAGTTAGCCCTAAAGGATTAACTTAGCTGTTTTGTCATAAATTTATCTTAATGTGTTTTTTATGCTGATCGGACTCTATTAGTAACCGCACAATCAAAAATGATATATAAAAGCAGATGGATCTGGGACTAAAAAATATTACTAACTGATGAAAAGTGAACAATGCATTCTGTTGGATTGAACATAAAAGAATTGAAAGAGGGGTGCAAAAGCATACACTGCATAACTTCGCACGAAATACCAATTTTACGAACAATAATATAGATAAATAAAAATCTAATACAGTATTTAAGGATTTCGATCTCAATTGCATGAATCTCAGTATATTGGCATGTGTATATATAATTCATATTTTATATAGGAATCATTAAATGCTGAACTATTCATTGAAAATATTCATAGTAAATTACCTTTTAATATATAGGATTTTTTCTTATGTTCATCTAATTTGCTCCTCATAATCATGATTAAATTAACCAAGTCATGTTAGATAACGAATTTTAAACTGTCTTTATATATTGATTTTTGTATGAATTTATATATAAAAATTGTTTTATTTTACATACATTTATATGTAGTTTTTGCACTGGTTTTTATGGTGTTATACAAGTTTATCACTTAGCTAGCTGTAATTTTCATTTGACCAACTACACTATACCATTCAGTTTTGAGTATATTTTAGTATTTCATAATTTAATTATGTAAATAAGTTCGTGTAAAAATTGAATTTAATGCGAACTTGTGTTCGTGTATTTTTTCTGTTATAGTATATATGAGGTGATTTTTATGGATTACAGCAAGCAACGTCAAAAATTAGTACATCGTAAGAAATTATACGAGAATTTAAATGAAATGCCCTTTTACATAGAAGAATTTGTGGAGTACAAAGAATTGCATGATGCCTCTCCCTCCACCCTACTGAATTATGTATATGATTTTAGAGTTTTCTTTAATTGGCTATTATCTGAACAAATTATTGAATTTAAGCCCATTAAAGACATATCCTTCTCTGATTTGGAGAATTTAAAGAAAAAAGATGTTGAGAACTTTATGAGGTTTTTAAAACTACAACAAAATATGCAGAATTCCTCTGTTAACAGAAAAATTTCAGCCTTAAAGTCTTTATTTAAGTACCTTACCTCCCTATCAGAGAATGATGATGGAGAATGTTATTTTTATAGAAATGTAATGGCTAAAATTGAAATACATAAAGATAAGGAAACATTAAATGCCCGTGCAAAACGTATGAGATCTAAAATATTTCATAATGATGACGATCAAGAGTTTTTGAATTACATTAAGTACGAACATGAAAAATCTTTAACAAAACATCAGTTGTTCTATTTCCTAAGAGATAAAGATCGTGATGTAGCTATTCTCTCCCTCTTTCTTGGTAGTGGTATTCGTGTAAGTGAATTAGCGGATCTTCGTATGGAAGATATAAACTTAAAAGAAAGATTAATTGATGTAATTCGAAAAGGAAACAAAGAAGACTCTGTATGGATTACACCAATTGCATTGAATGACCTTGAAAAGTATATGGAAATTAGAGATAACAAATATGCCTCAGGAAAAGAATTAAAAAATGTGTTTTTATCAAAGTATAAACATACTGCACAGCCTCTTTCGGTTAGGGCTATCCAAGATATAGTAGAAAAATATACTAAGGCCTATGGCAAAAGAATGTCTCCTCATAAATTAAGACATACATTGGCAAATAAATTATATATGGAAGAAAAAGACTCGTTACAAGTCATGCAGCAACTTGGGCATACTAGTCAAGATACA
Source organism: Bacillus sp. AC266 (assembly GCF_979253805.1). Lineage (NCBI taxonomy): Bacteria > Bacillati > Bacillota > Bacilli > Caryophanales > Bacillaceae > Bacillus > Bacillus sp. AC266. The sequence goes on from NZ_CEEDEC010000006.1 coordinate 306,276, forward strand.
GCATTGTTATACACTCAACTTGGGGAAACAACTATTAAGGATAGTTTAGGCAGATTAGGGAAAAATAAATAATAAAAGGTTCAGCAAATATGTATTGCTGAACCTTTTATTATTTGATGTAATTTTTAATTTTATTATGTAAAAAATATATAGTTTATCTTTCACTTTGATTGGTATATGAATGATGAAAGTATTAATAAAATATTTGATAGAAATATACATTTGAAAAACAATCCTCTATTTGTATGTAGATATATAAATCTGCTCATTACATTAGTAGTATACGTTAGCTTGTGTACGTTTGCGAATTTCTATTGGATAACCATGGTTATCTGTACACCATGACATATTCCATTCTCTCTTGAGAAATATTCTGGTTCATCTCCATTTCCTTGCTTCATATGAAAGTTTTGCATGCCATTTGTTAGTTTAAAATGAAAAAAAATCGTCTTTTTTCATTTTAAACTTCGATTCGTAAATGTATGCTTGTCCTTATCAAAAAGTGCAAAGCAAAAAGGCACCTAAGTAAGGTGTCTTTTTGCAAAAACGTCTCTTCAATCTTAGTTTAAATAATTTCAGATTTTGTGATACCAACATTACTAAATGCTTTTTTAACAACTTGTTCTGTGTTTTGGGGCATTTCCCCTTCGGTTATTAGTATTTTCGCGGCTTTTAGAATTTCTTCAAAAGCATCCTGGAAACTAGAATTTGGACGAAGATGCGGCCATGCATTATACCATAAGATAGCAGCATTATTTGTTCCTATTTCCATAGACACTAGAAAGAATGCTTTGTTTGGAATACCACTGTTCGTATGCACAATATAACTTTGTCTTTTTTTCTCATTCTTAAAAACACGATTACTACCATCATCATATTTATCCATGTGATTCGGTTGAGAATCATGATCATTTGCGGTTCCTGGTTCTTTCATTGAGCGAAGGGCTTTTCCAGGAAATTTTGGACCAATAATTTTGTCACCAATTAACCAATCGGCACTCTGAGCATTTTGACCCAAATGATATTGTTTTACTGCACTACCAATACAATCAGAAAAGCTTTCGTTAAGGGAACCAGGTTGATCATGATATTCGAGTTGAGATGTATACTGTGTTACACCATGACTCATCTCATGGGCTATAACATCAATTCCTGCTGTAAAATCCACGAAGATTTCACCATCACCATCCCCGAAGATCATTTGTTCTCCATCCCAGAATGCATTCATAAACTGCTTACTATAGTGAACGTTAAAAATAAGATCCAACCCTAGATTATCAATAGAATTACGATGTAATACCTTTTTATAATATTCTAAAATGATTTTTCCAGCATCATATGCTTGATTTACGTCCTCATCCTCAGTAGGTGAATCTCCCTCATCTCGAACTAATTTATGCTGAGGTTGTTCCGTATGTTGACAATCATAAACATGCCTAGTGGCTTTATGTTCTCTATTTTTCTCTAGTGAAGATTCCATTGTTTCTTGATTTTTGGTTATACTCTTTCTTTTTTCATGAATTTTTCTAGTATGTTCTAAGCTTTTTTGGGCTTTTTCGCTCCCTTTTTCTGCAAACTTTTCCAATAAGTATTCTGGAACAATACTTTCAATTTTTCTCATAGTAATCTTTCCTTTTCTATAATAATTGGTATTTTATATCCAAAAGAACTCATTATTTGTTAATCTCTTTCCCATATTCTTATCCGTATGGAATTAAAAACATATCTATGGATTGATTGATAGGAAAATAACTACACTAATAATAAATATTACTAGTTCTCTACAAATTTTTATTCGTAATGTACACCATTATAATTTACAAAACCTACTGGGTGGTGCGTGAAATGTATGACTGGATCTCCTGGATTACCTATTCCTACTTTTACATGTGTTTTATCAACATATTCCCCTTGCAGTTCGATTTCTGCTCCTTCTCTTAAGTCTGGAATTGGATTTTTCAATCCTAATTTATCTCCAAAACGAATTGCACAGAAGGCTTCATCTTCTACTAAAGATTTTGGTACACCTTTTATATCAATAACTTGAATATTATTAATTAAAAAATGCTGATGTGTTCCGCCTTCTGAATTAGAATCATCTTCTTCAACTAATTTTATTGTTGCTTTTACATGGACAATTGGACCGTGAAATGAAAGTGGATTTCGATGATGATCCATAAAATAATCTGCTAACGTATTACCAAAATGCGGATGTCGTTGTAAATGCTCACTCAAAGTTGTTCTCTCCATCTCTTTGTTATACTTACATCTGTTTAATAATTGGAAAGTGTAACGGTATTTAAAATAACACTAATCTTTTTGTGGATTTTAAACAAATAACTTTCTCTTTTAATCAGATGGATGTTCACTTGCCCAGCTTATAAATTGATTTAAACTTATTAAACCAACAAATTCATATCCTAATCCCGAGCCTTTTGGCTTTAAAATAACTGTATCTAAAAAATCAAGCGATCGTATAGATTCATCAAAAGAATAATCATGAGCGATGAATATCCTATTTACTTGCGAGTTAGGTTCTGTTTCAAATATTCTAATTAGTTTTTCTTTTACTAGTCTCTGTTGTTCATTTGGATTTTCAATATTCAAGTTGTTAATCTCAGCTAATTCATCCATCACTTCTATATTTTGTTCTCCAAAAGCCAGTTTGCCTGTGTCTTTAGTTCGACAATAAGGGCTTGTAAATACGGGGTATTGAACGGGTACTTTTTGTGTTCTAAAGATCTCTCCTAGTTTTTCTGATTGTTTTTTTCCATTATCGGTTAAGTTGCTTTGTGTTTTGCAATCTTCTAGATCTAGTACTCCTCCTGGTTCTCTTTCCTTTTCTCCATGCCTTAGGTATAAATTATATCCGCCAGCTTTAAAGGCTTTTAACAATGAAAAATCTAATGTCTCTGTGTTTTTCAATTCTGTATTATCCATTTTCCTCATCCTTCTTTCTTATTTAGTAAGTTGCTTCAACTATATTCGTTTTATATCAATCGAACGTCTATAAGAAGTATATTTATATTTTGCACAAAAATCATCTGTTTACTGAGTACTAGTGTAAACACCCTTCCGTTTAAGCGCATTTATAAATATTTAGTATGAATAATGATTATTTACATGGATTCAAAACCCATTCTGTTTTTAGTATGTCTTGCTCTAATAACCATTTTTTCTCGCTAAGATATTGTTTTAATTGTTGATGTTGTTGACTTGCACTATCCTTATCGTTGAATTTTTTTAAAGATATTTCCACAATTACTTCTGAACATTTATCTCTTGACCATACTTCTATTTTCACTTTATGCCCTTGCCATTCTCCTGTATATTTCCTTTCATATACAGGGCCATATTCAATTGCTTTAATTATTTTATCTTCGGTCCAATCATCCTGCTTCCAATTCCGAAATTCTTCGGGAGCATTTTGAAGGAATTTTTCACGTAACTCTTGAATTGGCATTGGATTTGAAGAATCAGGTGTTGTGTCGATAACATCACAAGATAGGCTTAATGTCCTTTTTGTAAATCCCCAATCAATTTCCACTTCAAATTTTGTATTATTTAAATCAAACCCTTCTTCTTTTGCTTGTCCTAGAATTATGTCTATATCATCATTGGTAATCGGGTATCTTTTTTTATATGTTAATTCTTGACCGTCTTCAACTTTTCGGTTTCGTAAAATCCAACCCACTTGATACATTTCTTTATTTACAGTATCTATAAATTGAATATACCGTTGCTCAGCTTTTGTAATTTTAAGTTCACTTTTTATACTTTCTTGTAATTCATACTTTTCATTTAAAATTTGATTACTTTGAAGAAAAAATTTAACTTCATACTTAAATTGAATTAAATCTTCTGACATTATATCATCCTTCTTATATTATGTTTATTAAAGGTATTATTAAACCGTATCAGGGATATGAGCTGTTGATATTAAAGTGTAATGAGCTAAAGAATACTTAATAAATTTTTGTATAGTTGATTTTATTTAAAAATCTGTATTATTTTAAGATATAAATGTATTACTTTTAAACGAATACTTTAAGCTTAAAAAGAAACTAGTTCTAGAATTTGTTTATAATTAACAGCCGAAAAATCCACATGAGTTTCTATGAATTTTTCGGTTAAAAGGAACTGCTCTAGTTATTCTATTTTATATTATTCGAATTTAACATTATGATGTAACGATTGTTAGTCCCGATATAAACCTTCATATATTTATCGTATTTGTAATACACCATATCTTCAAATGTACATGACACCAAATACTTAATAAAATTTCAAACTTATCTTTTAGGAATTTTGCTGGAATAATACAGTATACTGATGTTAATACTAGTAACCCTATAACTTCTATTTTATTCTTTTGACAAATCTAACAATCCATTACCTACTAAACGCTTGGAATCAGCAAGAGCTGTTGTTCTTTTAATCAATTGAGCATAAATTTCATCCTCAGATAACGTTCTATCGAATTCCTTTTTACTTTCACAAAGTTTAATAATTAATGCTGCACCACCTGAAATATGCGGAGTTGCCATTGAAGTTCCACTTAATGTTGCATAGCCTCCACCTTTGTAAGTTGATAAAATTCCTACTCCAGGCCCAACTAAATCTACATTTTTGTTTGATTCACTAAAAGTGGCTATTTTTTTATTTAAATCAACAGCACCAACTTCTACAACCTCCTGATACGCCCCAGGGTAGCCAAGCAAATCAGTATGATGCCCCCTATTACCTGCTGCACAAACAACTAATACATCGTTATTCACTGCATTTCTTACAGCTTGATGTAAATCTGGATTATCTTCTGGTCCTGACAAAGACATAGAAATAACTCTTACTTTTTCTCCATTAGGACCTCTCCAGTTTACCGCGTAATTAATCCCATTTATTATCCATTCATAGGCGCCCGATCCATTAGGTCCACCTAATACTTTTACGATAAGTAGCTTAGCTTGTGGCGCTACTCCTAAAACACCTTGGTTATTTTCTGTAGCAGCAATCGTTCCTGCCACATGTGTTCCATGACCATTCATATCAGAATAATTATTTGGATCACTATTATTATCAGTAGTAAAATTTTTCCCTCCAATAATACGATCTTTTAAATCTACATGGTCAAGTTGGCATCCAGTATCTAGGACCGCAACCACAATATCTTTTCCTTTTTCACTTTTTCCCCATGCTGCCGGAGCATTTATAAGTTGTACACCTTCAGGTATTTCACGAACTTCATTAACTACTTCCACCACTTCAAAAGGAATTAACCCTATCTCGTTTTTCTTTACATCATTTGAATTATTTTGACTCATATCTTCACCTCATGTAATAAATTTTAATTGTTTTTAAACAATCAAAATCTATTCTCTACATATATCTCACTAAATATGCAACTTATATACAGATTGCCCTAAAAACCTTCAAAGCGATAGCATTTAAAAGACATTCTCTTAGTTTATAATTTAACTTTGTGTCACTTTATTTGATAAAAAATCTGTATGCACCTAAATATAAAACTCACCGATAAACCTCATCACTCGTAGTAATTTATTAAATTTCTAAAATAGATACCGAGTTATATCAATAAAAAATATTATCTTATTAAAAATAATTAATTAAATATTCTCTTTAAATTATTTAATATTGTTAAATAAAAGCTATTTTTCACTGTTATAAACACTTTTCATAGATGTAATACATTTTTATTAATATATATATAAAATAATATAATGTGTTTACCACCTATTATTCATAAACTTTTTGATTATAAATTCTTAATAGAAAAAATATTTTTCCTCACATTTTTACGTATATAACTTTAGAATAAAAAACAGATTACAGATAATACTATATTCTGTTTAAATAAATTTTTAGGAGCTGATAGTAATGCCGTTAAAAAATTATGGAGTTTTAAAAGGTCAAGTAGTAGGGTATACCCCTCCTGACAATCAGGATAGCACACCTCATTTTACAGTTAATATCTCAGATAATAATAACCGTGAATACGAAATTATTATTAATGTCAAATCAAAAAAACGACCATCTGAGTTATTGTATTATGCAGGCAAAAATTTTCATTCTGAGCAAATTACAAACCTACCTAACTTAAATTATGGCTTCACAAACATTACTAGTAATAATAGAGAAATTGCACTTGATTATATTAGAGGTAATTTACTTGACCGCTGTAAACTAGTCCCACTTCCAGTAACTGCACCTGGAGAGGATAACGATTTACAAGATAAATTTTTAAATTACATGAAAACATCTGAAAATAATCCAAAAGTTGATATTTATGCATACGGTGAAGAAATCCCTCCTGGAATTCATGATGTCCACATGAACCAAGGAAATGTAGGAAGTTTCAGAAAAGATGACGGCATTTGGCAAGATGGTGGAGTGCTTTTCCATTATAAAGATACTGATAAATGGGAAGCTGTCTTTTTAGCGTTCCAGTCACAATCATGGTGTACAGATGACTCAGGCCATGCAATTAAACCTGTTGAAGACTGTAATTACAAAAGCGATTGTTAGTATTAAAGTTTATAAATAGAAATCTTGTTAAAGATCCTATTATTATTCAGATTTAAATTTCAAGTTAGTAAAAATGTTTATCTCGAGGATAATGAAAAAAATATTATATAAATAAATTCCTATTTAAAATTAAGAGGTGGTGTAAACTTACACTTTCTCTTTTCTACAATCCAAATAATTAGGCTTATCGTTATGCATCTGCTGTTCAGAAGTAACATAGCATCCAGGTTCATGAATATTGAAATCATATCCATCAAATTGCATCAGGATGATTTGGCAGGAATCCAATTTATTTATGGTTCAAATACCTAAATCTTATTATTAAATTATTAACAATATATTAAAAGAATGTACAATTAATATTATATTTTCTCGGTTATAAGCACCAAAGCTTTTGGTTACCAAGGTTCTTACTATTAAAAGTAAACTTCACTTTAGTACTGATGGACACAAAAAAATATTATTATTCCAGTTCCTTCACTGAAACCAAGGATATTCTTAAGTAGTCCTATGAAATTTTATGTTTTATATGTGTCGGATTACACATATAAAGTAATATTTTCAATCTAAATTTGAAGAAGAAATAAAATTAATCAATAAGTTATATAAGCATGAGCATCCAATTATAAAGAAAGGACTAAAATCTTATGACAAAAAATAATTCAAGTATTCCAGAAAATGAATTTTCAACCTTATTAATGAGTGAAAATGAACAAGTTGGACTTCTTAATAAACTTAATAAAAATAGAGGTATGATTGAAAAAGATACAAAAAAATACTTTGATGAAGATGCGGAGAAAAGCATTTTAGCAACTTATTATAAAACGATTAATTTCGAGCAATTAAAACCAAATGAATTATTTAAGGCTCTGCAATCCTTAATAGAAAGTACACATAAACCCGTCAAATATAATCCCGCACAATATTTATATAATTGGGTCGATTTACAAGAAGACGGAAAATTGAAAAGTATCTACTCTGGAAACATAAGAAACCCAGAAGAAGTTATTGCTGAAGACTTTGAAATAATCACCAAACGAAAAAATGAATTAGATTCACTTCTTACTAATCAATCATTAACTGAAAATGAGTTAGAAACCCAAAAAAAGCGAATTGAAGAAAATAATAAATTGAACTGTGAACATGTAGTACCACAATCGTGGTTTCATAAACAGGAGCCAATGAGAGGTGATTTACATCATTTATTCGCATGTGATCCACAATGTAACTCGATGAGAAGTAATTATCCTTATCATGATTTCCCAGATTTTGAAAGGGGTATTGAGCTGAAATTAATTAGACAAAAGTGTGGAAAATTAGAGGAAAGTTTGTTCGAACCTGAATACGCTAAAGGTATAGTAGCTCGAGCTACTTTATACTTTTTACTAAGATATCCAGATAAAATTACAAATGACAAAGAAAAAAACATAGACATTGAATTATTACTTAAATGGCATGAACAATATCCAGTAAGTATTTATGAAAGGCATCGAAATCAAAGTATTCAAGACACTCAAGGGAATAGAAACCCCCTTATTGATTTTCCCAATTATACTCATAAAATTGATTTTTCATTAATTTCTATTTAAATTTTTTTATATACCGGATAAATCTCGGCTGAAAAATCTTAATACTTGCTCCCTTTCCTTTTTAAGGTGGGAGCTTTTTTGTTTTAAAAACAAACTAAACATAAACTTTTTAATAATTATATACAGAAAAACATAGTACTTAATTATTTCTACGGTTTTTATTTATCTATATTTTTAAATCGAACTCCAGCTAATGGATAATAGCTCTTTAAAATACTTAGATAATCAATACCTTGATCAACAAGGTACATGCTTCCCCATCTACAGAAGTATTCATTTGAATAATTTCGTATCCCACTACTAAATACGATTAACACTGGTTCAACACTATACAGTTTTGCAATGTATTGATTAAATATCGCATCAATAACCTCATCTATTTCAAAAAAGTATTTCTGCCATAATTAAAGATTGATCCAATAGTGACAAGCTACTGATTGTAAACCCTCTATCAAAATAATACTTTATATATACAATTCAATACAAGCGACGTCATACAAACAATATTAGACTTTAAAGCTTCTTTCAGCCAGTTTGGGTATAATTCTGAAGCGCTATCATTTTTTATATATTCTTTAAAAACGACTTTGTATCTTGGGGCTACTTCAATGTGCGGTATTTGTAAATTATACACAAGTGACGGAAGATCCGAAGAATACATAGAGTATGGCTGAAATTGTCTTTCTAAATGCGGTTTAGTTAATTTATGCTGAGGTACATCAATAATTTAAATTGATTGCAGCTCTCCTTTCGATTAATAGGAAGCATTTCTACTCTTTGTTTTGCTGTAGTTCCCGCAAAGATTTGTACACCTCTAATTACTTTTACACCATAGTTTGGCGCTTCAATTGTACGGATATATTCTGAATGAGGTTTAGGACCTGAAGGTTCTGAAGCATATTCTGAGGAACTGATAGAAAAATGACCCTTGTTAAACCAAAATGCTAATTACGTTAATGAAATATTTTCTGTTAAGTTAAAAAAGAACCCTACATTTCTTAAGATTACTTATGCCAGGTATATTTATTTCTAAATTTTTCTTCATAATACCTATGTTTTTCATTACGCAACCTCCAAATTAGATTTAACATAAGGTATTATGTCCCTCAAAAAGAACTATTTCCAACCAATATTTTCACTTACAGCTATAACAATAATGTAGTTTGAAAATATTTCAGTCAACCTCCTGGAAATGGTATAAATTATAACAAAGTCTAGATTTTCAATATGTTATACTTTTACATCAACTTTAGAAAGTCAACCTAGTATAAAAATACTTGCTACTAATATTCGCTTCTATTTCTATATGTTTTCATCCCTTATCAATACACTACTAAATACTAATTGTTAAAGATCTAACCCCATTTAATCTAATGTTGTACCCAAAGGTGAGTTGTTATTCCTTGAACACATTGATATAGGGTCATGATTTGTATCATTTTTTCATCATTAGTTATTCAGGGGAAAAGTAATAATGTTACGATACTGCTAACCAGATGGTATACTCTAAAGCTTACTGCGAACTAGAGTTATAATTTTTCTTTGTTCAGAGCATACAATTCTTGTAATTGGTGGCCACTATACTAAGAATAAATATATTATGTTTAGACACATTATAGGGGGGGATTGTGAGAATACTAGTTTATTTTTAACCTAGTGAATGCTATAAAAAAGATATATGTGTTCAAAAAAGCAACTTGACATTATTGTGAAGTTGCTTTTTCACCAAATTTTAACTTTATCCTTGATTTCTATTTGGGAAAGTTTTATAACCCTCTGTTAAATCTAACAATCCATTACCTTCGATTCTACGATCGAATCCTAATGAGACTGTACGTTTTATAAGTTGAGCATAAATTTCTGTTTCCGTCAGAGTACGTCCGAAATCATTTTCACACTGTTTAATAATAAGCGCTGAAGCGCCTGATACGTGCGGCGCTGCCATAGAAGTTCCGTTAAATGTGGCATAACCATCTTTAATTCCATCTTCATTATCCTTATTTTTAGGAACAGTCGATAAAATACCGAATCCAGGAGCTGTCAAATCATTATCTAGGTTTGTGTTTGAGAAATCCACGAATGTACGATCTAATTTAATTGCAGCTACAGATATAACCTCCGGATACTGAGCTGGATAACTATACTCATCTTTATCAGCGCTAGAATCTCCACCACCAAGGACATCTCCTTCGTTCCCAGCAGCACAAATAACTAAAATTTCATTCTTAACCGCTTCTTGTATAGCTTTATGAAGATTTATATCATTGTCTGGACTTCCAAATGACATATTTATAATACGAATATGATCTTTTTTATTATGTTCTTGATTCCATTTAATGCAGTCTTTTATAGCTGCTATTATATGTTGATTAAACGCTGTCGGTTGATTAGGATCTGCAGTTGGAGTGAACACTCTATAGATAGCAAGCCTTGCTTGAGGAGCTACACCAGAAATCCCTGTACCATTTGCTGCGATTGTTCCTGCTACATGGGTACCATGCCCTGCAATGTCAGAAAAAACAGACTCCCCCCCGTGTTCTGTAGTGTTTTTCCCAAAAAGAATACGATCTTTTAAATCGGGATGATCTTTGTCACATCCTGTGTCTAAAATAGCAACTACGACACCTTTACCTTGATCACTATCATTCCAAACTTCAGGAGCTTTAATCATATTCACTCCTGGTGGTGTTTTTTCTGCTATGTCGTCTGCTGAATCAATTGTATAAGGTGATAATCGATAAGTAGTCATTGTAAATACCTCCTTTTTTAACATTCATCGATTAGGATGCTCATTTAAATTATATTTATTCTAGATATTTGGAAGGAAAAATGAATGGATTTAAGGAATCAGACTATGCTTAAACAAAAATGATAATAGGAGAATGATTCTATGACAGTTAATATATAAAAGAATTTTTTAACCATCAGTTATTTGTATCAGAATGGGATTAAATCCACTTGTACAATACTAGCATTAGTCGGTGATGTGAATAAGAACAGCTTAATACCACTAGGTACAATTTCAACATTAAAAGTAATAATCTTGAAGAGGACATCAAGCCTATACAAGGTACGTCATCTAAACAATATTCTTATTATGAATCCAAATTATCCAAAGTTACAACATATTAGGAAAAATTCCGGAAGAATTCTATTAGCTTATATTGTATTTCTTGAAGTACGGGCAAAGTAAATTTGGTACTTGATAATCGGGACCAGGCATTCTTCGCATATTGTTGAGCATGTTCTTTATCGGATTCTGTAGAAGTCCATTGAGCACAAAACTGGTACGCGGTGAGTACATCAATAGCAGCCATTTGATTATTGATATGGCCAACTCGCATCAGGAATCGATTAAGTACTATGTTTTGATTCGTGTCTATATTTGCAACTACAGATGGATGCCATTCTGTAGCAGTTGTGAGCGACCAATTTGTATCGAAACGTAAAGTAACCGGTGTCCCAGCTGGTAAGGAGATATCGAGCTTGTATATGCTCTCTTCACTCTCCTGACTATCCTTATATGCATAGCCGGATGATACAAGTTCCGTATCATGATATGCCGAAACCTTGATTCCTTCAATAGCTTGTCCATCATACCCTTGAACTTTCCCAGAAATTCGAATAGAAATATTAATCCACCCTCTCTAAATTATGTTAAATATAAAATTCTAGCCTTTGAATATTCATAATCCGTTTGAATGTCTGTTATCGGTACTTATACTTAGTAGATCTTAGAAGAAGGTCTTCAATGTCGTTTGGCCCATAACATGAAATGCACATGACTAGGAGACCCAGTGAAGTAAAGACTTATGATAGATTCGTTACTGTAAGGATTCTTAAGTTGTTGCGCTTGCCCATGATAATGTTCCTCCTGTAAAATTCGAGTTAACTTTGACTATTTCTAAAATAACAAAGTAAATTCTTATATTTACAGATTATTCGTGTGAGCAACGTCTCTTTAGAGATTATAAAAGGACTTTTTTAGATTTCTACATAATTGTAATCCCATCAACAAATATATGATGCCATTATCATACCTATCTTAGATCTAAATTTGTCTTTATTAAGACTGGAAGCATAACATTACGCTATTTATCTATAAATAATTCTAATTATTTGACATTTCTTTGATTGCTTATTAATATAAATTACAATTTTTATTGTAATTTATCCAAACTGTTGTTTTATTCTAAGAAGTCTCCACTTTCATATCAGTATATAGACACAAAAAATTAGATAATATACGAATTTCTTTTTTAATAATACATAATTTAACACAATAATATTTGTTATTATTTTAATGTATTACAAAAAATATGGGAGTATCTTAAGGGAACCTAAAAGTCTATTTTTGCGCCTCATCAAGCAAGTTGTTAAATGCTTTTACAATACGACCTGCCTTCCATATATCTTTCACCGTATTTTCAGGATATGCGCAATACCATCCAGAAGAAGTTATCTGATGGTTAGCTATAAAATCCTTTATTGTTGGAGAATTAATACCTGGATAACCCTCAGTCTCCATAAAAAAATAATCTAGTACTTTTGGTATTTGAGTTCCAAAATCATCTATATACCCATCCCAGTCACCATCATAAGCGGTGGCAAAAAGTAGGCGTTTATCCTCGTCGAATATTACCCAACGCATATCATGCACTGTTCCTATACGTGCCATAACCTCCGCTTGATTAGGGTTTTCTCTTAATTTTTTTCTCAAATTATCTGCTCCACCTGGCTTTAGAGGGATAATTATGGTTAATTCTGAGACTTGCCCCAGACGTAAACCAGCACGACCTGCGCTTATAACTTCAAATTGATTCAGATTTTCCTCGCTCATAATAATCCTCCTTTTAAAAGATACTATATAAATTAATTACTTATTTAATTGCAAAAGCCAATTAAGTGCAGAAATACTAGGTATAAAGAAATACTCACCACCTCTTGTTATAGTGAAATTAGGTAAATTATATAAACGTTTTCTGATTGGTTTATTAGGAATAGTATATTGTCCTATCCCTATTTTATTTCCAACAACAGGATCTTCCTCGGTTGATAACTCGATAAAGTTCCCCGTGTTTAACCAATTTGACTTAATAAATTCATATTGTCGGGAGATTGAAGCACAAATACCTGTAAAAATAATTCCTCTATCTTGTCCATCATCTTCAAGTACTTCTTCTTCCAGAGGGGGGCCATATACAGTAGAACGTCTCAAAATTCTATGGATATTAATATCAACAGTGGAATCTTTTAATCCGTCTCGAGGATTCGCCCGGCGAATATGTGCGCTAAGTGGACATTTTAATCCATTTGGATCATTCCCATATGAAAATGCATTTTGGAGTTTAACATTTCCATTTAATTTTACATTATCTTTGTCTGGCGAAAGTGACAATGGTACCCCACTGGACCAACGACCTACCATCTTAGCTATTAAAAGTTCTTTATGCATTTTATTGGTAGAGTTTGTCTTTATATATTTTCTAAATGCAGCTACATTCATATGTAGTTTTCTTATTACTAGGTAGCTACCATTATTATGAAAAGATTCAAGTTGTGGTCCAGGATTAATATGTCCTTTTTCATCTAATTTCCCAAGAAGAAACTCTCCAGCTTTTATAGGTTTTTCAGAATCGGATGCAAGACCCTCAATAGTTGGATTGCTAATACCATCTACAAATCCCATATGTGTACGGCCATTTGGCAGTGACTCCACTTTTTGTTCGTATAATAATGAAACACCTGGTAAGTGTTCATATTTTGCACGTGTTTTTTTCATTAATTCTTGAAATAGTGTATTATTTGCAGCAAATAATACTAATGCAATATGAATATCTTTTGTCCCAAATGGAATTTCCCATGTATTTGGTGCGCTATTAGCTACATCATTTAATATATTTGCTCTTGATGCCATACCTTCTTTAAACTCGGGCGAAAAACTATTTAAAGATTCCTCTGAAATCCCGATTTTTTTTAATCCTTCATAAGTAAAAGCAATATTAACCCATAAATCCTTGGATGTAGATTTTTCATAATCTGCGGCTGTTATATCAGTTGCTATAGTTTTCAGCATTTTGATAGCATCTTTTTTTTCTTCAATTCTAATTATTATATAAGCTCCAACATATGGGCTTGGACGATCATTCAATACAATTGCTTGAATATCCTTTAAATCTGATTTATCTAGCTTCTCCCCCATAAACTCTCCCTCCTTTAGGATGGGTTTAATAAAGATTCAGAATATAAAACAACTCAATGTATAAATATTCGATTCTGGCATTCGTAAAATTCAATATAATTTATAATTTTTAAGGTAACAAGAATTGCTATATCATGTTTGAAATAAAACAAGCAGTTATTTAAATTTTCCGCTTGAATTAAATTGGATGATGGCACCTATAGTCCCAGCTCCTATTTCATGAAATTCTTTTGCTTTCCTTAGTAAGTCAAAAAGCTTCTGTTTCTTCTATATCAAGGTACAATACTTCCATTATTCTTATGAATACTTATTATCCCTACTTTCCAAAACTACTCATTATTTGTAGCGTCTAAATGCCCTTAAATCCCTTTGCTAAGAGACAATGCTGCACTGCTATGAATGAATTGAGGTACACATCACCCAAATTATTTATTCTTTTGCTACTAATTTGGACTTTAACTCTATTATCTATTCAAAAATTTTTTATCTGTTGTCTGCATATGTTATTTTTCTTAAAGTTATCGTGGAGTCTATGAACTATTGAAAGAACATGGGGTGTCCGTTCATCCAACAAATACTATACACTGGGTTAATGGATATCATAGTTTGATTTATTAAATTTTGAAAAGGAAAAAGAAACACGTACAATAGGCTTAAAAATCGGATGATACTTATGTGAAATCTATAGAAAAATGGTGTTATTTCTTTCTTGTAATTGATAAAGAAAGTTACACATTAGACATCCAACTTTATATCAACACCAGAAATAAAAACTTTAGAATAATATCACTAAAGAACTCTGTATTTCCAGCAACTTTTGTTTTATGCATAAACGCAAAAATAGTTGCAAAAAATATTCATGATTTTAGAAAATTTATTAGTTTATAATAACTAAGGAGGGTAATATATTGCAAAAAATAGCTGTTGCAATAATCCATGGTATAGGTGAACAAAGAGCTGAATTTGCAGATAAAATGATTGAAGAAATTAAAAAACTATTTGCGAGTCAACTTAATGATATAGTTGATAATCCAACGTCACAATTAGTGTTTAAACCTATCCATTGGGCAGAACTCTTTGCTGAAAGAGAAAATAAACTATTTCAAACAATTGTGTTGAATAAGAATTTACATTTCAATGATTTAAGAAATTTTGTTATTCATTATTTGGGTGATGTAATTGCATATCAACCTGTAGAGACCGCCAAGCAGAACTATGAAAGGGTCCATGAGAAAATTAAACAGAATCTAAATGAACTTGTTAACATAGCCGGAGAAAGTGCCCCACTTTGTGTAATCTCGCATAGTTTAGGTTCTGTTATTACAAGCAACTACTTCTATGATTTACAGTTCAAATTAAATGATAGAGATGCAGAAACTAATAATTTATCACCTTTAGAGAAGGGGGAAACCCTAACATTATTTTATACGTTAGGAACGACACTACCACTTTGGAGCTTAAGATATTATAATTTTAATCGCCCTATAAATATTCCTTCAGCAAAGCTTAAGGATTTTTATCCAGGTTTACAGGGTGAATGGATTAATTTTTATGATAAGGATGACATATTGGGGTATCCATTAAGAGATATTGATGAAACTTATGCAAAAGCTGTTAATGAAGACAAAGAAATTAATGTAGGAAATTTATTTACAGGCTGGAATCCATTAGCTCATAATGCATATTTTATAGACAAAGATGTAATCAATCCAATCGTAGAAGCATTAGTTCGGACATGGAAGTATGTGAATAATGTATAAGTTGTAATAAAATAATACTTATTCTATTTTAGGTTCTGGTGTAAAGTTTCTAAACAAGGAAAAGTTATATAGCGTACAATTCAAAATATAGAAAAAACGCAGTTTGGTTGCAAACTGCGTTTTTTCTTATAAAAAGCATGGATTGTTTAAATTCTTTGCATTGTACTTGAAGCATGGCGAAGGCTTTGAAATCTTGCAAAATTAGGGAAACGCCGCTTGAAATATCTAAAATCTTGAACACTTATAAAATCCTTGTTCTCTCAATGTATTATACGTACACGTTTCTAAATAAAATAATGATTTTGTTCCACTACATAATTAAGATATCTAACTTCTCTCAGTTCTATATCTTCAGGGAATATGTTTTGCTTCTTACAACGCTTGGATTGCTATAGAATATGCAACGATTAAGAAATGTAAAGTTGCTTGTTTAACTCTTGATTTACTTAGATAAAAATCAATTGCATTTTCTTCTGAATCAGCCTATCTCCAGGTACATATGGTAGGAATAACGATCCTTCAAGTATTCCTCAATTATTTATTATTTTGGATGCAGTGACAAAACTCTGTCATCGCTGCATTAACCTCTTTTATTATAAGACGCATTTCTTCATATGGTGGGACAAACTCTTGCCCAAATTCTATTGTAAAAGCATAAATTTTATTCTTACTTGAATCGACAATATGCCGACTATAGGCATAATCATCTGAAGTCGCTGATGTCGGATAGAGTCCTACTGCCTGTTGAACGGTATAAGAGGTGCCTCTTACAGCGTTAAGGGCGTTGTTCATTTTATTCGCCAAATCAAACAGAGTATTCTGATCTAATGCAGGAATAAACTCTCGATAAACTGTATCACCTTGTTTTCCACGTTTTCCATCAAAAGATGAATTACGGAAGTTTTGATTCGAATCAGTTTCTTGGTTATCATCATCACCCCAAGGATTATGTATCCGCACATGACTATGTTATATAAGCCTATTTTCCCAAAAGAAAAGCCCTATATTTATTGGACTACTAATCTCAACAAGTAGTCTCATAAATAATGGGATTATTTTAACTACTATATAACCATGTCCAGAGCAAGATATTTGTGAGAATCACCGATCCTGGCTACCAATCATAATGAATAAGTCCACTGCATTACGCTACAACAGATGTTATCGGATAGGGCACGGCCTTAATCAGAAAGATAATCGGTTCAAAAGCATTTACAATACGAGTGTAAAGTTCCCCTTCTATATAATTCTTGAACTTTTCATCATCTAATTGCACAACTTTAAATACAACATTCACATCTGGTTCAGACCCTGATACAAAACATGAGGAATATCTATAAAATTATTGAATATAATTATACTGCCAATCATAATTCCTACTCGCGCCGCCACGGGTGCGTATTTTTTTGCTTTCTTTTTGAACAATATCCCCTATTTTTGCTTTCCATTATTTATACCTATTGTGAAGTAAAGTTTGTATCAAATTTATCTAATGTTTTGGGATTTACTTTTTCTCCATCTATTGTCATCTTTATTTTTTGCTTCGAATTTGCTGTTACCACCCAAGCATTCGGTAAATAACGATCTTCATGAGATAATGTGGATGGTGAATTTATAACCTTTCCCCCTAAATATAGCGTAGCAGAAGATCCTCCATCCATAGCCATTGCATTTATTGCTCCTTTTTCATATAGAATATCTTGACACTCTTTTAACGTGGCACCTATGCTATGTGTTTGCCTACCGTCTATCACTAGAAACATTAGTGTACCATCTTCTTTTTGGGCCATAATACTTCGTGGAGCAGAGCCCCAACCACCATCCCCTTCTGTTATCATTTTTTCTCCATTTACAATTAACTGTGGCATAAATCCTGCTGCGGAAACGACTTGTTTATCCAAAAGTTGTTGGGTAGAATAATTCCCTGTTATCATTTGTCCAAAATTTGTTAAGCCCGTAATAATTGTAGGGGTATTTTTATCTATATTTGTATCAATTGCTTTCCCATTTTCTATTACTATTCCAGTTGCAACATTTCCTCCACCCCTTCCTGTTTCATCAGCAAATCCACTTGCATTCACAGCAACAAGTGAATTATTACGTTTTGCCATTACGCTAATTTTTTCTCCCCTTTTATCGCCCTGTGTCCCTTGATGGCTAACAAGTTTAACATTGAAAGGGTTACTAATAGTGACTAATTTTCCTTCGAAAAGAAAACGACTATCTTTGTTACTTTTAATCGTTTCTACATCAATTTTTAATGGCTGATTTTTTAGTTCATCTAATCTTTTTCCTGCTATTTTTTTATAAATAGCCTCATCACTGTTTGACCATTTCGGATGATTAATTCTATCTTGCAGTTTATCTAGTTCTTTTTGGGACAGGAATGTATATTTCGCATATTGTGGATGCTGAGAAGTTAGTATACTCCCAGCGATTGTTACACGAAGATCTCGGCCATAGTTAGTACCAAATAATATTCCTATGCCAATAAGCATGAAAATAGAAAAAAGAAGCAAAATTCGTTTGAAGATTTTTCTTAGATGTTTCATAGTTTTATCCTCCGGCATTAATTACATTCAATGAATCCTTTAAAATATTATTTACCTAAAGACAAAAATGTTTGTTTTCCTCATTCCCGAGTTCCCCACTATGTCTTAGCAAGCAAGGCAAAATACTTATTCTATATTTCTTATTTATTTCAGTTTATATTTACAAATTTAATAACGTTTTTGCAACCAAGAAATATATTACTAATCCTGTTCCGTCAACAAATGTTGTAATAAATGGACCAGAAACGACTGCAGGATCTAATTTAAATTTTCTCAAAATCAAAGGTAAAACAGCTGCGACAAGCGAAGCCCAAATAACAATAAATAATAAAGTGATTGCTACAACTTGTGCAACTTCTGTTCCAACCCCTAACATATAAGCACGAGTGAGCCCAGCTACCCCAAGTGCAAGTCCGAGAAGCATGCCAATTGCAAACTCCTTTTTCATTACACGGAAAATGTCTTTAAATTTCACCTCTCCAATACCAATTGCACGAGTAATTGTTGCTACAACCTGTGTTCCTGTATTCCCTCCAGTACCTACTAATAATGGAACAAAGAAAGCAAGGGCAACTACTGTTTCAATTTCGTCTTCAAAATACTTTAGTACTGTACCTGTATATGCTTCAGCAACAAAAAGAAGCAATAACCATGGTAGACGTTTTAAGAAAATGCTCCAAATACTAGATTCAAAGTAAGATTGATTTAACGGTTCACTTCCGCCTAACTTTTGGATATCTTCTGTAGCTTCTGCTTCCATAACATTCATTACGTCATCAAATGTTATAATACCAATCATTTCATTATTTGCTGTTGTTACGGGTAATGCTGCTAAATTATAATTCAGTAGCTTTTTTACAACTTCTTGCTGATCAACTTCAGGGTGTACTGAAATTACCTCTTGAATCATGATAGTAGATAATATCTCTTCATCTGCTGCTAGTAATAACTCATGTATGGAAACGATTCCCTTAAGATAACCATGACTATCAAGAACATAGATATAAGATATTGATTCTACATTTTCAGAATGCTCCCTAATGTACTTCAATGTCATTTTTACTGACCAATTCCCTCTAACTGCAACAAAATCACTTGTGACAAGACTTCCTGCCGTTTCAGGTTTGAAAGCCATTAATTTTTTTACATTATGTTTTGTAATTTTATTTAAATACGCCATTAATTTAGCTTGTTTTTCCGGATGAACCGCTAGAAGTAGATCTACTGTTTCATCAATCGGTTGTAAATCTAGTAACTTTTTAGCTTTGTTTTCAGATAATTGAATTAAGATATTATATTTTTCTTCTGTATTCAAATGTTGAAGAATTTTTGAGCTTTTTAATACAGGAATCTTATCTAGTAATATGACTTGATCTGCAATTGAAAACCGTTTTACTTCTTGCGCAATATCATACGACGGATGACGTAAAACTTTCTCTGCATCCAAATTATTTTGGGTTACAAGTAATTCATTTAATAATTTCTTCATGTTAACTCCTCCTTATATTGCTAAGGGAGACTCTAGAGTTTCATGAGTGGTTTTGTGTTATTTTATCTGTCTAAAATTTTCATTAGAGCATTAATAGTTACATTGCAATCAATTTATTATTTAGAACTACCTCCTTTTTGAATATAGACAAGATAAAAATAAATAACATTAAACAAAAAACCTTTACTCAAAAAGGAGTAAAGGTTTTTTACAATACAAATAAATGATTATTAAGACAGCTCTGCAAAAATCCCAGAGGTGCCTTTCTATCAAATCGTATACCACTCCCTCGTTGAGTTTTAGCACTGTATAGCATAGGTTTTTATAACCAGCTACATTAAAAAGGGCCTTAATCCGACCGTTCCTGTTGACCCATTGGCGTCTCTCGACATTTTTGGGCAGCAGCGTTTCTCTATACAGGAGCCTCACCTAACAAAGATTATTGAATTACTTCAAAATTTAAACCAGAATTTAATATTTGTCAACTGACTTTCAATTCGATTCATAATAAATTCTTTTTTAGAGAAATGTAATTCGATTCTATTGTAAATTTAAAATTCAACTTAAAAGATATAAAATTTATATACAATTAGTTCGAAGAAACGTTATAAAATATATGAAATTTCGTATAGGAAACTTATTGTTTATGATTAATTTGTAACTTTATAGCAGGAGTTGAATTATTAGTCATACCGTACTTCAAAAGAACATTCTTCAAAAATCTTATTTTATGATTAAAATCTTCTTTACTGTTTATCAAATTTATATGGTTAAACTACTTAATCAAATTATCCACTACAGGCCGAAAATAAGTATCTATACGAGATGATTAAATACATTTTCTTGCATTATTTCTCAAAATTCATAAAACAATAAAGAATATAAAATTAGCAATATGCTTACTTGACAAGCAAAAAAAAAATATTTATGCTGGCTACACGAAACAAATACATAAAATTTATATTGCTAAACCTGTTAGGTGAGGCTCCTATACAAACACAGGCTATTGCCCAAAAATGTCGAAAGACGCCAATGGGTAGAACAGGAATTGTCGGATTAAGGCCCTTCTTAAGATAGCTAAGTAATCAATTTCCATTACTTTACGTTGTATAGTGCCAAAGCTCTACTAGGGGGAGGAAAGCTTTATTTAGTCATGCCAATTTAAATCCCCCCTAGTATGTAACTAGGGGGGATTTTTGCGTAAGAAAACAGGGTGTAAGCTATAGAATCTTTCAAAACAAGAATACTATTTAGTAGTTGATGAGAACAAGATTCTAATCATTAGCAAATGTAATCAGGAGGATATTAAAATGAAAAAAATATTAAAACTCGATTATCTATTGCTCCTCCCTCTATTCATAACATGTACTTTAGGTATTATCATGATGTATAGCGCGAGCTCCATTGTTGCTGTTCAACATTACGGTTATAACAGTAGGCATTTTGTTGATTCTCAATTAACAAAGCTATTTTTAGGAACAATAGGGTTAATAGTTTGTGCTATTCTCCCATATGAAATATGGAAAAAACGAATAGTCTCTATCTGTATTATGGTTGGGGGAATTTTTTTATTAATTATGGTTTTGTGGAAAGGAAAAGTGGTAAATAATGCTCAATCATGGATCTTTGGAATACAGCCAGCTGAATTTCTTAAATTAGGAACAATACTTGTAACAGCCCGTTTTTTTGCATTACGACTAGAACAAGCTAAAAATATTTGGAGTGGTAGCGGAAAACTTTTATTTTTTTTAGCTGCAATTTTTTTCCTAATCTATAAACAGCCAAACTTAGGATCTGCACTTTTAATATTAGGTTTAGGTTTTAGCATATTTCTTTGCTCTGGAATAAATGTAAATCTATTAATTAAAAGAATTATAATCGGTTCTATTTTTTGGTTACCTTTTTTATACTTTTTAATTCAATTTAGTTTGTCAGAAGTTCAAAAGACACGTATTACTACAATTCTCAATCCCTTTGTTGATGCGCAAGGAAAAGGATATCAGCTTGTAAATTCTTTTATTGCCATTGGCTCTGGAGGAATTACTGGACGTGGATTCGGAAATAGCATTCAAAAAACCGGTTATCTTCCAGAACCACATACTGATTTTATAATGGCAATAGTTTCTGAAGAACTAGGGTTTATTGGTGTATTTATTATATTGGCAGGGGTTTTGACTATCGTTCTTCGTTCCTTAAAAATTGCACAACTATGTGTAGATCCATTCGGAAGTTTTATAGCAATTGGTATAGGATGTATGATTGGTATGCAATCCATTGTAAATTTAGGTGGTATTACGGGACTATTTCCTCTTACTGGTACCCCATTTCCATTTGTTAGTTTTGGTGGAAGTTCTTTAATGGTCAATTTAATAGCAATAGGAATATTGCTTAATATATCAATTTTCAATAAAATTAAGTTTGATAATTATAATATATAATTATTGCATAAATGCGATTTCATAAGTCTTGGAGTCTCTATCCAAATCACTTGCCAATTTGTAAACATGTGTACGTATATCATATTAGTATTATATCCCCCTTCTATCTATCTGTTCGTTAAATGGGAATTTAACGAACACTTGAGGAAATCAGAGTTATCCTCTTCCCCTATTGTAGAACTGTACAAGGACATGAAATTCCAAACTATTTAGACAAGAAAGTCTAAACTTAAATTTTATAGATTTACAGATTGAAATCCAATTAATTTTGTGTAAGAATGTAGGATTCTTTTAGAAAGATTTATATTTAGGGTTAATTAACTATGAGAAAATGAATTTCATGTTATTGCTAACTATAATTCCTGGATATACAAAAAGAACCGCGCATAAATTGCCCCGTTCTTTTTGAGTTAGATTTCTCAACTTGATTATCTTATTTTACATTTTCTTTAGAAGTTGCTGGTACTGAACCCTTAGGTGGATCATGAATTTGTGACAATTACAGTTTATATTAAAATGTTCACGTAAACCTAGTATGTAATACCTAGTAATAGTAAACACCATATACCTAGCATGAAAATTTGAAATTTTGGTGGTATCTCGAGTATATTAAATAGATTTATTAGTTAGTAGTAAAAAGCAAATCAGTAAAGAATGCCTCTATCTCTGTATCCTTTTTTGAAAATATCTCATGTTTTTCCACAAGTAGCAGTCTTAGAATACCATCCAATTTTTCTGAAATCTCAATAAAATCACTTTCTTCTCCTTTAACATGTTGACCATGTACCACAGTGGAACGGCATCCATAAGCCTTTTTAATAAGATCGAAATACGCTTTCTTTGATTCATCTGAAGTACCTAACATCAATGCAACACGTTCTGCAATTTTATGGCTAACCTCAGATTTATCGGTAGTAAATAGGCATTCTAAAGCATTACAATAAGAAGCAATTTTCATTGGTAATATTGCACTTAATCTTGCACCAAGCGTAAAATAATGTGCTCTATCTAATCGTTTTGATCCTTTATTTCTGAATAGTATATCTGCATCAGGATGCTTTCCTCCAAAACTCTTCTCTCCATTTTCATCGATAGAATAAGGTGTAAAATCACGAGCTGCTGATAGGATTTCATCTTTCGAAAAATTAGATACTTTTCTTTCACACGTAGAAAAGCTCATCATCTCTGACAACGAGGCTTTATAAACAAAGCCATCTTCGTAATTATTATAATATGCAAGTAAAAAACCGTCTCTTACATAGATATTGTTATCTTTTATTTTCCATAAATCATAAATAAAACTTTGAGCGAGTCTTAGATAATGAAATGTGTACATCACTCCAATTTCATCCATCTCATCTTTAGTACGGATTTGTTCAAATTCTCTATCTATGTATAAGTATGTTTTGTTATCATATTCCATTAATGAAATAATCCCAGCAGTATCCAACATTAACTTAGTATCTAGTATTTTTTTTCTCTCTTCTGGGCCATTAGAAATCCTTGCTCCTGGAAATAGTTCTATACCCCTATTAAATATGGTATCTAATTTTAAATTGAAAAGTGGTGCTATAAATCTATACTTCATCTGAAATCTCCTTTCGGTGAATACTGGTAAATTTTATGGTTACAATTAATTTTTATTTTAACATAAAAGGGCCTATCGATTAGCTATTAAGATATTTAAAGAATAAAGAAAGGAAACTAATCCCCTCTTATCTATCATAAAAACATTTTGATTATTAGCTCGTCAATTACTTTAAATATACCTTTGCTAATCTCGAAATTAACTTTCAATTTACCAACGTTGAATTTTTTTCATGTGTTCCACTTTCCTTTTCGATCTGATAAATTATTGTATTTATTATTACTGGCTATGTAGTTTTGGGTTTCTTGTCCTATGTTCAAAAAGTTTAGACTTTTATGTCTTTGTACACCTACTGTTATACTGAGGATGAAATTGGAGAAAAGAACTCTCCTCAAAAACGATTGGACATTAAAGTACGATATTGGAGATTAGATTGAAGCAAGTTATAGAAATAAAGTTAATATATGATGATTATAAGTTGAATGTACAACCCACTGTCAATTTGAATACCAATAGGATCAGCACCAGCGTTCTTGTAATTAGGGAAAAGTAGTTTGTTACAACAAGTTTAAGAGTTATAGATTTTATTAAGAAGTTTATAAATAAGATTTGATACTAATGAATTTTAGTTGAATGGGAACAATAAAAAAGAGCTTAGAAACCATAATCTATAAGGGTTCTAAGCTCTTATTTTTTGTTATAGTAAACATCAAGTTACTAGTAGTTTATTACCGATTTTAGGAAGTGTACAAATTACAATTTCCGTATTACTCCCTCTTTAATTCCAGTCATATAATCTCCATACATATTCCTTGCAAAAAGCTCGTTTTGTACTCCTAATTCCCATTTTTCGGTTGTAGCAGCTGCAAGATAACTAAACATATCTTTAACATGTAATTCACTAATCTTTTTATCATAATTTTCATAATTACTAAAGGAACTTATATACCTACAATATATTTCAAACAAGTGAGTTTCATCAAAATAAGTATCTCCTATGACACTGTAAATATGATCATTTCCAAAAAGGAACTCTGTCATTTTCGATATTAGGTCAAACTGATGCCTCTTTAGTTCAAACCATTCTGCATCAAGGTGCTTAGGTTTTTCTGGTTCCGATTTATCATAACGAAATGCAGATGCAAGTTTAGAAATGTAGCTCCCTGTTATCACCACTAGCATATCTGCTAATTGTAATCCAACAAACTCCTTAGAATCCTGGTCTACCATTATATCGCCAAATCCAATACTTTCAAATGGCTTAGAAGGTATTCCCTGATCAAGAATTAGTGTGGATTGCTCAGGTTGCCATATACCGTTTAACTTATTCTCGCTTAACCATAAATCAACATCAGAGCTTACCTTTTCCCAGTCAAATGATACTTTTTCAAATACTAAATCATTAGCTAATTTTTTTCCATTCCCAATGTCCTTTATCATTTTTTTGTAATATGCTATTTGGTTCCTCATTCTAGAGATATTTTTATGTTTTGCCACAAACTCTTTCAAATCTTTTTGAATAGAGTATAGTATTTCATTGATTGTTTTTTCTGGATCAAAAAGATTTCTAATAACCTCTTCAGATGCTTCTAATTCACAATATTTTGTGAGACTGTATTTAAACAAAATAGCAGAATCGATAAATCTTTTAGCTTCTAGTTGGAGAATCCATTGTGTAAGTCTACCATCAATGACCATTGACATTTTATTTACTGAAAATAGTAAGTTAGAGATATTCACATCTAGCAGCATGTTAAATAAATTTAGATAAAAACTACTATTTACTTCTTTCATACTTGCAACACCAAAATTGAAGTTTCCTTTTAGAATATCAATTCCTTTTAGCTCTTTCTCAACCTTATTCTTTTGTCCTTTTCTATAGTTTTCAACTAGTTCCAGATATTTTTTGTTAACATTTTCTAGGGAATCTTCCGGAATATAAAGTACATCAGCTACATAAGAACGCATTAAATCATCACCGAGATTTATTCTTCTATCGTCACGGTATGTATTTGGAATTCTGATTGTTTCTTGTGGTCCTTTTTCATCAATAAAGACTTGTCCCATTGTTAATCATCCTCTCTTCTACTTTGGCCAGTTAATTTTTACTTCTTCTCTAATGCATTGTGAATGGATAAATAGTGTACACTAAAAGTACTATTTAACGTATTTTCTTAATGTTAGTATCTATAAATATATTATATATGCGATATATGTGTTCTGTATGGAGTTACTGTAAATTTTTTGGGAAGTTTTCACAAAAGTAATCTATATAAAGAATGCCTTAACTCTAATTTTTATGATTATGCTTATAGCTTTAAAAAAGATAAAACCCCTTCTGTAATTTTATAATCATTTTCTAATTTGTATAAGTTTTACGACCCGATGATAGTATAAAATGAAATGCTATCATTTTTATTTTTGAACAACTGGAACCCATAGTTCACTACTAGGTTTTCGATACAAGAAAGGATTCTGGTGCAAAGATTGCATTTATTTGAAAGAGGTATATAGATTCCTAATGGAATCTATTCTTATGCAGCCATTCCGAATAGTTGATGAATAAACTTCATTTCATTTTGGACAGACTTGTCCCGTAACTTAAGTTGGCCTTTTTTAATGATATGCATCGCTTCTATTCCTGAAAGAATAGATGTAGCTGTACGAAAAGACTTCAATCCTAACATTGAACATACTCTCTTTTTAATAAAACGATGATCTTGCTCTACAATGTTATTCAGGTATTTTACCTGCCTTATTTGGATGCCTACAGGCATCTTTTTCTCTTTCTTCAACTCTTCAATCGCTATAGGATAGTTTTTTGTCTACTGTAATCACACGGGGCTTTGAAGCATGAAAAATAATTACATCTATAAATTTAAATTTTCAGATTTCAAACTCTCTCTTTTTATTTACTTTTCCGCCATATATTACAGAATTTTTATGATATTAAAATCCAGGTGTTATAAGCAACTATTGACTCTTATATATACATACCTATTATCATATTCCTTGTAACTGGAAGATTGTTCATTAATCTGTATATAGCACTTTCATCAGACCGAACTGTTCGGTCTGAAATAATTATAGGATGTGTATAAAATATGAAATTTCAAGTTGTTTTATTTGATGGGTTTGATTTAATGGATGCACTGGCTCCTTATGATGTCTTTCACGTTGCAGCAGCTCTTTCTCCAGAAGAAGTAACAGTGGAGTTAGTAACTGTCGAAGGGAAAAGATTAGTTAAAAGTGGAGTAAATGGCGTAAGAATCGAAGCCACAGGCATACTCGATCCAACCGCTGAAGGTGTAATTTTAATTCCAGGTAGTGCTGGCGATTCCTACGATGATGGACCAAATTCAGTTGTAAATAGGTTAAAAAAAGCTTCTGAGACGGAGTTGAAAACCTTGCTACACCAAGCAGCACACAACCCTAATATTACTTTAAATACAGTATGTGTAGGTGCTAACCTTTTAGGCATTATTGGACTACTAAATGTTCGATATGCTAGTACACATTTTATGGGGATGGGTGCTTTACCTAAAATGGGAGCTACACCAGTGCATGCTCGTATCGTAGATGATGGAGATTTAGTATCTAGCGGTGGTGTTACTTCAGGGATAGATCTTGCTATTTATACAATTGAACAAAAACTAGGACCAAAAATTGCACACGCTGTCGAGAAAATGATTGAATTTGAACGTAGAGGTACAGTTTGGACAAATAAAGGTAAAGAGCCTATGGCTTTTTAAATAAATATTTTTACATTAGAGGTATCACCAACATTTTAGAGATTTATCATATTTTCGAATAAAAAATCTAACAATTATACTCAGGAAACCTAATAAGATGAAAGTAAACTATCATCTTATTGTATGATTACTGGCTAAGTAGTTTAGAGTTTCACGTCCTATGTTCAAAAAGTTTAGAGTTTCATGTCCCGTTATTAAGACAAGAAAGTACCTACAAAATTTATGATAATAGCTATTTATCAACGATTGTTCATGAGATTTTAGTTTAGACTTTTATGTCTTTCTACAGCTTTATATGATATTTGTAGTCTAAGTTGGTATAATTATATAAACAAGGTTAATAATAAATGAAGAGGTGTTGTTGAATGGCTTTTGTAGCAATTGATGGCGAAAACACTGTTTACGCGGACGAAATTGCAAAACTTCCAAATCAGAACAAAATTTATACTTGCAAAAATTCAGACTGCTCAGCTGATATGAAAATAGCAGCTATTGATAGCGAATCTAGACGCCCTTACTTTACAACTAACGGGACTAAAAATCCTCACATACCTGGATGTTTATATGGAAACTCTAAAGATAGTATTAATGCACGTTACGATGAATCTAATTTTAATTTAGATAGATTTATGGATACCCTTTTTGCGAAAGAAAACGTTAAGTCATCTAATACTAAAGCAAATAGCTCTTCAGTAAATAATAAAAATTCCTCTTCAGAGAAACCAATAAGGACTTTAAGCCAATTGTATTATTTTGTGAAACAGCACAATCCTGATTATAGATTGGATGGTGTACCCTTATTTAAAATTTTATCGGACAGACGGACAAAATCTGTAAATTTCTTTTCTGGACATAATAGATTTTATAGTAATGTTATGGCGGAAGTTACATTTCATAGATATGACACCATAAAGAAACTCATCGTAGTGAATCCGCAGTTCAATCCAAAACTAAAATTTGATTTGTATTTTGAAGATGAAGAAACTTTTAAATCGATAAGAGACAAAATATATTGTGATAAACAAAAGCCATTTGTTGTTTTCGCTGAATGGAAAGGAAATTTATGTAAAATAAATAGTAGGAAACAAATAGTGTTTCCTACCATTATTGAATAACATTAGTAGTATGTAGCTGTCAGCACCAATAATTTATTATTATTGGTGCTGAGTTGTCTAATTATATTACAATATCGTGGTATCAGTTGAAACTTATGTTAATAGTATCAGATGTTGCAGAAAGAGATGAAAATAGCTATTAAATTAATTTAAATTAGGAAAGATAGAAATGATAAATAAAAAGTTCAATACTTATTTAGCACTATTGTTCTTATTTAGATTTCTATCAATTATATATCCCCACTTCTTACAAAAGTTCTCTCTAGCTCTTATGTCCTTATTACTACCTAAAACTAAAATATATTGCTCATACTCTGCTATAAGTGCTTCAGTAAACAGTTTAACATCATATTTTATTACTCCAGGAGTACTTACATCATCAATTAAGCAATTGTTATAATAGGTAAGTACAGTATTCCCCTTAGTTTGTGCTTGATGTAATATTCCACATCTTACATTGCTATAAAATGTGCCTGCCTTAGTTTTATTAAATGATTGTCTGAACTGTCCACTATCATTTCCATTAAAATATTGGCTATTTGCTAAAAACTCTTTGAACTTCTTCCGACTTTCTCCTTCAAAATTATCCAATCCGTCATAGAATTGTTGTAAAGTTTCTATTAATAGACAATTTAATGCCATAATACTAAATGCTTTACTTAAGCTACTATCACCTTCACATTCTTGTTTTAATTGCATTATTGTATCTAGAAACCTTCCATGAATTCTATCTTGAAAAATCTTAATAGCTTGTTCCCAATCAGAGGAATTACTGTTTGGTTTTAGCCTTTTAAACAGTTCTTGATAATCACTTAATATATACTTCGGTGAAATATAAATTGCTTCATTATACATTATTAACACATCCTACAAATAAATTTTACTTATAATACTCTTAGAATCTATACCGTCCGAAGTGTGTATGTTAGTATAGTAATCATTTCTATATATTTTGTAAAACTTACAAGTAACAAGAGTGTTTCTGTAGGTCCCTTTTTCAAGTCATTTGGATGACTTACCTCATTACGGATTAAGCGTATGTAATCATAAAAGACTCTTCTTGAAGATTGTTCCATACATTTTTTTACATCTGAATCATGATTTTTTATTCCATCGTAGAATGTTTGGAATGTAGTATATTTATGTGAAATTTTCCAATCTGAGTCTACTTTTGTACTAAACTCAATATCTAAGGAACTTGTGATTGACAATGTACCGTTAGGCTGTAGAGTTGCTAGTTTATTCTTTAAATATGTTTTAAAACTATCTATTAAATCTATTACTAATTTTTCAGCTGTTAATCCTATCATAATTGTTGCTGCATGATGACAATTAGCATTAAAGCATCTTACTGCCTCTGTTATGTATGATTTTACCCAGTAATCGATATTAGGAATTTTACGAATCCCTTCTAAATAACCATCTATATCATAAGGTAATATTTCTTTTTCTGCTATACATTCCAGACCATGAGATGTTATATGGAAATAAGGTAGGGATTCGCTTTCTCCATATGCCCCTGGTGAAATTATATTTTGATTTAAAAGGAGCCAAAACGTTTCATAAAGGGCTTCAATTTCATCTGGTAAAAAGTTTGTATTACTATTTGTATGTAATCTTCTCCCTGTTGCTCCCCACGCCTGCATAGGTACATTTACTTTTCTTTCAATAAGTTGGTGTTTAATTGCTAGAAGTTCAGTGATTCTAAATAAATCAGATTGGCTGCCACTATATCTATAGTTATAAAATAAGTCTTTCTCTACAGGCAGGTCAGTTTTTTCGTAAGCTAGTGCCTCAAGCATTAGGTCCCTTATAAGGAGTGTACTTAAAGGTCTATTGTATTCGCTCATATATATCCTCCTAAAAAATCACGATATTTCTATCTATTATATCTTATTATTAAGAGCTTTAAGTAAAATTATTACAAAATTAAAAAGATATATTACTTTTACGCTGTCATATAATAATAAAGGATTGTCTGTCTCCTTCATTACTCGTATGGGAATTTGTTTAAGTTTAAAAATAAAAGCCCCCCTATAAATAGGAGGACTTTTATCTTGCATATAAGTGAATACGATTTTATGTTTTTAAAAATGACTGTCGTCTGTTATACCCCTATAACATTGACTGATCAGAGCATGCTCTGACTTTATTATTATACTAACGTATATAACGGCAA
Organism: Bacillus sp. AC266; assembly: GCF_979253805.1. NCBI lineage: Bacteria > Bacillati > Bacillota > Bacilli > Caryophanales > Bacillaceae > Bacillus > Bacillus sp. AC266. The sequence continues at coordinate 337,483 of NZ_CEEDEC010000006.1, forward strand.
TCAATATTATGGTAATAGGCAGATTTACCCTGCTCCCCCTTCGCTTTTAATACCTTTAATATCATAAAAATAATATCTAAAAATATATAGTTTTATATTTTAATTAACATATACTTATACAAGTGATTTAGCCCTTTTTAAGAGTTGAAATTACTTTTTATATAAGGAGTGGTTTAAATGAAGAATAAATTTACGCGTATGATCATGTTAATAGTGGTAATGGCTTTATCAGTTACAGCACTCGCAACATGTGGAGATAATCGTGATCCTAAAGAAGTTGCTACAGCATATTTTGAAGATGCAAAAGAAGGAAATGTATAAGATTTTGGAGAGTTATTCACTCCTGAAGCAAAGAAAATCGTTGCTTTTGTGGGCGGAAATACAGAACTAATGAAATCAGTTAGCAAAGATCTTAAAAGTTATAAAATTAGAAAAGTTGAAGAGAAAAATGAAATTGCTACAGTAACTGTTGATGCTGTATATAAAGGTAATCCTAAAAAAGTAATCGTAATTGAACTAGAGAAAACGGATGATGGTTGGAAAATTAGTAAATCATAAAAAAACGGTCTAGAATTCTAGGCCGTTTTTTAGTACCCTCAATCTTCTTCTTCGAAATCACGTAGACTAGCAAGCAATTCTGTAAATGTTGAGCAAACAGGATATATCGCTTCCTCTATGTCTTCTTCCTCATGATCCCAGAATACGATTCTTGGTGAATCAGTGTTGTTTCGATAATCAAAGCATAGAAGATTGCCGAATGAATCTCTAGCAAAAGGATATATTTTGTCAGGTAATCTATCTTTCGTATTATTATATGTTTCTAGAATTGAATATTTTCTATCAGAATCTAAGGTTAAAAGATTATTAAGTGAATTTTCATCTTGATTTGGAATATTAAATGTATCTGGCGTTGGATATCCACCATCATATTTTTGTACACACTCAATAAAATCATTAGGAAATTTAATATTTAAGTATTGTTCTAATTGTTTAATTTGGTCATCTGTTACTCTTTTTTCATTTACATTAATCCATGTAATGTGACTCATGGCTAAGTACCTCCCTATTTATCGCTATCTTTTCCCCAAATTTTATATCCACCTGTATGACCAGTATCATGATGAGTCTGATAATCTACAAGTTGCATCCTTCCAGTGTCTTGATGATGATGCCATGTATAATGCTCTGGAGTTTTTCCTATTTTAAATAATTGAATTTCTTCATCCGTAAATTTTAAAGCTAATTCAGGATTTTCCATTATTTGTTCATATAATGCCTTACTACACTTTCTAGACTGTGTAGTTCTAGACTTTTTGAAATCTGCCTCTTTTAATATTACCTCGCCTTTTGATTCAAAAATAGGAAATCCTTCAGCATCATACGGAATACCTGTAATAGGGTGCTTATCTCCTGCTAAGTCTCCTTTCCGCAAACGAATCGTTTTTGGTCCATTCGCACCCTCATAAGTATACGTAGCTGCTTTCTGTAAATATTGTTGTGTACTACCGACACCTGCATATGAAAGATGATTACCAGCTTTAAATTCATAGTTATTTAATATGTGTAATGCATTTCTGTATGCCGGAGAATTAATCACAAGTGATTTCCCTTTAGTAAACCCTGTAATAGCAGCTACCTTTCCAGCTTGTCCTACTTTATCTAGACCTTTGCTACCAACAAAGCCTGTGAGTAGCGTAGTGACTGCGTAAGCTGCATAATGTTCTCTGTTTTCTAGATCTCCATTCCAAAAATTATTCATAAATGTATCTGATACAGTGTTCCATGCAGCAGGAATAGTCTCCCTATAGTTTACAATCGCATCTCGCATATTTAACCAGGTTTCTTTATCTCCTAAAGCTACGAATCCTTCCCATGCATCTACAACACCATCTATAAAACCAGTAGAAATACCAGTCCATGCAGCATTTAAATCCTTTGCATTCAAAAATGACTCTTCTGATTTTGGAGGAAGTTTTCCACACATGGCTCCTTCTTGAATATCAGAGTCAACTAGATTTTTACCATATAACTCATCGGCTTCTCTGAACTTAACAGCTGCACGTTCTAATTCTACTGCAATTTTCTCTAATTCTTGCAAAATGTTAAACATCATTGGCTTTGCTTCATTAAACATCTGATAGAAACGATCACTGCTTGCTCCGCTCCACTGAGAAGCTATATATTCAGTTTGAGAGTATAAATCTTTATGTATATATTCTAATGATGATCTCGTATTTTTTACGTTTTTAGCAGCTTGTTCTAATTGTTCCGGTGTTACCTTTATTTGTGTGCTCATTCCATCCCTTCTTTGCATATATATTATGAAAATTATACCATATCATTATTTCATTAATGGTTATCATTTAAAAATATCCCTTCCTAAAAGTGAAAGTATGTCCCATCATAAAACCTGTTTAATAACAATAAAGTTGTCGAGGATACAAATTTCTTTATCTTACTTCAGATCTTAAAGAATATTGCGAAAAATTCGGATAGAAAAAGATTGGAGTTGTATATGGACCTAGTGGAGGTTACATAACTTTGTTTAAAAAGTCAACGGCTCTATAATTAAAGCGCCACTTGTTTAACAAACAGGTGCTTTAGTTGAACAAGATTAAACAACTATATTATTGAACTTTGAGTTTAATGAATAGAAATTAAACAATTTTAAAGAGCCTTACTACAATAAAATGTAGCAAAGCTCTTGTATTTATGTAAATGTGTAAATATTTTTTTGGATAAGGGCTATTAATTATTTGAGTAACTTCATTAGAAAAGATAAAAGTTACAACAATAGTTGCAACTTTTATCTGAAATATTAATCTTCCTTGATCTCTTCCCAACACTCATCACATACTTTATCCGTAGGGGAATTCAATGTTTTTCCACATTTCATACATTTCCCTACATGATTAGGATGCTCGCAATATAGGCAAGTACCTATTTCAAATCCGTTATCTTCTGATAGATTGATGCTGTATTTATTACATTGTTCACAAGGAAAAGATGCTATGTCGTCTTCTTCTATTTCAGGCATATAATTCTCCATAAAATAGCAAATCTCAGTTTCAATTTCTTCGAGGTCGTCAATATCAAGCTCTGCCTCATTGTCTGGCATATATGTTCCTTGATCATCATCAAAGTATGAACTCCCGTTTGTAAACGTGATTTTAAAGGTGGTTTGCGGAGTGTTGTTATAAAATAATATAAAGTTCACTGTACTTACACCACATTCAGAACTATCAATTGCTACTTCTGTTGCCATGTGTAGTGTACAATTAAAGTAATTATTGGTGATTTCGAACGATTTTTCATTATTTAATAAACTTTGTTCTTTACATTCTACCTCGATATCACTACGGTAATATAACATTTCTTGTAAATTGCCAAACGTTTCAGAGACTATCACTTTAAACTTTTCTAGGATTTCATCTTCTTCTAGGATTTCTACTGCTGCTTCTTCACGTATTATTCTACGATAATGAAGTTCTGCTTCATTATCGCTAATCATTTGCATAACCTCTTGTTCTTCTAGTCTTTCAAGATATTGTTCCATTTCCGAATCTAAATGGTTATTGAATTTTTTTTCGGCTTCTGTAATAATTTCTAATAACTCTTCCATGATTTTTTTGTATTTTTTAAACAGCTTTATATCTATTAATTTGTTATGAGCTACGTGATTTCTATTCTCACAAAACCCTTTCCACTTGCCTATAAATCTATCTAAATCACAAGGAAACCATGGTTCAAAGAATTCTTTACCAAAGTCCTTATCTACTTCCAGTGTATCCTCTAAAATACCTGTTAAATTTTTTTTATGCATATCAAATTTTTGCCCATTTAATAAATCGCTCATAATATATTGGAATTTTCGAATGTCCAGGTTGTCTGTATTTGGAGAAGCGAATAAATTAACTTCTTTTACTTTATGTGTTTTAAAGGTCAAAATACTTATTAAATCTCCGGTATCTATAGACATTAAACTTGTATGTATATTTTTGAAACTATGTGAACGCCTTTTAAATTGTTCATCTCTTTCTTTATATCCTTGTACTAGCTTGGTAGGCATATATGTTTCCCACCAATTTCCACCTAAATTATAGAATAGAATTGTATTAATTAATCTTCTTAATGCGTTTTCTACTTTATGAACCTCGCCGTATAATATATCTGAAAACCTTTCAGCTTGTATATCTTGTAGCCACAGACATTCTTCCCATTCAACTAGCATTAAATCTTTTAACTGGATTTTCAAATTATGTAGATTCGGATCTAGATGAGTCCAATAATCTCCAGATATTTCTACCTTTAATTGTGAAATTGTATTTGATCTGATATAGGTGAATGAGATAATAAATTCATTTATATTATCTATCACAATTGCACATTTTCTAGTTTTAGTATTGCCCGAATAAAAATTAAAATCATTTGTCCTCAAATCTTTTTTGATGTTTTCTAAAAGTTTTTTCGTATAAATTTCGAAATCAAAATCTGATCCTGAATTCTTTAGATTAATCATTACGAACTGTACTAATTCGCTCATCACGTAGTCCCCCAATAAATTTTTAAAAATAACATGCACTTAATGAAAGAATATAGAAACCTCTCATTCCTCTATCAGTTCTATTTTCTTCATTTGTTGACCGAAAAATAAAAATATGGTATGTTTACTGTAGATTAGATATATATTGAATGCATATACAATATATATTAAGTATAGTACTTAACTGAATTGCATAAACTAAAAAAGACGAGATGCTGTCAACATCCCGTCTCATAACTGCTACTGTCAAGGTGGTTGTTATTATGCATTATCTTTTTCTTTTAGGCCCACGCTTGTACTTTGGTCGGTGAAGCGCGGGTTTTTTGTTGTCTTTTTTTTCGAATTGCTTTCTCAGTGCGTATGCTGAAAGCTCACGCACAACTGCTCTTGCAATTTCTTTTAAAAGTTCAAACAAAAATTCCATGTTATATCACCCCCTTTCCTTCCGAATGGAAAGAAGGGATAATAACAAGCCCACCTTCACACGATATACAGTTATACTTCTATTTTACCATACTTCTACACTCTAAAATAGAAAATTTGTCCAATGTCAGTCTGTCCATAATTTTTTAGTTTAGGAGTCTTATAAGATTTTAGTTTACTATAATTTAAATATGTATACTGTATTTCTTGATTTCTTCATAATTAACCTTAGTTTTATGCTCTATTTTTTGATAATATAAATTTGAAATAAAGTTTGTACTTTTTTTGATGTATTACGCGATGCATGATTACCCAAACTCTTTAGCATACTCATAGGTCTACCAAGTTCCAAATGAAGTCTTTGTATTTATAATCCTTGTATCATTACCTCTCATATCTTTCTTTAAACTTTTTCCTCTTAAATAAAATGCCCTTAAAATTATTCGTTATCCTTTCGTCTATTTTCTGTATTTTGTATATCAACCCTTTTTTTGTAATTACGGCGAATTTTTTTTGGTGCGCACCCGAAAATCGACCTCTCAAATTCGTTCGTAAACGACATTAGCACTTAGGGTAATACAATTAGACTTGATAGATGCAAAGTTTATTAAAAACAAAAATAGACCCCTTATAACATTTTTTGTTTTTTCGGGGATCTATTCTCTCTAGAATTTCTATTCTTCTATGTCTTCTTTTACTTCTGCAGATAAAATGTCTTCAGCAAACTTCTTGTAGCCATTATACCCTTTCTTTGCAGCCTTTTTCTTTATTGCTTCTACTACCTTTTCATCAAGATAGAGACTTAAATGCTGCTTTTTTTCTTTCAATTCCTCTTTTGATCTGTTTTCAATTCTTTCTTTGAAAATTTCCAAATCCTTTTTTAAGTACAATCGTTCAGTAGATTTCCCTTTAGCAATCTCTTTAAAGGGCAATATCCCGTCTTTAGCTGCATTATGAACGTAAGTCTTAGACTTATTTAGAAATTCAGCTGCTTCTTTTAATGTTAAAGAGTCTTTGTATAATTCCTCTAACTTTTCTACATCTTCTTGCTCAAAGCGATATCCGCCATCTGCTTTCCAGGTAGACAGATTGATAGGTTCGATCTGTTTATACTTAATTAAATAGCCTAATTGATTTTTTGTTAAACCTACCCTATCGCATACCTCTTCTAAAGATAAATAATCCATTTCTCACCTCATCCGAAACTTTCATTCTAGCTGTTGTTTAAATTTTCTTAGTTGATACTTTGTTAAACCTGTTTCTTTTACTACATCTGTGATTGAGTACTCCTTATACTGCAGATACTTAAATGGATTCTCCATATAACGTTCTCGTACCTTATTAAATGTACTCTTTTTCGATAAAGAATTCAATTGCTCTCCTTTCTCTCGGATGGAATCGAAAATGGGACAACCTTTACAATGTTTGTAGTTTCTCTGTTTTGCCTGTTCTTGCTCATCTGTACAATTCACTGATAGGTTGTTCAGAGGGCAAATTGAACAATGGGTATCTTCTAAATTATGGATTTCATGTAAAATTTTCAGACGAAGACTAGTCAAAAAAATCTCCTCCTACCGTATTTGGATTGAAATGTACAAAAAAAAGAATTAAACATTTCCATTATACATCATCTAAACAGAAACGTTAAATATTAAGGTAAAAGTATATATTTTATCATTTCAATCTATACCACAATAAATAACCTGTTTATTGTGGTATAATTAGAATCATAAAATTTATATAAAAAATATATGTTTACTATTTCATTCTATTAAAGGTTGTGTGTAAATTTGAATATTATAAATTACAAAAGTAATGACCAACTTGTTAAATCAAAATCAGATTTTTTTGATAGCAGTCATTTTGAAAAAATTATGGGTATGGGTATTCGAAACATTGATTACTCCAAATTAAGTGAAGAATCATTGGTTTACTTATTTTTACATGATGAGCCTTCTTTAACGAAAAAAAGAAGTGAACGTACAAAAAAGATATATCTGCATGATCTGTCTCATTTGCTTCGGTACATAAAAGAAAAAATAGGAACCATTCATGAGTTATCCCATAATGAGATGGAAATCTATTTCTATGAGCTAAGTAAGAAGTATGCTGCCACTACATTACGTCGAAAGAAAACAGTGGTTCAGCAGTTTTTAAAATATGTTTATGATAACGATGGACTCTCAGACGACTTTAGTAGTCGTCTCAAAAAAGTATCTGTAAAAAAAGAAGAGCTAGTCAACCGTGACCTGTTTCCGGAAGAAGTGAATGAAATTCTAGATACACTGAAGAAAACAAATTTCTTTATGTATTCCTTGTTTTTCCTCCTTACGACTACTGGACTCCGGATTGAGGAAGTTGCAAACTCAAAATGGGCTGACCTTGCATTTCATCCTTCTTTAAATGTCTATCTCCTACGTGTAGTTGGAAAAGGAAATAAAACTAGAGAAGTCCGTATATTTGAGGATGTACTCGATGATATTTGTCATCTTCGCCAATTGCGTAAACAAACAAGTGAATTGGACGCCTCTAGCATATCTGCTTTTCTACCTAAAGCGGATGGCTCTCACTATAGGGCCGACTACTTATCAAAATATGTAGCAGAAAAAATTGTAGAAATAAACTTACCATTTCTACGTTATCGAAAAGATAGAATTACTCCCCATACCTGCAGGCACTTCTTTGCAAATCATTTGATGGGAAAAGGTGTCGAGCTTAAGAAAATACGTGACTATTTAGGACATGAATCTATTATGACGACGGAACGTTATTTAAGGGAACGTACAAGACGTCAAAACTTGGCAACAATAGATATAGGAAATTCTTTATTTTAGTAAACATATATAATAGGAAGATTCTCGATTTGACGTATCGATTTCTTCCTATTTTTTTGTTCATAGAACTCTAAATCTTTCTCTTTCATCATAACATTTTGACTAGTTATTACGAGTAAATTAAAAAAATGACTTATTATAAGTCATAAGGGTACATTTTACCTTTTCTGTTTTACACTAACCTTATAAATCAGAAAGGAAAAGGTGATGATATGTCTCATCTAAGCAAACGACTTGCTGAATTGCGAAAAAAACAAGGATACACCCAATCCGATATATCACATCGCCTAAATATTGCCCGCACTACTTATGCCAATTGGGAATATGGGAAAGCTGATCCTGATGCAGATTCGATAATGCGGATTGCAGAGCTGCACAATATCTCCATTGATGAATTGTTTGGAAGAAATAATCCTCTAGAAAGTAAATTAGAATCCATTAAAGTAGCACTTGCAGATTTACCTGCTGAAAAACAACAAGAAGCGTTAGATATTCTTATCGATTATACATATTTCATTAAAAAACACTTTACCAAATGAAATTAACCAAATGCAAATAACACCTTATGTATTATACGGTAGTAAAGCGACTGTTTGTAGTAGTTGAAATTCTTAAATTTTATACTAAAGTTATGATAAATTTTGGTGAAGTATTAAAAAGACTAAGAAAATCTAGAGATCTTACGCAAGAACAGCTAGCTGAACAATTGAATTTAACTCGAAGCCAGATTAAAAATTGGGAAACCAATCGATACGAGCCTGATATTAATACACTAATTCTTTTAGCGTCTTATTTTAATGTATCGGTAAATATGTTAATTGGTTATCAAACAGATTTTGAAGACGAACCAATTAAGGATTTGATTTCGACAACACAGGCGGTTCTGGTGCGAAAATGTTAGTTAGAAACATAGAGTAGCAATTTCCTCTTCATTTCTATCTTATGAAGCTAAGCCAAACAATTTATGAATAAATTGTTTCTGGTTTTGGACAGACTTATCCGGTAAAACAAGTTGCCCTTTTTTCATCATATGCATGGCTTCAACACCACTCAATATAGAGATTGCTGTTTTAAACGACTTTAATCCTAACATAGAACGAACTCGCCTTTTAATAAACCGGTGGTCTTGTTCCACTATATTATTGAGATATTTAACTTGCCTTAATTGTATGCCTTCAGGCATATGTTTCTCTTCTTTTAACTCTTCAATCGCTACAGGATAGGCAGGGTTCTTATCTACTGTTATCACGCGAGGTTTAGACACATACGAAAAAGCCAAGGCTTTTTTGAAAAAGCGCTTGGCTGCTTGTTTATCTCTTGATTTACTTAGATAAAAATCAATTGTATACCCTTCTGAATCGACTGCACGGTATAAGTACATCCATTGACCTTTTACTTTGATATATGTTTCATCGACTCTCCATGAGTCATTTGTTGATTTAAGATGATGTCGTACTTTCTCTTCTAATTGAGATCCATATTGATGAACCCAGCGCATAATCGTTGTGTGAGCAATTGATAATCCTCTTTCCTCCATCATTTCCACCAGGTTACGGAAGCTCAAATTGTACCGTAGGTACCACCTTACTGTTAATAAGATTAGTTCAGGCTGATAATGCTTCCATTTAAACAAATTTTCCTTTTCCATACTGATCACACACCTTTTTTAGAGTCATACTATCAGTATGTCCAAGATTAGGAGATTACTTGCAAGAGTCTTGGAATTTTTGCACCAGAACCTTCAATTTAACTACCCCTTACTCGATTAATATATAATCCACCAGATTCCATAATATTACTTTTTTTATTTAAATTTATTTAAGTTATTTATAACCATAACAATCTCTATAATTTAGTAGTTATAGAGATTAAGATACTAAACTTTAAAAAATACTCTACATACTATAATTACAAAATAAAAATACGGTATGTTGTTCTTCATAACTAGAATAAAATGGATTTTCATAAGAATAAATGCATTGAATACCACAACAACATAAAAATATAACCTAAAAAGAATGAACAAAAGAGACTATTAATTGTAACTATGTTAAATAAAAAAAGAGTCTGTCCCAAAGTAATACTTTGGGACAGACTCTTTTTTACATAAACATTTTTTACTTATAAAATTATGAATAAAATCCTAATTCAATATGGAAATACCAGGGTATTTTTAAATTCTTGAGATTCACCGACTTTTTGAGTGAACTTCTTTTTATTTAACAAGTTTTCAAATTCATATCCTGATAATATCATACCGTTAATATTTTTTAATTAAATGACGTCTTATCGTATTAAAGGTTATGTTTGTAAAATTAGTAATTAACAGGAGGTTTACTCCAATTAATTATTTCAATATCTTTTACCTCCACTTTACCTTTGACAAGAACATGGGGAATAAAATGGAATATCCCGAATCGTCTGCCGTTTTTGTGTTCAACTTTATAATATTCTATTGTAGAGAAGTTTAATTGTTTTAATTCTCTATATTCATTAAAGTTAATGAGCACTATTTCACAGTCTTTCAATTCTTTACCTGGGCCACCCCAATTTTCCTTCGAGTACTTGTATATTGCTATGGGCTGACTATTCAGTGAGCTAATAGGAATCTGATAAAACCGTTTATTTGTATTGATTTTTACTCCGATTTCATTCATCACTTGATAGATATGATGAGGATGCAATGATGAGAAATGCAAAACATCGTTCCATAAACATTCTAGTTTTGGTATTTTACGTGTTAATAATTTCTCTCTCTGAGGATGATCTTTATATTTCTGTATATAATCATCATATAAACTAGGGTATATCATTTTTAAATCATTTAAGGGCATTAAATATTCTCCCTTTAACTCATCTGGTACTATATGATAAACATATTCCATAAATACCTCCTATAAAATATATATTTCATACACTAGAATTAGCAAAGTATTAATAGAAATAAACTTTCTATAGACTTCAATTTACAAAACGATGTTACATGGATAGAAAATAAATTTGTAAGCTTTGTGCATTTTAACAATGACTTGAGTATGATTTCCTATCTTCAAAACCTTTCGCCATCGGTTATATAAAATCCTGTATTAGTTTTTATACCATGTTTTATAAATAATACCTGTTCTTCCAATTAAGATTCAGTTTTAGCAGGGTGGTTAGAAGGAAAGTGTATGCCTTCAAAAGGGGACTTATAATATGTACAATATGTTCCTCGCACTTTGACAATTTCATGAGGCGATATATCAGTAATAACTCTTTTCTTTGATAGCCATAAATAAAAACGGGTAAGTATACTTTCATATTGTTTTACGCTCCCGGTGATTATATTTGGAATTTAAATCAAAAAGTGAATTTTGAAAACTTACGTCCATTACGAAAAAATAGAATAAAGAAGAAATATCCCTTAACGTACAATTTTCTTTTTTCGGTCGTGTGACCCCTAATAAGTCTAAAACATTGTTTTAGCTAGACAGCTAGGAAACAATTTATGTGTATGTTACTAATTGCATCAAAAGTATAAGCACGTTATAATAGTCACCTGATTACATATAACGAGGTGTAGAAAATGAATAAGACAGAATTAACAAAAGTAGTAGCAGAAAAAGCAGAACTTACACAAAAAGATGCAGCTGCAGCAACACAAGCTGTATTAGATACAATAACAACTGCGCTTGCAAATGAAGAGAAAGTACAGATTCTTGGATTTGGTACATTTGAAGTACGTGAAAGATCTGCACGTACAGGACGTAACCCACAAACAGGTGAAGAAATGCAAATCGCTGCTTCAAAAGCACCTGCTTTTAAGGCTGGAAAAGAATTAAAAGAGGCAGTGAAATAATTACATATAGTGAAAAGGGTTTGATATTCATATCAGACCCTTTTTCAATAGCCTTTTTGTTCATAAAACAAAAAAGTATCATCCAAAATATATATCGGATGATACCCCTTCATTTTTAAACATATTATTTCTAAGTACACATCATGCAAAATTTATATAAATAATATAGATTCCCCAAAGAATGTAACCAACTTGTGTTATTATAAACATTGTAAGTTCGAAACCAGTGAGCTTTCTTTCTCTTTTTATTTTTCGCAAATACAGATAAAAACTAAAAGTAGATAAAAACATTAATAATATAGAAGCATTATATATATTTTCTATAATAGTAATAACTGATCAACTCCTCAACTGTAAATTAATTAGTATAGAATAAGCATATCATATGTAAGTTTAACTTACTTCAAATCCACTTTTTTTCAACAAAATATACTTAATATTTTCATATTTAACAACTATACTTGGTTAAAAAGATAAAAGAATCTCTTTTGCATGAATAGATTCACAAAAGAGATTCTTATTTTAGTAAATTTACTTATAAGATACCAGGTTAATTATTCATGAGGATTAGGTGAAATAGATGCCGGAGCTGGTCCGCAAGTTACTGCAAAACCAAATAGTACCACTGGGTTTACGGACAATCCAAGCAATGAAAGCACTCCCAATGCTCCCCAGTAATCTTCCTTTTTGAGATACGATTTTATTTGATTAAAATATGACTTGCCAATACCTAATGCATCCTGCCAACATCTTTCCCAAACATTACTTGAATAAACATTAGATGGCATTTCTTCATCATTCATTACATAAACACCAGCAATAATTGCTGCTTTTTCTTCATTATTATATGAAGATTTCGCTAGTTCTTCTTTATTAAGAACGTACTTACCTGTTTCATCATTTTTTACCATAAGTACTGAAAAAATATATTCTAGTTCTTTAACTTGAGCTTCTAACTCCTCAGGTGTAGCCTTTTGTTTTCCATCTTCAATAGTTGCAGCTGAAGCGAGAGTTGGGACAAAAACTAGAGTTAGAGCCATTAACATAAACATCATTTTCTTTAACATAGTGAATTAACCCCCAAAATTTAATTTTTTCTGCTTCTCCCAAAACTATAAACTCACTATAAAAAGTTTCAAATTTTATCTAAATCATTTACATATACCACCCTCTATTTCCAATATTTATAATAATAGTATTATAATCAACTATAAATGTATATATTTTACAATTAATTCATCTATTACAATCATTTGAATTTCGATATATAACTATAAAAAAGACTACTATGTATACATAGTAGTCTTTTTGTTAACAATTATACTAGCTTAGTTTTAAATATAGAAAAATTTGATTTTCCTAATAATATTTGAGACGAATCCACTAATTTAATTAAATCTGAATATATATAAAATCATATTTATAAATACCTATATTAATGTTATACTAGGATTAATCAAGAAGTATCCAACAAATTATGATTAATCGCTACATTTTCTTTCATAGTATGTCAACGTAAAAAAAGACACTTTCTATAGTGTCTTTTTTACGTTTCGAGATGAATACATTGACTACATGGGGTACTGCCAACACTTTGAACCCCCACGCTAAGCAAAAGATTACTAAACTGTTTTTTCAATAGATTGAACAATATAATCGCACACAAACCCATCCACGCTTTGCTCTAAATTAAATTTCATATTTAAAGCTCTGCTGATTTCATCAATGAACATTGCTAAATAGCCGATATCCGTAGAATCATTCCTGTCTTTTGTATTAAAATATGGAGCGATATTAGTGAATAATTTTTCGCCTTCTAGATAATGCTTTTTATCAAAATTTGGAGTGTAATCTGAAAAAATTTGCATTATGTCCAAGTCAGGTAACTCCTCACCAGGGATATTTGCATCTAGATAGTTCTCCCAATAGTTTGTCATAACGTTAACTATGCGTTTATAAATAAGATTTCGTACTTTTAAAGAGATATCTGACCTTTTTTTTGTATATTCCATTAATCTTTTTAAGCCAAACCCATTCCAATGCTCAATTCCACCCTCAATAATATACCCACCTCTTAAATCTTTAGATACTAACTCAGCTATCTTATCGAAGTTAATTTTATTATTTTCTTTGTCTATTATTACTTCGATAGGAGGAAATTTACGAGAGCTTTTAACTGATGTTACTTGGTCAGCACTATTTATAAAATACTCAACTTGTGTCATCACAATATTTCGGATTTGTTCTGCTTTTAAATATATTCTTTGGTCACGATAGCTTTCATTTTGTATGTGATGATCAACTGTCGATAAATTATCCTTTTTAGATTTGTCGTGTTTATCACTCGCTATTTCCAAACAATAATCCATTTCAGCTAAGCTTTCATTGTTGAAATAACTAAGTCGAGTAAATGAATCATTTTCTTTGTTGCTAAAAATTCTCCAGAGTTGACTATCTTTATAACCCTTTAACTCTAGAGATTCAATTTTTGTAAGCTGCTCTCCTGAATGAACAATAAGTGTTCTGATATCTAAAAGAATATTAAATTCATCAAGAATTTTATATTCTTTTAGATCCCATAATCTTTTTAGATATTTCATTGCATTATTTAGTCGATACAGATTGTTAACAAAATGATCCGCTTGCATGTCTGGAATGCCTGATTCATTTCCTATACCTAAAAACCTATTGTCTAATTGGTCGAAATATTCAATACACCCTCGAATAATCCAAACTAGAGGAGCTTCTGAATTATGAAAAGTAGTTTCAGTTTGATGATTTCCTTGATACTCATTAAATTTATCTTTTAAATCTTTTGCCGTGGTATTAAATTCTGTTGAAAGTTTAACAATAATTGGCTCCATTAAATTACTCCATTCATCTAAGATAATTAGTAATATTATTATATCATTTAGGCTTTTGAGACGTTGTTTGTTGCATATTTTTATGCTTAATGGAGAGGTGATATTGTCCCTAACAGTTGGAGGCAATAGAGAGAATCCCCTTATTGTGGTTTTTATTAATTTTTATATATATAATCTGGTACATGAAATTATACAAACTAAGTAGTTTCTTTGTTTTTCTTTTAAAAATTATTATAGCATTCTATATAAATCTTATGTTATTATGTAGATAGAAAATTTGTTACCATTGTTTATACTCTATTGTACGTAGCGTGAAGGACAAACCTTACGCCCAGTTAACTCGGGCGAGGTTTGTCCTTTTTTTTACTTTAAGGAGGAATTTACTATGAAAAAAGTCTACAAAATTGGAGCAATTGTTACTACATTATGCGTTGCTTGTATCGTTATCTTTACTTTAACTAAAAATGAATCTGTTAACCCAGAGACTGTAACACCAAACAAAACAATGGTGTCAGCTGCAGACACAAAAGGATCACCCAAAAATATTAAAGATATTTCAAAAGAAGAATTAAAGCAAAAAATACAATCCCACGAAGAGTTTATTGCGTATTACTATCAACCAACCTGTCATTATTGTAAAAAGGCTGCACCAGATATCGATAGTATGTCAAAAAAGCATGATAGAACCATCTATCGTATTGATATCTCTACGCCAGAAAATCAAAGTGCCTTTCAAGAGTTCGACATTCCTGGTACTCCAGTTGTTGTAGCTTATAATAGAGGCGAAGAAATTGAACGCCTAGAAGGGGCAGTGTCAGCTGCTACATATGACGGATTCTTTGCGAGACGTAATTCGAGCGCTAGTTAATATAGTGCTCGTTTTTCTTTGTAAGAAAGGGGAATTTACATGCAACAAAACGCCCGTATTTATTCTTTAGACATAATAAGAGGTATGGCCATACTATGTATCCTATTTGCTAATCTACCTGCTATGACGGGACTAGATCCCTTTAATCAAGCGGGTTACTCCGGTACAGATAAAGTGATTCGTTTTTTAATAGATTTGTTTATACAAGCAAAATTCTATACTATTTTTGCGTTCTTATTTGGAGTAGGATTTTATATCTTTATAAAAAATACGGAAGCAAGAGGCTATTCTATGTATAAGCTGTTTAGCCGCAGATTGTGTATCTTGCTACTCTTCGGTTTACTCCACTTTATCTTTCTGTGGTATGGAGATATTTTACATGCATATGCTATAGCGGGTTTTGTTCTATTGTTCTTTTATAAGCGGTCTACTAAGCTTATTTTTATAACAGGTTTTAGTTTTTTACTAGTTAGTTATACTCTACATGTTATTTTATTTTTACATGCAAGCCCTTCTATTCCTGAAGAGATACCAAAATACTATCAATATATGTTTACAGGCAACACTACTAATCACACAGTGAATCTATTTTTAAATTATTTACATCAAGTAAAAGCTCGTTTGTTCTTTCTTATGACACAAGAATTTCAGCAACTTCTAATAGGGATCCCGGAATATATTGGGTTATTTTTAATAGGTTTATGGGCTGGAAAGAAGAATATTTTTAGACGCGTATCGGAACTCAGAGGGAAAATTCAAATTTTACAGTGGTGTTCGCTATTCCTATCATGTCTGCTCTCCCTCCCTATCATCTATTATTTTATAGAAACAGATATCTATTACTCTAGCCATATCCAGTTATGGATTCTATTCGGAGGAAAATCCCTCGGTATATTCTACATATGTTTTCTTCTTTTAATATGCGAGAATGAAAAATATGTAGGGTGGCTACAACCTTTTATGTCTGTTGGTAACTTTGCCTTAACTAACTATATTAGCCAAAGTATACTCACGCTAATGATTCTCTCAGCGTGCTTCCAGGATATTTCACAATTAACATACTGGCAGCTATGTATCTTTGGGATTCTTATTTGTATCGTACAATGTATATTCAGTACACTATGGAGTAAGTATTTCCGATATGGACCTATCGAATGGCTATGGAGAAAATGGATTTATAAATGGGGTACCGCCACATCGCCATCAAGCTAAGGTTTTGAAGTACCCCCTAAATGAAAGTTTTCTTTCTCTACAGTTAGTTATTTTGAGAAGTCAGCTCATTTTTTTGTTTTGGGGGTGTTTACTTTTCTTAAGTTGATGGGCATATGGCTGTACCCCTATATAAACTTTTTTAACGAAGTAGTAACCAAGAATAGACTTTAAGATAAGAGTTCTGGTTAACTTAACATTTTTAAATTAAAATATATATAAAGTTAGGGGGATATATATGAAAGAAGCATTAGATTTTTTTAAGAATTATGGGACTATTTTTTCTATAATTATAGGTATAACAGGAATTGGTCTGGGGTTGTTTTACTTTTTAAAAAACAGAAAACAAAAAAAGTTAGAATACGTCATCTCTAATAAGACGCCATTATTTAATCAATTACATAGCAAAGTGAAGATATATTTTGATAATCAGGAGATTAAAGAAGGTGCCTGTTTATCTATTCTCACTCTGGGGAATATCGGAAATGAACCGATCAAAGAAGATGAATTTGAGAAAATTAAGCCTTTAAAAATCAATTTCATAAAAAGTGATGGTGTACCAGTTAAGATATTTGATGTGGAAATATATAAGTCTAGTCCTTTAGATTTTGATGTTGAATTTGATTACACTGATTTGGAAGGCACATTATCAATAAAGCCAATACTATTTAATCCAAAGGACTATGTTACTTTAAAACTTATATCAACTGAATTCGAACAAGTTAATATTTCTGGAAGAATTATAGGTGGCAGCATTGTAAATGGAAC
The DNA here is from genome assembly GCF_979253805.1 of Bacillus sp. AC266. NCBI lineage: Bacteria > Bacillati > Bacillota > Bacilli > Caryophanales > Bacillaceae > Bacillus > Bacillus sp. AC266. Next base: position 354,830 of record NZ_CEEDEC010000006.1, read on the forward strand.
AATGAGAAAAAAACGAAAAGAATATCAAACAATAGTATTTGCAGTCGCTTTTACTTTAGTTGGTTTTATTTCAACTATATTGAGGCGAGAAGAATTTACAATTGCTGCATTTATTAGTATGATGATTTTCTTAGGATCAGTAGGTGCTATCGAATTGTTGCAAAAGAAAAAAGATAAAAAAGAAAATCCTGTAAGTTAATAACAGGGTAGCACCATCAAAACGCAAATTTTGTACGTTAAATAAATTGTAACCTAAAAAAGCTGAAACATTTGTTTCAGCTTTTTTCTACCGTTTATAAAATATACATGATTATTTTATTTCGACTTTCTTTTCAATATACTTTTAAATATTTCATTAAAATTTATACCTACTCCCGCTATGTTAGGTTGTAGAATTAAATAATCATTTATCTTTTCTAAAATTGTCCTTATACCAGAATTTTCATTATCATCCTTACAAGAATGCAACAAGTCTTGAAGTTCAATTATGAATTTATTTTTCTTGTCATTAAAATATTTAGAAGAAATATCTAATCCCTTTAACTTAACTAATATAAATTCTATTCCATTCTTCTTTTTTGTATGTAGCATTAACTCTGCATAGATAAATGCAAATTCAATTTTCCCCTCATCCTCTAATTCATCCATATTGATACCATTTAAAATGGATGAAGCTTTTTCAAACTCTTCAATAGCAATAAACATACGTGCAATGAAAGTTGTCGCCAATACATTTCCATCAATATCCACACTTTTCTCATAGCATTTAAGGGCTTCTTCATGATTATCTAAATGTAAATATGCATCCCCTAACCTTGCATAAGCATCTGAAATACCTTTTTGAGTCACATTTTTATCTTCAAATATCTTAGTATAGTAAGTAACAGCATTTTCTACGTATCCTCTATTATCGAACATTTTACCAGCGTGGTTATAGAGATTTCCCAAATGAAAATAATCGTATGTGGTTTTAAAATGATTTATATTTTTCTCAGCAAATATTACCGCTTCATTAAACAGCTCTTTACTCTTCTCTATATCTTCAATATGGAGGAATTCAACCCCTTTACTCGCCATATATTGTATTTTTCCCGTTGAATTATTTGCTCTTTTTATTAATATGTCAATTATTTCCATTTTATCTGTAAACGAAAGGTACTTGTTCCTCACATCTAAATATAGTTGAAGGAATTTTACGTCATGAATCTCCTTATATGAAACTTCAGAAAGTATCACTGCTGCTTTATTTATATCATTCTGATATAAATAGTACCAAACAGCCTTATGATAGATTAGCAATTGATGCCAATATAAATTATAAAAAACTTTCTTTAAATTATTAAGCATGGCTATGAAATCTATATCTAAATTTCCAGTCTTTATAACGAAAAGTATTTTATCAAGAATTTCTTCTAGTGCCATTAAATCTAGATTTAATAAATCTTCTCCTAAAGTTGGATTGTTTAAAAGCATTGGTTCTGTATCTCTTTTAACATGAATCATATATCTAGTTAAGTCTGCTAGAGAGAGTTTAAGAGCTTTATCAAAGTTTTTCTCATTAATTTCCTTTTGTACATCCATTTCTTTAGTAATGTTAGCTAAAATATCCCCGCAACAATTTTTAAATTTTCTTCCTGAACCACAAAGACATTGTGAATTTCTTTCTAGAGAGAATTTTTTCATAGTTGTTCTCGTTCCCCTATCCCATAAATTTATAAAGAACTTAAAGCTATTATATTTGGTACGTATTAATATATTATCATGCTTACCTAAGGTTATAGAAATAATGAAAAATAACAATTAGTAATATTTGTATTTATGTGACTTAGTTCTATACTTATCTCGGCTGAACCACTTAAATTAATTTCTAAAACTTAATGTATAATAAATGAGCTTAGTTCTTTAGTCTTAGGGAAATCAAAATAGAGAGGAAACTTTAAATGAAACAGAACATGACATTAGGCTTACAACTACATGCAAGTAAAGAAATTTTAAAATTACACCAATTATCCCCAATTCATAGTGTGAAAAACGTAAAAAACGCAGCAAAACCTAATTATGGATTCTGGACTTCTAGTTTCACCAATAAAAAACACGGATCAAAATTTTTAAAAGAGATTCCGATGTATGATGCTAATTGGTATACATTGAGTCCCATGGAAGCTAATATATATGTTGTGAACGATGCTAACGACATTAATCATTTATTAACCAATTATGGTCGCATAAATTTTAAAGAATATATTTCATATATAGATTTCGAAAAACTTAGTATGGATTTCGATGCATTGCATTTAACAAATAATTGTTTTGTTAGGGGGTCATCTGTTGAACAACTTTATTTACATGATACACCTTTGTATATAGGTAGTTCTTCCGACCATCCTTTCTTCCAATGGGCGGGTGAAAGTACACTATGGTTTCATAATAAATTTTACACTTGCGATAAAATAAAATAATTATAGCAATCTTAAAATAATAAGGAAGAAAATCCAGTACATAGTGATGTGGCGGTACCCCTACTACAAAAAGTAGAATAACGAACGAAACGCCCCAACGTATAGAGGGGCGTTATTTTTAACATTTTACGTATTAGAAACCATACGGTTTATATACAATCATCCAATTATAATCTGTATCAGCATCTGTACAGTCTATGACTTCTTTTTCCTTTGGACCATAAATTAAATTTTTTTTTGTCATTTCCCACTCAAATTTACCTTCTGCTTCTTCTAGTGTATTTCCGGTTACTGATACTCGTTCCATTGGCATTAAAAATCCCCCTTGAATAAACTATTTCTGTATTATTCATTATAACAATTTTGATAAGTTTAACACATAAACGAGGTATTTAATTTAGAATGAAACGATCCTGGGGGCTATTTTTATGCAACATAACTTCTTATAATTGAATTGTTTGTAGTTGTCAAGTTCAGACGTAAACGGTATAATGGATGTAGATGGACAAGCTGTACAGCCTGGACGATGTCGAGCACATTGTGGATGGCGGCCACACTTATATGGGGACAGCTTACTAGTTTAAATCAAGCTTGTTTTTCATTAAGGTCAGTACACAATTGTACATCGGACAAGATATATATTAAATTAATGGTTTTAACTTACTATGGTAAGTGCATAATATAAAAGACGAGATGCGTCAACATCCCGTCCAATTTGTAACTATCGCCGCAAGGTGGCTGGTTGCAAAGAAAAAGTTATTTGTTCTTCTTAGAACCACCTCTTTTACGTTTGGTCGACGTCGGGGTGGTTCTTTTACGTTTATTATTACGCCTTGCTACTAATGCTTTTGCGGACTCAACTGCAATCGTATTCAAAAATAGTCCTACAGCAGCTAGTAATAATTGTTGTAAAATATCCATACGGTTACACCTCCCTTCATCATCAAATGACGAAAGGCTGCAACCGCCCACCCACGTTTCAAGTTACTATATTTATCATACCACAAAGTTGTCTAACTTCAATTTATAATTTCGCGAAATTTTGATATAAAGTTAATTAAAAAAACACTTCTCAGATTCGGTTCTAACAGCCTTTTCACGCTATAATAGTGCATTTACATTAGAGATAACTATAACTTAATAAATAGATTGATAACGCTCTTAAAACAAATTTCTATACAACCTATTAAAATAACAAGCGTTAATACTTAATTTTCAAACAAATAGTTTAACAATTTCTATACTAGTTGCTATAATAATTGATAGTAGCTAGTATTTTTTTTAACAGTGTGTATACACCAATAAAGACAGGATGCATCAACATCCTGTCCAAGTAACTGCTACCGCAAGGTGGTCGGTTGCTAAAATTAAATTATCTTTTTTTAGAACCGCCCTTTCGCTTGCAGGCATTTTTAGGGGCGGTTCTTTTACGTTTACTACCGAGTTTTATGAGTACGTAGAAGGAATAATCGTATACTTTGATGAAGAAGCTCCTGTATGTACAATGCTTGATTCATAGTCATTGTATTGAAAAAACGGTTATCATATCGAAAAGTAAAAGCTGAAAAAAAGAAAAATTTTTTATTTATATCTTGTGTCTTATTTTGAAACTTTAAGAATCGAGTACTCTGAATAAATTTTTCATACATAAATTGAAACTCCATAATAATAATCTTTTTCTATAATAGTTATCTTTTAGTACGTAACGAGAAACGAAAGTATATGTATAATATTTAATAAAGTAAAATTGATAAATGTAATCGTTTGTTAGAACAGATTATCGTTTCATGTCTGTTCTTTTTTGCGTGATGCTGGAAAAATATATCCCTCCAGTATTTACCGTTTTATGACAAAAAATATTGTTAACTTTTTTTAAAATAAGGTTAAATTCGATGACAACTTTTTTGAAAAGCACTTTATTGACATGAGTTTTAGAATGTTGTTTCATAGTCATTGTATTGAAAAAAAACGGCTATCATGTCGAAAAGTAAAAGTTAAAAAAAGAAAGAATTCATACATATATCTTGTGCCTTATTTTGAAACATAATACAATATATAGAGAAATCGAGAACGACATACATAGAGTATAGATTGGAGAGGTAGGGTCGGAAATGTTAGTTGCATATGATTCTATGACAGGAAACGTGAAGCGTTTCATCCACAAATTAAATATGCCGGCCGTTCAAATTGATGAAGATCTAGTAATAGATGAAGACTTTATTCTTATTACGTATACAACAGATTTTGGCAATGTACCAGAACGTGTTTTAGACTTTTTAGAGCGCAATTATGAAATTTTATGAATTTGCACACTAAAAAGTCTAAATCCTTATCAAGATGGACTGGTATTACGTAAAGAACAAAATATTGCTGAAATATAATATAAAAAAGGAGGACTAACATTTGAAATTAACATCATATTTCAAACTATTTATTAGTAATTTAAGTTTAAACAAAGGCCGAAAAGAAAGAATAAATAGCGCTTTAGTAACATGGGAAGAACTTTTAAGTACAGATGAAGAACTTAGTGAAAAATTCAAAGATTTTTATTCACAGGGTTCCTATGCTACCAAGACAGCCATTCGTCCATCTGATGATGGTGAATTTGATGTAGATGTTATTCTTCTATTAGATGTGAAAAAGGATGATTCAAAAGAATTTTTCAACTGGGTTGTTGAACGTGTAAAAACTAAAAAAGCATATGAAGACAAAATCAAAACAAAAGATCGGTGCATTCAAATTAATTATGCTGGAGATTTTCATGTTGATATTGTTCCCGCTCGAACAACTTATGGTGATTCCATTCTAATTCCTTCTAAAAAAGAAGATGACTGGGTAAAAACTAATCCAGCAGGCTTTAAAAAATGGTGTGACAAAAAACATATCAAACATGATGAAAAATTCCGCTCTACAGTCAAAATACTAAAGTATTGGCGTGACCAAAATGTCAGTAGTAGTGCAGCACCAAAATCCATTTTACTTACAACATTAATTGGACATTATATGATCGCAAAAAGCTCTTATGCTGAAACACTTGTAGAAACAACGAAAAATATGGTGATTAAGTTAAATACATTAATTGAAGATAAAGAAGACGATGAAGTAATTCAAATATGCAATCCTTCTTTAGAAGACGAGAATCTGGCTAGGGATTGGACTGTTAATAAATGTCGCATTTTTAAGAATAAATTAGACAAATTACACCAACAAAGTCTTGAGGCCCTTGAAGAGTCAAATAAGGAAGCTAGTATTATAAAATGGCAAGAGATTTTCGGTGCTAAAAAATTCCCTTCAGAACTTCCAGAAGCTGCGAAAATGGCATCTGCAGTAGCGGCAGGCTCTGTGTTTGTTAATAGTGATGGTATACTGAATCAAAACAACCAAGGAGCAGTAATCAAAGAGCATCGTTTCTTTGGTGTAAATGCGGCTCATGAAAAAATTTAGAAAGCGATACTTATCTATTCCCAAACAGTGTCTAAAAATCCAGCAGTGTTTTCCGTCCTTTAAATACTTTAAGGAAGGATATTGGATAGGTAGGTTACGACCTACCTCTTCATCATCTTTTTATACTGTTAAGATTATTTATAAAAGATTTAGCCCAAAAGTTTTTATTATAGAACCTTGTATTCATAGAGAAGTCCCTCACCTTTATGGCGACGGATCACTTTGCCTTTATTATCCCGATGATAATAGCTATAACGATTCCCTATTTATCGCGGATACGATAATTCCTTGGACAGCGGAATGGCTTTATTATTATGAAAAATGGTTAGAAGATGGTATTTGGTGGGGACCAGAAGCACCTCACTCATACTCTTATAAGAAATGACAATTAAGGAGGAATTAATAGATTGATTGACTGGGAAAGCGTAAAAAATAATAAATGGACACCACGTAAAGAGAATGAATTTAAAATACTTGCTATTGATGGTGGTGGTATGAAGGGTGTATTCCCAGCAAAGTATTTATCTGATGTTGAAGAACAAATTTCAAAACCAATTCATGAATACTTTGATCTGATTGCTGGAACTTCTACAGGAGGAATAATTGCATTAGGATTAGCAAACGGCATTCCAGCTAAAAACATATTAGAATTGTATATTAATAATGGGAAAAATATATTTGGAAAAAAAAGAATTAAATCCCGAGCTTTCTTTCATTCAAAATACAAAAATGATGGATTAATCCAAGTGTTAAAAGAAACTTTTGGAAACACACTGCTAAAAGAGGCTAAAACAATGGTTTGTGTGCCATCAATAGAACATCAAAAGGCTAGTCCAAAAGTATATAAAACACCACATCATCCAAATTTTATTAAAGATGGTAATATTGAAATGTGGAAAATAGCTTTAGCAACATCTGCCGCACCTACTTATCTACCTGCAGCAGTTATAGATGATAATGAATGTAAAATCGATGGCGGTCTATGGGCAAATAATCCTATATTGGTTGCTATCGCTGAAGCTGTTAAATTGGGCTATTCATTGGAACAAATTAAAGTTCTCTCTATTGGAACTGGGACAAGTTTATATGAGATTGATAACAAAAACGCCATAAGAGGCGGTATTTTATCATGGAAAACACACTTAGTTGATTTTACAATGCAAGCACAATCCAAGGGTGCATTTTATACAGCTTGTTACTTAATTGGTGATCGATTATCCCGTATAGATTTTGATACAGGGGTAAATTATAAACTAGATACTACGGATTCTAATATTCTAGGAAGATTACAACATGAGGCAAATCAAAAGCTCCTAGATACCTTTGAAAAAGGTAACATTCGTACTCAATTCTTTAGTGAATAAAAAAGTTTAAAGTTGTATTGTGTATACGGTAATTCATCGTCCTAAGGAGGAATTATTCAAATCACGTAAGTTAATCCTGGATATTATATAACCATCTAGGCATTCTACATAGTTATTAAATCAAAAGCTATCTAAAAATTAGATAGCTTTTTTATTGTTTCAAAATTGCTATTGGTTTAAATGTTAACCCTGGATAAATAATTGAATAGTTGTTTTATAAAAATGTCCCAAAAAGTACACAATATAATAATTTGTTATATAAATTTTCTTTATCTTTTTTCCTCTATAGATGTATAGTTTTTTCAATTATATAATCTACACATTAAATTTTAAGGATTAAAAGAAAAGAGCTTTCTTTCTCTACCAGCATTCTAATGGCATCTTTTCTCATTATTTATTATCCACACAATAAACCTTTAATTACTTTACCTTTAAAAACGAAACACTCTAGAAGATTATTGTGTAAATCACTACAATTCATTTTAAATATGGTATGTAAAATTATTAATACAATAAAAAGAGAAAAACGGTTGTAGCAAGTGAATACTACAACCGTTCCATTTATCGAGAGAGTTTAAAATATATAAATTTCGCCTTTTCTTGTGTAACGGATAAATCAATTGCTTTGTGTACAACAGCATTTGTGGATATTATTAATAAAATCATCATGATTAATAAAAACCATTTTGGAATACTCCTTCTCTTTATTATCAAACATACTAAAAGAAATAAAGATACTATAATCAAATAGGCTATTGAAACATAGAACTCTAAATTAATTTGGCTTATTTTATCAATAACATTTCGAAACTCTTCTAAGCTCGATGCATTTTGATTATTTTCCATTATTATTGAATTAGAATTTTTATAACCAAGTTTCCATACATAGTTATCATTATCTTTTTGTACACTATAAAATGAACCATGAACTTCATTTTGGATAATAATTTCTCCATCGGCAAAAGCTCTAGAAGTAGAAACTACTATCCCAAATAAAAGTAAAATAACAACAAATTTTTTCTTCATAACTTATTCTCCATAATGAATTAATAAATACCAAAATTTATATTCACTTTATTTTCCTATAATTAAACTGCAAATATGCATTTCCAGTTAGCTCTAAGTACTTCACTTCAATTCTATTTAGGCCCGACAAATAAGTTGTCTCTTTTCGAACCCCACCTGCACTAGATACCCATGAGTCAATAATTTTATGCTCTCCTACAGATACTATTACTCCATCGTCAGCTTTCACTTCAAATTCATATTCACCAGGTTCAAAGCTTTCCCACTTTGAAAAGAACGCTGAAAAATTATCAGATTGTATATTGGAATCTGGCGAACCACTTCCCCAATCAAATTCAAGTTTATTAATTATATCTAAAGAATTACCTCCCCTAAGAATTGCATCCCCTTTTAAATCTTTATTGTTGTAGAATACTGCTAACCAGTTTTTATTAGGATTTACTTTGGAATCAAAGGTCATCCAAAACTCTTCCATTTCAAACTCCATTTGACTTACTCCAGTGTCCTCAAAATACTGTACCTCAATGAGATGTATATCTTTTTGGTCTGAATTTCCAGCAGCCCAACTCGCAGTTCCATCTTTAATTGTTATTTTCCGTGCATCTTCTCTAAATCCACTAGGAGTCCATCGATCTAAAACAACTTTCCCATCAATCAATACCCGTATTCCATCATCAGCTCTAGCCCTTATTGTATAATCCCCCTGCTTTAAACGTTTAACAGTTGTGTATCGAGCAGAAAAACCATCAGCCGGAACCTTTGATGTTGGAGAACCTGCACCGTGATTTTCTGAAAGTATATAATTTATTCCCGTTGGAGGAAGCACCTTAGCATCAACAGGAAGTCCTTCTAAATTTTTATTTGGATAATAATAAGCTAACCATGAATTAAAAGGGACAATGTCAGAAAAAATCACCGCATTTCCAGAATTCTCATAAAAATCAGTGGTCATAGCATGGTTGCCATAGTTTACTCCAGTAAGTAACGCCCTATCAATTTGTCCCGCTGAATCGGTCCACCGATCTATTATTTTCTTATTATCAAATGTTACACGAACACGGTCATCCGCTAATGTTTGTACAAAATAATCTCCATGATTTAGATGTTGAGATTGGTCAAATTTGGCTTGGAAATTATCATTCGGTTGCCCAGCGGGAGATCCTGTTCCCCAATTATAATGAATAGCAGATCCTTTTTCACTATAAATTTTATTATTTTCTGAATTAATATCGGAGCCTGGTTTTATAGAGATGACCTCATCAATCTCTGGCACCCAAACGATGTAGTAATCCCTTATCGTGCTCTCCCAGGTATCGTGTACAATTGCTGAACGGTACCATTGTTTTTCTGTAGAATCAAAAAATTCTTCATAACCTATTCCTGCCATGGAATGATTACCAAAAGTAGGATGGTTACCAGTACTTAACCATACTGGTCTTTGAGCATTAATTTCTTCTTTATATGTATCAAAAAAAGTATCTTGTCGAGCACCATTATATACACTATGATTAGTTATATTTACAGAATACTCACCTTTTTTATTAAAATAATTTTTCAACCCTGTTAATCCCTTATCAGTAATTGTCCAACCATCAGCAGTAGTTTCCATAGCCTTTGCTAAATCATAAATCATCTGATTGCTTTTAAGGCGTGGATATCCATTTTCTGACCAATACATTACAATATTAGCCACTGCTGTTGGGGTACAGCCATAAGTCCATGTTAAATCTGGAACACCTTCGATGAATTTATAAGTATATTGTGGCATTTCTCCTTCCCCTGAATTAGTAAAACTGCGGATTTTTTTTGAATCATCTCTTTTTTTGAATCCCTCAATTATCTTCTTATTTTCAAATATATTAGAAGGCACTAACTTTGGTTTTTCTACCTTTTTGTTAGAATGAATATCTATAAAATCATTATTTGATACTTTTTTATAATGAGATAGTGGCCCTAGGTAAACACTGTTCTCTTTGTCCACTTTATAATAAGGGGAATTCCCTTCCCTAGCAGATTCTAACACTCCAGGTATGTTTTCATTCCCACTTACTATCAAAAATCCTGTCTCTATATTGCCCTTATGCACTACAAATAAATATGCAGTTACATTTCCGTTATAGTCGTATAATTTTCTATCAAACTGTAATTTTCCATTATTCCAGCCAGAATCAGAATTTTGGGTTACATTATTAAAATAGGTTTGAGCCTGTATCGATGCTTTCTCAAAAGAAATCAAATTAGAATTTTGAGATTCTGCTTCTACATTTGTAGAAACTAACATAAACAAAAAAAATAATAAAATAAAAGATTTTCCTCGAAAAAAACTAAACATATATATCCTCCTTTAAATTAAAATATCGGGATTCATAAAAATAATATAACATTTTCACAAGATAATAAACAAAAAATTCCTTTTATTTATAAAATTATACATTTTTAAGAATTTTTTGTTTATTTTTAGCGCTAAAAGGTGTACACTTTTCATGTTTTAACATTTACAAAAAAGGAGTGGAAACTATGAAAAAAAGGTCTTTCTATCTATCTGTTTTTACCATAATTATGAGTTTTGTCTTTTGTAGTCCTACATTTGCAATCAATACTGGATCAATACCACCGAATGATATTACAACAACCTTTTCCTATACTATGAAAAGGAATGCTTTACTTATGGCATATGAAGTTGAAAGAGCTCAGGAGAATCAATATCCGCAAGGTAGTAATAATTTCTTTGGGAATCAATTACAGAATGGAGGAAAATGGGATTACAAATTTATTTATGGTAGTAAAAACATGTATATTTTTGATAATCGTGCTATGACAGGTGAAGACTTAGGGGATATGCATTTTGGATATATAGGGAGGGCTGCTGGTTTTTCAACCGCACAATTATTAAACTTTGAGGAAATGAACAAAATATGGAATCCACCACACATAAAGGATTGGGCAAAAGGTTATTTTGATGAAGTTAAAGATAGGGTTTGGATCATGAAAGGGGCTCAAATGTGGGATAATAAAACACTTCCCAAGCCTATACCTAATATTTAAATTAATTTAAATTAGCATACTTTAGATAAATATAGCTTTATAGCACAATACTTTAAGAAAAGAACGAAGTTAAAAATTTATATAAGAACAATTTTAAAATAGGATTACATTAACTTAAATATACTTTTTTGGAAAATAATTTAAATTATTGTTGTGTACGCTATATTTTTCTGTTACTTTAAAATAGTCAGATAAAACAGATGAGGGGAATATAAATGAATAAATTTAATAAAAAAGTAATTACTTCAATTGCATCGTTAAGTCTTTTAGCAACAATGATGCCGACATTATCTTTCGCTGCTAAGACTGATTCACCAAGTGAAACTACTAGTATAGTTAATAACACAAAAGCTACAGAGAATATTTTATTGAAGACTATCAACAATAATGAAGAGGAACGTATAATACAATCCTCAGATGAAAATTTAATTTCCACTGCTAGATTTGACAAAAAAACTAATCAAGTTGATGTTACTGTTAAAAACATTAAAGAAAATACAACATCACATCAAACGATTGATTTAGAGAGTCAAAAAATATCAAGGAAATTAAAATCAGATGTTCAATATATGCAACCTTTAAAATTGATTTCATCTAAATCAAATACTTTTGGTGGATATGCATATTATTTTTATACAAATAACATTTGGGTTATTCAAATTCCAGAACGAAATGCGAAAAATGTAAAAGAGAATGATAAAAATAGTAAAGACCTCACTGGCTTTCGTAGTAGCATAATTAGTTTAGATCAGGCTGAAATGTCTTATATAGGTAAAGTTGGTGGGGAAACTGCAGCTATGGCACTTGCAGCTATAGAAACTCCCACTCCTTGGACAGTAACACTAGGAATATTAACAGCCTTAGGAATTGCAGCTTGGTCAATTCCAGATTTAAAAAAAATCTCAGATGAACAATGGAATTGTGTATTTTATTATGAAAGAGTACAAGTTTAATTACCTATGAAAATAATGAAATTCGCCGTATATCTAAGTGTTGGTTTGGAATAAAGTTAAATTGTAAAATGCTAATAAAGTTAGTTAATTTTTGATGTAAAATACTTTACACACTAAAAAATATAACAATAAAGTCGTTTGAAAATCTAAGTTTTATTCAACAGTAACGGCCCAGTCAAGTTCATCTATTCCTAAATGTTTAATTGGGGTTTTTATGGATTCAAGACAATTGTTCGCCTCCCTGGATTTGCATAATATTCAAATGTTATAATTTCACATATCAAGATATATTATATAATATATCTGTCAAAGCATTACTCCTGTAGATTCACCTGAAATAAAAGAACTTGTAGGAAGCCTACAGGCTCTTTTTTCTTCTAATCAAATATGAACAAAAATCTTCCATCACTTACATATATTATTTTATATCTTTTATTACATTTGAAAATTCCGTTAAGAGGACCGTTTTCGGTGTTGTTCCCTTTAAATTTATATATTCATTAAATTTAAACTCTAAGATTTTCAGATTATCTAAATCCAATCTACACTCTGGATTGTTATCTAAATCGTTATACCTCTTTTTAAATATATCAATCATAATTCCAATATTCCGATTCGAAAGTTCAATTATCTTAGAGTATAGCTCATCTATATTACAATGAGAAAATACAGGTGAAAAATAATATGCACCGTTTAAATCTATTACGAATTGCTGGAAGTTCGTATTCAGATTTTCAATTAACTTATTAAAACCTTTAGATTCTTTTTTTGCCAGCAATGCGCTATTAATTTGAATTGTTTTGTTTTTAAATTCTCTTAAATCACTATCTCCAGAGCTTTCTTCATATCCCCAGAATAAGGTCATTGTATCTGCATAATCTGTAGCTTGTTCCCCAGCCTTTTTTAGTCCTTCGTATAATTCTTTCTTCATTTTTCTAGTTTCCTTTTTAAATAGACCTACTTTTATTAATTCTCTGTATAGTACAAAAGCTTCAAAGGACCACGTAAAGTACACATCGCCATTAATTAACTTCGATAAGCTGTATCTCTAGCATCCCAAAACACTTCATCTTATAAATCTATATATATAATTATCAAAAAACTTTATATACTACAATTTTAACTTTATATAAAAGATGAAGTAGTTTAACAATACCAAAAGGTACACCTTTAGATACAGTATATTTATTGTGGCGTAAACCACTTCAAAAGGTATCAAAATGTACTTAAGCCATACTTCATAAATAAATGGACTTTTTGAAGCATTGTGTGTTGAATAATTTCACGTTTAATAGCGAAGTATATTGCCCCTGTAAGTTAGATTAAACAGATATAGCACTGCATAGAATCCCTTGTTAATAGGGTTGTGAATGTTTTAATTTTAATCTGGTACATGAAATTATATAAACTAGGTTGTTTCTTTTCTTTGCTTTTAAAATTCTTATAGCATTCTATATAAATCTTATGTTATTATATAGATAGAAAATTTGTTACCATTGTTTATACTCTATTGTACGTAGCGTGAAGGACAAACCTTACGCCCAGTTAACTCGGGCGAGGTTTGTCCTTTTTTTTACTTTAAGGAGGAATTTACTATGAAAAAAGTCTACAAAATTGGGGCAATTGTTACTACATTATGCGTTGCTTGTATCGTTATCTTTACTTTAACTAAAAATGAATCTGTTAACCCAGAGACTGTAACACCAAACAAAACAATGGTGTCAGCTGCAGACACAAAAGGATCACTCAAAAATATTAAAGATATTTCAAAAGAAGAATTAAAGCAAAAAATACAATCCCAGGAAGAGTTTATTGCGTATTACTATCAACCAACCTGTCATTATTGTAAAAAGGCTGCACCAGATATCGATAGTATGTCAAAAAAGCATGATAGAACCATCTATCGTATTGATATCTCTACGCCAGAAAATCAAAGTGCCTTTCAAGAGTTCGACATTCCTGGTACTCCAGTTGTTGTAGCTTATAATAGAGGCGAAGAAATTGAACGCCTAGAAGGGGCAGTGTCAGCTGCTACATATGACGGATTCTTTGCGAGACGTAATTCGAGCGCTAGTTAATATAGTGCTCGTTTTTCTTTGTAAGAAAGGGGAATTTACATGCAACAAAACGCTCGTATTCATTCTTTAGACATAATAAGAGGTATAGCCATACTATGTATCCTATTTGCTAATCTACCTACTATGACGGGACTAGATCCCTTTAATCAAGCAGGTTACTCCGGTACAGATAAAGTGATTCGCCTTTTAGTAGATTTGTTTATTCAATCCAAGTTCTATACTATTTTTGCATTCTTATTTGGAGTAGGATTTTACATCTTTATGAAAAATACAGAAGCAAAAGGGTATCCTATGTATAGGCTATTTAGCCGCAGACTGTGTATCTTACTACTCTTCGGTTTACTCCACTTCCTCTTTCTATGGTATGGAGATATTCTACATGCGTATGCCATAGCTGGTTTTATCCTATTGTTCTTTTATAAGCGATCTACAAAGCTGATTTTTATAGTCGGCTGCATCTCTCTGCTTGTTAGTTATACACTACATGCTATTTTATTTATACAAGCAAGTTCTTCTATTCCTGCAGTACCAAATTACTATCAATATATGTTTACAGGCAATACTACTAATCACACGGTGAATCTATTTACACATTATTCACATCAAGTCAAAGCTCGTCTGTTCTTTCTAATGACCCAGGAATTCCAGCAACTACTAATAGGAATTCCGGAGTATATAGGCTTATTTTTAATTGGATTATGGGCGGGTAAGAAAGATATTTTTAAAAGGGTACCGGAATTAATAAAGGAAATTAGATTTTTACAGTGGAGTTCGTTATGCATTTCATTTCTTCTCTCCTGTCCTATTATCTGCTATTTTATAAAAACAGATGTCTATTACTCTCAAAATGTACAATTATGGATTCTGTTTGGAGGGAAGACGCTCGCTATATTCTATATTTGTACTCTACTTAGAGCTTGTGAGAATAAAAAATACATAGAGTCGCTGCACCCTTTTATGAAAGTAGGCAAGTATGCTTTAACGAATTACATTACCCAAAGTATACTAACTCTTGTCTTTCTTTCGTTGTACTTTAAAGACATCTCACACGTATATTACTGGCAACTATGTATCTTCGGCTTTTTAATTATCTTCGTACAAATTATATTTAGCAGGATTTGGAGTAAACACTTCCGTTATGGTCCTATTGAATGGGTATGGAGAAAAGGAATTTACAAGTGGTAACCTATTTTTACTAGTTAGATGCCATTAACTGAAAAATATGATAAAATATCATATGAAAGATTAAAGATATATTCGTGATTGTAAAATGATGTTATTAAAATTAAAGTGGTTCAAGTCAGAGGAAGGCACCTTATGGTGTCTTTTCTTTATTAAAGGGGTAGTGTCACATCGCTATCAAGCTAAGCTCATACAACGTCAATCATAGTAGGGGTTGCTTCTTTTTTCTAAAGGCTACGTGTAGGGAATTTAAAGATTTGCATACGAAATAAACCCTATTGGGTTTATTTTTTTTGAATTAAGCCGCTTGATTATCAGACATGGTACAACTATAAACGACACGTAATATATCAAAGGCTGTTTTCTTCTCATATCGATGAGATTTTCGCCCATTTCGCTGTAGGAGGTTGAACAGGCGAATTAGAATCTTTGATAGCTCTTGGGTGTCTTTCTGTATAGCTTGGAAAAAAAGAAAAAAGTAATCTTTAATCATATATATGGCCTTATATTCACTCAGTTCTCGCTTCTTTTTTATAAGAAGCAATTGCCGCATTTGAAACATGGTAGAAGAACAGAGTAGAATGGCAATCAATTGTCCATACAAATGGCATTCCAACCGTTCCCGTTTTATCTTCTTACAATGATGAATATGAAAGAATGATTTCCACGTTTTAAATAGAATCTGTCGGGTAAAGAACTGGCGCGGTATCAGTTATGACCCGTTTCCAGCCCCTCCCCATAAGAACTGCTCGTGAGGTTTTCCCTCAAGCAGCTCACCCCATAAACTTCATCAAAAGGGTTATGAGACCTATCAAATGGCAGGCACTTTCATCGGTATCCCTCTGCACTTTTGAGGGAATGGACTTTCCAGTCCCAGTAGAGCCCCAGTACACCATAGAGATATTCATTACTCCATCTCTGCCATCCGATGCTACGCTTTCGTCGCCGTTTCCTTCTCGTCAGCAGTGTACGGATTTTCATCTCCGTATAGTCACGCACTTCGCTAAATGCTCCGCTGGAATTTCCAACCCGAAAGTAGTTTACCCATCCTCTTAGTACGGCATTGATTTGCTTTACTAAATCTTGTGCGGGTTTAGCTCCTGCGTTTTGAATGAGTTCGCGGATTCTTGCTTTCACTGCCGTACGGGCTTTCTTCTTTGGGGTCATGCATATGAAGTATCGGGTCTTATTTCGGTTCAGTATTCGCCTGAAATCAAATCCGAGAAAGGCAAAAGACTCTCCCTGTAAGACATCGACCATCCGAGTTTTCTCAAGATTCAGTTCAACCCCCAAAGGCTCCAATTGTTCCTGCAGTCGTCGCAGTGCCAGTTCAGCCCACCCCCGTTTACTGGAGTGCCCACTTACGGTGATAACCATATCATCGGCAAATCGGTGATAGTTCACAGCTTCATAGTTGCCATTGGTCGTTTTACGCCGAATGGCATCAAATGTCCAATCTATCTCATTCAAGTAGATGTTTGCCGCGAGTGGTGAGAACGGTCCCCCTTGCGGGACTCCAATCTTTCCTGCGGCTTTTACCACCTGTTTTACTAGGTGCATAACTTGGTGGTCTTGGACACGATTTGCGATTTTCCTCAGTAGGATGTTATGCCGGATTGTATCAAAGTAACGTGACAAATCAACATCAATGACTGTGGTCATACGACGCAGCACACTACGTCGTACTTCTGCCAGCGCTTGATGCGGGGAGCGTTTTGGTCGGAATCCGTAGGAATTTTGGCAGAAATCAGCCTCAAAGATAGCTTCCAATATGAGTTTTAGCGCTCCTTGGACCACACGGTCCCGTATACACGGGATTTGCAGTGTCCGCATTTTGCCGTTTGCTTTTGGGATTTCTACTTTACGATTAGCTTGTGGTTGATATGTTCCAGCCTGCAGTTCTGCTTGGATGTTCTTTAAAAACGGTATAACTCCCTCTAGTTCTATATCAGCGAAACTTTGACGGTCGATACCTGGGGTTTCCTCGCATGCTGATATGCTTCATGGAGGGTTGTTAGTTTGGTAATGTGGGAAAATAGTCCCCAAAACCGATGCGTAGGTTCAGACTTCGCCTTTTGATAGATTCGTCGCCTTAGTTCCTGCAAAGTAATAGGTGTTTTTGTCATGGCACCCTTGCCTCCTTTGGTCGTACGAAATATTTACAGGTTCGGACCCTTCCCTCCCCGCGCGTTTTGCTGCACGCAGATCTCTGGTACTACGATCCGTTCCGCCACCCTGACACCTACCATTCTCACTTCCCGATCGCGGTTATAGAGACGGTCTCCTCGATGAGGTTTCTTCATCGGGTGTCGAGGGCTTCTCCAGTTTCCACATTATCTTTCTCTCCATGTCGCCGCTGATACCCCGCCGGTGAGAACTGCCGTTCCAGACTCGTTTCGGTCAGTTCTTGCTGCTTTCGCACGTTATCGACCGTCTCAGCCACCGGAATTGCGTGTAACGAGGCTACGTCTACGTTCACTGTACGTTACAACCTGGAGATTTGCCCACATGCCTTTTGCATGTGATGTCAGAGGGCTTCGCCATGTCGTTTTCACTTCATGGCGCCTCTCAGGCTACGGGAGTGGAGTCTATTCTCCCGATTGGACTTTCACCAACTAGATAATGTGTCCTTATCTGGACACACCAATTTGCCAACGTAAAGAATACCAATCATGTACTTGTCCCATCGGGACAATATTTGTAGGGGTATTTGTCATATATATATTGATACCGCTTAGTCGTTTACTACGAGCAGAATACTTTGTTCCCTTCTTTTTTTCTCTTACAGCCTGATCTTGTAATCGTTTTTGTTGCTGTTCTTCTGTAAGTCGATGAACAATTACACGAGCTGGCACTTTATCAATCATTCCTACATAAGCATCAGATATTTCGTATGTTTGCCCTGGTTGAAGAGAAATCATTAATGCCTCTATATCTATCTGTTTATATTCTGTTTTCTTCTTTAGTTTTCCATTTTGATAATAATCAGGATTAGGATTTTTTTGATAAATACGTGTATTTGATTTAATACGAGAGATATAGTAAGCCTTTTTATCTTGTATATGTTGAAGATCTTTCAGATGAAAATAGCCTAAATCCCGAATACACAAATCATTTTCTTTCAAGGTTGGAACACACAGAGAACCATAGGTTCGATCATGTTGTTTTCCTGGACCTGTATGAATATGTAAAAACTGTCCACTTAATAGATCATACTCCAATTGAATTTTTAATCCCGCTGTATGGCTGCATCCTCCAGCACCTGGATAAACGCTTGAAAAAGAATTAGGTAGTTGAAATGCAGTTGAATCTAGAATACGAATACGTTTGAAAGCAGAAGTATAGGGAGAAAAAAACGATACAGATGAAGCTAATTTTTTGTTTAGTAGTTTGGCTAATATCTGTTGTAAAAAGTGAACAGCTTCCTGATTAAATCGTTGATTCAGTCCCTCAGGACTGATAAGCACTTTAGTTGATGCTTCTAAACAGCTAGATAGCTGAGTTAAAGAAGTCGTAGCAACCTTTTGGCTCATCCACACACATAAAGCGATTAAATCCTTTGCTTGGTACTTACTCAGTCGCTGAACAAAACCAACATCTCTAGCAAGATCCTGTAAGGCATTTGGAGATAGGGCACTTTGAATCTCTTGAGCAAATAGTTGTAATTCGTCAGACACAGAAACAGACATAAAAAACGCCATCCTTTCCTATGATTCTACAGAAAGAATAGCGTATTTTCATTGTTTTTGGGATTAATTTCCTAATTTTTATGAGAATATATTTACAAACCCAAAATATGGTTGACAATTAAAGATTACATTCGTAATATTAGTTTACAGATTACAAACGTAATACAAGGGGTGGAATTTTATAAAATGAAAGAATTACCTAAAATTTCGGAAGCTGAATTAGAAATTATGAAAGTTCTTTGGTCAAAATCGCCTCAAACAGCAAATGAAGTGATTGAAGCACTAGAGGTAACGATGGATTGGAAACCGAAAACGATTCGAACGCTTATTAATCGATTAGTCCAAAAAGAGGCTGTTTCTTACCATAAGGATAAAGGGCGTATGTATGCATATTATCCTTTAGTATCGCAAGATAGTTATCTACAAGTAGAAACAAAATCGCTCCTCAAACGTTTCTGTGGTGTAGCATTTAAACCTTTACTTGTGAATTTTTTAAAAGAAGAAAAACTTTCTTCAGAAGATATTAATGAACTCAAACGTATTCTGGATGAGAAGACTGAGGAAAATCAGCGGAAGGATAGATAATGATGATAGATATGTTTGTAAACGTCTATCTACCTCGATTTTTTGATTGGGTGATAGAAACATCCATTATGGCAAGTATATTAGTTGGTTTAATCTTATGTGTCAAAATCTTGCTTAGAAACAAGTTACCCCCGCGATGGCAATATCTATTATGGATGATATTAATTGTAAGACTTCTATTACCATGGTCACCAGATAGTTCCTACAGTATCTATTCTATTCTTTCGTACAGTAATGGAACTTCTGATACCTTTTACCAAGAGTCTGTAGTGGTTTCTTCTTCAAAAGAGCGGACTAATATAAGCGATACAAAGATAGTCACAAAAGAAGATAACTATGCATCTGATTTAACACAACCAGCCGAAAGTAAGAAACAAACGCACAGTAATAAAAAGCCACAGGATGATACGTCTTCATTTTATACAATCGTTTTATATATTTGGCTTGCCGGGGTTATCATCCTAAGTCTTGCAACCGTAATTATGAATAGGCGTTTACTTCTCTACATAAAAAAACAACCTGTTATTACAGATGGAAGGATTGTCAAGATCTTCGAAAGTTGTAAGAAATCTATGTCTGTTCAACAGGATATTTCACTACTCCTAGCTGGAAAAATTTCAAGCCCAACTGTTTTCGGCTTCTTTCGACCAAGGGTGTTATTGTCAAGTGTACATATGAAAGTATTAGATGAACAACAATTACGATATATTTTTCATCATGAATTGGCTCACATCAAACGAAGAGATGTTGGTGTGAATTGGCTTATGCATGGCTTACTCATTCTAAATTGGTTTAACCCGATTCTTTGGTATGCCTACTCATGCATGAGGGAAGATCAGGAACTGGCATGCGATGCGTTCGCCCTTACATATATAGACTCAGAGGAACAACTTGCATATGGTCATACAATTATCAGCCTTTTAGAACACCACTCAAGTTATTATCAAGTGCCAGCTTTAGCAAACTTAAGTAGAAATAAAAGAACATTGAAAAGGAGAATTCTTATGATTAAAAAGTTTAAAAAGGCCTCTTATCGTTGGTCTGCCATTGGAGTTGTTGCGATTCTTGCTGTTTCATCTCTATCCTTACTAAATGCACGTGCAGATGGATCAAATGAACAGCAGAAAGAACAAAACACAGAAATGGTAAATACTAATGAAAGGAACTATTCAAGAGTTGTAACAAAAGAGGAACAAGAACACAGAGAAATTATGTTAAATGAAAAGGACCAAGTTACAGTTATAACAAAAGAGGAACAAAAAATGGTAGAAAATATGTCAGTTAAAGAAGGATTTGTACCACAAGAAGAAGGAACAGGGTTCTTTTTTACAAAAGAGAAATAGCATTAAGTTTAGTTGTTATACTTATGGAGTGCTTTAATACAATAAGAATAGTAAAAGTAATCAAATTTTTTATCAAAAATGATTTAATAGAATTTACATTGAGTATATGAAAATGATGTGAGAAACATCGATACTCCAATAGTTCTCACATCGAAGTTATGGTAATCGTGTAATATTGGTGAGACCCCATTGCTAAAAAGTTGAAATTTTATAGCGCCCCCAGAACGGGATTTTCTGCTAACTTGTAACAAAAAAGCTCATTTTTTCGTTTTGGGGAACAATGAATTTCTTAACTTGATGGCAATGTGGCGGGACCCCATCGCTATCAAGCTAACAAGACAAAATACCCCCTAAAATGAAAAAGGCGTTATTCTTTCTGAGAAATCATAGGAAAGGATAACGCCTTTATATCAATATGACGGTATCCTATATGAAAAATTAACATCGTTCCAAATGTATATATTGTATATATTGTGCACATTGTATATAATGTGTTCATAAGCATTTAAAAGGCAAGGAGTTGAATCATGAAAATCTTACTATCTAATAAGTCTAAGTCTCCTATTTATCAACAAATCATTGATCAGATTATATTACAAATATCAAATGAAACATTGAAAGTAGATGATTCGTTACCTTCTATGCGTTCATTAGCAAGAGACTTGAAGGTAAGTGTTATTACTTCAAAAAGAGCGTACGAAGAACTTGAAAAGGCGGGTTACATCTACTCTATAGTAGGGAAAGGCTCGTTTGTTGCAAAACAAACAAAGAAACAACGAGCGGATGAACCAAGTGATCCAATACGTGAAAAGTTCAGTACAATCGTTCGAGAAAGTAAGGCTAATCATTTATTAAGGGATGAGTTAATACAAATTATTAATCATATTTATGAGGAGGAATAAAAATGGAGAACATTGTAGAAGTGAAAAATGTTTCAAAAACATATAAGGGATTTTCTTTAAAAAATGCATCGTTCAACATCAAAAAGGGGTTTGTAACGGGATTTATTGGCGCAAATGGTGCTGGGAAAAGTACGACAATTAAACTTATTATGGATCTTATTAGCAAGGATAGCGGAGATATCACAGTTTTCGGTAAAGATCATCAAAAGGACCAAGTTTCTATTAAAGAGCGTATAGGATTCGTATACGATGACAATATCTATTATGAAGATATGACAATTCATCAACTGAAAAAATTCATTGCTCCAGCGTATAAAAAATGGGATGAAAATCAGTTCCAAT
Source organism: Bacillus sp. AC266 (assembly GCF_979253805.1). Taxonomy (NCBI): domain Bacteria; kingdom Bacillati; phylum Bacillota; class Bacilli; order Caryophanales; family Bacillaceae; genus Bacillus; species Bacillus sp. AC266. Next base: position 377,242 of record NZ_CEEDEC010000006.1, read on the forward strand.
CCTACTTACAGCGCTTTGAGTTACCGACTAACATAAAAATGAAAGAGATGTCTACAGGGATGAAAATGAAGACTTCCCTAGCGTTTGCACTTTCACACCATGCCGAATTTATACTTATGGATGAACCGACATCTGGACTCGATCCTGTATTTCGAAGAGAACTTTTAGACATCCTTTATGATTTAATGGTCGATCAAGATAAAACAATTTTTTTCTCCACACATATTACCACTGATTTAGATCGTATTGCTGATTATATTGTATTTATTCATAATGGTGAGATTGTGTTTGAAAAAGATATACATAGTATTTCTGAAGAATATGCAACTGTAAAAGGGGATAAATCCTTGCTTACGCCTAAAATTAGAGAACAATTAATCGGGATTCGTGAAACAAACATGGGGTTTGAAGCACTCACAAATAACGCCAGCCGTTCACGTACGCAATTAGGGAATGATGTATTAATTGAAGAAGCGACATTAGAAGATATTATGTACTATACAAAAAAGGGGAATGTTCAATATGTATAATTTAATATTAAAGGATTTTAGATTGCAAAAATTATTGATCTTACTCTATCTACTTGGTATATGCTTTTTTATAGGGACGTTTGGAAGTTTTGGGTTCATAGTCGTTTTGGTGGCTGGTTCTTATATGATAAATCTACATTATTACGACGAAAAGAATAATAGTCACAAATTTATTAATAGCCTGCCTTATAGTAGAAATAAAATTATTATGTCAAAATATATTGGTACAGTGTTGTTTACAATTCTAGTAGTTCTATTCTCATTATTGATACAAGCAGTAATTCAAGTTGCATCCCCGACTTATGGAGTTGAAATTGAAACTCCACAGACAATTGTGGTTAGTGTTCTTACTGTCATGTTGTTTACGTCTATCTACTTACCATTTTTCTATCGCTTCACCAATAAATATTTGATGGCTGCTGTCAGCATTATTTTCCCTGTATGTGTTGTTTTATGGAGACCAATTGAGGCATATGTAAATATTACCGACCTTGTATATAGCGTTACTACACAATTTACTATTAATCAACTAATTACACTTGCTTCAATCGTTACCATGCTTATATTTATCGGTTCTTACTTCTTAACGGTGAGAATTTATAAACGTACTGATTTTTAAAAATTCTTTTTAACTGAAATATAGAATACCTAACAAATAACTGTTGTACAGTTTTATTCTTAAACGCTTTGGTGCTACTCAATCGCTATCAAACTAATAAAACAAAGTTCTCCCCCTCAAATGAAAAAATACGCTATTCTTTCTGTAGAATCATAGGAAAGGATGGCGTTTTTTATGTCTGTTTCTGTGTATGACGAATTACAACTATTTGCTCAAGAGATTCAAAGCTTTTTATCTCCAAATACCTTACGGGATCTTGCTAGAGATGTTGGCTTTGTACAACGAACCAGTAAGTACCAAGCAAAAGATTTAGTAGCTTTATGTGTATGGTTGAGCCAAAATGTAGCTATGACTTCTTTAACTCAGTTATCTAGCTGTTTAGAAGCATCAACAGAAGTACTCATCAGTCCTGAGGGACTGAATCAACGGTTTAATAAGGCGGCCGTCCAACTTTTACAACACCTACTTGCCGAACTACTAAGGAAAAAATTGGCTGCATCTATGCCGATTTCTTCTCCATACACTTCTGTCTTCAAGCGTATTCGTATTTTAGATTCAACTGCATTTCAACTCCCGGATGTATTTTCATCGGTTTATCCAGGTGCAGGAGGATGCAGCCATACGGCTGGGATAAAAATTCAACTTGAGTATGATTTGTTAAGTGGGCAGTTCCTACATATTCATACAGGTCCAGGTAAACAACATGATCGCACTTACGGCTCTCTGTGTGCCCCAACTGTGACAGCGAATGATTTATGTATCCGAGATTTAGGTTATTTTCATTTAAAAGACCTTCAATATATACAAGATAAAGAGGCCTACTATATCTCTCGTATCAAGTCGAATACACGTATGTATCAAAAAAATCCTAACCCTGATTATTTTCAAAACGGAAGAATTAAGAAAGGTACAGAGTATATACAGATAGATATGGAGACGTTAATGGGCTCCCTTCAACCAGGACAAACATGTGAAATAGCTGATGCTTATGTAGGAATGATTGATAAAGTGCCAGCTCGTGTAATTGTTCACCGATTAACAAAACAACAGCAACAAAAACGATTACAAGATCAAGCTGTAAGAGAAAAAAAGAAAGGAATGAAGTATTCTCCTCGTAGTAAACGGCTCAGTGGTATCAATGTATATATGACAAACACCCCTACAGATATTGTCCCGATGGGACAGGTACATGACTGGTATTCTTTGCGTTGGCAAATCGAAATTTTATTTAAAACGTGGAAGTCATTCTTTCAAATCCATCATTGTAAAAAGATAAAACCAGAACGATTGGAGTGCCATTTATATGGTCAATTGATTGCCATTCTCCTCTGTTCTTCTATCATGTTTCAAATGCGCCAATTGCTCCTCATGAAGAAAAAACGAGAGCTTAGTGAGTATAAAGCCATATATATGATTAAAGACTATTTTCTTCTTCTATTCCAAACTATACAAAAAAACACCCAAGAGCTATCAAAGGTGTTACTTCGCCTGTTCAATCTCCTACAGCAAAACGGGCGGAAATCTCATCGATATGAGAAAAAAACGGTCTTTGATATATTAGGTGTCGTTTACAATTGTACCATGTCTGATAATCAAGCCGCTTAATTCAAAAAAGTGAAACCCGTTAGGGTTTATTTCGTATGCAAATCTTTCGATCACCTACACTTGCTCTTTAGAAAAAAGAAAAAATCTCACATGAAATTAAACTTATATAAGCTTAGCTTGATGGGCATGTGGCGGTACCCCACATACTATAAAAGATTAGTATGGTTAAATAATCTTTAAAGAAATAAAAAAACGTATGACTAGTTAAGATAATTAGAAAAACCTCACGCTAAGAAAAAAAATACAATGAGCCGTCCATATGGACAGCTCATTTGATAGATCACTATTGTACTGTTTCTTCTGATAGTAATCCCCAATTTACAAATGTTTCTTTAATGATTGGAATGATAAGTTCTCGTATCTCTAACGGATCAGTTTCATTAAAAACAGTATTGTTAATTACTAAATGCGTTTCTCCAGTTTTAAAATTAGGTGAAACTTTAATAGTTAAATTATCACTGTTATACGAAATGAGAAATCCTTCATTGTTCTCATTAACTGTAACATCCCCTTTATTGGTTGAGGATACATAACTACCATTTAATTTGAAATCATCATCAAATCGTGGTTCAAAGCCCTTATCCTTAGTCAGTATTCTAGTTAATCTCATTAATATTGTACGATGGAGAGATTCGAAAATAGGTTTCTTATGAATATATTCGAATCTTATTTCGTTTTGTCTTTCAGGATCCGGAATGGTTGAAATAAGTTCTTCAATCTGTTCGACTTGAATATCTGATTTTCTAGTATTTGGATATCGTTGTAGTATTTTTACTACTATGTCCTCATCAAGGTTTCTTAACCCCGCATGGACAGATCTTAAACTCTCAAAAGCATAACCAATTGTTCTAGAATAAGTTAAGTAACTATAGTTATAATAAAATGCATCTATGAAAGAGTCTTCCAAATCACCTAGTAAACCATTGAATGCTCCGTAGTAATCCAGCAAACCTTTTGCATTATATTCATATTGATAAAAGGCGGTATTTGTTCGTGCTGTTGAAATCAGTGTATCTAATAATATTTTTTCATAACCTTTTACTATGAATATATTTTTCACTTCAGAATCTTCTAAAATGAGAGCTACAATGCGAAATAGATGTTCATCTTCAGTTTGTAGGATATCGGTTATTCTACTCTCAAATGCTTCCACTTCCGAAACTGGCATTTTTGATAAAATAGTGAAGAATGCTTTACAAGCTGTAGCTCGTACATAACTATTTGTAATAAAGGCTTGATATATTTGATTTAGTACTTCTGAATATTTCTTCGCATCGATAGTATGACTGATGATGTTGTTAAAATGAATTTGAGATATTTCAGGTAACATTAACAGTTCCTTTGTAGATTCCATCCATTGTTCTTCGATTAATTTAACGTCATTCCACTTTGCTGTAGTAAGTTCCATAAGGATTTTAAAGAAATCTAAGATTTCTATTTGATCTATAATTTGTATTGAATACATATTTTCGTAAAATCTTTTATCAATTTCGTTAATAGTATCTCTGTTAATCCAATAGATTTTCTTTTTTACATCTTCATTCTGTTTTATTTCCTCAATTACTTCGCTTAGTAATCCACGGATATTAGGGTCATATAAGCTATATCCAATAAAAACTATATTTTTTTCCATAAATGTTGAATAGATTTTATGAAAAATGTATTTATTGCTGCTAGAAAAATCTTGATAATCTTTCTCTGTAATAATAATACCGTTGTCATTATCTTTAATGCAGCCGTGAATCTTATATATTTTAATGTTGTCTTTACTTACTGTGCGAGGTGATTTGTTAACGCTTGAAAGATTTCTATGAATAACAATATGTTTATCGATACAGTATTCAAGGTTTGTGTCGTAATTTGTAGTTATTAATTCAGTTATATAGTCGCTAATAAATGAAAAAACAACACGATACTTATCGAATTCTTCCTTTTTGTATTTTCTATCGTCCTCATAGGTTTGAATTATATTGTTGATTTCGATTCTAATATCTCTATTTTTTTCCTCTTTTAACAATAGGTCTACGTAACCAGCAAGCCGTAAAAAATCAACACCTATTAAGTTTTCTACGATTTTTTCATTAATCTTTTTATTGATAGAGTCTTCGTTCTCAGATAGAAAATAAAATAGATTCGAAGTCTTTATGTTGTCCATTAAGTCGTACTTTTCGATAATTTCTTTAAGTAGACCACCCCAACTTGGATATCCAAGGTCTCTTGAGAAGCCGGCACCAATAAAAAATGTTGTATTATGACTTAATAGATCAGTGGCAATGTTACTAATTAGCCTGGTTTGTGTGTAATCCGGTGTTTTCATATACATTTCTCCATCCCGTAATGAGTGTTCGTATGGTTCTGAAAGGCTCTCTACCATAATTGTGCACTTGAGACATTACTATCTTTTATTCACTAATATTATTATAAACAAAAAATAATTAACTTTAATATGTATTTAAAATTAGACGGATTATATATGAAGTACTGACATTTCCGATACTATGTTTCATATTTTCTCCTCCTTATCATTTTTTTCTTCCAATGAAATGTGTTTGTTATACCATTTATTTATTTTCCCTTTGTAGTATTTTTCTACTTCGTAATCTGGAATCCAAATTTCAAGACCATAGATTTTACTCATTACCTTCTCTAAAACATCCTCATGTTCTCTCGGTTTCAATCTACGGTTATGAACCTTAATCTTCTCTATATAAGCCTCTCTCAGCCAATTTGATATGGTTTCACGCTGTTTTTGCTTTAGGTGAGACCATTTCTTATTGGTTTGTAGTAATTGCCCATTAGAACTCCTGATGTGATTCTTCATTGACCTCCACTCCCTTAGCGTATTTTTACTTATTTCTCATTTGTTCCGAAGACGCAGCGCATTCCAAATCGAGTCACAGCATACGTGGTGCCAATTTTACGGATTGAACCTTTTGGAAAATCATTTATTCTTTTACGTAAAGTTGATGCGTCAATTCCCCATTCTTCTATTGCATCCGTACTACTAAGAATTTCATTATCCAGCAGATTAAGGGCATCCCAATCAACATCTTCATAATCAAAACCATCCATCTCTAACTGCTGTAAAATGTCTCTTTCATCCCCTTTTACAGCAAATAAATTATGATCATCTCCCTGGTGTACTTCTTCTAATATGTCTAGATCTATATACTCATGGCCAGTTATCTCAATCGTACTATTCTCTGACACATAATAATAGATACCTTCTTTCGTCTTGAATATTGCCTTATTCCATACACCATCTTCACTAGTACCCTCAAAAATTCGTTCTGCTTTCATTTCTAAGCACTCTCCTTTCACGCAAACGTGAATTAATTAAATTAATCTTATCACGTTTGCGTGAATTGGTACAGATTAAAGTATTAATATAAAGAAAATTGATATAAGTTAACTGTTTTTTCTGAATTTTGTTGAAAAATAAATCGAAATCACTCAAATAATGTTGCTAGTTTGCTATGATGGTATTAAATAGCATTAAGATACTTCTATAGGATGGGGGAATATATAATGATTGTTTCAGTAAAGGGGAATGAGCAAGTTACCAAAATGTTAAATGACTGGTATATAGAGATTCGTGCCAGACACATAGGAGAGGCGCATAAATTAAAACTTGAGATTGATCAAAAAATACATAGCATTGAGGAAGACCAAAATCTACTTTTATACTATTCTCTACTAGATTTTCGTCATCAATATATGATTGATAGTTTAAGTATCGGGAAAGACAGCTTTGACAAAGTGGATTCATTGGATGTACCTGCAGATCAGTTTTTACAATACTACTACTATTTCTTTAAAGCTATTCATTCGAATATTACAGGTAATTTCACAAGTGCAAGGGAACATTATAACAAGGCCGAAGTACTATTAAACCATATTCCGGATGAAATTGAACACGCTGAATTTTATTTCAAACTATCAACTTTCCATTACCATATCTATAAGCCTCTTTCAGCAATTAAAGAAGCTACCAAAGCAAAGGAGATTTTCAAAAAGCATGCAGGATATGAGACTACTATTGGATTATGTGATAATTTAATTGGATTGGCTTGTACGCATTTAAAACAATTTGAGGAAGCTGAAGAACACTTTATTACAGCGATTAATACATTTAAAAAATCTGGCGAAGAAAAATACATTACGTTTGTACGTCACAACTTAGGTTTAATGTATTCTGGCCAAAATTTATCGGAATTAGCAATACGCTATCTCTCTGAAGTGACACAAGAACTCCCTAAAGATTATAAAGCGATCTTTATCAAAGCTAGGGAGCATATGAAAATTGGTGAATACGAAGAAACTTCTAACCTTATAGATAGAGGATTGGAAATTTGTAGAGAACTAAAAAATGAAGAGTATGAACATCACTTTCTAATTTTAGAAAAATTAAACCAAAAAGTAACTGCCGACGAATTAGAAAAAACGATTGAAACAGGAATCTCGTATTTTGATAGAGAAGACTTACACGAATATGTACAAGAGTATGCTAAGAAATTAGCGGTTTTATTCCATCAAGAAAATAATCGTTCAAAAGCAAGTAATTATTTTTATCTCAGCCATCAAGCAGAAGAACAAAACTTTGAGAAGGAGGCTTTAAAATGAAGAAGTTAATTTTCAGCTTAATTGGAATTACAGCTGCATTCACATTTATGTTTAACTCTGGAAATGTAAATGATACGCAGAAAGCGCTTAGTGAGGATAAAGTTGTACAGTATGCTCACGGTCACACTGGTGGTTGATAAATAAACAAAAGTCTTCACTTTATTGTGAGGGCTTTTATTTTTATATAAGGGTCTCCCTTGTGAAAATTAAAAGATAAAAGAATATTAAAATCAAACTATATTATAAAAGTGCTATAGTTACACCATTCCTTTTACACCCATAAGAATGATTTAAAAAGATTAGAACATTTAAAGAGAGGAAGAAACAATTAATGCATACACAAGAAGATTTTTATAAAAAATTAATAGAGGAACAAAGATTAGTAACGATATTTTTAATAAACGGAGTAAGAGTACCTGGAATCATTATCGCTGTTGATAAATTTTCAATTCTAGTATCCAGTAATGGAAATCAACAATTTATTTATAAACAGGCTATTTCAACAGTTTCTTTATAAATATATACCAGTTTAAAATTTAATTTATGAAGTGGTGAAAAATAAAAAAGGAATCCTTAGTATGGGTGTTTTTGCCCATACTAAGGATTCACCCCAGGAAATATACATAAATAAAAAGAATTAAGTATACTATACGTTAAAGACACAAGGAACGTGTTGAGAAATTAATAGCAGGATTCAATTTTCTCATTATTAAATATGAGTTGGATTGGCAACTAATCTTTAACCCTTGTATGAAAAAGAGATCGGGATATCCGATCTCTTTTTCATACGGAAATAATCTACCCATTAAAAGAAACGTGATGAGTTATTTACATTCATACATATAATAGATTAATGCTAATTAGAAAGAAAGTACCGCTTAATTATAGCCGGAAGCTTACTTTTTACATTCAAAATATTATATATAAGGGTATCACCATCAAACTAAGAAAAGCAAATACTCCCCTAACAAAAAATAAGCCGTTTTCTGTCAAAGTTACCACTTTATTTTAGCTGGATTCAATTTGTTAATGTATCCACGCGCTAACTGTTTTTGGTTACTGTCAAAGATACCAATATCACCGCTAAAATTCTCCCAATATTCCCCTAAATAGTCTTTGCTAGGTGAGTTTAAATCAACATATAATCCCATCGTTCCAAAACTTGCTACTTGTCGTGCCAATGAATCTCCTACTTCTTTTGCTTGTTCTTTCGTTGTTCCCACTGGCATAATAGCAACAATTCTTGTTAAACTGTCTTCTGCTTCAATGTGAATATCTTGCGCTGGTGTTGTATATTTGATTCCATCTTTTATTGTTTGGATACCTAATTGTGATAACTTGACATCTTTATTACGCGCGCCCTGACCTTGCGCCGTCTTCATTTGTTCCGCTTTTTCTTGTGCTTGCGCTTCATTTAACCCGCTATCTTTCGTTTGTTCTGCTTCTTGTTTTGCTTTTTCTTCTGCTTCTTGCTTTTTCTTAGCCTCTTCCTGTTTCACCTTTTCTTCTGCTTCTTGCTTTTTCTTAGCCTCTTCCTGTTTCGCTTTTTCTTCTGCTTCTTGCTTTTTCTTAGCCTCTTCTTGTTTCGCTTTTTCTTCTGCTTCTTGCTTTTTCTTAGCCTCTTCTTGTTTCGCTTTTTCTTCTGCTTCTTGCTTTTTCTTAGCCTCTTCTTGTTTCGCTTTTTCTTCTTTTTTAGTTTCTGTTTTTTCCTTTGCTTCCTGTTTACCATTTACCCTTGTTGGTTCCGGGGAAATCATAGCTGATACGAACCATAAAACCCATGTTGCACAAAAGAATAAAGCGGCTTTCTTAAATTTCGGTTTATTCTTGAACCCTTTCACGAAAAATACGATTGAAGCAATTAATGATATTAAAGCAATTAAATCTAAAAATGTTGACATATGTATTCCCTCCAAGTTGTTTTTTACATTCCAATTTTGCTTAATACTTTATTCATTTGGTCTTCATTTGCTTTTGTTCCTTGACTGCTTGGTGTATCTACACCGCGATAGTTATACTTTGAGTTTTGCCAAAAATCGAAAGCGAAATCTTTTCTTTCTTTCCAAGTTGAATTTTTTTCAACAAATTCTGACTTAAAGATATTTGTAATCATATACTGATCATTTGATAAGTCTTTAAGATAGTTTTTGTTTTTATATTCGTTATAGATGTTAATGAAAAATTGCGCGGTTTCGTCTTCCGTTGTTTTATAATCATGTGCAAATCTATCAATTTCATTAAAATTTTCACTTTTACTTTTATCACTTAACGATAACTCTTTTACTTTGTCTTTCTAAGAATCTATTTTAACTTTTTCTTGTTTTGGTGCTTCTTGTCGCTCTCTTTCAGCTTGGTTCTCTTGCTCCACTTTTAATTTTGCTTCCTTTTCTGCTTTTATGAATTCGGCTTCGTGTTCTTTATAGTATTGAAAACTAACATTATTTTTCTTTGCTTTTTTTTCAGCCATTTCCATGTTGTCTAAATCTTATCTCGTGATTTTGTTTTAAAACCGTACTTTTCATAAATCGGCATATCCACCGGGCTTCCGTTTTCCATATTCAAGACTCTTTTGTCTTTGGCTCTATTACTGACCTAGCAATTCCAACTACTGTTAATGCCCCAATAATATATTTCTTTTTATTTAATGGTTTCGTTGTTTCAACTTTTTTAATATTTACGTTTATTTTTCTTCAACCTTTCAACTTTTGTTTACAGTTGTATTTTAATAGCTATCTGTCTAAAATCTTACTTTTATTGTGCCTATTTTCCGAAAGATAGATGACTATACACTATCGAACTGTAAGTACTAATGTATTACCAGTTGCCGCGAGGCCTATTTCGTTTTTAAAATTTGTTTATAAATTCCGATTCTGGTGCAAAGATAAAATAAAAGAGAATATAGCTTATATATTTCTAGCGGAGTTCTTTTTTTATGCTGTAAGCCCTAACAATTGATGGATGAATTCTTTCTGATTTTGAACAGACTGATGCCGTAAATCAAACCGTTCTTTTTTAATAATATGCATAGCTTCCACTCCTGCAAGAATGAATGTAGCTGTGCAAAAAGACTTGAATCCTAACATAGAGCGAACTTTCATTTTGGGGATATTTCAAAATCTTAGCTTGATGGGCATGTGGCGGCACTCCTATATAATACCAATAGATTTTATAAGAAACAAACCTATTATTTTATAGTACTATAATTATCTTAGGGTTCCATTTTGCTAAGAGGTAAAGGTCCAACAACTGAAATATGTTCTGAAAGTGTTCTATGTAAGTTCTGAAAAGGCGTTTGTTATTCTATAGCAGATGCCTTTTGACAAATGAACTCACCTTTTATAACATATAAAAGAGAATTGAGTGAGCCATACTCAATTCCTACGGTGAAGTCATTTGCCAACGAATACCTATTAAAAGAATCCTTTATCATGTGGGGGATTCTTTTACTTTACTATGGATAGATTATTTTCGTTATAACAATTGTATTTTTATATAATGTACTCGATACTATTTTTGTTTCTATATTTATCTACCTAATTTTTTGCCTGTGCATACAGGCTTTTTTTATTTGATATGGAAGAAAAATGTTTGCTATACTAAATGCGCACAAATATATGCAAAATCACAAATGAAATAAGGGCAGCCTGGCATAGCTGCCCTTATTTCATGTTTATTCTCGTAATCTGCTATTTAGTTTAAGTTATTTATAAACCTAGTACACTAACAATCTGGCAAGCTTTGAAATTCTCAATATGATAGTACATCTCTAATCCTCTTCTTTCCGAACGTAGGATCTTTCCTCTCATTTTTGATAGATGCTGAGAAACAGTAGATTGTGGTATCTTTAGTAGATCTGTTAATTGCGTTACATTACAGATTTTACGGTGATTCAATTCCTTCACAATTTGTAGTCTAACTGGATGAGCCATGATTTTTAATAATTCTACGTCTGCCTCTGAAATTTGGTTCATTTCTTTTTGGTTTTGTAATGTTGTCATTTTTAATTTCTCCATTTCTATATTCCATTCTTATTTTTTTCGAATTAACTGCCGTTATACATGTTCATGTCTATTTATATAAAAGTATAATAATAGCTAAAAATCCAACAAAAGATAGCATAGGAATCGTGATAAAACCAAATAAATTCAAGTAATCTTCCGTACAAGAAACTCCTACAGAACATATCTTCATCTCGCCTGCAGGAAAGGTTTGAATCGTTATTTGATAAACAGCTAGCAATAAACCACAAAGTGCAAATGGGAATGCATATGTACTTACCAGTGGGTCTTTTCTATACATACCAACACCTAATATCAACACTAAGGGATACATGGCCATCCTTTGATACCAGCACAAATCACATGGGGGAAGTTTCATCCATTCACTAAAAACTAAGCTTATAAGCATTGCGCTTGTAGCTATCATCCAAGCAATTGCAATATGATACTTTCTAATTAATGCCATTCTTCATTCACCTCACTTAATTGTCTGCTCTACTTAGCGTCCGTATGTTATTAGCTTATTTCCATGCTTTGAGAATCCTGTCTCAATGGAAAGTATCCAATCATTGATATCTTCCCAGTCATATCTTTTTTCTTTTAGTTCTATCGGGAACTTATTCTCGAAATCATCCCGCATTTCGTACATACTTTCCAATGCTTTTTCCATTGGACCGAATTTATATAAAATGTGCGTGTTTACACGTTTGTTTCTCTTTTCTGATACAGCCAAATATACGTATCGTTTTTCTTTCGCTAAAACGAATTTCAAGAATCCCGCTACCTGACTCATCTATTCCATCTCCTTCGCAGTTTTCCTTACCACTCTCTTTTTTGTGTGAGTAAGGAAAACTTTCTCTTTTACAGTTTAGTTCAATGAATATCTCATTTTTTTGCTTTGAAAATACAAAAAAATACTCATCAATACAATATTTAACACACCAGCTGCAGCCCCGATTTTTGAAATCACATAGATGTACTCGTTACTACTAAAAGGCATCACGCTCGAAAATATAAAGACAATCGAAATAACAAACGATAAGATCATGTTCCTTTTATTCTCTTTCACACCTAAAACCTCCGTATTTTAATTTCAAGGTATTAGTATTCTTACTATGCTTGAGTAATATGCATTAAGCGGCATCATTTCGGTTATAATGACGTTTCTTTTCATCTACAAAACCTTTTATACTCCACACTCCACTTATAGATGATTTAGCTTCTTTTTCTGCATCTATCATTTGCGGAAGCAGCGTAGTGTTTGGTTTAGTGATATACGCTACAATCCCGTATCCTAATTGGACCATTAATTCATTTACATGTATTCCCTCGCAAAATATATAGGCTAATTTCCTACCGTATTTGTCTTCTTTTTGTCCATGATCATATACCAGGGTTACATCTTTTCCTTCTATTTGTTTCTTTAGAAAAGAAGATGCTTCTTTACCCATCTTCTGTGGCGGAATCTTTCGAGAAACAGATTCAGGGGTGTCTAATAAAAGTAACCTTACCGTCTGCTTCTTCCCGTTTACTTTCACATCTACTGTATCTCCGTCTTTTACATGTATTACTTTCCCTTTGACCGTCTCTAAACCTTTTAATTTGCCCTCATACGTTTCCGGAATATCAATAGTGCTCTTGAATTCTGAATTCCGCTCAATTACTTTTTGGGTGGTTTGTACTGGTCTCGAATCATTTGTTTGTGTTGAACTGCTACATGCTGTAATTTGAAAGACTAATGTTGTTATACAAGTAATCTTAATCCATGGTTTCATACCGTAGTATCCTTTCCTATTAGTATCGCTCTACTTAATATACAAATGGATTATATGCTGAATTAACTTCTCTATAATCACAACACAAGCAAAATCGAATCCACTTTGGATGTTCGTTAAACGTAGCCCTGAATGATTGCTTTTTACATTTGGGGCATGCTGATATTACATTCCCCTTATTCCGCTTCTGACTCTCCACATTCTCAAAAGATACATTTGCAGTTGGTATTTCGCTCGTACACAATATACCTTCCCCCTCTCTTTATTTTAGGAATTTATAGACAACGAAAAAGGACACACCTATGGCATATGTATGCGTAGGTGTGTCCTCTTGCAAGATAGATTTAGAAATATTAACTTTATTTCATCATATCATAATTCTTATTAATTTTATATACGGAATTTAAGATTTTATAATATTATTTCTTTTTCTCATACACAAAAGCGATCCTTTTCTGTACTGAGTCATAGGTTAATTTCGCGCCAAACGGTTTTCCCGTTTTCCTCGACACAAATCCTTGGATTGTATCCGTCATATTCTTATCTAATAACTTTTTGATTTGGCTTGTTGTGATTCTTTTTTCAAGTATCATTCCTGAAACGATAAAATCACAACCCCTCTTGTATTGCTCACACAAATAGTTAGTTTTACCTATTATAACTCTGCCCTGGCATAAGGGACATTTACCTACCGTACGATCATCTGTGGTTGGAAATTCAAAACAAATGCTAAGGTCCGACTTTAATCGAATTGCAACTGTGAATTTCCCCTTCTCTCCATGAAATTCATTTATAAAGTCTGTTACATTGTTATTTAATAGCTTCTTAATCTGGCTATCTGGCAACATAAAATTGCATCCACTCTGATATTCCGAATACCCGGGAAATGTCTTGCGATTTAGAATAAAGTTTGAGCAAAATTATGTCATGAATGTTGCTATTATAATAGAAGAAACCCATGTATTTTGAGAAAAGATTGATCAAAATGCGTCGGTTATGGTTCAAAAACATTTTAGTTTTTATAAAAAAACTTGATCATTTTATAAGTAAGCGTCAAATAATCCCTTGCTCTTATCGCCAAATATATAATTCATAAAGTTTTCATCATGAAACATTAATAGCTGTTTTCGAAACAACTTTTTCTTTGAATTAACTACCTTATTTACAAATTTAGCTGTCTTTGTTTTCCCTACACTGGTAGGACCGAAAAGCATAATTACTGTTGGCTTGTGTACCCTTTTGTTTGTTAAACTATATAATGCTGTAAAAGTTCGTTTTTAACATTAGATTGTCCATAAATAACATTTTCAAAGTCGTGTTTTATTGTTTTTAAATACTTCAACTTTAATTTAGAGTGCTTATAATTATCAACTGAAATATCTAGCTCAGTCTGTGAAGTTTGAAGTTGTTGTAGAATCTTAACCTGTGGGTTATGTAGTAACACCTCTTCATACCCAATTTTCACAGCAAATACTAAACTATAGATTAAAAGCCTTCCATGAAAAAATCTGCCACTCCTGAATACTCGTCTGAATTTACTATTTTCTTAATGAAGGATATTAATGGTTTCTAGACTTAATTTGTTATGAAATAGTTTCAAGTCCCGTTACACCTATAATTATGAAGGATATATAAACCACCTTTGATACACTTTTATTTTCATTAAAAAAATACATACCAATAATTACACTACCTATTGAACCAATACCCGTCCATATTCCATAAGCTGCCCAGATAGGGAGTAATTCAACTGCTTTTGCCAAAAAAGAAAAACTAATTATACCTGAGATACCAGTTAATAAACTGTATGTTCTATTTATAAATCCATCAGACAATTTCATAAAACTAACAAGTCCGATTTCTCCTAAGCCAGCAACTATCAAATAAAGCCAAGTCATATACTCCCTCCTACCCTTCTTCATTAGTAACAGACATTTTTAATCCGATTATGCCCAAAATTAAAAGGGATAAGAAAAGCAGTTTAAGTAAATTAAAAATTTCACCGAACATAAAAAATCCTAATAAGGCTGAACCTACTGCCCCTATCCCAGCAAAAATTGCATATGCTGTTCCAATTGGTAATCTAATAACCGATTTTGAAAAGAAATAAAATGTAATTATAATCAGAGTAATCGTTATAATACTAGGAGTAAAAATTGTAAAACCCTTTGACATTTTTAGGCCAGCTATCCAAACAACTTCTAGGATTGCTACAATAATTAAAAATATCCAACTCATTTTTATCCACCTCTTGTTTTAAATAGAAGGATACCCCTATTGGAGTATCCTTAATTAAGTTTGAATATTACATTAGCCTATTAATAAGTTTCTTCATCTCTTATTACCGCAATAGGATCAAATACACGATGATCAAACTTAGATAATGTTTGATTATCTCTTACTTTTTTTGGCCAATCAGGGTTGGCTAGAGCACTAGTCCCTAATGCAACAAAATCAGTTTCTCTGTTACCTATCATTTTTTCTGCTGTTTCGGGTTCTCCTAACTGCCCGTTTGCAATTACAGGTATATTCCCGTATTTTTTTGCAAGGCTAGCAAGTGTATGACTATTCTTTCCAAACGCTGGTTTATCTGCTTGAAACTCTGTTGTGTGTATATAATCTGGGCTAGCTGAGGCTAGATTCTCAAAGATTATTTTTGCTTCATCCTCTTTTCCTTTCCATTTATGATAGAAATCATTTACTTTACCTTGAGAGACACGGATACCCACAACAAAATTGTTGCCCACTTTATTTCGAATAGCTTTTAACACTAAAACACTTAACCGAACACGATTTTCGGGTGTCCCACCAAATTCGTCTTCACGAAGATTTGTATAGTCCGTATGAAATTGATCTAATAAATATCCATTGGCTCCATGTACTTCAATACCATCAAACCCAACATTTTTAGCTCTTAATGCAGCATTGGCAAAACTCTCAATAACCGCCTCTATTTCTTTTTTACTTATTTCTTTTGGCAGTGAATATTCGCCACTTCCCCCATGGCCTTTAAGTTTTTCTCCTTTTGGCCTTACAGCAGATGGTGCTAATGAAAAGTCCGTATAGCGATTGTATTGAACAAGTGCTCCTGCGTGTTGAATTTGTAAAAATATTTTTCCTCCTTCTTTATGAACAGCATCTACCACGGGTTTCCAAGCAGCAGCTTGTTCTTCAGTTGCTATTCCAGGTTGATTTTCATACGCTTGCCCATGTGTCAAATCAGGATAAGTACCTTCTGTAATTATTAAAGAAAATCCACCTCTTGCAAAACGCGAATAATATTGGGCCATTCTTTCATTAGCTAACCCGTTCGGTTGAGCACTTGTTCTAGTCATTGGAGATACTACCAATCTATTTGATAGCTCCAATGAACCAATCTTAAATTCGGAAAATAAATTAGGATACTTTGACATAATCTAAACACTCCTGTTTTTTTATTTGCTTGCAATTAAAAGTTTACATTGGGGTTGGTATTTAGTAAAATGATTAAAAATGATATATCCATCAATAAAAGTGATGAGGAGGATATTATGGAGTTAACTGATTTAAAAGTTTTCCTAACTGTAGCTGATGAGGGGAATTTTTCTAAGGGAGCAGACAAACTAGGCTATGTACAGTCTAATATCACCAATCGAATTAAAAAACTGGAATCTGAACTAGAGGTTACTCTATTTAATAGACACCCTAAAGGAGTTAGTTTAACTGAAAGAGGCTTGATTTTTTATGAACATGCAGCTTCCATAAATAAACGGGCTGAAGAAGCAATTTCTGCTGTTCGAGAAGCAGAAAACTTTGGGGGGAAGTTGGCTATTGGAGTTGTTGAGACTCTTGCCTCAAATAAATTTATGAATATACTTTCTGATTTCCAAAAACAGCATCCTAATGTATCGATTTCGTTAATAACAGGAACATCACCTAAATTATTAGAGATGATTCAGAAATACAAGCTTGATGCTGCATTTATAACTGGCCAAACAAAATCTAATTTAATCGAAGTCGAATATACGATTCAAGATGTAGTTAGTCTAATCACTAAAAGAGGAGTTAAAGCTGAACAGACATCAAAGACTTGGGCAGTATTTCCTGAAGGATGCCCATTTAGAAAGGTTTTAGTTGAATGGTTAGACAGTAACGGGGAAAAACCAACTAACTTTATAGAAGTTAATACCTTAGACACTTTGTTAAATTGTGTGAAGTTAGGGTTGGCTTCAGCAGTTCTTCCTTTATCAGTAATTAATAAAACCCAAGAAATAGAATACAACTCAACCCCTCTGCCAGAAGATTACCGACTTATGGAAACACATCTTGTTAGACGCAAGGATTTAACAACTAATAAGGTTTTATCCTCCTTTATTCAAAAAATTAATAAGAATGAACTATAAAGTAAGTATCCGCCGGTAGAACCGGCGGTTTTAATTTCGCCCTAAAAACCAACACTGCCACTAAATTGGCCCCTTAAGTGACCGCCAACCGTTTACTCTCTATTTGTCTTTGAATGGATCCACGTATTCTCGTTTACTCATGTTGTCTCGTAGACGATCCTCCATTTCTTGCTCTCGAATATATTTGGCGATAGTTTTTTCATTTATGCCTACCGTACTTACATAATATCCTTTTGTCCAAATGTAAGATTTCCATGATTATATTTCAAATTTGCATGTCTATCGTGGATCATCAAAGAACTCTTCACAAGCCCCTTATCCGGATGAATAAATGCCGGGTTCAAAATATTATTTTGCTCATATAAATATAAAACTTTCCGTGATAAGCCGGTTAACTGGCCAATTTTTTTTATCAGGAGCAAATTCTTATTCACTAATAGATCACCTATTTTTAAGTCATTCATCATCCTCTTCTCTTTAAAAATAGATATTGATTATCTCTTCATAAACAACAACTTAGAGGAAGACTTATCGAGTTTTATCTTGATTTTATGTCCTAATATCAGATTAAAGGAGTATGCAAGCTTTATACAAATCTAGTTAATATAATAGCAATTTTAAGAACACTAAATTATTAAGTTTCTATACATTACCTTATTTACATTATGCCTTACTGTATTATGACCAGCTTTAGTACCTTTACCAATAGCTATAAGCATAACATCTAAATACCTTTCAGAAATATTTAAGATTGCTTTTAATTTCTTAGAATCATAGCCTGACATAGTAATTGTTTCAAAACCTGCTTCATTTGCTAATAAAATTAATGACATTGAAGCAAGACTTACATCTCTAGTTAATTCTAGCTTTAGATCTTCATTCGATTTATTTTCATAATAATTTATTGCAGCATTCGCTAGATAATCTCTTAGCGATTCATCAAAATAACCTGCTTGAAAGCCTTCTTCATGTATCTTAATAATATTACCTTTGTCAAATGCCTGATAATCACCCAACATAACAATTAAAGTTGAAGCTTCTATCACTTGTTGTTGATTAAAAGTTATAGGCAATAATAAATTTCTTAAGTCCGAATCCTCAATAATTAAGTATCGAGTAGCTTGAATATTATTTCCATTAGGTGACTTACTTGCACTTTCAACTAATGAGGTTAGAATTTCTGAACTTATTTTATAACTTGAATCATAATGTCTAACTGAACGTCTTTTTTCCAAAATATTTTTTACACTCATTATATCCACTCCGAAATTTTTATTTATTGCACTTTTAATTATAGTAAGCAATAATAAATAAGAAAATAACGCACAAAAATGTGGTATAGCCACTTTTAAGTGCCTATTTAGGAGAGAAAGCACATGGTTAACTATAATACTGGAATCAACATTTTTATGAACATTGCAGGTGGAAAATGGAAATGTTTAATACTCTTTTTCTTGAGTCAAAAATCAGTAAGGACAAAAGAATTTTACGAATTAATACCTGGAATTACACAAAAAGTCTTAACAGATCAATTGAAACAGTTAGAAAGAGATGGACTTGTACGAAGAGAAATATTTAAAGAAGTACCACCAAAAGTAGAATACAGCTTAACTGATCTAGGAAGATCATTTGTACCAGTATTAAACACAATGTGTGAATGGGGTAATAAGTATGCAAGTATAAAAGGCATAGATAAAGATCAACAAATTCATTGTGATCATAATTAAACCTAAATTTCACCTAATGGTTCCCACTTATAATTTCAAAGACAATTATTAAAAATTACTTATTCAGCAAGTAAACAAATCGAAAACTATATGAAGTTACTAAAAATGCCAAACCCCTATGGATTAATGGTTTGGCATTTGTTCGTTTTTTATTGTTTATGGGGTACCTCATGCCCGTCAACTTAAGAATATCAACTACCCCAAAGAAAAACGTTGTTCTTTCTAAATACAGATTTAAAACAATTTTAAAAAGGGTGAACTGAAACCTATTTGTATATGAATGGGTTTTATTTTTCGTATTGTATTTATTCAGAACGTCTCTTCAAGTGGAAGATTCACGTTTTAATAAATTGGACTTAAATCTTATAATGTATATTATAAATTTAAATAAAATTGATAGTAGGTGATTCAAAAGTGAATAATAATTTACTTCTGATAAAAGACTTTAGTAAGTTAACTGGCTTATCACGAAAAGCTTTGTATCTGTATGATGAGCATAATATTTTGAAACCTGTGTTTATTCATCCGAATAATGATTATAGATATTATGATAAGAATCAGTTACTAACTGCTAAACGAATAAATTTGTTAAAACAAGCAGGGTTTAGCTTAAATGAAATCAGCAAAATCATTCATAGAAAGTTATCAGATGCTGAAATAAGTAA